>CAVXUJ010000012.1:0-586852 GCA_963764995.1 Methanotrichaceae archaeon | reverse complement strand
ATGGACGTACTCTCCGGCGGCTGCCGGGTCATCGAAATTTTTGCATTGCGGCACGGGAACATTCAATCTCTTAAGAAGATCTTTGGCCCAGCACTTGCTGTTCTTCCAGGATGGCAGCCTCTTTCTTTGGGCCCAGGATTCTCTGGCCATCTTCCTGAAATATATTGACGATACCATCGGATAGGTAACCCTCCGGCCCGACAAAGGTCAAGTCAATCTTTTCCTGTTTCGCAAAAGCGAGCATTTCCGCGATGGTCTTGGGAGTCTTGCCTTGCACAGTTGCCAGGCGGCATTTTTCAATCATCTCGCTGCCTGCATTGCCGGGAGCCACGAATACCGTCTCCACGCCGCCGCTTCGGGCAAAGGCATGGGCTATGGCATTTCCTCTGCCTCCTGCGTCCACCACGAAAACTCTTTTGCCGGACATCAAATCCCTTATGAATAGTATAACCCTAGATAAGCATAATTGCTGCCGCGAGAATTGCCGCGCCGGAACTTAATGCAGCCGGAATGGTCTTTCCCATCGGATAGTTATTTAAGATACCAGGTTGAGCCAGACTCGCAGATGTAATCACGCCCCGGCATATGGGCTATAGACTTCACCAGCGCGGATTTTCTGTTTATGGATAATCCGCGAATCGCGCAGGAGATGATAACAATGTACTCTCAAGAGCAGGTGCTTAAAATCGTTCAGGAGAAGAACGTAGAGTTCCTCCGGTTACAGTTCACAGATATATCGGGAATTGTGAAGAATGTGGCCATTCCCGCTACCCAGATAGGAAAAGCCATTAAGAGCGGCATATCTTTTGACGGCTCTTCTATCGAAGGATTTGCCAGAATTCAGGAATCTGATATGGTCCTGCAACCAGACCTTTCCACCTTCAGCATCCTGCCCTGGCGCACCAAGGACGGCTCTAACGAGGCCCGGCTGATCTGCGATGTGCATTTGCCGAATGGACAACCCTTTGAGGGCGATCCCCGCCGTGTCCTGCGCAAGCAGCTGGAAAAAGCCCAGGAGATGGGCTTTAATATGAATGTCGGCCCTGAGCTGGAGTTCTTCCTCTTCGAAAAGCAGAATGGCGGCTCAGCTACCATCCCGCACGACTCTGGGGGCTACTTTGACCTCGGTCCCGTGGACCTGGCCGAGGATGTGCGCCGCGAGATCATCCGGGCGCTGACGCAGATGGGCTTTACCATCGAGGCATCTCATCATGAGGTTGCCAAGGGTCAGCATGAGATCGATTTCGTCTATGACGATGCTTTGAAGAATGCCGACAAGGTGGTGACCTTCAAGTATGTCACCAAGACCATCGCCATGAAAGAAGGCCTGCGCGCCACTTTCATGCCCAAGCCCATTTACGGTGCATCCGGCACGGGAATGCATGCCAATATCTCGCTATTCAGGGGTGGGGAGAATGCGTTCTTTGATCCCGATACAAAGACCGGCATAAGCGATCTGGCCCGGTTCTTCGTAGGTGGCCTGATCGAGCACGCCAGCGCCATAACCGCGATTGCTAACCCCCTTATCAACTCGTATAAGCGATTGGTCTCGGGATTTGAGGCACCTGTTTACATCACCTGGTCCGGGCCGAACCGTTCCTCCCTCATTCGAATTCCTGCCGGCCGGGGTCTATCGACGCGTATTGAGTTCCGCTCGCCTGACCCGACCTGCAATCCATACCTGACCTTTGCCGTAATTCTGGCGGCAGGTATGGACGGAATCAAGAGGGGCATCGATCCAGGAGAGCCGATTGATCTGAATGTCTATCATCTCAGTCCTGCCGAGCGCAACGCTTTGGGCATCAAGACCCTGCCCGCCAATCTCAAGGAAGCCTTGGACTATCTGGAAGCGGACAGTGTGGTACGCGGGGCTTTGGGCGAGCATGTTTTTGAGAATATCATGCGTCTAGGTCTCTTGGAGTGGGAGGCTTACAACACCTACGTCCATCCCTGGGAGATTGAACGGTATATCAATGCGTATTGATGGGGCATTTGCGGCCCCAATCATCTCTTTTTTCCGGGAATTTTAGAGTGGCGTGCTTGTCTTATCTTTTGCATTTATTGCTAAATGCATACGCCAGGGGGCTCCTCTGGCAAGCTTTGCCCGAAACGTATATATATGGCATCAACGTTGGATGAGTCCGGGCCGGTAGCTTAGTCAGGCAGAGCGAAAGGCTCTTAACCTTTAGGTCGGGGGTTCAAATCCCTCTCGGCCCGCTTAAAAAACAACCGGGGCTGTGGCCTAGTCAGGTAGGGCGATGGGCTCCAGCGGTATAATTTAATGATGAGCAACGGGTCTACTGAGATTTCTCGACGGGGAAATCGTTGATGATCCGTTGGAGCACTGAAATGAGCTGTTATCAGCCGCCGATTTTCGGCTGTATGCACTTCAGTATCGGAGATACCCGTCGATCGTGAGTTCGAATCTCACCAGCCCCACCTTTTATCTATTTTTATTCTGTGTTTACTCCTTCTACCTCAATCTTTCATCACCTCTCCACAGCGTTTAAATATCCTCCGGGCTATCTACTGAAGGGTGCCGAGATGTACAGAGATATCCTTACCATATGCTGGTCCATCAAGGAGGTCAATAAGAACCTCGCCGATAGGAAGTCTACATCCGACTTTTCCATAAAATATCTAAAAAATGCTTGCTCTCTTCTGGCTGGGCAGATGCTAAAGATTAGCAAATCCATGCCAAAAGAGGTTCTCGATGTTGTCGACAAGATGGGCATGAAGAAAAGCTTCACATTTAATGAGGTGGCTGAGATGCTTTATGATACTAGAAAGATCGTAGAACTGAATCTGATCGACAATATCAGCCGATGGGCAAGCGATCATATGGCCCGAAGCCTGGAGAAAGAACGGTAAAACAAGGGAAGCGTTATTTTCTTTTTTCTTTTGACCTTTATTGCAGGCTTGATATTTTAGCGCGCCTCAGAACTCATAGGGTTCATCATGGCATCAGAACATGCTGTCTCATCATCGGCGTCGCTACTCTTAGCTCCTTGCCCTAATACCGATATCTTATTAGATCAATTTTTCCGTGGGTCTGGTTTCTCAGGGCAAGTTTGATCTGAGAAGCATTCTTGAATCATGAATATGGTGCAATTAGGCGTGCACGTTTCAGTTGCTGGCGGCGTGGACAGAGCCGTCCTCCTTGCTCATGAAAATGGGTTGGATGCATTTCAGATCTTCTCTTCCAATCCTCGCAAATGGTGGTCAGGACCTATCCCCCGCGAATCTGCGGAGCGTTTTATTGCTCTGCAAAAGCAGTTTGGTTTATCGTTGGCTGTGGATCACATGCCCTATCTGCCCAACCTTGCCTCAACAAAGGAAGATGTCTATGCCAAATCGGTAGAGTCTCTGGCGAGGGAGCTGGAGCGATGCCGGGCTTTGGGCATACCATATCTTGTAACTCATCTGGGAAGTCACCTGGGCCAGGGTCTGGAGGTTGGGATCGCGAGGGTTGTAGATGCGTTGCAGACTGTCTTTTCTGAGCATGATACTGATACCGTCTTGCTCTTGGAGAACAGCGCCGGCACAAGGAACAGCATGGGCAGCACGTTTTCCGATATTGCTGCTATCTTAGAGTCTCTGCCTGCATATCGTCGCCGTTTGGGCGTTTGCCTGGACACCTGTCATCTTCATGCGGCAGGATACGATCTACGTACCTCTTTTGCCCTGCAGGCGACGCTCGATCAGTTTCAGGATAGCATCGGACTGGAGGAGCTTAAGCTCATCCATCTAAACGATTGCAAAGGTTCTATCGGATCGCATTTGGACCGGCACGAGCATTTAGGTGTCGGGCAGATAGGCGAGGGGGGCCTTCGCGCAATTCTCTGTCATCCTGATCTTGCCGACCTGGCCATGATCCTTGAGACACCAGTGGATGCTCGTCGGGATGATCGTGGGAATCTTGATGTAGCGAGGCGTCTTGCCTCAGGGATAAAATAGCTTCTCTATGACCAGCATCAAGGCATCATTGGAGATGGGTTTGACCAGGTAGCTGCCCGCACCCAGATCGTAGGACTTCTGAATATCTTTGTCCTCATTCGACCCGGTAAGAATGACCACGGGTATACTCCGAAGATTGTTATCTTTTTTTATGTGGGTGAGAAGATCTATGCCGCTGATATCCGGCAAATTGATGTCTAGCAAGATTAGTTGGGGCAAATCTGCCTTATCAACATTTTGCAGAGCTGCAAGTGCTTCTTTGCCGCTGGCGGCAATAACCAGACCACTATTCAGCTTATTGTGTGATAATACGCGCTTTGTTATGGCCGCGTCCTCAAAATTATCTTCCACCAGCAGGATTTTTATTTCTAGGTCCATAGATTCACCTGGAGCTTTATGCTCACGTTTCCACATATAGTCATTAGGCTGAAAGAACCGTTGCAACTACCCACAAAAATAGTTTTCCCACTGTGTGGAACATATGTTCGCTCAGATACGCACCTTTCGCTTAACCAGGTATCTTAATATGGGCGTGCCACCTATTTGCTCAAGATATCAATATTTTATGAATTAATAACTATTTAATTTATACGATAGTACTGATTTTCAATCAGGCGCATATCTCTAATCGGGTGTGATCATCTGGCCTATTTTCTTTATTTTGAGTGATATGGATCGCCATCTGCTTTTGAATCGGTTTTACCCTTTTAGTTCTCTTCTGCCAGGCATCTTTTTACGCGACCGCTGGTGAGAAGAGCAACACGGCTCAGGGGCACGTCAGCTTCCAATTCGTAGCCCAAGGCCTCGCCTAAGCTGCGAGCAAATTCCAGGATCTCGCAGTGCTGTGGCATATTCTCCCTTGTCAAGCGGTCTCGGGAGCGGCCCAGGTGCATATAAGACTTAACCTCCACAAAGTCCGGCTCGGCTCTCGCGATGAGGCGGGCGTAGTCCTCGGGCCTTTGCATATTCAGGCCGCGGACCATAGTGAGGCGAATTACGCTTCGGCAGCGGTGCTGCTTCATGATCTCCAGGCTCTCTTGGATCCTTTGCCAGAATTCTCCGTCGGGACGGCAGACGCGCCGGTAAAGCTCCTCGTCGGGTGCGTTGAGGCTGAGGTAGAGTTGAGTGGGCAGAAGGTCTGCCAGGACATCCGGATTTGTGGCGTTGCTCACTACAAATGAGGTCATGCTTCTCTTTCTGATCAGCTCGAGAAGCTCCTTTAGATGAGGATAAAGGGTCGGTTCGCCCATGAGGGAGAGAGCCACATGCTTGGGCTCGCGCGCCTCGGCCAGTCTCTCCAGGTCCGTTGTCTTGGCTCCACCATAGCCGGAGAGAAACTTCTGCTGGCCTTGCAGGATGCCGTCGAGTAGCTCTGCCGGTTCTTGTGGTGCAGTTCCTGGCACAGGGTCATCTATCGGTCTCCAGCAGTGCAGGCAGTGGTGGTTGCACTCCAGAGTGGGCGTCATCTGCACGCAGCGGTGGCTGGAGATGCCGTAGAAGTGGTGCTTGTAGCACTGGTCGCCGCCCCGCATGGCTCGGCGAAGCCACAGGCAGGGCTTGACGGCTGCGCCACCCACGAGGTGGTAGCCTTGCTTGGTGAGGGTCTGTATAGCTTGATTTTCAGGTTGCATGCCAAGTGAAAAAAGAATATTCTCAGATATATAGCTACGTGTGAGGATTCCTATAAACCTGGGCGAGATGTATGATAACACGAGTGAGAACGTTGGAATATCTGACAAATATTTGAGCTTTGTCATAATATAGTCTGATCTTATTCACACTCAATTACAAAATCCCACCTTCCAAAAGGCAAATAAACTTACCCGCCCTCGTCCCCCCTCATGTCACGCTTTCTCGTGGTCCTGGGCACCACCTCCCATTCCGGCAAGAGCACTCTCGTCGCCGCTCTCTGCCGCCTGCTCTCCGATCGTGGCTTCCGGGTCGCGCCCTTCAAGTCCCAGAATATGAGCCTCAACTCCTGGGTCACCCAGAACGGCTCGGAGATCGGCATAGCCCAGGCGGTGCAGGCCTGGGCAGCCCGGGTGGAACCAACGGAGTTCATGAACCCCATCCTTCTCAAGCCAAAGGGAGATCGCACCTCTCAGGTCATCGTCCTGGGCAGGAGCGTGGCCGACAAATCGGCAGAGGAATACTATCACGAGATCGATGGGCTCAAGGGGGTGGTGGATCGATCTCTGCAGGAGCTGGAGAAGGACTACGACTACATCGTAGTAGAAGGCGCGGGCGGCGCGGCCGAGATCAACCTATTCGATCGCGATATCGCCAACATCTACGTGGCCCGCCACCTGAATGCCCCCATAATCCTGGTAGGGGATATCGAGAGGGGTGGCGTCTTCGCCAGCCTCTTCGGCACGGTGCAGCTCCTGCCAGAGGACATCCGTCCACTCGTTAAAGGGCTGGTCATCAACAAATTCCGGGGCGATCCTGCCATTTTGGGCAGCGGCCTGTTGACGCTCGAAGAGCTCACCGGGGTTCCCGTACTGGGCGTCATGCCCTACCTCGACCTGAACCTACCCTCCGAGGACTCTGTCTCTTTGGGCGACAAGAAGGCCCGGCCAGCGGGCGAGCAGGTCGAGATTGCCGTGATCAGGCTACCGCGCATCAGCAACTTCACCGATTTCGAGCCCTTGGAGCGAAAAGCGCATGTTCGGTACGTGAACCTCTCCGAGCCCCTGGGCCATCCGGATGCCATAATCATTCCCGGTACCAAGAACACCGTCTCCGACCTCTTGGAGATGCAGGAAAAGGGCATGGCCGATCAGATAAAATCCCTGTCGGACACTCCGGTCCTGGGCATCTGTGGCGGCTACCAGATGCTGGGCAGGGAGATCATCGATTGCGGCATCGAGGACACCGTAGGAACTATTCCCGGCCTGGGTCTGCTGGATGCTGTAACCCGCTTCGACCTTTATGAGAAGCGGACTGTGCAGGTGAAGAAGAGTGTCACCGGCGGCGGCCCCATCCTGGAGCCGATTCGCGGCCAAACCGTCACCGGCTACGAGATTCACATGGGTGTGACCCTCCCTTACGGGGAAGCTGCCTTCGGAGACGACGGCGCTGTATCAGAGAGCGGAATGGTGATCGGCACCTACCTGCATGGAATCTTCAAGAACGAGAACTTTTGCAATGCTTTTCTTGACTTCCTGCACCGCCGCAAGAATCCCGGCCAGGGCTTGGGCTTGCCACCCAATACAGAAACGGAGGATATTTCAAGAGAGAGAGCTGCAAAGGGTGATGGCTTTTCGGAACTGGCCGCGGCTGTAGAGACTAACTTGGATATGGCGAAGATCTGGCGAATGCTTGACCTGGATTAGCTTGTGGTGCCGCAAAACATGATGAAGCTGGGCGTGCTCTTCTCTGGCGGCAAGGACTCGGTCTTTGCCTGCCGCATGGCTATGGGGAAAAATCAGGTAGCCTGCCTGATAACTTTGGTCTCGGATAACCCGGACAGCTACATGTTCCACACGCCTAACATTCGCCACACCGACCTGCAAGCCAAGGCCATGAGCATACCCCTGCTTACCTGGCCTACGCACGGCATCAAAGAGGAGGAGCTGGAGGATCTGTCGGCAGCAATAGCCGCTGCGCGGAAGATGTACGGTATCCAGGGAATTGTCACAGGAGCCATTGAGTCTGTCTACCAGGCGGCGCGCGTGCAGAGGATCTGTCGCGACCTGGGTCTCTGGTGCTATAACCCCCTCTGGCAGACAAATCAGATCGATTACCTCCGCAGGCTTTTAAAGGAAAACTTTTCCATCATCATCTCCGGGGTCTATGCTTTTCCTTTCGATTCCTCCTGGCTGGGTGCAGAGTTGACGGCTGAGCATATCCAAATGCTGGAACGGCTCCAGCAAAAATACAGGATAAATCCTTCCGGCGAAGGAGGGGAGCTGGAGACCTTCGTCCTGGACGGGCCGATCTTCGGGAAGAGAGTTGAAATCCTGAAGGCATCCCAGAGCTATGCCGACTACCGGGGGCAGTTCGTCATCGAAGAGATGCGGCTGGTGGAGAAACCGGTAAGGGTTACGAGTCCGAAAACGGACGGAAGAGATCCGGGCAGCTTTGGACGAATTTCTGAGGAAATAGTGGATAGGAAGGGATGCATCCTCCTGGTTGACCTTTGCTTTGAAAAAGACTCCCTATCTCTGTGCGAATTTGTCCATCCCATTAGAGATACATTGCAGCGAGCAGGATTTTTTTGCAATATTTTGCATTATACCATGGTCAAGCCGCAGGAGCTTGCCAGCTACGATAAAATTATCCTCTGCGGAACGGGACTGTTGGATAATGTTTATGCCGATCATTTGCAGCACTTCACATGGATAAGAGATTTCAAAAAGCCCCTTTTGGGAATATGCGCCGGCATGCAGGTTATTGGCGCAGTTTATGGGGGATCGATAGTGCAAAATCAAGCTATCGGCCTGGAACAAATAGAGATCGTCCTGGCGTCACCGTTGCTGGGCGAGCCGTGGCAGATAGAAGGCTATCATCTTCATAACTATGCAGTGACATTGCCGGAAGGATTCATGCTCCTCGCGGGAAAATCGTATGCTTCCGAGGCTTTCCTGCACCGCACTCATCCCACTTACGGTATTATATTTCATCCTGAAGTGCGAAGCCGCTGGATATTGGAGCGTTTTGCCAATCTTTAGGAAGGACGGGGTGCAGGGGCAGAGAATCCCCGCCTCTTCAGAGGTGGGATGAATCGTGCCCCGCGGTTATTTCCTGTGGACCAACAACTGTATTAGGCAATGAAGCCTATTAACTGATAATGCCTAAAGTGTTTCGTTATAGATTGAAGCCCACAAAGTCGCAGGTTGCAATATTGAACAGGCAACTTGATCTATGCAGGTGGACCTATAATCAGACACTTGCTTTGCGGAAGAACGCCTGGGAGAGTGAAGATCGATCCATAAGCTACTTTGAATCTAAGAGAATGCTTCCCATCTGGAAAGAATCCAAACCAGAGCTATCGGAAGTCTATTCTCAGGTTCTTCAGGAAGCTGTTCAAAGGGTAGACCTGGCTTTCAAATCGTTCTTCCGAAGGGTCAAGGCAGGAGAAGAATCAGGTTATCCGAGATTCAAAGGCAGAAACTGGTATGACAGCTTAACGTATCCTCAAAGTGGTTTCACGTTCAAGGATAACGTTTTGCATCTTTCCAAGATCGGAGATCTAAAGGTTTGGTTGCATAGGAAAGTTGAAGGAACCATTAAGAGGCTGACCATAAGAAGATCAGCTACCAAAAAATGGTATGTCTCATTCTTGGTAGAAGATGCACCCAAAGATGCCGTACCAGATTCCGAGAAAGCAGTAGGCATTGACGTGGGGATATCCAATTTTGTCGTTCTGTCAGATGGTACTTTTGTAGCAAACCAAAGATATCTAGCAGCTTGTGAAGAGAAACTTTCCACGGAACAAAGCAAGAAAGATAAACTCCCCCATAGATCACCAGAACGCAAGAAAGCTGCCAAGAAAGTCAGTCATATCAATGAACGACTTGGTAATTTCAGAGATAACTTTGCTCACCAACTCAGCCATCAGATAGTGAACGATTATGGCATAATCTGCCTGGAAGATATAGATATCAAGAATCTTATCGAAAAGAAACCTTACATGGCTAAGAGCGTGCTGGATGCAAGCTGGAATAGATTCAGGACTTACGTTACGTACAAGGCTGAAAGTGCCGGTCGTAAAGTGGTCCTGGTCAATCCTGCCTATACATCTCAGATGTGCTCAGGCTGTGGTTCAATCGTAAAGAAGGGTCTCTCGGAAAGAATCCATAACTGCCTGAAATGTGGCCTGGTAATGGACAGAGACCTTAATGCTTCAAAAAATATTCTCAGACTGGGACTACAGTCTGTGGCGAAAGCCTAGATGCTCGCGACTTCAGTCGTGGGAGTAGTCACAATTGCCGGAAACTCGTTTCCTTCGAAACCGATTTATGTAATGAATTATCACAATTAGAGCGCTATGCAAGACTACTCCCTCAATCAATTCTTGGCCCTGGCCAAGACACCACCCCTGGACATCGAGATATGCGATGTAACCCTTCGCGACGGTGAGCAGATGCCAGGAGTAGTCTTTCGCGCCGATGAAAAACTGGATATTGCTCTGCGGCTGGATGAGATAGGCGTCGAGGTTATTGAAGCCGGTTTCCCCGTCGTATCCGCGGCGGAGATGAATGCCGTAAAAGAGGTCTGCAATCTGGGACTTGATGCCAAGATCTCAGCACTCTGCCGGTCCGTCAAGAAAGATGTCGACGCAGCCATTGAATGCGGCGCCGACATGGTCAGCGTCTTCATCGCTACCTCTGATCTTCATCTCAAGTACAAACTACACATGAGCTGTCCCGAGGCGATTTCCTGCGCGCTGCAGACTGTGGAGTACGCCAAGGATCATGGCCTTATTGTGCGTTTTTCAGCCGAGGATGCCACACGCACCGATTTTGAGATCTTAAAGAAGCTTTACAAGAAGGCGGAGGAGTACCATGCCGATTACATCAGCGTTGCTGACACCGTGGGGATCATGAATCCGCGCACGACATATTACATGATAAGCGAGCTGAAAAAAGTTGTCAAGGTCCCGATCTGCATGCACTGCCATGACGACCTGGGAATGGCCCTGGCCAACACCCTGGCCGGAGCAGAAGCAGGGGCAAAGCAGCTGCATACTACGGTAAACGGCATCGGAGAGCGCAGCGGCAACACACCGTTGGAAGAGCTGCTGGTAACTTTGCGGCTGCATTACGACCTGGGGGGTTACGATCTGACCAAGGTAAAAGACCTCTCCAAGCTGGTGGAGACCTACTCAGAGGTTCCCGTGGCCAGGAATAAGGCCGTGGTGGGAACAAACGCTTTTTCTCATGAGTCGGGAATCCATGTGGCGGCCGTTCTGGAAGAGCCCAGGACCTATGAGCTCTACTCGCCTGAAATGGTAGGCGCTGCCCGGCACATCATCATAGGCAAGCACACCGGAGCCAAGGCGCTCAAATATATCACCCAGAGGATGGGTTACTACTTGAAAGAGAAGGAGCTGGGTGATCTATCAGAACGGGTAAAGCTATGCAGTGAGTTCAAGCATCCTATAAACTGCGAGGAGCTGCGCAAGTTGATATTGAACATGGAGAATATCGAGGTTATTTATCCAGGGCCTTAGAAGAGTTTGTATGCGTATTCTAGACGAATTTAGGGAATAAATCATGGATATCCAGGAACAAAGACGGCTTAGAGTTCTTTTTTTGGCGAGCTGGTATCCGAATAAAGAGCATCCTGTGAGTGGAATTTTCGTAAAAAGACATGCCTTTGCAGCTTTAGAATACTGTGATGTTGCTGTTCTGCATGTTCACCTTGGCTCCATCGATAGAAGCATCGATGTTGCAGAGGATAACGGCATTATCGAGGTAAGAGTCTATCAAAAAATGAGCACTAATCCTAATAGATGGATAAGGGATCTCTCCAACCAGGCGGCTCAGTATTTGGGATATTTGCGTTGTGCTTTAAGAGGATACGAATTAATTAATAAAAAGTTTGGCAAGCCGGATCTGGTGCACTGTAACGTCATACTCTATGCAGGTCTCTTTGCCCTATACTTAAAACTGACAAAAGGCATACCCTATATCATAACTGAGCACTGGGCGGGATACCTCAAGGAAGATGGCACATTTAACAAGAGATCTTTTCTTGGAAAAGAGCTCATCCGATCCATTGGCAAGAACGCGAAGGCCATTACAACTGTGAGCGACAAATTAAAGGATGCGATGATCGCTTGTGGCATAACTAACTGCTATTCTGTAATTCCAAATGTGGTTGATGTCGCTGAGATGAAATGCAACCTAGAAAAGGCTGGAAAAAAGCAGATACTTCATGTTTCTCTTCTGAAAGATGATATAAAGAATGTATCTGGAATAATAGACGCGGTTAAGGAATTATCCATGAAGCGGAAAGATTTCCAGCTTCATATCATCGGCAATGGCAACGATAAAGAAAAGCTTGAAGGTCTGGCAAGGAAATACTCACTTCTAAATAAGATGATATTTTTTGAAGGAATGGTTAACGTAAATGATATTTCGAAATTTTTTTACGCGAGCAACTTTTTCGTCCTCAATAGCAACTTTGAGACATTCTCTGTCGTCACTGCCGAGGCCCTTGCCTGCGGCAAGCCTGTAATAGCAACGAGGTGTGGCGGGCCGGAGGAATTTGTGAAAGACAACTGCGGAATTTTAATAGAACCCGGAGATAAGGATGCACTTGTGAAAGCCATGGGCTATATGCTGGACAATTTCTCAAGCTACAACTCAAAAGAGATCTGCGAATATGCTAAAAATAAATTTAGCTATGATGCAGTCGGTAAAGAGTTTTTCCGCATATATCAGAAGGTGATAAAATGATCTGGATAAAGCTTGGGGAAAAGGAGCTTGAGTACTACGATGGTCTATTGATAATGGCAGATACCGGCTTGCACAGCCAGGTTTTTTCTGTTGTTAATGATGCAAAAAATGAAATAAAAAAAGAAAATGATATCCATGTCCTGGATGTAGCTGCTGGAGAAGGCGCTTTTTCAAAGAGGCTTCATGATAACGGCTTTTTTGTTGAGTCTGTTGATATTGATCAAGAAAATTTTAAGTATCATGGTACCATTCCTTTCAGTAAGATCGATTTGAATAACGAGACGAATTGGTACGAATTTTCCCAACGTAATAAAGAAAAATATGATATTGTCGTTTCAATGGAGACGATTGAGCATTTAGAGAATCCCTGGATGTTCCTTAAAGGTCTTAAGGAGCTTGTCAAACCAGATGGTTACATCGTCCTGAGTACGCCTAATATAGAGAGCCCATGGTCAAAATTCTGTTTTTTCTTACGCGACAAATTTCTTCTTTTTATGGAAGGGGATCTTTGCTACGGTCACATAAATCCACTGACCAGCTTTGAATTAGAGACGATTTTTAGCAGGATAGGTCTAACCGAATTGGCAATATATCCAGGTGGATTGTATCCCATGATATGGATTAAAAAAGGATTTGTAAATAGCATCCATTGGTGTTTGGTAAATATATTGAGCTTTCCGTTTGCAAAAAAGCTGAATTACTCCTGGTGCAAGATCTACTTGGTCGGCAAATAGGCTCGCAAACTTACCTTCTTTTTATTATAGTAAATAATAGCGATTTGAGCAGGGTAATGTCATCCTTTTCCACCAAAATTATGAGAGTCATAGCTGAAAATGCCAGCACTAAGCAGACTCTAAACGCAACTGAATCGATTGATCCCGCAAATATAAAAAAAAGAATTATTGCTAACGAGGCAAATGCTATGATTTTGATAATCCAATTAATTTTTGCTTTTAAAGATAGCGTTTTAATGGTCAATGCATAGAATAATAATGCCATGGTTATAAGAGATACCGCTGTAGCTATTGCGGCTCCGATGACGCCATAGCGAGGTATAAGCGACAAATTCAGAATAATATTAACAAGAGCACTGAAGCTCGCCGCTTTGAGTCCCAGGTCAGGGCGATTCACTCCCGCCAGAGAACCTCCTATGGATGTGCAGAACACACCAAATATTACGGTTCCCATTAGCAATACCTGTAAAGGCAGAGCCGACAGAGAAAATCCAGGGCCGTAAATACTGGTTACTATCTCCTCTGCAAAGAAACAAATTGCCAGGCCCGCAGGCATAAGGGCAAGAGCAGTATATTTCATACTCTTGTCCAACATCTTCTGCAATCCCCAGATATCCTTTTTGGCCCAGTAATCTGATGTAGCGGGGTAGGATATCGTTTGGATCGCCTGAGGCACAACCCAAAAGAACTTGCTTAGACCCGTAGCTACGGAATAGTAACCAACGTCGGCTGCCGTCAGAAAGTATCCCACGAAGATCGTGTCTCCTTGAAGGTTGATCATATTTATTAAATTAGCACCAAACATCTGCGTTCCAAAGCTAATCAGTTTTTTTGTTGTTTTTATATATTCTTTGATTATAAAATTAAACTTGCCTTTGCAGCAATAAATTAAGTAAGCAGATGCGCCGATGGAAGATAACACGATGCCGATCATCGCGCCGGCAACCCCAAAGCCTAAGTAAATTAAAATTGCTATGAATATCGTCATTAAAACTTGCTGAAATATCATTGACATGGCGTATTTATTCATATCTCGAAGTCCATTCAAAGTGGCATACAATATGGAATTGACCAGAACGAAAGGAAAAACGGGCGTGAGCAATTCCAATAAGCCTTTAATCTGGGGCATTTTAAAAAGATCTGCAAAGATTTGGGATGACAAATAGAGTGCTATGCTAAAAAAAATTCCTACTAAAAGCGAGGTGATAATAGCTGAAGATACTATTTTATTTAAATTTGCCTTATCCTCTTTATCCTCTGCTACATATTTTATCACGGCAGCTGGAATTCCCAACGCTCCTACCATAGTAGCAACCCCGTAAAATGTATAGGTCAGTCTATATAATCCCAAATCAGTAGCGCCGAGGTACCTACCTAATATTATAGAAATTACAAATGTCAGAAGCATATTAATTATTGATGCGATAAATGTAAGGCTAACATCTAACGCAAACTTCTTTGCTTCCTGCATAAGGCCCTATTGGAAAACGCGGTATAAAAGACTCACTACTTGGGGGTCTCAGATCTAGAAAGACGTATATTATAGAGACTTCAATGCTTCATTGAATGTTTTTGCCCTCTCTTTCCAGGTATGGTGCAGCCTGATTTTAATAAGTTCCTCTGAAAGCTTTTCTCGGATATCTGGATTCAAGATCAACATTTCTGCTTGTTTTTCCAAATCTGTAACGTCATAATTTACATATATTATACCACCTTCTTCGCCCACATCCAGCAGTGACGCACATTTCGTACATAATATAGGCTTACCGGTTCCTATGTACTCAAAGAGCTTTGTCGGGGAGCTGACATTCATATAGCTCTCTCTTGGGTCGTAAGGCATGACGAAGAGGTCTACATCATTCAAAGCGCCCGGCAAGTCCTTCCTAGGAATCAGTCTTCTGTAGATGAAATCGCTCCTTTCGATGGTGCCTTTAAGCTCCAAAGTTAGGCCTTCTCCATAAGGACCAAAAAGATACAGATTCAAGTAGGGATATTTCTTATGCAATTCTTCGCAGGCTTTGACGAGTATTTCTATACCTCTTTTCTTGGTCAGCCCTCCCACGTAGCAGACATTGAACCTGTCTTCCACGCTTTGGTAGGGTTTCGGAAAAGTCCGGCAGAGTTCATCTTCATAGGCATTGGCCAGAAACGCCACCTGCTTATCTCCAGATATCTGATATTTTTCGGCAAGATACTCCCACATATGCCGGTTCAGGGCCACGATCAGTGCCGCTTCTCTAAAGCATTTGCTTTCCATCTCCCGGCTTAGAAAGGGTTTTCCCTGGCCGATTGCTCCTGCCTGCTCAATTGTGTCATGGATGTCCAGAATTATCTTTAGGCCAAGTATTCTGCAGATCCGATATAGTGCTCGATTCTGTACTGTGGTCATTGAGTGAGGATAGGCAAAATAGACCAGAGGGCGGTAGATAATTAGCATCAAAGCCGATCTCATGGCCGCGACGGTCTTTTGCATGTTGTTATAAATGATATCTGCCAGTCCTTGGCCGGGGCGCAGGTGGTAGCTGATCGCCATCACCTCCCTGTCCTTAAAACGGGAGAGCTCTTTGAGCAGGTAATGTATGCGGGTGTAAGTGGGAGTTGTGTTCTCCTCCAGATCTTCAATTATCTCGCCGTTTACGGCGGCAAAGATCTTTATCATGCAAAAAGCGCCTCTATGGCCTTTTTGAGGGAATCCTCTCTTCTGGTTTGTGAGAACAGGGCCTCGATCCGCCTCCGGGCAAGAGGGCCCAGTTCGGAGTTCAATGCTGCTTTGATGGCTCCTGCGGTAGCTTTCTCGTCCTCAAATGGAGCATAATAGCCGGTCTCGCCCACCACTTCCGACAGTGCTCCTCTCTCGGTGACTACCGGCACGCAATGGCAGAGCATGGCTTCGGCCAGAGACATGCCGAAGCTCTCATAGGCCGAGGCCTGAACATAGACTTTGGCCTTCTGATACCATTGGAGCAGCTCTTTGTCATTGACAAAACCGGTAAAGCTCACATTGGCAGATGCGGCGGCTCGCAGGCGGTTGATGGAGTCATCCTGCTCCTTTCCGATGACGACAAATCTGGCCTCTGGCACCAGACGGGCAGATTTGACGAAGGTCTCCAGCCCCTTTCTTCTCAGATTGGACCGGCTCACCCCTCCTACCGTTATCACCAGGTCCTCTTTCTTGCCGTCTGCCGTGAAGCGGTTTAGATCTATGCCGTTATAGATGACCTGAATTTTTTTGGGTCGGGCCCATCTCAGAACCTCTTTTTGTGTGAATTCCGAGACAGGCAGCACCAGGTCGGCATGTTCCAATGAAAATCTGGTCATAAATCTCTTGGTCCATGAGAAGGTGAACTGGCCATAGTTTATTTCTGGAACGCAGGCGACATCGTAGCCGCCCGCGACCACAATGGATTTCTTGCCGAGCAGCTTTGAGAAGAGGACCGCAGCAAAAGAATGCCCGGATGCAAACCAGGAGAATGAGACATCGCATTGCCATACGGACGAAAAGATATTGAATAAGTCGAAGGGTCGCCTGTAATTGACTCTTGCGACTTTAAAATGCCTGGATAAAAGCTCGCCGTCCTGCTGCACAAAAGAAGAAAAATCGTAATATATAAGGGCGATCTTCATCGTTTTTTATCCTGGTTCGGGGCGTTCTCCAGAACGTTTTCGTATTTCCGGGAGATCTCTCTCCAGTCGTACTTCAGAGCCAGGGACCTGTATTTCATCTCGTCGCTATCTGCTGCCAAGACCTTCTTTACCTGCACAATAAAGCTCTCCACATCATCGTAGTAGTAGATCTCATCCCCAAGCAGCCTCTCCAGAGATATCATCCTGCTGGAGAGAACCGGCCTGCCGCAGGCCAGATAATTGAAGACCTTTCCTCCGGCGGCGTACTCGTTCTTTTTCATCATCTTCAGGGGATTAAGGCCGATGTCCATAGCAGAAATGTAGCGGGAGAGATCGGCGTACTCGACTGCGCCTGTGAAGACAATCCTATCCAGAACGCCCTGGTCCTTGGCCATCTTCTTAATCCTGTCCCCATAATCGGTAAAAAGCCCGGGTCCCACTACGAGCAGAGTGGCATCGATCTGCGGCAGAGCCGACACCACCGTCTCCAGATCCACCCAGTGCTCAAGCGATCCCACGTAGCCTAGAACCACACCTGTCAGGCCCAGGGATTTCTTGGCCTCCTGCATGGAGAGCGGCCTGAGAAGCTTTGTATCCACGCCATTGGGAATCACAGTTATATCCTTTACACCCAGGTTCTGTAGAAATTCCGAAAGCTCTTTGGTAACTGTAATTACGGAATGGGCAGTGCGAAGATTGTATTTGGTGATGAGGCTTACCACCCGCTTGACGAGCTCACCTAAGGCAGATCCTGGATAGTAAATCGATGCAGATTCCTCCAGATGATCCAGGTAGTCGAATACGACAGGCGAGTGCGCGAAGTTTGCGGCAAAGGATGGCAAGATATTGGTAGAGAGTATGACGTCTATGTTCAGCTTCTTCGCAATGCGTTTGATTTTCCATAAGTGATAGGGGAAGTTCAAGAGGTAATAGAGAGCTGGATCCTCGACATTTATCCAGCTCGCTTCCACCAGCAGGCATTTTGTTTCCCTTGCCTGCAGCTCCGAAAACCTCTTCAGGCCAAAATGCAGCACATACACATCGTGCTCCTCTGCCAGAAAATCAAAGATGAAATTAAGCCGATTGGGAACAGGATGCCTGATCCAATCCGTCGTGGGTATTACCAGTATTTTCATTTATCCTGTCGTCCTCTAGTGTTTTCATTGATCTCTGCCGGTATAAAAGATTAGGCTTTTTTTCTTTTTCTCAACCACGCTCATATTTCTTATGAATAATTGACCGAAAGGATCTAAAGCCTGGCTGTGTTCTTGTATCCGTTCTAGATACCCAGGCTGTGATAGATTTGAAGGGAGTTATATTGGCGGCAGGAGAAGGCCGCAGATGCAGGCCACTTACCCAGACCAGATCCAAGGTCATGCTTCCAGTGGGAAACCGCCCTTTCATGGAGCATGTCATTTCGGCTCTGGCTGCAAACGGCATTCGAGATCTCTACATAATAGTCGGCTATCAGAAAGAAAGGGTCATGGACTATTTCGAGGATGGTCTTGATTTTGGCGTAAAGATCACTTATATCGAGCAAAATGAGCTTTTAGGTACAGCACACGCTCTGCGCAAAGCTGAAAGCTATGTGAATGAGGAATTTCTAGTGGTCAACGGAGACAACCTCATTGATGCAAGATCGGTCAAAGAGCTGATCTCGACCAAAGGAGAAAACGTGATCTTGGCTGCTCTGCGCCAACATTCCGGCGACTATGGGGTCTTAATGGTGGAACAGGAGAGGGTAAAAGCAATAATTGAGAAGCCAGGAAGGCCATGTTCAGGAATTCTAAATACGGGAGCCTACAAATTCAGTCCAACCATCTTTGAGGATCTCCGCCATACTCCGATTTCGGAGAGAGGATCTTACGAGCTGACAGAGACCATATCTCTGATGATCGCTGATGGAAAGGAGATTGTACCTCATATAGGCAAAGGCATATGGTCAGACGCCATATTCGCCTGGGATCTACTCAATGCAAATAGCCTGGCTCTGGGTATGAAGGACCCAAGAATTTGCGGCGAAGTGGAAGAGGGCGCAATAATCAAAGGCCCGGTGGGTTTGGGCGAGGGCAGCATTATCCGCTCCGGATCTTATGTGGTGGGCCCGGTCTGTATCGGCGAGGACTGCGATATCGGCCCAGGTGCCATAATTCTGCCCTCCACTTCCGTAGGTGATTCAACGAGGATTGGCCCGCATTCCGAGGTTAGAAACTGCATAATCATGAATGACGTTCGGATCGGCTCGGGGACTATTATTTCCGACTCAGTTATTGGAGCAAGCTGCACATTGGGAGACCTGCTGGTCACCGAGACGGGCACATGTGTAGTCGAGGTGGACGAGGCCTTTTTAAGGGCTGATTTCGGAGCGATATTTGCCGATGATGTGACCATAGGAAGCAGAGTTTTAGCCAGCCCGGGAACGGTTGTGGGCACGGCGGCACGCATCGGCTCGGGAGCATCAATTTGCGGCAATATTGAGAGAGATAGCAGGGTGATCGGCTGATGTGCGGAATCGTGGCTTATGTCGGAGACCAGTTGGCAGGTCCGATTCTATTTGATACTCTGAAAAGGCTGGAATATCGAGGTTATGATTCAGCGGGTGTGGCTTTCAAGTCAGAGGGAGCAATTGAGGTCCTGAAGTCAGCCGGACGGATCGCAGATCTGGAAAAGGAATACCAATCCCGGGGCTGTCCGGGTGAGGGAATGGGCATCGGCCATACTCGCTGGGCAACGCACGGGCGGCCGAGCGACCGGAATGCTCATCCCCACACCTCCGGGGAGATTGCTATAGTGCATAACGGCATTATTGAAAACTACCTGGATCTAAAAGAGCTTTTAACTGAAAAAGGTTATGGGTTTACATCCGAGACGGATAGTGAGGTCCTGGCACATCTCATTCACTTTTATTTTAAGGGCGATCTATTCGAAGCCGTTTGCAGGGCTCTGGTGCATGTAGAAGGCTCCTATGCCGTGGCTGTGCTCGCCGCCAGTTCTCCCTATTTGGTCTGCGCCAGAAAAGACAGCCCACTGGTGCTGGGCAAAGGCGAAGCTGCATTCTATGTGGCATCCGATGTTCCAGCGATTCTTCCCTATACCAAAGAAGTGATCCGCATGAAGGATGGCGAAGTTGCTCGTGTCTTTGCGGACAGGGTTGAGATAATGGATAGGGATGGTCAGCCCCGCCAGGCACAGGTCGAGCACATCACCTGGGATGCCGATGCTGCTGAGAAGGGGGGCTATAATCATTTCATGCTCAAAGAGATTCATGAGCAGCCGCGGGCCATCCGCGAGACCATTGCGGGGCGCATCTCAGAGATAGACGGGGATGTGCGGCTTAAACTGGGCCTGAGCGAGGAAGAGATCAAAAACCTGGAAAGGGTAACCATCATCGCTTGCGGCACATCTTTCCATGCCGGAATGCTGGCCAAGAACCTATTTGCCCGCGCTGCCAACCTGCCGGTAGACGTGGAGGTGGCATCCGAGTTCTTGAATCTTCAGATAAGGCCAAAGACACTCCTTGTGGGCATCACTCAGTCAGGAGAGACTGCAGATACTCTTATGGCCCTGAAGAAGGCCAAAACTTGTGGCGGAAGGTGCCTGGCCATAACCAATGTCGTGGGCTCGACTGTGACCGAGCTGGTGGACGGCACGATCTACACCCGCTGCGGTCCGGAGATCGGCGTGGCTGCCACCAAGACCTTCACATCTCAGTTGGTGGCCATCATTCTGCTGGCCATACGTTTGGGCAGAGCACGGGGCCGTCTGACGCCTGATCAGGCCAGAAAGATGCTCATAGAGCTGACCAAACTGCCCGGCCTGGTGCAGAGGGTTTTAGAGAAGAGGGAAGAGATCAGAAATATCGCCGAGCTTTATGCAGGCGCGAGCTGCTATTTCTTCATAGGCAGGGATTATCTATATCCCATCTCCCTGGAAGGCGCTTTGAAGATGAAGGAGATCGCCTACATCCCATCGGAAGGCTACGCGGGAGGCGAACTCAAACACGGGCCGCTGGCATTGATTACGGAAAAGACGCCGGTAGTGGCGCTGGCCACCTGCGGCAAAAAGATTCAATCCAACATCAAAGAGGTCAGTGCCCGTGGCGCTGAAGTGATTGCTCTCGCCACAGAAGGCGATCCGGATATCGCTAAGGTGGCCAGCCATGTGATTGAGCTGCCGCAAACGCAGCCCATCTACTCTGCGGTGCTGTGCACCGTGGTCGTGCAGCTTCTCTCCTATTATACGGCAAACAAGCTCGGCCTGCCCATTGACAAACCTCGTAACCTGGCCAAATGCGTGACTGTGGAGTGATGCCACCATTTTTTGCGCATTGGCGCTTCACAATTCAAAGGCTATTTCCCTGCTTCAAAGAATATTCTCAGACTGGGACGGCAGTGTGTGGCGAAAGCCCAGATGCCCGTGATTTTGGTCGTGGGTGCAGTCACAAGCTCTCGTATGCCTCTCTGATAATCCGATCGTTTCTGTCCCAGAACCTATAATCTTCTGCCGAGAGCATCTTGGGCTCTCGCTGAAGATTCTCTAATACCGCTTCTTCCAGTTTTTCTGCCTTTACAACAACCAGGTTTTTTCTCTTCTCCTCTTCGGTGACTCCGGATGCCACAACCGTTTTTCCCAACAGCAAGTACTCATTTAGCTTCCAGACGCTTTTATCCGTGGCATAGGGCGTAAGCAAGCTCTCGCTATGGGGTATGAGGCAGATCTTGGCCTGACTGATAAGTCCTGCTACCTCATCATGCGGCTGCCAGCCGAAGAATCGAGCGTTTTTAGGTAGCTTTCTCAAATACCAGCGAGAAAATGGCCCGTCGCCTATGATCCAGAAGGTCTGCTCAGGAATCTTGCGGATAAGACGGAGCAGGTTGCTTATGCCTTCCTGGCGGCTGATTCTTCCCATGAAGACGATGGGCCTCTCATTGGCAAACTCAGATGCTGCTGAGGTTCGGCTCTTTTCCAGGAAGCTTCTTGCCGGATAATTGTTCACAATGAATTGTGGTATATCCCTTCCTGGAACATATGATCTAACTTTATCAGCCAGCGGCCGGTTGACGGCTGTGATCACATCTGCCGCTCCTGCCAACTCTCGCTCAAAGCGCTCGCCTGCAGGCCTGGCCAGCGGCCCGAAGCTCATCTGCAGTTCCACTCCCCAGGGGGAACGGTAGTCGTAAATGAGCTTCTTGTAGCAGGAGCCCTTCAGCTTGCCAAGACCATGAAAAATAATATCCGGCACATTGAAGAGGTGCACGGCATCGGGCTTCTCGATTTGCAGGACTTGCCTGGCCTCTCTGGCAATTTGCAGCCAGCCTCTCGAGCTGAATCGGGGCACGATGACATCCTGGCCCTGGCTCTCCAGGGTTGCTTTAAACATCAAGAGCCTTGTCGTCCTCTCCGGCTGGTTGGAGAGAAGAAGTATCCTCATCTCAATCCGTCCTTCTTTTCTTCAGTTATTATCATTTTTCTGGATACTCGAACGTAAGACGGAAAGGATCGAAGAGCAGGTCCGCCTTCATTGGCTCGATATAGCGCAGCCCCTTTGTCTGCACATCTTGCTCGCTTAGCAAGGGGTCATAAGCGTATGCATCCAATCCCTTTTCCATAAGGAGCCTCGCCAGGCCCAGGTTGCGGCTGTGATAAAATTCTTTTACTCCTGCCCGAAAAGTAATTCCCGTGATGCAGATCTTGACGCTCGCAAGAGGTTTATCTATTTTCATGCACTCTAGCAATATTCTTTCCGCCCAGTATCGGATCATCTCGTCGTTGACCTCGCGGGAAGCGCGCAGCAGGCGGCAATTGCTGAATTGTTCTCTTTTTTCCATCTCTTTTATGAGGAACCACGGATAAACCGGGATGCAGTGGCCTCCGACCCCGGTGGAGGGCAGATGGATGTGGCAGAACTGGTGGTTGGCCTTCTCTCTGGCCTCGAAGAAGTCGATGCCCAAATCCTGGCAAATCTTGAAGAGTTCGTTGGCCAAAGCGATATTTACATCACGGTAGCATCCCTCCATGACCTTGATCATCTCTGCCACTTTTGCTGAGGAGACCAGATGAAGGTTGCTGATGAATTTCTGGTAGATTTGGCAGGCAACTATGCCGCTATCGTCGTCCCTGCCACCGATCACTTTGGGAAATTCCCGGAGTCGCGAGAGGCTATAGCCGGTCATTATCCTCTCTGGGGAATAGGCCAGGAAAAAGTCGCTTGGCGATAGGCCGCTCGACTTACATAACTCGTTTTGCACCAGGCCCTCGGTTGTGCCCGGCGGAAAGGTCGTTTCCAGCACGACCAGATCTCCCTTCTTCAGTATCTTGCCCAGGGAATGCAGTGCCTTCTTCATAATCGAGAAGTCGGGGTTATTGCTGCGGTCTACAAAGACGGGCACAATTACTATGAATGTTGTGCAGCCTCTAGCATCCTCGAATCGAGGTGTGGCGACGAGCCGCTTGCCGCCGTGCTGCTTGATAAGCTCTGCTAAGCCAGCCTCCTCATGTATGGGATTTTCCCCACGGTTAATCATCAGGCAGCGCTCAACATTAATATCCACGCCCATGACCATAATGCCACTGTCTGCCACAACCGCAGCTAACGGCAGCCCGGCATTACCTAGGCCGATAACTGCGATCGTTGCACATTCCTCAGACATAAATCTCCACACTCTTCCTGCAGGACGGGCATCTATAAATTGACTTATTGCTGCATTGCACGGCATCCTCTATCAGCCGCTGGCCGCAATAGCAGACATAACCCATCTGATGGGAGGGATTGCCCAGCACAAGAGCAAAAGGCGGCACGTCCTTTGCCACCACGCTTCCTGCGCCGATCATGGCATACTCGCCCACGGTTATGCCGCAGACAAGCGTAGCGTTGGCCCCAATGCTCGCTCCCCGGCAGACGCGCGTGGTGCAGATGTGCTCTTCATCCCAGATAAAAGCACGCGGATATAGATCGTTGGTAAAGGTGACAGAGGGGCCTACGAAGACATCGTCCTCGATAATCACACCCTTATAAACGGAGACGAAGTTCTGGATCTTCACATTGCTGCCAATTTCTGCATCAATATCGATGTATACGCTCTTTCCGATGTTGCAGTTCTTGCCGATCTTCGAGCCCTTTCGCACGTGGGCGAAATGCCAGATCTTTGTGCCCTCACCAATCTCCCTGCTCTCAACTATGGCTGTGGGATGGACATAGTAGCTGCTACTTTCTCCTTGCATTTCTGCCATTCATCCGTCCTAAGGCTTATTGATCTGTAGTCCCTGCTTGATTTGCTCGCAAATTTGCAGGTTCCTGAGGGCTTCTTTTGGCGTGACCGGGAAGCTCTTCTTGTTCTTGACGCAGTCTAAAAATGTCTTGAGCTCTACCTTCAAGGGCTCGACCTTGTTAACCAAAACCTTTTCGATGATGTTCTCCTGCATATATCGCTCATTTTCCACGCCATACTTGCCAGGCTTTCGATAGATGTAAACCTCCTGCGTCATGAAGTCGCCTTCAGCCGTGAAGTCCTCGGACTCGACATAAAACGTGCGAAACTTCTTGGAGGATAGGCGGCTGGCAGAGATGGAGACCACACAGCCCGGGAAGACGGCCAGAGCCTCGCAGACGTTTGCGCTCCCGGCACTGAATATCTTGTAGTCGCATTCGCCCTTGAAAAGCACATTGAAGGCGATATCTATGTCGTGGATCATGAGGTCCTCTACCACGGAAGCATCGGTTATGCGGCTTGAGGTGGGATTATGTCTCTTGATGGATACATAATCAGGCCGCGAAGCGATCTTCGTCATCTCTGCCACGATGGGGTTGAACCTCTCGATGTGGCCCACACCCACAACCAGCTCTTTTCCCTCAATGATTTTTGCGAGTTGCAATCCTTCCTCAACTGTCAATGTGATGGGTTTTTCGATAAGGCAGTTAATTCCGGTTTCGATTACTTTTTTGGCCGTCTCGAAGTGGTACCTGGTCGGCACGCAGATGCTGACTGCATCCACCTGGCCCAGCAACTCAGGCAATGATTTGCATATTGTAGCAAACTCTCGAGAACGCTCTGCATTTTCAGAAACAGGATCATAGACATAAACTGTGCCTACTCCTTTCATCTCCGAGTAGACACGCACATGATTTCGGCCCATGGCCCCTACACCGATGACACCAACGTCCATGCTCAGGCCTCGAAGGAATTTATGGTCTCACAGATGTACGCCAGATTCTCCCTGGTGAGAGATGGGTGCACGGGCAAGCTGAGCACCTTGCGAGAGACGTCTTCGGACACAGGGCAGCTCACGTTGGTATAGCCGAGCTCCCGGTAGAGAGGCTGCTCATAAACCGCCTTGGGATAGTGAACAGCGCTGCCGATTCCCTTAGCCTGAAGGTACTCCATCAGCTTCTCCCGGGATGCTGCAAAGCTGTCCTCCACCCGCAACACATACTGATGATAAACGTGTCTGACGTTTTTCGACTGGTAAGGTGTGCTGATGCCCTTGATCTTGATGTTGTCATTTAAGAACGCAGCATTGTGAATCCTCTGAGCCGTGAACTCCTCCAGCCGCTTAAGTTGCACCAGGCCAAGGGCCCCCTGCAGATTCATCATCCTGTAGTTGTAGCCTAATACAGAGTGATTGTACTTGCCCGTGTCCCCGTGGCTTCTCAGCAGGCGTAGATGGGCAGCCAGAGCATCATCATTGGTGGTGATCATGCCGCCTTCACCCGTGGTCATGTTCTTGGTGGGGTAGAAAGAGAAGCATCCTGTGCCAAATGAGCCCACCTTCTTCCCATTAAATTCCGCACCATGGGCCTGAGCGCAGTCCTCTATCAGAAAAATATCTTTGTCCTGACAGATCTCCGACACAGCCGACAGGTCGAAGGGCTGGCCGTAGAGGTGAACACCAATCACTGCCCTGGTGCGGGGAGTTATTTTCTTTACCAGATCTTCGGGATCTATATTGAAGGTTCTCGCGTCCACATCAGCGAAGACGGGACGCAGGCCCTGATAGAGGGCGCAGTTTGCAGTAGCAATAAAGGTGAAGGCGGGTGTTATGACCTCGTCTCCAACCTTCAGCCCCAGGGCCTTGACGGCCAGATCCAGGGAGACGGTGCCGTTGTTTACGGCTATGGCATTCTTAACGCCCAGGTAGCCTGCGAATTCATCTTCAAACCGCTTTACGCTCTCTCCCTGAGCGAGCATGCCGCTTTTCAGCACATCTACTACTGCTTTTATCTCTTCGTCGCCTATGATGGGCTTGGCTATGGGAATAAAGTCTATCATCCTGGTTCTCCTCAAAGCTCCCGCTTTTTCAATATTTCCATTTCTACGATCTTCCTTTGCCTTGAAAAAGTTTGTTATCAATCTCGATTAGAAGAGACCAGGCCTTTGTGAATTGCCGCCGGCAGTCCCCTAAACCCCGATGGTATGACCGTGCCGGGGTAGATCGTGGTATTGATCCCTGTCATGACATTGTCCCCCATAATCACGCCTAATTTGCGCCTGCCGCTATCCACTCGTTCCCCTTTGATGAATGATCTTATGTGGCCTTTGTCGTGGCGCAGGTTGGAGCAAATGGTTCCTGCCCCGAAATTGCAGTTCTCTCCGATAACGCTGTCTCCAACATAAGAGAGGTGACCGATCTTGCTGCCGCTCATGATGGCGCTGTTTTTGACCTCCACCGCGTTTCCTATGCGGACTTTGTCACCTATGCAGGTCGTGGGACGGATGTAGCAGTTGGGTCCGATGTCACAGTCCTCTCCGATTATTATCGGTCCCACGATGTAGGCTCCGGAGCGAACGATTGTTCCTCGACCGATGGACACATCGCCTGAAAGAACCGCGCCCGGCTCAACCTCGCCTAAGATGCAGGGCTCGATACCCGGGAGCAGGACCTCGTTGGCGGCCAGAATATCCCAGGGCCTGCCGATCTCCAGCCAGCTCTTGAGTGTGACGACTCTGATCTTCTCCTGGAGAGCGAGCCGGTTCAGGCCGTCCGTCAGCTCATACTCACCCCGCTCAGATAGCGGCGCCGATCGCATTGATTCAAAGATGCTTCTCTTTAAAAGGTAGATACCGGCATTGGCCAAATCGGAGGGCGGATTGGCACTCTTCTCCACAACTGATTTGAATATGTCTCCTTCCGCCAGAAATACACCGTATCTCCTGGGGTCATCGACCTTGATGGCCGAGACGGCGGTACTGCCGCTTACCATCTCCCGCAGGGATGCTTCATCCGGCAGCACATCTCCATTTATCACCAGGAAGCGATCCTCCGCCTGGCTCTCGGCTGACATCAGGGCGTGCCCGGTGCCCATCTGCTCGGCCTGCAGGGCGTAGTCTATCTTCACGCCAAGAAGGCTGCCGTCCCCAAAGTATGAGCGCACGCTCTTCGCCCCATATCCTACCACCAGGACGAAACGATCCACGCCTGCGCCGTGAGCTCGCAAGATTATGTGCTCGAGCAATGGTTTGCCTGCCACAGGCAGCATTACCTTGGGCTGATTGGTGGTCAGGGGACGCATGCGGCTTCCTTCGCCCGCAGCGAGAATGATCGCTTGCATGGATTTATGGAAATGACGAGGTGGGTTAAAAATGCTTTGAGCATGTAATTCTCAGTTAGTTTTATAGGTTCTGAAACGGCATACCTAAACACAGGTCCACAGCCATCTGCTTGCAAATGTCTCGGTCCTGGCAAAAATCCTGCCGGCATTCACTCTTAAGTCGCCCGACGAAGGGAGAATGGTTGTGCATAGAGTCGTGGGCCGGGTAGTCGCTGCACACCGCGGCCAGAGGCGTTTTTGCGTTCCTGGGGGCGGCAGGGCTTGGCTGGATCTTGCCTGGCAAAAGCCCATCGCTGCATGCGATCGGCTCTGGCGAGGCTCTTTGGCAGCGCCTACCGCGGCCTGGCCGGAACGGGGCTGGGGAATCGACTTCTTCCGGCGGCTTTGAAGCCGCGCATGGTCTCATTCGGCCATTCTCCCAGCCAGCAATTGAAGCTCATCTGGGGCCAGAGCGAGATCGGACGTTATGACCTTCGGGCAGGGCGGTGGAAGATCCGGCAGCCTTACCGATTGATCTTGAACGAATCGGATTTAATGCGGGCAGCCGCACAGGCGGATGAGGCAAGGACGCGGGCCAGAGCCCTGGTTTTGGAGAGACGGCGCATGCGTGCCGGCGATGCATGAGATCATCGCCTAGGCCGAAAAGAATATGCAGTTATTCGCCTTAGCTACGTGCATGTTGGATGAGTTCATCCGTTATTCCGCCCTGCAGCGCGATCAGGCTCCTCTGGCCTCTCTCTTGATTTACCTGAAGCGAAAGGGCGGGTATGTACAGCTCAATCAGATCTGGCGGGAGAATGGACCCACCGGAGGCGGACCATTCTGGAACCAGACCACTCTCATGAACAAGCTCGACAAGCTGGAGCGGCTGGGAATCGTCTGCATGGAGCGGCGAATAATTCCCTCTCCTCGTGATGAAGCCAAGAAGAAGACCAACACCTTCTACCGGATCAGTCCCGAAACGCCCATCTATCCATACATCTTCGGCATGCTCAAAATCTACCGGGAGGAGCCGGACAGATACTCCTCGGAGCTGGTAGAAAAGCCACTGGACCATTTATGCGATCTGGCTGGCCGGTGTGCGTCCAGCGAACCGCAGGTGGGCAGGGAGCTGGATGTGGCCATGGAGTTGATCGGGGAGGTCTTCTCCGTGGGAGGCGATGAGGTCCGGAGGATGATAAAGGAGAGGATGGCCAGAAGGGGGATGATCCGGGAATTTGGAAGATCGTTGCCGGAGGATGCTCCCCAAGAAATAAAGATAGAGCCGAAGAGGGTCAGGGCAGCAGCAAAGAAATCCTCGAAGCCTTCAAGAAAGAGGGAACGGACGAAGGCCATGTACGAAGAGGATGCAAAGTAAAATATTTTAGCTCCATCCTCTCTTCTTTCGATAGATCTTGAGCATCTCTTCCACCGTCTCGGTCGTCACCAATCCTGCGGCAGAGACTGTCTCATAGAATCTTTTGGGAATGCGGGCGCGGGAGAGATCGAAACCCTCCTGCGCCTTGAATTTGTACTTTTCCTCAAAGATCCTTCGGCCCAGCTCCTGCAGATCTTCTTTTGTTTTGATGATGCCCACCGCACCCAAAGAGTCGATGATATTCTCATCGGTGTAGACTCCGCGGGCAAACAGACAGCCTACCAGGGAGTTGAAGACTCCTCGTGAATTGTCCTCTTTGATGATCTCATCAACCATCATCTCTGCGTCCATGTTTTTCTTTATCGCCTTCTGATCGACGGCATACCCGGCGTTATCCAGATGAGAGTGGCGCACTCCCACAAGCTGGCCCACGATGGAGGCAGGACCGGTATGGTAGCCGGATACCTCGTTTCCTCCCAGCGTCATGGCATATTCCGTACCGCCATACTTTTTCGCGGCATAGTCCACGCCCCGGGCAAGGGCGGCGTAGAACTCATTAGGGGCCTTGACTATGTTCTCTAGAGCTCTTGTATAGCCCTCCACGTCGTTCCACTGCAGCTTGACATCCTGGGTCTCTTTGCTCGTGATCAGTCCCTTTTCCTGGGCCTCGGTGGCCCAGGAGAGGACCACTCCCGCCGACATGACATCCAGTCCCAACCTCTCACAGACATCGATCAGCTGCAAGACGCCCTCGGCTGAGCCGACGCCGAGGTTAGATCCCAGGGAATAGATGGGCTCGTAATCGTAGGAGACCTTTCTTACCTCGAATTCGTGATGTTTGGAAAAGGCCGTCTTCAGAGAGGCGATATGAACACAGCCGATGGGGCATCCGGCACAGGAAAGCCTGCGGAAGAGATGATTCTCCGCGAACATCTCCCCACTGATCTTTTCGCCTTCCGAAAAGCTGGATAGAACGAAGTTTTTGGTAGGCAGTCCCTTGAGCCAATTCAGGGTGCGGATGTTCACTGAAGTTCCGAGATCGTGGTACTTCTCCATGACATCCGTCTGCACCGCGGTCTTGTAGAGCCGGTTGTAGATCTCTTTGTAACGCTTGATATCCGGAACATCGATCGTCTCCGTTCCCGAGATCACCATGGCCTTGAGTTTCTTGGAGCCGAAGACTGCGCCAAGACCCAGCCGTCCGAAATGACGGTAGGTGTCCACTACCACGCCCGCATAGCGGACGGCGGCCTCTCCAGCCGGGCCGATGCGAATGATGGACCTGCGGCCCACACCAGGCTCGCGATCGCGCAGGATGATTCCCGTGGTCTGAGCATCTATGCCCCAGATGGATGTGGCATCTTTTATCTTTACTTCTGAATCGTTAATGGAGATGTAAGAAGGCTGATCTGCCTGGCCGCGGATGACCACTGCCTCATGCCCGGCAAATCTCAGGGCTAAAGAGAGCCTGCCTCCTGCATAGGATTCACCAAATTCACCGGTAAGCGGCGATTTGAAGGTGGCCACGGTCTTGGTGGCCACGGGAAAGATGCCGTTCAATGGGCCGATGGACAGGATTATGGGCGCCTGAGGCGAGAGGGGATCGGTGCCTGGGGGGCACTCCTCCTGGAGGAGCTTTATTCCCACCCCTGTTCCGCCCACCCAATTCTCGAAGAGTTCCTGCCTCTCCTCCGCCCAGGATTCTCCTCTGGACAGATCGATGTACAAAACTTTTCGCAGCATTTTCATCCTCCCGAGACGGGAACCTCCTCAAGCTCGAGCACGCCATGCGGGCAGAAGTCCACACATGCACCGCAATGAATGCATTTGATGGGCATTTTCTCCTTGCTAAGGGAGATCGCACCAACCAAGCAGGCTTTTTCGCAGTTGCCGCAGCCGGTGCAGAGGTCCTTGTGAAAGACCACACCCCCATTTGGCCTATTCTCCAGCGCTCCCGTGGGGCAGGCCCGGGCGCAGGGGGCGTTGCTGCATCCTCGGCAGACCACCACGCGAAAGTCGCCTTCAATTCCCCCCTGCGTCTGGATCTTGATGGCGCTGTTTTGCAAGGAGACTGTGCCGGTACGAATCCGGCTGCAAGCGAACATGCAGCCCAGGCAGCCTATGCAGCGCTCGGGATGGGCCACCTTGATGCGGCGGCGCGTTTTTGGCTTTGCTGGTGTGGCCGCTTCGTTCTCTGCGTGCACAGGGACCGACTTGGCCTCTGCTTCATTTACCTCTTTTGCAGCCTGGCTCTCTGGCATCTCACGATCCACTCCTGGCAATAATCACGTTCGTAACAGTTTTCGTAAACAGTTTTGGCTTCCAAACTATAAAAACTGCAGGTTGGAAGAGATTGGAAAAAGAGATTGAATAATTAAAAAAACAAATCCGTTACTCTGCTTTCACGAACCTGTTTGCCAAGAGCTTCATGACATGTGGGTGCGTGGTGTATTCCATGTCCTCCATGGGGAGACGCGCCAGCTCGAAGGGGCCGTGCGCCCTCATGTAGTCGGTGATCTCCAGACACCTCTTGCTGGTCAGATCGAAGGCCACGTCTTTGAAGAGGTCCACGGGACCCACGAAGTTGCCATAGGCCATCTGGAAGCCGGCGGCGATGACTCGGGGCGGGCCGTCAAACCTGGTGGGGTGTGCGGTCTCAAAGGAGCAGGGTATGAGGGGGCCGTTATGGCTGCCGCGCATCCATCCTGAGACCAGGTGCCTGAGAGCAAAGGGCTCCAGCACCTCGCCGCTGTCGCAGCCGTTCTTGTGGCTCATGGGAAGCTCCAGGTCGTCGCCGCAGGCCAGCACCCTAAAGTCTATCAGTGCGCCGGACTTCTTAGCCTGTGCAAGCTTTGACTCTACAGTCTCGATCAATGCGGGATGGACCGAGGAGTGACCGGGATAGCCCCCCACGTCGGCTTTTATTAGGCTGATTGTGATCTTTGTCATCTTGGCGTCCCTTTGAGATTGCTTCAGCCTTTCAGCGCCGCGGGCATCTTCAGCGGCACATCAACCGGCTTGATGAATTGATCCAGGACAGGCCGGGTGCCGTTGACTTTGAGCTTATCAAATAAAAAGGCGAATTGCCTCTCCAGTTCGCTGCAGATTTTATCGCGGACGTCATTCGGCAGGTGCCACAGCTCCAGTTTGAACGGTCCGAAGCCTTTTTTGCGGGTTTTATAAATGAACTGCTCCTCCGTGTCCTTCTCTTTCCATTCCCCTTTCATCTCCGCTTTCAGATGATCATAGATCTTTGCCCGCAGCTTTGCCGGGAAACTTTTGCTGTCATAGATCATGTTCTGGAAACCGGTAGCCAGATGAATCTCGGCCGTTCCGGTGGCTGGAAAGCGGTCAAACGCCTCATCGGGCAGCGTTGAAGCGCCGTGCTGAACGGCGCCGGACAGACCGTATTGCGTGCGGGAGGTTTCCGACAGATTTGCCAGCACGTCAAAATCAATTTTGACTTTCGCAATCGTACCGTCGGCCAGCGGCACACCGCCATGCGCCGTCCCGGTCTGCACGCTGATCTTGCTGATTCCTTTGAAAGCCTCGCCCCGCTTTTTAAGCTCTTCCAGATAACCGTCCATGAAAACCCGCAATTCATCGACAGTGCTGTTCTTGCCGCCAACCTCGCCGATTTCGCCACCAACTGATACAGTGATGCCTTCCGGCTCCAGATCGCGAATCATAGTGGTTAACTCCGCCGCAAGCGTAAAGTTGGTTTTTTGCTGATCTTTGACTGTGGGCTGCGACAGATCAACCAGTGTAGAAGTATCTATGTCGATATTGTAAAAACCGGCAACAATCGCTTCCATAATTAAATTTTTAACCGCCGAAGTTTCCTTTTTTGCGTCCGCTGCGAACTTTTTGGCGTTTATCTGAAAATGATCGCCCTGTAAAAAGATCGGGCCGCGCCAGCCGGATTTAACAGCCGCCGCCGTAACGGCACAGGTGTATTCCAGCGGCCTTTGCTTTGTATAGCCTATTTCCGAACGGGCGATTTCAAAGAGAACAGGCCCAACGTTCCCTTTGATGGCGGCGCGAAATACTGCCTGCGCCACATCGTAGGTAATGCCGCGGATATTGATTGCAGGAACGGTAAATCCGCGAAGTTCCTTACGTCCCATGGCTTCGTAAAGGGATTGGATCGACGCAGAAATGATTCCTAAGCTTGCAGCTCCCCGGCGAATCAGAAACCCCGCTGCCTCCGAAGTTGCAGGGTCGGGACTGAAAACGGCCGTATAGATTAAATCATCGATCAACTTATCCTGAAACCTGGATTCATTCAAGACACGAACATCTCTGCCGTCATAGGCCAGTATGAATTCGCATCCTTTCTTTAGCTGATCCTTATTCTCGTAAATCATTGCTGCTCCTCTGAAATGTTCTTATTGTGAGAGGAATTGCTCCGCCATCGTCACTTCCGCAGACGAGCCGATGTAGATGGGTGACCGTTGATTAACAGACGTCACTTTGAGGGAAAGAATATCCTCTTTTCCGTCCGTAGCCCTGCCGCCGGCCTGCTCCACGATGAAGGCCATAGGCTGAAGTTCAAACAGCAACCGCAGCTTACCCTGGGGCGATCTCTTCAGTGCAGGATAGGTGAATACTCCCCCTCTCTTGATGATCACCTGGTTGATGTCGGGAACAAAACCACCGCTATAGCGCAGCTTGTAGCCGTCTGCCTCCAGCTTATCGATATACTTGCGATGGCTGTCCGTCCAGTCCTTGCGCAGACCGCCAGGTGAAAAGATCGACCCCTTCTCCTTGAGCCGGATATTTTCCTCGGACAGGACATACTCTCCTTCGCGGTCCAATACAAACTCATGCACGCCCTTTCCGGCCGAATAAATCATAGTGATGAGCGGGCCGTAAGTAATATAAAGTGCGGCGACCATTGAATTCCGGCCGCAGTCAAATAATGAATTTTTGTGGATGCCGATGATCGTTCCGATGGCCAGATTAGTATCTACCAGGGAAGAACCGTCCACCGGATCGGCGGTGACAATATATTTTTCCTGCCCGTGACCGATGGTGATGATATCTTCGAGCTCCTCGGAGGCATACTCGCGAACGAATCCGGAGTTCCGCAGCATATTTTTCAATATGTCGTCGGAAATGCGGTCCAGCGCCAACTGATCCTCGCCGTAAACATTCTTGAAGCCGGCCAGCTTGCGGTTGGATTCGTGGATTTTTGCAGAAATATATTTGCCGACCACGGCAATCTGCCAGATGAGCCGCCGCAATTCCACCTCGATGCCACCCATCCACATATGGCGCCTCAGATCAACGATGCATCGAGTGTGATCATTTATGCATTCACCCATAGATTCTCCTGATATTTTTTTGGCAGTCTGTAGGTTTTTCTCTAATAATAAATATGTTGCCCCCGTACCGAAAAAAATCTGTTTCAATCCTCTTATTTCCCATGCACCAGTGATGGATATCTAATCTCAATAGTTTCGGTGCTACACAATCGTAAGTCTCTCCGGCAGAAGTTCTTATATCTGCCAGAGACTCATCTATACCCGGAATTGGCCAATGAAGACTCGATGTCATTTTGAGAAGGAATTGTCCCGATGGCGGAAAGGTCCAGCTGGCTGAGAATAGACATCAGGAGCAGTAGTATGGAACTGATTGCAAAATATCATGTAGAAACAGACCTCCCCATCCAGAAAGCGGCGGAGGCTATAGCTGCAGAGCAGTCCACCGGCACCTGGACTGCGGTGCGGGGCCAGGACAATCCCCTCGCGGCCAGGGTTATCCTGGCGGAGGGAAACAATGTTGAGATCGGCTTTCCTGAAGAACTCTTTGAGCCGGGAAATATTCCCCAGTATCTCTCCGTGGTGGCGGGAAATCTATTCGGCCTGGGCGATCTGAAAAAGGTACGGCTGCAGGATGTCATCTTCCCGGAGAGTCTGCTTGCTGCGCATAAAGGCCCTCGCTTCGGCATTGAAGACGCACGAAAAATATTGGGAGTTTATGGCCGTCCATTGGTTGGCACCATCGTCAAGCCCAAGGTGGGTTTGGACCCGGCCGGCACCGCAGCCGTGGCAGCAGCGGCTGTTCGTGGCGGTCTCGACCTGGTCAAAGACGACGAGACACTGACCGATCAAAGCTTCTGCCCGCTCATCCCGAGGCTGGAGGCGGTCATGAGCGCCTTGGACAAAGTGGAGACGGAGACGGGCAAGAAGGCATTCTATGCGGTGAATGTCACTGCTGGATCAGATAAGATCCTGGAGCGCGCAGAGCATGCTGTCGATCATGGTGCCAACATGGTTATGATCGATGTCCTGACGAGCGGCTTTTCAGCACTGGAGGTCCTATCAAAGAACGTACGTGTCCCCATACATGTACACAGAACCATGCACGGAGCCTTCACCAGAGACAAAGGGCACGGCATTGCCATGTTGGTAATATCCAAGTTGGTGCGCATGACGGGAGGCACCAACTTGCATACGGGAAGCTACATGGGCAAGATGGCGCGCGAAACTCAGGAAAACGACCTCTCCCGTGATGCTCTGCGAGGAGATTGGCACGGCTACAAGAGAGTCTTCCCGGTGGCCTCGGGCGGGGTCTATCCGGCCAAGGTTCATGGAAATTTGGACGGCTACGGCATTGATTGCATCATCCAGGCAGGCGGAGGGGTGCACGGTCATCCCGATGGAACTACTGCCGGTGCAAGGGCTATGGTGCAGGCGGCGGATGCCTGGCTAAAGCAAATTCCCCTAAAAGAATACGCAAAAGACCACAAAGAGCTGGAAACCGCCTTGAGATTTTGGGGTTCCTAAGAAGAAAGATCATACTTAGCCCTCTCCTCAAATCAAAACCGAAGAGTTTATATTGGTAGATGAGGATGGATCTGAACGTTTATCACGAGCTAAAAGTGATGTAGCGCTGTTTGAAAAACGGAAGAGGTGTAGTGAGGGAAGAAGTAGAGGGATCAGATGGCTAGAGACGATATCTTATCGAAAATTAAATCGGCAGAGGCTGAAGCCAAGGCAGCAGTCCAGCGGGCCTTGGATGAGAAAGGAAAAAAGATAGCCGCTGCCACTACTGAAGCTGCGAACCTCGTCAAATCCGCCGAGACTGATGCACAGGACTACTATGACAAGAGCGTTGCCAAAGCTGATAGCGATGTGAAAGCCAAGAAAGCATCGATCGTTAACAGCGGTGAGAAGAACGTAAGCTCAATGAGCGGCAGCGCCAGCGCAAAGCTGGACAAAGCAGTTGAATATTTAATAAAGGAGTTTATGGGGTTGTTGCATGCTTAGACCCGTGAAGATGAGTCGTGTTGTCGTCGCCGGGTCAAAGAACGTAATATCTCCAGTTGTAGAAAAGCTGCATGAGTTGCGCTTGCTCCACATTGTTAACTATAATGGCAGCCAACCTCAGTTTGAGATGGGCAAGCCCATCGGCAAAGCCAAAGAATACTCCGAGGATCTAATTAAGCTCAGATCTGTCACCAGGTACCTTAATTTAAATAAGAAGTTTCCTGATAAGACATATCCCGAGAGCCAGATTCTATCGGAGCTGGATAATCTTCTCAATAACGTCGGTGCTGATGTTACTGCTACATTCGAGCGCATCGTTGCCATCGACGCAGAAGTTAAAGTCCAACCAGGATCAGATTAAGTCTCTGACTCCTTTGGCTGTTTTGCCGCTGCCTTTAGAAGCTTACTATGGTTATGATTCTCTGGCGACCTTTGTCGGCACAGCAACAACACCAGTTGATGCCGATGTAGCGAGGGTATCTCCGGCGAATGAGATCTATACCGGAAGCGCCAAGAATGCAACTTTTGTAGCGGTATTTGTGCCTGCAGAAAAGGCCAGCGAAGTATCTTCTGTCCTTTCAGAGCATGGGTTTTCTGAGACATCCGTGCCCAGGCTGGAGGGCAACGTAGACTCGGCTATTGCAACTCTTGAAGGCGGCATCAAATCCTTGGAAGGCGAAAAAGCGCCACTCCAAAAGAAGCTGGCCGACATGAAGAAGCAGTACGAAGATCTGATGCTGGCAACGGACGAGTATCTGTCCATGCAGACCCGGAAGACAGAGGCACCACTCAGGTTTGCTGAGACGGCCAACGCCTTCGTTATAGATGGGTATGTTCCAGCGGATCAGTTCAGCAGGCTCAAGAGCGAGCTGGAGAGCGCTGCCGGCGGCAGTCTTGAAGTTTCGTTGATTGCAGATAAAGAGACTGACGAACTTGTCGAGAAGGGCGAAGACATACCGACCCAGCTGGATAATCCCGGCCTGGTCAAGCCTTACGAACTGATAACAAGGATGTTCGCCATTCCCGAGTATAAGGAGTTCGATCCGTCATTGCTGATATTCATATTCTTCCCAATCATGTTCGGCATGATTCTGGGAGATATCGGCTATGGCGTCATGTCGCTTCTGGCTATGGTGCTTCTGAAGAGGAAGTTCAAAACACCTGGCTGGCAGCAGTTGATCAATGTCGTTTTGATTTCCAGCGTGTGGACTATCATATTCGGCATATTCTTCGGCGAGATATTCGGCCCCTTAGGTCTATGGGGCAGGATCATGGGACATATATCTGAGCATGAGATGGTGCTGGCACAACAAGCTGGACTCTATTTCGGTGAAGGTGTTTTTGGCTCGCTGGGAAGAATCGGATTTTGGCCGGGAATTGATATTTTCCCCCTGGACCGGCTGGCAAGTAACGCAGTTTTATTGTTGATCGGTACTAGTGTCATCATAGGCGTTATTCACTGCAGCGTTGGTTCTATCTTGGGCATCAAGACGGAGCTGGCCTACGGCGAGAAGAAGCATGCCTATTTCGAGAGACTTCCTGTGATGCTCGTCCAAATATTCTTTGGATTGCTTGTGCTTGGACTCGTCATAGGTCAGATGATGTTGGTAATTGCAAGTGCTGTCGTAATTTTAGTCGCCATAGTGATGCTGGTAATGGGACCGGAAGGGCCTATGAGCATTGCCCACATGCCATTCTATGTGAGCAACCTGATATCCTATCTTAGGTTATTAGCCATCGGCCTTGCTTCGGTGGGCCTGGCGTATGCTGCTAACCAGCTGGCCTTCTACGTCATAATGCCCATGCTGAGCGGCGGAGCGACCAACAGCGCTGAGTTCACGATACCCGCAATAATCGTTGGTATCCTGGTACTGGTCGTAGTGCACTTCATCAACTTCCTGCTGGGAATTTTGTCTCCCTTCATGCATCCACTCAGGTTGCATTATGTGGAGATGTTCACGAAGTTCTACAGCGCACATGGCGGTGGAGTGGAGTACAGTCCCTTCGGACATGTCCGGAGGTTCCTGAAAGCATGAATTCGATAGAACGAATTGAAAGATCGAATGCAAATTGTAATATTCATATAAAGGAGGATTGAGGAAAATGGCAGTTGTAGCAGATGCAGGAACGTTGTATGGATTGTTGGCTGTCGGCGCAGGCTTGGCTACCGGATTAGCAGGCATTGGTGCTGGTATGGGTGAGCAGGGTATCGGCGCTGCAGTGGTTGGCGTTGTGGCTGAGGAGCCTGGATTCTTGGGCAAGGGTCTGTTCCTTATGCTTCTGCCCGAGACACTGATCATCTTCGGTCTCGCAGTATCGCTGATTCTGATGTTCGCCTGGACACCCTTCTCTGGCATCGTGACACCCTAAGCTAGCCAATTACAAGGAGTGTAAGAGGCAATGGCACTAGATGCAGTGGTTGAGTCTGTCCTGGCAACAAGCAAGGAAAAGGTCGCTCAGATAACCAGTGAAGCCGACCAAGAGGTTGCAAGGGTACTCAACGAAGCTAGGGAACGTGCCGCAGAGATAAAGTCCAAGAAGGAAACTGAGGTTGGACACACGGTTGAGGCTATCGAGCGCAGGGAGATCTCCAGCGCCAATCTCGAGGTCAAGAGAGCGGAGCTGAATGTTCACAAGGATCTCCTTGAGCAGGCTAGGACGAAGCTGCTTGAGAAGCTGCAAAACCTTCCTAAGAAGGATAATGAAGCCATGCTCAAAAAGCTGCTCGAACCTCACGATCTCAAGGAAATGAAGGTCTTCTCCAACAAGAGAGATGAGGCCTTCATATCCTCTCTCGCCTCAAAATACGGCGGGAACATGGACATCATAGGCGGCGCTGTGGTTGAGAGCAGTGATGGAGCTCTACGTTACGATTTAACCTACGAAACTCTTGCGCGTGAGGTATTTAATAACCGCATGAAAGAGGTTTCCAGGATCTTATTCGGGTGAGGACGATGCCTGTACTACGTTTGCCGAAGTTCGGATCACCGGTGAAGTACGCTTACATCACGGGCAGAGTCCGGGCGATGAAGACCAAGCTCGTCCCGGCAGAGATGTATGCCAGGATGATGAACATGGATATGTCTGAGATCGCCCGCTACCTGGAAGAGACCCAATATAAGGATGAGATCGACGCGCTATCCAAGGACTACTCTGGTGTGGAGCTCATTGAACACGCCACCTTTGCCAATATGGCAAAGACCTTCAGGAAGCTCGAGGAAGTCTCAATAGATGAGCCTTCATTCCTGATTCTGGAGTACCTCCGGCGCTGGGATGTCTGGAACATCAAGACCCTCCTGCGCGGCAAGTTCTACGGGGCCACCGACACTGAGATAGTAAAACATCTCGTGCCTGCTGGTGAGTTATCCGCAGAGCGCCTCGATGAGCTGGCCAAAAAGGAGTCCATAACCGACATTATATCGGCCTTTGATGGAACCGACTATTCCAGCGCACTGGCGCAATACGACGGCAAGAATTTGGCATCGTTGGAGAATGCTCTCGACAAGCTCTATTACTTCAGAATGGAGCTGGCCGTGGGCGGCACTCTATCTGTGGGCGGAGGCCTGCTGCTCAAGTACGTTCGAAGAGAGGTCGATATAAGAAATTTGATCACACTCTTCAGGATGAACAAGGCAGGCGTCGATGCAGCCGTGATACTAGAGAACCTCATCCCCGGAGGCAAGTTGCATGAAGAGTTGAGTCGCATGGCCGGCCAGCCTTTCGGCGAGTTCCTGCGCGGGCTTGAAGGATATCCCTTCTGGTCCTCAATTTCGGACATAGCATCTGTAGATCTGGATGCAGTCAGCAGGATCGAGGCCAGGTTGAAGGCATATCTCATCCGGTATGCATGGGCTCTTTCAAACTATCATCCGTTATCTATCTTGCCTGTACTCGGATATATGGTAAGCAAAGAGACTGAAGTTTCCAACATCAGGAAGATTGTTCGAGGAAAAGAAGCCGGACTTCCTGCTGAACTCATCGAGGAGCAAGTGGTGGTGGCTTAAAAATGGAGATTGCTTTTGTGGGAGGCAGCGAGAGCGTCCTCGGGTTCAATCTGGCAGGAATAAAGAAATCTTATGCGGCCAACACTGAAGAGGAGCTGGTCTCAAAGATTGGCACCGTCATGGCTGATTCCAATGTGGGAATTCTGGTGTTGAAGCAATCGGATTATAATATGCTGCCCAAGAGGCTTCAAGAGCAGCTTTCCGAGTCTATCAAGCCTACCATTGTTGCCATCGGAACCGAGCAGAGCACAGAGATGAGAGAGAAGATTAAAAGGGCAATAGGTGTTGATTTATGGAAGTAGGGAAAGTAAAGCGAGTCGCCGGACCACTAGTTCAGGCTGTTGGCCTGAAGGCTTCCATGTACGACCTGGTCCTGGTCGGCGAGGAAGGCCTGATGAGCGAAGTCATCGGCATTTCCGGCAATAAACATATCATTCAGGTATACGAGGATACGGGCGGCGTGCGGCCCGGCGAGCCCGTCAAGGAGACGGGAGCTCCACTCGTGGCACAACTGGGTCCAGGCATTCTGACCCAGATTTACGACGGTATCCAAAGGCCACTGCCCAAGCTGGCAGAGATGTCGGGTGACTTCATCAGCCGAGGCCTATTCGTTGACGGCATCGATCATAAGAAAAAGTGGGAGTTCAAGCCCACAGCCAAGAAGGGCGATGTCCTAAAGCCCGGGCAAGCCTTTGGCGAAGTCCAGGAGCAGTTGCTCATCAAGCATAAGATCATGGTCCCACCCAAGATGAAGGGCGGCGCCATCAAGGAGATCTATGGCGGAAACTTCACCGTCGATGAGACAATCGCGGTCTTAGAAGACGGGACAAAGCTCACCATGATGCACAAGTGGCCGGTAAGACAGGCTCGGCCTGTGACCGCAAAGCTGGCACCCACCATTCCCCTGAGAACAGGACAGAGGGTAGTGGACGGATTCTTCTCCCTGGCCAAGGGCGGAACTGCAGCCATTCCCGGCGGATTTGGTACCGGAAAGACGGTTATGCAGCAGACCCTGTCCAAGTGGGCAGATGTTGACATTGTGATTTATGTGGGATGCGGCGAGCGCGGCAATGAGATGGCCGATCTGCTGCATGAGTTCCCCGAGTTGCAGGATCCCAGAACAGGCAGGCCCCTCATGGAGAGGTCCATCGTTTACGCCAATACCTCCAACATGCCAGTGGCTGCTCGTGAGGCATCCATTTACACCGGAATGACCACGGCAGAGTACTACAGAGATATGGGCTACGACTGCTTGATGACTGCAGACTCTACTTCCCGGTGGGCAGAGGCCATGAGAGAGATGGGCTCGCGTCTGGAAGAGATGCCTGGTGAAGAAGGCTATCCCGCATACCTTGGTGCCAGACTCGCCGACTTCTACGAGCGTGCCGGACGTGCCGAGGTTCTCAACGGCGGCCAGGGTTCAGTCAGCATCGTGGGTGCTGTGTCCCCAGCCGGTGGAGACTTCACCGAGCCCGTCACTCAGAACACCTTGAGAATGGTCAAGGTATTCTGGGCACTGGACTCCAAGCTGACACAACGCAGGCATTTCCCGTCCATCAACTGGCTGGATTCCTACTCCCTGTATGACCAGATCCTGGAGCCCTGGTTCGTGGAGAATGTCAGCCCGAACTGGAACAAGAACAAGAGACGCGCCATGGCCATACTGCAGGAGAATGCCGAGCTGGAAGAGATCGTGATGCTCGTCGGTTCCGATGCCCTGCCTGAAGATCAGCAGGTCACACTGGAAGTGGCAAGGATGATCATCAACTTCTGGCTGGCACAGAGCGCATTCCACCCCGTAGACACATTCTGTCCCTACAAGAAGCAGTACGACCTCCTGGAGGCGATCCTGAAGTTCAGAGATCTATGCCTTCGATGCAGTCCAGAAGGGCATACCCGTGGCGGCGATTATATCCGTTCCATCCAAGGATGCTCTGGCCAAGGTGAGGCTGGAAGCTGAGTATGAGCCCATCCTGGCAAAGGTTATGGCTCAGATGGACGCCGAGTTCAAGGCGCTGAAGTGAGGAGGGTTCAAAATGACCAAGGAATACAAGACTATTACTGAGATCTCCGGACCACTCATCTTCGTGGAGAAGACTGAGCCTGTGGGCTACATGGAACTCGTCGAGATCAGAACTGGCGGAGAACTCAAGAGAGGACAGGTGCTGGATTCCTCTGATGAGATCGTGGTTATTCAGGTATTCGAGGGAACCGGCGGTCTGTCCAAGGATTCTGCCGTCAGTTTCACCGGAGACGTCATCAAGATGCCATTATCACCCGGCATCGTGGGACGCGTTCTATCCGGATCCGGAAAGCCCAGAGACGGCGGGCCCGAAATTGTTCCAGAGGTATTGAGAGATATCGCAGGAGCCGCCATCAATCCGGCTTCCCGTGAGAAGCCGCGCGCTTTCATCCAGACCGGCATATCCACAATTGACGGCACAAACACACTGGTGCGCGGCCAGAAGCTGCCCATCTTCTCTGGAGCAGGTCTGCCCCACAACGACCTTGCTTTGCAGATCGCAAGGCAAGCCAAGGCCTTGGGTGAAGCCGAGTCGTTCGCAGTTATCTTCTGCGCCATGGGCATCACCAACGAAGAGGCTCAGCACTTCCTGGCTGACTTCGAGAGAACAGGCGCACTGGAAAGAGCAGTGGTTTTCCTCAACCTGGCCGACGACCCGGCTGTAGAGAGGATTCTGACACCCAGGCTGGGCCTGACCACCGCTGAGTATCTTGCCTTCGATCTGAACATGCACGTGCTCATCATCTACACGGACATGACCAACTACTGCGAGTCACTCAGACAGATGGGCGCTGCTCGTGAAGAAGTGCCTGGACGACGCGGCTATCCCGGATACATGTATACAGACCTGGCCATTCAGTACGAGAGGGCAGGAATCATCAAGGGCAGAAAGGGCTCTATCACTCAGTTCCCGATCCTGACCATGCCCGGCGATGACATCACCCATCCCATCCCGGATCTGTCCGGGTACATCACCGAGGGCCAGATCCTCATCTCCAGAGAGCTGCACAGAAAGGGCATCTATCCGCCCGTCGACATTCGCCCCTCCCTTTCCCGGCTGATGAACTCCGGTATCGGTAAGGGCCACACTCGCGAGGATCACAGGGCAGTATCGGATCAGCTCTATGCTTATTATGCAGAGGGCAACGATCTGCGCGGTCTCGCGGCCATCGTCGGCAAAGAGGCTCTCTCGGAACGTGATAAACTGGTCCTGGAGTTCGCGGATAAGTTCGAGAAGAGATTCGTTAATCAGGGCAGAGACGAGGATCGGTCTATCTTCGATACCCTCCAGATCGGATGGGATCTCCTGGCAGACCTGCCGGAAGCAATGCTCACCAGGATTGACGATAAATACATCAAGCAATACCACCCCAAGTACGCGGCAAGCGCAGCGAAGAAGTGAGATCATGCCTGTAATTCGAGGAACTAAACCGACCAGAGCAGTGCTGATCGCTCTCAAGAAAAGGATGAAGATCGCGAAAACTGGTCATTCGCTCCTCAAAATGAAGCGTGACGGCCTCATGATTGAGTTCTTCGAGGTGCTAGCCAAGGCCAAGACAGTCAGGAAAGAGCTGGTTGAGGCTCTGATCGTAGCCGAGCAGAGACTTCAAATGGCTATGGCCATCGAGGGAACAGTTACCATCGGAAGCGTGGCCTATTCCCTGCAAAAAGAGCCTATCATCCAGCTCGAATCCCGAAACATCATGGGTGTGGTGGTTCCCAAGATCGCGGCAGAGGCCGTGCAAAAGAAGATGTTCGAGCGAGGCTACGGCATCATTGGGACCAGTGCAGCCATTGATGAGGCAGCTGATGCCTATGAGAAGTTGCTTGATAAGATCATCTTAGCCGCAGAGGTAGAGACCGCCATGATAAGGCTCGTCGAGGATATCGACAGCACCAAGAGGCGTGTTAATGCTCTGGAGTTCAAGGTGGTTCCTGACCTCAAAGACACCATCAAGTTCATCAGCATGGCCTTGGAGGAGATGGAAAGGGACAACCTGGTCAAGATGAAGATGCTCAAGGGCAAGTCCGAAAGGAAAGCCGCAGCAGAAGAAGCTAAGAAGGAAGCAGAGAGATTATTAGCAGCATCAACTGCTAAAGCATCTGCTTGATCAGAACGAAATGTCCAACTGGTTTGAGCGAAAAGCAGAGGACTGGTTTGGAACGTCTGAGAAGAAGATGCGTCTTCTTCAGTGGTTGGTGTACATCACCAACCTCTACATTATTTTTGGAATATTTGTGCTAATCTGGATCCTATACGGGAAATACATTATAAGAGCATGGCAATATTATACACAATAGATTACCTGCAGTATCCATAACAGAAGGATCTAAGCATTTCCTCTTTCAAATCAGAGATTTCTTTTTGAGTCATCTCATTGATGCTATGTGAATTGTAGCTTCCTGTCAAATCAAAATATACATAGCCGTCTTTGACGAAGACGTCTTTTCCCTGCAGACTGCTCTTGAGGTCATTCATAAGGTAAGCATACTGCCATTGATTTAGACCGGAAGCGTCCACATCTGCCAATGTAACCGTACTATTTCCAATTTTTAGGCTGGACGGCGAAATAACCTCCAATATAGTGCCCTGCATATCGAAATATGAAGCATGCAGCAGCAAAATGATGGGGATTAAAGCAAGTGCATTCATGAAAAGGTATTAAGTATCCATGATATTATAAATGTTTTGATTTATGTCTGGCTCTCATCCCTGTTGCGAAGAAAAGCCGCCACAGCCCCTAATATGCAAAATGCCCCCGCGATGATCATAACATTGCTTACGGTAAGACTGAGAAGCTGTGGCTTTGCGCCGATTACCGGGCCGTGATAACCGGCAAGGTTCAATTGCAGCGATAAGAGAAGAGTGGAGAAAGTAACTCCCAGCGACATGCCCATATTTCTAATCGCAGAGGAGAGGCTGGATGCAGTACCCAGCATCTCTCTTGGCAGGGCATTCATGATTTCCGTATTTATGGGGCTTTGAAATAGCATGCTTCCCAGCCCCATGACCACAAAGGAGAAATAAATTATGGAAAGATCATTTTTACCCATGCCGCTTCCCATGGTAAAAAGTGAAGCTGCTACTATTATCATGCCCAGGGCAGAATTGTAGCGAAAGTGATATCTGTCATATATCCAGCCACCCAGCGGTGAGCCAAAGGCCATTATAGCTGGCACAATGAGAAATACGCTGCCCACCTGGGATGGCGAGTAGCCCATGACGCCCTGGAAATAGAAAGGGCCCAGGATAAACACAGCGAAGCTAGAAATGATGAATAGGATTATGGCGATGATGGGCAGAACGAACTTTTTTACCCGGAAGATGGAAAGTTCCAATAGAGGTTTTTCTTGATGTGATTCGATCCAGACAAATGACGGCAACGACAACAGAGTCAGCAGCAAGAAGGGCTCCTCTGCAATAAAAAAATCCTTGTTGCTGTCTAGATTGCCCAGAAATAGCATTAGAGATACTATAAATATAATAAGAGCAGCAGCTCCACGCCAGTCCAAATCCAGTTTTTTCGATCTCGTCTCCTCTATTTTCATATACTTGGCGGCAATGGCCAAGAGCACAATACCGATGGGCAGATTGATGAGAAATATATATTTCCATCCCATGTAGTCGACCAAATAGCCACCTAGAATCGGTCCGGCGATGCTGGCAAGCGAAACGGTAGTGCCAATGTAGCCCATGGCTCTACCCTGTTCTCCCCGATGATAAATCTCAAAGATTATGGCCGTGCTGATGGAAAAGGACATTGCAGCTCCTGCAGCCTGGACCGCTCGAAAGAAGATAAGCATATCAAGGCTGGTGGAAAGACCGCAGGCAACCGATGCCATGGTGAATATGACAAATCCCGCAAGAAAGAGCCTGACCTTTCCGGTTCGCTCTGCAACTTTGCCGAAGATCAGCAGCAGGCTGGTGACAGTTACCAGGTAGGAGGTAATCACCCACTGAGTTTGGGTTACATCGGCCTGAAAATAGCTGGTGATCGTGGGAAGGGCAATTGAGACTACTGAGCCGTCGATGACAAACATGAATATGCCAAGCAGTATGATGAACGCCTGGACACTTCTGCCGGCAACATGAAGCTCTGAAGAATCAAAAGCTTCCGATAGTTTCGATGGCACCGATTCTGCTGATAAAGTGTTCAGTCCTTTTCGCCCCTTCTTTCTAATTAACAACGAGACAAGAATGCTGGATGGGTTATATGTGCAGCGCTGATGCAGCCGCAGTCTCCTTTCTCTGGGCTAAGCGATATCCCGTGACAACCATTCTCTTCCCTGCCAGGATTGCATCCATCTGCAGGTCTCCTGTATCTACCAATAGCTGTGGCAGCTCCGCCAGCTTATGGGGCGTGGATACTATTATCAAATTCCCCTCACCTACGCGCCGCAGGACAGAAGCGCTTATTTGCTGGCTGCCTCGTCCCAGTATGAAACCCTGGGCGCCGATGGGACTGACAATGATTTTAACGTTCTTTTCCCGATCCAATAAGGCCAAAAGATCGCTCTCCGAGGCATCCTTGAGCATTAGCTTTCCCTCTTGGACCACATCTACGCCAAGAAGTGTCTTTCCCAATCCCTGATGCTCGGCAATCCTGGCCGTGGTAGTTCCCGCGCCCAAGATATAGGCTGAGCCGTCCCTCATGAATTCGGAGGCAAACAGTGCGATCTGATCTTTGAACTCCTCTTCGTTTGAGGAGCTGTAGATCCTCTTTCGCTCCTGCACCAGCACAGGCTGGTAGGGGGTCCTTGCCATGGCATAGAGCCTGGTCTGCAGCTCTCCTGCCCGGTAGAGATCTTCGTCCACATCCACGATCTCCGTCTCTCTGGTCAGTAGCTCACCCCGCACAAAGCCCAGAGCCAGCTCTGCTGCCGCCTGGGGGCTGATGGCAAAGACACCGGATTGCATCTTCACTCCTGCCGGTATACCCAGGATGGGCTGCATGCCGGCGACACTGGCAACATCGCGCGCCGTTCCGTCACCACCGCAAAATAGGATCAAATCGACGCCTTTTTCCAAGAAGGCCTGGCAAGCAAGCCGCGTATCTCTGGAGCAGGACTCAACTCCAGATTCATAGGCCACAGTGCATGGCAAGCCGCATTGCAACAATGCATCTTCACCCATCTTGCCGCTGGCAGCAAAAAAGAGGAGGTTTTCTGTCTCTGGGGAAAGCAAATGCATGCAGGCTCGTGCGCGCGTTGCTGCCAGAGGCTTTGCGCCCCTGGCCAAGGCTGCGTCTGCCAGGCCGTCCGTGCCTTTCAGGCCGACTGCTCCGCCCATGCCGGCAACGGGGTTGATGAGAAAGCCGATCTTTCCGACTCTTGCAGCCATCAAACCTTTGGTAGCTTGGCGAGGGACTGCTTAACCAGATCTGCCGGATACTCGTAGTCCACCAACTTGCCGTCGTTGTAGGCATCGTAGGCCGCCAGATCGAAGTGGCCATGACCGGATAGAGAGATGAAGATGGTCTTGGCCTCGCCCGTCTTCTTGCACCTTCGTGCCTCGTCAATGGCGGGTTTGATCGCGTGAGCCGCTTCCGGGGCTGGAATTATGCCTTCGCTGCGAGCAAAGAGGGTGGCTGCTTCGAAGACTTCTGTCTGCTGCAGAGCCGTCGCCTCTATCAGGCCGTCATGCACCAGATTGCAGAGCAGCGGTGCGTCGCCGTGGTAGCGCAGGCCTCCTGCATGAATGCCGGGTGGTATGAAGTCGTGCCCCAGTGTGTACATCTTGATCACCGGTGCCATTCCCGCTGTGTCGCCAAAGTCGTAGGCGTAAAGCCCCTTGGTGAGTGTGGGACAGGCAGTCGGCTCGCAGGCCACCATGCGCAGATCCTTCTTGTCTTTCATCTTGTCGGGAATGAAGGGGAAGATCATGCCCGGGAAGTTGCTTCCACCACCGCAGCATCCATACATGACATCCGGGTAGTCATCTGCCAGATCAAACTGCTTCTTCAGCTCCAGGCCCTCCACGGACTGATGTATAAGGACGTGGTTGAGCACCGAGCCCAGGGCATAATTGGTATCATCGTGGCTGGCCGCGTCTTCTACAGCCTCGGAGATGGCGATGCCCAAAGAGCCTGGTGTGTCAGGCATCTCAGCCAGGATCTTTCTGCCGAAATTGGTTTTATCGGACGGGCTGGCATAGCAATCTGCACCCCAGACGCGCATGGCGCTCTTGCGGTAGGGCTTGCTGTCGAAACTTGATCGGACCATATAAACGGTGCACTTCAGGCCGAAGAGACAGGTGGCCAGAGAGAGGGCCGAGCCCCACTGCCCGGCGCCAGTCTCCGTGGCCAGCCGCTCAATTCCCTCTTTCATATTGTAGTAGGCCTGAGGTACGGCCGTATTGGGCTTGTGACTGCCGGCCGGGCTTACGCCCTCATATTTGTAATAGATCTTGGCGGGGGTCTGCAAAGCCTTCTCAAGAGCTGCCGCCCGGTATAGAGGTGTAGGCCTCCAGAGCCGGTAGATGTCGCGTACCTCTTCAGGTATGTCTATCCAGCGATCTGTGCTCATCTCTTGTTGGATGAGGGCTTTGGGAAAGATCATCTCCATGTCAGCGGCAGAGAGAGGCTTTAACGTCCCGGGATGCAGAGGCGGGTCCAGGGGGGTGGGCATGTCCGCGGCTACGTTGTACCACTTCTTGGGGATCTCTTCCTCGTCGAGTAAATACTTGATCTTCATCTGGGACTCTCCATCTTTAAACTACGATGTAATCTTGTGTACATCATTGGTATTATCGGATTTATTTAAAGGCTTTGAATGGGTGTAAGGAGTCTTCGCAGGATATAACATTGATCGCCAAGGTAAGGATTTATTTATCATGGATGAGATGGGCCTTGCCATGAGTGGCCAAACCCTGTCTGAGAAGATATTTTCCAAAGCGGCAGCAAAAGAGGTGCATGCTGGCGAATTCGTCATGGCGGACATAGATGGCGCCATGATCCATGACATCACCGGCCCGCTGGCGGTCAAGGGATTTTATGAGATCGCGGGCAAGGATGCCCGTGTCTGGGACCCTGCAAAAATCGTCCTGCTCTTCGATCATCAGGTTCCCGCGGACAGCCTGAAGGCAGCAGAGAATCACATCATGCTGCGCAAGTTCGCGCAGGAGCAGGGCATCTTAAACTATGACATATTATGCGGCGTGTGCCATCAGGTCATGCCGGAGAAGGGGCATGTGCTACCAGGGCGAATCATCCTGGGCACAGACTCGCATACCTGCACCTACGGGGCCTTGGGGGCTTTCGCCACTGGCGTCGGATCTACGGACATGGCATCCGTTTTTGCCACAGGCAAGCTCTGGTTCATGGTGCCTAAAACCATGCAGATCATGATAAAAGGAAGGCTTCCCGACCGCGTCACCTCCAAGGACGCAGTACTGAAGATCATCGGCGACATAGGAGCAGACGGAGCCAACTATCTGGCCTGCGAATTCCTGGGCGAGGCCGCGGCAAGGATGAGCATCCCCGAGAGGATGACGGTATCCAACATGGCCATTGAGATGGGAGCCAAAGCCGGCATCTTCGAGACGGACGAGACCGCCATAAAGTACCTGGAGACCCGGGTGAAGGACAAGGCCGCCATTCGAGAGGGAATCGTGCGAACCGATGAAGATGCCTCCTTTGCCACGAGGGGCTGGAATGTCAGCGATCTTGAGCCGCAAATTGCCATGCCCCACAACGTCGATAACGTATTGCCGGTAAACGAGGTGCCGGAGACGAAGCTTGATCAGGTGTTCCTGGGATCATGCACTAACGGCCGATTCGAGGACCTCCTTCTTGCCTCGCAGATGATGAAGGGAGAGCCTGTGGCGAAAGGCGTGCGCATGATAGTGGTGCCGGCCAGCCGGGAGGAGTACATGAAATGTCTGCATGCAGGCCTCATAGAGAAGTTCATGCAGGCGGGTGCCATGTTTGAGTCTGCCTGCTGCGGACCGTGCATGGGCGGGTCCTTCGGACTTTTGGGAGCGGGCGAGCGCTGCCTCTCCACATCGAACCGAAACTTCGTGGGCCGTCAGGGCAGCCCTCTGGCGTTTGTCTATCTCTGCTCACCAGCCACGGCAGGAGCGAGCGCCATCACCGGGTACATCACCGACCCCAGGGAGATCTGATTAATAGTAATTTTGCTTTCTGGGATAAATTGGATGAAGATTGCTCTCAAGCTCGCCTACCTGGGCGACAACTACTACGGCTTTCAGAAGCAGCCGGACAGGATCACAGTCGATTTCGTGGTTAGGAAAGCGCTGGCCCAAATCGGCGTCATTCACGGGGACTTCTGCTATGCGGGAAGGACGGACCGGGGCGTCTCGGCTCTGGGCCAGGTGATCGACTTTTGGATCGATGAGGACAAGGCCAAGCTGGCTCGCCCGCGCTGCGTGAATGGCCGGCTGCCCCGTGACATCTGGACCTGGGCCTGGTCCGTAGCGCCCATAGGATTTTCCGCCCGCTGGAATGCCCAGTGGCGCGAGTACCGCTATCTTTTGTGGCATCCGGGCCTGGATATGGAGAAGATGCGCGCTGCGGCGGAGATGCTCTTGGGCGAGCACGACTTTAGAAACTTCTCTTCAGCCAAGGTGGACACGGTGAAGACGCTGCAAAAATTGGAGATCTCCGAGCAGAGCGGGCTCTTCATCTTCGACATTCGGGCCAACGGCTTTCTCTGGAATATGGTGCGAAAGATGGTAGGCGCCCTGGAGAAGGTGGGAGCGGGCCAAAAGGAGATGAGCTGGTTCTCATATCTGCTCCGGCCCGAGCTGAATCACGGCGCACCGACGGCTCCCGCAGAGGGGCTGATCCTCATGGATGTGGGCTACGAGGGGCTGGACTGGCAGGTGGATGAGTACTCCCAGGCGCGTGCGTCCAACGTGCTGGCAGCAACGGTGCAGAGCAGGATGGGAAAAGCGATGGTGTCCAGGGAGATGAAAAGGGCGATGACTGTGAAAAGAGTTTAATCGCTCCACCAATTCAGGGATTCTTTTTGCAATTGCAGAGATGTGTATCTTTCTTTGAACTCGGCCAATCCGCCTGCCCAGTCCAGATGAAGCTAAATATTTGCTTTTCAGGAGCATATCAGAAGAAAAATGGACAAATATTAAGAGAATGTTTAGCCATCAGATTTGGCTTGAAAAAGACCCGAATATCGATGTGGTCCTTGGCAATCAGAATATGGAGCTTACCAAGGAGTTATTCGTTCAAAAAGGATTTACCACACAATGGATCTTAGGAATTGGCTCGATCTACCCCTAAGTTAGTTTGATCGCTTCTAAGATGATTTATATGGAGACCGCTCTCTCAAAGAATAATGTGCTCATCAGACTGCCTGATGAAAGGTGGCTGCATCTTACAGAGTCACATTCAGAGATGGCAGGCTACTATTCTGAGGTCTTAGAGACTATTGAAGACCCTAGCGTCGTCTATGAGGGGACCGCCGGCGAGTTCTTGGCAGCGAGAAAATTGGCAATCGATAAATACATGGTAGTAGTTTATAAAGAAGTAGATAACAGTGACGGCTTTGTGATCACAGCATTTCTGACAAGTAAGGTTAAGCAATTAGAACGGAGAAGGAAAATATGGCCGCAGCAGAAGTAGATAGGGTTCGTGAACTCGTGCCTCATCTCCTGGACATTCCACATAAAAAAGTCTGGGTGAACTACGATGAAGAAGCCGACGTGCTTTATGTAAACTTCAAAAAGCCCAGTCATGCCGATGACTCCGAACTGACCGATGATGATGTCATCATTAGATACGAGAAGGGATCGATGGTGGGAATGACCTTCTTGCACGCTAAAAAAAATCTTGCTGCCAAAGCCCTGTAGATGAGACCTCCAATGTCCAAGAATATCTAAATCGATTTTCCCGCCAGCAGTTTTCGAAATAGCATGGAGATATGCAAAAATGTCCGCCCCCGCCTGGCAGTACCACGAGCCCAATCACCCCGGCGCAAACTTCGACGCCCTGGCCGAGATCTATGATCGTAATATGCAAAAGTATCGAGACGTCCAGGGCGAGATCGACGAGATCCTGAACTTCCTCGCCCTCCGTCCCGATCAGAGCGTCCTGGAGATAGGCACGGGCACAGGCGAGTATGCCCTGGCCGCTGCCCGCCAATGCCACAAAGTCTACGCAGTGGACCTCTCGCCAGGCATGCTGCGCTATGCCGAAAAGAAGGCCCATGCGCGCGGCGTTTCTAACGTCGAATTTCTGCCGGGAGGCTTTCTCACTTACCGGCATGAGGGCGCGCCGCTACACGCCATCGTCAGCCAGATTGCTCTGCACCATCTGCCCGATTTTTGGAAGCAGATTGCCTTGCTGCGCATGGCAGAAATGCTGGCCGATGGTGGCAGGCTCTGCCTGCGGGATGTGGTCTACTCCTTTGATCCCGGGATTCACGAAGAATTCCTGGATGAATTTATCTCGAAGGCAGCGAAAAAAGCGGGCCCCCAGTTTGCTCGCAGCATCTTGAGCCACGTGAAGAACGAATATTCCACCATGGACTGGATTATGCGGGGTATGATCGAGAGAGCTGGCTTTAAGATAGAAAAAGCGAAGCACAGTCAGGGATTCTTTGCTCTCTATCTGTGCACGAAGACGATTAATAGCGCATCAGCAGAAGGGAACTCTAATGATTGACTTGGATGAGGATGATCTCAGGCAAATGTGCACCGAGTCCTCTTTCGACAAGGGGGAGCGGTATTTCGAGGAGGGCAGAGTGCGCATCACTGAGGCCATGCCTTCGAGGATTAAGGCCGTTGTGAGCGGGACAAAAGACTATTTGGTCGAGATTAAGCCGGGGGACGAGTCCTCCGGCGACGATTTCTCCGGCGAATGCGACTGTCCTTATGATTGGGGCGGACTATGCAAGCACATAGTTGCTGCTCTTCTGGCAATCATCCGAGACGATGAGGAAATCGAGCCACTAATGGAAAAAAGCAATTCAGAATGGGAGGAAGTCAAGTTTCTCCTCAAGCTGGCCGATGTGGATGCTTTGCGAAGCTTCCTGCTCTCCGAGATGGAGAGGCGAGCCGACCTCAGGAATCGGTTCAAAGCCATCTTCGGCAAAAAAGGCGAGGGAAGAAGCCTGGCTGATTATAAGGCTGAGGCAGAATCGCTCTACGATGATGTCGAGGATCACGGTTATGTTCCTTACGGAGAGGACGTAGATTTCTCTTCGCTAAGCGATCTGGCTCTGCTCTATATTCAGAAAGGCGATTTCCTGGAGGCAGCCAAGATCTATCAGGCCCTTTCTGAGGCCATAGCTGAGAAAATGGATGATGTGGACGACTCTGACGGCAACTTTGGAGAGGAGTTCACCAATAGCCTGGAGGCATTCACAGACTGCATATTCAAGGCCGGCCTGGATGCAGATGGCAGGAGGCCATACATCAAGTATCTCTTCGACAGGTACCTGCGTGGGGACCCTGACTATTTCCAAAGCGACTATTGCATAGCTCTAGATAAGCTCTGCCATGAAGAGTCGGACTGGCGATACTGGAAAGAATTGCTGGAGCCGCATATGCCTGGCGAAGTTCCCAGTGATAAGGATTGGTGGCACCACCATGGTGCAATGATGCTGATCTCGATGAAGCTTGATCTTCACCTCAAGCTCGGGGAGATGGATGATTTTTATGGGCTCATCGAGAGGTATTACCGTTTCAGTCATGCACTCTGTCTCAGGTATGCCCGGCAGCTTTTAGCCGATGGGGCGAAAGCGAAGGCGCTGGTGGTGGCTGAGGAGGGCGTGGCCATCTTTGAAGATCATCTTACAAAGGAGTTACGAGATTTCCTCTGCGGGATCTACAAAAATTCTGATCCGAAAAAGTACCGGGATACACTACAGTCACTTTTTCTCCAGAGCGGTGATTGGCAGTATTACGGGCCACTAAAGAAGGCCTCTAAGGCGGAGGAGTGGCAAGAGCGGCTGGGCAAGATATTGGCTCACTTTGCAGAGAAAAGATCTACGGACTGGTCCGGCAGGAGCAAGCTAATTGATATCTATCTTAAAGAGAAGATGTACGATCAGGCGCTGACAGAGGTACTGGCCAAGAGAAGCCTTTCTACCTTAAGATCGTATCAAAATGATCTGGCTTTTCGCTACCCTCAGCAGTACTTCAACGTCTACCGGGAGTTGATTATTCCCTTTGCCGATAAGGATATGGGAAGGAAACACTACCAAGAAGTCGTCTCTTATTTGAAGAGGATGAAAAGCATTGAGGGCTACGAAGGGGCCGTTTCAGAGATCGTGGTGCAGCTCAGGGTAGAGCACAGGAGAAAGCCAGCCTTCATCGACGAGATGAAAGAGCTGTGAAGATCTGCGACATGAAAGCGGCCTCCTGCTAAAGTCCAAATATGAAAAGAGAGAATAATTAAATTGATGCATAAACTCATAGCCCATGTCTCAGGAAAAGTGCAGATGGCCGGCTACAGATCCAAGGTCGTGACCATAGCCAGAGCGTTTGGCCTCAAAGGGTATGTAAGAAATCTGCCGGACTGCAGAGTGAAGATCTTGGCAGAGGGCCCACTTGATGATTTGGAGAGGTTTCTCAAGGCCATAAAAATTGAAAATACTCTGATCAAAGTTGATGATGTCCAAAGCGAGTTTTCCGATGCATTGGTTGCTTACGACGAATTTTTCAAGGTGGCTGGCGAGAATGAGACCGATGCCCGGCTTGATGTCGCTGCCGGTCATCTTAAAGAACTGATTGTGGTTGTGAAAGACGGATTTAAGGAGACGGTCTCCAAGCTAGGGGGCATGGACGGCAGCTTGAAAGAGATCTCCAAAAAACAGGATGAAATGATAGTGGAGATGAGAGGCGGCTTCAAGGAGCTATCTGGAAAACAGGACTCGGTGATCGATACCATTGACGAAGCCCGCGAGGACGTCGTCTCCGAGGTGCAAGGTCTGCGCTCGGATCTGAAGGGTCGCATGGATGAGCGGCTACAAAGGATCGAGAGCGATGTGGTGGATATCAAGGCCCGCATGAGGCCTTAGCTTTTCGCGACCCAGGAACATCGCTCAAGCTTTCCAGAAACATACTTAGCAATGAAGTGAGAAACCGTGCCTCTCAGGCGCGGTAGCAAACTCACCCTACTCAAGTAAAAATTTTATATAGCCTGAATCTCCTCTTTTGTAGCGATCTTGACCTTCTTTTCGCCCAGCACCTGCCTGGCCTTGGCGATGTCGTCGACGCGCAGGATGAGCATGGCACGCTGCGCCTTGGCTGTGACGAAAGCGTAGGCGTAATCCACATTCACGCTGTTTTGCCCCAGAGTGTTCACGATCTCGTAAAGCCCGCCTGGAGTGTCCTTCATCTCCACTGCTAAGACATCGGTCATGGAAACCGTGAAGGCATTTTCCTTAAGAACTTTGTATCCCTTCTCCGGATCATCCAAAACCATGCGAATGACCCCGAAGTCGCCTGCCTCAGCGATGGTCAGAGCCCGAATATTCACACCCGCATCTGAAAGCGTCTTGGCTACCTTGGCCGTTCTGCCCGGCCGGTTCTCCACAAAAAGAGAAATTTGTTTGATCTCCGACATTTTAAAAAGCCTCCTAAACCTTTCTGTTATCAGTTACTCTCTTGGCCTTGCCCATGGAACGGGGGATGGTGCCGGGCTCAACCAGATCCACCTCGGCTGCTATGTTCAGCACACCTTTTAATTCTTTTGAGATATTCTTTCGCAGCTTCATGAGATCCCCAATCTTATCTGAGAAGCCTGCCTGTGTCAGCTCAACGCGCACCGTCATCATATCCAGCGGCCCTTTGCGGTCCACCAGGATCTCCCAGTGATCTCCCACCTCCGGTATGTCCATCAAGACCGACTCCACCTGGCTCGGGAAGACGTTGATGCCGCGAATGATGAGCATATCGTCCGTTCGTCCCAGAATTCTCATGATTCTGGGGTGAGTGCGCCCGCACTCGCATGGCTCACTATTCATTATTGACAGATCGCCGATACGGTAGCGGATGAGGGGCAGAGCGAACTTATGCAAGGTGGTGAAGACCAGCTCACCCGTTTCGCCGTCCGCCACGGGCTCGTTCGTCTTGGGGTCAAGCACTTCGACCAAAAACATGTCTGCCCAGACGTGAATGCCCTTCTTGGCATGACACTCCGTGAAAAGCGGGCCGGAAATCTCGCTGGTGCCGTAGATGTCGTAGGCATTGATGCCCGTGGCGTCCTCGATCCGTTTCCTGGTCTCCAGTGACCAGGGCTCGGCCCCGAAGATGCCCGCCTTAAGATTGGTATCCTTCTTGATGGAGATGCCCATCTTCTCCGCCACCTCCATGATGTGCAGGAAGTAGGAGGGCGTGCAGGCGATGGCTGTGGTGCCCAGATCCTGCATCAACTCGATCTGCCGCTCCGTGTTGCCTGTGCCCACCGGCAGAACTGCTGCCCCTATGCGCTCCGCGCCGTAGTGCAGGCCCAGACCACCGGTGAAAAGGCCATAGCCGTAGCCCACCTGCACCACATCGTCCCGGCCAAGGCCAATAGAGGTCAGTGCTCGAGCCAGCGACTCTGACCAGGTCTCGATGTCGCCCCTGGTGTAGCCGACCACTGTTGGCTTTCCCGTGGTGCCGCTGGAGACATGATAGCGCACCACCTGACTCTTGGGGGCGCTGAACATGCCTGTGGGATAGTTGTCCCGCAGGTCCACCTTCCTGGTAAAGGGCAGCTTGGAGACATCGGCCAGAGTACGGATGTCGCCGGGCTCTACCCCTGCCTCTTTGAACCTCTGCCGGTAGAAAGCAGAATGGTCGTAAACATATCTTACTACGGATTTGAGCCGATCCTCTTGAAGAGCATGCAGGTCTTCAAGAGGCATGCGCTCAATATGCGGATCCCAGTAACCGGACATTAATGATCAACCTCTTGCTATGAATACCCGGATGGATAAAAAGCAATCGATTCTCACCACACATTGTTTCAGATTAAGCAGGCTGAGAAAATTTCAGCAATTTCCGGGAGAACATCCATCATACAGGCCATGAAATTGTGCACTACAATTCACAGATGCCGGAGAGAATCTGGATATTTTGGTTCACGAACTGCAATTATAATTCACCAGCCGCGCCCTTGGCGCTGGCGGCTCCTTGTGGTGCAGGAGAATGTTACTCGGTCCGTCCGGCTGGCAATAAGCCGAAAAAGTGCTAAGGCGATTATAAAAAATGAATGGCGCGGCGCCTCAGGTAATTCTGGCCACCGCTGCCACCTCATCACCGGGTTTGACATTCATGATGCGAACGCCCTGCGTGGAGCGACCCTGCACCCGTATCTCGCTGGCTGGAATTCGGATCACCACTCCGTCCTTGGTGGTGACCAGCAGCTCATCGTCCTCTGAGACGGTGGTAGTACAGCAGACGAAGCCCTTTCTGGCATCGATGTTCTTGACACCCTTGCCACCGCGCCTCTGCTGGGGGTACTCCTCCAGCTCCGTCCTCTTGCCATAGCCCTGATTGGTGATGGTAAGCAACGTGAAATTAGCGCTTGGCCGGATAACATCCATGCTAATAAGCTCGTCTCCCATGTTCAGGCTGATGGCCTTCACTCCCATGGTGCCTCGATTGGAGGCGCGCACGTCATCCTCCTTGAAGCGGATTGCTTTGCCAAACCTGGTGGCCACCAATAGCTCCTTGCTTCCGTCCGTGAGCTTGGCCGAGACCAGGCTGTCCCCCTTCAGGTTTACGGCCTTGATGCCGCCCTTCCTGGGATTGGAAAAAGCCTGCAAGGGCATCTTGACAATGCCGCCGGCTCGGGTCACCAGGATTATGTAGCCCGACTCGAAACTCTTCACAGGTATGGCGCCCGTGATCTTCTCATCCGGTTCCAGTTGCAGAAGATTGACAATGGACTTTCCCCGAGTTACCCGGCCCAGAGAAGGTACCTCGTAGACCTTGAGCCAGTGGGCCTTGCCTTTGTCCGTGAAGAAGAGCAGATAATCCTTGGTGGATGCGGTAAAGACGTCGGTTACAAACTCCTCGCTCTTGGTATCTGCACCAATTACTCCCCGACCACCACGCCTCTGCATGCGGTAAGCCGTAAGGGGCTGTCGTTTGATGTACCCGGAAGAGGTGATGGTCACAGCCACCTCCTCCTCTTGGATGAGATCCTCCCGGGAAACCTCGCCCTCCGCTTCGATGATCTGGGTTCTCCGCTCATCCCCATAGGTATTAATGAGATATGTCAGCTCTTCTTTGATGATGCTCAAGATCTCCAAGTTGCTGGAGAGGATCTTTCTCAACTTGGCAATGAGCTTTTCCAGCTCTGCCGCCTCTGAGACGATCTTCTCCTGCTCGAGACCGGTGAGCCTTTGCAGTCTCATCTCCAAAATAGCCTTGGTCTGCTCCTCGCTGAATAAGAAGGCCTGCATCAGGGCATCTTTGGCCTCGGAAGGAGAACGTGACGCTTTGATTATTCGTATTACTTCATCGATGTTCTTGAGGGCGATGAGCAGACCCGCCAGAATATGGGCCCTCTTCTCAGCGGCATCAAGCTCGAACCTGGTGCGTCTCTCAATCACTAGTGTTCTGTAGTGGATATAATGCTCCAGAGTCTCCTTCAAAGAGGCGATCTTGGGCAGGCCGTCCACCAAAACCATATTGTTGATGCCGAAGCTGGTCTGAAGAGCCGTGTGTTTATACAGTTGATTTAAGACCACATGAACATTAAATCCGCTCTTGACCTCTACCACCATGCGAATGCCGTCTCTATCCGACTCATCCCGCAGATCGGATATGCCCTCCAGACGACCGCCTTTGACCATCTCTGCCATATCTTCGATCAGCTTGGCCTTATTGACCTGGTAGGGAAGCTCTGTAAAGATGATCTTGGTGCTTCTCGTCCCTTCCTCAATCTCAGACTTGGCCTTCATCAGAATGCTGCCCTTGCCGGTTTGATAAGCGGCCTCAATGCCTGCCCGGCCTACGATGTATGCCCCCGTGGGAAAGTCGGGCCCGGGCATAATGTGCATAAGCTCAGATAGCGTGGCCTGAGGCTCGTCGATGAGATGAATGATGGCCCCGCATAGCTCCGGCAGGTTATGGGGCGGAATATTGGTGGCCATTCCAACCGCAATGCCGGTGGAGCCGTTGAGGAGAAGGTTGGGCAGCTTTGCCGGCAGCACAGTGGGCTCTTTCATGGAGCCATCGTAGTTGGCGGTGAAGTCCACGGTGTTCTTCTCAATGTCCGTCAGCATCTCCTCTGCAATCTTGGAGAGACGGACCTCAGTGTAACGCATGGCAGCAGCCGGGTCTCCATCAACCGAGCCAAAGTTGCCCTGGCCGTCGATAAGAGGATAACGCATGGAGAAGGTCTGGGCCATTCGCACCATGGTCTCATAGATGGCTGCATCCCCGTGGGGATGGTACTTACCCATGACATCTCCTACCACACGCGCTGATTTCTTGTAGGGCTGGTCGTGAGTCATACCCTGCTCATACATGGCATAGAGTATGCGACGATGAACGGGCTTGAGGCCATCGCGCACGTCGGGCAAAGCTCGACTTACGATCACACTCATTGCATAATCAATGTAGGATGATTTCATCTCCTCAGTGATGTTAACCAATACTTCTGTCAAAGCCACCTCAAATATCAAGATTCTTTACATACTTGGCATGCGTTTCTATGAACTCGCGCCTGGGCTCCACCTGGTCGCCCATGAGTATAGTGAAGATGCGATCCGCCTCTACAGCATCCTCCAGAGTCACTTTCAGCATGGTCCTCTTTTCTGGGTCCATGGTCGTATCCCACAGTTGATCGGAATTCATCTCACCCAGGCCCTTGTATCTCTGAATGACAGGCTTTGCCAGGCCCTTCACCAATTGGCTGAGCTGCTCATCAGAGTAGGCGTAGCTGACGGTCTTTCCCTTCTTGACCTGGTAGAGGGGCGGCTGGGCGATAAAGACGTAGCCTGCATCGATAAGCGGCTTCATGTATCGGTAGATGAAGGTCAAGAGCAGGGTGCGAATATGCGAGCCGTCCACATCGGCATCGGTCATTATTACTATCTTATGGTATCTGGCTTTACCGATATCAAAGTCATCACCAATGCCCGTGCCAAAAGCCACAATCATATTGCGAATCTCGCTGTTCTTGAGAATCTTGTCGAGCCTGGCCCTCTCTACGTTGAGTATCTTGCCGCGCAAGGGAAGAATTGCCTGAAAGTGCCGGTTTCGTCCCTGTTTGGCACTTCCGCCTGCTGACTCGCCTTCTACGATGTAGATCTCGCATTTGGCGGGATCGTTGTTGGAGCAGTCGGCCAATTTTCCCGGAAGTCCACCTGAACCCAGAGCATTCTTGCGCCTTGTCAGCTCCTTGGCCTTTCTGGCAGCCTCGCGGGCCCGCAGGGCTTCGCCTGCCTTTTCCACAATGGTGGTGGCAACCAGGGGATTTTCCTCAAAGAACTCGGCCAGGCCCTCCGAGACCATGGACTCTACTATCCCCCGGATGGAGCTGTTTCCCAGTCGCGTTTTGGTCTGACCCTCAAACTGCGGGTCGGGAACCTTAACGCTGATAACCGCAACCAGACCCTCACGCAGGTCTTCTCCCCCCAGCTTGACCTCGCCTTTGAAGACCTTATTGGACCTTGCGTACTCATTGACGGTCTTGGTCAGAGCGGCACGAAAGCCCATGAGGTGAGTTCCACCCTCGCGAGTGTTGATGTTGTTGGCGTAAGAGAAGATGTTCTCGCTGTAGGAGTTGTTATACTGCAAGGCAACCTCAACTTGCGTTCCGTTCTTACTGCGTGAGAAGTAGATGGGCGGCTTATGCAGAGACTCTTTGTTGGTATTAAGAAATTCCACGAAGGATAATATGCCGCCCTCATAGCAGAAGTCGTTGTCTTTGTCTGACTTCTCATCTTTTATGGTTATATGCAGGCCGCGGTTGAGGAAAGCCAGCTCTCGTAGCCGGGATGAGAGTGTATCGAAGTTGTATTCGGTCTCCTCAAAGATGGCGCCATCTGGCTTGAAGGTGACCTTGGTACCGGTGTGTTCGGAGTGGCCCCGGACCTCGACCTCAGAGGCCACGTTGCCATGCTCATATCGTTGCCAGTAGACCCGGCCATTCCTTCTTACCTCCACCTCCATCCACTCGGAGAGTGCGTTGACTACGGATACGCCTACGCCGTGAAGACCCCCGGAGACCATGTAGGACTCATGATCGAACTTGCCACCGGCGTGCAGAACGGTCATAACTATCTCCAGGGCGGGGCGGTTGAACTGGGGATGATTGTCTACGGGAATTCCGCGGCCATCATCTGCAACGGAGACGCTGCCGTCGGGATGAAGAATCACGTTAATCTCTTTGGCGTAGCCACCCAGGGCCTCATCTACGCTGTTGTCCACCACCTCGTAGACCAGATGGTGCAGCCCCAGAGTATCTGTGCTGCCTATGTACATCGAAGGCCTGCGCCTTACTGCCTCAAGGCCTTCAAGAACCTGAATTTGACTTGCGTCGTAGCCCGTTGCTTTGCTCAAAACTGATTAAGCCTCCTGAATAATTAGGACTGTAACGAAATAACCTGAGACGATATAAGCTTTTCCCTGAAATATATCTCAAATTTTATCAAAAATTTTGATGCAATGCCCCATACTGAAATGATGAAGAAAGTACTGAGGAATAATCCATGCCGTCATCAATAATAAATGAAGTTCGCATATTAAGAACATCTTCAAAAAATATAGGGTGACCATCGCATCAAATTATTTAAGCCAAGGTCCGGATTCGAACCGGAGTGGTAATGCTCTGCAGGCATTTGCGTAGCCGCTCCGCCACCTTGGCAAGGGTTTTAGCGTCCGACAACATTGTCGATCTGACTTAAACCTTTATCGGTTGGGCGCATCCCTCACCCTGCAAACTTGGGAGAGATGTCCTCCCCTATAAAGATTGCCTTCGAGGCAAATAGATTGAAGAGCGAAAACTATATATCGACAAAAAAACAAGTCATAATCGGCGAAGGTCGAAGCGCATATTTTTCTCCCTCCGATCACATGAGACTTTTGCCTCCCTCCTATTCATTAGCTCTCTTTTGCATATTTGCTGCAAGGAACATTTTTATATGGTTTGCCAGCCTCATCGAGCATGAAGCATTATGGTCCTGGAAAACTTAGGCGGATCGCTGCGTAACGCTCTAAAGAAGATTGCGTCAGCGAATAAGATTGACAAGGCTTTAGTAGACGATGCCGTGCGGGAGATTCAGCGGGCACTTTTGCAGGCTGATGTGAATGTGAAGCTGGTGATGCAGCTTTCCAACACCATCAAAGAGCGGGCGCTCAATGAAAAACCGGCTGCCGGCATGAATCCGCGCGAGCACGTCATCAACATCGTCTATCAGGAGCTGATCAACCTGGTAGGCCGCGGCTCCGAAATTCCCCTGAAAAAACAAAACATCATGCTTGTGGGCCTGCAAGGATCGGGAAAGACCACCACTGCTGCGAAGCTTGCCACCTTCTTTCAACGAAAGGGGCTTCGTACCGCAGTCATCTGTGCCGATACTTTTCGCGCCGGGGCCTATGACCAGCTAAAAGCGCTCTGTGAAAAGCAGGGTGTCTTCTTTTATGGAGATAAGGGCAATCCCGATGCAGCTGTTGTGGCGAAAGCCGGCCTGGAGGCTGCCAAGAAATATGACGTTCGCATCGTCGATACCGCAGGCAGACATGCTCTGGAGGGCGACCTTATCCAGGAGATGAAAGACATTCACAGCGTGGTCAATGCCGAGCAAAAATTGCTGGTGATGGATGCTGCTCTGGGACAGCAAGCTTCCGAGCAGGCGCGCGCCTTTAACGAAGCGGTGCAGATCACCGGCGTCATCATCACCAAGCTGGACGGCACCGCCAAGGGCGGCGGAGCGCTCTCGGCTGTGGCTGAGACCAAGACCTGTGTGGCCTTCATCGGCATGGGCGAGACGCCGGCCGACCTGGAGAAGTTCGAGGCTGACCGCTTCATCTCCCGGATGTTGGGCATGGGCGACATCAAGACGCTCATCGAGAAGGCCCAGGAGGTGCAGACCGATTCCCAGGTGGACGTTGAATCGCTCATGCGTGGCAAGTTCACCCTCAAAGACATGTACCAACAGATGGAGGCTATGAACAAGCTGGGGCCACTAAAGCAGATCATGCAGATGCTGCCCATGGGCGGCCTGGGGCTGGAACTTTCCGATAAAGAGTACCAGATGACCAAAGACCGCCTGGACAAGTACCGGGTGGTCATGGACTCCATGACGGCAAAAGAGCTTGAGGACCCCAAGATAATAACCGCCTCACGTATCAAGCGCATATCCAGGGGCAGCGGAGCCACACCTGATGTGGTTCGCGAGCTTCTCAAATCCCATCAGGCCATGCAAAAGGCAATAAAAGGCATGAGAGGCGGAGCAGGCAAGATGAATATGAAACGCCTCATGAAGAGATTTTCTCCGGGAACGAAGACCTAGATGGGCTTTTCAGATCACCCATTTACCTTCCGCGGTTCCGTTTTGCCTCTCACCATAAGGCATCGCCAGGCTGTAGTCACCCAGAACGGTGCTGCCTTCCGAAGCCAGGCTGAATTTATAGACATCTTCACCAAAAGCAGTTACGTCAAGGGACAGTTTGTTGGCTTGAATAATTCCCAAAGCCTCCGCCGGTCCGCTGACATTTTCCCGGGTTAAGTTCCCCTTGCCAACAATGCCCCCATCTGCCTGAGTGAGAAGAAGATCAATTCGGCTATTATCTGAGAGAGTCAGGCTAATCCGGCTTGTTGCCGCTTTTTTCACATCAGAAACGGCAGCAACACCCGCCAAAGCACTCTCTCGAACGACCTCGTTATTTTCATCCATATTGATGTCCACGGCAGAGTCCCCCAGAAAGTTGTAGGATGCTCCACCACCCAGTGAACAGCACTTTGCCGCGGCCGGAGAGCCAAAAGCAAGCACTATTATTAGTAATGCAATCATGCCTCTTGTCATATATCCCTCTTTTCTAGCTGCTCTGCGTGGCCTTTCCCACCCATGCTCCTGTGGTCGCACCGGGATTGACGCTCTTGCCAAGCGTTGTTGCCGGACTCTTTCTGGCCGCTGAAGTTATACGACCCGTCACCGTTCCCGAATCGTGCGATCGCACCGGGGAAAGGGAATCGTATTCCCCGACAAGAGCATCTCCTGAAACAGAGAGCATGAGCCGGAATACCTGCTCACTATCAACCAGGGAGATGAATATGGTCGGTCTGTCACCGGCCACTGAGCCGGCTGCTGTCACAGCCAGGCCGTTTTGGTCCTGACTGCGGCCCGCACCCAAAATGAGGTCTTTTTCCTGATACATCTGCAGGTCAAAATGCCTGATCTGGGCCCCTTTCAGATCAAGACCCCAGCTTCCTGTGAGGTTTGCTTGCGATGAGATGGCGCCCACACTGGAAGCGGAAATCGAGCCCTTTCCCACAGTCAGGGCGGGTATTATTCCTGTGCCGGTGCTCACTGTGCCCATGTAACCCTGAGCTGATGTGTTGGCTGCCAAGCTGACGAATAATAATGCGATCAGAATTGCTTTTAGCTCGCGAGATTGCAAAAAACGGAGCAAGAGTTTTCCGGTCTTAAGACCAGGGATGAAAGCGGAGTTCTTTGCCATGATTACTTTTCGCTCTGCACTCATTTGATATAAATATCATGCCTTCAGACGAGTTTTTGTTGACAATCAGATGCAATAGCTCCGGCATCCTCAAAGCACAAATACCTTGTCCACCATTATGTGTCTTGGTGGAATAAAAATGAAACCCTTTGCAGCACTTGTACCGGTTATACTTCTCCTTTCCTGCCTGGCCTTGCCCTGCACCGCCCTGGAATCGAAGTTCTTAACCGTCACAGAAAAGACAATTTCTCTGGACCTGAGTCCGGTCTTCGAGATGGCTAGAGGCGAATTAAACACCAGTGATAACGGAATGGTCAGCCAGGATTTCCTGATCAATAACACTGCAGCTCCTGGCGCGGCATTTATCTCCGTTATGAGCGTTTATGATGAAACCTTGAGAAAAATGAGCCCTGGCGCGCTTTCCGAGCTTTTCCTGATCGGAGGCATCTCTGCAGTAGAAGCCAAAGGCGCTGTGGAGACCGGAAACTGGACTGCTGTCGACAGCCAAGGCCGAAATGTGACCGTCCATACCCTGAGCAGCAATGACGAACGCATTGAGGTGCTGGGCGGCAGTTACGATATGGCGGTCTGGAACCTGGATGGCTCAGACTTTGCAGTAATGGTATCGCTACTTGATCAGAATAATACCACCCAAACCATCAGGACTCTGACCATTATCTAGGCCAGAGCCTATCTCTAAATTTTTCCTGTTTAGAGCAGCAATCAGATGTTCTCGCCCTGGTACTTGCCGGCGTACACCTTCTCTGCCTCTTTTCCCAGCCGCAGAAACACCAGTTGCATGAGCCGGGCATTCTTCTTCAGCCTCAGTCCATGGGGATTGTAGACCACCAGCAGACTCTGGCTACGCCCCCGATAGCCCGGGTCCCAAAGGGCCGTCTCCAAGCTGGCCCCGCAGCGCAAGAGAGTGGATCTTGCACGGGCCAGGGCAGCCGCGTCCCTGGGCACATTCACAATCTCATTGAAGGTCACCAGGTAGGCGCCTGCGGCAAGATCAATCCAGCCCGATGAATCAAAATCCATCAATTCCGTCCGGGGCAGCTCTCTCTCGATGTTATCGAAAGCGACCGCCCCGGCAGATATGAAGCGCTCGATCTTTTGCACCGTCAACTCCATGCCGCACATCTGCGTCTGGACCTTCGGGTCGATCATGCACTCCACAAGGCCTTGCGCCTCGCTGCCGGTAATAATCGTCATATCAAAACACCTCGCAAAGCTCTATTAACTAATACAGATAACTCGTTTGCGGGTGCTAAAGCCTTGTTCGAACTTCTCTTCCTGCCTATAACCCTCGTTATCATGCTGCTGGTCTTGGTCGCGCCCCTTATCATCATCTACCTCTTTCTCCGCCTCTCAGAGACGGCCTTTGAGATGGTGGGCTTCAGCCACTGGCACGCCGTCCTGGCCGTCTTCGGCTCCATTCTGGGAAGCCTGGTAGACTTTCCGCTCATCGGTGCCCCCATATCATCTTATCCGGAGTGGTACGTCTCTCTGATGAGCCTTACCTCTCAGGACGTCTCCACAGTCTTTCACCCCCTCTACCTGGCCGTCAACCTGGGGGGATGCATCATCCCCCTGCTCATCTCGGCCCATCTTGTCTTGAGCGGCCAGGTTAACCTCAAAAAAGCCATGCTGGGCATGGCTGTGGTAGCAGTCATCACCTACGAGGCGGCACAGGCCATTCCCGGCGAGGGCATTGTCCTGCCGGTCTGGCTCTCCCCCCTTTTGGCGGCAGTATTTGGCCTGCTCCTGGCGAAGGGCTTTCGCCGCGCTCCGCCCCTGGCCTACATCAGCGGAACCCTGGGAACGCTGGTTGGAGCCGACCTGCTCAGCCTGCTCACCCCTGGAATCCTGCCCGCCCTCTCGCCGCTGGAGTTGCACCAGGCCAAACCACTGGTCCTCTCCATCGGTGGTGCAGGAGTCTTCGACGGCATATTCCTGACAGGCATCATTGCCGTGCTTCTGGCAGCAGGAATCGTCTGCCTCTTTCGAGGAAACTGCAATGGAATGAGAAGAAGATAGTAACCGATAAGTAAAAGGGACAGGCTAAAAAAAAAGTTTCGCTGGGCTCTACACTCTTATGGATCGGAAAGATACTGTAGCAGGAAAGGTGTGCCCGGATAGTTGTTGTCTATTGTACCCAATGAAAAATCTTTGCCAAAATGATACTGAGATGCAGATTTGGGAATGATAATTCCATTCTGGTAATTCATGATGTGAGCACCTACGGGATTGTACTGAAGCATCACGGGATCGCTTAATATCCCCTGTGATAGGGAAATCGGCGCTTTGCGAGGTATTGTGCAGGCGGATGATGCGCGAATGCTTGCTTGAGGCATAACACAAATTTTAGGCGCATCCGCAGGCAAAGGGCAAATGTTTGGGGCATAAGTGCCTTCCACGTCTATTACAACAGAATTGCTCTCTATGCCATTTATGACATAGAACAATACGTGTCGCCCTGGTGTATTCGCATCGAAAGGCAGATGATCGTAACCCTGGAAGTAATAGGGATATTTATGAGTGCTTCCATCGGGATATTGATCAAAAAGTATGCCGTCGCCCTCTTTTGCAGCCAGCACCACAAGACAAGGTGTTGCCCCCCGGGCAACTTCCAGATGCTTTGTCCAGCCACCAGGCCCCTCTATTCGCAGGTTGTTTCCGGCAGCTCCTTGAACGGCAGAACAACATAGCAATAAAACGGAGATTAATATCATGGGATGCAGTAGATTTCTTTTCATAATTTCTCCCTCTGATCTAATACACTAGCTCATCACTAAACATAAATGTTCCTCATACTATTTCAAAAATTAGGTGCCAACAGATCCACCTCTACGGCAGAATTTCGATAAACTTGAGGCATCTACGGATTTTGTATAGATTTGGCATATTGCGGACAGGTATTGAGATGAAGGAAGAAACGCATTATGCCACCATGTAAAAACGATGCTCCCGTCGGGATTTGAACCCGAGTCGAAGGAGTGAGAGTCCTTCATGATTGGCCGAGCTACACTACAGGAGCGCGGATTGGGGGTAGTTTTTACTATCATTTAAGGCTTTTGGCCTTGCAAATAATAGTTGCAACAATTTCGCAGGGCGCACTCTTCGTGCCTGGGCCCCCGCGCCCGACAAACCAGTCGGCCGTGTGTTATCAGGTTCAGATGCAGGGAGAGATACTTCGCCACAGGAACGATCTGCTCTAGGATGATCTGCGCCTTCTTTGGCCCCACATCCTCGGCCAGCAGGCCCAGCCGGCGCGAGACGCGATAGACGTGCGTGTCCACAGGCAGGAAGGGCATAGAAAAGGCGAAAAGGAGCACCACGGACGCCGTCTTGGGGCCCACGCCGGGCAGGGAGAGCAGATACGCCATGGCTTCATCCGTTTTCATATCCGTCAGAAAGGAGAGGGAGATCGCCCCCGCATCCTGCTTGATCTTAGAAAGCGTCTCTTTTATGCGCCGGGCCTTTATCTTCGCAAGGCCTCCGGCGCGAATCACGTCGGCCACAGCTTCATCAGAGGCGACGAGGACCATCTCATAGTTGCAAAAAGCACTCTTCAATAGAGCAAAGGCCCGCAGGCTGTTGGTATCGCTGGTGTTCTGAGAGAGGATGGTCATGACCAGCTGATCCACGGGATCGATCTCGTCTGGATGGGGCACACCATATTCCTTCTCCAGAATAGCAATGCATTTCGCGACTTTTGACTCGTTCATCTGTCCTGGAGATAACGTACATCGTTTTAAAACTTGGCCGGTGTCCAGTGTCTTTGTTCGTCATGGCGATGACCAAATCTGCTTTTCAAAGTGATGGAGTAACTTCTTCCGGGACGGCGCGCCGCTGCCTGTCTTTGCGCGGAACTAGGTGGGAGTGCACTGAGTCGCCGCGCGGGCTTTTCCTGCCCCACTTCCGGGGAAGATCTCGATACAGCATCAACATGCAAAGGCTATTAACCAAATAATAACAAAAATTAATACAATGGAATTTGCCGATATCTACCCCTTTCTCGTAGCCCTGCTTATAGGCGCTCTCATCGGCACGGAGCGACAACGCCGGCTGGTTGAGGATAAGGTGCGTGGCGTAGCCGGTCTGCGCACCTTCGTATTAATCGCTCTGCTGGGCTCTTTATGCGCCACCCTGGCCGACCATTACGGCCCCGGCTTTGCCATCGTATCCATGGCTACTTTTACCATTCTCGTGGCCGTCGGGTATGCATCTTCTATAAGCAATTTGGGCAGAGTCGATTTCACGGCTGCAGTAGCCGCCGTAGTCACCTTCGCTCTGGGAATGCTCACCAGCTTTCCCGACGGCATGCTCCTGGCTGTGGCCCTCTCCATCATCACCACCTGGGTTCTGGCCACGCGAACCATCTCTCATCATTATGTAGAAGTGCTGAGCGAGACGGATCTGCTCGACACTCTCAAAATGGGCATAATCGCCCTGGTCATCTACCCGCTTTTGCCAGAGACGCCTCTGGGCCCCTGGGGTGTGCTCAACCCCCGCCAGATCTGGCTCTTCGTGGTACTGGTCAGCCTCATCGGCTACGCAGGCTACATAGCGATCCGCATCCTGGGTACAGAGAGAGGGCTCAGCCTTACGGGCATCCTGGGCGGCCTTGTCTCCAGCACCGCCGTCACCTCATCTATGGCAGCGGAAGCTAAAGAAAACCGTGAGATACTGCCCTCCGCCGTATTCGCTACGGCCATTGCAAGCTGCACCATGTTCCCCCGAATCCTCTTCATAGTAATGTTAGTAAACAAAAATCTCTTCTTCGCCCTTCTGCCCCATCTGCTGATCATGACTCTGGTGGGTTCGGCTCTGGCCTATCTGCTGGTCAGAAAAAACGCCCCCCTGGGAAAAGATGTGTCAGTGAAAGACCCATTTCGCATCTTACCCGCGCTGAAGTTCGGTGCTTTCTTCGCCTTTGTGCTCATCATCTCCAAGCTGGCCAACGTTTACTTCGGAGATGCAGGAATCTATGCGGCAGGCATTGTTTCCGGCCTGGCTGATGTCGATGCCATTGCTCTCACCATGGCCTCTCTGGCCCAGTCAACCGTCGCACCCACCGTGGCCGTCACCACCATCACCCTGGCCGCCATAACCAATACTCTGGTCAAGCTAATCCTATCCTACGTGCTGGGGACAAGGGAGTTTGGCAATAAGATGGCAGTGATCTTCCTGCCAACGGTACTGGTGGGGCTCGTTGCTCTATTTTTGCTATGAATTATGTGATGAAAATAATAGTATCGTCAGCCATTGGTTATAACCAGCGCCTAACGACGTTTTTAACCACAGAGACACAGAGTTCACAGAGGACGCACAGAGCGACTAACTAACAACGGGAAAAACATAGTAACCAGAGGTTAGCCGCGGGAAAATAACGAATAGCGAAAACTATTGAGATTTATGGGCCCGACGCGATTCGAACGCGTGATCCCCGCCGTGTAAGGGCGATGTCATAACCAGCTAGACCACGGGCCCTGCGCCTTCCAATATCTCCTCGTCATATTAGATCTTATCGCTCCTATGCCTTCACTGTGTAGTCCCGAAAGCTTTGACTTTATATACCTATCAATGTGGCATGGGAAAAAAGGGATAGAGTTGTAAGCGGTCCAATTTCTGAGTTCAGATATAATCAGAAATCATCTTCGATAGCGACAAGCTTATACCACTTAGGAACCACCAGGTATGGACTTAATTATATAATGATATTAAAATAGATTACAAATTAGCGCATTATTTTTGCCGAGAAATTTAACATTAAATTCGGAGCGAAACCCTGTCACGGTCAACCAAAAGACTTTATTGATAGACTACGGCGTGGGCGTTTCTCCTCATGCCACCTATGTTGTGAAGAGGGTGGATTTGGATTTCTTCGGAGGGATTGATTAATTTGTTTGGTATGGCCTCACCCAGAGTGCTTGCCGCTTTGTAGAATTGATTGGAAGGTGGGGTGGCAGTATCACGTGAAGCGGGGGGGCGAACTCGTTCAGCAAGCTGCAAGGTATAACATTTAAAAATATAAAAATAAAGCCGCCTGGCCGGATTTTTCGGCTCAGGCCTTCTTGCGATCCCGGATGAACATGCCGGTGCTCGTCTCATCCAGCAACTTCTCGGACGGCTTTTTAGTCATCAGGCTGACCAGTATCATGGCCGCCAGCGATAGCGCAAATCCGTATATGCTGGGGTGCATGGGCATGGGTGCAATGAATTTAGCGTAATAGCTGAAGGCAAATACACTCACCAGTCCCACAATCATCGAAGCGAGAGCCCCCTCGCGCGTCGCCCGGCGCCAGTACAGCCCGGCAAATAGGGGCGTTACAAAGCAGGCCAGCATCACGCCAATGGCCATCCAGATCAACCAGGCCAAAAGCTCCGGCGGATTTGACCAGGCCAAATAGAGTGTAATGACTGTGGAAAGCCCAATGGCCGCCCGGCTTAGCAGGGTGATCGATTTCTCAGAGGCATCCTTGTTGATGAACTGCTTGTAGACGTCCCAGCCAACGTAGCTGCCGATGGTCAGCATGAGCCGGTCCGTAGTGGACATGACTGCGGATAATACGATTATGGCCACAATAGGCGCGAAGATGGCCGGAAAGACGTACTCTGCCGCCACAATGAAGCTGTAATCGGACGGGTTTGCAACACCCGCCGGCAGGGAGATCATATTTTCGCTGACCATGGACCTTGCCGCAAAGCCGGTGATCTTGCACAGGTACATGATCACGGCATAAATGACGAAGGCCGCCAACGGAGCCCACTTGAAGTACTTGATGTCTCTTGCCGCGAGGACGTTGTTCACCACGTGCGGAGCGGCAGCCAGCCCGAAGGTGAGCAGGAAGAAGAACGACACCAGATACTCGGGCGTCAGGAAGGCGAATTTAGCGTAGGGCGGATGCGCTTGTGGATACCAGAGATGGGTCATGTTCACATCTATGCTCGCCAGGACGACGTTGATGTGCTCCAATCCCCCTGCCGCGGAAATGACCACCGGCCCCACTAGCAGGACTCCTGCCAGTATCATTATCCCCTGCACCAGGGCGGCCATGCCTACGGCATAAAGGCCACCAAGGATTGTGTAAGCCATGACTATTACCGCCCCAATCACCAGCGACCACTCATAGGGAATCTTGAAGAGCCATGACAAGACCATGCTGATGGAGACATACTGCCCCACCAGATAGATAATGGAAATGAGAATGCCAATTATCGCCGAAGTTCCGCGAATTCCTTTCGGACTGTAGAACCTGTGGGCGAAATAGTCCTGCACAGTGACATAGCCCGTTTTGGAAGCAACTGTGTGCAGCTTGGTTCCGAAGAACAGTATGCAGACGGCTGCTGAGAGCGGCACGAAGATCTGTTCCCAGATGCTGGGCCAGCCTGTAGCGTAACCAAGACCGGCAACACCAAGAATTGTCATGCCGCTACAGATGCTGGCCACTACCAGCAGGGTAAAGGTCCAGAAGCCCAGATTTCTTCCCGCCACCAGGAAATCCTCAGAGTTCTTGATCTTCTTTGAGGCGATGGCTCCGATGGCTACCAGGCCAACAAAATATAATATTATTATAACAGATCCAATAAGGTCCAAGCCACTCACCACCGCAAAGCCCATATCAAGAGCAATAGTGAGATTGCAGCGGGCACAATTATGACTCCAACAAAGGTATCAACAGGCAAACCAATGATCAAATAGAATCCCTCCATTATTGTTACGTGATAGCATGTTACATTCTGTCATTTTATAAAGCTTTTTAATCTCAAGTGAGAAACTTTTATAGTGGGCATGCCTGTGATGAAGAGATGAGCGAGCAACTTTCCTCCCGAGCCAGAGATCTAAAAATACTTTGCGATAATGCGGCAAAAGCAGTGGCTGATACTGTGAAAGATATGGCGGGCTCTGCCGCCGCCGGACAAAATGTGAAGATGGGCGCGGACGGCACACCCACCAAGCAAATCGACAATGCCGCAGAGAATGCCGTTCTCGATACACTGCGCAACTCTGGCCTGGGCTTTAAGGTGCTCAGCGAGGAGATAGGCGAGGTTTTGATCGGCGATAAGCCCGACTATTTCCTGCACCTCGATCCACTGGACGGCACCTTCAACGCCATAGCCGGCATTCCCTTCTATTCCGTCTCCATTTACCTGAGCAAGGACGATTTTCATTTCGGATATATCTCCGATCTGGCCCGGGGCAACTGCTATTATGCAGAAGCAGGACGGGGCGCCTATTCCCAGCAGGGCGAGCGCCTGCAAGTGTCAAATAATTCCGACCTTCGCAAATTCAGCATCTGTGCTTATACCCTGCGCCCCCATACCGGCAGGATAGCAGCCATCGGCGACACTGTGCGCCGCATTCGCACCTTGGGAAGCACAGCATTGGAGATGGCTCTGGTCGCCTCGGGAAGGCTGGACGCCTTCGTGGATCTGCGGGGCATGATGCGCGTGGTGGATGTGGCCGCAGGCAAGATCATTCTGGAAGAGGCGGGTGGCATGGTGACCGGCTCTTTGGGAGAAGCACTTCACCTGGACGGCAATATGTGGCAGAGGAAAGATCTTATCGGCTCGAACGGCTTAAGGCACGCGGAGCTGCTCAGTCTCATAGGTGGTGGCACTCATTAAAATCGGCTTTGTCTCCCGGCAGCAGCCCGAATCGGTTCGGCTGGCTCAGATGCTCATCTACCAGATAGAGAGCGTTGACAAAAGCGTCATGATATTCGTGGATGAGGACCTGGCGCAAAAGCTGGGCAGGCAGGGCACATCCGTTGCGGAGATGGAGCAGCAGAAGGTGGACTTCATCGTCTCCGTGGGAGGAGACGGGACGATTCTACGCACCATTCACAAGATGGCGGACCCGGTCCCCATTTTGGGCATAAATATGGGCACGCTGGGCTTTCTGGTGGACGTGGAGCCCAAGGACGCCGTGGAGACGCTCTCGCGCCTGCTGGCGGGCTTTGACGTGGATGTGCGCTCCCGGCTCAAGCTGCTCCTTAATGGGGTATGCCTGCCCCGCGCCACCAACGAGATCGCCTTTCTGACAGCCAGTCCCGCCAAGATGATCGAGTTTGAGATCATTGTGGACGGAGCGCTCATGGAGGACTTCCGGGCGGACGGGGTGATCATCGCCACCTCCACTGGCTCCACAGCCTATGCCATGTCTGCGGGCGGGCCCATCGTCGATCCGCGGGTGGACGCCATTGTGCTCGTTCCCATGGCGCCCTTCAAGCTCTCATCCCGGCCCTGGGTGATTCCAGGAGACAGCGTTATTGAGGTTCGGCTCAAGCTGCCGGATAAGGAGGCGCTGGTGGTGGTGGACGGCCAGACCTCGACCACCATATCGTCCCAGGACACGGTGGTCATAAGCAAGGCAAAGACGCCAGCCAGGTTTGTGAAGGTGGGAAGAGAGGGGTTTTACGCCAAGGTGAAGAGCAAGCTGACCTGAGGGCCTCGGGGTTCAATGGCTCCACGTAATAATATTGCAAAATCGGGCCGCGATATTATGCCCCGGATGGACTTATGAATCTACCTTGGGCTAACCATGGGGTTTACGATTTTTACCACAAAGACACAGAGTTCACAAAGAACGCACAAAGACGGGAAAAATTAAAAATGGCATAACTTAATTTTAATATTTTTCTTTGTGGTGAGCATAGTAGCGATAGTAAGCACTAAACCCGCAATTCTGTAAAAATCCACCACTTCAGGCACGAGAAACTCACAGTGGACGCACAGAGGATTTTTTCGTTCTCCATTGTCCACATAAACCAGGAGACTGCTTCTCATGCCACCTCTCTTCTCAGCATGAGCGTCGCCGCCGCAAAGAAGATCAGGAAGAATATGCCCAGGGCCAGCAGGTCGGGATAGAGAATGTCGCCAATACCGGCACCCTTGAGCATCACCGCTCGCAGGGCATGGGCGGCATAGGTGAGGGGAAGCATGTAGGAGAAAGGCCGGATGAACTCGGGCACGGACTGCAAGGGCCACCAGATGCCGCAGAGAACGATTTGTGGCGTGATGATGAGTGGTATGAACTGCACCACCTGAAACTCACTCTTCGCAAAGTTGGAGAAGAAGGTGCCCAGGACCAGAGCGCCTGCGCCCAGGAGCAGGACTATGGCCATCGCTGTGAGGGCGCTGCCATGCAGTGGCACTCCGAAGCCGAATGTGACTACGAATAGCGTAGTGGCCGATTGCAGCAGGGTGAAGAGGGAGAAGCCCAGGACGTAGCCGGATACCATCTCCATCCGGCTGAGAGGTGAAACCATGAACTTTTCCAGCGTCCCTTGCGATTTCTCCCGGATGAAGGCGATGGCGGCGTTGATGAAGGTGAAGAAGAAGACCACAAGGCCCAGGATGGCCGGGCCCACTGTGTCCATCATCACCAGGTCATAGCCGAAGATATAGCGGGTTATGATGGAGCTTTCCTGTACCTTTTGCAAGCCCACCGCCTGCATACTGGCCTTCTCCCGGGCCGCTCCCGCCTGCACCGCCGCAGCAATGGCTCCCGCAATCTGCAGGCTGCTGGCATCTAAAAGTACCTGCACCTCATCCGGCCCCAGAACGACGGCCCCGTCCAGCCGTCCTTCGGATATCAGCTTTTCAGCGTCCGACTGTGAGCCCAGGTAAAGGATATCGAAGTCCTTAATCGATTCGATGTGCGAGCGCAGGCCAGCGTGGCCGCCCCCGTCCACCAGTCCCAGGGTCACGCCGCTCATATCACCGGAGAGAGCATAGCCGAAGAGGATCATGAGAACGATGGGCGCAAAGATGATCAGGCCGATGGTGCGCCGGTCTCTCTTGAGCTGGCGGATAACGCGCAGAGCCACCACGCCCACACGCGCCGGGCTGGGGCGATTCATGCCGCCTCCGAGAGACGCAGAAACGCCTCTTCTAGTCGGGGCTCCTCCAATCTCATATCAAGAGGCGAGACGGCTGCCAGGATCTCTTTGATCTGGGCGTGACTCTCCAGGCGGACCTGCACCACACCATCAACGACCTTTATCTCATAGCCCTCTGCGCGCAGAAGCGCTACATCCCTCTCCGGCTCTGCCAGCCACAGCTTGAGAATGGGCCGCAGCCCAGCCAGGCGCAGGATCTCCTCGGGCGTCCCATCTGCCGCCATCTTTCCGGCACGCATGTAGCCCACCCTCTGGCATTTCTCCGCCTCATCCATGAGGTGAGTGGTGATGAGCACCGTCTTGCCTTCCTCTGTCAGCCTGCCGAAGTACTCCCAGAATGTCTGGCGCAGGCGTGGATCGACGCCCACCGTGGGCTCGTCCAGCAAGAGCAGCCGCGGCTCGTGGATGAGGGTGCAGGCCAAGGAGAGCCTCTGGTACATGCCGCCGGAGAGCGCTCCCGCCAGGCGGCTGCGGTGCTCTGAGAGATCAACCATTGTGAGCAGCTCATCCAGCCTCTCCTCTCGACGCTGCTTCTTCAGGCCGTAGAGCCCGGCATAAAACTCCATATTCTCCTGCACAGTCAGGTCGGGATAGAGGGCTTTATGCTGGGTCATGTAACCGATCTGAGAGTAGATCCTATCAACTTCGGAGACAGGCCGGCCCAGCACGGACAATTCTCCCCCGTCCAGGCGCAATAGCTGCACGATAGCACGAATGAAGGTGGTCTTGCCCGAGCCGTTCGCCCCGAGCAGGCAGTAGGTCACACCGGCGGGAATGTCCAAGTCAAGGTTATCCAAAACCTTCTGCTGCCCGAAGCTCTTGGTCACACCACGAGCAGAAACCGCTGGCTCCAAATCCCTCACCGTCTCTCTCCTCCCGCCATACCACTTCAGCTCTTAGCTCCGTCTCTTGACAATTACAATCAGCACCACCGCCAGCACCACGATGAGAAGGACGGCGGCCCAGGGTAGACCAGAACTTTGTGGCTCAATTCCGATGTAGGCATTCTCCTCATCGGTGAGATCATCCCGGTAGCTATCGGAAAACTCATAGAGAACCTTGAGCTGGTAGTTCTTTTCGGGCACAGCATCCTTGGAGACATCTATTTTAAAGAACAGATCCGCCTCCTGCGCCGGCTGCAAAGCCGGAATGGGCGACTCGTCCACGCTCACATAAATGCCGCTCTCGGGGTGAAGCCTGGCTACCAGATCTTTCGCAGTATCATGGCCCACATTTTTTATGCGAATCTTGACCACGTTGTCCTGGGAGCCCGCCGCCAGGGCAAAGGGACTGATATCCAGAATCTCAAACTGAGCCTCGCTTCTTCGCTCTACGGTCAGGGTTAAGGGAATGGTCTGGCTGATGCTATCATACCAGTAGAACACATCAGGACTCTCAGGGTGGTCTTCATCCCCTTTCACAGCCACATCTTTCTGGTAGGTGTAATTGGCGATGGCATCAAGCCGGTATTGGCCGGGCTTTGTATTCTTGTAGACATCTATCGGGAACTCCAGCCGGACTGAGGTCTGGCCCTCCCGAATGCTGCCGGGGAAAGCCACAGTCCGCTTTATCTCTATAGCGCTATCGTTCTCGGCTAAGAGGAGGAGTGAGACATCCTGGGCCACAGTTCTCTGCTTTTCCAGTTCCTGTTCTTTTTGCGCAGCGAGGATCTCCTCCCTTTTGTTGGCACCGGGCTCCTCGTTGACCTGGAAAGAGGTTATGCGCCCTCGATTGGTCAGGGTGAGAAAAAGCGATGTCTGCTCTCCCTGATAGACGCGGTTTTTTTCCAGGGAGACGGTAAGATTGGGAGTTCCGTATACTTTGTAGTAGTCGTCCCCGAACTCCTCAGGAGGGATGGGCGCTCCAGCCTCGAATGCCTGCGAAGACGCAAGGCCTAGCGTGAGCAGTGCTAAAACAAGGATACACGACAAGCCGACAACTAGAGAAATTCGACTGATGCCGTCCGGGAGTTTGTATGTCATTTAGATCCGCCCCGATGGGTGCCAAATCAATAATGATGCCACAACAATATATTTAACTTGTTGGATCACTGAGGGCAAATATCGAATAGTTGACGAGGTGCCTAAGAGATGGACTGCCGCCCGCAAAAGGATGAGCTGGATTTCTGGGAAGGCCAGAAAAGGTGTGGAGACGAGATTGACCTCAAGCTGGCGCGCGACCTGCCCGATGACACACCGGATTTCATATTGAAGATGATGGGGGATTTCGAGGAAGAGGCGGCAGATTTCTGCTTTTCCGGGGCGCATGGAAGGGTCCTGGATGCAGGCAGCGGCAATGGCAATCTGCTTTTACGGGCGCTAAAAAATAGAAAAAACCAGGCAAAGGCGGAAAAAGAGGCCTTGCAGATCGTCGGCATGGACTTCTCTGGCAATATGCTGGGCCGGGCGGCCCTTCGGGCAAGGGGCGATGATCGGGCCGGCTTTTTGCAGGGCTCTGTGACCATCCTACCCTTCCGGGATCAGTCCTTCGAGCGGGTGGTGAGCAGCGGCGTTCTAACCTGCCTGCCTAACACTGGGGCAGCAGCAAGAGCCTTGCAGGAATTTTATCGAGTATTAAAGCCGGAAGGTGTTTTGGTTGTAGACTTCTTTTCCCGCACCTCCCACTATACCCTGATAAGAAAGCATCTTTTCAGGGAAACGATAAATCCGCCCGAATATGTCTCGCCTGCGGAGTTTCAAAGAGCGCTGGAGGATGCAGGCTTCGCGGTCCTCGCTTGCCGCGGCTTTGACTTCAAACCCTGCCAGGGCTACCTATTTCTGAGCCGTTGGCGAACGATCATCGATCCCGGCTATTTTCAGGAGAGATTCTCTAGCTTTCTGGAACGTAAGGTACTGCCTAATAGGCCAGGGCTCAATCTCCTGGGCTACAGGATATATGTAAAATGCATCAAGAAATAGGGTGAGATTACTCACTCAGCTCGCCTCTTTCCAGCATATTTTTAATCTGATATTTGGTGGATGAAGCGGGATAATTTATTATTTTGGCTATCTCTCGCTGTGACGGCCGGGGGCTTATAGACCAAAGATCCTTTATCTGCTGTATCACTTCTGCATTCTCAGAGATTCTGGTGCGTTGTATGATTGCAGAATAAGCTTCTTCTTGCTGGTCTGTCTCTTCGCCATAAAGCGATTTGCTGCTCTGCTGCACGAATCTCAAGGCCTTTGCCGATATGCTCCTAAGTATCAGGTCGGACGCAAGCTTTTTGAGGGTTTTGCCCTGCAACACTGCCTCTGCCTCGAGGCCCATGTAAGCCTCTTGGGTTATTTCAATTCTCGTGTACCTGGTGCTTGGCATAGAAGTCCACCCTCACAATTATGTCGTTGAGATCATCTGATTGGAGGGAATTTAAATCATGCTGTTTGAATCAGGATACAAAAAAATGGAGCGATGAGATCTTCATCGCCATTTAGAGATGGAACTCAACGTGGAACGGTATGTAGAAGATCCACACGAAGTATATCGCCATCATGACAAGTCCCAGTGGAACGCCAAGCTTGGCCCATTCCTTGCTGGAGATGCCCAGCTTTCCGGCAGAGATGATGTTGGGGATGTTGCCGGGGATGAGCATGCCGCCGGAGATGAGCAGGCCCATGAGAACTGCCTTAATCTGAACCATGTTCATGGCCGGGCTTATTTCAGCCGCAGTCAGGGTAGCATTATCCAGGATGGCAGAGATCATGTTGACCCAGTAGAGAATCTCAGGAGATATGCCGAGGATGTACTTGTCTATTACCACCTTCATGCCGCCGCCCAAAAGCAGAAGCGCCATGACAAAGACGTAGACCTTAAGCGCCCTGATGACTACATCTTTCAGGCCGCCGTCGTCTTCTTCGGTGACTTTGCATTCCATAGGCTTGGCTTTGCCGGTAAAGAACATGGCAAGAAGGCCCATGGCCAGGCAACCTGGTATGATATAGACGGCAAGCTGGTTGAAGAGGAAGAAGAATGCCGCATTGAAAGGCTCTCCCTGCAGCTTGGTGATGGCAATGGTGGATAAGGGCTCGCCTACCGGGGTCAAAACTGCGCCTAGACCGATCGAGAAGCAGGCAATGATGATCAGATTGATCTTGGTCTGCCGGTCAAATGGCATGCAGTTCATGAGCTCTACCAGGAGCAAAGAGGCGATTATGGCCGTTATGATGCTGGAAGACAAGCCCAAAATGGCAACAATCAAGAATACAATTATCTTAACTGGAACGACTTTGGTGATGGAATTCATTGCCTTTTGGACAAGGGTTTTACCATAATGGAAGAGAAGTCCTGCCACCAGCACTGCCGGAACGATTCCTTTTATCACCGGCTCTTCAATGGCCTCCATTATTACTTCCTTATTCCAGCCGATAAGCTCCACCTGGTGTTCTGTGTAGCCAAGGGCTTCTACCAAAGCCTCTTTGTTGTAGAAGCTGGATATGGTTACCGCCAATATTCCCATAACGAACAGAAATACCTCAAGGTTGTGCTCGATCTTCTTGACCATGAACGGCCCGACGAGCACAATTAACACAATGGCAAATAAGCCAAGGTCTAGTGGGTCAAACTGCACAATTATTCCCTCCAATCTCAACAAAATACTCGATATCGATGATCGCTAAATTCTTTGCTGACCAAATACAGTATCGGCACAGGTCCTTTACCATACTGCGAAGCGCGGCTGAAAGGTTCGCACTCTTTTGCAGAATCCAGGTAAGCCCCTCCATTTTTGTTCGCCATCTCGCGGGATATAACCGGCCATAAATAATATCTAATAAAACATTAGACGTTAATTTATCTTGGTAAGCAGAGGATATTGACAAGCAAGATCGCCATTGATGATACGAACCTAGCCTTTGGTATAAGCAGGTCTGCTTTGAAAGACCTGATAGCGAATCACATGGCAGTACATTGTCCATAGCCAGCCTACCAGATAACGAAATATGTCAATCGCCCAAGCGCAAGATGGGGCAGACCGGATGAATCAGGGCATGAGCAAATTGTGGCCAAATTCTGCAATGGAGGTGGTCTGAATTCCTTGAAAGCAAGAGCCGATACCGTTTGCATGCCCATTGATGATCTACCTAGAGCTTCATTGATTAAAAGGTTTTTAACTCTTTTGGTAAAAAAGTAAAAAAGCAATTAACCAAAAAACCTGTGATTAGACCATGAATATGAGGATATACAGATCATAGAAAAATACAGAATGAGCTAAAATCGCCCATAGAAAAGCCAAAAGCATTTAATATTGGGAGAACATCCGACTAGCAACCTCTCCATCCAGAGAGACGATGTAGGATTAATTGCAACGAGGTGGTCTAATGGTTTCTGTATTGGGGGAAGTTGTTACCCAAGTCGATATGGCTTTGTTCTTTATAGCCCTCTTAGTACTGATATTCCCATTTAAAATTAAGATAGTTGAACAGAATTTAGAATTATTTCTATTTATTATGGGCGCGGCTGCAGTCACTGTAACCAGCAAATGGACAATGGATGTGATCATGACCGCGGCAGAAGAGCCTGTAATGAAAGGTATCGTACCCGCTGTGTTGGTGGCAGGATTCATATTCCTCTATGGCCAGAAGGCCTTCCAGAGCTTTATGGGCGGTGTGGTCAAGAAGATGAACCTGGGCGTTATCATCTTCGTCACCACCTTCATCCTGGGACTGATATGCTCCGTTATTACGGCTATCATATCAGCGCTCTTCCTCTGTGAGATCGCTAATACTCTGCCCCTGGATCGAAAGAACAAGATCAATTATGTGATCATTTCCTGTTTCGCCATTGGTCTGGGCGCCGTGCTCACCCCCCTGGGAGAGCCCCTGTCCACCATCGCGATATCCAAGCTTTCGGGACCGGCTCTTTATGAAGGGGGACCTTGCTGCGCAGGATTCTTCTATCTATTTGATCAGCTCGGCATTCTGATCATTCTGGGTGTCTTGCTCTGCGCTATCTTTGCCATGTTTTACATTAAGCCGACAACCGGCAAGGTGGAGAGAATGGGAGAAGGTTCCGAACAAGGCAGCATCAGGGAGGTCCTCATAAGGACTCTCAAGGTTTATGCCTTCGTAGCTGCCCTCTTCCTGCTGGGTGCGGGAATGGAGGTACTCATATTCAAGTACTTCACCAAGATCCCCGATTATGTGCTCTTCTGGGTGAACATGATCTCCGCCATTCTGGATAATGCTACCCTGACCGCGGCCGAGATATCCAAGGCGCTTACCCAAAAGCAGATTAACGCAGCACTCTACGGGCTGCTCATCTCCGGCGGCATGCTCATCCCCGGCAACATCCCCAACATCATCTCTGCCGGAAAGCTGGGCATCACCAGCAGCGAGTGGGCAAAACTGGGCATACCTATGGGATTGGTATTGAACGCCCTGTATTTCGTAGTAGTATTCGTTCTGGGAATAAACCCCTCTCTTGGGCTCTAAATTAGCTCAAGGGACACTTTTTTTTATTAGAAGTATTTTAAACAATAGTTTATAAATTCATATAGTTAGAAAAGAAAGAATTGGTTATCCATGAAGCTTTTAGCCCGGATGGAGGACAACTCAAAGTATATCCCGGTCAGTCTTACCCTTGAGATTTATTCTGTGGTATCTTCTTTCGCAGCAGATTATGCCGCCTGAATTTGCCCATTTGCCTCCTTTTCCGACTCACGAATGCGCCGCCAGAGGAAGTACCCGGCCATGCAGACCAAAACTCCACCCATCTCCAGCACCAAGACAGTTGAGTTATGGATGCCTGATGCCAGCAAGAGCTCCCAGGCCACTAACATAGCCAGCAAGCCAATTAATGTTATTACTACTGCAGCTGCTTTTAAAATTAAATTGTTATTTTTATTCATATATCTCCACCTTTTAATCCAGATATGCTTGAGCCGGAATATTTTTCAGGCATTCACTTAAAAAATAGGATAACAGATTAATATTCATCGGGCACTCTGCTTTATTCTGGCAGGTCAATTGTACCCACAACTCTCAGCTTGCCGCCCTCCGGGTAAGTGAGGACCGCCTTTACTCCAGGCCGGTAAATCAGCATCTTGTCAAGCTTGAGTTTCAGCTCCGCGTTATGCCAATCGCCCTCTGCAGATGCAGCCTCGACCCTTGCCGGGACGTACTGCATCCAGTGGCCAATATGCAGGACCATCCCCTCCTTCAAGGGAGCGGGCCAGTATTTAACGATCGATGCCTTGGCTACGAGAGAGGAAACCTGTTTGATGGATTTGTCGTTGGTCAGAATGGTTCCCCTATCCAGATCTTCCACCTCAATGCCCTTGAGGGCAATGCCCGTCCTCTCGCCTATGCCTGCCGTATCAAAGTCCTCATCATGCTTTTGGATGGACCGAACTATTGCCGTCTTCTCTCCGGGCAAGACCATGAGCACATCATGTTTCTTGATGCTTCCTTCTGCCACAGACCCCAAGACAACCGTTCCGATGCCGCGCACATTAAAGAAATGATCTACCGGTAAGGTTCCCGTCGCTGCATCTTGCGGCGAATCCATCTTGCCTACATCTTCTAACAGCCGCTCGCGCAGAACGTTCTTGTCGTCTTCCAGGAACTCATAGCCATCGACCACCGTGCCCTTGATGAAAGGTGCAATCTGCTCGCGGGAGAGGTAGTTTTTCAGGACCACAATGCCTTCTTTTACGCCTATCGAGTCCAGCATAATGACCGACTCTCCAAAGGCAGGATTTAGCTGTTCTACAATCAGCAGAGCCTTTTGGGCCATGGAAACGGCGTAGAAGAGGGGCGCAAGCTTCTCTGGGTAGCGGGTCGGCTCTATGAATGTAACTGTGTTCTGTCCCTTTTTCAGATTATAAAAGGTGAGATCGCTGGCAGTACCCTTCTTGCCAAGCTCTTTGCCATACTCCACGGACCCAAGGATCGCCACATTGAGATTCGCCATGTACAACTGAAATTATCCCTGGGATAATAGGTTTTGCGGTAGCCGAAATGCCATTCAATTTTTGGTCTGGTCTTTATGAGAATGAATATGAAGGGAAAAAGGAAGAACAATATGAGACTCCATTCAAAAGATATTTATCTCAATCAACCATCATTTAACATAAAATTCAAATGACATAGGAGGAAAAAAGCATGCTCAGCTCAGAAGAATTGGAGAATATGGGAAAGGCCATCAAGGAGATAGGCGCAGCCAAGACCTGCATAACCGGACCGATAATCCTAGAAACAAAGAGACTTGTGATGGAGAAGGGACTTGACGCAGCCGGACTGTATGCCTCACAGCTCACGGGAACGGATCAGAACACGGAACTGTCTCGCGTATTGGATGTATGCCGGAAGAATAAGCTAAGTCCGCAGGCCATCACACAGGTTCTGGACAAGCTTACGGTCATCGAATCAGGAAAATGGTAAATTAATAAATATTTATTTTTATTAATTATTTACCATCATTCTATCATATTTTTTATCCCACTGATCTCTTGTGCTGACTGTCCAGTTTGAAATGTGGTTTTTCAGCCCACAATACGCAATCTATAAATACATTGTACTTTTTAACTCAATATAGTACAATATTATACATTGAAATTGGTGATCCATTTGAGTTATCTTCAAGAGATCGTGGAAGGGCATGACCTTTCCCTGGAGGAGGCTGAGGCCCTCATGGGTGAGATATTCAGCAGCGCCACAGATGCCCAGATAGGCGCTCTGCTGATTGCCTTGCGCATGAAAGGCGAATCCATCTCCGAAATTGCCGGCTTTGCCAGGAAGATGCGAGCCTCAGCAGTTTGCATTTGCCCCAGGGTCGAAGGCACTTTAGTTGATACCTGCGGCACGGGTGGTGATGCCACCAACACGATCAATGTGAGCACGGCTGCAGCCATCGTTTCCGCTGCTTGCGGCGTGCCTGTGGCCAAGCACGGAAACTATGCAGTGAGTTCGAAATGTGGCAGCGCCAACGTACTCTTGGAACTGGGAGTCAACATCAGTCCTGCACCCGAAGCGGTGAAAGACATGATCGAGTGCGTGGGAATTGGATTCATGCTGGCCCCATCCTTCCATCCGGCCATGAAGCGAGTAGCCCCGGTCCGGCGCGAGCTGGGTCTTCGCACAGTCTTCAACATCCTGGGGCCCCTGACCAATCCCGCCGGAGCCAAAGCGCAGGTGATGGGCGTCTACGATCCGCTTCTTTGCGATAAGCTGGCCCGGGTTTTCCAGATGCTGGGCACACAGAGGGCGTTAGTGGTGCATGGCATGGGCATGGACGAGATCACCAACACAGGCGAAACGACGGTCTCAGAGCTGAAGGACGGAATGGTGAAAAGCTACAGCCTCATGCCCCAGAATCTGGGCTACCCCCTGGCCAGGCCACAAGATATCGCAGGTGGATTGCCCGAGGACAATGCCAGAAAGCTGATGGCTGTAATGAGTGGCGAAAGGTCTTCCGCCCGTGATATCATAGCCATGAACAGCGGGGCGGCCATCTATGTCTCCGGACGGGCCTCCACACTGAAAGAGGGCGCAAAGACGGCAGAAGAGGCAATCGACTCGGGAAAGGCCCTGAATGTTCTACGAAGAATGGTTGAGATGAACGGCGACACAAAAAAACTGGAGCGGTTCCTGTGACGAAGATCAAGGTCTGCGGAATCATGGATAGTGAAGAACTCTCACAGGCCGTCCATGCAGGAGCTGACTGCGTTGGATTTATTGTGGAGATCGACGAGTCCAGACACCGCCTCTCCGCTCAAGAAGCATCTGACCTGATAAAAAAGGTGCCGTTATTCACCAAGAGCGTGGCTGTGATCACACCAGACGATGTAGAGGAAGCGGTGCAGCTGGCGAAGCTGACCGGAGCGGATGTGCTGCAGGTGCACGGCTCATTAAGCGCTGCAGACCTGGCGGTGCTGAAGGGCAGGGTCTCTCAGAAGCTGGTGGCAGCGGTGGCAGCGGGTTCGAACCTGATCGAGATCAGAAACTATGCCACCAGTGCCGATGCCGTTCTGCTGGACAGCGTTTCTCAAGGAAAGCTGGGGGGAACGGGGGCGGTTCATGACTGGGACACAAGCGCCTCCATAGTCCAACGCCTGAAGGTACCGGTGATCCTGGCCGGCGGCCTCAATCCCGGCAATGTGGCTGCGGCCATAGAGAAGGTCAGGCCCTATGCGGTGGATGCCTCCAGCGGCCTGGAGACAGACGGCAAGAAGGACCTGCAAAAGATCATCTCCTTTATCCGGGAGGTGAGAGGTTGTCCTCAGTAGAGCCGGTTTACGTGGACGTGACCGATAAGGTGAGCGTGGACGCACCTCTCTCCCTTTACCTGGCCCTCAGAGGCCGCAGGTATCCCTATCTTCTGGAGTCGGTGGAAAAGTCGGGCCAAAAGGCCAGATTCTCCTTCGTAGGAGCCGATCCTTCCGCCGTGGTTACCGTGAAAAACCGCTTCCTGCAGATGGAGTTTTTCAACTGTGGCATGGGGCCCATCGAGGAGAGACTCAACAAGTGCGTGGATGTAAAAAAGAATGGCTCGACTTTGCAAGGCCCCATAAAGAATGGCTATGATCTCTTCGATGCCCTGCGGGCAGCCATTCCCAGCAGCCGAGGCGTGCCCAATAGCTTTGGCAGGCAGGTGTTCACCGGAGGAGGTATAGGATATCTGGCCTATGATCTGGTTAAGGAGCGCCTGGGCAGAGTATCCACTTCAGAGACGCCCGATGCCAAGTTCTGCCTGGCGGAGAGCACCTTCATCTTCGATCATCTCGTCCGCAAGGTCTACTTCACCATCGCTCCCATTCTGCCCGGCCCCAAGGTCAATCTGATCGAGACCATCGGCGGCATAGATCCGGACTATGATCAGGCTGAAGACTTGGAGGTAAACGGCAAAGTCATCTCTGTCGGTGGGCAGCAGCAATATGAGGAATCAGTACGCCGGGCAAAGGAGCACATTTTAGATGGAGATATATTCCAGATTGTATTAGCCCGTTCGACCAAAATAGAATGCCCGGACCCCGTCAAGCTCTACCGGAAACTGCGCAGCATCAACCCCAGCCCCTACACATATCTCTTCGAGCTTGGAGACCTGGCGATAGTGGGCGCCTCGCCTGAGACGCTCTTTAATACCTATGACCGCAAGCTGAAGGTCAATCCCATTGCAGGGACCTGTCCACGGGGAAGGACGCGAGAGGAGGACGACAGGTACGCCAGGATTATGCTGGGCGACGAGAAAGAGAGGGCGGAGCATGTCATGCTGGTGGACCTGGGCAGAAACGATGTACGATCCGTCTGCCGCTCCGGCACGGTTCAGGTGGAGGATTTCATGTCCGTGCTCAAGTACTCCCATGTGCAACATATTGAGACCACAGTCTCCGGGGCCCTGCGAGAGGAGTGCGACCAGTTCGATGCCGCCCGCTCGGTCTTTCCCGCAGGAACGCTCTCCGGGGCACCCAAGCTGCGGGCCATGGAGATCATCGACGACCTGGAAGGAACTCCACGCGGCATCTACGGTGGCGGTATCGGCTACTTCTCCATTGACGGCAGCTCCGACTTTGCCATTGCCATTCGCAGCGTTCTGGTCAAGGATGGGGTGGCCACAGTGCAGGCCGGAGCGGGAATAGTGGCTGACTCCGATCCGAAGAAGGAGTACCTTGAGACAGAACGGAAGATGGCAGCCATGAAGAGGGCTTTGGGGGTAGCGGTATGACCCCCCGCGTCGTCCCCCCAATTCTTTTTGTGGACAATCAGGACTCCTTCGTCTGGAATCTGGTGGATTATGTCTCCCAGTTTTATGCAGAGACGGCCGTTCATTCCAATCGAATAACATTGGCGGAGGTAGAGGCCATGCAGCCTCTGGGGATAGTAATATCTCCCGGGCCGGGTCATCCGGCCAATGCACGGGACATCGGCAATTGTCTGGAGATAATCAAGCAGTTTGGGAGCACACCTATTCTGGGAGTCTGCCTGGGTCACCAGGCCATGAACATAGCCTACGGCGGCACCATCACCCATACCAGGCCACTGCACGGCAAGACCTCGCTAATAGGGCACGACGGCCTCGGCATATTCCGGGGGCTGGAAAATCCGATCGTTGGTGGACGGTATCACTCTCTGGCCATCGAACGGCTGGCTCCACAATTGGAGGTAGCGGCCAAGACCGCGGACGGGGTGATCATGAGCGTACGGCACAAGAGCCGGCCCCACTGCGGGCTGCAGTTTCATCCCGAGTCGGTGCTCACGCCCTCCGGCATGAAGCTGATCTGCAACTGGATAGAGGATGTGGTAGCATGCACCCATTGATCGATGGAATCCTGGCCGCCTCCCGAGAGCGGGGCTTTGCGGCTGTTGCCACCTGGCCGAAGGCCGGGCGCCGGGACCTGATCGGCTCAGCACGTGCCCTGAAGAGCCAGGGCCTTATCCCCATTATTGCGGAGATAAAGCCCAAAGCGGTTGGAAGGGCTTTAACTTTTGAGGAGGTAGCGGCCTATGCAGAGGCTTACGCAAAAAACAACGCATGCGCAGTCTCCGTTCTCACCGAGCCGACGCATTTTAGGGGCGCTTTGCATAGCGCCCTGATCGCCCGGGGGGCAGGCCTTCCTGTCCTGCGAAAGGACTTCATCTTCGATGAGAGGCAGCTAGGGGAAGTGCAGGCGGACCATGTGCTGCTCATTGCTGCCTTGGGCATAGATCTGAACAGATTTGTGGACGCTGCCAGGACTTTAGGCATGGAGCCGCTGGTAGAGGTTCATACCGAGGAAGAGCTGGAGGCGGCTCTGTTGACCGATGCCCGGATCATTGGCATCAACAACCGGAACTTGAATACGCTGGAAGTGGACCTGGACACATTCGAGAAGCTGGCGCCGCGGGCGAAGGAGGCAGGAGTATTCCTGGTGGCGGAGAGTGGGGTGCATAGCCATGAGGATGCCCTGCGCATGATGCAGGCAGGGGCGGATGCGCTGCTGGTAGGTACCGAACTGATGGGCAGGCCGGAGAGGCTGGGGGCGCTGAACCGATTCTAACTAGAGGTCCCGAAAAAAAATCACTATGCCACTTCTACCGAGACCCTGCCGATGAAAACTTTGCTGTTTCTCAAGGTTTCATCGATGGTCTCTCCTTGCGAATAGCAGCCAGGCAGAGCCGGGACTTCTGACCAAAAGCCGCCTTCCTCTGCCTGATGTATCAAAATTGTATAATCCATAGTCAATCACCTTTCAAGAGTTTCTGGAAATCCTCATCATCCAGCCCAGCTTTTCTTATTGCCGATTCGAGGAGACCGATCTTGAGATCTCCGGATACGGGAATAGTTATGATCTGGCCATTTGGCATCTTGATATTTACGTGGTCGCCTTTGCCCTGGCGACCATGCGCTCGCGCGACCACTTCCGCCCGCGGGCCGGGCCTTTGCTCATGAGAAAACCTGGCGCAGAAATCCTGCCCATGAAAATGCAGGATTTCCAGGGAGCGACCATCAACCTTTAAGCGAAAGATTGCAGCGCATGACTAAATACTGCAAAAAGCATGTACAAATACAAACGAGATGAGGACACTTCGCTATAAAATTCAAATTCGGCAGGAGACCGATGGAACTTACACGGTGATAGTCTCGTCTCTTCCAGGATGCTTGACCTTCGGCGATAGCATCGAAGAAGCTCTGGAGATGGCAAAGGAAGCCATTGAGGTGTACATCGAAAGCCTTGCCGTCAGTAGCAAAGAGACTCCCATGGCAAGAGGATATCGCTTGCTCTGACCAGGACCATGAAAAGCCCAAGAACGCTACCGATCCTGACAGCTGGCTGGGCAGCCGCCTACAGGTTGCTAGATCACAAACGTGAGATTATGCTTCTTTTGCACCAGAACACTTTCTCCCCATGCTGCTTTGCTTTATATCCTAAGGCGGCCAATTCTAAACAAATAAATACTGTAGGCGGCAGGCATGGTGCAAATTTCATCCATAAGAGTCTCACTGGATTCCAATGAAGCCCATCGAGCCAGAGCGCAAAAGATCAAGGCTGCCATCCTCAAAGATGATCATTTCTTCCTGAATGCGCCCAAAAAGTGTCCCTTTGATCTCTGCTTCCAGTGGGAAGAAAAGACCATAAATGTTGAACTGAAGGACTTCACAGGAGCCGGTGAACCCCAGAGCGACTACGTAGCCTCGATTGTTAATCAAAGCGGACACCTTTATCAACAAGTCCTCTCAGGCCGGGAGCTCGGAGACCCGCTCATCATCGTAGTACTTGGCGATGATGCGGAAATTGTTCAGGCCATCACTAAGATCGTTGTTAATAGAGGCATCAAAGGTCAAGAAGCTGAGGATAAGATCACCGAGTATATTTCGATGGTGGAAGACTTTGAGGCCAACTGCATTGGCATGAATATTCAGATATGGCGGCTCAAGATCGATCCCTGGCGGCGAATGCTTCAAAATGTCAAAAAAATCTTGCATGGTGGCGATTTGACCATCTTTCGACCGAAACCGGCCGTAAATGAAAGGCAAGCTGTAGGGCTGTCCATTTTATGCGGAAAAGGCCTGGGCCCCGCAAAAGCCAATAGGATCCTGGAAAAATTCGATATCTCATTAGCTGCAAAAAAACCTGGAACATATCTGGACGATTGCCCGGGAATTGGCCCCAAGCTAGCTGCTGTCGTCCGGGACGCTCTGTTCGTTCCTCCTGCCTGTGTGAATAGACCAAAACGAAAGAGATCACAAAGACATAAGGTTCGCTAACTACCCTAAATTCGAACCATCAGTCTCAGCTATGTTCATAAACCTGCCACTACGAAATGACGTTTTGCAGGATTAGACGCCCGGTGAAGATCGCCTATGTTTACGACGCCTTCTACCCCTGGGTAAATGGTGGATGGGGGAGGATGAGATCCTCAAAGACAACGTACATCTGCACGGCGTATGCCCGCACGTGCCTCATTATAAGAACGGCAAAAGATCGATCTACGAGGCAGCTTATTTTGCAGGCAAGCTTCTCTCCCTTCGCACCGACTGCGATGTGATGGACTGCCAGAATATCCCTTACTTATCCTGCTTTTCGGCAAAGCTGCTCTCCAGCCTTAGAGGACAAGAGCTCTTCATCACCTGGCATGAAGTTTGGGGCGATTACTGGCGCAGGTACCTGGGAGAAAAGGGCAGGGCAGGCTAGGCCGTGGAGTGGGCTGCCACCCGGTTGACGGACCGCAATATCGCTGTATCGCCAAGAACGCAAAAGGAACTGCTGCGCCTGGGGGCAAAAGATGTCGAGGTTGTGCCCAACGGCATTGACTGGCAGAGAATAAACCGGGTGCATCCATCGGCCAGGCATTTGGATATCATCTATGTGGGAAGGCTGGTCGAGCACAAGAATGTGGATCTACTAAAATGTGGAGTTTTGCGGCTTTTTGGAAGACTACAATGATGCGCTTTCCCTCATGAAATCCTCCCGCGTATTTGCAGCACCATCCAGCCGAGAGGGTTTCGGCATGGCAGCTCTGGAGGCAAATGCCTGCGGGCTTCCCGTGGTTACCATAGAGCACCAAATGAATGCGGTGATGGATCTGGTCATAAAGGAGACCGGGGTAATTTGCCGGCCCACGAAGAAGGCTTTAGCCGGGGCGATTTGCCGCACGCTGCAAAGAAGGGAAAAAATGCGGGGGCGGTGCATAGAAGGGGCCAAGAAACGGAATCCGTCTATGCTTAATCTTGTAGGAATTCGCCACAATCAGATCGATCTTTCCCTCTATGGGCGGATAACTTAATTCTCAATGGTGCTCAGGCGGACTGCCTTCACCGTCCATCTCAAGCAATTAAATAGCGTAGTGATTATATCAGGTTTTCATCCTTCTTGCATTCCGTTACACCGTCGCCCTCTGGCTGTAATCCACCAGCGCCATCAGTATGTCCTTATCCTTGAGCATGCCCATCAGCTTTCCGCTGGGCTTGACCACAGGCATCTGGTCGATTCTATTCTTGTGCATTATCATGGCACATTTACCTACCTCATCTTTCTTATAAGCCGTGATGGGCAGCACCATGGCCTCGGAGACCAGAATATTTTTCAGCTTGATCCGGGAGACTGTGTAATACTTGCTGATGGTCTGCATCACCCGGTCCCACATCCAGGTGTCCTCTCCGTCATCAGCGGACATATCCGTCTTCTCGACCGAATCCTCGATGACGCTGGTCTTGATGAGATCACGATCCGAGATCATGCCCACCAGCTTGAGGCTGGTATCAATGACTGGGCATGCCTGCACTCCGGCAAACTCCATAATCGATCCGGCAACAGGCAGCGGCATCTCGCTCCAGAGAACCACGGTCTCTTTTTCTAAATAGGGCTCGATGCTCTCTTTTATTCCCAGGTCTGCGGCCACCCTGACAATATCGGCAACTGTAATGATGCCCACCAGCTCTTTGCCTTCCACAACAGGAAGCCGCCTTATATCGTGCTTGATCAGCAGCCGTGAGGCTTCGACTATGTTCTTGTCCGGGCTTATCACGACAGGATCGCGGGTCATGAGCAGGGCCGTCTGGTCCTCTTCGCGATTGCGGAGCAGGTCGGTCCTGGTTATCATGCCCACTACCTCGCCCTTCTTGATTACGGGAACGCCGGAGACCTTGTGGTCCTGCAGTGTCTTCAAGACATCGTCCCTGCTGCCGGGGATGGCAACATGAGCCACATCCCGGACCATTACGTCCCTGACGAGAATGCTCAAGTTTGCTCCCTCGGAATGGTCAATACTGGGGTGTTGGAACTTCTTACCACCTTTTCGGCCACACTGCCCAGCAGGAACTTATCAAGACCGGTGCGCCCTACCGCCCCCAGGATGATTATATCCATTCCGGCCGACTGCGCATAGCTTACGATCTCGCTGCCGGGATTCCCCTCAACTACAACATTCTCAAAGGCAACGCCCATATCCTTGGCCAGCGTTTCCACCTGCTTTAATGCCTCTTTTCCTTCTTTGAGCAGAAGCTCTCGGATGCTGAATAGCAGCATATCATCCGGCAGATGGCTCGTCCTGTTGGTGTCGGCCACATAGATCGCAGTGACCTTTCCGCCTGATATCTTCCCCAGTTCCAATGCCACCTTGGCCGCTCTGAATCCGTGCTCTGATCCATCGGTTGCAACTAGAATCTTCTCAAACATGATTAACCTCTAAGAGATAGCTATTATATCAGACAGCCCGGCCCTTCTCACAATGCTGGATAGCGGGGCCATTGATCCCCACATATTATCGGATTTTTTATTTATTACCATCACTTTTGCCTCTTTTCCTTCTTGGATGGACCCCAGCCTCTGATCAAGTCCTGTTATTTTAGCACCGTTTAGTGTGCACATCTTAAATACCTGTCTATCGTCATGCAGCAGAGCCTTACTTATGAAATGCATCTCTTCAAAGATGTCCGGCGAGTTCATCATAACGTTATCTGTTCCAACGGCAATTGTAATGCCCAGCTTTGACATTCTTTTCACATTGGGCAGACCTACGCCAGTAACCAGGTTGGATCTGGGACAGACCACGACCGGAAGATTGGAATTAGCCACATTCCTCAGATCAGTCTCATCGGCCCTGTTCATGTGCACCAGGAAATCCGGATGAAGGGCAAGAGCATCGCTGATATCATCGTTACCGGCTTCGCCTGCGTGTACTCCTACCGCCAGGCCCCCCTTTCTCGCAGCCGCCACTGCTGCCCGGAGTAGGTCCGGGTCGTGGTCTCGGGTGCTGCTTATCCCCAGTCCCCAGCAGCTTTGCGGGATATCTATCCGGCTGGGGTATGGCCGTCCCAGGATTCTGGCCTGAAGGGGGAGACCCCGCACGGCTTCTTCCAGCATGCTCACGCCTTCTGCTCCCCCCTCCCGAAAATCAGCAAAAGCATACGTACCCGACGCTGCCATCAGTTGCAGGCTTCTTCTCATGCCCTCGAGGAGAGCTGTGTGCGGCATCTGGGCCAGCATTCTTGCCTTCAATCCGCCCGGACCGACCAGTTCGGAGAGCGGCAAAAAGGGCGGGTCTTTAAAGGCAGAGTCACCCACATGGACGTGTGCGTTTACGAAGCGCGGGCAGACAATGCCCTCATGGTCTGCTTCTACATGCTCTCTGCCAAACTCCCGGATGATGCCATCCCGGATGCTGATGTAGCCTTCCTCTGGTGTGAAATCATCTCCATAGATTATGGTTCCTTGCAGCAGAATCTCGCGTGCTTGAGACATCTCATAAGAATAGGCTGGCAAGCTATTTAGCTCCTCTATGCCGATGTGAGACGCATTGACCAGGCCTTTCGTATTCATCAATAGCGCCATGAGCGCAGACGGCAAGATCAGCACCTTTGAGCGCTGTCAGGTTAGAATCTCCGGTCAGGCAGATAAGGCCAGGGTCGACCTTCTCCGGGCGGAGAGTGACGCGATCATGGTCGGAGTGGGAACCGTGCTGGCAGACGATCCCAGCCTGAGGGTGAAGTCGGCAAGCTCTCGCGAGGCCAGACGAAAGAGAGGGCAGCCGGAAGAGCCGCTACGGGTTGTGGCCGATAGCCGGGCAAGAACACCACCCTTCGCCAAGATTCTCGGACCGGGATGCATCCTGGCAGCCACAAGTATTGCATCGCAGGAACGACTGGATAGTCTTTCCTCAAAGTGCGAGATAATGGTCTGCGGGAAAGGGCGGGTCGATCTGGTTGAGCTGTTTTCCCGGCTCTTTGATAGGGGTGTCAAGCGCCTTATGGTAGAGGGAGGAGCTACGCTCAACTGGTCGCTTCTGAATCTCGGTCTGGTGGATGAGCTTTATGTCTACATGGGAGCCATGCTCATCGGCGGAGAGAATGCGCCCACCCTGGTGGATGGGCGGGGATTCAAAGAGCATTTTCCCAGGCCGACCCTGAGCTTCGTCGAGCGGCTGGACGAGGGCGTGCTTCTCAAGTGGACCTGCCAGGCGAGCCACCCTGACGATTAAGCCTGGTGCTTTCTTCTACTGCTTTCTCACCACCAGTACGGGAATATCGGAGCTTCTGACCACTTTGTCGGCCACGCTGCCCAGGAGGAATCTTTCCAGGCCAGTGGCTCCGATTCCGCCTATGACGATGAGGTTCATATCGCCTTCTTTGGCCATGCGGATGATGTCCTCGGCCGGATAGCCCTCTGTGATCTTTCTGGTCACGGCAATGCCTGCCATCTTTGCCATCTCTTCTACTCTTTTTGTGGCTTGATCTCCCTGATTTTGCAGATTGCTTCTTATCCCTGCTATCAGGTCGTCGGCAACTTTTGAGATCAGGTCTCCCAGAGGGCCATATTCCTTGCCGATATCCACGACAAAAAGAGCTGTGACGGCTGAGCCGTAGAGCTTGGCCATTTCTATTCCTGCTTCTGCGGCCCTCTCGCTGTGCTTGGAGCCGTCGGTTGCGATCAAGATCCTTTCAAACATGATCTATTCCTGGCTTTCAGCCTCTCATGAACTTGTCCCAGCCCTGGTAATGCGTCTTGAGAACGGTGCAGATCTCCTCCACCATCGCAAAGGGAATGCCCACCACGACATCATCGTCCTTCAGGCCGGAGTTTTTCGCAGACCCGTCGCAGCCTAAGGAGACATTCACCTCTCCTTTCAGGTAGGGTGAGGCCGTGGCATCTACACAGAGGGACTGAATTCCAGCCGTAGTGAATGTGGACCTGCCCCCCTCTTTGAACATGACCGCCTGCACAATTCGCCTGGCCTGCATCGCATTTCCTATGAATATCACCACATCCGGGTTTATCGGCATCTTATCCAGAGGGGCAACGTAAGTGGCAATAGTGCTGCCGGGAAGAATGCGAGGCATATTCATGGCGATGTTTATGCCCACATCTGGAGTCTCGCACTTATGCAGCTTATTGAAATATAATGATCCATTGGAGATATTCTCCGGGCACTGCATCAGGCCCAGGCCGGATGCGCCTCCTTTGCACTCGTGGCAGTCGGCTCGCGCCAGGAAGCTCTTTGCCTCCAGCCTGGCCCCCTGAATCATTGAGCAATATCGAACGGGCTTCTCCACGAAGTCGAGATCTTTGGGAATTTCCGCTTCGCTCTTAAACAGTCTTACGCCAACAACATTGTCGCGAATTCCCAAGGAGGACTTCAATATATCCGACATCTCTTCAAGATTCATCATAGTACACCGCACATTTGGTGGAGTGAATGGCATTTCTCACTTGCGCTCTGCGTCGAGGGGCTGGTGAGCCAAGATCTGATGTCAAATTAAGGATATCGAGGCATTCCATGAGACTGGCCCTGAAGAAATATTGGAAAAATTTGAAAGATAAATGTATTGTAAAAATATTAAAAAGAAATGAACATGTTTAATCTGCCTTTGCCTCCTCTGGATAGCTAGAGACGATATTGCCTGATGCATCCTTCAAGGTAGCCACATCGCCATCGTTGTTCCAGATGGATGTGCTGTGGTTCCAGAAGAGATCTTCTGAAGTGTCACTTCCGGCTCCCGTGTGAATCTTGGCAGCGCCGCCGGCCTTCAGGCTGAAATCCGGGAACTTGTAGGTGTGATTCTGCGCATCCACCAGCGTCCAGCCGGCCAGGCTGACATCCGCGGTTCCCTGGTTGGATATCTCCACCCATTCTTCATCCAAGTTCTCTTTTTCCGGGCTGGGTGCCGCAAAATTGGCATTGGTTATGGCGATACCGCTTTCTGCTGCGCCTGCCGCCAATGCCGCGCCTAAAAAGAGGACGGCGAGGGAGATTAGCGCACCTGCGAATATTCGGTTATTCATCTTTGTTTCCTCCAGATCTACTTCACTACATTTAATATTTTTAGTACTGATGACACTTCAGTAATATAAATTTTTCTAAAGAGTTACGTTGCCAGTTGGGAAAATAGCAGGCAGATCCAGGGTGGTTTTACCGCCCCCCCCTCCAGTGCGCCAAACGAATATATCAGTTGCAACAAATAGAGAGCCATGGAAGACGATATAATTTATGAGAAGGCGGTTGAAATACTCAATCCCGGTAGGCTCTATTTTGCCCTCAAAGCCATGAGAAGCTCGCCGGTCACGATATCGTTTGACATGGGCGACCTGAATTTAACATCGGGCCCCGTCTCTTCGCTGATAAGCATCGAAGGGGATTTGCCTGAAGAAGTACAGGCGATGCAGTGGCTTGTGCCCCTGGAGGATCTGAAGATATTGCAGGATTTGATCCCGCCGGACACATATTACTGGGAGAACCGGGCTCTTGTATTGGAGTGGCAGTGCGATCTGGTTGTTGACAGCGCGATTGACGAAAAGAACCCACTGGAGTCGATTGAACAGGAGGAAAAGTATCGCGATCAGCTCCTGGTCAGCAATCGAGAGTATCGGAAACTGCAGATGGCATTGGATGACTGCAACTCCCATATCCCACAGGTTCTGTTCTCCATCTATCCTGACCGGTTGAATTTCGCGATCAACTGTTCACAGCATGATGAAATTGTGGGAACGATGATCCAAATGAAGGGTCAGAAAGAGGCGTGAGAAAATAGAATAATATAGTCCTCCGTGCGCTCTGTGCCTGTGGTGGTGGTGGTAGTCTGTAACCACTCGATGATGACCAGCAGCTAACGACGTTTCAACCACAGAGACACAGAGCTCACAGAGAACGCACAGAGCGACTAACTAACAACTTAAAAACCACAGTAGCCTGAGGTTAGCCACCTGAAATTGTGAAGAGCTGAACTTCAGTCATCTTTTCTCCAAACCCCCACAATGATGGCAATTCCAGCCAGGTTTATGGCCAGGATAAGTATGATTCCGATTATCCTCTTCCAATCTCCCTGTGGCTCAGCTTTTCCTGCCAGATCCATCGCCGCGTCCCCGTTCACCAGTACTCCCCATTCTTTCTCGCCCGCCTTGAGGCTGTACTGCCCGCGTGGCAAGCCCCGGAAGCAGCAATCGCCCGCGCTGCCCTCGGCCAGCCGCACCCCATCGCGCCACAGGGCGAGGCCCGCAGGCGCGCCCCTGACCCGCAGCTCGTAGCTCTCGGCCACGGGCATGCACCGGCCGTCGCCAGAGAGGTTGCCGGAGATATTGAGCAGATCGATGACCGTTGGCGCGATGTCCATCTCTGACCAGCGGCCGCCCAGGTTCAGCTCCTCCACCCCCGGTCCCAGGAAGACTAGCGGCACGCGCAGGGCCTCCAGCTTTGCCGCATACTTCTCACCGGAGTGGCCGCCCTTGCCTTCCTCGGAAGGAAAGACCATGCCGTGGTCGGCGGTGACGGCTAGCAGCACATTGTTCTTGTGGCAGGCCTCGGCCAGACGGCCCAGCGGCGCATCCAGAGCCGCAAAGACATCTCGATAGCCGTCTGCGCCCAGGTTATGCCCGGCGCTGTCCACGGCGCCCACATTAACCAGCATGAGGAAGTGCTGGCCGGAGAGATTCCGGACGGTGTCCGCTGCGGCGTCAAGTGCCCAGCGGTTGTATTCCTGGTAGCCCGCCACGCCCTGGGGCGTAGAATACTGGGCAAATCTGTCCCGCCACACCTGAAACCGGTATCTCAGGCCCGCTGGCGCGCCAGCGCGAAAGCCCGGAATGGGCTCTGCCCCGTGCAGGGAGTTGTCGCCCAGATAGAGAACGCCGTCCATCTCTTGCAACACAGGCATGCTGTCGCCCCGCTCCAGCACGGCCAGACAGAGATAGCCGTTGGCGCGGGCGGCGTCGAATATGGTGGGGCCGAGATGATCGGGATCTGTTCCCGAGTTGCCGGTGATGAGAACGCTGTGGCTCTTGGTGGTCTCGGGCACGGGCACCCGCACGTCCACGGCCCGCGCCCCGCTGCCGGTCAAATTGAAGAGCACAGCCCCCTCGATGGGCGAGCCGTCCAGGGCGTATGCGCGATGCTCCGGATAGACGTAAGACGCGCCCAGGCCGTCCACCACCAGGAGGACTGCTCCGGTGGGCTGGGCCACGGGCCCCACCTGCACATCGATCGCCCCGGCGATACCTGACGATATCAATAATATTAATAATGATAATAACAAAGTAGTTCGCCTGCGCGCTCTGTGCCTCTGAGTCTCTGTGTTTGGTTCTTGTAAGCCCATGGTATAATTATCCCCCAAATTGCCCTCAAGAGTTTCAACAAAACCACAGAGGAACAGAGATACAGAGAACGAAAAAAGGCTAATCGCAGGCGACAATTTCGTCAACAAAAAAAGAAAAAAGCAGAACATTCAAGATCTGCGATCTTCAGAAGTCCGTCATGACCCGATACTGGTCAATCTCGGTCTGCTTGAGACCCGTCAGGAACTGCTCGGCCATGTCGCGAATATCCTTGGAACGGGTGATGGCTCTGCCGACGACGAGGATGTTCGCGCCTGCCGCCAGGGCCGCGCCCTCGGTATCCACGCGAATGCCGCCTGCCACAGCCACCAGGAGCCTGCGCCCTTCTTTGGCCAGGGCCTGAATTTCGCGAATGTTATTCCAGGCGTGCGCGCTCTTCTCCATGTCTATGGCCCGGTGCAGCTCGACCACATCCGGCAGAACTTCGATGCCCTTCAGGACGGCCAGCGGATCAGGCACATTGAGCATATCGATGATGCTATAGATTCCGGTCTTCCTGGCCTCCCGGATGGAAAGCTCCAGCGTCTTCTTGGGGGCCAGGCCGGATATGACCACGGCGTCAGCCGCGGCGTCTGCTGCCAGGCGCACCTCCAGGTTTCCAGTGTCCAGAGTCTTCAGATCCAGGATGACAAAGGCGCCCGGCCGGATAGCGCGAATCTCCTTGACCACACTGACTCCCAGCATCTTGACCAGGGGCGTTCCCACCTCGATGAGGATGTGATCGCTCTCAGGCAGAGCTGTGAGCACGCGGCGCACCTCGGCCACGTCCACCAGATCGAAGGCCACCTGCAAGTATGGTGGGTCCCAGAGTCTGGTGACCCGGAAGCCCATAATGGGGTGGGTAGAGCGGTCCTTCTCGTAGAGCATCAGATCTACATCCGGGAATCCGGTCATAGCCCGCTCCAGAGCCAGCTTGGTAGCCCCGTAATTGTAGCGATAGATGGCGTCGTAGTCTTTTGCCTGGGGATGAATGAACACGGATACAATTATGAGGAGATCCTCGACTTTGTCCTTGGGAATTATGCCTTCTGCTACTGCATCAGCTACAGCCTTGGATACGGCCATCTGGGCCGGGCCGAATATCTGGCCTGCCTGATCCATATTCTTAACTGTAACTTTGGGAACGATTAGAGTGGACGGTTTGGGTGGCAGATTGGGCCTGATAACACCTAAAAGGGGTGTGTGCCCTGCCGAAAGCTGTGTAAGCCCGGAGGCAAAAGCCGTGGCCACCGGGCCCTCCTTGTCTCCTATGATCAGATCGATATGAGCAATCTCAGGCTCTTTTCCTATGAGAGCCTCTCCAACTAAAAACAAAAAGATTCACCTCGAAATGGAGGTGAGCAATCTCTCTATTTTAATCCTTTCTCACAAAGGAAGCATGAAGGCACAAAGACCATTCCTGACAGATCTGAAATCCGCTAATGACACGAGCCCTCATTTCATAACCCTAAATAAGCTGCCAGTAAATAAGAGGAGCCAGCGCCAGCAGGGTCAGTCCCGTGGCCAGCCTCATCCCTACCCTATGATCCTTGCGAAAGGCGTCCACCTGCTCCGGGCCCATGCCCAGAGCTATTGCCCCGCCCAGGATGATGATGGGCAAAATTACCCCCAGATTGAAGAACAAAAGGTAGGTGGCACCCTCTAAGTAGCTTCTGGCCGAGAGGAGATCGAGTATCGCGAGGTAGATGGCTCCCACGCAGGGGGCCTTGACCAGGGAGAAGAGCGCTCCGATCAAGAAATACGAGCTGAAGCGCCCTCTGTCAACCCCTGCCTGGAAGTACTTGAGGGCCCAATCCGTGCGAAAGAGGGATGGCCTTCCCTGCGAGAGCCGCAGTGCATCCCAGACCTGAGAGAGTCCGGCCAGGAGGAGGAAGGCTGTCAGAATATAGCGGAAAGCACTGGCGATGGCCTCGGTCTGAAGCAGTCGCTGCATGCCCAGTCCAAAGAGAAAGTACATGGCAAATATGCCAAAGGAGAAGGATACCACCATCATCATAAGCTCTCGTTTCTTTCTTGCTGTGGAGAGAACGGATGCCGCCAGGAAGACCAATATGCCCAGCAGACAGGGGTTGAAGCCGGCCACCAGGCCAGCCACCAGTACGGCAGAGACTGTGTAGAGAGATATCTCCTGCAAATCCAGATTCGGGATATTGGCTGCAGCATTGTGGTTATGCTTTGTGCTCTCGTTGCCGGGCAGGGTGAACGCAGCAGGAAGATTGGGGGTCTGGTTGGCCAGAGCACCTTTGATGAGGCTTTCCAGCAAGGCATTGTCTTCTTCGTAATCCCGATAGTTTATGACTTGCGTACCTATTATGATAGCAGGGACGTCCTTGGCTTGGTACTGTTTGATAATGCGATGTCCTTCCTCCGAATAATAGTAATACTTGGTGATATTGACCGGCTCATCCTTTCCGATCTTCTCCAGAGTTCTCTCAGCCGCTGCGCATTTCGTGCATCCCGGGGACTCGATGATTATGACTTCTTTGGCATCTATTGCTTTCTTCCCGGTAACGGCAACGTCACTGGAAGATACGGCAGCTAAGCTAAAAGCCATGATCAGTACTAGGATGAGGCCGGCTGCCGCAATGCGAGGCATGATAGAGCGCATTAGCTTTCTAGAGAACTGAAGAAGTATAAAATCCCCATGATTGCAAAAATCCGGTCTTGGCAGGGGAATAAAATCCATAAACCCCTGCCAATGAAATCCACCGTTCGTCAGAGTTTACTCTTCTGTGGTATACATAAGGGCCGGCTTATTTCCGGATGCACCTGATGAGAATCCCACGGAAGCGTCATCCTCTGCCACTAATACGATGGAGTAGGGACACCCTTCGGTGCAGGTTTCTACAGCCTTCTTGACGATTGAAGTCACATCCATGGTGTAGCTTCCCGCTTCACCAATATCCACCGAAGGAGAGTAGACCTCTGCATCATAGTCCAATTTATCATACCAGTTCGTCCCTTCTAAGGTCGCTCCATGTAAGAAGTAAGCCTTGACCTTGCCGGGCTTGTCAACCTGGGCGGCATCAAGAGTCAATATTGCCGAAGCGACCTGCTCCGGCTTGAAGATTCCCTGTGAGCCGAGCAGGTTTCTAACGCTCAAGTAAACCTCCTTTGTGGGCTCTTTGCCTTGGGTTGCGGCCCAGAGCAAATCGCTATCTTCAAAGCTCTGGTTGGCATTGTTCGCATCCACATAGGTCTGGACATCCATATCTGCTGTAAAGCTCCCTGCCGTGGCAGTTGCTGCCAGAAGCAGGAATATGCCCATAAGTGCATACAAATATCTCAAAGTCATTTCCTCCACTAGTGAGTACCTGTGATCAAACGAATAAAAAGACGTACGTTCATATGGATCTTATGTAGGCAATTCTTCTCTTACATGATCTGCAAATGTTAGAGATCTTCCTTCTTAAACGTCCACTCCCCCACAAGCGTCACCTTTTTTGCCATCTCCCCAAACCTCGCCCTCAGAATCAGTTCTCCGATCTCCTCCTTCATCACTCTGGCAATGCCTATGATGGACGTGGTCGGCCGGGCGTTCACATCCACCGCCCAGGGCATCTCCCCCAGCACAAAGTCGATTCCTGCATACCCGGTGAGGCCCAGGGTAAGAGCTGCAGCCCTCGCCTCGTCCCAGATCTCGTCGGCGCGTGGCGTGTTGTAGGGTACCTGGCTTCCCTGGTAGCTCATGCCCATGCCCTTAAAGTCGATGAGCTGTCGGTTTATGGTGAGCGGCAAAAAGCCCTCTACACCCACGATGAAGCTGGCGGACAGATGCAGTCCCTCATGGTAACGGGTGACGATCTCCCCGGGACCCGCCCTGGCAATAGAGGTGATGCGCACGCCCTCTGAGCCGCAGCCTGTGCGCGGCTTTGCGACATAGAGACAGCAGCCTTTTTCCTTTGTGTCGGGTCTGTCCACAATCTCGGCCACGCTCACTCCCGCCCGCGCCAGTGCCTGGGTGCAGAGCAGCTTGTCGGCGCACAGTCGCGCCGCGGCAGGGGTGGCTCCCAGGTTCACCATGTTTTTCTCCAGGATCTCCAGAAGATGCGGCTGCAGGCCGTCCGGGGCGATCAAGAGCCCGGCGTCCGCTTGGCAGTCCAGGGCGCCTTCAAACTCCTCTTCTCCCTTTATGAGAATGGGCCGGCCCGCTTCTACGGTTGGCCCGGATGTGGGATAGATTACCTCGTGCCCGGCCTTCTCAAAGCTGCTCGCCAGGGTGGCCAGCATGGCCCGACCCTCCTGCTCGCAGGTCCCGCCTAGGCCAAGAGCGGAGGCGTACTCAGCAATAAGAATCTTCATGGATAGTCAAGTTAAAATTGCGGCACAAATGTACTTAATCCTAAGCATTGATGGAGCTTGCTCACTCTGTCTGACATTCACTCTTCTATCCGGTAGAGTCTATCAATGGCTATACCAATGGACGGGGCTGCTTCTTCTCAGGCAAAACCGGCAGAGGCATTGTGTTTATTAAAAGCGTCTGTTCCACATACTTTGCTCTTTCCACCAGCAGCTCCTTGCCCCAAAGGGTCAGGCCGAAGAGAGGCACGGCTGTGCCCACCTGTACCAGTGGCTTTACCTGCTCGCGAATATGCTTTGAGGCGCAACTGGTAACAATATCTGCTACTGCCAGAAGCCTCGATGTCTCATCAGCGCTTATGCCGGTAAGATGAACACCGATTATCATTATCTTTACTCCCGTCGCCTTTTCCAACAAGCGCAGCTTCTCAGCAGATGTGGCATCGGCAACCGTAACGGCAAATTTCTTAAATCCGGCTCCTGTTGCATAGGCCGCCCCCTCTATTTGATCTATCTTGCCGTCCTGTGGGAAGAGAACATGCCCATCCATGGCCCGGATGCCATCAATAACTTCCGGTATGGGGTCGGTCTTTAACAGTCCGGAGATGTAGCCGCCCATACCCTGAACCAGATCGGCATTGGCAGTTATTACGCTGCCCGCCCCGTCACAAACGGTAACGGCTGCATCGATAATGCCGGTTTTTATGCCGGTCATCATGGATTCGGACGCCCCAAATCCTACGAAGATGCCCATCTGCAGCTTGCGTCGCGCTGAGAACATGCCGTGCTCCTTCATTCTAAATTCCATATTTGCAGCGGCAGATTCGGATGTTACTTTTTTTATGTTCCTGATCTTGTCGAAGAGCGGACACCACTCAATCATGGGCTCGCTGGCATCCAGTACTTTTTCTTCTTCCACTTTAACGCGGGATTTGCCCAGCATCTCCATTATATGCATTTAGTCCTCCTGGGAGAACTTCAGGTGTTTTGATTAGATTTGCCGTCGTTCTCCGCTTTGATCATCATGATCTTGTTAATCTCGCCCGCGTTCTTAAAATGATTCCTTTATTTAGGGCCAGTCTCCAGGAATATGGCTGCTAGGGGGGTGGAAGGTGGTGTGTTTCAGGTCTTGGGCTGGGCCTTCTATGATTGATGAAATGCCGACCTTATCAAGGATTGCCGGCCCCACCGAAGACACCTTCTACGGTGGCAACAAAAATAATAAAGATAGCTTTCCTCTAAATATATCTCATTTATAAAAAGAACTGTAAAAGCTACTTCCACTTCAACCAGGCGAGCGGTATATGTCATGCATATTAAAAAATAATTAATAAGATCACAAAGTTTTGCGCCTCAATTGAATTATTTTCGACGAAACTTATATATATGTTATCACTCGTTAAGCGCCTGGTGACCGTTTTGAATACATCAACCGCCTCAGCCCAGAAAGTCGAGCGTGATGAATTTGCGTCCATACTCATGAGGGTAGGCCTGAAAAGGAACGTGGCCAAAGTTTTAACCTATCTGGCTGGGGTGGCAGAGGCAACATCTCGCGAGATAGAGATTGGATCGGATCTTCGCCAGCCGGAAGTGAGCATTGCCATGCGAGAGATCCGAAAATTGGACTGGATTACTGAGAGGGACGAGAAGAATCCAGGAAAAGGGCGGCCGTATCGCATCTACAAGCTAAATCGAAGCCTTCCTGAAATTGTCGAGTATCTGGAGGGTGAGAAGTCAAAAGAATCCGAAAGGACGATGAGACAGATTGAAAAGCTCAAATCCTTGAGGTCCAATTGAACGTGAACAATATTTTCAGTTCTATTTAAATCAATTTTTTGGCCATCGTTGTCAAAACAATATCCAATATTTTATTAAGATATATATTTTCTCTATGCAAAAAACTAAATACTAATTGATGAGTGGAATAAGGCAAAAAAGTAGAGGGGATGGATATTAAATACATCATCGACGAGGCCCTGGGCAGATCTGAGGCCGAGAGCAGGATCAAGCCTTCCAGCATGGTCCGGAGCGATGAAGAGCTGGTTACTGTTTTAGAAGAGCTGACCACGGTTATTCGCGTCATAGGGTGTGGAGGGGGCGGCTCTAATACTATTGACCGTCTGGCAGAGTGCGGCATCCAGGGGGCGGAGCTATTTGCCATCAATACTGATGCCCAGCATCTTTTGCACATCAATGCCGACCGGCGTTTTCTCATTGGCAGACGCACCACCCGTGGTTTGGGGGCTGGAAGCTTGCCCGCCATCGGCGAAGAGGCGGCCCAGGAGGATATCGATGAGATAAAAGCCTCCGTGGAAGGTGCGGATATGGTCTTCGTTACCTGTGGACTTGGCGGCGGCACGGGCACGGGAGCCTCTCCCGTAGTAGCGGAAGCCGCACGCGAAGCGGGGGCTCTTACCATTGCCATTGTCACCATCCCCTTCAGCGCGGAAGGCTCCATCAGAATGCAGAATGCAGAAGCCGGGTTGAAGAGGCTGCGAGAGGTTTCGGACACGGTAATCGTGGTACCCAATGATCGGCTCTTGGATGTGGTTCCTAATCTACCTCTGCAAGCCGCCTTTAAGGTAGCCGATGAGGTGCTGATGCGCTCGGTCAAGGGTATCACTGAGCTGATCACCCGGCCCGGACTGATCAACCTGGACTTTGCCGATGTCAGAACTGTAATGACCAACGGCGGAGTGGCCATGATCGGCATGGGTGAGGCGGAAGGCGAGGAGAAGGCACGTGACTCCGTCATGAAGGCTCTGCGCAGTCCTCTCCTTGATGTGGATGTCTCAGGCGCGACCTCGGCCCTTGTAAACGTGGTGGGCGGCCCGGATATGACCATAACCGATGCTGAGACTGTGGTAGATGAGGTCTACCAGAAGATCAATCCTGATGCTCGCATAATATGGGGGGCGCAGATAGACCCGAACCTGGAGCACACTCTGCGGACCATGCTTGTGGTCACTGGTGTATCGTCCCCGCAAATACTGGGAAAGGACATGAGTCGGCGTGTTACATCCAAACACGGCATAGACTTCCTCCCTCGCAGGGCGCGGTACTGATCTCTATTACGTTTTTGTTTTTCTTTTTTTGATTTTCCCATGTTAACATGTACCATGTCAATCGATGGAATTATAAGGCCGCACATGAATTGAATACTATTATCCCCTGAACGGATGTGATAGTAATTCTGACCGAGAAGGTGAGCGGTGAGCTTGAGATGCTGCAACGGCACCTTGTCATCCTCAAGCAAGTGGTAGAGAACGAGCCCATAGGTATCCTCAAGCTGGCAGAGGAGACAAAGATACCCAGCCACAAGGTACGTTATTCCCTGCGGGTTTTAGAGCAGGAAGGATTGATCAAGGCTTCTGCTCCTGGCGCGGTGACAACTGACGAAACAAAGCTTTTTCTAAAAGATCTGGACGGCATGATTGAAAATCTGGCCAAGCGGGCGGAGGATCTGTTGAATATCAAAATAGCGAGGTAAATGCGTTATTCTCGAATAGCCCTGGCCCTGCAAGAGATCTCCCAGTCCCCGCGAAGACGTAAGGTTGATCTGGTGGCGGGCCTTCTCTCTGAGATTGAGTCTGAGCCCGAGATGCTCTGTCCGGCCATACGGCTGCTATTAGGCGAGCTGTGGCCGCCCTGGGAGAGGAGAGAGATGGGCATAGGTCCGGAGGCTCTCATGGCGGCGTTGGCAGAGGTATCTGATCAAGATCTGTCTTCCCTGCGGGCTGGATGCAGTGATATGGGAATTGTGGCCGAGGCTGCGCTGGTGCAGAAAGGGCAGCATTCTCTTTTCGTCGAGCCACTCGAAGCCTTATCTGTTTATGAAAGGCTCCGGCGCATCTCTGCCATGAGCGGCAAAGAATCGGAGCAGCGCAAGAATGCTTTGCTCAGAGGCCTATTTCTGGAAGCCGCTCCCCTGGAAGGAAAGTACATCGCAAGAACGGCTCTTCGAAACATCCAGGCCGGCATCGGGCATACGACTATGATTGCCGCACTCTCTCGCTCGCTGCAAAGCGACCAGGAGAAGATTCGAAGTGCCTACAGTCTCATGCCCGATCTGGGAAGCATTGCCGTGATGGCCCGGAGCCAAAAGCTGGAAGGTGTTGCATTGCGGCCCAAAGTTCCAGCCAGGTTCATGCTATTTCGCCCCAGCGACCCTGTGGTGCCTGGATGTTTTCTGCCCAAGTATCCCGGCTTGAGGGTGCAGGTTCATAAAATAAGAAACGAAGTTCTCATCTTCACCTCTCAACTACGAAATATCACTTCTGCCCTGGGCGGTATCTCCCGGATGATTGGCGAAATCGAATCGGATTTTGTGGTAGATGCCGACCTCATAGGCTTTCGTGATAACGGCATTAAGAGAAAAGAAATATGCAGCCAGGTGGAAATGCTGAGGTACATCAATCGCCGTCGTCTCTCTCGGAAGAGCAGCATTTACCCAGCTGTGCTGGCCTATGACCTCATTGCTTTGCAAGGAGAAGACATTTGCAGTGTGCCTTATCAGGATCGGCGAAAGAGCCTTTTATCAATACTCGGCGAGCCCAAAACCTTGCCCTTTCAGGGAATATCTCCTGCTCGAGAAGATTTTCTTATGGATCGGGGCGCTGTTGATGAATTACTCTGTCGGGCAGGAGTTGCCGGTGCCAGGTCATTGTTGGAGCGTGATCATCTGGCTTCTTACCGCCCGGGCATGGTTGCTGAGCGGGATTTTATCATCAGAGCAAAGCATAATCTCGCCGCCCTGATTGTGCGGGTGTCATGGGGCCGGGACAAAATGGAGAAGCTTCCTGCAAGATATCAGGTCGCGTTAAGAAGCGGCGAGGAACTGGTGCCTGTGGGCTATGCATGGCGCGGTCTTTCGCAAAGAGATCAACAGGCTTTATCCTTCGCCTTGAAATCCCTTGTAATATGTGAGGATGAGAATGGTGCCGATGTAGACGCTAAAGTAGTCCTTAATCTTAAGATCAGGGGTGCTAAAAAAAGCGCAACGAAATATGTCATTATTGAGCCAGTGATCGAAGGCTATAAGCTCAAAGCCTCCCGGGAGGATGTGGATGATCTGGATGGGCTGGAGAAGATCTGTAGCGAATGATTCTCAGACCATTTGATCCCTGGAAGAGCCTGCTATGCACCTGCCCGGCCAAACTCAGCCTGAACCCCTACACAGGATGCCCGCATGGCTGCCTTTACTGTTATGCTTCATCTTACATACCCCGTTTTGCACAGTGTCGCCCCAAGGTCGATCTCTTGAAGCGTCTGGCAAGAGAGTCGTCCCGGATCAGTCCCGGCGCCCTGGTAGCAATGTCGAATAGCTCTGACCCTTATCCACCCCAGGAAAAGGAGCTTCTGCTTAGCCGGGGATGTTTGCAGATCTTAAAAGAGCGGGGTCTTTGTGTTCAGGTGGTGACCAAGTCGCATCTGGTGGCAAGAGATGCTGAGATTCTCGCAGATATGCCGGCCTGTGTGGCCATAACGGTCACAACTCTGCATGACTCAATTTGCCGGAGGCTGGAGCCGGGAGCGCCGCTGCCGGCAAAGCGTCTTGATGCCATAGCGAAGCTGGCAGAAAGGGGGGTGGCCGTATCTGCTAGAATAGATCCCATCATTCCCGGCATTAATGATGCAGAGATCGATCAATTGGTGGTTGCCGTATCACGAGCCGGAGCCGGGCATATAACATCGTCCACATATAAGGCCCGGCCGGGAAATATGGATAAGATCATATCCGCCTTTCCCCAAGAGTGCGCGGCTTTAGAGAGTATGTTTGCAGCTGGTGACAAAGTTGCAGGAAGCTATATTCTTTCGGCAGGGGTTAGACGCGATCTTATGCAGAAGGTAAAAGAGTGTGCACAGCGAGAGGGCTTGACGTTCTCCACTTGCCGGGAAGGATGGGCAACAGTTCCGGGAATAAACTGCGATGGGTCGCATTTATTGTCTGCTATGAATAATGAGATGCCGTCCCTTAATTGTGGTCTTAGTCCATGAAAGTCTATTTATATGAAGAATAACTAGACTTGACGACAATTCTTCTCAAAGGGGAGGATGTTCAAGCTACCGTCATAAATGCTATGCGCTATAGGAATAGGAGGTATTTCAGTATGAGGAAAATTTTGGCTATCACTGTGGCCCTCATGATAGCAGCCATCGTTATAATGCCTGCTTTGGGGTACACTAATCAAGCTGCGGGAAATCAATCTTACTCTGTAAAATCAGGAGATAGAGTCGACTACAGTTTCAAAACACTAAATGTCCCTGCCCATAACCTGACTCCGGATCAGGTGGTAAACAAGTATTCTTTCAAGTCCGCCGCTGTTCAGAGCACCAGGCAACCCTACTCGTTCCAGGAGGGAGCTGTCGCACCCTACTCCTTTAAGCTGTTAGGTGTCGATAACGCAGTTGCAGAGGGCATGAAGACCAAGAAGCCTGTCGCAAAGCTGGGCAGCATGATGAAAAACGCTGAGCCCGCCGCTGCACCCGTGGTCGAGCCCGTAGCAGCTCCTGTAGTTGAGCCTGCCGCTGCACCCGTGGTCGAGCCCGTAGCAGCTCCTGTAGTTGAGCCTGCTGCTGTACCCGTGGTCGAGCCCGTAGCAGCACCCGTAAACGAGACCAAATTCGCCATCGAAGGGATGGTCGTAGATAATAATCAAACTGGCCTTGCTGGCTGGACCATAAGCCTGACAATGAATGGCACAGAAATCAACAATGTTTCTACAGCCGCTGACGGCAATTTTGCCTTCCTAGACCTAGTTGCTGGTGAGTACGGTGTTTCTGAAGTCCCCATGGAGGGCTGGAACATAGTCTCCCCTGCGGATGGCAAGTCTGCAGTAAACATCACCAATGCCAGTGTGACCGACCTGGTATTCGTCAATCAGCTCGTGTAGAATTAGCAAAAAACTAATCTAAAAGATCATGACCCTGGATCTCCAGGGCCACTCTTTTCGTTTATTCTCTTGTGTCCCTCCTCAACCATTAATCTTTCATAGGTTGAAGTATCATAATGGCAATTGGGGGATATTTGTGAAAACAAGAGCATTATGGTTGCTGGTAGGCATAATTGTGCTGACGCTGGCTATGCCTGTACAAGCCTCGGGGTTTTACGGTTCTGGACCTTGCGAGGCAAGAAACGCAATAGAAGCCTATTGCGTCAATCACGGCGGATGTCCTAAAGACGGATTCTGTCATTTCCCTGACGGCAGCTTCTGTGAGCTTCGCTCCTTTTACAACGGCACCTGCCCGGGACGAGAATACTACGAGCAGGCCATATGGATGGCAGAGGCCTACAGTTTCCTTTACGGCGACTGGGGATACAGGTCTCCTTATTTGCCCGGTATGTACCCGTATGCTTATCCGGATTACTATCGTCCAACTTATGCACAGGGATATGGCATGCAGTAACCGTTGGGGTGATTAACCGGCAAATTGTGCCCTTTGTGAGAAAATTCACCCAACATTTTTTGATTTTTATATATAGTTAAGCCAATATAACTGACTGCATTCTAATGCATGGGTTTTTGCTGGATGAGAACATAACAGAAGAGGAGCGCCCCGACCAAAGCCGCACAACCCCTGAGCGGCTAACGCAGATGGCCAGGGCACATCATCCATTCCATTTCACTTCGGCAGGTGAGCAGAGCAAGAGCGGATGGGTAAAGGAGGCTTTTGCGCCATTTGCTCACATTTTTGGAATTATCGTATATAGTAATAAATGTTTTGCTATTCGTATTAATAATCCTTTTTTTCAATAATTATTAATAACAAAATTTACCCTCTACATCATTCCCTTACGTTCGCTTGGTGAGGAAATCCGGTAGATGTATTAGATTTCGCCCTCGTAGTTGCTCTCCGTGCCGCCCTTGGTAAGGTTGGCGGGGGTGACTATGGCCTCTTTTCTATCCACCATGTAGGTCTTGGCATGAAGCAAAGCTACCCGAATTGTCTCACCCCCCAGTTCCGATATCTCCTCTTGCAAGTAGCTGCAGTCTTGTTGCAGCCTTTTGCTCCGGCCTTCCTGGAGCTGGATGATGCGTACTGAGAATATCGCCAACGCTAGAAAGATCAGCCATATCCAGTACCCCTCCATATTCCATCTACCTTTAAAAATGTATTTCGTGCAAGTTATATAAAGATGATGTAATCAATATGTATATACTATGTTCTCTATTAATCTTAAAACATTGGTATAAATAAATTAAAAATAGATTTCAGGGATCTTCAGCTTAGAACATCCCCGGCGGCATTCCGCCCATCCCACCCATGCCAGGTGGCATTCCCATACCACCCATTCCGCCCATGCCCCCCATTCCAGGCGGCATTCCACCTGCTCCTCGCGGTGGTGGCGTCTTGGTTGAGGCCAGAACATCATCAATGCGCAGAATGAGGCAGGCAGCATCAGTCGCAGATAAAAGGGCCTGAATCTTGACGCGCAGTGGTTCGACCACACCCAGTTTAAGCATGTCCTCGATCTCGCCGGTGTAGGCGTTAAGGCCCATGTTCTTGTTCGCATCATGCTTGTTCTTCAGTTCGATAGTCTTGTCGATGGCATCAAAGCCTGCATTCTCGGCCAGGGTTTTGGGCACGATCTCCATGGCCTCGGCGAACTTGGTGACGGCCAGTTGCTCGCGGCCCTTTAATGTGGATGCATACTCTCGCAGGCGCATGGCAAGCTCAATCTCAGGGGCTCCGCCGCCCGCCACCAGCTTTCCGTCCTCCACCACATCAGCCACGGCGTGAATGGCATCGTCCAGAGCTCTCTCCAGGCCGTTTAGGACCTGCTGGGTGCCGCCCCTCAGCAGAAGGGTAGCAGATTGGTTCTTGGTGCCGGTGATAAAGGTCATGATGCCGCTTCCCAGGCGCTTCTCTTCTACCAGGGTGGCTGTACCCAGATCGCTTGGGCGAAGCTCATCCAGGCCCGTTACGATGTTAGCTCCCGTGGCTTTGGCCAGCTTGTCCAGGTCTTTCTTGATAACGCGACGAAGTGCCAGAACACCGGCATTGGCCAGATGATGCTGGGCCAGATCGTCGATGCCTTTTTGGCAGAAGACCACAGTGGCGCCGCTGGCGATCACTTTGTCCGCAGCCTCTTTTATCCTCTGCTTCTCATGGTCCATGAATTGCTGGAACTGGGTGGAAGAGGTGATCTGCAGCTCGGTCTTGGTCTCGGTTTCTTTGGATTCGATGGCTGTGGAGAGAAGAGCGATTTTGGGATTCACAACCTTGCGGGGCATGTTCTGGTGGACGATCTCCTTATCGATGACAATGCCTTCAATGATCTGTGAATCCAGAGTGCTCTCGCCGACCTTCTTTTCTACATTAACCCGATCCATGTCGAAACTTTTCTTGCCGTTGTAGGTCTCGATAGCGTTTTGTACCAGGTCGACAGCATAACTGGCCATCTTGCTATCCGGAGAGTCGGCCAGCTTTCCGGTCATGGCCGTCTCCGCGATCCTCTCCAGGAGGGCGCGATCGTTTTCTGAGGCTTCAATGGAGATGGATTTCACAATCTCTATGGCTTTTTCCGCAGCCATTCGGTAGCCCTGCACAATCATGGTGGGGTGAACCTTCTGGTCTATGAGCACCTCGGCCTTCTTGAGCAGCTCGCCAGCCAGCACGGCCACGGTGGTGGTGCCGTCGCCTACCTCTTTATCCTGGGTCTTGGCGGCCTCGATAAGCATCTTGGCCGCGGGATGCTGCACATCCATCTCTTTTAAGATAGTCACGCCGTCGTTGGTGATGGTTACGTCTCCGATGGAGTCCACCAGCAACTTGTCCATGCCTTTGGGGCCTAGGGTGCTCCTCACCGCATTGGCCACGGCGCGGGCAGCCATGATGTTATTCGAGATAGCATCTCTTCCCGACTCTCTGCGGGTGTCCTTTAAAATGATAATTGGCGATCCGCCCATTCCTGCCATTTCTGATAATCCTCCAGTTATTGCTTATTTGCGAATTCTCAGGATCACAGTATTTGATCTTCTATAAAAGAATTTCCCTAAAATACGACAGCATACGATTGTTCTGGGGCGGTCAATAGTGCGGCCCTGGGGATCTGCCAGAAACTATAAGTACAGGAAGATCATGGTACCCATGCTAACCCAATCAGAGGAATCAAAAATGGTAAATGGAACAGTTAAGTTTTTCAACAGAGTCAAGAGCTTTGGATTCATAGCAGGCGACGATGGTAAGGACTATTTTGTACACGTAACCGGCCTGAAGCCCGGCGTCACTATTGATGAGGGTGACAAGGTAAGCTTCGAGGTCATTGAGGGCGAGAAAGGCCCCAAGGCTGACAAAGTAGAGAAGCAGTAAACACTCGCAGTGATCGCATAATAGAAAAATGGATAGAAAGCCAAGGGCTCTTATATCTGTTTTCCTATTTTATCAGTTTTTTAACATTTCTGAATTTTAATTTTAATATTTCTATTTTCTATATCACTTAGCAAGAACCGATCAACTTCACGCCAGCAAAACCCATTTTCGTATCTTCTTTCTATGAAGTGTTGCAAGAGGAGATCTGCTAAGTTGTCTGCACCACGTGAGATTGTTGAGCTTGTAGAGGGCTTTGGCCGCAGGATAAACGAGTATCGCTCTAGCCAGTACAATGAGACGGAATTGAGGGATGAGTTCGTAAATCCGTTCTTTGCAGCATTAGGCTGGGACGTGCACAACAAACAGGGGCAATACTCTCGCCAAAGCGGCCCAGCAACGCATCCTCGATTTTGCCTGCGGCTCCTGCCGGGGGCGCCCGAGCAGCGAGCTGACAGGTGGGCCAGGAAAATCCACGCCCGCGCCGCCCAGGCATCCCTGCCCATCTTCAAGGCCAACGGCAGCGAATGGCTTCTTACCACCACGGAGAGAAAGCGCATCTTGCAGAGCAACATTTTTGGAGTAGACATCGACCCCCAGGCGGTGAGGGTGACCAAGCTCTCGCTCCTGTTCAAGGTTCTGGAGGGTGAGAGGACGCAGGCACTGCTGGCCAAGCTGAGGGGGGGGCGTGCCTCTGGGCGAGTACGTGCATGGCAAGATCTACCGGGTAGTGCTCACCGGGCTCAACGAGGCATTCGTCATCGACGGGGCGACGCGGGCGCGGCTTATTGCCGAAGATCCGAAGAGCGCGGAGCTGATCAAGCCCTTTTTGGCGGGAAGGGATATCAAGAGATATGGGCTGCTCAAGAGCGATAAGTATCTGATCCTCATGCCCAGAGGATGGACCCGAGAAAAATCAGGCAACGCAAGTGATGCACTGGACTGGCTCAAGGAGAATTATCTGGTAATAGCCAACCATCTGCTGCCCTTTGCTCAGGCGGCAGAGAAGCGATATGACAAAGGAGAGCACTGGTGGGAGCTACGAGCATGCGTTTACTATGATGAGTTTGAAATGCCCAAAATCATTTATGCAGAAATCGCCATGCGTGGGCAATTTGCATTGGATCTTAATGATAGTTTTTCTGATACAACAACATATATTCTTGGTAGCGATTCAAAATATCTTTTGGGAATATTGAACTCTAATCTATGGACATTTCTATTCTCAAGAATCAGTTCGGAAATTAGAGGTGGATTTTACAGATGGAAGCATCAATACATGTCTCCGCTTCCCATCCGCACCATAGACTTCTCCGACCCCGCCGATGTCGCATGTCACGACCGCATGTTAGAGCTGGTGGCTGTCCAGCTCGATCTTCACAAGCTCGCATCTGCTGGCACCGATCACGACAAAACGCTGCTCGCCCGCCAGATCGAGGTCATCGACCGGCAGATCGACAGGCTGGTGTACGAGCTTTACGGCCTGACGGAAGAGGAGATCGGGATTGTGGAGGCGGTGAGCAGGTAAAAGAATCCGACGAAAAACTATTTCTTTTCAAAAAGCAAAACGAGAATTGAGGGAAAGAATGACGGAAGAAGTGGTCGGCCAAAGATACGATTCGGAGAAAAACCAGCTTCCCTATGGCGGCGCCGTGGATATCAACGGCAATATAGTCTGGGCAGTAACCAAAGAGGAAGCTCTCGCAACCAGGGAACGAATCAAGAACGCTTTCCATAAGAAATGAAACATGTAGCAGTTGATACTGATATTTTCTTCTTTTCTGTCGGCCAGGATAAAAGAGATAGAAACGTGCGTCTGGCCTCCAGCCTTCTGGAGCACATCGATAATCATCCTGATCTTGAACTTTGTGTTCCGTTCTCCGTTCTGGCGGAAACAGTCTTCAGAATGGGAAAGAAAATGAAAACTGAAGGTGAAGTGGCTAGGAAACCAGCAACTAAGGCCATAATCTGATTGATGTGAGCCTGGCACATATCTCAATTAAATATCCTAAAATGGTCGAGAGCCCGACGGTCCGTTTCTGGGAGGTGGACTTGCTGCGAGGCGTGGCCATCCTCCTCATGGTCCTCTACCATCTGGTCTTCGATCTCAACTATTTTGCAGTCTACGATATTGATGTCTCCTCCGGCTTCTGGTTGGCAGTGGCACGCGCCGCCGCCTCGCTCTTCCTCCTCCTCGTCGGCCTCTCCCTCACCCTGAGCCACTCCCGGGCCCGGCTGCTGGGGCAGGAAGATCGATTTCGCTTCCGGCTCTTAAAGAGGAGCGCCTGGATATTGGGCCTGGCCTCGGGCATTACTCTCGTCACCTATCTCTTCATCGGCAAAGGCTTCATCGTATTCGGAGTGTTGCACCTCATCGGCCTCTCGCTGCTGTTGGCTTATCCATTTATTCGGCTGCAAAAAGCGAACTTCATTTTCGGATTGTTATTTATATTATTAGGAATATATTTGCAAAACGTCAGCGTGGGCTTTCCCTGGCTGCTCTGGCTGGGGCCGGCACCGGCTGATTTCTATTCAGTGGACTACTTTCCTGTGTTTCCCTGGTTTGGAGTGATTCTGGTGGGGATTGGCTTGGGCAGCCAGCTCTATCCCGGCTACCGGCGTAGGATTCCACTGCCCGATCTTTCTTTTCAAGCCTTTGTGAAAGCACTTGGGTTCTTGGGCCGAAACTCGCTGGCCATCTATCTGGTCCACCAACCGGTGGTTATTGCTCTCTTGTATCTCAGTGGTGTCTCGCTGACCTGACATTAGATTCTGGGGATTGCTGCGCAAGACAAAAATAGCAGGTGTGACGCAGGGAGGATAACCATGAACGGACAACATAGGAAAGACATTCGTCCCGGCCTGACTGTGGACGTCGTCCTCAAGAATGACCAGCGCACCGGCAAACGGACGCGCGGCATCGTCAAAGAGCTACTGACCAGTTCTCCTACCCATCCACACGGCATCAAGGTGAGGCTGGTGGACGGCCAGGTGGGCCGGGTGGCAGAGATCATCGAATAGCTTTTTATCCCTCCGATTTCCACACACCCTGCCATGGTAAAAGAAGTACACGCCGCTCACATCCTGTGCAAGACGGAAAAGAAAGCAAAAGAGGTTGCAGAAAAGCTGGCTACTGGGCAGGAGAACTTTGCCGAGATGGCTCGCAAATACTCGCTGTGCCCTTCCGGCAAAAGCAGCGGCGACCTGGGCTGGTTTGGCAAGGGCAAAATGGCCCTGGAGTTTGAGAAGGCCGCCTTCGAGGGAGAGAAAGGCAAGATCCTGGGGCCGGTGAAGACCCAGTTCGGCTATCACCTTATCAAGGTCCTGGATAGAAAATAGATTGTATCATATTTAATATTTTTCTCAAAATGTCCCTCGGTCCAGCATCATCTCAATGATCGGCCCGGCTTTCATGAGCGTCTCATGGCCGCAGGTGAGATCGCCCTGCAAAATGTCTTCCTTTGATCCGGATATCGCCGCCGAGATATTATTCATTTGAAAAGTAAAATTGCCGTCGAATTTGACCGTCAGCGGCCTGTAACTGGAATACTTGTCCTGGAATGCCGCAAAAGCGCTCTCCAGCTTTTCGTACAGCATAGTAGCGTTCTTCGTATCTTCCAGGTCGGTGGACGCAAGAGCCTGAGTGTAGGACTCATTTACTCTTCCCAGATCATCCAGAAATATATTCTTGGTCAGAACGGCGCTGGCAAGGCTTCCCACCACGGCTAAAAGCAGAGCCGCCACCACAAAGGTTGTCTTGATTTTCTTGTCCTTGCGTTTTACAATCTCGCAGCTATTCCAGCCTAGCATCTCGTAGAGGCCGCAATTTCCCTTGACCACCGGGATCATCATTACCGCTGCTGCCAGAACAAGCAGAATCTGCAAATTCTCTGCCGCCCAGAAGAATGCCGCGATAATGCATGCTTCGGCTATTATTACTCTGACAAGCCGGTCCGTGGTGCCAAGGTTCTTCATGAGGTAAGAAGGCTTGTTAGAAGATTATAAGTCTTTGCGAACTCATATCTTCATGTGTGCATACAGAACAGAAAAATATAAGGCATGAAGATCTCATGAATTTTGAGGAAATATACGATATAAGTGCGCCCCTAAATATGGTGCCTGCTTATCCCGGTGACCTGTCGTTTTTTCGTGAGTGGACGGCAAGGCTAGCTGATGGGAAGGACTATAGCCTATCCGCTTTAGCTCTCTGCTCACATGCCGGCACTCATCTGGATTTTCCTTCCCATCTGCTAAAGAGCGGAGGAGCCCAGGATAAGTATTCTCTGAAGCGCTTTATCATCCCGGCGAAGGTCGTCTTCGTCTCTGGAGGGGGGCCTGTCTCGCCGTCCAGCTTGCAGGGCTACAAGATTGACAAGGGCCAGGCTCTGCTCTTCAAGACTGGCAATTCCAAAAAGAGGCTCATGCATCAATCTGCCTTCTCAGAAGAGTCTACCTACCTTTCATTAGAGTTAGCCCGTCTTTGCGTCGCCGAGGGGGTCAGCCTGGTGGGAATCGACTACCTCTCCGTGGATAAATATGGGGACGATTCTCTGCCCGTGCATCGCACTCTTCTGGAAAATGATATTCTCATCCTGGAGGGCATCGATCTTGCCGCGGTACCCTGCGGCAGATATTCTCTCATCTGCCTTCCCCTGAGCGTAAAGGATGCAGAAGCCTCTCCGGTGCGAGCTGTCCTCCTGAGGTGACTTCAGGAAGCGCTCAGGGCAAAGTATGCCAGCAGGGCTTCCAGCTGAATTCGCTCGTTAGCGCCTTCCGTCATGCGAAAATCGATCTCACCGATGCGATCGATCAGCCTGACTTTGTCTTTGTCCGGTATATCCAGATCCAGCATGGCCCTGTGAATCTGAACCACCACATCCTGGCCGGAGAGCCCTTTGGAGAGCAGCAGGTCGTCGAGTGCCGCTCGTGCTCCCACGAAGTCTCCGGATAAAGCGGTCTTTATAAAATCTCGAATTTCCTGCGGCTTGGCGGTTGATGTGATCTGGTAGATCGTATCCTCGTCGACCTTATCGTCCTAAAAGGGCGGCCGCTTGCAGGGCATTGATGGCTTTACGCATATCTCCGCTGGCAACATATTCAATGGCACAAAGACCCTCATCGGATACTATCAGCTTTTCTTCATCTGCGATAAATTTGACGCGCTTTTTGACGGCCACGGCCGAGAGGGGCTTGAAGCGGTAGACGGCACAGCGGGACTGGATGGGCTCAATTATCTTGGAGGAGTAGTTGCAGGATAGTATGAACCTGGTTGTGGCCGAGTAGCGCTCCATGGTGCGCCGCAAAGCGCTCTGCGCGTCGTTGGTCAGAGCATCGGCCTCGTCTAGAAATATAACCTTAAAATCTGCTTCGCCCAATGGCGCCATGCGGGCGAAGTCCTTGACCTTGTGGCGGATGATGTCTATGCCTCTCTCATCGCTGGCATTCAGCTCGATGAAATTGTTTCTCCAATTCTCGCCAAAGATCTCCTTGACGATGGATATGGAAGCCGCCGTCTTGCCCACCCCCGGCGGCCCGGAGAACAGAAGATGCGGCAGGTTTCTGGTCTTCACATAGGACTTGAGACGGCGGATTATCTCGTCCTGGCCCACAATGTCATCCAGCTTTTCAGGCCGGTACTTCTCGATCCAGATCTCCTCTTTGATAAATAACTCCTCCTGAGAAAAATGGTTCGTGCTGTCATTATATCAATATTGCTGCAATGAGACGGTTTCAGGTATCTCGTAGTTTTTGGCAAGGCAACAAAGGCTAAATATAGATGTGTAACATGATGGGAAAGCGTTTTTTGGAGGATTTCCTGTGATCACCGAGGTGGCTGGGCAGTATAATGCAGAGGATCTGGAGAACCAGATCAGATTGTTGTGGGAAAAGGAAGAAACCTACCGTACGGTTAGGAAGCTTCGGGTGGGCGGCAAGAAGTTTTTCTTCGTGGATGGACCGCCCTACACTACGGGACGCATTCATCTGGGCACTGCCTGGAACAAGGTGATCAAGGACTCTGTTTTGCGCTACAAGTCCATGAACTGCTTTGAGGTCAAGGACAGGGCGGGATGGGATATGCACGGTCTGCCCATCGAGGTCAAGGTGGAGGAGTCCTTCGGCTTTAGAAACAAGAAGGATATCGAGGCTTACGGCGTCGATAAGTTCATCGCCCGGTGTAAAGAGTTCGCCCTGCGCCAGAAAGACGATATGACGGCTCAGTTCCAGATCCTGGGGGCCTGGTTGGACTGGGAAGACCCCTACATGACCCTCAAGAACGAGTATCTGGAGGCCGCCTGGTGGACTCTAAAAAAGGCGCATGAAAATAACCTCCTGGAGAGGGGCCTACGGGTTGTAAACTGGTGCCCGCGCTGCCAGACGGCCATTGCCGACTCCGAGGTGGAGTACTGGGATGAGACCGACTACTCCATCTATGTCAAGTTCCCCTTGATTGGCGAAGAGAACACCTATATTGTCATCTGGACCACCACGCCCTGGACCATTCCCGCCAACGTGGCAGTGGCGGTGAACCCCACCTACCAGTATTCCAAAGTGCGGGCCTGGAAGGATGGAAAGGCGGAGATCCTCATCATGGCCTCGGACCTGGTTGAGTCTGTGCTCAAGATCGGCCGCTATCAAGACTTTGAGCTGCTCTGTGCCTTATCAGCAGAGCAGATGCAGCAGCTCACATACAGCCACCCCCTGGGCGACCTGGTCCCCCGGCAGAAGGATATCTTGCACAGGGTTTATGCCGCCGACTTCGTGACGGCAGAGAACACCGGCTGCGTGCACATCGCCCCAGGCCACGGTCTTGAGGACTATGAGCTGGGAATGAAGCATCATATGGAGATCTTCTGTCCTGTGGGCGGAGACGGACGATATACGGCTGATGCAGGAGAGAAGTATCAGGGCCTGTATGTCAAGGAAGCCGACAGCGAAGTTATCGAAGATCTGGAAGCGCAGGGGCGGCTGCTGGCTTCGGGCCGGCTCGCGCACCGCTACGGCCATTGCTGGCGCTGCAAGACGCCCATTATCTTCATAGCCACTAGCCAGTGGTTTTTGCGAATATCCGATCTAAGGGATAAGATGCTTGCTGAGGTCTCGCGCATAACCTGGTACCCGGAGTGGGCAGGATCGGCCCGCTTCGCCGACTGGATCAACAATGCCCGCGACTGGTGCATCTCCAGGCAGAGGTATTGGGGAATTCCCCTGCCCATCTGGACCTGTTCGACCTGCGGTCATTTGGAGGTGATCGGCACGGCAAAAGAGCTCGAAGAGCGAAGCGGCCAGAAGCTTGTCGATCTGCACCGTCCGGATGTGGATCATGTCTTTTTGAACTGCCCGTGCGGTGGCAAGATGGTGCGCTCGCCTGATGTCTTTGATGTCTGGTTTGATAGCGCTGTAGCCTCCTGGGCCACACTCCGCTTCCCCAGCCACAAAGAGGAATTCTCTGACTGGTGGCCGGCTGATTTCATCACGGAGGGACATGACCAGACGCGCGGCTGGTTCTACTCTCAACTGGGGGCCGCCATGGTCTCCTTTGGCAGAGCGCCCTACAAGAGCGTTCTCATGCATGGCTTTACCTTGGACGACCAGGGCCGGAAGATGTCCAAGAGCATAGGCAATATCGTCCAGCCTGAGGAGGTTGTGAAGAAGTTTGGGGCCGACATCCTGCGCTTCTATGTGCTGGGCGCCAATGCTCCCTGGGAGGATCTGCACTTCTCCTGGGAGGCCGTGGAGAACACCAGTCGCATGATCAACATCTTCTGGAATGCTTATCGCTTCGCTCTGCCCTACATGGTCCTGGATAACTTCGATTCCGGCAAGGCGGATCTGTCCAGGTACGAGAGCAATCTGCGCCCCGAGGATCGCTGGATCCTCTCCCGGGTAAACAGCCTGATAGAGGATGTCACAGCAGAGATGGAAGGCTACCAGTTGCATCGCATTGTACGCTCCATCTCTGACTTCATACTGGAAGATCTCTCCCGCTGGTACATCCAGCTGGTGCGGCCCCGCACCTGGATTGAGCAGGATGATCCTGACAAGCTGGCTGCCTACGCCACCATCTATGAGGTTCTGGTCAAACTCTGCCAGCTTATGGCGCCGTTCACGCCTTTCATCTCCGAATCCATCTACCAGAATCTAGTGAAAGGGCTTGACGAAGGTGCACCGCAGTCGGTGCACATGTGCACCTGGCCGCAGGCCCAAAAGGGGCGGATAGACAAGCGCCTGGAAGAGAGCATGGCACTGGTAAGAGAGGTCTCCATGGCCGCCTCCAATGCCCGCCAGAAAGGAGGCCGCAAATTACGCTGGCCTGTCTCAGATATCATGATCGCTCCCGCCAAGGAGGTCTTGGACCTGGACGGCCTGGAAAATGTCCTCAAGGGTCAGACCAACGCCAAGAAGATAACCGTGCTCGATGTCGGATTGAAGCCCAATATGGACCTGGAGATCGCTCCTGTTCATAAGAAGATCGGGCCGGTCTACAAGAGCGAAGCCAAGGCGGTAGTAGAGGCCATATCTGCCGCTGATCCGTTTGAAGTCAAGAGGCAACTGGACTGTGGTGATGCAACTGTATCTTTTGACGGTAAAGAGTACAAAATAACTGCCGAGATGGTAGCGATCAAGGAATTGCCACCCCAAAATTTGCCTGCTGCGGAGTTTTCCAAAGGATTTGTCTATGTGGACATCACCCTCACACCTGAGCTTGAGGCTGAAGGCTATGCTCGAGAGATCATCCGTCGCATCCAGGATATGAGAAAAGAGCTGGATCTGCGCGTGGAAGATCAGATCCTGGCCATGGTCGATATCGAGAGCAAGCCGATCCTCGACCTGGCCCTGCAAAAGAAGGAGCATATTGCCGGCGAGGTTCGAGCTTCCAATTTCCAGTTGGGCCTGGGCCTGGAGCTGCAAGGAAAGCTGGTTAAAGACTGGGATATAGAGGGTGTATGTGTGAGAATCGGCATAGATAAGGCAGCATAAACGGGAAGATGGGCATAAGACCAATTTAGATCGCAGGAGCTTTATAATATGGGTATGGAAGATGATGTCATGGCGTCACCAGTTCCTGTCAGAGTCAAAGGGGTCTTCATCGCTGAATCGGAAGGAAGCGCGCCTGTGCCTGTGGTTCTCCTGGAGGATGAGAGGGCGAGGATCGTGCCCATATTTGTGGGGCTGTCCGAGGCCGTCTCCATTCATCATGCCCTTTCCGGGGAATTGTCCCCCCGGCCCATGACCCACGATCTCTTCATCTCCGCACTGGAATGCCTTTCCGCCAGCATCACCAATGTGCTCATCGATGATCTGGAATCAGGCATCTACTATGCTCGCCTCACCATCAAGAGTGACGGCAAACAAAGCGAGATCGATGCCCGGCCCTCAGATTGCCTGGCCCTGGCTCTGAGGAGTCGCGCTCCCATCGAGGTGCAGGAGACGGTAGTCCAAGAGTCCTGCATCGGCAAGAGCGATGTGGAGAAGTTGGTCAGCATCGACAACTATTTGCAGTAAAGGTTATCTTCTCAAACCAGCAATCCAGTCTTTATGACAGTTGATTTGGTGCAAGCGCCCTCCGGTAACCGTTGGAGTGAACCCTCCCGTTATATCATGGGCGTGTTCCTGCTCCTGGCTGGGTTGCTAGTGGTGTATATAGGGCGATCGGCCATTCCTCTGGTATTATCTGCCGCACTGCTGGCCTTAATAGTTGATCCAGTTATCCGGTTTTTGGCTGTGCGTCTGCGAATAAATAAAAATCTGGCAATTATAATTACATATTTATTCGTTGTGGCCATGCTGCTCGTAGTTCCCTTGCTTTTGATCCAACCGCTTGTCGAGGCGGCGAATTTTGCCCTGCAAATTGATCCCAATTTGGTTATACAAAGATTGAGCCACTTTGTCCAATCCTTTTCAACACAGCTGCAAGACCACAAGTGGCTGGCAAGCGTATTGAATCCAGCACTTGATTCCTTGCTCACGGCTCTGAATTATTCTGCATCATCAGCCCAGACTCCCGCTCCAGCCATGCAAATGTCGGTTGCCGACTTGAGCAGCAGGCTTGGAAAGGCACTGGGCGCTGTGGCCGGATTCCTGGGACCGACTTTTTCTGGGTTAGCTTCTGTACTGTTCACGCTACTGATGGCGCTGCAAATGACCCTTACCTCTGGTGAGTTCAAGAATTGGTTTTCTGATTTGATACCTCCCGGCCATGGACCGGAGCTTCGCCTGCTGTTTGGAAATATCCACATGACCTGGACTGGTTTTCTGCGCGGTCAAATGCAGCTCATGCTGATAGTAGGCCTGCTCACCTGGATCGGGGGTTTTATTCTGGGATTGCCACAGGCATTTTTCCTCGGCGTCATTGCGGGATTCATGGAGTTGATCCCTAATGTAGGCCCGGTTCTGGCGGCTGTTCCTGCGGTCTTGATTGCCCTGCTATTTGGATCAACACATCTGGCATTCAGCCACCTGACTTTTGCGCTGGTGGTTATCGGTTTTTATACGCTTGTCCAGATGCTGGAAAATCAATTCCTGGTGCCAAAGATCATGGGTGATGCTGTTGATCTCCCTCCCCTGATAGTTTTGATCGGAGTCATCGTCGGTGCCGAGGCATTCGGCATAATGGGAGCGCTTTTGGCTACACCAATGATTGCCACTGGAAAATTGATATTCCGTTATATTTATGGAAAGATCATGGAGGACACGCTTGTTGTGCCTCCGGTTGAATCTAAGCCGAATCAATGAATAGCAAAAGATCTTGCATTTCCTTTCGCATGCCGCCTTTCTAAATAGCTTACGGCCAATAGCAGGACCATAGATACGGCCATGCCCAGCAGTGGATAGCTTTGACCCAGGAATAGGGCAGTAGTTCCCCCACCCACGAGCGCCCAGAGCGCTCCCCCTGAGGTCAGGCCCAGTCTTTCTTTATAAAATCCGGCGACCGTCGGCAGGAGCAGGCCGCTGGTAAAAACAGTGTAGGCGATGAGCAGGGTCTTGATGATGCCTGGTAGCGAGATTGCCAGGAGGAGGGCAGACGCCCCAATGAGCACAACAGCGATCCTGGAGATGTTCATCAGATGGGCAGCGCTTGCCTCTGGCCTTGTCTTTTTGTAGATATCGAAGGTGAGGATGGATGTCACGGTCATGAGGCTGGTGTCAGCCGAGGACATGAAAGCCGCCAGAAGAGCGGCCGCCACCAGTCCTACCATTCCCGGCGAGAGAAGTCCAGTCATGAGCGAAAGAATGGCCCCTTCCGGCGGGGATGCAGGATAAAGAGCCCGGCAGAACACGCCCAGGGATGTGATGATAAACGCCAGCGGTATGAGGATGATGGCCGCGAATAATGCGGAAATTTTTGCCTCCCTCGGGCTGGTGGCGGAAAGCAGGCGCGAGTACATATCCGGGCCGACCAGATAGGCCGAGCCCACGACTACTATCATGGATAATACCTCCCAGCCTCCCATTTGAGTTGATAGGGGAAAGCTCTGGCTTAATATCGGGCCGTTGCCGGCGAAGCTAAGGGCCGCGAAAAATAGAATAACCATTCCCGTTACTATTATCAGAAGTTGCACCAGATCAGTTCTCACCACACAGCTTTGCCCTCCGTGCGCCGTGTAGAGAATGAATACCAGGCTGCAGGCAATCATGAATACCGTGCCGTCTCCCCCAAAGAGGGCGCATAGGACCTTGCCGGCTGCCGCTATCTGCGCTGCAATCACGCCAATCCAGGAGATGGCGATGAGAAGCGAGGCGGCAGCTCTCACTCTCTCTCCATAAAAAGAGCCCAACAATTCTGGGAGAGTATAAAAACCCTTAGATCGGATCTTCTCTGCAAAAAGAAGCGATAGGATCAGCATTCCTATGGTCCCGGAGAGCATCCACCAGGCTCCCGGAAGACCGATCTTAAATCCCAGGCCGGCCATGCCGATGGTGGAAGAAGCTCCCACAATTGTGGCACAAAAGGTGCCTGTGAGCAGGATCGCTTTTATGCTTCTGCCCGCCAGATGAAAATCCTCCAAACCTCTCAATCGCAGCCTCCAGGCTCCAATCGTCAGCATGGCCAGCAGGTAAACCACTATTACGACTGCGGATAGATTCGTAACCACATCACCTCCATTGTAAACCCCATCTATAATTTCGGTTGACAACACGACAGAGGCAATATAAATCTATCCCCGGTGGTCAGGTCGTGACCGGCGCCGTTCGCATCTTAGGGAAAACAATATGAGATAGAATGCATAATAGATAAATACTGAATGTATAACCTTGTGTACAGAAATTTCATCCAAAATATATCTCAGATAGGTGAAAGCATATGCGGATGTTTGCAAAGGCGATATTGGTCATGATGGTAGCAGCATTATTGCTGTCCATGCTTCCTCTTGGCGGGGCCCAGGTTGAGAAGCGTACCGTGGAATCGGTTGCAGAGAATCTCTTTAACAAAGGCATCGGGAATGCATGGGTGGGCGGCGATCCCTTTTCATCGAGCACTGGAACCGGCTACAATCAAGTCCAGGGTGCGGCAAGACTCGATTCGGATTACCGAATCATCGGATATATGGATGTGGCATCAGGCTTGATTGTTGCAAGCGATAGCGGCACCAGCATGCATTTTACTCCGGGTCCGGGCAATTATCCCGTTTACGGATATTTCAAAGCAGACAAAATGGTGGGGATCTTCATCGATTTTGGCATGTCCTGCACAGGCCCATAAATTGATCAGATTCCATCATATTTAACCAGAAGCACAGGAATTGGGGACTGCAAAACCACCTTTTCGGCAACGCTCCCCATAATGAATTTTTCCATGCCCGTGCGGCCCAAGCTGCCCATGACGATGAGGTCCATTCCCTGTTCTTGGGAGATCTTGAGAAGCTCCTCACTGGGGCTGCCCTGGGCCACGATTGTGTGACAGGGAACATTCATAATCTGAGCCTGATCCTCAACGAAATGCGTTGCTTTCTGTCCCTCTTCTTGCATGAGCTCTAGGATCCTCTCTTTCATTCTCGGTAAGGTCAGATCCCCCGGCAGATGGGCCAGGCGCAAGGTCTCCATGACATAGACCGCCGTAACACTGCCTTTTCCGCGATGTGCGATGTCTATGGCCATCACGGCAGCCTTTTTGCCCGTATCCGATCCATCGGTGGCTATCATGATTCTCTTGATCATAGCAATCTCATTGATATGCCTGATTCTTTTACTTTTTCTAGCAGCCGCATCAGCGATACGGCTCTAAACGAGAATAGCGCCGCCGAGTAGTATAAGAAATAACAATGCATCTACCTTATTTTCCTGCTGGCCATTAACTTTATCATGCCATTAGCTTTATATAACTTATCCGTGGTTGTGCTGGAGAATTAAAAAGCAATAGGCGATGGGGTTTTAAAGAAGAGGAACCGAATAGGAGAAGATATTTATGGGCAGGGTTAAGCTTACAGATACGGTTTTTAGGGATGCTCACCAGTCTCTTCTGGCCACTAGGATGAGAACCCGGGACATGCTACCCATAGCAGAGAAGATGGACCAGGTTGGTTTCTTCTCATTGGAAACATGGGGCGGAGCGACGTTCGATACCTGCATTCGGTACCTGAACGAAGATCCCTGGGAACGGCTGAGGGCATTAAAGAAGGCCATGCCTAACACTCCGATGCAGATGCTGCTTCGCGGGCAGAACCTGGTTGGATACAGGCATTATGCCGATGATTTAGTGGACAAGTTCGTGCAGAAGGCTGCCACTAACGGGGTTGATATTTTCAGGATATTTGATGCCGTGAACGACATTCGCAACATGGAACGGTCGATCAAAGCTGCGAAAAAAATGGATAAGCACGTCCAGGGCGGCATCAGCTACACCATCAGCCCGGTACATAGCAATGACCTCTTCGCGCAGTTTGCCGTGGAGCTTGCAGAGCTCGGGTGCGACTCTATCTGCATCAAGGATATGGCTGGCCTGATAACTCCCCAAAATGCCTACGACCTTATCCGGGCTATAAAAAAGGAGGTCAACCTTCCCGTAAACCTGCATACCCACTGTACGAGCGGCATGGCTCAGATGAGCTACTTCCATGCCTGCCAGGCAGGAGTCGACATCCTGGATGTAGCGATGTCTCCACTATCCGGCGGCAGCTCCCAGCCGGCAACTGAGAGCCTGGTGGCATCCTTGCAGGGGACGTCCTTCGACACGGGCCTGGATCTGGCCCTCCTTACAGAGATCAAGAGGTACTTCGAGAAGATCATGGAGATCTATGCGCCGGTCTTCAATCCCATCTCTGCCCGGCTGGATACCAATGTCCTGATCTATCAGGTTCCGGGCGGCATGCTCTCCAATCTGGTCTCCCAGCTCATTGAGCAAAAGGCGCTGGATAAGTATGATGAGGTTCTGGCCGAGATACCGAGGGTTCGAAAGGACCTGGGATATCCGCCCCTGGTCACACCCACCAGCCAGATAGTAGGCACGCAGGCAGTTCTTAATGTAATTACTGGTGATCGCTACAAGATGGTTCCCAAAGAGGTCAAAGATTATGTCAAGGGCCTTTATGGAAAATCGCCGGCTATGATCGATCCCCAGGTCAGGCTGAAGGTACTCTGCGATGAGGAGCCCATTACCGTGCGCCCCGCCGATCTGCTATCCCCTGAATATGAAAACGCCAAGAAAGCAGTCGATGCTCTGAAATTGGCCAAGCAGGAAGAGGATTATCTCACTTATGCTCTCTATCCTCAGGTGGCCCTCAAGTTCCTAAAAGGCGCGGCTGTGGAAGAGCAACTGGTCAAAAAGAAGCCCGCAGCAGCGACATCAGTTCCGCAGAAGGCAGAACCTATGGCCCTTAATGTGGAGATAGATGGTGAATCTTATCTGGTCAAGGTTGCCCCGGCCGGCATGACCATTGAGGAGGCTGTGCCTAAAGCTCCCAAGGATGGATTAACCGTGCCCATGCAGGGCGTTATAATCCGCTACAAGGTCAAGAAGGGCGACAAGGTGGCCGAGGGAGATGCTGTGGTCGTCTTGGAGGCCATGAAGATGGAACAGAACATCCTAGCCAATAAGAATGGAACTGTAAAAGAGATATACATCAATGAAGGGACTACCGTAAATCCCGGTGATGTGCTGATGACGATTGAATAGGAGGCAAATTCGCCTCTAATTTAATTCTTTTTGTTTTATGCCTATTTTCTTTAAGTTTTCCACAAAGTTCTTATCAGGCCGTCTAGGGTTCTGTTTGGATTGATCCATTTTTTCGATATCCATTAAACCCCGTGATGATATTAATATATGGATGCTTTCTGACTCGATAATCGTCTAATCCATCATCTGCCGTGCCGCTTTTTGCACGCTCTGATCCGGGTCTTCGGCCAGCCTTTTCATAGTCTCAGCAGGCGTATTGGGATTTTCTGCAACCGCTGCCCGCACCATCCAGGACCAGTGCCTGGAAAGCTCATCCAGGATCTTGCCCTCCAGTTTTTCATTATGAGCCAGCGCTTCCCGGACCTCCCGGCTCTTATCGGCAGCAAGAGCCGTCAATGCCTGCGCAGGCGTGCGGGGGTTTTGCGCCGCCGTGGCCCGCACATCCATGATCCTGTCCGCGGAGAGATAGATGAGAAGGTCCTCCGGCGTGGATGGATTTTGGGCGATGTTGTTTCGTACTTCCCAGAACACATCCTTGACCATCTTGCTCATCGATTCCACGGACAAAAGGGGATTAGATGCCGCTGCGGCTCGAACATGCTCATCGGAGTCGCGGGCCAGAAAGTCCAGTGTCTGGGAGTTGACCTGCCGGCTTTTTGACGCCGCCTCCTTTACTAGATAGCGGTTCTTCTGCAAAGTGCAGTCGTAGTCCACCATCTCATCAGCCGCCAGCATCTCTAAAAGGTCGCTTGTGGCGCGGCTGTTCAAAGCCACCGCCGCCCGCACAAAGCCGGAGCTGTCCTCAGCCAGCCGGGCCAGCGCCCGGGGTGATGCGTGGGCATTGCCAGCTACTGCCTCTCTCACCCATTGCACTTTATCTATGGATAGTGCATCCAGGATCTTCTCCGGCGTATCGGCATTCCAGGCAACTTTTCTTCGCACATGCCAGTCCCTGGAGCAGGAGAGCGCTTCCGGTTCGTTTTGGCCTTTCTTCTCATCAGGCGTCTCGCTCATATTGCGCCCCTCTGAGAATGTACTCTACATCTCAATTCTGTAACAGGTAAAGCCATAAACCTCTTCTAAAAGCTCCTTTGTCTTTCGTTCCTCGTGCCTTGGAAGCGTTCTCTCTACCAGCGGCAGGCCGATGGCGGGGGCGATCTGGCGGTAGAGGTTCTCATCACCTGAAAGCACCGCATATTTGAGGAGGGTTTTATACCTGTCCATCAAGGCAGCCAGCTTTTCCGCTGCAAGATCTACGTGGCTCTTTATGTCCTCCTCACGCAGCCTCTCAAACCGCTTCTGGCTCCAGCCGCCTTTGGAGTGCTTGCCCATCACCGAGCTTTCTACCAGTTCTTCTACCAGAAAGCCCTCCTGGCTTAAGGCCACTCCCAGGAAGGTCTCTCCGGCATGGGCAGAGACGACGAGCACGGGTGTGTCCATCATTTCTACCAGGGGATCGAGGGCAAAGGCGCTCCCTTCCTTTGTATAGCTCTCCTGAATGGGAAATGGTGGGATGAGTTGCAGAGTGAAAAGCAAGGGACTATGCAGGATTATTCCGCCCCGCAGGGACCTGATGGCAGAAGCTGCCTTTTTAATTTGCGAAGGGAGAGCATCGTCCTCTGGAACGGGGCCCGGGTAAAATGCAGCCAGCAGATCGTCTCCAGGAGAGCGACAGGCCTTGAGCCTCTCCAGGAGCAGATTCATCTCCCTGAGGCCCAGCTTTCTTGCCTTTGGCTTTTTCTCCTCGCATTTCTCGGACGCTGCTTGCACAGGAGCGGAGGGTAAAGATAGCGCAGCGGCTCTTTGCTCGGCAGCTTTGAGGGCCAGATTTGCCTCCTGATTGGCAGAGGAGAGTTTGCGCATCTTATCGTCCCGCTTCTCTAGAGTGCGCAGGAGTTCCTCCTTCTCGCCCTCCAGCTTTGAAAGTGCAGCCTGCAGCTCCAAAATGCGATCTTCCAGCTTCTTCTTGCCGAAGATGTCTACCAATGTCGCGTCCTCCTAATGATGCCCTGATGTCTCCCTGCTCTTAAACTTAAGACCTTATTCATATTCCGAAGTTCTGCGATTTCTGTTTAGCCAAGTGTACCAATCTATCGTCTCTGAAGTTGAATAGTTTGCCTGCCAAGGTATAGTCTATGTCTTTTTTGTAAGTTATAACAAATTCTCTACCGAGACCAGATGGATCCTGGATTGAGTACTTATCAATTCCATAGTAATCGTCATTAATAAAATCATCTAATCTGGAATGCAGCGCACCGATAGACGTCGAGTGAGTTTTATCTGTAAAAAAGATCCATTTTCTGCAATTAAAAAATTGAATGGCATTTAGAGCATAAACATCTGATTCAGAAGTTATGCTTACAATATTGTTCGAATCTTTTTTAAAACTATAATATTTTGAATCGTAGAGCATTAACATGGTTTTAGAATTTAATGGGCAAAATATTTGTAAAACTTCAACAATGCCCTTCTCAGAGAATAGTTTGAAATAGAATTTTGGCACATAATGTTGATGCTTGCATTCAGCCATATTTAAGTCATCTTCATTTTTAAATGAAAATCGCAAGCTATTTATCTCTTTTGCATCTTATTAGTTGCAAATGTTCTTGAAAAAGTACCTCTGTAGTAGCGCAACGTGCTGATCCGTCACGATGGCTTGAAATTGTGTCTGTGTCAGATTGGATTTCCCATTCCGGACTCACCCTCAAAAATTGCCAATGATTATGGGATCTAAATTATCCATGGTGTGCAGTATCACTATGAGGTCGGCGATCATGGTTGCTTTCTTAGCGGCTTCGCGAGAGATTCAGGTTCACGCGAAGACGCGAAATTTCGATGAGATAAGGACAATTCTCACCACAGATCGATTTCCGCCTTAACCGATGACGCATGGGCTTGCACAGGATTAAATATAACTGAAGGCATTGTGTAATCCGGATGAGAACATTTCGTTATAAAATTCAGATCAGGCCGGAGACAGATGGAACATACACCGTGATCGTCCCAGCACTTCCAGGATGCTTTACCTTCGGCGACAGCATCGAGGAGGCAATCGAGATGGCAAAGGAGGCCATCGAGTTATATATCGAAAGCCTTGCCGCCAGAGGCAAAGAAATTCCCCTTGAAGAGGATCGGATCGAAACTACGATAACCGTAAAAGCCAATGCCTAAATTACCTGTCCTATCTCCGAAGAAGCTTGCCAGAGTCCTCGAAAAGAAAGGATTCGTATTGGATCGCATTAGGGGCAGTCATCATGCTTATTGCCATCCTGATTTCGATATCACAGTTACGATTCCGTTCCACAAAAAAGAGGTGGGCAAAGGATTGCTCATAGAGATCATGAATCAGGCAGGCGTGACGCGAGAAGAGCTATTGGATCAGTTGTAAAACTATCGTACCAATACTATCATTATTTAAGAATTATATTCATCGCACAAATTTCTCAATCAGGTCAAGAGATGTCGTTTCCAGGCCGCACTCCTGCAAATGGTGTGCCAGTAAGCTTGCCCTCTCGCCTTCGGGATGGTAGACCATGACATCTTTGGGCGAGACGTGCTCGATCATCTTCATCAGGCCGCGAAAGTCCAGGTGATCTGAGAGTTGAATGGTGGGATAAGACGTATCCCTTCTTCCTGTAAGGAGATACTTGTTGCTGCTTTGCACCTGGTGCAGGTTCCTGGGCGTGACCACATTGGATATGCTCCCGTTCACCTCGGTGAGCGGCCCGGCAGATTCTTTCATCAGCTCTTGCGTCAGGACCAGGCTTTTGTAATCCATGCCGATCTCATCTTTGTAGCCCATGGCTCTCATGAGAGCCACCGCCCGCTGGGCTTTGCCGAAGGCATAGGCGCCAAAGCTTGCCCCGGACTCCAAAGCCTCGAAAAAGCCGGCCAGATCGTCCTCAAAGATACAGGACGGATCATAGGGATCGCCGTAGTTGGCTTCCATGACCAGAAAATCGCATTTCGGCAGATATTGGTAGTCTTTTACATCTCCCGTTACCAGCACCTTCTTACCCGTCTCCGTTTGCCAGGAGAACGCGGTCGAGCCGATGGTGTGGCCGGTAGAATGCGTATCCACTCTCACATCATCGACAATAATGCTCTGCCCAACTTCGAAGGTGCGACCTTTGTACTCTCGCTCATAGCGAATTTCTAAAGCGCGTGCCGTCTGTATGGAGGCCACTGCATGCGGGGAGTTCATGGCCGATTTTCCATAATGATCGCTGTGGGCATGAGTGATAAGATAAGCATCGGGCTGAACAGCCGCTTTGGGTGCGCGGCTGGTATCTATGGAAAAAAGGTGAGAGTCAAAGCGAAGAGCTAGATGAGGCGCACAGCCTCCCCGGCTGTTGATCCTTCGCACCGCCTCCAGGCAATACTCTCCACCGGCCATTTCTCCCATTTCTCTTTTCACTCCACGTTTCCTTTTTGTTCTTCACTTCAGAGCTATGTTGATGGCTTTTATCAGCTCTTCTCTGGATGTGACGCCCATCCACTTCTGTACTTCCATACCTTCTTTCTCCAAGATGATGGTGGGCACAACCATGATGCCTTTCTCCACGGCCAGGTCGCCCTCCTTGTCCACATTGATCTTGCGAAACTCCACCTTATCGCCAAGATCCTTAGCCAGCTCATCGAAGATGGGGCCTTGCATCTTGCACGGTCCACACCAGTCCGCATAAAAGTCCATCAGAATGAGTTTTGCCGTAATCGATCCCCTCCTAAATTATTAAACTATATCGAACTTAACACCGATCTTAAATATGCGCAAAGTAGGTAACACCAGCATCTTTCGGCCCGTCTTAATCCTGATCTCCTGTAATATTTCCTGAATTCTCTCCTCAGTGGATGACACGGTGAACCAGAGATTGTAGCCGCTCTCATCCGGTCGCAGGTAATTGTGTGAGACCTCTGTGTACTCATTAATAATCTGAGCCGCCCGGTCTGCCTCTTCCCGGGACACCTCCAGAGCTGCCAAAATTCCGCTGCGACCCAATTTACGTAAATCGAGAACCGGCCCGATCCTCCGCACCAGCCCATCCTTCTGCAGGCAATCCAGTCGTGCTATGACCTCTTCTTCCTCCAGCCTCATGGCCCTGCCCAAATCCCGAAAAGGTCGGGCCGTTATGGGAAAGCCGTCTTGCACGGCGGAAAGCAACTCTAAATCGACCTCATCCATTACTATACCTCAAGACGGCAGGCAGGGTCTGACTCCAGGAAATCACCCGTTTTGGCATAGGCCCGCGCCCGGCAGCCTCCGCAAATGGCGGAATAGTCGCATCGCCCGCACTTTCCTTTAAGATTTCTTGCTCTCAGTGCCCGAAGCTCAGCTGAATTCTCCCATATCTCTATAAAATTCTTCTCCCTGATGTTTCCTACACGCAGAGGAAAATAGCCACAGGGATAGACATCGCCCTTTCGGGAGACGAAGACGAAGCTTTTGCCCGCGAGGCACCCGCCGCCGCGCCTCTTCCCGTGCCTGGCTATTCGAGCATACTGGGGTGCACAGGTGACCTGCACCTCGATAGTCCGCCGCGCCCGTTCCTGGTCAATCTCAACGAGGAGCTGCTCCTGTCGCTCCGGTGAGATGAGGTCCGCCTCCCGGCCCCGGCCCGTGGCAACCAGGAAGAAGAAGTGCAGGGCACAAGCCCCCACCCGTTGGGCCAGATCGAAGATTGCTGATATACCCGACTCGTTCTTGCTGGTGAGGGTGTTGTTGATTTGAAAATCAACTTTGCCGCGTAGACTCTCTATTCCCCGCATGGATGCTTGAAAGCTTCCATTGCCGCGGGTCAGATCATGCTTCTCTGGCGTTGCGCCGTCCAGGCTGATGCTGACTCGCGAGATGCCGCTGGCTGCAATCCTGTCTGCTACCGGTGGTGTTATGGTAGTTCCATTACTGGCCAAAGAGACACGCATGCCCAAATCTACGCCGTGGCGCGCTAATCGGAAGATATCGGGTCGCAGCAAGGGCTCGCCTCCGCTCAAAATGAGCATGGGCTGCAAGGTGGCAATGCTGTCAAGAAAGAAAAGTGCCTCCTCTGTAGAAAGCTCGTCCTCATCAGGCAGAGAGGAAGCAGAGGCGCGGCAGTAGCCGCAGGACAGATTGCAGGCTGCCGTTACCTCCCATGCAACAATCAGCATCAGAGCAGGCCCTTTTTCACCAGCAATTCGGCATTGAGAATGCTGGCACCTGCCGCGCCGCGCACGGTGTTGTGGCCCATGCAGATGAACCTGATTCCCGATCTGATCCGTCCTACGGAAACTGCCATGCCGTTACCACGGCCACGGTCAAGCCGGGGCTGGGGCCGGTCGGGTTCATCCTTGACGATGATCGCTTTCTTGGGCGAGGTGGGCAGGTCTCCCAGGCCTGCATCGAAGTCTTGCATAGCCTTCTTGACCTCTTCTGGTGTGGGATTGTCCCCCATGGTCACCCAGATGGCTTCCGTATGCCCGTCCATGACCGGTACGCGATGACAGCTGGCGCTAACGGAGAAATCCGCGTTCACGATTCTTTCGCCATCAAAGCGCCCCAGAATCTTCTGCGGTTCAGTCTCTACTTTTTCTTCCTCGCCGCCGATGTAGGGAATGACGTTGCCTAGGATTGCCATGGAGGGCACGCCCTCGTAGCCTGCTCCCGACACAGCCTGCATGGATGCAACATGCACGCTTTTGATGCCGAACTTCATGAGCGGCTTCAGGGGCAGGGTGAACATTATGGTGGTGCAGTTGGGATTGGTGGTGAGATATCCTTCCCAGCCCCGCTTTTCGCGCTGCACTTTGATGATATCCAGGTGCTCGTAATTGCATTCTGGTATGAGCAGAGGCACGTCTTCCACCATGCGATAAGAGCTGGTATTGCTGGCTACCGCAAAGCCTGCTGCTGCGAAGGCCGGCTCAACCGTCTGCGCATCTGCGGCGGGAAGTGCCGAAAAGACAATATCTGCATCGACTTCACGCGGATCGACGTTGACTACGGTCATCTCTGCGACGTCATCAGGAAGTTCACTCTCCAGGCGCCACTTGGCGGCTTCTTTGTACTTCTTGCCCGCGCTCCTCTCTGAAGCGGCGAGGCTCGTCAGCTCAAACCAGGGGTGGTTCTTCAATCCTTCAATGAAACGCTGCCCAACGGCACCAGTGGCACCTAAGACGCCAGCTTTGATCTTGGCCATTATCAATCACCTAAAGCTAGAGTGAGGCTTAGGGCTAGGGGTGTATATATTTCTTGTCCGAAGGGGGACCGGAAAAAATGGTTGAGAATTGAGGACTTAACCAGTTACTCGCATGCACAGGATTTCATCATAACCCGGTAGCTTCTGGCAAACTCGCAGTTAACCTCGACCACTTCATCATTGAAGTGCTTGAGGCTCTCGGGGACGGGTCCCAGCGCATCGGCTTTCTCCTGTGTATCGACCAATGCACCATGTGGCACGAACCTGCCGTCCGCCAGAGTGACGCCTATAACTGCCGCCGCATGGCCGACAAAGCACTTCTTGCCCAGATTTGAGGCATGAACCACGGAGTTGAAGCCCACAAAGCTTTCGTCACCTATCTTCATGGGTCCGTGAATTACGGCTCCATGGGCGATGGAGATCTGTTTTCCCAGATTTATAGAGCTGCCCATGAGGCCGTGGAAGACTACTCCGTCCTGAATATTGCACTTATCGCCGATGATTATGGGGTTGGCCTCGTCCGCCCGCAGAGATACGCAAGGGGCTACGTAAACCTCCTCGCCGATGCGCACGTCGCCGATAATCATAGCCGATTCGTCCACGTAAGCGGTTGCTGCAAGCGTTGGCCTGCATTCATTGCTGTTCCATGATGTCTTGGGGTTGGCTTTGAGCATATTAGCACCACCTTTGCAGGTATTGGCCATTCACCTTAAAAGAGATTGCCATTAACGATGGTTCGCAAATGGAGCTATTCACAATTGTCGATAGCTATAGATAATTTCATCCCATTCAAGGCTGTTTTTTGGTTTGGTGGGATGTGTATCGAATGCGAATGCAAATAAACTCTGGTATTTTTGCGATATGTGTAATATTATAATCTATAATCCCGATAATTGCCGCCAAATTTAAATATATGAGGGACGAAATTAGGGCCTATCCATTGAATAATCTTCAAAGGTAAGGGGGGGATAAGGAGGGATAGACGAGATTGAATGTTTGGTGTTTGCTGGGTTTAAATTAATCACATTCATTTCATGTATTGAAGGATGATTATTTATATTTAATATATTTACAAGGGGTGGATTAAATTATGGTTCAGAAAGACCCGCCTGGCGGGCGATGGTTGTTTGTAATTCTAGGCACCATAATCATGTTATGCCTTGGTAGCGTTTACTCGTGGTCTGTCTTCGTTAAGCCTCTGACCGATCACTTCACGGCAATGGGTCAGACGGTAACAGCCAGTGAAGTGCTCTTGCCGTTTTCGATTTTCCTGTTCGTCTTTTCGGTCGGCATGGTTTTTTCCGGCAAATACATAGAAAAGTTCGGGCCGCGCAAGATGGCTATGGCCGGAGGAATTATCTGCGGCCTGGGTTGGCTGCTAGCATCCACAGCCAGTTCTTCATCGATGCTTATCCCCACCTATGGCATTATTGGTGGACTGGGCGTAGGAATTGCCTATGGCTGTCCTGTTGCCGTATCTGCAAGATGGTTCCCGGATAAGAGGGGACTGGCCGTAGGCCTGACCGTGCTCGGCTTCGGATTCTCTGCCTTCTTTACCGCCAATCTCGCTACATATCTAATTGGCGCATATGATGTCATGAGCACATTCCGCTTCTTTGGAATTGCATTCATCGTAATTATTGCGCTATGCGCCATGCCTCTGGCCTTCCCGCCGGCAGGCTATAAGCCACCTGGCTGGAATCCGCCCGCACCCAAACCTGGTGCTTCGGTTACGTGTGAGTTCAAGCGTGAGCAGATGCTCAAGTCGACCTCATTTTACGGCCTATGGCTCTGCTACTTCATAGGATGTGTGGCAGGATTGATGGCCATCGGCATATCCAAACCAGTGGGTCAGGAAGTTATTCAGATAGAATCCGGACTGGCTTCCATGCTGGTGGGCTTTTTCGCCATATTCAACGGCGGTGGAAGGCCGATCTTCGGCACGCTCACCGATAAGATCACACCCCGAAATGCTGCCATCGTCTCATTCTTGGCGATTGCCGTGGCATCGCTGATGATGTGGAAGATGGCAGTGCCTGGCGCTACCACGATTTACATTGTGGCATTCGCCATCCTCTGGATGTGTCTGGGCGGCTGGCTGGCGATTGCTCCCACGGCTACAGCGTCTTTCTTTGGAACCTGCGACTATCCCAGGAATTATGGCGTCGTATTCCTGGCTTATGGCACAGGAGCCATTGTCGGACCGCAGCTTGCGGCTGCAATAAAAGGTATGACTGGAAGTTATGTGGGTGTATTCCCCTACGTTGCTCTCTTGGCTGTTGTGGGAATGGTTATTGCCTTCCTAATGCTCAAGCATCCCAAACCACCAGAGTGAGCAACTTCAACTCTCCTTTTTTTGCTTGCTTTTTTGCGGTTATAAAAAACGGATGAATTTTAAAATTATGCATCCTAAATATAATAATTCGCAGATTTCTGCTAGGGTGCGCCGCAGTCTCGCAAGGTCGCACCATCTGTCTCCCTAAAAATTTCATTGCAACGGCAAAGTTTTTATCATAATCATCATTGTAAGGCACAAAATGAAATATGAGCCATTGGCAATTTTATTTATAATGATATTTGTACTCAGTTCAAATGTCATCGCCGTCTATTGGTCTAGTAACGTAGACACCAACTCGTCTCACTGGTCTATCTACCGTCAGAGCAGCAATATCAGTTTCAACCTCGATAGCTCGGTAAACGGCACCGTATCTCCTGTAGAGTCCTGCCGCAGAATCCTGAGCCCATACCAATCTTACTATGGAGAAATTGGAACTAATGACGTACACCTTCGCCAGAGGACAAGCTCTCGGGAGGGCAGCTACAAATCTGCAGATGAAATAACGATGCAGTCCGTTATTTACCCGGACGAAATCAATATCACAGTAGATAAGCCGTCTGGGACTGATATATATACAATCGATTACGGAACTGAGAAATGGCCGGTATTCCTAAAAGCCAGCAGGAGACTAGATTATTTTGGCATGGGGATAAACGATCGCGATTTTGAGGGGAATAATGGAGACTATGTGGGTGCAAACTTCCTGTACAACCGTGAGCTCTCGAAGGAGCAGAGGTCTGTTATTTGGTTGCAGTGGATGAACTCCACAGTGCTGGCTACCGATGATTCCATTCTCTTCGCGGAGTTTATGCCTACAAAATATTTAGGCTATGAAATCAAAGCTAACACAACCGGAATAGCAGATTTGAGTTATAGGTTCAGAGATTCGGAGTATGATGTCAAACACCAGAACTATCCTGCTCTAAGCGAGGGAGAAGAACGGTATTACGGCGAATATGGTCTGAAACGAAGAATAGAGATGAAATCTGTATTCAATAGATTAAATGACACCGATGATGAGGTGGATAGTTGGTTACCATGCTGTCATGCTGGCTGGAACGACATGACTTATTTTGATAAAAAGGACTTTGGAATCGGTGCCAAAGGTGTCTTCGATTGCACATGTTTCAAAGAAACCTGGAATCATCCATCATACCCCAACTCTTTGGCTCTGGCATAGGCAGCTTCAGCATCAGCATTGAGGCCCATGATCTGAAGAGCAACACCTTTTTGACGTCAGGCCATGGCATTGTTGGGATCAAGCCGGATCGCCTCATCAAAACATCTTATGGCCTCATCATACTTGCCCTGGTCGCCGAGAGCGATGCTTTTTTCGGTCCAGGTCACGATAAGATTCGGGTTCTGATAACTAAGCCAACCTTCTGCATTCTGCTGACAATTTGCTGATGTCATCAATGTCAGAAGGAGGATTAAAGAATGGATCAATCTCATTTCAGATTGATTTCTCCCACCCCTGCCCAAAATCGATCAGAGGCCGGACTTCTGTTACCTCAAAGGTTGCCAGCACGGCAATCATTCCTGCCGCTAGATCGCCCACAATCGCGGCCATCTGTCTCCTGTACGCTTCCAGCTTCGGCCCTGATGTGGCGAACTCCTGCATATTCAGATAAACCCGAATCCCTTTCCAATCAAGGATACCTTCTCCTGGTTCCATTATCATGAACACAGCATGGGGATTTTCCTCAAGGTTAGCAAAGGTGCGGCCCCTGGCAAAAGCCACAATAACCGTTTTTTCGTCGATCATTTGAGGGGAGCCGTAAACGGCACAATCCACTTTTCCATCATTGTTCGATGTGCTTATGACGCCAAGCCTCGGTTGCTTGTTGAAATACTCCATCAATTTGCCAGTCATTTTCTGCCTCTTTATCAACTCATTTGAGATTTCGCCTTTGCCGCTATGAACTCCCGTGCCAGCCTTGCCGCCAGGAGCGCCGTCTCGCCGCGATCGTATGCAGGAGTCAGCTCGTTTATATCCAGGCCCACGGCCTTTTGCGCCGTTCGCTCAATTACTCTCTTCACGTCCCAGGAGGTCAGGCCAAATGGCTCCGGGTTGCCCACTGCCGGCGCAAATGCCGGGTCCAGGACATCCAGATCGATTGACAGGTAAAGCCGTTCACATTCCATATCTTCCATTGCCTTATCCAGCACATAATCGATGCCTTTTCCTAATACATCGCGGGCCGTAAAATAGGTGATTTTGTTCTCCTTCGCGAATGTGAACTCCTCAATGCAGCCGCTTCGAATGCCTATAGAGGTGTAGGCTCCCACACCAATTTTTTCCAGGATTCTTCGGCTGGCACAGGCATGGCTATATCTGGTACAGCCGTACTCCTGGCGCAGGTCCAGATGCGCATCAAGTACCAGCACGCCAAAAGAGCCTTCCGCGTCTTGCTGCGCCAGGCCCTCCACAATAGGTGGGGTGATGGAATGCTCTCCTCCTAGAAAGATGGGTACTGAATTTTTAGCCAGCAGGGCGATGCCTTCCTTTATGGTCGCGTCTGCATAAGCGGGGTCTGTGCCAAGATCCATATTGCCCAGATCGCAGATAGCCAAAGCTGCCAGATCGACATCATAATAATAGTCATAGCTCTCAAAGTTGAAAGAGGCGAGACGGATGGCATCCGGCCCCTCTCGCGAACCGGAGCGAAAAGAGGCGGTGGCGTCGAAGGGAAGCCCTATCACCACATAGTCGGCATCCATCAATTCCGCTTCGGCGTCGGCAAAGCCGCACCTTTGAAACATTTTATGGAAATTTAAAAGGATTACTGGCGCACGTCCAACTTGGTCTTGCCCATGACGGAGAGATAGGGTACCTCTTTTCCTTCCTCTATCTTATCCTTCTGATCCGCAGTTATGGGAATATCGACTGTGGCATAGCTTCCCAGGTCCATGAGCTGCACCGAGGTGTCCCCTATGGAGAGAACCTGGCCAGTCTTGCGTTCTACTGTGGGCACATAAATCTTGGTGGTAACCGGCTGAACGATGGACTTCTTCTGGTTGTCGAAGATGCCTATCGCATCCACTCTAGCCTTGGCACTTCCATGTTTTCCCGGCTTGGAATGGGATATGCTCTTGATTATGCAGGGCTCTTCGTCGATGATAACGTACCTTCCTTCTTTCAGCTCTCTAACCTCAACCTGCTCCTTCATTTCATCACTCCTAGCGACGAATGCAACTCTCCTATTTAAAGGATGTCTTTCATACGCCGTATTGCTTCCTCAAGCTGAGAGCGCGCTGCTGCATAAGAGATGCGAATGTGCTCCTTTCCCCCCTGCCCAAAGGCTGACCCTGGAACGGCGATGACACCCGCTTTGCCCAGACGGGCCGCCACATCGTCTCCGTCTCCTACCCGGGGGAAGAGATAGAATGCGCCTTCCGGCTCGATGACATCCACACCCATCTCCCGGAAGCCCTTTATCAGGAGGTCCCGGCGAGATTTGAATTCGTTCCTCATCAGGGCCACGCAGTCTTGCGGCCCGGTGACGGCCTCCAGGGCGGCAGCCTGAGAGATAGAGCTGGCGCAGGCCTGAACATACTGGTGAATCTTGAGCAGCTGCTCCAGAGCTCCGCCCTTGGCCGCCAGATAGCCCAGCCTCCAGCCGGTCATGGAATAGGTCTTGGAGACGGCGTTGACGGTGATGACGTTGTCCGAGAACTGGCCAGGGCTGACATGCTTTCCCTGGTAGATGAAATGTTCATAGACCTCATCGGAGAGCACGGCTACTCCTTTATCATCTGCGATCTCGGCAATGGCCTGCATCTGCTGGGGAGTTTCCACAGATCCCGTGGGATTGGAGGGCGAATTTACTATTATTAGCTTGGTCTTGTCCGTTATTCTCTCTTCAATAGCCTCGGGTGCGAGGCGCAAATGGTCATCGAGAGGGACACTCACCGGTCTGCCGCCCACCAGGCGGGTCAGCTCGGCATAGGAAAGGAAGCTAGGATCGCCTATTAAAACCTCATCGCCCCGGTCGACCAGCGCGGCTATAACCAGGAAGAGAGCCTCGCTGGCCCCGCTGGTCACCATGATGTCCTCTGCCGAGCAATCGATCCGGTTATCTGAGCGAAACTTTTCGGCGAGGGCACAGCGAAGGTCCGGCGTACCACAGTTGGGAGTATAGCCGCACAGTCCTTTTTCAATAGCATCGATTGCCGCTTTCTTGATATGCACCGGTGTGTCGAAGTCGGGCTGGCCCAGCCCCAAATTTACTGAACCTGGGGCCGCACCCTCAAAACATTTCCTTATGCCTGATATCTCAATATTTTCCGTGCAGCATGCAAATCTCATGTCTCAAATCTCCTGTTGACAGTTCCCAACAGCTCATCCTTATAAACCACATTTTGCGTGCCAAAGCAATTGAGCCTGGACAGCTCCTCTTTAATCAGATTCATCCTGATTCTGCCCCCTCTCCAGTAAAGGGTGATCTTAACATCTTCATTCTCTGTCTCCCTGGAGATGGACTCCATGAACATCTCCAGCGCCCGGGAATTGGAGAACGGAACCACAAATATAGCCCGGTACTTCTCCTTCTTGCGGGCGTAGGAGGTGAGGATGTAGCCGTTGTTCTCAAACTCGCTGATCTCCTCGAAAGGGCATAAGACCTCCTTTTCATGCTCTGCAGTTCCATCGACCTTGGAGATAATCAAAAGAATCTTGGCGATAAGCGATTTGTCAAATTTTTTTCCAAACCAGATATTGATAGCGCCCTGGGTGAGGACAATGGACACAGCAGAGCCGCTCACCTCGATGGAGACCGGCTCCTGCCTGTTGCCTGAGGAGCTGGGCATGAGTTCCTAGATCGAGCGGAGTAGATATAACCGTTTCGAGAATAATCTCTGGTGAGGAATGATACATTGGACGAATGCCTGGAAGCACTGGAGAGACAATTTTGTGAGGAGCCTTATGCCAAGATGTTCGGCATCAGGATTGTGGAACTTGAAGCGGGCCGCGCCCTTCTTACGATGAAGACCTCCGAGAATATGAACAACCTCTTCGGCACTACCCATGGTGCTGCCATCTACTCGCTGGTGGATGCCGCCTTCGAGCTTTCCGTCAACTCGCATGGCACCGTCGCAGTTGCATTAGGTGTGAATATGAATTACCTCAGTGTGCCTTTGGCAGGTGAATGCTTGCAGGCCGAAGGGCGTGAGGTCAATCGTTCCCGAAAGATCTCTGCCTGCCATATCTCCGTCACTGGAGAAGACGGGCGATTGATCGCGACCTGCCAGGCCCTGGCTTACCGAAAGAAGGATAGTTTGCCCTTCCTTTGAAGCAGAGTTTATATTCCATCGCTTCTCTAGGCTTTTGGCAATGATACTCGCGTCCTGCATAAAAAAGTACAAAGACGATACCCATCGGGCTTTGCCACCTGAGGAGACGCTAAGGCTTGCCGAGGCCAAACTGCCTGCTGCCGGGATCACCAGGGTAGCGGACATCACCAATCTGGACAGAATCGGCATACCTGTCTTTTCTTCCATCCGACCCATGGCCGATCGAGGTGCCATCTCCGTTTACAATGGCAAAGGTGCCACCCCAACAGAGGCCAAAGTATCGGCCATGATGGAGGGCCTGGAGCGCTACTCTGCCGAATTGAGAGACCGGGTGCTCAAAATTGATAGCTTCTCCCGTCTTGACAGTGCGCTGGACCCAAGGGAGCTGATCTTGCCGGAGGGAGCACAGCATGATGCCATGATTCCCTGGATCTCCGGCTGGGACATAATGAACGATGAGGAAATTTTAGTTCCGGCCAATGCGGTTTTCCATCCTCTGCCCGCCGAATACAAACGCCTTTTTAGAACCAATACAAGTGGTCTGGCATCGGGCAATGCCATTGAAGAGGCGGTATTCCACGGCCTGGCTGAAGTTATAGAAAGAGATGCCTGGGCACTTGTGGAGGCGACGAGGAGGGCCGGCCCCCTAATTCGTGATGTGGAGGACGACCAGGCGAGAGGCCTCCTGGACAAATTCGCAGCCGCCGAGGTAGATGTCTATCTGAGGGATATCACCAGCGACATTGGCGTTCCAACCTGCGCGGCTGCATCTGATGATGTCCGACTGCGCGATCCGACTCTTCTCACCACAGGCATGGGCACGCACACCAGCGCTAAAGTGGCAGTGCTGCGCGCTCTCACCGAGGTGGCGCAAAGCCGCCTTACCCAGATCCACGGGGCGAGAGAGGATGCAACTTTAGCTGACTTTCGTAAGCAGATCGGTTACGAAAGGACGAAGAAGCTTAATCGGCGCTGGTTTGAAGCATCCGAGGAGAAGAGCTTCGCCAAAATTGAATCCTTTGAAAGCGACGACTTCCTGCTCGATATAAAATACATGCTAAAGAAGCTGGAGGAGGCAGGCCTTGATCGAGTCGTGGTGGTGGATTTAACTCGCGAGGAGATCGGTCTTCCTGTGGTCAGGGTGATTGTGCCTGGACTTGAGATCGCAGCAGTGGACCCGGAAAGGGTGGGTAAAAGGTGCAGAAATGCCAGGAATCGTCGTCTTCCTCGGGCCAAGTCTATCCAGGGATAGGGCTATGCAGGTATTGGAGGCTGACTATAGGCCTCCTGCCAAGAGAGGCGACGTTCACCAGGCGGCCAGAGAAGGATCTGAGATCATTCTGCTCATCGATGGCGTCTTCTTTCAGGAATGCTCGGTGGCTCACAAGGAGGTAATCTATGCCCTGGAGTCGGGGGCAAAGGTCCTGGGCGCTTCCAGCATGGGGGCCCTACGCGCCTCTGAGCTGGATGTTTACGGCATGGTGGGCATAGGCAAGATTTACCAGGCCTACAAGAGCGGCCATCTGGTATCGGATGACGAAGTGGCTCTTGTCTTCGATCCATTCTCCTGGGAGCCCAGGTCCGAACCGCTGGTGAATATTCGTTTCAATTTGGATTTGGCCTGGCAGATGGGCGCAATTAGCGCGCAATGTAAAGACCGGCTATTTCACTATGCTCAGGCCAGGTACTTTCCTGATCGGAGTTATGAGTGCATGCTTTCGGACGCATCGAAGACGGTGGCGGAAAAGGAGCTGCAGCGTTTTCGTGAATTTCTGGCCAGAGAGAAGCGTGACTTCAAGATGGAGGATGCGCTGCTGGCCTTGGAGCGAGTTCGAGATATGGCAAAATGAATGATCGAAGGGGATGAAGTGTCCCTTTTTCCGGCTGCTATCGGCGGATGATCACTGCCGATGGCCCATCTATTTAAATGTAACTCAATTTTACTTCAATTAAGATAATATTATTAAGAGTACCTATTTAAAAAGATTGAAATAATAGTTTCTCAGACAATTGGGCCAATTCTATGACAATACAAAACGATATTCTGGCTTTAAAAGAGGAGCGCCAGGCGACCATTCTGGCCCATAACTACCAGATACCGGAGGTGCAGGATGTGGCCGACCTGGTTGGCGATTCTCTGGAGCTATCCCGGGCGGCAGCGCGTTTGGACTCGGAGGTCATCATCTTTTGCGGAGTTGACTTCATGGCAGAGACCGCGGCCATCCTCTCTCCGCAAAAAAAGGTCATTTTGCCGGAAAAGGGCGCAGGGTGTCCCATGGCCCACATGATCACGCCCGAACAGCTCTGCGATCTCAAGAATCTCCATCCGCAGGCAGCCGTGGTCTGCTACGTAAACTCCACCGCAGAGATAAAGGCAGAGAGCGATGTCTGCTGCACTTCTGCTAATGGCGTGCAGGTGGTAAACTCGCTTTCTGAGAAGGAGGTCATCTTTGTGCCGGACAGGAATCTGGCTGCTTACGTGGCCCGTCATACCGACAAAAAAATCATTCCCGGGAACGGCTACTGCTATGTGCATGAGAACTTCACTGCAAAGGAGGTACGGGCTGCTCGGGCGGCGCATCCCCTGGCGGAGGTGCTGGTGCATCCGGAGTGCCGGCCACAGGTCATTGATGAAGCAGATTTTGCCTACAGCACAGCCGGAATGGGCAAACATGCCAGGGCCAGCGCTGCCAGGGAGTTTATCATCGGCACAGAGGTGGGCATGATCTACAAGCTGAAAAAGGAGAATTTGGATAAGGAGTTTTATCCGCTCAGCACGAATGCCATCTGTCATAATATGAAGAAGACCGATCTGGTCAAGCTCTTGCGAGCGCTGCAGACCCTGCAGCCACAGGTCGTGGTGCCTGAGGAGATCGCGGCGAGGGCGCGCCTCTCGATTGAGAGGATGCTGACCGTCAAGGTTTGACCCCTGGCGAGCGCAGGGGCCGATTTTTAGGCCTCTCCACTTAGGAGTAGCGATCCGCTCCGGATATTGGCATTACTACTGCGGTTTAGCGGCAACACAAGCCCGGTGGTGCGGGCGAAAGGGCTTCCAGGCGTGTGTCCGCCGGTCCTTACGAATACTGTTAAATACTACAACTGCATGGGATTGGCTGCCTCTTTTGCGGGGGTTGCCAAGCCAGGTCAAAGGCGCTGGATTCAGGGTCCAGTCACGAAGGTGTTCGTGGGTTCGAATCCCATCCCCCGCACCTAAATCTATATTCTAAACCAGCATCTTCAGGCATTGTCTTAATTGGAGCCCGGCAAAATATTACGATTAAGATTAAGCTCGCCACAAACACAAACTCGCCTTCAGTTCGCCAGCCGTCTACTTGAAGAACTTCCTTGCACACTGCAGGCGAGCAACGTTATCCAACTATCCATTGTTCATGGATGGTTAGCATTTTGCGGTGCAAAATCGTGAACGCCACCCTGGGACAATAAAACGGCTGGCCGATGTCCGGATAAGACCGTGCCAAAAGAAACCAGTAGCCCAATTAGGCCAACTGATCCCTCTTTGAAAACTGCTGCACCAGATGATCCTGTATCTCCTGCACAGCCTCCTTCAGAATTTTCTCGTTGTCGTATTCCTGCACTATTTTTTCCAGATCCTGGCGCGGCATGTCGGAGAGTCGTTTAACCTGATCAGTCAAATGAGGCACCGCCCTGAGGATGTTGTCTACGATGCTCACCGTGGCCTTTCGGGCCGTCCGGGACAGCGGGTTAAGATCGATGGCAACAACCTTTTTTCCCATAGCTACCAGCGCCTCGCAGCGGTCGCCATCCTCGAGTGGAATCATAACCACGTCGGCATCAAAGATTCCGCCTCTGGTAGCCAGCGCCCGGGCATGCTCCAGGCCGGGAACGCAGGCATCGGTTTTCTCTCCCAGGACCTCTCTTGCCCCCTTCTCCCTGAGAAGATCGGCGATCTTCTTCACCCTCTCTTCGGTGCGGTGAAAGAGGTTTACCTCCAGAGGAATTTTGAGTGCATCGGCCAGGGAGACCATATCCTCCGCCGCCAGCGCGGCCACGTTACCGTTGACGCTCAAGGCCGGATGTTTTGCCAGGAGCAGCAGAGCGGCAGCCGCGTTGGTAGCCGCCTTTGCGGAAGGCGTCGTCTCCTCGCCTAAAAGATAGTCGAAGCATTCGCCTCTGCCCTGGGCGATGAGACCCTGGCTGCTGGTGTAGCCATTCTTCACGCCCTGTGCCACGCGCTCGCGTGCCACTAGAGAAGCATACCGGGGATGAGACAAGGGAATATCAGTCAAGATTAGCACCTCTTTGTGAGATAGTAGTAGTATGAACCTCGCCAAAGCTCTTCAAGGCTGTGGCCCCACCAAAAGCAAAGACCGCATCGCCAAGCATTATCATGCCGGCCATGCCGCCCGATGCCTCCACCGCCTCGATGGCCTGCAGGGCCCAGTCGCTGGCCAGGCCGGATTGCATTGTGAAGCGGCGGGAAAGCTGCAGGAAATTTGTGAATGTGGGCCTCTTTAATAGCTCCTTCAAGGCCGCCTCTCCTGCGAGGTTGACGGCTTTCATAACCTTCTCGTCGGAGAGTACCTGGCTGGTGGAGATGGGGCCATGCACCACGTAGCTGATGGGCAGAGGCGGGATGGGTATGCGATCGAGGAGGCCGGTGCCCGGGGCTCCCGGCTTCAGGCGCACCACCAGGCCGCCTGCGTTCTGGGCGATGACGTCTCCCAGCCCCGTCCGGTTCATGACCTCGGCCTGGTGAGCTATGGCTGCTGCCTCGTTTGCCGTCAGGCCAAGATCGAAGAGGGAGTTGAGAGCGTAGGCACAGCCCAGGGCCCCTGCCCCGCTGGCTCCAAAGCCCGCCCCAAAAGGCATCTGCAGATTTGTCTTCACCCGCACCGGTACTTTGGCCAGTCTTTCCACCACGAATCTGGAAACGGGGGCCTCGGAGAGTGCGCCATTGAGAATGATTTCCGTATCTTGAATATGGGGGTCGGATTCTATGGTAGTGGTCGCGCCCAGGGAGAGGCACAGGCCGCAACCGATGGACCCGGAGAGGTGCGGCACCTCTTTACGGTGAGCGGCAAAAAAGCCGGTGATGTGGGAGGGCACAAAGGCCTGAGCGGATTTGATGGGGCGGTTCATAATATCCCCACCAGGGCGTCAATAATCATTCTGGCAATATCGCTCTTCTTTCCCTGCATGATTCTTATGGGCCTCTCGTCGCCTATAATCAGCACCCTATTGTCATCCGTGCCCATGCCGCCCGAAGCGACGTCATTGGCCACCACCAGGTCCAGCCCTGCGCTATGCATGGACCTCTCGGCTCGAAGGACAAGCTCCTCGTCAGTCACGCCGGTCTCGGCTTTGAAGCCCACGATCAACAGATCAGGGTAGGCCTCTCGCACCGTCTTGATGATCTTTTGGGTAGGGATAAGACGCAGTACCAGCTCCTGGCCGGACGACTTGATCTTCTCACTGCTTGCGTCCAGGGTGTAGTCAGCCACAGCCGCAGCACCAATCAGGGCGTCGCAGCCCTTTGCCACCTCCACCATCACAGCATCCAGCATCTCCCTGGCGCTCCCGGCATAGACCTGGTGCACGGGGATCTCCTGGATGAAGCGATGCACTAAAGTCACATCCGCTCCGCGCCGGTGCGCTTCCAAAGCCAGGGCTATGCCGGTCTTGCCCGAGGCACGGTTGGTGAGGATGCGGATGGGATCTACAGCCTCGGCATTCGAGCCACTGGTTATGACGATCCTCTTGCCAGCCAGGTCCGCCGGCCCCAGCAGCCTCTCCACCTCTCGCACCACTGCCAGGTTGTCGGCGATCTTGGCCTTGCCCTCCTCCAGGCGCGGATCGATCAGTGTCACGCCCATGCTCCGCAGCGCTTCCAAATTGCGCAGCACGGCCGGGTGGCAGTACATGGCTTCATGCATGGCGGGAACCACAGCGACGGGTTTTCCGCTGCCCAAAGCCGTGGTGGCAAACGTTGTTACGGGCGTATCATCAATGCCGCAAGCCATCTTGCCGATGGTATTGGCCGTGGCAGGCGCGATGAGCAGAAGATCGGCGATCCCGCCCACGCCACAAAACTGCACATGCTCCACCTGGCCGGTTATCTCCGTGATCACGGGATGATTTGTGGCATACTCCAGGGCGTAAGGGTGCAGGATCTGCTGCGAGGCAGCGCTGGCTACAGCGTGCACCTCTGCGCCGCGCCTGATCAGATCGCGAATAAGGTCCACAACCCGCACGGCAGCGATGCTGCCTGTAACTCCTACTACGATCGTCTTTCCCGAAAGCGTTTCGCTTACTGAACCTGTGATGTCGGAAGGCATGAATGGTCCTGCAAATCTATGCTGTTACTAAAAGAAGGCTCTTTCCCCACCCCGCCCGCGGGCCCTGGCACGCGCACCTGTGAGCGCGCAGGCACAAACCTTATTTAACAATTCAATCGAGGGACTATGCCGTGCCGGGGTGGCCTAGTTGGTTAGGGCGCGAGACTCATAGGGTAATACGATTAACGCGCGCTTCCTGAGGTATCTCGAAGTCGCGGGCTCGAATCCCGCTCCCGGCACCTACTTGTTTTCAAAGCAATCTCATTTCTTTCGAAGATGAAATCGGGCTGTAAGTAGTAACCATCTTTAGCGCGTAGCTTGGAAGGAAACGGAAATGTCTCAAAAAGAACCATAGTATTGGCTTTGGGTAATTCGTCCAGAGTATTACGATCAAGTTGAACCTGCGACAAGCTGGAGCTGCCATAAGGATACGAAAGAAGGCGATCTAATCCTTTTGTGGAGGGCAAAGAAAAAGCATGACATTGCGTATCATCTGCAGGCAACAAGCAATTCAGCGCCCGATCCGAAATGGGATTATGCGTGCGAATATAGAGTGCTATATGCGTTTAAAAATCCAGTAGATATAAAAGATCTTCGAAAAAATGATGCTCTTTTCAGAGAGTGGCGTGCTTATTCCGTAAATTTTCAAGGAAGGAGCTTTGGGATACCAATAACCCACTGGAACCGATTGAATCAAATTGCTGTGACAAAAGATCCAGAATATAAAAGCATCCTTGATAATCTTAATTTTGTATTTAATAATAATGAAGCAATAGTTCCTGCTCTTGATTATTCTCTCAACGAACTTGCCGAGAATACAGGAATAGGTGAGGTGGCCCTGGTTAGTTGGCTTCAATCTATCCATCGCAAAGGCCAGGCCATCATATTTGGCCCACCCGGCACCGGCAAGACCTTCCTGGCCGAACACCTCGCCCGCCACCTGGTCAGCGGCGGAGATGGATTTGTACAGCTGGTTCAGTTCCACCCGTCTTATGCTTACGAAGATTTCATTCAGGGAATCCGGCCCCAGGCCCGCCCGGACGGCTCTTTGGAATATTCCGTTGTTCCCGGCAGGTTCCTTGAATTCTGCCAGAAGGCCCAGGACAGAGATGACATTTGCGTCCTCATCATCGACGAGATCAATCGCGCCAATCTCCCTCGCGTCTTCGGAGAGCTGATGTACCTTTTGGAGTATCGGAACGAGGCCATCCCCCTCTCGGTTGATGGCACTCTTTTCAGGATACCGGAAAATGTGCGCATCATCGGCACCATGAACACAGCCGACCGCTCTATCGCCCTGGTGGATCATGCCCTGCGGCGCAGGTTTGCATTTATCCAGTTAAGTCCCGACTTCGAGGTCTTGAAGCAATATCACGCCAGAGTGGGCACAGAATTTCCGGTTGAAAGCCTGCTTTCTGTTCTGACCGATCTAAACAAGGAGATCAAAGATCCTCATTACGAGCTTGGCATCTCCTACTTCCTGCGTAAAAATTTGAATGAGGAGATTGAAGGCATCTGGAGGATGGAGATAGAGCCGTACCTCGATGAGTACTTCTTCGATAACCGCAAGAGTGCCGACAAATTTCGCTGGGATCGCATCCGATTTGCCCTTGGATTTTGATTTCAATGAGTCAGAAACCAAGATTCATTGAACTATTGTGATCAAAGTGGAGACTACCTCTTTTCTCCCCAACTCCACCTGGAAGCTGACGGCGCAGGGCGTTGTGGGCTACCTACCTTTAACTATGGAAGTGGGCCTGAGGCAGCTGCCCAAAGTGCCGATTGTGAATATCTTTAGCATGCTGGAATACGCTTACGATCTAAAAAGCTTTCATCTTCTGGAAGGGCTGGTGGATTGTTCCAGCCTGGAGGACTTCTACGACCGTCTGGCAAGGCTTCTCGCCGTTCAGGTCCTGAGCCAGGGGCGCAGAGGCTATTATCGCGCCTACCAAGAGCGATCAGAGCAGCTTTCTTTTGTTCGAGGGAGGCTGGACCTTCGAGCCGCCTGCCAGAAGCCCTGGGATGCGAGGATTGCCTGCCACTTCGAGGAGCATACTCCGGATGTTGATGAAAACCGAATATTGGCATGGACGCTGCTGCAAATCCTGCACAGTGGCTTATGCACAGAGCGGTCGCTCCCTCTGGTGCGTCAAGCTTACCGAAATACGGCGGGCTTTGTGCAGCTCTGTCCTTGCCAGGCCGAAGAGTGCATCGGCAGGAACTACAGCCGACTAAACCAGGACTATCAGCCCATGCACGCACTCTGCAGATTCTTCCTGGAGCACCGGGGGCCGGGCCACGAGACTGGAGACCATAAGATGATGCCCTTCCTGGTGAAGATGGACCGCCTTTACGAGCTGTTTGTAGCCAGATGGCTGGAGGAGCATCTTCCTAAGGGATTCTCGATCCAATCACAGGAACAGGTAATAATCGATTACAATCTTGATATAAAATTCAAAATCGACCTATCGATATTTAATGATAAAACCGGTCGCTGTGCCTTTGTCATGGACACAAAGTACAAATCAAAGCAACCGTCTGCAGCGGATATTCAGCAGGTGACTGCCTATGCGGAGACTAAAGACTGCCGGGAAGCAATCCTCATCTATCCGAAGGGCTTAGGCCCAAATCTGAGCGGCAAAGTAGGCCAGATCAATATCCGAAGCGTCGTATTCTCCTTAGACGGAGATATGGAAGAAGCAGGCAACCGGTTTGTAACGGATCTATTTGGAATATAGGTAATCGAATTTCGGAAGGATTAAATCCTTATGATTGCTGCAAGATTCATATGCGCATAGTACTTAATTCGCGGCTGTGATGTGTGAAGAATGATTCGCAGACTTGAGGGACCAAAATGCAAATGAAGTCGCCATGTGAGCAGATCGTATGGGATATACTGCCCAGCATCAGGGCGGGCATCGCCGAAGAGCTGGTCAAGAGGGGAATATCCCAAAAAGAGATCTCCAGGATGCTGGGAATCACGCCTCCGGCTGTGTCCCAGTATGTCTCCAAAAAGAGGGGCTACAATATTGAATTTAGGGAGGATGTCCGCCAGTCCATCGGATTGATCGCCGAAGACCTGATCGAAGAGAAAGTAAAAGGCATTGAACTCTTGCCGAGAATCTGCCAGATCTGCCGAATGCTGCAGGACGACGAGGCGGCTTGCATCTCCACCAAATGCAAGGGACTGTGAAATGAATTTGGCCGATAAGCTGGAAGACCTGAAGAAGAGGATTGCAGAGAAGGGAACGCTTCTGGTGGCCTACTCCGGTGGTGTGGACAGCAGCCTTCTGGCCAAGGTGGCGCACGATGTTCTGGATGATGATGCCCTGGCCGTGATACTGGATAGCAGGACCATGCCCCGAAGTGAGCTACAGAATGCAAGAGGCCTGGCAAAATCCCTGGGGCTCAATTACCGGGAAGCAAAATTCCCCATTATGGGAGACGAGCATTTTTTGCATAATCCGGTCACACGCTGCTACATCTGCAAGAAAAAGTCCGCTCTGCTCCTAAAAAGCATCGCGAAAGAGGAAGGCAAAAGCTCTATCGCCGACGGGGTCAACCTCTCCGATTACGGGGACTTTCGGCCTGGAATTGCCGCCTATGATGAAGAAGGAATCTGGCATCCTTTTGTAGATGCGGCGATAACCAAGGAGGATATTCGCCAACTGGCACATAGCCAGGGCCTGCCAGTCTGGAACAAGCCTTCATCGGCATGTCTCGCCTCCCGGATACCTTACGGCGAGCCGATCACAAAGGAGGGGCTGGCCATGGTAGAAGAGGCTGAAGAATACCTGAAAGGCCTGGGATTTTTGCAGCTTCGGGTGCGCTCCCACGGACGCGTGGCCCGAATTGAGCTGCAAAAGCAAGATATGGCCCGGGCCGTGAATTGCCGCGAAGAGATCGCCGGGAAGATCAAAGCCATTGGGTTTGACTATGTCGCTCTGGATCTGGAGGGCTTTCGCAGCGGGAGCATGGACGAGGGTCTTATGAAAGAGGTTTTATGGACGTCCGGGAAATAAGGAAGGATTTTCCCATCCTGAAGGATGTCGTCTATCTGGACAGTGCTTCCACCAGCCTGACTCCGGAACCTGTTTTAGAGGCAGTTTGGGATTACTACCATAGCTACAAGGCTAATGTGGGACGCGGCGTTTATCGGATGGCACAGCTTGCCGACCAGCGCTACCGGGACGCTCACCACAAGACGGCGCAGTTCATAGGTGGGGCCGGGCCGGAAAGCATGACTGTCTTCACCAGGAACGCCACAGAGTCCATCAACATGGTCGCTCGCGGCCTGTTGTGGAAGAAGGGGGATCGTATCGTCACCACCCTTCTGGAGCACCACTCCAACCTCTTGCCCTGGATGAGGCTAAGAGAGAAAGGCGTAGAGCTAACGGTCATAAAGCCGGACAAAACAGGAATGATTGATCCGGCAGACTATGAAAAGGCCATAAGCAAAGGCACCCGGCTGGTGGCGGTAAGCCAGCTTTCCAATGCCCTGGGATCGGTCCTTCCCGTAAAGGAGATCAGCAAGATCTGCCGGGAGCGGGACGCTGCTCTTTTGGTGGACGCTGCCCAGTCCGTGCCCCACATGCCTGTAGATGTAAAAGATATCGATTGCGATTTTCTCTGCTTTTCCGGGCACAAGATGCTCGCGCCCATGGGTGCCGGCGTTCTTTGGATCAAGAAAGAAGGAGATATAAAACCGCTCCTGGCGGGCGGGGGCATGGTGCAGGATGTCGGAGATGACTGGTATGAAATCAAGAAGGGCTATGAGGGCTTTGAAGCCGGGACGCCCGATATCTCGGCAGGTATTGGCCTAGGCGCTGCAGTTGATTATCTCACCAGGGTGGGCGCACAGGATATTCACCGTCACGAGCAAAGGCTGACTGTTAAGTTGCTGGAAGGGCTGCAAGAGATAAAAGGGGTAGTGACCTATGGCCCGAGCTCCGGCTCAAGCCGGCAGGTTCGGGGTGGAGTGGTCTCCTTTGCAGTAGAAGGCCTCTTGCCCCACGAGGTGGCCCTCATGCTCGACCAGGCCTCAAGCATCTGCGTTCGTTCCGGCCATCACTGCTGTATTCCCTTAATGAAGCAACTAGGGCTGAAATACGGCACCGTGCGCGCCTCGCTTTACCTTTATAACACAGAAGATGAGATTGAAAAGCTCCTTTCGACGCTGGAGCAGATCGCCAGAATGGCTTAGCTATGATCACAGAATTCAATTGTCTGAAGCTGGACGGCACCGACGCAAAGGATGCGACCTGCCTGGTGGTGGATGAGGTGCCACTCTCCATCTTTATCAACGGCCGGCATTTTGTAACCGCCATGATCAGTCCCCAGATGAGAGAGGAGTTTGTCATCGGCCACCTATTTGCTGAGAGTATTATTTGCGGACCGCTGGAGATCGAGTCTCTGGAGATCGAAGGCAATGTGGCTCGCGTTATAGTCACGCACCCCATGCGGGCCGTCGTTCCCCGCCGGCCCATTGTGAGCGGCTGCGGCGGAGTTGCCTCTTTTCTGGATGAATCCAGGCTTCCAGAGATTAAGTCGGATCTGAGAATAACTAGTCTGCAGGCCCTGGAGGCCATGGCGGCCATCTCGCTTTCCGAGACGCACATCGCCACGGGGGGGGTGCACTGCGTGGGCCTCTTTGCCGAAAAGGAGCCTATCTGCATAATCGAGGACATCGGCCGGCACAATGCCATGGACAAGGCCATCGGTTATGCGCTCTCCTCAGAGCAGGACACGGACCTATGCCGGACCTATGTGGCCTGCACGGGCCGGGTATCCTCAGACATGGCTTTGAAGTGTTCAGTGGCCGGCATTCCCATCATCGTCTCGCGGGGAGCCACTACCAGCCTGGCAATCTCCATCGCCAAGAGGACGAATCTATGCATCATCGGTTTTCTGCGAGGAAAGAGGCTTTCCGTCTACACCTGCCGGGAGAGATTTGCTGTTGACTGAAGGCGGCCTTCGTAGGGATAGCTGCGATGCGGCTCACCACAAAGGCACAAAGACACAAAGAAGCGTTCTACGTGCGTTCTCTGTGAACTCTGTGTCTCTGTGGTGGAATAGTCGTCAGCCACTGGTTATAGCCAAATGGTCACGGACTACCACCACAGAGACACAGAGCGCACGGAGGACTCACAGAGGACTCGATTATTCAATTGCATACTCGAAAAGGTCTTTCTTACGGGTGCGGGCATGATCTGCTCCATTTGCGGTGAGAGAGCTATTGTCTCCCAGCGCTACTCCGGATTGCACCTCTGCCAGGACCATTTCATCGAGGATTTTGAGAGAAGAGTGGCAAAGACGGTGCAGAAAAACGAGATGGTCGAGGACGGCGAGCGCATCGCGGTGGCCGTTAGCGGTGGTAAGGACAGCACCGCTCTGCTCTTTTGCCTGAGCCGGATCCTGGCGAAAAGGGATGTAGAGCTTGTAGCCGTCACCGTGGATGAGGGCATCGCTGGATACAGGGATGACACCATAAAAGCGGCGAGAGCGATCGCAGAGAAGCTCGGCGTCGAGCAGCATATCTTCTCCTTCCGGGAGGAGTACGGCTACGATCTGGACGAGATGGTGCCGGGAAAAAAGGTTGCGCCCTGCACCTATTGCGGAGTTTTTCGCAAAAACGCCCTCAACCGGGCAGCAAAACGCCTGGGGCTGGATAAAGTCGCCACCGGCCACAATCTGGACGACGAAGCGCAGACCATCATGATGAACTATCTGAAGGGGGATTTCGAGAGGCTGATGCGTTTTCGCCCCTGGAGAGCCCAGAAGGGCCTGGTGCCCCGTATCAAGCCCCTTCGAGAGATGCCTGAAAAGGAGATCGCCCTCTACTGCATGGTAAACGGAGTCTTCACCGAGTCGAGAGAGTGCCCCTACGCAAATCTCTCCCTGCGAGCGGATGTGAGGGACATGATGAACTGCCTGGAGAGCCGGTTTCCGGGAACCAAACAATCTACTGTGCAGGGATTTGAACAGATCGCGGCCAAGGCGCAGGCCAGCTATGCGCAGATGGAACTGGCCGCATGCCGGGAGTGCGGCGAGCCCTGCGTCAAGGAGCTGTGCAAGGCCTGCGAGCTGTTGAGGCACTTAAGAATGGGATCAAGCAAACCAATAAAATCCTTCGATAACCCTGAGAATCAACCAGAAAAATGAGCAGGATTTTGCCTTCCCTGGTTCGCTAATACACCGTTACCCTCTTCACGCCCTCAATCTCCATGAGCAGGCGCACCAGGTCTCCAGGAATTTTGCCCTCCGTGATGAGGGTCAGCTTGGGGCTTTCCACAAAATAAGGATCATCGGATACGGCCTGGCGGATGGATAGGCCGCTTTTGGCCACGGCGCCGGCCACGTCGCCCAACAGGCCGGTCTTGGCGGCATTGACCGGAGTAATCTCTATCACACCCAGGCCCAAAATGGGTGCCAGGTCTCCCAAAAAAGTCATGGAACGCACATTCTTGAAGACCTTCCATAAATTCTCATCCTCGCGAATGGCCTGAGCTGTGGTATCCACCACGCGGCGGTCCACGTCCAGCTCCTTGGCGATCTGGGCATGAGGAATCTCTATCCGGCCCGATACAACACGCGAGGCATCATTGATCTGAAAGCCCCTTTGCAGGATAAGACGAATGACCTTCTCCTGAGCCGGGTACCTTTTAAACTTGTCTAAAATTTCCTGCCACATGCGAAGTCCTTTTCCGTAAGTTTAGCAGAACATCTCTCTGGGTGGCTGGCGGTACTCCTTTCTGGCCTTGGGAATGGTCTCTTCCAGATGCCTTTGTGTGATGTTGCACTCATCCATGATGGCATGGTGAAGCGCTGCCTTGAGCACCTTCTCTACCAGATCCCGTCCTGAGAACCCTTCGGTTTGGCGGGCAATCTCACTCAGATTGACATTTTCCATCTCCACCGGCATAGTGGCAGCATTCTTATTCAATATAAGCAAGCGCTCCTCAAGGCTTGGCAGCTTGAACTCGATCTCCTCCTCGAAGCGGGATCGAACCGACGCATCCAGAACCTCTATCTGGTTGGTGGCCGCGATGGTGCAAATTCCGGTTCGATTGGAGATTCCATCCATCTCCGTCAAGAGAGAGTTCACAATCTCCGAGACATCGCCTCTTAGGTCCTGATACCTTCGGTCGAGTGCAATGGCATCCAGCTCATCGATGAATATGATGCAGGGTGCATTCTCTGCAGCTTTTTCATAGAGGCTGTGAATCTGCCGGGCCCCCTCGCCCACGAATTCTCCGATCAGGCTGGTAGACTTCACCGCCAGCATCGGCACTCCGGTCTTGGCGGAGAGCGCTTTTGCTATCATGGTCTTTCCCGTGCCGGATACTCCGTAAAATAGGATGTTTCGCGGAGCCCACCGCCCGAATTTCTCAGGATCAGCCAGAAATTTCTCGACTATCTTGACCTTGCGCTTCGCCGTCTCCTGGCCGATAACATCATCAAAATGAACATCGTAAACTACCGTATTCTTGGGCTCAGCCTTCTGTTCTACCTTAATGGTGGTCTGTGACCCCATCACCGAACGTCGAGGGTAGACTTTGACCACCTGGAAGGCAAAGTCCGGATAAAGTCTGCTATCGAATAGATAGCTACCTGGGAGCAGTTTCTCTCCGTACCACTGTTCCTGGGCATAAAGCTCGAATAGCTTGGAATCAGAGACAACAGGATGCTCCTGAAATATGCTCTTCAAGGGGTAGCCCGCGGGCCGCAAAAGCACAAATCTTGCACCTATTGCCTTTCGCTTCTCCTGCTTTGCCCCTTGTGCCTTGCTTTGGCTCTTTTGGATGGATCGCACGATGCAAATCTTGCCGTTATTGATAGTTAAATGTATTGGCCTTTGCCCCCCGGGTCCGACAGTAATTAATATTACCTCTTCCTAGGAGTAGCCAAAGAATATGCAGTAGGAGGATCTTCATGGCAGGTGGAAATGGGCTGGCAATCGGTTTGATGGTTATCGGATTCGTAATACTATTCTTAGTGCCTCTCGCCTTCTTGACTAGCTTGTTCAGCGTCTAAAGGCGCAGATCGGCATTTTTTTATTTTTTGTTTTGGCACAATAGCTTTGGCTACAAATATGCAGTGGTCCGGCCGCAGACTTGTGACAGGCGTTTCTTTGCGGAAATAAATGGCTGGATACCAGCAAGATCGCGGTCGCTAAGATATGCGGCAATACGACCTTCGATCTTGTTTTCTGCCCCTCACCTGGAACTTCTTTTTCTCGTTAGCTTTCCAAAAAAACAATAAAATCTTTATAGGCGGATCCTTAACCTTAAATGCAGAAACAAAAAATGCGCAGCCTGGATGAATGCATTTCGAGGTAGGTTTGAGGGGATTCATCATTCTGTTATCAATGCTCCTGATCTTGTGTCCCTCAGCCTGCCAGGCTTCTGAGGAAAATGACCTGTGGCTGCTCCTATCCAGCTATGAAGATATAGGTATCACAATGAAAGATTTAGCATTCTTTCTTGCAACGCATGGTTATGATGCGCAACCATCCTCCGATCAATCCTCCGTCGTCGTCAAGCTCAAAGTCGGCAAAGAGGTCTATCTCACACCTAATGGTGCATCGCCAAGGCTTGCAGATCTGTGGATGACTCCCCCCACGGCCAAGGCCGGACCGGTGCAGGTGATCTCAAGCGATGCCGTTCGTATCAATGCTATCTACAACAAAACAGACAACTCCGAATTTGTGAAGACGATCAGCAGATACGTCATATTTCCCGTAACGCCTCTGGGAATGTGTTATGACGGTTCTCAAAAGCTGGATAGCACTTACAGGAATTTTGGATACAAAGTGATCTTCCTGTATAATCCCAGCGGATTTGCCTCCCAGGGCCATATCTGGGTAGCTGTGGAAGACAAAAACCATCCTGATACCTGGCTCGCGGTTGATAACTATTATGGGGTTATGAAGGACCTTGAGTATTATACCGCGCCCTACAGCTTCACTGAATTTCAATACCTTGATGCGATCAATCCCCGATGGAAGCTGGCTTAATTGAGTATCACCAGAAACTTGAAATGTCATTAGAAGAAACACTGATATAGGAGATTTATGAAAATTGTTTCGTTGATGCCGCTTGCATCTGCCACATTGATACTCGGCATATTGATGGCAGTATGTTGCATCGCTTCGGCACTGCCACAAGACATCAGCCGCAAGATAGCGGATAGATCTGACCTGGCCAACATGGACCTGACCCATATGAACCTAGTCGGCATGCACCTCAATCAATCGAACCTATCCGGCACAGATCTCTCCTATTCGAATCTAAGTGGCACTTTTTTGCTCTCCGCGTGGCTTTTGAATTCCAAGCTTAAAGGAACAAAGATGTTAAAGACCGACTTAACAGGAGCCGTTCTAAGTGGCGCGGACCTGCGCGGGGCGGATCTTTCCCAGGCAGTTTTGGCTTATTCTCAAATGTCGAATGTCAATCTAAATAATGCCATATTGAAAAAAGCTGATCTTACTGAGGCTGATCTTTCTGATGCCGATTTAATCGATGCTGATTTAACCGATGCCAGGCTATTTCGAACAGACCTCTCCGGCGCTAATCTCAAAGGCATCTATCTTATCGGTGCAAACCTGATTGGAGCTCATGTGAGCTGGGCAGACCTCAGCGAAAGTTATATCTCAAAAGGCCAATTTTCCCGGGCGGAGCTTTATAGTGCCGACCTGCATGGCGCAGACCTGAGTGAAGCTGATTTTACCAGAGCATATCTTATGAATGCAAACCTAACGCGAGCCAACCTGAAATCGACCAGTCTCTCATATGCTGATTTGACCGAGGCAAAGCTCATGGAAGCAAACCTGAATTCCGCCAAGATGCCTTATGCCGACCTGACCCACGCCAACCTCACGGATGCAGATCTATCCGATGCGGACTTGAGTTCGGCAAGGCTGGAAGGCGCCGTTCTTTGCAGAGTGGTGCTTGATCGTGTCAGACTATCCGAGATAGACCTGAGGGGTGTGGATCTAAAAGACTCTTCTCTCAGAGGCTCGAGCCTGGTTCTGGTGTATCTGACCAATGCCCAAATGAGCGGAGCCGACTTGAGAGATGCCACCTTAGATCGTGTAGAGATGACGGGAACAGACCTTACCGGTGCCAACCTGGAGCGAATTAAATATGACCAGTTCACTCTATATTCGCTTTCTGATGCCAGGTTGGATGGTGCAAAGATGTCAGACAACCTCAAAGCGGATTTGACTCGGATCAAGGAGACTATGTTAAAAAGATGTTCCTGATAAATAATTTACAGTCATTATGCATATTAGCCTGCCTTTTGGCGGCTTTGATGCAGGCTTCTCCGGCCCAGGCATCGATAATTTCCCTGGAGCCCGGCCAGAGCATACAAAAGGCAATTGACCTCGCTTCACCAGGAGACATCATCGAGATATTGCCTGGGACCTACAATGAGAGCATCAATATCACCAAGAGCCTGATATTGAGGGGCATTTCAGGGAAAGACAGACCGATTCTGGTAGCCCGCGATAGAGGAAATGTCGTCCAAATTTTCGCAAACTGCACGCGTCTGGAGGGCTTGAGCCTGACCGGTGCCACTGACTGGTCCATGGCAGCAGTCCAGGTGCATTCTCAAGATAATATCATCGCAAACAATACCATGCAAGGCAATGCAATCGGCATCTTTGTGTCTTCTGGGAACAACACAATAGAATATAATAATGTGGATGATAACTACCTGGGCGGATTGGTTATCTTTTCAGCGGCAGGAAATACGATCTCTAATAACAGCCTCTTCGAAAATAACCAGGTAGGCGTTATGGTCATAAATTCCACGAATAATACAATTATGAATAATAATGCCAGTGAAAATATGGGCATAGCCATTAAATTATTCCAGTCCAGCGATAACCTCGTAAGAGATAATGTAATGATTACCAACGACTATGGTATTGTGTTATCAAACGCAGATAATAATCATATATGTCACAACACCGCAATTAATAACGATTACGGCATTTATCCGTATTTATCTCGAGGCAATGAGATCTCGAATAACACAGCATTCAAGAATGACTATGCTCTCTATCTTTGGGATTCCCATGGCAACAAATTCCAGGATAATAACCTGGAAAATAATGATGGGTGCGGAATTACCCTTTTTTATTCCAATGAGAATCGTTTCGAGGGCAACGATGCCGACCTCAATAAGCAATACGCTGTCCACTTCATCTCTTCCAATAATAACCTGATATTAAGAAACACCTTTAGCAATGTCACGGCAGGCAGCGGCGTATGCCTTGAAGGATCATTGAAAAATAACTTTACAGAAAATAAGGTATCTGCAAATTATGATCAGGGAATACAGATCCGGAATTCGAGCAGAAATGTCTTTGCAAATAACACTATTCATAAAAATCCAAAAGGATTCGTGATCTCTGGCATCAGCGAAGAAAATCTACTCATTAAGAATGTGGTGAGCGAGGGCAATGTCGGCATGCTGGTTGATGGGGTGAACAGCAATAAGATTGCTAAGAATGCACTCCGTGGAAATGTCGTTATGGGCATACAGCTTCGCCAGTCCCAACGTAATAATCTCTGGGAGAATGAGATTAATGATTGCCCTGTGGGCATACTGCTGGAACGATGCCTGGATAATAATCTCTCCAGAAATCATCTGCAAAATGACGGTAACGGCATCATGCTCCAAGCTTCAATTCACAATAACCTCGAAGAAAATAATATCCTGCGCGGCAAAACGGGCATAGATCTGGATCAATCCTCCTATAATCGCATACAATCTAATGAGCTATTCGAGAATAATGATGGCATTATTATTGTAAAGTCTATGCAAAACGATTTAGCGGAAAACATAATTCAAAGCAAAGATACGGGTATCAGTCTGACCAGCTCCTCGGGGTGCAATATCACAGGCAATATTGCCCATAATAGTCGCAAAGGCATAAAAATGATCGATTGCAGCGACAACCGATTATGCTTCAATAATCTTAGCCAGAACTATGAAGGTCTTTATCTGGATGAGGGAGTATATCCACAGCAATCCAGTCACAATAATATATATATGAATGCATTTATACATAATTCCCGTGATGTTTATTCCTTTATATCAATCAACACCTGGAGTTCTCCCGAGGCACTATCATATCGATTCAGGGGAAGAACATTCCATAATCGCCTGGGAAACTACTGGCATAGTGCGGGAATGCAAGACGACAACGATGACGGCATAAGCGATCTGCATCATAACATAGGCACTGATGTAGATGAAAATCCTCTGATGGTGCTTCCTGCACTATATGAGATAATCTGATTTTTTCTCTTCTGAAAAGATGGGGGTTAACTATAAAATCTCGGCAATGGCTTTTAAGTACGGAGGTATTAGGAGAATGGGATTTAAATATGTAGTAATAGCTTTGGCCTTTGTGGCATGTCTTTGCATGACTGCCTTTGCTCAGGGTCCAAAGAACCAGGTTGTTGAGCCGGAGTTCCCGGGTGAGGACATGTCTGGGAACCAAATTCACCAGGAAGTGCAAGATGTGGGCCCATATGATGACCCGGCAGATTCTGCTCTGTCTTTTAGAAACGAGAGCCTATTTATTATAAGAAAGGATACGGGCATGAGCCCCCACGTTGGCACAGATGTACGGACACCGGTTGTCGTCATCAGAGGATTGGGTGTCGCTCCGGCAGCTGGAAGCTGGGCCTTTACCCTTAATGACGTAGATAAGAGCTACCTCAAGATTGACCTTTATCAGACAGTGGATGCGGTGTTTGGATCTGGAGAGCTGGCAGATAATGGGATCGTCACTGCCGTTACCGCAGGAGGCAGCGTATTGGGCGATCGGTTGGCATTGTTTGTGATCCCTGTTGGCAGTCAGAACATGTATCGCTTCAGCCTTACAATTAAGCCCGGCTCCATGGATGGAGAGTATATCTTCACAGCACCGGGAATAACCCAGCCGGGTGTGGCCTTTGGCAGCCTGCTATCACCGCTAGGATCCGCAGCTCCTGCAACGCAAACTGCACAGCCTACACAGCCCGCTCAAACCTTGCCTGTGCCTGTACCTGCAGACGCATAAGTTCCGGACAAATTGTCCGGTCTGTATTTTTCCATTTTTATCACTGAATGCTATATTTTTTGCGTGTCTTCTTCGTGTGAAAAAGCGAAGCTTCATAAGCATACCGCCCATTTATTTATGAAATCTGACAGGGGGATTTAGCATAAAATTGATAGCTCTTTATCTGATTGTATGCTCTTTATTGCTGGCCCAGGGGGCGGCATTGGATAATGAATCCGAATCAATTAAAGATATTTTGGCATTGAATTTGAGCAACGAAACGACACAAGATCACATGGGATCTAATTATACAGAATCCAATTTATCCGAATCCAATTCATCAGAATTCGCATTTGAAGACCTCGATTTTGCAGACAACGACTCTGATTTTGAATTTAATCAGCAGATATCCAATGAGCCGGAGGTCTTCAGCCTGGCATTTCCCGCAACAGATCTCAACGGGGACAATGCTGCAGATCTTTTGGTCATGAACATCAGCAGTGATGCCGGCACAGGAGACTTCAATTCGGAGATCTCGGCTTTTAACGGTACAGACGGCTGCATATTATGGCAAAAAAAGTATCCTGGATCACTGGTATTTGCCACAACCGCAGGAGACCTCAACGGCGATGGGCAAACGGATGTCATGATAAATGAAATCCTGGCCACAGAAAGCTTCATCCCGTACAGCAGCGTTTCCGCAATTGTCGGTTGCAATGGCACTGTAATTTGGAGCAGGCCAAACCTGCTGGCCATGACCTTTGCCTATCCTGTTAAAGATATCCGCAAAGACAATGCCACTGAGTTTCTGGTGCACGTATTCGGCCCGGATAGCATGAACAACAGCATATTCACCCGCATTGCTCGGGTAAGCGGTTCCAATGGCACAAATCTGGATGAGAGAATCTTTTTCGGTGCCTTGGCAATCGAATATCCTGCAGGCAACCTCACAAACGACCTTGTGCAAGACAGCATTGCTGCGATTTATCAATTGAATGAATCGAAGACGATCGGGGGCGTTGACGAAGAGGCCCCTCTGAATATTTCCGCTACCATGTTTGAGGCCCGAGACGGCCATGATCACAAGATGCTCTGGAACCACAGCTTTGCCGGCCCGGCCCTGGCCATGCCGGCAATAGATCTGACCGGTGACGGTCGGGATGAACTATTGGTCTATCTCATTAAATATGCACAAAACGGTTCAATTAGCAGCGATATCGCCGTTCTTCGGGGCTCGGATGGAAATATGGTCTGGCAGCACTCCTTTGCCGGCCTGGTCTTCGCCGTGCCCGGACCGGACCTGACTGGAGAAGGGCACCCTGACCTGATGGTATACAAGCTGAGCGAATCTGAGAGCGCCGAGGTGCTGGCAGTCAAAGGTGACGACGGAAGGCTGCTCTGGAGCAAGGAAGGGATGATATTCATTCCTCCATGATCCCAAAACCTTTTAACCAGGATCTTCATAGTAAGTTGGTTATCAACAAGCTCAAACATTGACAGGAGGTGTATTTGATGCCATTCGAAAGCATAAGCGACCTGCCCAAGAGCGTGCGAAATTTGCCAAGCCGCGCCAAGTCCCTTTATATGAAGGCGTATAACGCCTGTTGGGATGATTTGGAGAGTATTGAAGACGCAGATCGCGAGAAGGCATCTCACGAAGCTGCCTGGTCGGCCGTGAAAGAGCAATACGAGAAGGACGACGAGACGGGTGAGTGGGTAAAAAGCGAAGAGGTCACAGGAAGACGCTCGCGCCATGTCATTCGGCATCGCAAGAGCAGGCCCAGTGGGGCTGCCTCGCAGGCAAAGGCACACGCATGATGTCTTCAGAGCAACGCTGATGAGGGATTGAGCCCGCGAACAGACTCAAAATAGACTCCTCATCAGCAAGTCTCACAGTACATATTCTCTTCTTATTCGATGCTTTTTTCCACCATAGATTGGTTATGAAATGCGAGCCCTCATCGCTCGAACTCGAATGAAATCCTCTGGCACGTTACGTTGGTGATAGGGCCTGTGGCCACAGCCGTCCAAGGTTCCGGGCTAAATGGACAATAGATAAATGCTACTTACTTAAGGAAGAACTGCAGCTATAGGACTGGTGAATTAGAACATGTCCAAAGATATTTTGGAAAAAGGCGCAATTGTGCAGAGGGACAAAGAGACCTATGCCATAGCGCCACATATTGCAGGCGGCATAATTGATCCTGCCGGTCTGCGCAGGATCGCCGATGTGGCTGAAAAATACAACGCCAAAGCTCTTAAGATCACCTCGGCACAGAGAATAGCCATCGTTGGAATTGACCCCAAGGACATCGATAACGCCTGGAAGGATCTGGGAATGAAGACTGGGGCAGCCATTGGTCTGTGCGTTCGAAGCATCAAGATCTGCCCTGGAACCACCTTCTGCAAGCGCGGCCAGCAGGATTCCGTGGGCGTAGGCTTGAAACTCGATGGGCTTTATCACGGCATGCTTCTTCCCTGGAAGTTCAAAATTGGCGTATCCGGATGCGCAAATTCCTGCGCTGAGCCGGCCGTAAAAGATATCGGCTTGATCGGAACGTCCAAAGGATGGAAGCTTCTGGTAGGAGGAAGCAGCGGAGTCAAGCCAAGGCTGGGCCAGCTGCTGGCAGAAAACCTTTCCGACGATGAGGTCTTTTCAATCATCTATAAGATCATCAACTATTACAAGGACCATGCCAAAAAGCAGCGTCTGGGTGAGTTCATAGAAGAGATTGGTTTCGAAAATTTCAAGCATGACATCCTGGGTCAAAATTAAAACAGAAATTGCGAAACGGACCCGAATTTTTTTTTTGGCTCTTCGCCACTTATGTAGGTAAGGTACACTGCCAAATCATTTTTTTCAGATAAAGAGAAGACGCCCGGAACTCCTGTCCCGTCGTCTATTCGCCTTTCGCCGGCGCCACCTCGTCCACCCCACAGGCAGCGATCTTCTCAGCAAGCTTGGCCAGCACATCTTTTCTCATGCCGCCCACGAACTTGATTGATCCCACTACCAGATGCCCGCCTCCGGAGACACCGCCATTGGGAATCTCCTCCATCAGCTCTTTTACCATTTGGGGGATGTTCATCTTTACGGCCTTGCTGCGCAGCACGGCAAAGTCCGGACCGTAGCCGATGGTAACAACGGGCTTTCCAGCATACTTCTTACAGAGTCGATCGTGCACCTCGCCTGAGGTCTTGCCGGGCGGAGGGAAGGTGAACTTGTGGGCGAAGTTCTCCACATCCAGCACATTCATGACAATACCGTTGGGAAGCCGTGTGCTCTTCACATTGCCCATGCTGGCGCGAAGCTGCTCGTCAATGGCGGCATTGGCCTGCTCGCATAAAAGCTCCACGATCCTCTGGTGCCGATCCAGCCGGCCCAGGCATAATATGTCGTTTATCAGCCCCCGACCATCATTGAAACGCTGCCAAAATGCCTCGTAGTCCAGGGCCAGAGCGATCTTCTTGAGGTCTTCCCGGCTGTACTTGTCCTCGACCAGCTTTATGTAGGCTGCTGCCTCCGGCGCTTCGCTTCTGTCGCCCACTGCCGAAACTGCCGGGAAGTGCTTGATCTTGCTTTCCACCGGGGGATAGATCATGCGAGCAATCTCTGTAGCCAGCATGCCCGTAGTCAGCCCAAAGTCGCCGCCCTGATGGGCCGGATTGACATGAGCGATGAGAAATTGGTCCACGATCTTGTGGGGATGATGGTGATCTACGACCAGCATCTCCATGCCGTAGACCTGGGCCTGCCGCATGGCGGGGACATCTTCTTCTGTGGAGCCGTTGTCCATCAAAACGATGAGCGGCATCTTCTGGCCGTGCCGGGTCTGATCCTCCAGGGCATAGGTAAGATCCTTGGTCACATCCTCCAGCTCGTAAAAGGGCGCTTTGCTGGGGGCGCGCCGGTAGTTATGGTACTCTGCATCAGGCCCGCCTACCTCAGTGATGAGCGGCAAGATTGCCATCTCAATGGCTACCGCAGCGGTGATGCCGTCTGCATCGGCATGATGACGCACCACAATGGGCTGGGACTTGAGCACAGCCCGGCGAATCTCCTTGGCCACCTGCTTCATGGCCGGCAAGAGCCTGGTCATGATCTCGCTCTTCACCAGAAACTCGGTATCCGATGGCTCAGCGCGCCGGTCGATCGCCTCTTCAATCAGTTCCTTGACGTCTGACGCCTCTTTGCCCCAGAGACGCTTCATGGACTTTATCTCGACTTGGACCTGATTGTTGCGCAGGCTTACCTCGCCGATGACCCGAACCATCATATCGCTATCGATATCGGCGTAGGCCCGCACACCAGCCCGCTCAAAGGCGGCACAAAAGACCAGTCCGCAATCGTCCGCGATGGTGAAGATGGTTGGTCCCCCCGTCTGCTTGACCTGAATGACCTCCCCTTTGATCATGATCTGCTTTCCAACCAGCTTTTGCAGATCGGCTGTCTTGGATATCGGAAGCTCCTTTTCCACCTCAACAGTGTTATACTCCTTCAACTCGACAGGTTCCAGCTCGATGTTGCCGTTAGCAAGAATATTGCGCACCGCGACGAAGATGCTGTCGCCCACCTCTGGCTTGCTCTTCAGGTATTTGTTGTGGGCGAGACCCCTCACGCTCTCGGATAGGTCCACAAAGGCCCCAAAGCTGGCCAGGCCGTTGACCTTTCCCTGATAAATCTCGCCTATAACGACTTCTCTTACATCACAAGCCGGATCTAGAATATGCACGAGCGGCTTTTTGGCGCAGCGCTCGCATAGCTCCTTTTTAGTGGTGAGCCGGGTCTTGCATACCACACACAGGTACTCGCGGCCCAGCCCATCGCAAGTCGGGCAGCTTTGTGTAACCGGCATCTTGCCCGATCCGTGACAGACGCCGCATTTCGTGGAACCGCTATCAATAAGTTCATTCATATCCGTGTCCGTTGCCTCTCTCAGGGAAATGGACTCGGTCTTTCCGCTGCCGTTGCAGTTGGGACAGGGCTTTTCTCCTACTACCAGGTAGCCCTTGCCCCGGCAAATCTCGCAAAGGTTCATCCTGGAGATTGACGCGCCTTTGGAATTTAGCTATTTTGCATAGGTTTTGGCTACGGCACTAAAAAAGCCAAGCCAATTAAGACTAAATAAGATGCCAGCCCTCCGGCGGGCATGCGAGTCGTGGTTTTGCGCATCGGTCACCGGCCGGAGAGGGATAAGAGGATCACCACCCATGTTGGCCTGGTGGCCAGGGCTTTTGGTGCGGAAGAGATGCTTCTCTCCGGGCGCGACAATCATGTGGAAGAGAGCCTCGCCGATGTGGCAGAGCGCTGGGGAGGAGACTTTCACCTCCGGCCGGATGTCTCATGGAAGGGAGAGACGGTGCGCTGGAAGGAGGCCGGAGGAAAGGTGGTTCATCTCACCATGTACGGCTCCAACCTGCCCGGTGTGATTGACGAAATTCGCGAATGTGAGAATATCCTGGTAGTTGTGGGCGCGGAGAAGGTTCCTGCCGAGATGTATGATCTGGCGGACTGGAATGTGGCCGTGGGCAACCAGCCCCATTCCGAGGTGGCGGCGCTGGCGGTCTTCCTGGATCGGCTCTTTATGGGCCGGGAGCTATACGATGCATTTGAGGGTGGCCTTAAGATTGTGCCCACGGCCCGAGGAAAACAGGTGTTATATCCGGAATACTGCCAGGAATGAGAGTATTAGTAATTGGCATCAACATCAGACACATTGCCCGCTCAGCTAGCCTGGCAGGCCATGAGGTAATCGCTGTCGATTGTTACTGCGATGTTGACCTGGCCAGATGGGCTAAAGAGACGGCTAAAATGTCGCGCGAAGGGGCAAAGGAGCATATTTCGTTTTATGTGCAAAAGTTTCACCCTGATGCCGTCGTCCTTGGCCCGGGTCTGGAGGAGGAGTCTGTACTGGGTGTGCCTGTGCTCAATAACTCGCCGGAAAAAACGGCCCAGGTTTCAGATAAGCTCTGGCTGGCCCGTTGGCTGGAAAAAAAAGGCTTTCCTTTCATAAAAACAATGCCCGTCGTCGTCGCAGATAATCTGCATTATCCCTGCCTGGTCAAGCCGCGCAAGGGTGCCGGGGGAGTAGGATGCAGAATAGTTGAGAGGGCAGCGCAGCTACAAGTGCAAGAGCGGGTGGGTATGGGCATGAAGGAAGGGATAGAAGAAGGCCTGATTGCCCAAGAGCTGATCATTGGCCTGCCTGCCAGCGTATCCGTCATTGGGTGCGGTCGCGAGGCGCGGGCCATTGCAGTCAACGAGCAACTCATCGGCGTGTCCTGGGCCGGGGCCAAAGGATTCAGATATAGCGGAAACATTACGCCCCTCGCTTCACCGCAATGCGGCATAGGACCGATGGCAGAAGAGATAATCAGAGCCCTGGGGCTAATGGGCAGCAATGGGGTTGATTTTCTTCTCACCGAAAAAGGTCCGGTGGTGGTCGAGGTCAATAGCCGCTTCCAGGGCAGCTTGGATACTGTGGAATTGTCTGGTGGAGACAATGTCTTCCAGGCTCATCTGCGGTCCTTTTCGGGAATGCTGCCGGACCCGCCAGCAAAACCAAGATGCACTGCAGGCAGAATCATAGTCTATGCCCCCCATGATCTGACCGTCGAGGCGGATCTGCTCAGAGACTGGACGGCAGACGTGCCCGGGAAGGGATCGCGAATCGTCGCAGACGATCCCGTGCTGTCCATAATGGCCCGGGGATCAAGCAGATATGAGGTAATGGCTCAGCTAAAAGCGAGATCTACAATGCTCGGCGAACTAATTTAATAAAAACAAAATGATAGATTACCAGGATACTACTCTATAGAGCCAGTTGCTGATCAGTGTCCAGGCCTTGACGAAGCCTGACCCTTTCTCCAGCTTTTGTTTGTCCTTTTCGCTGTACTTTTTCCCATCCATCATCCACGAGTCCATGATTGTGGATTATTTCCCTTCTGAATTTAACAATGGCGGTCTAAAGAGATCGCGCCATTGGAATAATGTGTTCTAGGAATGCGTTTTCCTATATCAATATAAAAAGATAATGCTTGATAAAGGTAATATATAACATAAGGGTAGAGATTGGTAGAGTGAAATGTTGGGGATTAAATGAAGTCACCGGAAAGAATTACCATTGCTTTGGATGAAGAGACAGCCGGCCTGTTCAAGAAGATGAAGGAAGACCTGGGCATGTCCCAGAGCGAGCTGATGCGAGAGTCCCTGAAGTTTTTTGGCAAACACAAGATGCTCTTTGACTTCGCCGAGGACAAGAAGGTTTACACCCATGCGGAAATGCTTTCGGCAGGCGAGCATGTGATCCTTGATATCGATCATTGGATTCTGTTTCTGAGCTTCATTGAGACTCATCCTGACAAGGAAAAGTTCTGGAATCTTCATAGAGAGGTCTGCCAGGCTCATGCCGAGCAATTCAAGCACAAGCTCTTCAATGCTGAGAGCATCCTGAGAAGACTTGAGATCTGCAATCTCTTTAAGATGAGCAAGACCGGCAAGAATGAGTTTACCCTCATCTTCGGCTCGGATGCACCCAAGAAATTCGTGCGAATTGAACTGGAGGAGATCTTTGCCGGTATGGGCTTTCTGGTTGAGACCAAAGATGACTTCTCAAAGCTGAGGGTCAAGGTAATTCATGATCTTTAGCACCATTACCAATTTAAGGGATGAATAAAACTGCACTATTCATGGATCTCAAAGCCCAAGTGCGGGGATTCATGGCCAAAAAAGAGAAAGAGCTATGCGATGAGCTGGCCGAAAAATACGGCGTTCCCTTAGAGGAGGTGTCCGGCGTGGTTGAATCCTTTTTAAAAGATACCTACGGACCGGCGATAAACCAGGCCTGGACCATTGATCGCATGGGGGAAATGGTGCTGCTCTTTATCGGCAGAAAAGACTGCAACATCTGCAAGAGAAGCGAGCCGATTCTAGAGAGCTTTGTGTCCCATCACACGGATTTAGAGCTGGTTAAACTGGACTATAGCCAGCCTTCCGGCCTGCTCTATCATATGATCCATAATCAAGAAAATGGCATGCTCCCGTTGATCGCTTTTATCTTCAATGGCGCGATAAGGATGATCTTTACTGGAGAGTGTATTCACCCGTCAATTTATGAAAAATATTATAATGAGGTGCAATCTGAATGCAGCCAAAATATATATGCTCACTGAGATTACTGAATTGCTGCGAGGGAGATTATGACCTTAATCGTGCTCAACTTCAAGACCTATCGTGAATCGACCGGCTCAGAGGCTCTGCGCCTGGCACAGATATGTGAGGACATTTCCCGTGATTACTGCGTGCAAATAGTGGTAGTGCCTCAGGTAGCCGATATCCAGACCATCTCAAAGGCCGTAAAGATTCCGGTCTATGCTCAGCATGTGGACGGGGTGGGATATGGCGGCTTTACGGGCCATGTGACTGCCGCGTCCTTGAAAGCGGCTGGGGCGGCCGGATCTCTCATCAATCACTCCGAGCGAAGGCTCAAGTTGGCTGAAATCGAGTCTTCCATCTCCGCATGTCGCCAGGCTGGCTTAAAGACGATTGTCTGCACCAACAACGTGGCCACGACCCGTGCCTCAGCTGCACTGGCACCGGACTATGTAGCGGTGGAGCCGCCGGAGTTGATCGGCAGCGGCATTCCTGTATCCAAGGCCAATCCACAGATCATTTCACAGTCAGTTGATGCCGTCAAGAGCATTGCTCCCGGGGTAGGCGTGCTCTGCGGAGCGGGAATAACTCATGGCGAGGACCTGAGAAGCGCTCTGCAGTTGGGATCGATTGGTGTTTTGCTTGCTTCCGGAATTATCAAGGCAAAAGACCAGCGCAAGGCTCTGGAAGATCTGGTAACGGGGCTTGGCAAATGATCGCGGTGCACGTTCGTGTATCGGGTCGAGTGCAGGGTGTTTTCTATCGCGCCTTTACTCAGGATCGTGCAAAGGCTCTGGGGGTGAACGGATGGGTGAGAAACATTCCAGGCGGAGGAGTGGAGGCTGTGCTGGAAGGGGAGAGAACGCACGTTGGAGAGCTGCTCAAATCCATGAAGTCGGGACCCACTGGATCCATAATTCTGGGGATGGAGTTCTCAGAGCTGGAATGCAAAGGGTACGAAAATTTTGAAATAGAATATTAATAATAAACTTTCATAAGGTGTGATCTCATGCTTACTGTCAATAGATACAAATGCTGCTACTGTGGTGCCTGTGTCGGAGTCTGCCCGACATGTGCCCTGGAGCTGGTGGAGACCTGGCTCGAGGTCTCGGCAGAGTGTAAAGAGTGCGGCCTGTGCACCAAGATATGCCCGGTGGGAGCCCTGGAGGTCAAGGCATGAATTGTGACTTGATCGTGGTGGGAGCGGGGCCGGGCGGATCTATGGCCGCCAAGACGGCAGCTCTCGCCGGTCTCAAGGTAGTCATGCTGGAAAAACGCCAGGAGATCGGCGATCCTGTGCGTTGTGCAGAGGGCGTTAGCAAGAGGGCCTTATGTCGCATGATGAAGCCCGAACCGGAATGGATATCATCCGAGGTAAAGGGTGCCAGAATCTATGCTCCGGATGGAACAAGCATAGTCATGTCTGAGGACAAGAGCGGCGGCGAGGTTGGCTACGTCCTGGAGAGGAAGATCTTCGATCGAGGCCTGGCCACGCAGGCTGCTCAGGCTGGGGCTCAGGTAATGGTTAAGGCCAGGGCTACGGGTCTGCTGAAGAAGGACGGGGCCATCAGTGGTGTGTCGGCATTGCATATCGGTGAGCCGCTGAAGATAGAAGCGCCCCTGGTCATCGGTGCGGACGGAGTGGAGTCCAAGGTGGGACGCTGGGCAGGTATCGATACCACGTTGAAGCTGCAAGATATCGAATCATGCGCCCAGTTCCTGGTGCATGATGAATCGATAGATAACGAATACACAGAGTTCTTTTTGGGAAACGACATCGCTCCTTCTGGGTATGCCTGGTCGTTTCCCAAGGGCGAGAATCTGGCCAACATCGGCCTTGGAATTCAGGGCTCGCGCTCCAAGCCCGGCGAAGCTATTCGGCTGCTTCGGAAGCTCATGAAGTCTCGATTTCCGAGTGGCAAAGTGGTGGAGATGGTGGTAGGAGGAGACCCCTGCTCCGGGCCTGTTGACTGCGCAATTGCGGACGGAGTGATGCTGGTGGGAGATGCGGCTCATCAGACCGATCCGCTCACGGGTGGGGGCATTCTCAATGCCATGCAGGCGGGGATCATTGCCGGAGAGGTAGCGGCAAAGGCCATAACTGCTGGCAATGTGAGCCGTGCGGGGCTCAAAGAGTACGAGGACCGCTGGCGAGAAGATCTCGGCAAGACACTCGTCAAGAGCCTCCAGCTCAAAGAGTTCTTCGTCAAGCTTACAGATAACGACCTAAACCAGCTTATCGGCTCTCTGGCCAGAGAGGACATCACCAAGATGGACCTGCCCGGCATGCTGCGCGTTCTCTTCCGGCTCAACCCGAAACTGCTCTGGGGGCTAAAAAGCCTGATAATTTAGATTTCAGCTTTTTGGAGAGAAGAGTTCACGATTTTTCTCTCCCGTCTTTTCTGCGACTCGCAAAATCATCATCTGTTTGCCTTACGCCAGTACCGAGGTGCCGTCTTTTCTTCTTGGCAGCCGGTCCATGTCGAAAATTACAGTTATCTTCTCCTTATCCGCATCAATGGCTGCCACGCCCATGTGAAAGATGTAGCGCATGGTTCTGCGTCCGTCCGGAATTTTCAGCTTATGTTCCCTGCGCAGCAGAATGGCGCTGGCAATCTGCATAGAGGGGCTGCTTTGCAGGAATAGAAGGCCGGGCAGGTTCAGGCGATGATGGCTTGTGGTGGGATATTTCTCTTCAATTAACTCTCCCAGCTCTTCGCGACGAATCATTACCTCCAACTCGCCGCTCTTCACAACAATCCGGCTCTCATCGGCATGCACCTGGTCGATATGGGAATGAAGCGCATTGAGGATGTAGCTGTCTCCGCGTCCCCTGTTTTCTTGTGGCAGCAGCGCTTCCAGCTTCTTCATAAAGGGGCGCAGAAGTGGACTGGTCCCGGCAAAAAGAGTTCCGGGGAGGTTTTCAACCTCGGTTCTGACCAGTTCATTTAGGTCCTTCTCGCTGACCATTATGGATATCATGATGGTACATTAGCCTGCCAGGAGATATATTTTACTCGATTTAGTTAGCTATCTCAGGGGTATCTCATCAAGGTGAATTTCGCTATGTGCTATATGTGTCTCACGATAATTTTCTTTGTAAATATGATTTTAGTTATATATGTCTATTCTGCTCAAATTAATTATTTGATCACATTTTGAAATGGGCTCAGATACGGCCTGGCAAAATCACTCTGGCTGTGCAACTCCATTAATAGGCATTCGGAAATTGCCACAAATATAAATTCATAACACCAGGTAATCATGCCTGAATAGTCACCTAAATGTAAATCTAGTTTGCTTTTAAAGTTATTATCTAAAGTATTAGTCTAATTAAGTAAAATTAAAGATATTCCCTTTCAAAACAAATTATTTATATCATCACGTATTTGTGACAAGAAAAATATGGTGACAATTATGAAGGAGTCCACCGTAAAGATACTGGATGATAAGGACATGGAATTTGTCGAAACGCTTCGATCCCTTAGCGTTCCGCGCAACGTTGCAACGCTCATAACCTTTTTGGCCAATGTGGATGAAGCATCATCTCGCGAAATAGAGATGGGCTCCGACCTGCGGCAGCCGGAAGTGAGCATTGCCATGCGTACCTTGCGTGACAATAATTGGATCGAAGAGAAAGAAATCAAGCGCGAAGGCAAAGGCAGACCAATGAAGGTCTACTCGCTTAGAGCGGGCATTGATGCGATTATAAAACATTTTGAGGAGGAGAAGCTTAGCGAGTCTGCCCAGGCTATGGAGAGCATCCAGAGGCTCAAGCAACTCATCTCAACCTGATAATAAAAAACAGGGGGGGCTAACACTAAGAGGAGGGACCGGCAAGTACCTCCACCTCGATTTTTGCAGCAATATTGCGGCCAAGCGATATCTTCGAGCCGTTTATCTCAATTACCACCGGCCCGCCAAAGGGCTGAGAGGCAATCTTGCGAATGCGCCTTCCTCTCCTTATGCCCATGGCCTCAAACCTCTTCTCCCAGGCAGCATCACCACTGACGGTCATGACTTCCAGAGTTTGATTGCAGGGAGCTTTGGTAAGCTCAATGTACCTCATTTCTGATATATCCTCTCCAGCTTACTGTTTTCCAACTACCAGGGATAAATCTGGCGTCGCAATGAAAACGACTCAGATGCGCACGTTCACACCCCTCTCTCTGAGATAGGTCTTCACGTTTCGGATGCTCCACTCTCCGAAGTGAAAGATGCTTGCCGCCAGTGCAGCCGAGGCATCGGTCTTCTTGAAGACCTCCAGCATGTGCTCCGGGCTGGCGCAGCCTCCTGAGGCGATCACAGGCACTCTTACCCTTTTGGCCACGGCGTCTGTGAGGGGGATGTCGAAGCCATCATAGGTCCCATCTCTGTCCATGCTGGTGAGAAGAATCTCTCCTGCACCCAGGGATACTGCTTTGCTTGCCCAGGCGATCGCGTCAATACCCGTAAACTGCCTGCCCCCATAAAAGGAGCACTCAAACCAGCAGGGGCCTTGCTCAGTTTGCACAATGTGCCGGCCTTCTTCTAAAGTGTAGCGCCGCTTGGCATCTATGGCCAGTACCACGGCCTGATTTCCATATCGATCTGAGATCTCGCTGATCAGCTCTGGGCGTTTTAGTGCAGAGGTATTCACAGTGATCTTGTCCGCTCCTGCATTGAATACCTCTCTTGCCTGCTCCACACTGTTTATGCCGCCGCCTACAGCCAGAGGTACAAAGACCGATCGCGAGGTCTCTTTAATGACGCTCGTCATAGTCTCCCTTCGCTCGTGAGATGCCGTGATGTCCAAGAAGACGATCTCATCTGCACCGTCCTCATAGTATTGACTGGCCAGCTCCCAGGGTATGCCGGCGTACCTTATCTGCTTGAACTCAATGCCCTTGACAACTCGACCACCCGGTACACCCAGGTCGCAATCCAAACAGGGAATGATCCTTCTCGCTAACATCGTATGGACCTCACAAAGTTCTCCAGGATTCTCAGGCCCTTAACACCCGACTTCTCGGGATGAAACTGGGTGGCAAAGAGATTGTCCTGGGCGATCGCCGCCGTGACTGCCACCCCATGCTCCGTCGTAGCAACGATCAGCGATTTGTCTTCAGGCTGTGCGTAGTAGGAGTGCACAAAATAGAACATATCGCCGTCTCCAATTCCCTGCAGCATCTCTGCGGGGCGCTTTATGGAGAGGCCGTTCCAGCCCATTTGGGGGATCATAACAGATGTTGGCAGCTTTACCACTCTTCCTTTTATCCATCCTAATCCCCGGGCGGCAGGGCTCTCTTCACTCTCCTCAAAAAGCACCTGAAGCCCTATACAAATAGCAAAGATGGGGGCCCCACATTCTCTCGCACTATTAAGGGCGCTCTCGAAACGGGCGAGCCGTTCCATGCATCGCCCAAAGGCCCCCACACCGGGAACCACAATGCCTTGTGCCTTGGCAAGTTCCTCGGGCTCGCTTATTATCTTCGGTGAGCCCCCCACGTAGTCCAGAGCATTATAGATGCTGAAAAGGTTGCCCATCCCGTAATCCACTATGGCAATCGTCATCGTTTTTATCCTTCTTATATGTGCACCAATTGATCCTATCGCACTTGGTAAGGTCGCCGGAAAAGCTTTTCCGTTAACTGAAAAATCATAAAGATCGGGAAACGTATCCTGTATCGGCGTGCAGGACAGGATTGTCCTTTTCATGGCGCCATGCTAAACCCTCTGCATTCTTGCAGGCAATATCTATCTCTCTCTGCGAAGCAGCATCTTTGGGCTAATCATAATATTGGCACACAATTTAAATTTAGCAATTAAGTTTTTTATTGTTTTTTGTGAATTCAAATAACAATGGACTTATTATCTCTCTCATGTTGTTTTTTTTTATATATTTCTTTCATGAAATTTATCTATTGAAAAGATTTAAATAGGCCACCATGACATTTCCGGCCTACTTTCTAGTTTATAAATTTTACCCATAATTCTTAAATAGCTAAGGATGGACATTTGCTACCATCAGTCAAACATAAAGATTTGGGTAGATGCTATACGGAGATGCAAAAAAATGTCCAAACCGAATCCCTTTGAGATATCTCAGAAACAACTCGCTGATTGCGCAAAGATTCTGAACCTGGATGCCGGAGTGCATGAGTTTCTCAGGCACCCCAGGCGAGAGTTCCACGTATCTATCCCGGTACGCATGGACAACGGCAGCTTGAAGATCTTCCAGGGCTTCAGAGTTCAATACAATGATGCCCTGGGGCCCTGCAAGGGCGGCATTCGCTTCCATCCAGAGGAGACCGTTGATACAGTGCGGGCTCTCTCTGCCTGGATGACCTGGAAGTGTTCTCTTCTCGGCCTGCCCCTGGGCGGAGGCAAAGGCGGAGTCATCTGCAACCCCAAGGAGATGTCCATGGGTGAGCAGGAGCGTCTCTGCCGCGGCTACATAGACGCACTGTGGCAGAACATCGGTCCGGATAAGGATGTTCCCGCACCTGATGTTTACACCACTCCTCAGATGATGGCTTGGATGATGGATCAGTTCTCCTTGCATACCGGATCAAACAGCTTCGGATTCATCACCGGCAAGCCTTTGGTCGTAGGCGGATCCCTGGGCAGAGGCGATTCCACAGCGCGCGGCGGCCTGTTCACCCTCCGAGAGGCAGCCAAGGAGTTCAACATCGACCTTGCCAAGTCCACAGTGGCCATTCAGGGATACGGCAATGCCGGCAGCTTTGCTCATTCTCTGGTCAAAGAGCTCTTCGGCAGCAAGGTTGTCGCCGTCAGCGACTCCAAGGGCGGCGTGTTCAATGCAGCCGGAATCGATGCCGTAGAGGCAGCCCGCGTCAAGGCGGAGACCTCCTCGGTCGCCAATATCCCCGGCGGCAAGAAGATCAGCAATGAAGAGATCCTGGAACTGGATGTAGACATTCTCATTGCAGCCGCTTTAGAGAACGTCATAACCAAGGATAACGCCGGCAAGGTCAAGGCCAAGGTCATCATCGAGCTGGCCAACGGCCCCACCACACCCGAAGCTGACGCCATCCTCTACAAGAACAAAGTGCATGTCATTCCCGACTTCCTGGCCAATGCCGGCGGTGTGACCGTCTCTTACTTTGAGATGGTTCAGAACATTGCCCGCTACAACTGGACCCTCGATGAGGTCTACACACGGCTCGATGAGAGGATGACAGAGGCCTACCAGGCAGTCCTCGCCGCCTCCAAAAAGTATAAGGTCAACATGCGTCAGGCAGCCTACACTGTAGCAGTGTCCCGGGTCGTCGATGCCATGAAGACACGCGGCTGGGTTTAGGGTCGAAGTAAATCCTGATTAGTTCAAAACCACCAGCAGCAAAGGTTCTCTGTGTTCCACGGGGCAATAGCCTTTAGTAGGAACGCAGGGCCCTCATTTTTTTGAATTTTAGATCAAGAGCTTTGCGCTTGCTCTTCTGAAACAATTCAGTTCTCCTCCTCAAGATGAATTTGCCATTTTCTCAGGCATATTCGGGCCTTCTCAGATTGATGGCTGGGAGTGTTAGCCGGTGTGAGAAAATTGGGAGGGTTGGGTCAAAGTCGATGGCAAGACTTGGGTAGGAGGAAAAGAATTGTCTTGGTCGACTTTGGCCCAAACAGCAGTCGACATTTAACGATATAAATGTGTGGTACAGACCCAATAGTACGGCAAGAACCTGGCACGACGTGTGCATTCATGCGCTGATACGGCGTGCCTTTGTGGAAGGACCACCGGAGTGGAGCGGCTCACCTACTTTTCAGTAATACCAATGCTCATGCCGAACAGGCAAGCGGTTTAGCGCGTCCCGGTAGAACTGCCCCTTGCTCTTGCCGCTCTCGGTGGCGAAGTGGCGCATAAGGTATTCATAGGCATCGCCGAGAATGTCGTCGTTATCGGCGCGGTTTTTCGAGAAGTCCAGGGCAGGGTTCTCGAAGATGGCGATCAGATTGGTGAGACTGTCCACCATCTCCTTGCCGCTGCCAAGCTTCGCAGCATCATTGAAATCCGGGAAATCGGAGAGCTTGTTGGCACCCGCCAGCGGGGCGATGACCTTCTTATTGATCTGATCACCAATGTCCGGCTTTCCCTTGAGAGCGACCATATCCTTGAAGCTCGCTCCCTGGGGAATGGTGATAGGCGCATAGGGCACGCCTGCGTACTTGTCGCTGACGTATTTGATAAACAGCAGAACGAGAACATAGTCCTTGTACTGGCTGGCGTCCATGCCGCCACGCAGTTCGTCGCAGGACTGCCAGAGGGAAGAGTAGAGTTCGGATTTTTTGATAGCCATGATCAAGCAACCTTTGTTTTGATTTTTTTCGTAAGTGGAAGCGCCCGTTCAAGCACTGGGTTGGAATGAAGTGCTGCATCCATGTGAAGTTGACGGCCGGTCGTAGACTAGATGAGATTGAAGTGGATTCAAAGGGGGTGAGGGCATCGGCGAAGTTCCGAATTTGAACGTCCTTGACACAAGCGTCCTCATATCATATGAAAAAATATTGCTGAGAAAGCCAAGAGGTCTTTACTTATTTTGGAAACATTCATTATTAAGGAAAGATGACCTATTGTTATGGACGAATCTGTTGGGCCCGCAAGAGAAGTACCTAAGGAAATATCGCATGCTATCAATGTCTGGTATCGTGGTTCGAATATACTGAGGTTTCTGCATATATCTCTCGGCCTAATAGCTATAGTGCTTACTATTACTGTGGCCTCCAAGGTAATCACAGATGATTCTCTATTTTCCTGGATCGCTTGGGGCGCTGCCATCGCTACGGGGCTATTGACCTCATTTAATTTGGGCACGAAGTCAAACAATATGAGAAATGCCTGGAGAATGTTAAACGAAGCCAAAATCAGATATGAAATTGAAAAAGACATGTCTGTGGAAAAGTTAGTTGATGCCTATAGAGATGGTGAGAAGCTAATAGGAGATGTTGTTGTAAACCTTTAAAACATGTTTCCATCGGTTGTATGCTACATCTGCTCGATGTCGCCGCGTCAACGGGCGCCCAGCTCCTCCCGCGCGTAACACCCGCGCGCGGCACCTCGGAAGAACTGCCCGCTGGAACGAATCCAATTGTCTCTGAATCACAATCCCCGAAAACCGTAAAAGCAAACTCATAATTCCTGGCGCAGCTTCAACCTTTCAGCGAGAGATGCAAACCCGTTAGAACCGCTCGCCCTTGGCCAGGACTGGCCCACGAGGCCCACATCTTCTTGCCTTCTGCCAGGCGAGATGTGCAGGCCTCGGTAGCTAAAGCAATTTGACTATTCAAAAAATATACGCAATACCGTCTCTAGCTCCACTCCCCATCTTTCATCAGCCACTCGTTCATATCGGCAGCTGCAATCTTTCCCGCGCCCATGGCGCTGATGACCGTGGCCCCGCCGCTGGTGATGTCTCCACCAGCCCAGACGCCCTCCATGGTCGTCCTGCCTCGCTCGTCCACCACCAGAGTGCCCCATTTGGTGGTCTTGAGCTGTGGCGTGCTGGAGGCGATGAGGGGGTTTGGAACCGTGCCTACGGCGATGACCACCGTATCCACATCGACGAGATGCTCCGAGCCCTTCTTCACTCGCGGGCTTCTCCTTCCCGAGGCATCGGGCTCGCCAAGCTCCATCTGCACGACTTCCATGGCTCTTACCATGCCCCTCTCGTCTCCCAAGAACCGGGTGGGATTGGTGAGGAAGTCGAAGATCACATCTTCTTCCATGGCATTCTCCACCTCTTCCAGGCGGGCGGGCATCTCCTCGCGAGAGCGGCGGTAGATGACATGCACCTCATCGGCTCCCAGGCGCTTGGCAGAGCGGGCTGCATCCATGGCCACGTTTCCGCCGCCAACGACTGCCACCTTCTTGCCCTTCTTGATGGGCGTATCGTATTCCGGGAACTTGTAGGCCTTCATCAAATTGACCCTTGTAAGGTATTCGTTAGCGGAATAGACGCCGCTCAGGTTCTCGCCGGGAACATTGAGAAAACGCGGTGCGCCTGCGCCTATCCCCAGGAACACACAGTCATAGTCCCCTTCGAGCAGCTCGCCCACCTGCACCTGTCTGCCCACAACTGAGTCCAGCATCCAGCTCGGCGCCCAGAGATTGAATGTACTCGATCTCCGCTCTGACAATGCCCTTGGGCAGGCGAAACTCGGGAATGCCGTAGACCAGGACGCCACCTCCATCATGCAGTGCCTCGAAGATGGTAACTTTATGGCCGAACTTGGCCATGTCCGCGGCTGTGGTCAGCCCCGCAGGTCCGGAGCCTACCACAGCTACCCGTTTTCCCGTGGCTGCAGCAATCTCGCACCTGGGCCTCTGCTCCTGGCGTAGCTCCCAGTCGGCCACGTAGCGCTCCAATCGGCCAATGGCGATGGGCGCTCCTTTCTTGGCCAGGACGCATTTGCACTCGCACTGCACTTCCTGGGGGCAGACCCGCCCGCAGATCCCGGGCAGGCTGTTCTTTCTCTTGAGAGCCACAGCCGCTTTTAGCATGTCTCCCTCTCGCAGGGCACAAATGAAGGCAGGAATTTCCACACCGACCGGACAGCCTTCCACGCACTTGGGCTTCTTGCATTGAAGACATCTGCTCGCCTCTTCTGCCGCCTGCTCTGGACTGTAGCCCAGGGCAACCTCCTTGAAGTTGCTTTTCCTCTTTTCGGGAGATTGCTTGGGCATCTCCACCCGGTTTAAATTAATCTTGCTTGACATCTTTCCTACACCGCGCCTCTGAAGGCTAAGATCTCTTCTGGCTGATCATTCTTATGCTTGAGGATACGGGCTCCTCTTTTTGGCGAGAGGACCGTGGACATTTTCCTATGTCTTAATTAGCAAATTCCAGCTAACCAATCGGCATTTGGATATTAATAAGATTTTCCTTTCAGAGCAACCTTCTAATACAATTAATCTGCTACATTGTCCGGCGCGGTTGGGAACATGTTAGAAATTAGACTGACAGTTGATGATCGAGAGGTCATGGTTCCAGAGGGATCTACCATTCTCGATGCTGCCCGCAAAGCGGGATCTTACGTACCAGCTCTTTGCGATCACCCAGACCTCAAGCCTATCGGCTCATGCAAGCTGTGCATCGTCTCTGTAAAAGGCCTGGACTTCTATCCTACGGCCTGTAGTACCCTGGCGAAAGAGGGAATGGTGGTAGAGACCAAGACCGAGGAGCTGCAGGAGATGAGACGGCACACTCTGGAGATGATCCTGGCGCTCACCAATCATCCCACCACCTGCCTGTTTTGTGAGAGGAGAAACGAATGTGGTGACCTGCGCGAGTGCATGAGAAAGTTCCCGGTGACCGTGGGCTGCAAGTACTGCCCCAATGACGGCCAATGCGAACTGCAGGATGCTGTGCAGTTCGTGGGACTGGAAAGCATCAGATACCAGATCTCTTTTAGGAATTTGCCAGTTTTAAGAGAGCCCTTCTTCGATCGCAATTACAACCTCTGCATACTGTGCGGCCGCTGCGTGCGAACCTGTCAGGAGGTGCGCGGCGAGGGCGTACTTTCCATCAATCCCGATTTTCACCGCAACCACTGGATCGGGCCCGAGTGCCTGGAGGACTCGGACTGTAAATTCTGCGGGTCATGCGTGGATATCTGCCCCACAGGTGCCCTCTATGCCCGCTTTGAGAAATGGCAAAGGCCGGAGAAGACAACTGAAACCATCTGCCCCTACTGCGGTGTGGGCTGCCGGATAGAGGTAGGCGTCCTGGACAACCGGATAGTAAGGGTGAGAGGCAAGCGGGACTGCCTGCCCAACAACGGCCAGCTCTGCCTCAAGGGGCGCTTTGGTCTTGGCTTTGTAGAGAGCCCGGAAAGGCTCACTGTGCCTCTCATCAGGAAAAATGACAAGCTGGTGGAGGCATCCTGGGAGGAAGCCCTCGATTTGGTCGCGAGAAAATTGAATGGCTACAAAGGAGACTGCTTTGCTTTCCTCTCATCAGCCAAGTGCAGCAATGAGGAGAACTACCTGGCCCAGAAGTTCGCCAGGCTGGTCATGCAGACCAACAACGTGGACCACTGCGCCCGGCTCTGCCATGCTTCAACCGTCGCCGCCCTGGCCATGGCTTTTGGCAGCGGGGCCATGACCAACTCCATTGAGGAGCTGACTGATGCCGGATGCATCTTCATCATCGGCTCGAACACCAGCGAGCAGCATCCCGTCATCGCCCTCAAGATCAAAGAGGCCCGGAGGAGAGGGGCCAGGATCATCGTGGCCAACCCCCGCTGGATAGACCTGTGCAAGATCGCCGATGTCTGGCTGCGCCATACTCCGGGAACTGACGTGCCTCTTGTCCTGGAGATGTGCCGCATAATCCTGGAAGAGAAGCTGATGGATGAGGAATTCATATCACAGAGAACGGAAGGCTTCCCGGAATTCAAGGCCTCTCTCCTGGAGCTGTCCGCATCAGACGCAGCGCGGATCACAGGTGTCAAGTCCGAGCTGATCCAGGAAGCTGCCCGGCTCTATGCCCGAGGAAACCCGTCTTCCATAATCTATTCCATGGGCATCACTCAGCATTCTCATGGTGTGGATAACATCTTCACCCTGGCCAATCTGGCCATGATGACCGGCAATGTCGGCAGACCATCCTCGGGAATCAATCCCCTGCGCGGCCAGAACAATGTGCAGGGCTCCTGTGACATGGGGGCCCTGCCCAATGTCCTGCCTGCATATCAAGCGGTGACCAATCCCGATCTGCGGGGAAAGTTCGAACGGGCCTGGGGCGCAACTCTGCCTGAGAAGCCGGGCCTTACTGTGGTGGAGCTTATGAATGCCGCCTATGATGGCCAGATTCGGGCCATGTACATCATGGGAGAAAACCCGGTCGTAAGCGATCCGGACAGCAGCCATGTGGTAGAGGCCCTGAAATCGCTGGAGTTTTTGGTGGTGCAGGACATCTTCCTCTCCGAGACCGCTGCTCTGGCGGACGTGGTCCTGCCGGCAACATCAAGCCTGGAAAAGGATGGAACCTTCACCAATACGGAGCGCCGGGTGCAGAGGATCAGGAAGGCGCTGCAGCCCGTAGGCGAGTCCATGCCCGACTGGATGATCCTGGACGCTCTTGCGGCTCGCATGGGCTGGGAGAGCCAGTTTTGCTATGGCCATCCATCTGAGATCATGTCTGAGGTGGCAAAGCTTGCTCCCAGCTACGGGGGCATAAGCTTTGAGCGGCTGGAAGGCAATGGGCTACAGTGGCCCTGCCCCAACCCGGAGCATCCAGGAACCGGGTACCTGCATAAAGGCCAGTTCACGCGGGGCCTGGGCAAGTTTAATGTAGTCGACTACCGGCCTTCCATGGAGCTGCCCGATGAAGATTATCCCTTCATCCTCACCACTGGCAGAGTCCTCTGCCAGTATCACACCGGAACCATGACGCGAAAGGTAAGCGACCTCAACCTTCTCCGGGGCGAGGAGCTGGTGGAGATGAATCCACAAGATGCCATGACTTTGGGTATTGTTGATGGCGAGCTGATAGAGGTCACATCTCGCCGGGGAAGGGTCAGAGCCAAAGCCAAGACCACGGAGAAGTCTCCCGCAGGCGTGGTCTTTATGACCTTTCATTTCTCGGAGACGCCCACCAATGTTCTTACCAATCCGGCCCTGGATCCCATCGCCAAGATCCCGGAGTTGAAGGTTTGTGCCGTAAAGGTCAGCAAGATAAGAGGAGAATAGAGATGTACGAGATCGTAAAGAATGAGACTCTAATTCCCAATATCGTCCACATGATGTTTAAAGCTCCCAAGATTGCGAGCACCGCCAGGCCAGGCCAGTTTGTAATCGTAAGGGTCGATGAGCGTGGTGAGAGAATACCCATGGGCCTGGCCGGCTGGGACGAAAAAGAGGGCACGATAGATATTGTCTTCTACGTTCTGGGGACGAGCACCGCCAAACTTTCCACATTGAAAGAAGGAGAGTGTGTTGCTAATATCGCCGGTCCCCTGGGAACGCCTACTGAGATTGAGAACTTCGGCAGAGTCATATGCGCCTGCGGCTGCTTTGGGGCAGGGCCTACATTGCCTCTCGCAAAGGCCCTCAAAGAAAAGGGCAACTACGTGATAACAGTAATAGAAGGCCGCGGTCCGGATTTTGTCTTCTGGGTGGATCGGCTTAAGGAATACAGCGATGAGGTTCATGTCGTAACAGGTTGCGGCAAGACTGCCTGGGCCAACGATTTTATTGAACAGGAGCTGGCTTCGGGAAAGGGAGTCGACAGGATCTTCGCTCATGGCTGTCCTTTCATGATGAAGGTCTCTTCAGATGCCTCCCGTGCCTCGGGAGTGGAGACGATTGTCAGCCTTACGCCCATCATGGTGGACGGAACGGGCATGTGCGGTGCCTGTCGCGTGGAAGTGGCTGGCGAGACCAAGTTTGCCTGCGTGGACGGCCCGGATTTCAACGGCCACTCTGTCAACTGGGATGGACTGGTTTTGCGGCTGCGCCAACTCATCCCCGAAGAAGATAAATCCTTCAACATCTGGGAGAGGGATAACTGGCATAAGCTGATGGACTGCCGGCACAAGAAGAGCTTCAATCCGGCAAAAAGAAGGCTTTCCAATGAGCTGGATCATCCAGACAGCGACTGCAAGTTAGCAGGGGTTTGATCCGCGGACTGGCCATCGATTTGATCTCATTTCTTTTTATAATTTATATGCCAACCGCAAGCCTTTTACGCCATATGCAGGCAAGCACTTGCCATCTTGCAGACTGCCCGGAAAAGCGAGTAGCGATAACCCTTGCAAGGACTATCACAAAATCCCGGACTTTCCGGCATAGATTCATCGGGCAGCCTGCTATGGAGGGAGAATATGGCATTCAAAGTTCCTGCTGATATCGCCAAGGCAGCCATTGCTGCCGGATGCACGAAATGCAACATAACCTGGCAAAAGCTGCTGGTGCTGGGCTTTTTAGCCGGAGCCTACATCGCCTTTGGAGCCCTTTTGAGCGAGATTGTGGCCGGTGGCCTATCAAGTGGCACCATTACCGATCCGGATGGCGGCATCTGGAAGATAGCCATGCCGGCAGGTCTTGTCAAGTTCGCTGCAGGAGCGGTATTTCCCGTGGGCCTGATGCTGGTAGTGATCGCCGGCTCGGAGCTGTTTACGGGAAACTGCATGTTTGCCCCCATCAGCATTCTTAACGGCGAGTCCACCTTCAAGGGTCTGATGAAGAACTGGTCACTGGTATACGTCGGCAATTTTCTGGGATCGATCTTCGTTGCCTTCTTCCTGGCTTACCTGTGTGGATTTTTCGATAATATGCCCTGGGCGGGATGGGCGGCAACTGTAGCCAATGCCAAGTGCGGCCTGGACTTCGAAACTGCTTTTTTGCGGGGGATTGGCTGCAACTGGCTGGTCTGCCTGGCTGTCTGGCTGGCCATAAGTGCTGAAGACGTGGTCGGCAAGATATTTGCCTGCTGGTTCCCCATCATGGCATTCGTCGCCATCGGCTTTGAGCACAGTGTGGCCAATATGTTCTTCATTCCGTTGGGCATCTTTGCGGCCAACAATCCGGCCATAGCTGCCAAGCTGTCCACGGCGGGCGTGGCTACGGCAAACCTGGCCGGGAGCGACGGGTGGTATAACTTCTTCATCACCAACCTGGTTCCCGTTACCCTCGGCAACATCGTAGGTGCGGCGCTCTTCGTGGCAGCTCTCTACTGGTATGTCTACTTGAGAGGACCGCTATGCGTGCTCAAACCCGAGAAAACCAAGACCGCCAAGAAATAGATCAACGCCTCTTATTTTTTCTGCTGCATCATTTACGTCTGCCTGAGAAGCTCAGCTACTTCTTCCAGGGTATCTTTCTCTCGCAAAGCCGCAAGCTTGGATGGTGATTCCTGGAAGAGCTCCAGTGCATTGAAGAACCTGTCCAGCACGTCTCCGCTGTGGGTGGGAACCAGAAAGATGTGGGTATGTGGAATTCTCCTGCCCCGAGCGTACATGCAGACAAAGTCCGGGGTCAAGGCCTTCATCATCTTCTGGGCCACGATCTTTGCCACCCGAAAGAGGCTGGCATTCTCTTCCTCGGAGAGTTCATGCCACCAGGGAACGTGTCTTTTGGGAATGACCAGGCAATGTCCTTTCGAGAAGGGGTTGATATCAAGTATGGCTAAAGTGAGTTCGTCCTCATAGATCTTATTGCAAGGTGCTCTGTCCTGGATAATATCGCAGAAAATACAACCGTTATCAGTGCCTTCAACCATAATGTCCATCCTCAGGAACTGATTATGCGATCATTGATGATTAATCCTTTTCTCGCCAAAGATGTCCGGGCGGCCTCGCCAGCGTGCATGTGTGGAAGGCGTGGCTCTTGCGGCTTAGGGTGGCCAGGCTGCGGCGGTCCGCCGGGGCGCCGTCTGTGTGCCCCGCTAAGCAGGGCGAGCGGGAGCGGGAGCGGGTTAGCTCGCCAAGGCCGTTATGGCCGCGGGGAATATTTCCTTGGCATCGGTTCCTGCAGATGCGAAAGAGCTATGATCCATGCAGCAGATAAACATTAATCTGAGGTCTCAATCAGCCTTGAATCGCCTAAGAGGTGAAAACAATTTGCCTGATAGATGAAATCAAAAAGAATGTTTGCGAGCGCAATTATCGGCTGACATTCCACGCCCGTGTCAGGATGTTTGAAAGGCGCATCTCGAACAGAGACCTGGTAGACTTAATAATGAATGGAGAGATAATAGAGGAATATCCTGACAAAGAGCCGTGTCCAGCAGTTCTCATGCTGGGGTTTGTGTCCTGCCGTCAGTGTCATGCAGTTGTGGCCTGCTGCCTGGACCACTTGCGTATCATTACAGTATATTGGCCTGATGAAGAGAGATGGATAAATTACTGCGTGAGGAAAAAAGAATGATTCCAGATACTTGCGGTTGCTGCAGGGGCAAGCTGCACGAAGGGAAAAAAGAATTTGTTGTTAAAGTAAAGAATGAAGTAGTGGTCATCCGAGACGTTCCTGCCCTTGTGTGTGATTGCTGCGATGAGGCATATATCACGCCTGAAATCTCTGAAAAGATAGATGAGGTTATGGATGAATTTTTTGCTGGAAAGCTCCTGGCAAAGCCTTTAGCGGCGGGAGAAGTGGCGCTAAAGGCATGAGCTTAATTCAAGCGATGCGAATGCCCGTGCGCTCCCCCCGCCCGCGCGCATGTGTGTGCGGCGGCTTCGTGCGGCGGTGAGGGGACGTGGCCTGGCCAATCAGCGGGACGATGTCGTCATTGGCGTCGCCCTTTATCGGCCTGGCGTTGCCGCTATGGAAGAGCCGGCCCGCAGGAGCAACCTCATTTAGCCGGATCACATCAGCCTCACCTCCGAGGAGGCCACGGGCAGGACAAGCATCGCAAGAAAAGCTAAAGCCATAAGCGTCAAGAATCGGGACAAAAGAGGAGACTTTGTTATTGGATCTGCCGATCCACCGATTCATTCTCAGTACCCTACGACCTTCAGCCCCAGAACTCGCTGAAAATGCTGGTCCCGGCTCACAATCGCGGCACGATAGCCTCCGATGCAAGCGAAAGCCAGATGTATGTATCATGCTAGCCTGTCTCATGGAAGTCGATTTGAAATGCCCAATGACAGGAAAGCCCTACTAGCGCTCCTCGGCTCCTGCATCGCCATCTTCTGGCCCGGCGCACTTACGTTTGGTTTTCCCGGTGTCATGGCTCCCCTCTGGCAGGAGATGTTTCATGTCGGGCGCGCCGCCACAGGCCTGACCATTTTCTTCATGCTGGCCGCCGTGGGCGCATTCATGTTTCTGGTGGGCCGCTGGCAGGAGCGCTGGGGGCTGCGGCGCATGATCGTCCTGGGCGTCATTCTCACCGCTTTTGCCTCGCTGGTTGCCTCTCTGGCCACCTCGATCTACACCATTTACGTCTGGGCCTTCGTGAACGGCATTGCCTCCTGCTTTGTCTACGTCCCGGCCCTGACTTTAGCGCAGTGGTGCTACCCGCAAAAGAGGGGGCTGGCGGCCGGAATGGTGAGCATGGTCTTTGGGCTCTCGGCGGCCATCATGTCGCCCCTCTTTGCAAAGATGCTCTCTCTCTCGGGCTACGTGGCCATGAACCTGGATGTAGCCCTTCTCACCCTATCCATCGGCCTTCTGGGCGCATATTTTGCCCGCGCTCCGGAAGCCTGGGAGAATGCCGCCTCTGCCCGGCGCGCCGGAGCGGCAACGCCGGCAAAGCCGACGGCGCGGATCATGGTCTTCGCAAGATCGTTTTCCGTGAAGGAGAGCCTGCACACCAGAAGCTTTTGGCTGCTCTGGGTTACCTGGACTTTTGCCGGGGCGGCGGGCGTCTCCATGACGCTTCTCGCCACAGAATACGGGCTCTTCCTGGGCCTCTCCTTATCCTCGGCCATCCTTATCCTGACCGCCTTTAATCTCACGAACGGAATAAGCCGCCTGATCAGCGGCATGCTCTCCGATCGGTTCGGCCGAAATCAGGTCATGAGCCTGGCTTTTCTGGCCGCCTGTCTTGCTTACTTCGTTTTTCCCTGGGCAGGCAGCCTGGGGGCCTGCACTCTGCTGGCAAGCGTTGTGGGCTTTTCCTTTGGCACTCTCTTCTCCGTCTCCGCTCCTCTGGTGGCAGACTGCTTTGGCCTGGAGCACTTTGGGGCCATCTTCGGCCTGACCTTTGCCGCCTACGGCTTTGTGGCCGGGCCACTGGGACCAACTCTCTCCGGCTACCTGCTGGATGTGACTGGAGACAACTTCTTCCTGGTTTTTTCCTATCTGGGCGTCTTCTGCCTGCTGGCGAGTTTGTGCATCCGCCTGGTTGTGCCGCCGCCAGGGGCCTGATCATAAAGAACGCAGAAAGGCGATCATCTCAAAAATGCACAGCCACTTCCACGATCTTCGCCCCCTGCCGCAGGGAATAGCCTCGGGAGCTTTCCACCAGCGCCACCTCGAAGCCCCTTCTTTCCAGCAGCTTTTGGACCAGGTTCCTCTCGCCTGGGGTCTTGAGGACGAAGCGGTAGCCCTCTTTGTCGTAGTAATCAGCCAGTTCCTTAAAAATGTCTTTATCTTCAAAAAAATGCTTGAATATCCAGTGACTACCGGCTTTGATGATGGTTATGCTTTTCTTGGGGGAGGCAGGCAGGTCATCGTCCGGCATGGAAGAATCCTCTCAGATCAGACGTATTGTCATAATTATAAGATATAAAATTTTGCAGCAAGGGCGTCGATCATTAGAATTGCAGAATATCAAAGAAGACGAATCCTGCGTTCCTTGAATTTGCTCTCTACACGCTGATTCTCTTTAAGACCACCATGCATCCTGAGAAGAACACAATCAGGAATAATATGATGGCAAATAGAGATCCCCAGGGAACAGGCTGGTCTAAAGCTGCAGCTCTTAGGCAGATGCTGCAGTGCGTGAGGGGAAGCGCATAAAGGGCCAGCTTGAGTCCCCAGGGAACCTGGGCCAGGGAGAAGAAGGTCCCGCCCAGGAAGGTCATGGGCAGGAGGATGAGGCTGCTGAAGGTGGCCAGATCCTGGTGAGACCTGGCAAGCAGAGCGGCCAGCACTCCCAGGAAGGAAAAGAGCAGACAGGTCAACAGCAATTCCATTAAAAACAGTGGACCTACACGAAAACCCGGTGCCAGGAGCAGGGAAGCGGCAATGAAGGCGATGGAGCTGACCAGACCTCTTACTACCCCGATAAGAGCTTTGCCGAGGAGCAGTGAGAGCAGGCTGATGGGCGCCATCAGGCACTCATCGAAACTGCGAAAATAGAGCCTGTCCACGTTTAACCTCGTTGCAGCTCCGTTGAAGCTGGCAGTCATGGCAGTCAAGGCGATTATGCCCGGCACCACGAATTGCAGATAGCTGGTTCCATTGACGCTCATGCCCCTGCCCAGGCCCCAGCCAAAGGCCACCAGATAGAGGAGCGGGCTGATAGTGGTGGTGATCAAATACCGGCCCGACCGGCTTCTCAGTATCAGCAGGTCCGACCAGAGGATGGTGTAAGCGTCCTGGCTATTTATCCAGAACCTTTTGACCAGTGAGTTCGACAAAGACATCCTCCAAATTCGACTCGCGCATGAGGACCTTTTCCTGGCCGGGCAGACTGCTCACAAATGCCGCTGCCTCTTCCCGGTCAGGGAAAAATCTGTAATCGGTTCCGTTGCTACATCCCTGGCCGCATCCCTGGATTTCCACAGTGATCATTCCCAGCCTCTGGCGCAGTTGCCACGGTGTGCCCAGAGCAATCAAGCGGCCGTGGTGGATTATTCCTACCCGGTCGCAAAGCGCCTCAGCCTCTTCTATGTAATGGGTGGTGAGAAAGACGGTAGATCCATCGATATTCATCTTGCGAATAAGGTCCCAGACACGTCTCCTGGCCTGGGCATCCAGACCCACTGTCGGCTCATCCAGGAATAAGAGCCTGGGGTGATGCAGCAGGGCGCGAGCGATCATGGTTCTTCTCTTCAGGCCGCCTGAGAGCTTATCTATGAGCTGATCAGCATGCTCCGTCAGTTCTACGTACTCCAAAAGCTCCTCGATCCTCTCCCTTCTGACCTCCGGGGCCAGGTGATGAAGCCGGGCGTGAAACTCCAGGTTCTCTCTCACGCTCAGATCTCGATTAAGGCTTATGTGTTGCTGCACAATCCCGAACTGCGACTTGACGCTGGATGGGTCACGAGCCACATCAAAGCCGTTAACAAATACATTTCCAGATGTGGGCTTGGTCAGAGTAGTAAGAATACGAATAGTGGTGGTCTTGCCTGCCCCGTTGGGCCCGAGAAAGCCGAAGAGTTCGCCTTTTTCCACTCTTAAGTCCAGGCCGTCCACTACGTTTTTTTCTGCGTAATACTTCGTGAGTCCATCGATTGAGATCATGGGATTGGATATCTGCAATACTGCCACCTTAATTGTGATATGTCAGGAATATCAAGATTTGAGTTTGGCTCAAGTGTTCTGTTCGAATAGAAGCCGTTGTTCTCGATCCACAATGCCATAGAGGGCTTCGAAGTTCAGGCTGTGTCCATGAAGGTGCTTTGCACTGCTGCCCATTCCCACATTGGCTCATCCATTGGATATGAAGACTATCATAGTTTTGATCTCTTTGTCTTTCTGCAGCTCGCTTTTCAAAAGCTGCCGTCCCCGAGAGAGGCCAGCACATAGCGGCGTCTTGCCGCCTGAGGGAAGGGCATGTTGCTGGCTTTAGGCCAGATCAACGCTGGAGCCGGGGAGATAACCGCCCCTTCAAGCCCTCCATCCTCTGCATGGCTTTCGTGGAGCCGCTGGCGTCCACCACGAAGAGCACCACTGCCGAGGTCTTGGTTACCAAAGAGGTCTTCTCTAGCTTATAAATTTATTTATTAAGTATAACTAAACAATTTAATTATGATTCAAATTTAGTATAAAAATATAAAATTATGATATTTCATAAAATTTGTTCATACTAGAAAAGTATTAAATATTACTATAAGCTATATGCAAATTGATTTCATTTATCTGCGAGTGCAGAAGAGGGATTGACATGAGAATACAGCTAATTTCAACTCTGGTTTTTCTTCAGTTAGCAGCACTGCTCATCTGCGGCTCTGCATGGGCGGCAGACTACCCCCTGACTATCACCGACACTGCCGGAAGGGAGGTTGCTTTCCCCATGCCTGTAGAACGTGTGATCGTTCTCAGCTCGGATGCGGCCGAAGCCGTGGTCATTCTGGGCGCTGCCGACAAAGTGGTCGGCGTCTCGGATACCGTGCAGAAAAAGGGCTACTACTTTCCCCAGCTTGCGAAGAAACAGAGCATAGGCAAGTGGAATGCGCCGGACTATGAGATGATAGGAGAGATCGCCAAGGGCGGGGAGGTGAACATTACACCCGACATCTTAGTCATCGGATACAGCTATCCTGATAAGCCCTACGGAATATTCGGTGTGGAAAAGGGCTTAGCACCATTTAAGGATATAGGGGCAGTAGCCCTGGAGTTCACCAAGCCGGAGAACATGACGCGGGAGATCGAGACATTGGGCAAGATCTTGGGCAAGGAGGCAGAAGCTCAGGATTACATCAACTGGTACAATGAGAAGAGAGCCTCGGTAGAGCAGGCAGTAGCTGGTCTAAATAAGCCCAAGGTTTACGCGGAGTGGAGTTCTACCGCAGATCTTTCTACCCTGGGTGCAGGCTCCGGCTTTGATCAGGTTTTGAGCGTGGCCAGTGGCTACAACATCGCCAAGAAGCTGGACGATGCCTATCCCAAGGTGGGCTGGGAATGGGTCGTCACCCAGAACCCGGAGGTCATACTAAAGAGGCAGACCCAGTCCTTAGATCAGACTCAGATCGGATGGGCAGCAGGGCCCTCTTCGGATACCGTCAAGCTGCAGGCAGCACGAAATGATTTGCTGGCTCGATCAGGGGCAAGTGGGATTTCAGCAGTCAAGGCGGACAGGGTTTATGTTATAGATTGGGATATTTTAAACGGCCTGGACCAGGTTGTCGGCATAACCTATCTCGCGAAACTGCTTCATCCTGAAGTTGACCTTAATCCCGTGAGCGTTCACAAGGAATATCTGCAGCGCCTGGACCTCGATTATCCGGAAGGCCGAACTTTCGTCTACCCGGAGCTTGTGAGTGCTAGTTAATCTAATAGCTAACCATTCCTTTTTTTTGATTTTATAAACTATAATATGGTCTGCCTCTATCCTATTATTGATACTATATTTATGATTAAGTAATACAATATCCAAAATGTTTATCAATAAAGACTTAAATTGCAAAATGGGATGTCCACAGAAATTGCAGCCAAAAATTTTTCGCTGAGGGAAAAGTACCAGCGGTTTGTGGGCAGAAAGATGCTCTTCCTCATCCTTCTCTTGATTGGAATCGTTCTTCTGGCGGGAGTGGCTGCAACTTTGGGTTCCGCCAACATCAGCGTCCTGGATGTTTACTCTGCCATTTTGGCCAGGTTCTTCCCCGGCAGCTTTCAAACGTCCTGGTTTGCAGATACGATCGTTTGGGGACTGCGGATGCATCGCATTTTGCTGTCCATAGTGGCGGGCATGGGACTTGCTATTGCTGGCGCCGTGATGCAGGGCATCCTCAAAAATCCCCTGGCCAGCCCCTTCACATTGGGGATTTCTTCGGCAGCCAGCTTTGGAGCCGCATTGGCCATTGTTTTGGGCGCTGGTTTTGTGGGGGGCGAGTGGATGATCATTGGCAATGCCTTTGTCTTTACCCTGCTCGCCTCCATGACCGTCTACGGCCTGGCCAAATACAAGGGCATTACACCCGAGACCATGATTTTGGCGGGCATCGCCATCATGTACCTCTTCCAGGCGATGACGTCCTTTTTGCAGTACGTCGGTCACGCTGAGCAGGTGCAAGAGGTAGTCTTCTGGATGATGGGCTCCATGGGCCGTTCCTCCTGGGATAAGGTCTGGATCGTGACTGCGGTCATCACCATTTGCTTTCCCTATCTCTTGCTCAAATCCTGGGACATCAATGCCATGGGCGCAGGGGACGAGACGGCTACCAGCCTGGGAGTGAACGTGGAAAAAACACGGGTCGTCTGCATGATGGCAGTGTCTCTCATTACGGCGAGTGTGATCTGCTTCACAGGAACTATAGGTTTCATAGGCCTGGTATCGCCTCATATCACGCGCATGGCCATTGGCGGGGACCACAGGTTTCTTCTTCCTGCCTCTGCCCTGGTAGGAGGACTGCTTTTGCTTGCGGCGGATACGGCGGCGCGAACCATTCTGGCCCCAGTGATCCTGCCCGTAGGCATAATGACTGCCTTCCTGGGTGTGCCGTTCTTCGTCTATCTGTTCATGAGGCGGAAGAAGGAGTTTTGGTGAAGAGCAATGCATTTGCAGAAGAGGAGCGCCCCGACCGTAAGCCGCGTAATCCCAGGGCGGCCAATGGCAGACGGTCAGGGCACATCATTCATCTCATTTCACAGTCATTTCGGCTGTGATGAATTTGAGACACGTCCCAATCGTTGTAAACGAGCATCGTTTTCGGGAGGAAGTAAATTGGTAAATATAACCATCAAAGGCCTTACATTTAGCTACAACAGTCACAAGATTCTCGATGATCTCAATGTCGTTATCGAGAACTCAGAGATCTTGAGCTTGGTCGGGCCAAACGGCTCGGGAAAGACCACGCTCATCAAGTGCATCGACCGCATACTCAAGCCCAGGGGCAGCATACTCCTGGATGGCCTGGAGCTGGAGAAAATGAGCCGCCAGGATGTGGCCAGGCAGATAGGCTATGTGCCCCAGTCCAGCTCCACTCCACTGGCCACCACGGTCTTTGATACCGTCCTCATGGGTCGAAGGCCGCATATCGGCTGGAGGGTCGCTGACTCTGACCTTGATAAGGTGGCCGAGGTTTTAGAGAGGTTGCACCTGGAAGATCTGGCCATGCGCGACTTTTCTCAGCTTTCCGGCGGCCAGAAGCAGAAGGTTCTCATCGCCCGGGCCCTGGCCCAGGAGCCGGCTGTGCTCCTGCTGGACGAGCCCACTTCCAACCTGGATATGCTCCATCAACTGGAGGTGATGGAGACCGTAGGCTGCCTGGTCAAAGAGAAGAAGATCTCTGTGGTCATGGCCATTCACGATCTCAATTTAGCCTCTCGGTTTTCTGACAAACTGGTCATGCTAAAGGAAGGCAAGGTCTATGCCGCAGGCGAGCCAAAGGCCCTTCTCAGCGAGGCCAACATCAGCCGGGTTTACGGCATCGAGGCCATGGTCTTGAACGCTCTGGGCCGGCCCTACATCGTTCCCCTGCGATCGCTTGGTGGGGGAATAGCATGCGATTAGCGGCTTTTTGTCGGGCCAGCGATGTAGCCATGCTTTTGCAAGCTGCCAGGGAAACGAGCACCAATATGCAGGTCTGGGCCATCTCCCTTCGATTGCGTTGTAGAGATGATCGACCCGAAAATCCCCGTCATATCCTTCGGCCTTGACCCCGTCATGTGGTCCTTTTCCACAGTCTCCAGTAAGATCGTCTCACTATTTTAGATGAAGTAACACAGATGCGCTTAAATTAAGGGGCAGGACCTATATTATATAATTGGATATAAATTTTGCTGCCTGGACTCAAGAGATTAGAAAAACAGATGATTCAAAGATTAAAACAGCAGCGGCAACCAGGCGCATTTTAAGATAAAGTAACAGGTGCGCTTCTCTATGCACACCTGTTCACTTCGCTTGATGGAGTTATGTTGCCAAAATGTATGCTATGGATTATAAATCTATCTATCAAGTATAACTTAATATTACGTATATGTTAGATAATTAACATTTAACTACAAACTTTTTAAACTTTATGTTTAGAACTCTTACTAGAAAAGTATTAAATATTACTATAAGCAATTTACCATCCATCTGCGCGTGCAGATAAGGGGTTGATATGAGACATATAATAGTCAGGATAGGATCCGCGCTAATTTTGCTTCTGATAATGGTGAGTGTTTCCTTGGCCGGGAGCTGGGACTTCAAACCTGAACAAGAAGCTGTAAAACACAGGAACGATGTTACCAGCGATGTGCAAGGATCAGGATATTTCATGGAGTACACGAAGGTCAATACCAATAACCTCTCCATGCTCGAGTATTCCCACGGAAGCGGCAACATGGACTTTGCCGATATACTCTATGACGAGCAAAAAACTACCCACGCCAGCGGCTACATTTACTGGATAGATTACAACACAGGGCAATGGGTTAGAAAATATCCAGGAGCCAGCAGCGCTATCACTTATACCAGGCAGTACGATAATGTGCAATCTCCTACAAGCTTCGCCTATGGAACTGGCTGGTATGCCTCACATCCGGTGACCTATAACTCTCTTATCAAGGACAAGAATGAGGCCAAAAGCTACCAGGAATCCGCCTCTATGCATCGACAGGTGGAGTATGCGCGAGCCTTAAAGGGCGATATCGCGATCGATATGAATTGCACTGCGCCCACCGCTACCGTAGCCGGCAAAGGCTCGATCAGCATGAAGATCGACGATGATGTCACTTCAGGTACGCTTCATATCGGCGAGCTTCTGCTCATGCCTATGAAGAATGCCAATATTGCAAAATTCGATACAAAATACGGTACAAAGCAAGGCTTGAAGAACCCAATAATTGATATCGACAACGACTATATAGGTGATTTCCAGGTTCAGAAAACTATGAAACTCGATATATCGAAGTCACCACCTTCCTGGATGGAGGATTGGCTGCCCTGCTGTAGCGGCGGCTTCTTTGACATTCCTTCCTATAACTTTGACAAAGAGCGTGGCCTGCAAAAGGGCATCTTCGACTGCACCTGCAGGAACACTTCCATCTCCACCATGAAGCCAGCATGGAACGCCAGCATGGCTCAATTCCCTACGGAAAAGTACAAGAACGTGCCATGAACAAGCAATCCATGATCAATTTTTTTTTTTTGATTGATTCTAATTGGCCAGATATCCCAGCTTCTTAGCCCTTTCCAGGGCATCATTTGCCTCTGGACCGCGATCTGCCAATTTGAGGGCATTGGCTTTGTTGACCCAGGCCTGCATGCAGTTGGGATCGATTTCGATAGCTTTATCGAAACTCTTGAGGGCCTCGACAAAATCCTCGTACCCCTTCACCTGAGAAATGCCCCGGTTATTCCAGGGCTCCAAATATCCTGAGTCCAGCTCAATGGCCTTATCATAGGCTTTTATCGCATCGCTGAACATTTCCATTTTCGCCAGGTCCAGTCCCAGGCTATTCCAGCACTCAGCACATTTTGGATGCAGCTCTATCGTCTTTCTAAGAACAGCCGCGGCTTCACTGTAATTGCCAAGTTTTGCAAGAGCTAAGGCTTTGTTATACGAAAATCCCGTCTCATCTGGATCTATTTCAATGGCCCTCTCAAATAGTCTTATGGAAATATTGTAGTCTTTCAATTCTGCATAAGCAAGGGCCTGGCCGTTCCAGGCGGCCGCATTTTCAGGGTCCAGTTCAATGGTCTTGTTATAGGCAGCAATGGAATCGTTGTATCTGCCACAAAGCCGCAAAGCTAATGCATTGCTTTGCCAGGCACCGGCGTTCATCGGCTCAATTTTAGAAGCTCTTTGAAATGCCGCACTCGACTCAGAGTATCTGCTCATGGCATGGAGGGCTTCGCCCTTCTTGATCCAGGCAGGAGCATTTATCGGATTTAAATCGGTAACTCTGTTATATGCTTCGAGAGCACCGTCGTAATTTCCCTGGTTTGTGAAAGCCAGACCCAGGTTAAACCAGGCGTCTTCATTCTCGGTGTCCAGTTCTACTGTTCTTTTCAGAGCGGCTAATGATTCGTTATTCTTGCCCAGATCCGCTAATATGAGCGCTTTGCCGTACCAGGCAATGGCCAGCGTGTCGTCGAGTTTGCTGGCCTTATCAAAGGCTAATAAAGAGTCGTTATACCTTCCCTGATTTGCCAGAGCAAGCCCCTTGCCATACCAGGATAATGCCTCCTCTGGATGCAGCTTGATGGCTCCGTCGAAAGCTGCAATTGACTCATTGTATCTGCTCAGGTGAGCCAGAGCAAGTCCTTTGCCATACCATGCTTCTGCCAGATTGGGGTCGCGCTCGATTGACTCATTGTAAGCAGAAAGAGCATCAGCATATCTTTCCATGGCGCTCAGTGCCTGGCCTTTGCAGGTCCAGGTTGAGGCATTTGCGCCGTCCAGTTGGATGGATTTGTTAAAGCAATCAAGGGCAACTTCCAGGGACCCCATCTGCATGAATTCATTTCCTTTTTGCTGCCAGTAGTTCGCAGTATAATCCATTCCGCAAGCATAAATGGTGCTTGATATCAGGAGCAGCAAAATAATGACCATCTTTATTTTAATCGAAAATTCCTCCATGATTTTATGATTATGCTGAGAAGATCGAACGAAAAAAAAGACGGCTAGAGCTCTTAGCCAAGCGATGTGGTAGTTAATTTGACATGCTTTACGCCCTTTAGTGACATCATCCTCTCAGCCGCTTTTCTTACATACTGACCCTCGCCCCTGAGCACTACAACTTCCAGACAATTCTCGTGATCCAAATAGCCTCGCTGAAGAATTATCTCATCAAACTTATTAAGCAGATTTTCCGGCAGGGAAATTCCTACTCTCATTAAGTCTTGATCCATAATGTATCCGCAAACCTAAAATTGATGCTACTTAGTAATAAGCTTTTTGGAATATATACCTCATAACGGCAACATTATTTGCACTATCAAAGGTATTTTATGCATAGCCCTCTTATCAACAGTATTTTTCCAGAGCCAGAACTTTCGCATCCATGCAGATTTGGCTATTTTCGCTCTCGTATATCCCATAAGCACAATCCACAAGCTTTCGGGTATAGGGGTGCTGGGGATGGATAAGAATCTCATTTGTCGCCCCCATCTCCACTATCTGTCCATTGCGCATCACAGCCATGCGATCGCTCACTTTTCGGGCCAAAGCAATGTCATGAGTGATAAAGAGAATGGCAAGGCCCATCTTCTCCTGCAGATTCATGAGGAGCTTCAAGATCTTAGCCTGAACGCTGGGGTCCAGGGCCGAGGTTGGCTCATCGGCGATGAGCAGCTTGGGGCCTAGAGAGAGTGCTCTGGCAATAGCCACCCGCTGCACCTCACCGCCGGAGAGCTCATGCGGGTACCTTTTGAGAAAATCACCATCAATAGGCAGCTCAACCAGTCCCAGCACCTCCTTTGCCCTTTCCAGCCTCTCCTCATGACTGCCCCTCCTCTGCACCTGCAGAGGCTCGAGAACAGCATCCAGCACGTTCATGCGATGGCTGACCGACTCCTTTCGGGTTTTGGAAGATCATCTGCACTCGGTTGTAAAAGGAGCCGTCCCACTTATTCACTCTCCTGCCTTCCAGGATGATATCTCCCCTGTCCGCTTCATAAAGGCCCATGATCGCCTTCGACAGCGTGGTCTTTCCTGAGCCGCTCTCTCCCAGCAGGGCCAGAGTCTCACCCTCGCAAAGAGAGAGATGCACGTCGCTCAAGGCTGAATATGAATTAAAAGAGAGGCTCAGATCTTTGATCTCAAGCAGCGGCACAATGCCGCCTCTGTGACAGGCGATGATCCTGCCATCATCTTCGAGCGGCGGCGGAACTTCCCTGCCGCAGATCTCAATTCTCTGTGTGCAGCGCTCGTAAAATGGACAGCCGGGCAGGCTGTGCACCATGCGTCCAGGAATGCCTTGCAGGTCTTTGGTGGCGGTCATTGCCGGATAGGAGCGGATCAGGCCACGAGTATAGGGGTGACGGGGATTTCGGAGCAGTTCTTCGGTCCTTCCCATCTCCATGATCCTGCCGGCATAAAGCACAGCCATCTTATCCGCAAGAGCCTGCGCCAGGGAGATGTCGTGCGTTATGATTATGCAGATTCTTCCCAGAATGGCAGACTGAAATAGCCTTATGATGTCTGCCTTGGTGAGTGCGTCTAATGATGCGGTTGGCTCATCAAGTATCAGCAGATCGGGATCATTGACGAGGGCCATGGCGATGAGCACCCTTTGTTTTTCTCCTCCGCTCAGTTGGTGAGGATACATGCTGGCCTTCTCGCGGCTCAGTCCCACAGAGAGCAGATGCTGCACAGCTTCGTCGCAAGCATTCCTGGCGCTCATGCTGCGGTGAACCATTATCGCTTCTGCAATCTGATCCCGTATTCGCTGCACCGGGTCAAGAGCATCCTCGACATTTTGAAAGACCATGGCCATATCGCGCCCCCGCAACTCTCTGAGTTCATCCTCTGAGGTCGCCAGGAGGTTCTTTCCTTGAAAAGAGATCTCCCCTGAGGCGGATCCTCTGGAAAGGCCCATGATGGCCAGTCCCAGCGTGGTCTTTCCCGAACCAGATTCCCCGACCAGGGTCAGGCACTCTCCTTTCTCCAAATGAAGGTCCAATCCTCTCAATATTTGCGTCTTGCCGAAGGAGACCAACAGGTCCCTGATAGTGAGCATCATTGCCACCTCGTCGCGCCGTCATCTCTTTTTCTCAGCCTGGGATCCATGGCCGTCTCCATGCTAAAGGAGAGAAAGCTTATGGCAACCAGTGTGGCAGAGAGAGCCAGGCCGGTGGGAACCAGCCACCACTGCCATACATCCAGATATGTGAACGCCAGGGCCTGATGCATCATCTTTCCCCAGCTTATCATCGCAGGGTCGGACACCCCTAGAAACGCAAGTCCTGCCTCCATAAAGACCGCCCTTCTGGCATCCTGCATCATCATGGCGCAGATAATTGGTGAGAGGTCCGGTATGATGTGGGTGAAGATGATATGTCTCTTTCCTGCGCCAAAAGACCTGGCGGCATTGATGTGCATCTTCTCTCGCAAAGAGAGGACCTGGGAGCGAACAACCCTGGCTCCGCCCGGCCAGAAGATGGCGGACATGAGCAGAATTAAGAGCGTCAGACTGGGCCGAAGGTATGCAGCCACCAGTATCATCACGATGATGGTGGGAAGAGAGATCATGGCGTCCACGATTCTCATGCAAAACCGATCATAAAAGCCTCCGGCAAGCGCTGCTGAGGCTCCCACAAGCACGCTTATGGCGGAGGAGAGGAGTGCTACCGCCCCGGCGACCAGGAGGGAGGTGCGCGCTCCATAAAGAAGCCTCACCCAGATATCCTGGCCCATGGAGTCGGTCCCCAGGGGATGGTCCATGTCAGGAGGGCTGAAAATCTTGCCGGAATAGTCATGCGGCGAATAATTGGATAGCAAGGGAGCAAATATGGCCATAAGAGTGATCAGGGCCAGCATAAACAGTCCCAGTTTTGCCAGTGGGTCGTGAGAGATCTCTCCCAGAGGATCAATGTGCATATTTCACCCTCGGGTCGAGCCTGGTGTAGAGAAGATCCACGAAAATATTGGCAGAAATGACTGTCAGAGTGACCATGAGAAGTATTCCCTGGATGAGCGGATAGTCGCGTGCGCTTATGGCGATGTTGAGCAGTGAGCCCACTCCCGGATAAGAGAAGATGATCTCGATGAAGAGGGCGCCTGTGAGCAGATGGGGGATATGCATGCCAGTCGCCGTGGTCACAGGGAGAAGGGAGTTTCTGCCGGCATGAGCGTATTTTATGGAATCTTCCGGGCAGCCTTTGGCCCGGGCGGTTAGGATGAAAGAATCTCCCAGCAGGGTTACGATGGTGTTTCTGGTTAAGAGAAAGATGCCGCCCAGTTGTGCCAGGATCATGGAGGCCAGGGGAAGTGCCAGGTGCCTGAGAATATCGAGGATGTAAGCCAGGCCGGTGCAGCCTGCATAGGGAGATATTGCGCCCGAGAGGGGCAGGACATCCAGGCTCACGGCAAAGATGAGCAAGAGCAGGATTCCGATGAAGAAATCGGGAAAGCCGCCTAAAAACATGAGGCCTGCGACCATGCCGCGGTCTAGAAATGAGCCGCGCCTGTATCCTGATTCTATTCCCAGGATGATGCCTATGGCGGTTGCTATGATCAAAGCCAGGCCGGTCAGGAGAAGAGTCCATGGAAGGGCTCCCAAAATAACCTGAGATACCTGCTCCCTGTAGTAGTAGGAATATCCCAGGTCGCCATGCAATAGCCCTATGACATAGAACAGCAGTTGATCCCACCAGGGTTTGTCCAGGGCAAATTGCTGGATCAATTGGGCCTCCATCGCCGGGGTCATGGCCACCAAAGCTTCATCACCGTAAATAGCATGCAGTGGATCACCGGGCATTAGCCTGGGAAGAATGAAGTTAAGGGAGAAGATAGCGGCTAGGGCGATGAAGTAATTGAAAACGCTTGCCGGAAGCAGACTGCCCAGCGTTCTCCATAGACCGTTTTCTCGCTCTCGTTTTAGGAGGCAGCATTCCGCTTTTGTGCCATTCACTTATGTTTCACCATTTTTCCTTCTGCCAGGCGATCTCAGCGTGCGGGAAGCAGTCAATTCCAGTCGAGTAGGGCTTGATGTCCAGCAGCACGGAGCCGTCCAGTGCATCCATGCCTCTCACTGTGAGCCGGTTTCCCTTGACTTCCTGAAGTTCTACGATGTCCAGGGCCAGAGGATTTGGCCGGTTCGGGGAGCGTGTGGCAAAGACGCCATGCTCCTGGTTATTTTGTGGGGGCGTTGCAGTCAGGCGATTTCTATCCGCCAGATGCAGCCAGAATATAACGAAGAGATGCGTGCATTGCTCGATGTCCTTGAGTGCCGGCGCAAACTCAGGAAAGACCTCTATCTCGCATAACGCTGCGGAGAGCCTTCCCTGTCTGGGGATGTCTTCTCGCCTGGCGTAGGGTGTATGGATCAATCCTATGGGACAAAGGATCATGGAACTCATTTCTTCTGCCAATATCATCATCGCCATTGTATCTTGTAATAATTGGATTTAATCAGTCCGATATAGTAATAATATTACAACATATTAGTCTATCATTTAAGACTCTTTCGCATGAATGCTTGAAAAAATTAGAGGTATTATTATAAAATATTCGCTGCGGCCATCAGCCGCAGTCGCGTTCACGTCCTCAAACGAAGATCATCTTGTTCAAAGCTATGGGAACTCCGCTTCCCACGCCGCCGTAGGTGTAGTAGTAACCAACCTTGTCGTTGGACGCCCAGTAGGAATCAGTGTAGTAGAGGGGCAGGGCAGGCAGGTCCTGTGCTATGAGCTCCTGGGCCTGATCGACCAAATCCTTTCGTTTGGCCGCATCCATTTCCTCGAGCTGCTCTTCCAGGATGTCGTTAAGCTGTGTGTCCTCATCGTAGCGAGCGCTGTTGAAGCTCTTTTGATCCAGGACAACTTTGTTTAGAATGGCCGGATCGCCGCCCAATCCTCCGTGGCCGCTCAAAGCCAGATCGAACTGCCAGCCACCGACAAGGCTGTCCAGGGTCTTGGCGTCGACGCTGCGCAGATTTACCTCGATACCGGCCTGTTCAAGCTGCTTTGCAATCAGCTCTCCCTGCCGTTCTGTGGTGGCGGTAACCAGCAGTTCGATCGGCTCCTGTTTGCTGACCTTGGTATAATATTGGCTGCCTTCCTTCTTTTCATACCCCAGCTCTTCTAAAAGCTGGCCGGCCTTGGCCTGATCGTAGTTATACTGCTCCTGATTGGGATTGTACCATTCGTTATCTGAGGCATAAAGTCCGGGGCAGCCTGCCAATCCATAGCTCCTCAGGCCCGTATCCACCAGATCCTGGCGGTCGATGGCATAGTAGAGAGCCTGTCGGAACTTGGCATCAGAGAATGGCGCTTTCATATGGTTGACCATGATCTTGGCCACCCAGTCGTGAGAGGCCTGCACTATTGCAAAGCCCTTATTTTTCAGATCCTTGACGGTCTCGCCAGGAACTGTTGCTGCGTCCACATCGCCTTTCTCCAAGGCGGCAGCGGACATCTCCAGGCTGACCTTGACGAACTTGATCTGCTTGACCTTCGGCGCTCCCTGGTAGTAGTTCTCATTGGCCTCGTAGAGATAGGTTCCTTGCGTCTTGTCGTAATCGACCAGCTTGAATGGACCGGTGCCGGTCAGAGCCGCGTCATCCTTGAAGCTGGCAGGATCGCTCACATCTTCGTAGACGTGCTCGGGCATGATGGGCAAAGTGCCTGCCACCTGGTCCAGGAAAGGCGCATAATCCTTCTTGAGGGTGATCTTTACAGTATTATCGTCGCTGGCATCTACTTTCTCTATGATGCTCGAGTCGACCCAACTGTAGGGATGGTCCTTGATGTACTGCACTGTGAAGGCGACATCCTGGGCAGTGAAAGGTTCGCCATCGTTCCAGGTCACGCCCTCGCGCAGGTGGAAGACATAGGCCTTCTCATCAGCAAGGTACTCCCAGCTTTTCGCAAGAGCGGGCACAAATCCGTTCTCGTCTTTCCAGACCAGGGTGTCGAAGATCAGGCTCATCCTGATGTAGCCGGGGCCGCGCGAGTAGTGGCCGTAGGGCGAGGGAAAGCCCCAGTCGCCTGTGGTATCAGCGATGGTGAGCATGTCAACAGTCTCATCAGCAGCCGTGGCGGTGCTGCAGAGGACGAGGAGCAGCAGGACTGCTGCGGCAAAGCCGATCAGGTGGAAGCGGCTCATGGGAGGGGCCTCCAAAAGCTGTACGAATCAATTCTTCTTGGCATCTTAATTACTCCTATATCTGTCAGATAGTAACGCCTCTTTTAAGAACTTTTCTGATAAAAGTGTGATAAACCGGTCGTAATACTATGGCAATTAGAACTTGTTACTCAATTATGCAAAAATACTAGTAATATTCTGGCCAAAATAATAATACTAACAAAAATTTATAAATTATATTAATATATCACCAAGGCCCCCTTTGGCCTGGCCGTTAAACCCCGAACATTAGCCTGGATGGTTCATCTTCGATCGACTTTGGTCCTTCTCCCACCACATCTTTACCCGTATCGACGATCCGGGCATCAGCAGCGCACCATTCTCTTCACGCATGGTCCCATGCAGGTACTCTCGCAGCTGCGCTTTCTGCTCATCGGTCTCCGCCTGAGCCTGGGGGGCAAGCGCGACCATAGCCTCATCCAGGGTCGAATACCTCTGATTGTGCTCCAGCCCGAAGGTCATGACGTTCGGATAGATGCCCATCTGATAGAGCACATTGTAGAGCACATCGCTCTTTGGACCTGGCTGGTACTCCTTGCCATGCAGCAGGGGCCACAGATCCCGCCACTGCCTATCCCAGGAGCTGGGCCCGGCAAAGTGATAGAGGTAAATGTACCTAGATGATGCCTGCACCATCTTCTCAATAGCTGATCGGATGTCTTGCATGCCTAAAGAGAAGGAGGCGATCACCACATCGTAAGGCGGCTCCAGATCCTTTTTCACATCCACATCCTCCCAGCGCTTCTGCACTATCGATATGTTCTCTCTGCCAAACTCCGCCATCTTCTCTTTGAGAACGCCGCACATGCCCTCAGCCGGCTCCACTGCTGTGACATGGGCCACCTTCCCGGCGAAGGGGATGGCAAGAGTGCCCGGCCCGGCGCCAATGTCCAGGACCCGGGAATCCACAGTGATGTCCGTTCCCTGGATGACCGCCTCAGTTCTGTGGGAATTCTCCTGACACATGTTCCAGAAGCGCAGCGCAGCCTCACGGTTCTCCCAGATGCGGGCGCAATCCCGACCGGGACTGGACGCACGGTTTCCCTTAGTCCGGCTCTTCCATACCTCGTTCCAGTCGATATCTTTTTGGGGATCATTCATTTAAACACCCTCTTCCGCCTCATTTTTTGGGCTCGCTCAGCATAGATGCATATTTATCGCCCTTTCCTGTGAAGACGGGGCGGACAAATTGCATCCCATTCGGTCCACCCATGGAGCATAGCGGTTTTGCCCGTTCATAGTCCATCCCTTCCGCTTCTGAGAAGAACCGGTCATCCGCCTCCAGGTGCACCACCTTGCCAATGATGAGCACATATTTCTCCCTGGCAATCTCCTCTTCGACGGCGCACTCAGCCCAGGCCAGGCACCCTTCGATGCCGGGAGCTTTGACCTTCTTGGAAGGCCGGGGTGTGAGGCCTGCCTTCTCCAGCTCATCCACCTCCGCAGGAAAGTTTTTGGCGCAGATCATGACCGCCTCCTCCATGCCGACCGGGGGCACATTGATCACGAACTCTCCGGTCTGGCGGATGTTTTCCAGGGTATCCCTCTTCAGCCAGGAGGCGATTAATATCTCGTCGAGGGGTCGGAGCACCGGTGTCACGCAGGACCAGGGAGCGGCATTGCAAACGCCGCCGCGGGAGATCGTGGATATGAGCACCACGGGAAGAGGCATGATCTGGCCTCTCTGGTTTGGTTTCAGGATCATTCTTCTATCTCCGTATTGTTCCGAATCAATTTGCCAGGAGCCTGTCCACGATCTCTTTCATCTCTTTGACTGCTGGCACCCGGCTTCCTTTCAAGCAGGCCTTGAAGACCTCCCTATCAAATGGAAGAGTGCCTATGATCTTTCCTGTGTCCACCAGCTCCTTTAGCTCCGAAGCATCCTCATTCATCCGGTTGAGCACGAAGAAGACCGGCTTATTGATCTTGGCCCCCATCTCCGAGATCTTTTGGGAGAGCTGCACCGACTCAAAGCTTGGGTCTATTACTACTACGATTTTGTCGCAGCCGGCTTCCACGCCCCTGCCGAAGTGCTCAATGCCCGCGTCCGTGTCCACAATCACCTGCATGCCGTCTGCCTTGAGCTTCTCAATGAACTCGCGGGCCAGCGCGCCCATGGGACAGGCGCAGCCTTCGCCATAGTTATGGATCTTGCCAATGGCCACCAGCTTGATGCCGTTCTCACCCACAATCAGTTCCGCAGGGATATCCTCCAGGGAGAAGGCCTCCAGAATGCTCAGCTTCTCTTTGCCTTCCGATCTCATGAATTTCCTCATCCTTTCCCCAAGTCCCTTCTTGCCGCCAAAGCTATCCATAAAGTCCTTGGGCTGGGGCAGGCCGAGATGCTTGTAAAGCCCGAAGTTGGATTCATCAGTATCCACTATCAGCACCTTCTCACCTCTGGCCGCCATCTCTCGGGCCATCAGAGCCGATACGGTGCTCTTTCCACTACCACCTTTTCCACAGATAACTATTTTCATCTTCTTAACCTCACTTATGTTATAGATCCAATATATGCATCAGAATTTTGTATGGCAACTAAATAGCATTTTATCTTAAAAAGCTTTCCAGTAGTATTAACAATTATTTTTAAAAAAATTGGCTGCTAAATGCTGCCGCTCTATAATATTGTCCGATTACATCACACCTGCTACCTTGAGCGGATGCATGCCTGCGCTCTGGAGCTGGGCCAGCTTTTCTGCATCCACCTTAAACTCTTTGATAGTGGAGACGAAGGCTTCCGGTGTGTCCACATAGTCCATGAGCACCACATCAGATGCCAGCTTGCTTCCCCAAGCAGGTCCCTTCCAGCCGCTCTTGACAGAGCTCGAGTTGTAAGCAAGGACCAGTGCATCGCCCTCTTTGGCAGTATCATTCCAGCGGATGTAAATTCCCGCAATGCCGGGGATGGCATTTCTTTCCGTGTCAGTGAGAGCCATGACGAACATGCCGCTCTTGCCGGGTGTGGCATCCCAGCGCATCTGCAAGAGATCTTCCTTGCACCAGTTGGGGCAGGAGATGACCTTGTAGCTCTCCGTAGATATGTTGGTTATAGGCAGCTTCTCCTCGACATACTTGGCAAGGAAGAGCCCGCTGGTGACTCCCGGGCAGAGATGATCATGGAAACAGGTGTCCTGGATGAAGTCAAACGACCCTCCCCGTCCCCAGACATTGGAAATGCCTATCAGTGAGAACTCATTGCCGTTGAAAGCGCCCTTGAAGGTGACATTGCCCTCATCGGTGTGGTTTGCCAGGTAGTCGATATCCACATTGGCCTTCGAGATCTTGCTGAAGACCTGATCGTTGGAAAGGGCTTTGAACTCATTTAGGCTCCTGTTCAGAGACATGCTCTCGGCCTGCAGGAATACTGCTTCTCCAGTAGCCTTGTCAAAGAAATAGAACCAGACCGGTTTCCAGTAGGGGCGCAGAACCTGAAAGAGGTTGCCGTCGCCTATGCTGTTTCCGCTCTCAGCCGTCAGGCCCTTGAGAGCGCCCTGAGTTGTCTGGCCGTCGACGATAGCATGTCCGGCGCTGGTCAAAATGAGAACATTGGCATCTCCTTTCTCGACCTTGAGATCCTGCATGGCAGTTTTGGCTGCTTTGGCACCCAGCTCTTGCATAACCGCATTGTCTGCCATGGCCAATCCCGGAACCAACATCATGAAAATGATTATGGTGATTAGCTCAAATTTGGTGCTCGTTTGAATTCCTCCGTTTTGTCCTACATATCATGGATATTGCATATTTAAGATTTTCTCTATAATTTGTATTACTAAAATGGCTTATCTAATTATTATTGTCACATTAAAAAGGTTTATATATTTTAATAATACGACTTAAATCAATTATTTTGGATTTTAGTATTATTTAATATGTAAGTAGTCTAAAATAGTCTTATATACCTCTACAAAAATGATATGATTTATATGGCCATATAATGAGGGATGATCAATGAGTGGCCTGGATGTGAAATTATCGGAACATATGCAGTTGAAACTCGAGAGCTGACCAAGAGGTTCGTTCTGGATCGAGGTTTCTTGGACGTAATAAGGAAAACTGGAAAAAGAGAAATTCTAACCACACTGGACGGCGTGAACATAAAAGTCCGTGAGGGCGAGGTATTGGGTCTTCTGGGGCCCAATGGAGCCGGCAAGTCCACTCTGATAAAGATTCTGTGCACTCTCATCCTGCCCACCGAAGGAAATGCCTATGTCAACGGCTACGACGTGGTAAAGGAGGGTCAGAAGGCCAGATCATCCATCGGCTTTGTCACCACGGATGAGAGAAGCTTCTACTGGAGGCTTTCCGGCAGAGAGAACCTCCAGTTCTTCGCCACCCTTCATAATTTGCCTCAAACCCAGGTCAAGACCCGTGTGGATGAGCTCTTGGATGTGGTTATGTTGAAGCACCGGGCGGACGAGCCTTTCCTGAATTATTCGGCAGGAATGAAGCAGCGCATGGCCATTGCCAGAGGGCTTCTCAACGATCCCAAAGTCCTCTTCATGGATGAGCCGACCAGAAGCCTGGACCCTGGTGCAGCCAAAAGTCTTAGGGACTTCATTAAGGAGCATATCGTGGCAGAGCGGGGCAAGACCGTCTTCATATCCACCCATCAACTGGACGAGGCTGAGCAGCTCTGCGACCAGGTGGCCATACTCGACGGGGGCCATATCAAGGTCCAGGGCAGCCCGGCTGAGCTGAAAAAGGATCTTTCCGATGGCATTAGCCTGTGCGATGTATTCTCCTATTACACCGGCAAGGAGTTAGCTCAGGAAAGCTCTTCTCCGCCGCCAATCATGCCAAGAAGAGATAGGAAGCGGGGCAGGGGCATGATGAGAAAGGGATTTTAATGATATTGGAAAAGGCATTTTGGTTCATCAAGAGGGGCTATCTGCTGCAGATGAGCTACAAGTTCGATTTTTTCCTGAGAATGTTCTTCATGCTCTTCAACATTTTAACCTATTACTTCATTGCCAAGATGATGGGAGGTGCGGCTGCCAAGTACCTTGAGCCCTACGGCGGCGACTACTTCTCCTTTGTCCTGATAGGCATGGCCTTCTCCGGTTATCTCATGATTTCTTTGAGAAGCTTCTCAGAGAGCGTGCGCGATGAGCAGATGATGGGCACCATGGAGGCCATGCTGGTCACTCCCACCAGCACATCGAGCATCATCGCCCTCTCCTCGCTCTGGAGCTTCATCTTCGCCTCCTTTCGGGTTTTTCTCTATCTGCTAATAGGCATCTTATTGGGGGTGGATATGACTCATGCCAATATCGGTGGAGCCCTGTTGATCCTGATTCTGACCATCATATGCTTTTCCAGCATAGGCATACTATCGGCCAGTTTCATCATGGTCTTCAAGAGGGGAGACCCCATAAACATGCTTCTCATGGGCACATCCGAGCTATTTGGTGGAGTGCTCTTTCCCATCGAGGTCTTCCCGCAGTGGCTGCAGAATATCTCCCATATTCTTCCCATCACCTACGCAGTCAACGGTATGAGACATGCTCTCTTGCAAGGCTATTCGTTGGGTGATCTGGCTCCCGATCTCTTCACACTGGCTCTGTTCTCTCTCATTCTCCTGCCCCTGAGCCTGTTTGTCTTCGATAGGTCGGTATTGAAGGTCAAAGCGGAGGGCGGATTAGTTCATTATTAAAATTAATATTTTTATTAATAAGACTTTATTTTTACTTAATCAAATCAAATGCGTTACTATAAAATATTAATAACGAAAAGTCTTAAATACAACAAAATATTTAACACAAATCAGGCAGGTATTTGGCATCTATGGCTACATAACCGGCCTGGTGATCTATAATATTAAAAAATGCGGAGAGAGATGAATGCATAAATGCAATTGGATAAACAGGTCGCTGCTAATATTACTAATATGCTCTATATTTTTTATGAGCATTACGGCAATGGCATCTTACCCCAAGACCTTTACTGATACTCAAGGCCGGGAGATTACTCTGGACAAAGCTGTAGAGAGGATCATCACCAGGTCTCCGGACGAGGCTAGGATTGTCATCGCACTGGGCTACGGCGATAAGCTGGTGGCAGGAGAGCAGGCTACCAAGTCCTGCCTCTGTCCCATGACCTTCGATAACACGGCCGAGGGATGTACAGGGTGTTATGATACTATAATCGATGGTCGCATGCCCGACCTTCCTGAGATCAGCACCAGGTACGACATCTATTTTGAGAAGATTGCCGCCCTCCAGCCGGATATAATCTTCTGCGGAAATTTGAAAGATGCCGAAGCTTTTGAGGATAAGATCGGCTGCCCTGTGGTGGTGCTGGGCGGACAGGGCTGGAATTTTGGAGATGACGGATACTTTAGCAGCATCCGGGTAGCCGGGAAGGCTTTAGATGTGGAAGACAAGTCAGATGAGCTGATCGCTTTTATCAAGGGCAAGGTGGACATGATAAAATCAGTAACTGATCGCAAAAAGCCTGAAGAGAAGCCCAGGGTCTACTTCGCCTCCCGAGGTGCAAGCAACGCCTTTTATGATCCAAAAGAGGGCAGGGACTTCACCCGCACCGAGCCAAAATACGATCCCCTGACCATGGCCGGTGGCATCAACATAGCCTCTGAGATAAACGGCTCTACGGTCAATGTAGCTCTTGAGCAAATCATCGCCTGGAATCCAGACTACATATTCATATCCAATAGCGATGCCGGAAACAACACCGGTCTTGACTTCATCAAGAACTGTCCTGAGCTGTCCTCCACCAAAGCCATCAAGAACGACAATGTCTACAATTGCTTCTACCCTCACTGCCGCGGCACACCACCCGACAGAAACCTCTTGAACATGGTTTACATGGCCAAGGTGCTTTATCCAAATGATTTCAAAGATCTCGATATGGAAAAAGAGGGCAATGAGATATTCGAGGCCTTCCTGGGCGTGGACGGCGTCTTTTCCGAATATGCCGACTACCTGGTCTGGCCCAGAGAGTACCTGGACAGCCTGAAGTAGGGGCGTTAACCATGCCAGGAATCATTAATTGGGATGAACTGTGGAAGGCCACCCATGCGGGTGGCTTTCACCACCACGACAAAGACCTGGCGGCTCACTGGGATAGCCGGGCCAGGGTGTTCAATAAACGGGTCATGAAGAATAGGGGGAGGTCGAGTAGCCAGGTGGCAATCCTCGGTCTCACCTCCTGCGAGACAGTGCTGGACGTGGGGGCCGGCACAGGCAGGCTTGCTTTGCCCATGGCCCGTCTGGCTAAAAGCGTGACCGCTCTCGATCAATCGGCAGGAATGCTCGCCTGTCTACAGGAGAACATGGCAGCCGAAGGCATAGAAAACATCCGCTGTATCCAGAAGAGCTGGCAGGACGTGTCTCTCGGGGAGCTGGAACCGCACGACGTGGTCCTCTCGTCCAACTCCCTGGGCGTCTATGACCTGAAAGAGGCTCTGAGCAAGATGGATGCTCTGGCCAAAAGGGCGGTCTACATCATCACCTTTTCCGATGGCAAGAGGGATGACGGCTTTAGACAGTTCCTGTGGGAAAGCAAAGTGGAGAGAGATGGAGGACACGGCAGGCACGGCAAGCATGAAGTGGGCCCGGCCGGCTATCTTGTTATCTACAATCTGCTCGCCGATATGGGCATTCTTGCCGATATCAAGATCATGAATTGGCAGTCTGATGAGCATTACGCCAGCCTTGATGAAGCCGTGGCCGAGTGGAAGCAGATGCATGAGGTGCCCGCCGAAAGGGAGCCGTACCTGCGGGAGTTTCTCTCGCTTAGGATGGTCAAGGATGAAAAGGGACTATGTCTGCACCGCAGCCATAAGCAGGTCTTGATCTCCTGGCAGAAAGGCGAGATCGTCCCCGCCTGAGGAGGATGCCAAAATGGTTTCCATTTCTCTTCTGGCCGGGTCGGCTCTCGTGTTGGGACTCCTGGCCTCATCCATTCGAGTAATAAGACAGTACGAGCGAGCGGTAATATTTCGCCTGGGAAAGATCAAAAAGGAGAGAGGCCCGGGCCTCTTCCCCCTCATTCCCTTGGTGGACAAAATGGTGCGAGTGGACATGAGGGTAAGAGAGCTGGATGTTCCCAAGCAGACGGTGATCTCCCGTGACAACGTGACCCTTGAGGTGGATGCGGTCATTTACTACAAGGTAATGGACGCCACCAGAGCCATCGTAGAGGTGGAAGACTTTGAGGCGGCTACCCTTCTCCTGGCTCAGACCACCTTAAGAGATATTCTGGGCCAAAACGAGCTGGACACCATCCTCTCCGATAGAGACGACCTGAATAAAAGGATCAAGGAGATACTGGATGCCACCACCGGGCCCTGGGGCATGCATGTGGTGATGGTGACGATGAGAGACGTCTCCCTGCCCGAGAACATGCTTCGAGCCATCGCCCGGCAGGCGGAGGCAGAGAGGGAGAAGAGAGCCCGCATAATACTGGCAGAAGGAGAATTTCAGGCATCCAAAAAGATGAACGAGGCTGCTGATATGTATGAGAACAAGCCCAGCGCTCTCAAGCTGCGCGAGTTTCAGACTCTGACCGAGATCGCCAAGGAGAAGAATCTCATTGTGGTCTCGATCGGATCAGATGAAGGGCACAGCAATTCGGACCTTCCTCTTCTCATGGGGCTGGCCAAGGCGGCTGCGGGTAATAAATGACCAGCTTTCGGACCGTCTTCTTTTCGGGGAGGCCCAATGATGGTCCCTCCAAAGGCAGGAGGGCAGGCAAGAAGAGCAATCATGAGATGGCTCACGAGAGATTCAAGTTCATCCGAATCTTCTTCGTGCTGGGCATTGTCGGCCTGCTGGTCCTGCTCACTGGAGTCATAATAACGCTAGGGCCCCTGAACATATCGGTAGTTGATTCCTATTCAGCGCTGTTGGCCCCCTTTTGGCCCGACTACTTCTCTGTGGATGCCCTTGTCTCCCGTGTGGTCTGGAACATCCGCTTTCCCCGGATTTTAGGGGGGATCATGGCAGGATTCGGTCTGGGAATATGCGGCTGCGTGATGCAGGCTGTGCTTAAAAATCCCCTGGCCAGTCCTTTTACCCTGGGCATCACCGCAGGAGCGCAGTTCGGCATTTCCATAGCTGCTGTTATCGGCTTTTCCATTCTGGGTGGCCCCTACTTCATAATCGGCAATGCCTTCATCTGTGCTCTCTTGTGCTCGCTCTTCATTATAGGTCTCGCGGCCATCAAGGGGGCCAGCTCTGAGAATTTGGTTTTGGCAGGCATCGCTGTGAACTACTTCTTTACAGCCATAAGTCAGCTTCTCAAGTATTTCGCCAGCGATGAGCAGCTTCGCCTTATGACCAACTGGGGCATGGGAGATCTGGCCGCTTTTTCCTGGACCAACTCGCAGTTGCTGCTGATCATATTCCTCATCTGCATTCCTCTGCTCATGACCAAATGCTGGGACCTGAACATCATGACCGCGGGAGATGAGACCGCCAAGAGCATCGGGGTGAACGCCGAGAGGACGCGCATATTCATCATGGTGGTCACCAGCCTGCTCGTCGCCACCATTGTCTGCTTCATGGGAACCATCGCCTTCGTGGGACTGGTAGCACCTCATATGGCCCGCATGGTCATAGGCGGAGATCATCGTTTTCTCATTCCCGCATCAGGAGTGCTGGGGGCACTGGTTCTTATGTCTGCGGACGCCGTTGGAATGAATTTGATAGCACCTACCATTATACCCACAGGCATCATGACCTCGATAGTGGGTGTTCCGTTCTTCATGTATCTCATGATGAAGGGCAAGAGAAAGGAGTTTTGGACATGATGATCAAACTTCAGGCCAAGGAGATTGTCTTCGGCTACACCAGTAATCCTATTCTGGATAACGTAAACTTTGAGATCGCCCCTTCCAAGCTGGTCACTATAGTGGGGCCGAACGGCTCAGGAAAGTCGACATTGATCAAGTGCATTGATCGAATTGCGGCTCCTCAGGGGGGCAGCATTCTCATCGACCGGAAGGATGTGACCCGCATGAGCCGGATGGATATGGCCAGATACCTATCCTATGTACCGCAAAGCTCGGTGCGCATCTTTCCGACCAACGTCTTTGATACCATTCTGATGGGCAGAAGGCCTCATATCGGATGGCTGGGAAGCGATAAGGACGAGAAGAAGGTCTGGGATGTTCTGAGGCTTCTTGATATCGAGAGGCTGGCCATGAGCAACTTCTCAGAGCTTTCCGGCGGCCAGCAGCAGAAGGTCCTGATTGCCAGAGCCCTGGTTCAGGAGGCAGAGGTGATGCTTCTGGATGAGCCCACCAGCAACCTGGATATCTGGCATCAACTGGATGTTATGAACATAATTCGGGATGTGGTCAAGAAGAAGGAGATCACTGCCATCATGGCTCTGCACGACCTCAACTTAGCTTCTTACTATTCGGATCGCATCATCATGATGAAGAAGGGAAAGATTGTGGCCGCCGGCGATCCGCATTCGGTGATCACTGAGGAGAACATAGCGTCCGTTTATAGGGTGGAAGCGGCTGTGAGAAGCCTTTCCGACAGGCCCATGATCATGCCCTTGAGGCAGATTCGGGAGGCGAGGGCATATTAGAAATCCCTTACTGATCTGCTCTGGCTGAGGACCTTCTATTTTTGGCGAAAGCCGCATATATTACATGGCCGATTCCCGAACAAAGTCATACAAAATCATAATTGGCGCAACACAATTGTTTCATATTAGATGCTGGCAGGTATACATGACATTTGCAATTGAAACGAGGCAACTTACCAAGATCTATAACGGCAAGACAAGAGCTCTGGATGGCGTCGATCTGACGGTAAGTCCGGCTGAGATCTTCGCTTTCTTAGGTCCAAATGGTTCGGGCAAGACCACTCTGATGAGGATACTTACCACGCAGTTTAAGCCAACCTCTGGTGAGGCTTACAGCTTTGGATTCAATGTGGTTCGCAGCGGCGGTGAAGTCAGACGGATCATCGGCTATGTGCCCCAGGAGACCAGCGTCTGGGCAGATATCAGCGGATTTGAGAATCTACTCATCTATTCCAAGATTTACGGCGTTCCATCCGACAAGAGAAAAAAGAGCATTTGGGACGCTTTGCAGAGCATGGGCATCGAGGAAATGGCAAACAACATGGTAAAGACCTATTCTGGTGGCATGGTGCGAAGACTTGAGATCGCCTGTGCCCTTCTTGTCAATCCCAAGATACTGTTTTTAGACGAACCGACCATCGGCCTGGACCCGTCAGCCAGAAAGGCGGTTTGGGAGAATTTGATATCGTTTAAGAAGGAGTATGGCACCACGGTTTTCTTCAATACCCATTATATGGATGAGGCCGACCTTTATTCCGATGAGATCGCCATTATAAATAAAGGAAAAATTGTAAAATCTGGAACTGCTCGCGAGCTCAAGCAATCACTGAGAAGTGAAATCATCCAGTTCTATTTCAATAACAATCATACTGATGAAAAGATTCTAACTACTATCAAGGGTTTGGCTCCTGTCAGCGATGCCGTTCTTCACGGTTCCCATTTGGACGTCGTTGTTGAAGATGCAGAAACGGCGTTGCCTATTGTTATCGAGGCTTTGAGGGGCGAAGGAATATCATTTAACAAAATATCTACAGGAAGGCCGACTCTTGATGATGTCTTCTTAAAATATGCAGGGGCTCTTCATTTTGGAAGCAGAGGATATCAAAAATCGAATTAGTTGGACTTTTTAGGCTTGGTAGAACCATGACACTTAATGATTCTTTTCGGGAAATGCTTGCCATGATCGAGCTTGAGATGAGACGGCTCAGGCACGACCGGACCGAGATGTACACCAGGGCCATTCAGCCGATTTTATGGCTGGGCGTTTTTGGAACAGTTATGAGCCGGGTCAACGCCATTCCCACCGGTGGAATATCGTACATCGATTTCATAACTCCTGGAGTGCTGCTGCAATCCACCATATTCGTGTCCGTCTTCTATGGTCTGACCATTGTCTGGGAGAGGGAGACCGGAATATTAAAACGGCTTCTCGTAGCGCCTGCTTCCAGATATGCGACAGTCATTGGCCGTTCAATCGCGTCAGGCGTCAGAGCTGTGGTTCAAGCCCTGATAATCTTTCCCGTAGCTATTCTGCTGGGTGTCAAGTTTATTGCCAATCCGCTTTACATCCTTACCGCATTTCTGGTGCTATTTCTTGTTTCAGGAGGCTTTGCCGCCATCTCCATCTTTGTGGCATCCATCATGAAGACCAGAGAGCGCTTCATGGGCCTGGGCCAGGCATTGATCATGCCGCTCTTTTTTGCCAGCAATGCTCTGTATCCGATAGATATGATGCCTCCGGCTCTCCAGTATGTCGCCGTATTGAATCCTTTGACTTATGCAGTGGACGCGGTGAGAGGTTTGATGATCAGCGGAGACGTAAGCAACCTTGCAATTGACATGGCAGCCATAGCTTTATTCGATGTGGTGGTATTTGCCGTGGCATCATTGAGCTTTAGAAAAATTATAGAATAGGCTATGCAGCAAACAAGCCGATGAATTGCAGAGAAAAAAGCATGCAGCCGCCGCAAGGCAGCTAACCTGGGGCGGCCTGATTTCATTTATTGGTTTACATCAATCCAGCAACTTTGAGCGGATGCATGCCTGCGCTCTGGAGCTGGGCCAGCTTGCCGGCGTCCACTTTGAACTCCTTTATGGTGGAGACAAAGACCTCGGGTTGGTTCCAGTAGGGCATCATGTCCACATCCATGACCAGCTTGGAGCCCCAGGCCGGGCCTTTCCAATCTTTGGCGCCGGTGCCTGTTACCTCATAAACCCGGGTCCAGTTGAATGCCAGCACCAGGGCGTCGCCCTCTTTGGTGGTATCATTCCAGCGGATGTAGGTGCCGGCTACATCGGACTGGTTATATTTGGCGTTGAGGGCCTTCTTTTCGGTGTCAGTCAGAGCCATTACGAACATGCCGCTCTTGCCGGGCGTGGCATCCCAGCGCATCTGCAGCAGGTCGTCCTTGCACCACTGGGGACAGGCTATGACCTTGTAGCTCTCCGCAGAGATGTTGCCAATGGGCAGCTTATTCTCCACGAACCTGGCCAGCATGTAGCCACTGGTAACACCGGGGCAGAGGTGGTCATGGAAAGCAGTGGCCTGCAAGAAGTCAAAGCTTCCTCCCTCGGCCCAGACATTGGATATGCCTACCAATGAGAACTCATTTCCGTTGAATGCACCCTTGAAGGTGGCATTGCTCTCATCGGTGTGATTGAGCATATAATCCAGGTCCACGTTGGCTTTGGAAACCTTGCTGAAGATCTGATCATCAGGCAGAGACTTGAACTCTTCCTGGGACTTATTCAGAGCCTTGCTGTTGACCTGCATAAAGACCGCTTCGCCGGTGGCCTTATTGAAGAAGAAGAACCAGAGGGGCTTCCAGTAGGGCCGCAGAACCTGGAAAAGGTTGCCGTCGCCGATGCTGTTACCACTCTCTGCGGTCAAGCCCTTGATGGCGGCCTGTGTGGTCTGGCCGTCTACAATGGCATGGCCTGCATTGGTCAGGACCAGCACATTTTGATCGTCTTTCTGAAACTTGATCTGATCCATGGCAGCCTTGGCGGCTTTGGAGCCTAGATCCGTCATTACAGCGTTATCCGCCAGGGCCAATCCCGGAATCAATGCCAGGAATAGGGCCATGGTTATGATTTTTATCATAATTTTCGTACGAATACCTCCAAATAGATTTTAGCTGATTTGCTAAGTTATGAAGTTTTCTATTATTAGTAACAACTATTATTATTATATCAAATATTATTAACATTAACAGATCTTCCGAGAATCATTCGCTCACAATTTTTTAAGATAAAATAACACAAATAATCTATTAGCACAACTTTCTTATACAAATCCAAATAACTGGTATTAACAAAGAGATGGGAAAACTATGAGACGCGGTTTGAATAAGTTCATCTCAGTGCTGCTCCTTTCCATACTGATTTTAGGCATGGCATGCCAGGGTGGGGAGGATTCCAGCGGGAAGGTTCTAAAGATCGGCACGCCCAATGTGGTCAAATCCGCCAGCATCCTGGGAGACAGCAGCATGGGCGTTTTTGCTCATCTTTCCAATCCGACTTTGATGAAGATGGCATCTGATGGAAAGGTAGTGGGCCTGACGGCAAAAAGCTACGCTGTCTCGGAAGACGGAAAGATCTGGAAGTTTTTCATCAATGACGACCTGTACTGGAGCGACGGTCAAAAGCTTACACCGGATGATGTACTCTTCACTTTTAGCTATCTGGCAGAAAATTATCCGGCGGCTGGATGGATCAAGAAGACTGTAGACAATATTTCGGTGGAAGCTGGGGCTGTGGTCTTCAAGCTGAATAAACCCTACTCCCGACTCAACCTGGAGTTTGCCACCTATCCTATCCTGGCAAGGCACATCTGGGAGAAGGTGGATAAGCCCATGGAATACACCAATGAAGGTGAGTGTGCAGGCTTTGGTCCTTTTTTCATCGCCAAGACGGATCTTGGTGCAGGCGTGATTTACTTCCAGAAGAATCCCTATTGGAAAGGAAATCCTCCTAAATTTGATACCCTGGAGATTCACACATTCAGCAATATGGATGTCCTTTCCCTGGCTATAGAGAAAGGAGACGTTGACGCCTACTACAAGTATGCGGGAACCTATCCTTATGCCAGCATGCAAAAGCTCAAGGATACCGGTAACTTTGATTTTGTGGAGAAGGACAACATCGGACTCATATTCTTGGGCATGAACCTGCAAAAGGAGCCCATGTCTGATAAAAGCTTCCGAAAAGCCCTCTCTTACGCCATAAACTACAGCGAGATTTTGAAGCTTGATGCTCTGGGATACGGCCAGATTCCCAATGCCGGCTATGTGCCGCCCAGCATGATGGACTTTAAGGATACGGCCAGGTTGGAGTACAACATCACACGGGCAAAGAGCATTCTTAAAGATGCAGGATACAGGGACTCCGATGGAAACGGCATCTTGGAGGGCAAGGACGGCAAAGACATCAAACTCATATTCCTCACCAGAACCGACTACCAGCGGACGGCAGAGCTTATGCAGGAATACCTGTTGCTTCTCGGAATCGACAGTGAACTGAAGAATGTTGATTCGAGCACCTGGATCAAGCAGAAGGACGCGGGCGAGTATGATCTGACCATCACCAGGTCCACACCCTGGGGGATGCTCATGCATGCCAACTGGGGTACGGGCTATTTCGACTCTCGCAGGACCGGCGAAGGGGTATTACATGTACTCGACGATCCCGTCTTCCTCAAGCTGTGCGACGATATTCTCGCCGCCACAAGCGAAGATCAACTGCAGGATTATGCTTATGAGCTTCAGGACTACTATGCTGAGAACCTGCCTGCCATTGCCCTTTACTGGAATAAAGTGGAGACACCCTATAGCAGGGCCTGGCATGGATGGTACTCCGATCCTCTCTACGGCATATTCAATGTGGACAATTTCCTCTCTGTGGAGAAGAAGCAATGAGGAAGGAGAAGATCTCTGAGGAGGGGGCCTGCCCCAAATCACCTCCATTTTTTACCCAAAATAATGCACTTTTCTGCCGGATTCGCTGAAACTGGGGTAGTATACATGTCCATCATGGCAAAAAAGGCGGGCAGATACATTATTGCCATCGTCATTATCTTTTCTTTGAACTTCATTATTCCCCGAGCCATGCCCGGCGATCCTCTCACTAACCTTTTGGGCGAAGATGTCACTTTAACGGACTGCATCGTGGCAGAACTCAGGAGCGATATGGGCCTGGATAGGTCCTGGTCTCAGCAATATCTCGATTACTGGGAGGGCATTCTTCACCTGGACCTGGGATATTCCTTTCACCTGCACTCGCCCGTCTCAGAGATAATATTCAGCCGCATGAAATGGACTCTGCTTCTGGCCCTTCCTTCTCTTATCTTGGGCGGCGTGCTGGGAACGATTCTGGGGGCTCTCGCCGGCTGGAGGAGCGGCAGGATGGGCCCGAAAATACAGACCGCTTTTTTCCTGGCCATCTATTGCACTCCACCCTACTTTCTCTGCTTGCTGGCCCTCTATATGCTCTCCTTCAAGCTTGCCCTCTTTCCTTTAAAGGGATTCTATGGCACGGGATCAGTAACGGACATCGCGCACCATCTTTTTCTGCCTATTATCGTGATGACGCTCTTTTCCCTTTCCCGAAACTACATGATCATGAGGGGAAGCGTGCTTCAGGAGAAGGGCAGCCTCTACGCGGCCTATGCCCGGGCAAAGGGGCTGTATGATGAAGAGATCTTATTTCGACATGTCTTCAAAAACGCTCTTCTCCCCATAATCACTCTCTTAGCTATGGATTTCGGCTTTATTTTAAGCGGGGCACTGTTCATCGAGATCGTCTTCTCCATGAACGGCATGGGAAACCTCATCTACGATGCTCTTCTCTCCCGTGACTATCCGGTGCTTCAGGCATCTTTTCTCATTATCACCATCATGGTGGTTTCGGCCAATCTGCTGGCCGATCTTCTCTACAGCCGTCTGGACACCCGCGTGAGGTGGCAGTGATGCAATGCAAATGCTGCACTATTGCCGGCCGTCCTGTTAGTGGCTGGTTTCTGTTCTTGAAGGGAAGGCTTAGCATATGGGGAATGTCTCTTTTCTTATCCTTCCTGTTTTTGGCAATCTTCAGAGCGGCATTGGCCCCTTACGATCCCTGGCTGAGGTTTGAGCCCTACCTTCCACCGGGCTATGAGCATCTTCTGGGTACAAACGACATGGGAAACGATATACTCTCCGAGCTTATTTACGGCTCGAGAGTCTCGCTGATAGTGGGCTTTGGGGCGGCCTTCATGGCCACGCTCATCGGCACAACCGTTGGCCTCCTGGCTGGTTATTACAAGGGCATGACTGATGAGTTCCTCATGGGGATAACCGATATATTTCTCATGATCCCCCAGATTCCTTTGATAATAGTATTAGCCGCATTCCTCCGGCCCGGCTACTGGCAAGTTGCGCTGCTTATGGGCAGTCTTTGGTGGACCTCCACGGCCAGAGTGGTTCGCAGCAAAACCCTCCAGGTGAGGGAGATGGGCTTTGTGCAGGCCTCAAGAGCTCTGGGCTTTTCAGACCGGCATATCATCTTCACAGATGTGCTGCCCAATGTCTTCCATGTGATAATGCCGAAATTTCTCCTATCAATTGCCTCGGCCATGATCGCAGAAGCCTCCATATCATTCCTGGGTCTGGGCGATACCGCGACGAAGAGCTGGGGGATGATGATCAACTTCGCCTTTACTCGTGGCGGCTTCATAAACGGTTATTGGTGGTGGTACCTTACTCCGGGGCTATGCATTACCCTTTTCGTGCTCTCCGTAGTTCTCATAGGCTTTTCTCTGGAAGAGCAAGAGGAAGCGACAATGGGGTTGGAATGAACTCTCTCCGACCCGATGCCTTGCCTCTTTTACAGGTTGAGGGGCTATCCGTCAGCTTCGAGACAGCTCTGGGTCGGGTTAGGGCTGTTCAGGATGTATGCTTTGATCTGCGAGAGAGAGAGACACTGGCGCTTGTGGGTGAAACTGGCTGTGGCAAATCGGTGGTCGCCAGCGCCCTAATGCAGCTTCTGCCCCATAATGCTTCTGTGCAGGGCCGGGCCATCTATGCTGGCAGAGATCTTCTTGCTCTGGGCGAAAGGGATATGGCAGGCATAAGGGGCAGCGAGATTGCCATTGTATTTCAAAATCCGTCCTTGGCTTTAGATCCCATCATGCGAGTGGGTGAGCAGATTGCTGAGACTGCTCAGGTTCATAAAGGCTTCTCACGAGCCCGTTCTTTGCAGATGGCGCAAGATCTGCTCAGTCGGCTGGGCCTGGTAGAGGGGGAGATGGCGAGGAATTATCCCTTCCAGTTCTCAGGAGGCATGAATCAGAGGGTGATGATCGCCGCATCCATGATTCTTTCTCCCAGGATAATAATCGCAGACGAGCCCAGCAAAGGCCTGGACTGCTCTATGGCCAGGGATGTGATGGCTGAGATGATGAGCATCAAGGACCAGACGGGGGCTGCCCTTCTGCTCATCACCCATGACCTCTTGCTGGCCAGAGATATCTCTGACAGGATGGCAGTGATGTACTGCGGCGAGATTGTGGAAATAGGCAGGAGCCGAGAGATCTTCTCAGAGCCGATGCATCCCTATACCATTGCTCTTTCAGGCTGTCTTCCCGAGAGAGGCTTTCTGCCCATACCGGGAAGTTCTCCCTCCATGACCCTGCCGCCCATTGGATGCAAGTTTCATCCTCGCTGTCCACAAAGAAAGGATACATGCATAAATAGGCCGGAAATGGTGGCGTTAGGGGGCAGGGGAGATGTTTCGGGCACAGATGAGAGCACAGACAGGATGGTGAGATGCTGGCTGTACTGACTGCGAAAAATGTGGGCAAAACCTATGAACATGGCCTGATCTTCAAGAAGAGACATCATGTTCTGCAGAGCATATCCCTGGAGATGGAAGAGGGCAAAACACTTGGATTGATGGGAGTCTCAGGCTCGGGCAAGAGCACTCTGGCAAAGATCCTGGCCGGTCTGGAGAGGCCCACTTCGGGGCGGGTTCTCTTTGCAGGGAGGGATATCTGGTCTATGCGAGGCGGTGAGTTTCTGGCTTTCCGGCGGAAGGTGCAGATCGTCTACCAGGATGCGGAAGGTTCATTGAATCCCATGAAGAGCATTGAGCGGTCCATTCATGAGGTTTTGGCCCTCATGAAAATACCACCAAGAGGATGGCGGGATAGGGTGGGCGAGATTTTAGATATGGTTGGCCTGTCTGATGAGCTACTCTGCCGCTATCCTGCTCAAATCTCGGGAGGACAATGCCAGAGAGTGGCTCTGTGCAGAGTGTTGCTCCTCTGTCCCAAGGTCATAATCCTGGACGAGCCCACCTCTGCTCTGGATATCTCAGTACAGGCTCAGATTCTAAATCTCCTCAAGGATCTGCAAAGAGATCTGGGTCCAGCCTATCTGCTTATCTCTCATCAGCCTGAGGTGATCAGGTTCATGGCTCATGAAACAATCATCCTTGAGTGTGGAACTCTCCATTGAGGAAAGGGCGGCAAAATGGACTGAGCGATGTGCCAGCAGAGTGCATAGTGCTCGATTTATCGGAGAAATATTTGTATGCCTCTAGCTGGCCAGACTATTGTTTGCTTACTCGATTCGTGCATAAAAATCTGAAAAAATTGTTACTTAATATGATTTTAGATAGCCTTTTATAATTGGAGGGATTTCTTGGTTAATGGTGAAACTATGCATATCCCTGACGGCTATCTGGGGCCATACACTTATATTGCAATGTGGATCATAATGATTCCCATCTGGTATTATGCGGGAAGGAAGCTTGGTTCTGAGCTGAAGTCCAGGCAGGTTCCCCTGCTGGCGATGGCTGCAGCGTTCTCTTTTGTTATTATGATGTTCAATGTCCCGATTCCCGGAGGCAGTACCGGTCATGCCGTAGGCGCTGCCATAATTGGCATCGTCCTGGGACCCTGGGCCGCAGTAATTGCCATATCGGTTGCCCTCGTTTTGCAGGCGCTGATGTTCGGCGACGGTGGCATCACAGCTATCGCAGCCAATTGCTTCAATATGGCAGTTGTTATGCCCTTCGTTGCATATTATGCTTACAAACTCATCAGTGGAGGCACAGAAATTACCTCTTCGAGGAGGGTCATCGCCGCGGCATTCGCCGGCTACATCTCTCTCGTGATTGCATCTGCCTTTACAGGTTTTGAATTCGGTATTCAGCCAATATTGCATCACACCGCAGAAGGAATACCACTCTACATGCCCTACTCGCTGGGTGTGACGGTCCCTGCCATGGTACTGGAGCATGCATTCGGGTTCGGTATCCTTGAGGCTCTCATAACGGCATTGATCTTTGCTTACATCCAGAGAACGGACACCTCTCTGCTTTATAAAGAGAAATCCGCTGCGCAGAAGATGAAAATGAGGAAAGCAACAAAAGCGTGAGGCAAAAGCATGGATAAGATAGTAAAAAACTTTGCCATCGGCCTGGTAGCGCTGATTATTCTGGCGCCTTTAGGGCTTTTGGCCGTCGGAGAGACATTTGGCGAGTGGGGACCGGAAGAGGTTAAGGAAAAGCTTGGCTTTGTACCTTCTGGCTTAGAGCAGCTTTCATCGTTTTGGAGCGCACCCCTACCCGATTACAGCCTTCCCGGGGGCGATGATTCGATGACAATGGCAGTGGCCGCTTATATCCTGTCTGCTGTAATCGGTGTTATTGTCTGCGGTGGCCTGCTTTACTTCGTTGGCAGGAGAATTGCCCAAGATTAACGCTTTTTTTCCATTTTTTTTTTTTTAGCTACCAAAATTTTTGCCCGAAAATTATTGATTCAAACGGTCGGAGCATTGTGTTGCCACGATGAAAATAAGCACGGAGATAAGTGCTGCCATTAAAGTCATTTCAGAAGAGGAAACGCTGGCAATTGACCCTTGAGCGAATCGCAAGGAATCAATGCCAGGTTCATTCCTTAATGGCACTGTCAAATCCATTTGGATTTGTCTAACTAACCTCGTTTTTTCTTGATTTAGTCACCTCATTCTGCTCAATGATAGACTTGGACCATGCCAAGCGGATGATTCCTTTTGTCTACTACGAGGACTTCTTCACCATCCTCAATTCCCGGATCTGAATCTCTCACCTGTCCAGAGAAAAGCCTGCCCCCTCTGGCAATGAAGGAAACTGCCTCATCTGATACCACTACCCTGCTGATTGTCGGTTTATCTGCTTCGGACATGATGCACACTCCTTTATGTGATTTTTCTAATAATGATATTACTAAGTAATAAACTTTTTGATAAGATTGCTATTATCTGGGCCTAAGAGATCTGGGTTGCATCAATGATCCGGAGCAATCAGTTGGTTTTGCCACTCTTCCTGGTGGACAATGCATTGAATAGGTATGCTCAGATCGGACCGTTTAGCTCATAAGCAAAGTATTCTTTGGTATTGAAACGGCTGATTAAATTTTTTGATACCTATGCTTAATCTAGTATTAATTTCTGCGTTCAACAATTATATATGTAACATCTTGCATGCAGAATAAGTCTAAAGCTTATGGAGATAATACGATTATGAACCACTCACCAGGCGGATGCAGATACACAGGCATAGACAAGGATTATTCCATTGAGGATCTGGCGGCATTTCATGGCCACCTAGGGCCGTATATCGTCCTGGGATACAGGATGGGCAGGCACGTGAGGAAGCATTTTTGCAGCGATCCCTTCCAGATGAAGGCAGTCGTTTTCTGTGAGGGTGTGCCTCCACAATCGTGCCTGGTCGATGGCATACAGATTGGCAGTGGCTGCACGCTCGGCAAGAGGAACATCGAGATTGCTGTTTGCGATAAGATCAGCTGCGAGTTTGCTTGCGGTGAGAAAAAAATAGTCCTCACGCCCAGGCAAATCAATTTCCCGCCTCGGGACGGCGATAATTATGGCCTGCTTATCGAGAAGCTGGCAGAGGATATGTACGGCATGGCCGATGCACAGCTCTTCATTGCCGATACAAGCTAGGGCCAAGGTGAATGGCTTTGAGCGTTATCGATCTGCTTGGAATCTACACGGCATATGAAGGGGGCGACAAGGCCGTCATCCGGGATCTCTCGCTGCACGTGGAACGGGGCGAGTTTGTAGTCATCGGCGGCCCCAACAGCGCCGGCAAGACGACTCTGCTGGAGTCGATAAACGGCCTGGTCAAGATCACTCACGGCAGTGCGACCGTCTGCGGCCTTGATATATCTCGCTCTGCCGACGAGGTGCGAAAGAGAGTGGGCTACGTCATACAGAATTTCTATTTCGATCCCTTCACTCCTTTCACAGTAGAGCAGGTGGTGTTGATGGGACGCTTTGGCCGTTTGGGGCTGATGAACCGTCCTGATAAAGCTGACTACGATGCTGCCCAAAGTGCCATAAGTCTGGTCGGCATTGAAGACCTGGCCCATAAGGCCATCGGCACGCTGAGCGGCGGCCAGCAGCAAAAGGTCATGATCGCCCATAACATTGCCAAGGAGCCGGAGGTCATGTTGCTGGATGAGCCGTTCAGCAATCTCGATTTCCATGCAAGAGAGTATCTGCAGGGCGTATTCAAAGAGATTGTCAGAAAAGGAGTACCTATTCTCATGGTAGCCCATGCCTTCGATGGTCTTCCCGACATACCCATCCACCTGGTGGTCATGAACCGGGGCAAGATCACCTACGACATGTTTTGTACGGCGGAAGAGGTAGAAGACATCATCAGAAAAGAGTGCGTGGTGTTTGGAAAATGCTAGAGCCGTTGATACAAAATAACGTAGTCTGCCATGCCCTCGAGGCCATGATATTTGCTTCTATCGCCTGCAGCATCCTCGGTGTCATCATCTCCCGCATGAACCTATCGTCCATAGGCTTTACCATGTCACATGCTGCTTTTGCCGGGGCTGCCATCGGCATGTTCCTGGGAGGGAATGCTCAAATGTCAGCCGTTGCCTTTAGCATGGCTGTAGCGGCTCTGATAGGGCCGGTGAGCGACAAAGCCAAGATGGCTGCAGATGCGACTTTAGGTGTGCTCTTCGCCATGTCCATGGCTGTAGCGATTTTTTTGATATCCTACATGGAGTACATGGGCAAAGGGCTCTCGGCGAGCGCCCTGCTCTTTGGAGATGTCATCTCGCTTTACAGGGAGGAGATTTACGCCCTGGCAGCAGTCTGCTGTCTTGCCATCATCTTCGTTTTGGCATTCTATAAGGAGATCTCGTTTATCATGTTCAACATGAAGATTGCACAGGCCGCCGGGGTTCGGGTCAAGCTCGTGTATTACATACTTTTGTTTATCATTGCTCTATGTGTGGCGCTCAGCTTGAATATAGTAGGCGGACTGTTGATATTCGTTCTGCTGGTGACGCCGGCATCCATAGCCGGACAGTTCTGCTTCAACGTAAAGAGCATGTTCATTGTAGCGCCGCTGGTAGCCCTCTTCGTGAGCGCCTTTGGCGTATGGGCCGGTTTTGAGTTTACTCTGCCCGTAGCGCCCCTGGTAGCACTGCTGCTTACAGGCGTTTTCGCAATATCCGTGATGATGTCGTTTAAGAGACGGATAAATACCAAGATACATTGAGTTTCTCGATTGGGTGGTTATGAGCAAAGATATGCTGTCGATCAGGCAGATCGGAGCCTGCCTGGCTAATGCCGTGAATATGAAAACAAGACCGGTGTAGTGTGCATGGCTATGATCATATACCGGAGAAAGGAGAAGTTGGAAAGCATCTGAAAGAGAACGTTTATAATTTATTTTCTCTAAGTTTTGTACCAATATCGTAAAATTAAATATGAACAAATCACGATAATTAAGTTATTAGTAGTAACATTTAAATATTTAGTATTACTAATTGCAATTTATGAACGGAATTCAATTGTCCAGATTAGCCATATTGATGCTAATGGCCTTCCTGGTCGTTCCCGCTTGTGCGGAGACGGCACCGGCAACGCTCAAGATCGTTTGCACCACCAGTGTATTGATGGACCCGGCAACCTACATCGGCGGCGATAGGGTGGAGGCAGTCTCCATCGCCGATCCAACTCTCTGTCCGCACCTGCAGACTGACATCATTCCTAACCGCATCCAGCTCAACATGGATTTTATCAAAAAAGCCAATATGTTTATGGCATACAACGACAGCAACGACAAGAAGTATAACATGCCAGCAGTTAACGATTTTATGAAGGCGAACAACTACGGAGCTTTTGAATGGAATACCATTTCCAACCCGTCTCGCGAGTGGAACACACCAACCAATTCCAAGCTGCTGGCAGCCGAGGTAGAGGGATGGCTGGAAAATAAAGACCCGGCCAATAAGACCTACTACGAGCAGCGCTACAATGAGTATGCAAAGAGCCTTGATGCCATCGAGCCTACTGAGGCGGAGAGGAAGCAGCTCAACCAGACCCAGGTCATAGCCATTCTCTGGCAAAAGGAACCAGCGCAAGATTGGCTGGGCATGAATGTGGTGAACTTCTTCGCACCCGTGTTTGCCATGAATGGAAGCAAAACTGCTGCCAAGATCGTGGACGACATCAACGCCAACCCGGACAAATACCGGAACGTTACCTACATTATCGAAAATATGCAGTCGGGGGAGCTTGCCAAGGGCATTGAAGAGTCACTGAAGGACAAGGGGATCAATGCCAAGCGTGTCATCTTCACGAACTTCCCCGGATCGGTGCCGGGTGTGGATAGCATGTCAGAAGTGCTCGACTACAACAAACAGCTTGTGCTCAAGGCGGCCTGAAACACCCGTCTAATAAAGTCCAGGCTCTCTGCTTATCAGATCAGGATTGCGATGAAGTTGCCTATCCCCGTCCTTGGGCAGGCCTCGCCAGGGGGCCTGAGATCTCCGCGTGCTTGCCCTCGGCGTAGAGCTGCTGGCGGGCCAGGGAGGGCGCGCTCGGGCGATAGTGGTGGCGGCAGAGGTACAAATGGAATATTCGCTACGCAAAGTATTTTACCTCTCTTCATTGGATAGTATTATTGATATGGAGACAAAGGAATTGATTCAAAAGGAGATCGAAGTTTTCCCTGAGCCTTATCTAGAAGAGATACTCGATTTTATTCATTTTTTGAAGGGAAAAGCATCAAAGAAAAGAATGGAGACTGCGATATTAAGTGAACCCGTGCTCGCAACTGATTGGATGAGCCCCGAGGAGGATGAAGCTTGGAAAAATTTGTGAAAGGAGATGTGGTCGTAGTGCCTTTTCCATTCTCAGATTTGACTGAGGCAAAAAGGCGTCCTGCCCTGGTGCTGGCACAGCTCGACGGAGAGGATGTAATTCTCTGCCAGATAACGAGCCAGCAATTCACGGATAGATACGCGGTTCCCATAAATGAATCCGACTTCGAAGAAGGGTCCCTCCGGAAAATAAGCAACATAAGACCAAATAGGATATTTACCGCGGACTGCAAGATAATTTTATATAAAGCGGGCCGCATTAAATTTGATAAAATCGATAAGGTTCTGAAAATGATAACAGATATTCTGGCTGATTAATTCATTTGCTTCCCTTCCACTATTCCTATCTCCTCCAGCGTCAGAGCGTATAGCCTGTACACCGTCGCATCGATCAGCTCGTCCGTCTTCCTGATCCGCTCCCGCAAGGGCAGCAGTTTGCCCATCGATTCCTCGAACTCGGCCTTGAGCGCCTCCGCCGGCACCCGCCGGGCCGGATCGACAGCCAGCTTCTTGGCGTTTTTCCTGAGCACCGCCATCAGCCCCTCGTAGTCGTGCTCGTAGTAGCTTTGCAGCTTGGTTTTAGGCGTGAGGTCCTCCACTTTGGCCCCCACGTATCCTTCCAGCCAGCCCAAAAAGCCCTTGATCTCCTGCTGCTTTTGCTTGTTCATCTCCAGCATCCTCTCTGCCAGGAAGGCCAGCAGATCGTGCACCACATCTGAACGCCCCTCCCCGGCGATGAAGTTGCCTTCCCCGTCTTTGGGCAGGCAGGCGTCTACCAGGGCCAGGATCTCCGTGAATTTGTCCCCGGCATAAAGCTGCTCCAGCTCCGCTACCAGGCGAGCGCGCTCGTCCGCGGGGGTGGTGAAGGTGAATTTTGGAATTGGTATTGCAGTTATTTGGTAGCCAGATAAATTATTAGTAGTACTAACCAATCCATACCTCCACTCGACAACGCTACTATTGAAAATAGCCAAAAATGCAAGCTCATTATATTTGACATTAATAAAGTAACAGATTTTATGGCCACAAATATGGCCTGCTGGAAGATACGTTGCGATAATGCGACGCCAGTTATCAAGAGCTGCGCTTTCTTGGTATACAACTCTCTGCTTCAAATGAGCAAAAGCCGAAGTTCCCTCTCTTGAATCTGCCAGCCATTTTTCTTTATTAATAAAAATAGGTTTCCCCTGCTTAGGGTCGTCAAATAGTTCATAGCGTTGTACGTGCCCACCTCGAAGTACAAGAGCATTTTCAGGATTTTCGCTTAGATATGGCCTGAATGCTTCGTTAAACATAACTTCTCCGGACATTGGAGCAGCAATTTCACCCATAGGACACAGAACCGGACTTAGTGCAAATTTTCTAGCAAGATCCCACTCATGGTTATCGCAGAGTGGTATTGTTAAGTTGATCGGATCAAATTTCACTATCTCTGGTGAAGATGCAAGATATGAAGGCGATCCTACTTTGATATCCTTTCCCGGGTGTGTCCTGACCTTGAATGCACTTCTCGGGGATTGTCGCACTAAGATGTATAAACAGGTAGGCAACTTAGCATCAAAAAAAACTCTGTCTTTAGGATCATCTTTTTGCGGAAAAGCCTCAACCTGCTGCAAATCCGACTCGTTTAAAATTTTACTTCTAAGCTCAAAAGTAAAACGATCACCAAGAAGGGACATAGGTACAATAAATCCATGAACACCACATTTTTTAATTTTATCTAGTGTGCAAGCTATGAAAAGTCGGTATAGATTTATTCTATTGGTTGAAGCTATTTGATATATTTGAGATTCTTGGAAATATATCTTCTCATCAATTTTTCTTCCTAGAGCCACTTCAGATAGCTCGTCGTAGGGTGGATTCCCGATCACCACATCAAACCCGCGCCCCTCCCCCGGGAACGCCTCCGGAAACTCCAGCTCCCAGTGGAAGAACCGCTTCTCTCCCGCCAGCGTCTGCGCCCTTCTGAACCACTCCCGCTCCCGCAGGCCGCCCCAGTCCGGGAACTTCTCCGGGCTGAAGATGGTTTTGCAGCTCGTAGTAATCGTCGTCGCTCACCTTGTTGCCAAAATAGGTGGAAAGCCAGACATTGGAAAGCTCCGCCAGACGCCGGGACAGCTCCGACTCCCTGATCTGGCGAAACTGATCCTCCTTCCACTTGACCATTTGCAAATTGTCGTCCGGCAAGGCCGCCATGAGGCTGTACTTTTTCAGCAGGCCCTCCGTGTGGCTCTTTAGGCCATAGCTCCACAGCGGCGTCTGCTCTGCGGCTCCGCCGGGCAGCACGGTGAGCCGGTCCAGCTCCGCTCCGATGAGGCTGTTTCCGCAGCGCAGGTGGTGATCCAAAAAGCTCAGGGGCTTGTTGGAGGCCACCGTGGTCAGCCAGAGCGACAACTTGGCCAGCTCCACGGCCATGGGGTTGAGGTCCACGCCGTAGATGCAGTGGCGGACCACCTCCCGGCGCGCCCAGTGCACATCCTGCTCGGCGATCTCTTTTGAATCGGCCTCCTCCGGCCTGGCCGTGGCCCAGGCGGACACCAGCCAGCGAGCCAGCTGGTCTGTGGCCTCCACCAGAAAATGGCCGCTGCCCATGGCCGGGTCGAGCACCTTGATGGAGAGAATATGGTCGGCAAAGGGCCGGCTGGTGCCCAGCCACTCCTGTTTCTTCTTCTCGATCACCGGCTCAATGGTGTTCTTGACAATGTACTTGACAATGTAGTCCGGGGTGTAGTAGGAGCCGGTGGCTTTGCGCTCACCTTTGTCCGTGGCCAGATAAATCTCGCCCGCCTGGGCGGTGTCCAGGATCTTGCGCTTGCCAGCTTCGCCCGCGGGCAGCCACTGCTCCCTGCCCTTCTCCTTGACGGCAGCCATCGGCTGCTCTGCCACCCTCAGCCGGTATTCGAGCAGGCCCTCGTATATCGATCCCAGGTGGCGAATCTCCAGAGATGAGTAGTCCACAAATCCGGCCGGCGGGCTTTGGGAACGGGCCAGCAGGTCGATGGCCCTGGCCAGAAATAGGTCGCCCAACCTGGCGCTCTCCAGGAATTCATTCTTGGCCGGGTCGAAGAGCCCGCCGTTGTAGGCCGGGATGTAAAACTCCTCTCTGGGAATGCGGCGCGACTCGCTGCCGTCGTTGATCAGGCTAAAGAGGTTCTTCAGGCTCTCCCAGTAAGAGTACCGTACGGATAAGAGCGGCTCACCCCTGTCCAGGCGCGCTGCCACGTCCACCTTCAGCTTTTGTAAGGATAGCTCGTGGTAGTACCTGTTATTGGTGTCCAGCAGGCCGCGGCTCTCCGCATAGAAGATGAAAAGCAGCCGATAGAGCAGTCGCATGCTGTTCTCCTGCACCTGGGCCACCGCGGCCTGGTCGGGCGCAGGCGCGCCGGAGAGGGCTTCGGCCAGAAAGCCCTGCGCCAGTATCTTCATGGCCCGGTAGACGTTCTCCTTCAGATCTTCGCCAATCTCCTGGGCATAGGCCACGCTCTCCTCTCGAACGCTGTCCAGGAAGCAGCCGCCGTCCACAGTCTGGCCGAAGGCCTCCCGCCGGAAGAAGAGATAGAAATACTTGAAGCACTCCAGGTCGCCCTTCTCCAGCAGAGCGGGCAGATCCACCTCGTAGAAGCTGTCCAGCTTGTAGCTCGTCGTCTCGTGGTAGAGCCGCCAGAGCCGTCCCGATGTGAGAATGGCCCACTTGGGGGCAGTATCCCGCAGGTAAACATCGATCTGAAAGCTGGGGTTTTGCATCTCGAAGATCCCCAGGCCCTTGCGGCTCTTGTCCAGCGAGATCTTCCAGGACTTGGCATCGCCCACCGCCACAGCGTGCCGGTAGTAGTCCTCACCCGGATGGGCCTCTGCCTCCTCCCGGCTCTGCTCATCCGGATAAAAAGCATAGTCCGGCGTCCGGTCCTTTCCGGCTACCTTGCCCTGCACGCCGAAGTAGTGGCCCAGGATACGCAGCACCGGGCGGATGAAGTTCTCCTCTAACTGGGATTCGTTGTAGTTCTCCAGGACGCGCGCCTTTCGCTGGTAAAGCTCCTTGATGGCAGCGAAGGCCTTCTCTGGCTCTGCCTGCCGCCACTGGGCGCTTTCTATTACCAGCTTTTCCAGATAGTGATTGGAGAACAGATTGCTGTTCTTGAAAGGGCGAGCATCCTGGGACATCAGGTCAGTGCCAGGGCGCGGAGAATGATAAAAGTATTGGAAAGATGTTGGCCTGAATAGATGCAAATGTGCTTATCCAATCACATGCTTGGCTAAACCACGTTTACTGGCGTACTCATCTAAATCTTCAAGCTCATCCTTGTGCGCCTCATAGTAAGCCCAAATATCATCAGAGCATTCGGTCTCATCACCTTCTCTGATCACGCATTTAGCTTCGAGTCGTTGCATCGCATACCTTCTATGCTCTATGAGTATATCCGTTTATCTGTAATCCGATTTTCGTTTCTTTATGAAAATCCTAAAGATAACGATCATCTGACCATCAACGATATACTCAACTCTGATCCTTCCAATTTTCAAGCGATAGGCAGGCGGCTTTTGTTTGCCAGCCACTCTGTCTATGTTCATCCCCGATCGTGATCTAAGCGGGTCTATCTTGAGCTGCTCAATGTGGCCATAGATTTTTTGTGCCTGGGTTTTGTCCATTTTTTCCAGCTCTTTCTTAGCTGGTAGGAGCATCTTCAGGGAGAGCAACACGGCAACCAACACCATTGTCCTAGGTTTTTATCATTGGCGCTGAGCGTGCGTGGCGGGCAAACACCCTACTATTGGCATTCCGCTTCATTCAATAATGGATTTCATCCTTCATCAGCTATCAACTTCCATGTCTGATTGCAAACGCTATCCTCTGCAGCGCCGTGGCATTGGCCAGCACCACTGTTATTACTATTACTACTACCAGCCACTGAGTGTTGAAGAGCCCCAGAAACATACCCGCATAAAGCAGCATGAGCCTCTCAAACCGCTCCAGGAGCCCGCCCATCTTCTTCAGCTCCGCCTCGCCCTTCACTATGCCTCGATGATCGGCATAGGCCCGCACAAAGGTGGTCATGAGCGATCCGAAGAAGAGCAGCATAAACCAGACCTCATAGGGCAGCCCGAGAAAATCACCCCTGCCCAGGTAGAAGAGCAGCCCCAGGTAGAGCAAAAGCTCCACATACCTGTCCACCACTCCGTCCAGGAAGGCTCCTACGGCCGTGGACTGGTGAGTCACCCTCGCTACCGTCCCGTCCACTATGTCCAGAAAGGCGGACAGGGAGAAGAGCACCAGCCCCCAGGCCAGCCGCCCGTCCATCAGCGCCGCCATTCCTACCAGAGCTGGCACCAGGGAGAGCAGCGTCCAGGCATTGGGCGAGAGGCCCAGCGCTGCCAGCCCGCCTGCCAGCCGGTCCGTCTGCTCCGATTTGAACTTGGCTTTAAGCATTTTTCATCGTCTCTTAGAGGTTGGCGAGGAATTTCTCAATCCTGTCCAGCGCCTCAATCAGCTCCTCACGGGACGTAGCATAGCTGCAGCGCAGCAATCCTTCGCCGCTCGGCCCAAATACGCTGCCTGGTACCACCGCCACCTTCTGCTCTTTGAGGAGCCGTTCCGCAAACTCCTCCGAGGAAAGCCCCCAGGCTTTCACTGAGGGGAATGCGTAAAAAGCTCCTTTGGGCTCGAAGCAGTCCAGACCGATGCGATTTAGGCCGGAGACGAACATGCGCCGGCGCAGGTCATACTCGTGCATCATCTGCTGCATCTCCTCTTCGCCTTTTTGTATGGCCTCCAGAGCCGCCACCTGAGCCATGGTAGGCGCGCTGAGCATGGTGTACTGATGCACCTTGGTCATGGCTCCCACCAGTGACGGATCGCCCAGCACGTAGCCTACCCGCCAGCCGGTCATGGCATGAGACTTGGATAAACCGTTAAGAATGACCGTCCTCTCCTGCATGCCCTCCAGCTGTGCGAAGCTGACGTGACTGCCTGAATAGGTGAGCTTGGCATAAACCTCATCGGAGATAACAAGAAGATCGTTCTCGACAACAACATCAGCCAGAGCCTCCAGATCGGAACGGGTCATAATCGCTCCCGTGGGATTATTGGGGTAGCTGAGCAGCAGGGCGCGGGTCTTATCGGTTACGGCCCTGGCAAGGTCCTCCGGTTGTAGCCGGAACTCATCCGCCAGACAGGTAGGAACGCTCTTTGCCACCCCACCGGTCAGAAGGATGTCTGGGGTGTAAGCCACATAGCAGGGCTCGGGTACGATGACCTCGTCACCGGGATTTAGCGTGGCGCGAAAGGCCAGATCAACCGCTTCACTGACACCGGTAGTGATGAGTATCTGCTCGACCGGATCGTAAGTCAGGCCCAGGTCACAGTACACCGACTCGCTGATAGCCTCTCTAAGCTCAGGCATGCCTTTGTTGGATGTGTAATGGGTGTTTCCCGACTCCAGTGAATAGATGCAGGCCTCGCGCACATGCCAGGGCGTGACGAAGTCCGGTTCCCCAACGCCCAGAGAGATTGCCCCCTCCATCTCGCTTACCAGATCGAAGAACTTTCTGATGCCAGAAGGGGGCATGTCTTTTACAACCCGGTTTAAATGCTGCTCGGCATTCCAGGCGGGTATGGCTACGTTTTTTTGTCTCTGCTTCATGGGGTAATCACCAGTCTCTTGGGCTTGGGCCTTTCTGTGAGAATGACGCCGTGCTCTTTGTAGCTCTTGAGGATGAAGTGTGTGCATGTCGATTGAACTCCTTCCAGCGGTGCGATCTTCTCCGCCACAAAGTAGGCGATGTCTTTCATGGACTTGCCTCGCACGGTGACTGATAGGTCGTGGTCTCCTGAGATCAAACGCACTGACTCTACCTCCGAGAAGTTGGCGATCCTCTCCGCCACGGAGTCGTAGCCTGTCTTTCGCTGCAAAGCTACTTTCAACTCCAAAACGGCGAAGACAAAGCTCTGGTCAAGCTTCTCCCAGTTAATCAGAGTAATGTACTTTCTGATGACACCGGCCTCTTCCAGCCTGCGGACCTCTTTGGCTACATCCGCTTCGGGTCTGCCCAGCAGTGCCGCGATCTCGGAATAAGATGCCCTGGCGTTTTCAGAAAGAATCTCCAAAATCTCGTTCATGAAATTCTGTGTTTACCACGTCCATTCAATTATAGGTTTTGCGTTTACCAGAGTAGTATGGGTAATCATATACAATCGAAAGTTATTAATACTCTTATCACAACTGTATTAATATGAAACAGATGAGATGCCCAAAATGTCATTATGGATGGGAGACGAGAGTAAATAAGCCAAAAGCCTGTCCCAGGTGCAAAACCAGGCTGGACATGAAGAAAATCAAAAAGGCCTGAACCACAAACTCAGGCCCGTTTCTCTATTGCTTATTGAAAGATCTTTGTCATAAAACCACCAAAGAAATGATAATGAAAAAGCCCCGAGCGTGATTCGAACACGCGACCTATTGATTACAAGTCAATCGCTCTGGACCAGCTGAGCTACCGAGGCGCTATGGCTCGATTAATTTCCATCTTTACTTAAAGGCTTTGCCCTTGCCGCCTCTTTCCTGTGCCGGACCTTTTTCCAGGCCGCGCAGCAGAGAATAATTTGTGCCGGGATGCCGGCAGTCAAAACCGCAAAGCAGCTTCTTTGCTTCCCTGCGCAGGGCATCGGTACCGGTCATCTCACCTGCATCATGAAATCCCAGATTGTGGCCGATGGCATAAAGCCTCACCTCTTTTCCGGGAATACGCCGCAGTGGTTTTATCCAGGCGACACCTTGCTCCTGGCTCAAAGAGCCCTCTGATACCAGTGCATCTACATCGCCCCTCAGATAGGCTAAGAATATCTCCAGGGCCTCATCATCCAGTGTCTCGCCTGTCGCGAGAATGCCTGCTCCATTATCTGCAGCAGTGCAAGAAAGCAGCTCCATCTTCAGAGCAGATTGAACTGAGTGGGCCGGTTCACGATCCCCCAAAATCGGCAGGCTCTTTACAATATAAGGAATTCCTAATTGCTCTGCCACACTTCGGGCCTGGTTCGCGTCGGGGCCAGTCTTTTTTCCCTCATCGATGATGACTGCCAGCAGCTCGATGTCCCTGCGGCGAACAAAGAGATTCCTGAGAACAAACGCTAGCGTAGCGCTCTCTCGCCCGCCGTCCAGACCCAGGGCCATGCGCGAGCCGTGACCAAAGAGGCCGGTCTTGCGCAGTCCCTCTCTGATCTTGCGGTGCACGTCCTCTTCAAAATGCGTCCGGCATAGATGCATGCCCGAGTACCTTTGATAGATAATGGCATAGCTCGGGCATTTGTCGCACTTGGTCATCTTTCAGTTCACACCTATACAATCTTGAATCGAAGCAGGGCCGCCACGCCGCCCAAAGAGCGCAGACGATCTCCCGGCTCAAACTCCGAGCTGAATATCACTACCTTTCCCCTGGCCTCGGCCACTTCGCGCATGATATCATCCACCCTTCCCCGGCGGGCCAGCTCATCCAATACCAGCAGCTTTTCAATCGCGCCGTAATTCCTGGCGGTTTCCACCTCTTTTATGCCGTAGGCGGCTTTGCCGTCCGTGGCGATCTCCCGGAAGAGATCTTCTATGAGCTTTGCCTCCCTGGCTATGCGGCTGGATTCAAGAACGCTCTTTACGGCCCCGCGACGTAGGACCTCCTGAAATCCGGACCGCCCTATGGACGAGGTATCATCCATGGCAATTCGTTTGGCCAAATCCGGAAGGTTGGAGTCGATAACCTTCTTTAAATCCTCTTTGGTGAAGCCGGGTCCCGCGAGGATTACCTCTGCGCCATCCTTTGCCGTCGTATCAATTGCCGCTGCCACATCTCGCATAAAGCCGGCGCGCGTGTCTTCACCACTGCCTTTTCCGCTGCCCTGGCGCAGCTCCGCCGCCATCTGCACCCCGAACTGGCGCAAAACACCGATGGTGGCGTCGCCCTCCTCCACCAGCGCAATGACCACTCGCGGTCTTTGCGACTCGGCTACTGCCTCATCAATGCGCGCCAGAAGGTCCGGCCTCCAGTGGTATTTGAGGATGGACAGATCCGTTCCCACCTCGATATTCAGAGTATGATACGCTCCGACATCCATGCCCGACTTGATAATGCCGTGCAGGCGCAGCCAGTTGGAATACATGTGAAACTCGATATCTTCCACCTTGACCCCCAGGCGTACCGTCTTTCTCTCCATCTTCTCCGGGCGCGCCTTGTCGGCAATGGCAGGAACCTTTCGGTGCGTGAGGGCAAAGACCAGATCACCCCGGGAAATCAAGTGCTGTAGATGCCATAGATCATCTAAAGACTCCGGGAGCAGGGCAATCTCCCCAACATCTCCTCGCAGATTCTTCTTCAGGATGCGCATGAAATCTACCTTCTAATCAAAAGGCTTAAATCATTGTGCATCGAGGGAGGGTGTCGAGCCGCCATAACTCAGTTGGTAGAGTGTCTGGCTGTTAATTGCTTAGGAGCAGTAACCAGAATGTCACAGGTTCGAGCCCTGTTGGCGGCGCATTTCTTTTGGGCCTGTAGCTCAGTCCGGTTAGAGCGCTCGGCTCATAACCGAGTGGTCGCCGGTTCAAATCCGGCCAGGCCCATGCCTGCTAATTTTAAGGTCTTTTCAACCATCCAAAAAGCCGTGTTCGCCAATCGAAGTCTCGATATTTAGCTATCGCTTCTCGCCCCAGGATGAGAACTGCCAACCAGAAAGACCCCTCTCCCAAAATGACAAGCAAGATGGACAGTGCAATCTTTCTTTCCGCTGAGAAAGGGGAGAAGGGCACGAGCAAGAGGCATCCATAAAAGGCAAAGGAACCAACGACTAGAGCTATGCCCAGCCATCTCGTCCGGGGAGAGATTTTTTGCATTATCAAGCGGAAATAACCGTATTATAAAGAAGATGGCGATTACCGGGCCAATGCCAATCTCCCTGCCCTTGCCCCAGGGCGGGCCCGCGGGAGCGCGAGGAATCAATGCTCGCCTGAGCCACTTGGGCGAGAGGAAACAATCAAATAGACATGCGAGCAGATATTATAGCTATCATGAAGCTGAAAGTCAAGATCGTCGGCTCGAAAGTGCATGACGTAGGATATCGAGTATTTTTGCTCAAGCACGCCATGAACCTCGCCCTCCCTGGGCTCTCGACCTACAACTGGGAAGAAAACGGCCAGCAAGAGGTCATTGCTCTGGTAGAAGGAGATGAAGCCAGAGTCACTGCATTCTTGCAGACGATTGAGAAGAATAAACCGGAGCATGCCGAGGTTTCTAAAGTGACTTTCGAGGATTATGACGGGGACATAGGGCGAACCAGTGAAGTTGCCATGTTTTGCTCTTTCGTCCAACTGGATAAGGCTATCCCGCTTCTTCTGGATATGAGGGACGATCTTAAAGCAGTGCGCAAGAACACGGACATGATCCCTCAAATGAGTGAAGACCTAAGAGCGGTGCGCAAGAATACGGACATGATCCCTCAAATGAGTGAAGACCTCAAAGCGGTGCGAAAAACCACAGACGAAACGCTAGGCGAAATTAAGGGCATGAGAGAAGACATCCAGCCGGGATATGCGATGCAATTTCGGCAGGTGCAGGCGGATGTCCGAGTGATAAAGGATCGGCTTGGAATCCTCTGAAGTTATGATAATGGCATCTTCGCGCAGGTTCACGGTTTCACGCGAAGCCGCATAGTCTTGATGAGATAAGAACAATTTTGACAGAAACAAATTCACAGCGCCTACGCCTTCTTCTCAAAGGCCTTCTGCCCGGGTCACCTACTTTCTCCAACATGGGTCAGGTTCTCCGGCGCGACCTGGAGCTTGAGGGCCTCGGCCTCTGCCGGGGCCAATCGCACGCACTTGCAGTCATTGCGTATCCGGGCGGGCCGAGGGTGCGCGGGCATCGCTGGACAGCTTCCGGGCGGACCTCTTCAAGGCTTTCCTGCGATCGCCGGCGACGGTGTGATGCATGGGAAATAGTCCTATAGAATTTTATTTAGATATTATGATAATAACATAGAACTTTTGGGATGTGCGCAAAATTTGCGAGTTGTTCATAGTACTGTGTGCAATCTCCCAAAACCGGCCTAAATCCTCATTGGCCTAACCACCCGTTCACATAGTCTCAGCAAATCTGGGTTTACAATCGGAAGATCGCGATTAATTGGCATCATTGATGGTAGATAGCAAATCCACAATCCGTCGCGACCATCATAGGGTTTGAGGCGGGAAGGTATCTTATAATAATCTTAAGCGATTTAAAGGGCATTGAAAAAATGGGACTTATTCTGACGGTTATATGCACTAGGTTCATTAACACTCAGATCACTGACGTATCCTTTAGAATGCAGCCATCAGGAGATTCGAAGTAGGCACGAACATACCAGACCGGGTCTTCGGCGTCAGGCTCTATCTCATCGTATGGAATTCTTTTAAGATGCCAAGCAATTGCTCCCCGATTAATTCCCCATGTATACTCGCTAAACTCATATTTTCCTACATCAAAGGACTTGCTCCACAATTTTTCTTTATATTCGCAATCCCCATATATCTCAACTCTTAACTTCCCATTGCAAGATGTATCATCATCTTCACTGTTATAAAGGATCAACAATCCAGTAAATCCTTGCCCTTTCGGAAAGGTGACAAATTCCATCCATGTAGGCATATAATGCACATTATCAAATGACGCCTTTGCCTCTGAATTTCGACTGAGTGCTTTGAGTGCAATACCTTTGTTTAACCAGGCGTCGTCATCTCTAGGATCAAGCTCGATAACTTTTTCATAGGATTTGATCGCGCCGTCGTATTTGCCTAATGCTTGGAAAGCTTCTCCTTTTGAACGCCAAATTTCTTTATCAGATGGGCTAGGTTGGTTGTTATAATAAAAAGGTTCTATACAACCTATATTCCCGCCCACTCATAACGAGGTAGGCGGGTTCAGCCCCAGATCATGGTACAGTTGTTTTTGTTTTTCCAGCATCTCGCCTACTCGAAGCGATTTGCCTGGCTGTTCGAAGCATTCAATGACATCGAGTTTGTCCAATAGACCTGGCAACGTGTAGTCCTTAAGAAGACCTTTCACCTGCATCTGTTTTTTAATGTAGGACAGGCATATCAGTGCTACAAACTGTACAAACATCTTCCCTTCAAGACTCTGATCCGACGAGACAAGAGTACGGCGCATGTTCAGGCGTTCCTTGAGGTTGCCGAAGGCCTTTTCTACAACATCTTTGTTGCGGTAGAGTTCAAGAGCGGTAACCGCATCCATTGTCTCATTGGTGATCAGAGCAAAGAAACCATAATAGCGCTTGGCATTTCTGACGTTCTCTTCCCTGACCGTTACCTGTGTTCCCCGTCTGGGCGTTGTCTTGATGTTGAAATACTTCTGGTAGAGCTTCTCATGTTCGGGGACACGTTTGCCAGATTCCAGTTCCTGTTTCAGTGCAAACAATCGACGGTCAAAGGCCTTCTCATTCTCAGCCGCTTTATCGATGTTGTAGTAATAGTGAATGTAAAGACGACGTGATTCCTGGACAGTTTCTCCCTTGTACGGATGCTCCTGAATATAATCCCAGGTAGTTCTAACCGTTCGGCAATAGAGTTCATAATCCTCGTTGTAATGCTCAAAGCTCCTAAACGTATCGTAGATGGCGTCCAACTCTTTTCGAACAAAGGCCAGAGACATCCTGACAGACGAAAGGAACTTCACATGCTTCCTGTACAGGCAGTTGATGTTGTATTCACTATAAAATCCACGGTCCATGACTAGCTTTACCTTTGAATAACCAAGGATATCCAGTTCTTCAAGCAGATGACGTACTGTTTTGGCATCAGGGATATTACCCGCGAGTTTTCTGTAATAGAAAGGGAGGTTTGACTCTTGCCCGAATACCAGGGCCACATTCAACTGAGGCAGCCTGTCATTCTCTTTGTTAAAGCCAAACTGTACTTGTCGGAGGGTTTCTGAGTAACTGGACAAGGTGGTTGTATCATAGGCCCAGAACTCTTTTTCCAACCTTCTTTTTCCCTGAAGGGTGAAAAACCGTTGTTTATCCTCTTCGGTGATGCTGGCAAACAGCTCGCTGCTACGTTGTGAGGTGATGTTTTCCTCATAAGGATGCTTATGGAGGATTCCCCACTTCTCAAAGCGATATAGTGGTGTGCTGTCTTCAAGGATCAGGTAGTAGGCGATGGACAAGATTTGTTTGTAAGTGTCAGGGAAACACCGTTTCAGGTCATGGGTGATCCCCAATTGCTCGCCGATCGCATCCAGCAGGTAGGTAGCCCCATAAAAGGATCGATAGGCCATCTCAGCTGCCCTGGGTCCACGTTTGGCAGGTACCTTAGCATCTTGTTTCTTTCGGTTTCTTCCATCAGTAGGGCCAATTTCTCCAGTTTCTTTATCCACCCGCCCAATTAAGGTGCGCATGGCACGTGATTGTTTCTTTTCTTTGTCCCAGTATGATACGGATTGATAGGCATAGGTGATGCCTGATCGTTTATCTGTTTGATAGACAATTGCCGCCATGCAAGTTTACCCCATCGTTATGTATAATGTAACACATAACGATGATAAACTTAACGCTCCGATAAACGAGAACCTTTTAAAATTTCAAGGGATATAAAATCAAGCATTACCTGGCTCGTTATGGGTCAACGGGAATATAGGATCCATATAAATTTATGGAACATTCAACCCTCTGGCTTGGCCGGAAATTTTTATAAATACCTTTCTGACCTCGCAAGGTCTGGTGTTGCGCGGCGGGTTCTACAGCGCTTTTCTGATTTCGCTGATGTCGGTAATTCGATAACAGGCAATTGTCGAAATTCATTCCATGCCGTATGGAATAATCAGATATCCAAAAGTGATTTGGCTCTTGTCTGAATCTGGATAAAAAAAAGGTATTCTTTGCAGATTATACGTACTTAAGAACTAAAATAGCCTGTGTATCGCGGTTTAGCTCTGATGCAGGGACAAGAAGCCGCAAAACCCGCAGTACGCTTTCATCGCTACCTCTCGATCTCTCCAGCGCCTCTTGTGTCCCTGCGTAGTGCCTTGTCTCCTCTTTCATGATCTGCTTGATGAAGGAATCAGCTCTGCGCTCTAGCCGCTCGTCTCCAGTCGGTTATCTTTTTGGGGCTGATGCCGGTCTTCTCCGCCAGGATCTTGACCCCGGACCGAAGCAGATCCTCCTTGCTATTGATGCCTGCCGCGGCCAGCTTCTCCAGGGTCTTGGGCCCGATTCCCGGCACATCCACCAGGCCGTCGCCTTTTGCCGGAGCAAGGGGCTTTGCCTTTTTCTTTGCCGTTGTCGCGTTCGCCGCTTTCTTAGCCTTGGGTTTCCCTTCTTCTTTTATTTTAGCAGGATCTGTCTTTTCTGAAGCTTTTTTGGCCTGCCATTCCAGGAAGTTGCAGTGCGGGCACCCCAGATCCCAGGGCCTCTTGCCCTTATTGATGATGCGTATGTGGAACATACCATGCTCATCACACTGCTTGTCGGTTACAATCACCGTCCCAAACCTGGGGAGAGGAAGAGTAAACCGGCATTCCGGATAGCCGGAGCAGCCGATGAACCGGGTGCCCCGGTGGCCGCGCCGAATTATGAGATCTGATTTGCATTTTTGACAGGTGCCCACGATCTTGTCGGTGCGTAGGCCATCCTTTAGCGATTGGCTGATGCCATCCTGATTTTCCGTCAGCTCATCGAAGACCGATGTGAGCATGACCCTCGACTTCTCGATGACCTCATCCTCCTTGATATTTCGCTCCGAGATGAGGGTCATATCGTTCTCTAAAGTTTGAGTCATCTCCGGTTTGGTGATGGTGGGCGCATATTTTTCCAGGGTATCCACCACGGCATAAGCGGTATTGGTGGGCCGCATGGGATTGCCCTGCACATAAGCGCGCGCATAGAGTTTGCTTATGATATCGTGCCTTGTGGACTTTGTTCCCAGCCCCAGATCATCCATGATCTTGATAAGCTTGCCCTGACCGAAGCGAGCCGGAGGCTGGGTCTCTTTAGCATCAACACTGTGACCCAAAACCGCCAGGCGCTCTCCTTCCAACAGCGCCGGCAGGATATGCTCCTCCGCCTTGCTGTAAGGATAATAGTATCTCCAGCCCGCTTCCACCAGGCGCGCTCCATTAGCCCGGAAAGGCTCGGGGCCGATGTCCACCTTGAGGCTGGTGGCATCCCAGACGCACACATCGGCTAATGTGGCGAAGAAGCGACGAACCACCAGCTCATAAATGCGCCATTGGTCGTCCTTCAGCTCGCTCTTGGCCACGAGGGCGGTGGGGTAGATAGGCGGGTGGTCGGTTGTGGACCTCTTGCCGCGCGTGGGCAGCATCTTTCCCTTGAGCAGCCGCTCCGCTTCGCTGGAAAAAGCGCCATTCAGGAAGAGACGGGTTAGAGCTACCAGATCGATGGACGGCGGATAAACGGTATTATCTGTTCTGGGGTAGGAGATGAAGCCATTGATGTAAAGCCATTCGGCCACACGCATGGCATTGGCAGCGGAAAAGCCTATGCCGCTGGCGGCGGAGATGAAGCTGGTGGTGTCAAAGGGAGCAGGTGGCTTATCAATGCGTGGTTTTGTCTCGATGGACCTGATTATGGCAATAGGCATAAGCCGAGCTATTATCCCGTCAACCTCGGCTTTCTCCCAGATGCGCCCTTTGGCATGCTGCACACGAAGCTCTTTCTCCAGATCCGCATAGATCTCCCAGTAAGCCTTGGGCACGAACGACTGAATCTCCCGCTCTCGATCTACGATAAGGGCCAGAGTTGGAGATTGGACCCGACCTACGGAGAGAAACTCTTTGCCAAGCCGCCCGGATGTAAGGGAGATATATCTGGTCAAAGCCGCGCCCCAGACCAAATCTATGATCTGCCTGGCCTCTCCCGATGCGGCCAGGTTATAGTCCACCTTTCCCGAGTCTTTGAAGGCCTTTAGGATCTCATCTTTTACAATAGCGCTGTACCTGACGCGATCAGCATGCAGGCCGGGATTTACCTCTTTAGCTACCTTTAATGCCTCAACTCCGATCAGCTCACCTTCGCGATCGTAATCCGTGGCAATGGTGATTCGATCGGCCTGCTTTCCCAGGGCCTGCAAGGCTGCGATGATCTTTTCCTGGATGGGACGGACGATTATCTCTGCTCTGATCAGATCTTTGCAGTCTACCTTCTGCCAGTTGTTGTATCCAGGCGGATAGTCAACACCCACGATGTGGCCGGAAAGTCCCATGACTACCTTGTCGTCAAAGCAATAGGTATCTACGCCTGCCACTCGCCGGGAGCTGGGCTTGCTGCCGGCCAGGATCTGAGCAATCCTCTTGGCAGCATCGTGCTTCTCTGCGATTATGAGATGCATTCTAGAGAGCCAAATATGGCAGTTGATTTAAGTTTTTCCGTAATAGAATCGTATTTCTCTTAACCCTCAAAAATGAGCGCTGAATAATTGTCGGGACAAACAACATGATTATTTGATAAATTTCAATTGTTTATAATTGGGGCTACTCAGAAAAATCGCTTTTTGAAGGCCATTCTACACTGGAGATAGATTAGATTTATCTCCATAAGCCAGCGCATAAAGACTTAAATTTTAGTGTCAGTTAGATATAATTAATTAATTAAGTGGAATAATACCGCATTTGTTCAAAGGTCGTAGGAGGTTATCGCGATGGTCAGAATTGATCGGGCTTCGTCCATAAAGCAATGGGGTTGATAGGGGTATTAACGAATGGAATTGCACAATTATAATTAACAGATGCAATACAAATTGTATCAAAAAAATGTCTTTATTTTACTGCTAAATGGCTTACAGATCCTTATAAATTCAGTAGTTCTGGGTGCATCACGCAAAAAGTTTAAGTAGCTATTAAGCATTACAGAACGCGGCGGGAGATTGTAACGAATTGTGATGGTGCCGGATATGATACCTTTTAGCTTAGGCACTCATATCATCGCTTCGGCATTACCGTCGCTACAATTTTTACTGCTAAAAAGGTAAAGGAGGATAAAGAACGTGTCTGACAAGATAGACCTATATAGCGACCGCGGAGTTCTTTTGAAGAGCGACGTCGACCTGAGCGCCGTCAGCCCTCTCAAGAACGCGGCCATGCAGAGACTCATTTCTCTTACAAAGCGAACCGTAGCCGTCAACCTGGCCGGCATAGAAGGCGCTCTTAAGACCGGAAAGGTAGCAGGAGGCCGCAGGCAGATCAAGGGACGCGAGCTCAACTATGATGTTGTTGCCAACGCTGGCGTTCTTGCTGATAAGATCAAGGCACTGCTGCAGGTTACCCCCGGCGACGATACCAATGTCCAGATCCTGGGCGGCGGCAAGCAGCTGCTCGTCCAGATCCCAACCATGAGGGTTAACGCTGCCTCTGAGTTCGTCGTCGGCTTGACCGGCGCAGCCGCAGCAGCAACTGAAGCCCTTATCCAGACATTCAAGGCTACTCTCATTGAGGCCCCCATGATCCACGCCGCTGTCTGGGGCGAGTACCCGCAGACAGTAGGCATGTCCGGCGGAAACGTTGCATCTGTTCTCAACATCCCCCAGAACGATGAAGGTCTGGGCTTTGCTCTCAGGAACGTCATGGCCAACCACCTTGCTGCAATCACCAAGAGGAACGCCATGAACGCCGCAGCTCTTGCTTCGATTTACGAGCAGATCGGCGAGTTCGAGATGGGCAACGCTATGGGCATATTCGAGCGCCACCAGCTCCTGGGCATGGCTTACCAGGGCCTGAACGCCAACAATATGGTCTACAACTGCGTTAAGGCTAACGGCAAGACCGGAACCATCGGCACAGTCGTTCAGAGCACAGTCGCTGCAGCCCTTGAAGACAAGGTCATCAAGGCCGGCAAGAAGCTGCCCTCCGGCTATGTACTGTACGAGGCCAATGATGTATCCAAGTGGAACGCCTACACCGCTGCCGGCGTACTGGCTGCCACCATGGTCAACTGCGGCTCCCTGAGGGGCGCCCAGGCTGTGTCCTCGACACTGCTGTACTTCAACGATATCATTGAGAAAGAAACCGCTCTGCCCGGATGCGACTTCGGCAGAGTAATGGGAACTGCTGTCGGCTTCTCCTTCTTCAGCCACTCCATCTATGGCGGCGGCGGACCCGGTGTATTCAACGGCAACCACGTGGTAACCAGGCACTCCAGAGGATTTGCCATACCCTGCGTAGCTGCTGCAGTAGCACTGGATGCCGGTACCCAGATGTTCACACCTGAGATGACATCTGGATTGGTCGGTGCCATATACGGCGAGATCAAGGAGTTCCGTGAGCCGATCGTATCGGTTGCGGAGGCTGTGTAAAGGCGGATGAAATGGTCACTAAATCAGACACGGAATCGATACAGGTCGAGATAATCCCGCAGAGATATCTCATGCCGGATACGACTCAAAAGCTGCTCAATGCGATCTATGAGAACGGCGGTCTTACCAGAATAATGGTACAAGGCCCCAATCTTCCTAGAAACGTGCCCTATGGCCCCGGCAGGGGTGCCCCTATCGAAGAGAATAGAGATCTCCTCATAGAGGTGGCTGGTCAAGCTTTTGAGCTAAAGGTTAAAGTCGGACGAGTCAGGCTTGAGCTGGCTGATGAAAAATACTTCAACGGGCTGAAGGAGGCGTGTGAGCGAGCGCTGCCCTTCCCCGTTCATCTCAAGCGCGGCAAGTTCTTCCACACCCGGCAGACTCTAACCGATTATGCCAAATTCGGTGATGTAGAAGACACCAGGATTCTGGGGCTTATCGATCCCAAGGCCAAGAAAGATCGCATGGCCATTTTGTCTGAAGAAAATGTGACTATTAATGACGATGAGGAGAGATAAAATATGGCATACAAACCACAATTCTATCCCGGAAGCACCTCTGTTGGCATCAACAGAAGAAAGCACATGTCCGGAAACCTCGAGAAGCTCAGAGATATTCCTGAGGCAGACGTCACGGCGATCATGGGCCACAGGGCTCCAGGCGCCGATTACTCAAGCACTCACCCACCCCTTAAAGAGATGGGCGAGCCCGACTGCCCGGTAAGACAGCTCGTTGCACCTACAGCAGGTGCCGCCGCTGGTGACCGCGTCAGGTACTCCCAGTGGACCGACTCTATGTACTTCGCCCCATCCATCCCATACTGGAGATCCTATTGGGGAGCCATCAACTGCAAGGGCTGCGATCCAGGCACCCTGTCCGGCAGACAGATCATCGAGGCCAGGGAGAGAGATATCGAGACCTACACCAAGGCTCAGTACGATAGCGAGATGACCGATGTCGCCCTCTGTTCCATGAGAGGCTGCACTGTGCACGGCCACTCCCTGAGACTGGAAGAGAACGGCATGCAGTTCGATATGCTGGCCAGAACCGAGATGGGAGCTGACGGAAACGTCTATGCAACCAAGGATCAGGTCGGTATTCCCTTGGATAAGAAGATCAACCTGGGCAAGCCCATGACCGAGGCCGAGGCCAAGAAGAGAACCACTATCTTCAGGGCGGACGGCATTCCCATGTGTGGGAAGGTCGGCGCCAGAAAGTACGACGAGGCAGTCGAAGCTCTGCACCATATGTGGGAGCTGCGCAGCAAGTGGGGATTCAGGCCGGAGTAAATGGGGTGATACAAAATGGCAGTTAAACACACCAAAAAACTATTCATAAAGGCTCTTAACAAGAAGTTCGGAAAGGATTTCGACCTCGCGGGCCAGAAGGTAGAGTATAAGAGACTTGGACCTGAGCAGAACGCCCGTAAGAGGGAGTTCATGGAGTACGCCAAGAAGGTCGAGGGCAAGCGCGGCATGACCGGCTACAACCCCTACGTCCACGCTGGCGGCATTCCCATGGGACAGAGGCAGCTCGTACCCTACAAGCTCTCCGGAACCGAGTATGTAGTAGAGGGCGACGATCTGCACTTCGTCAACAATCCAGCCATGCAGCAGTTCTGGGATGATATCAGGAGGACCATCGTGGTCGGCCTGGATATGGCCCATGAGGTTCTGCAAAAGAGGCTCGGCAAGGAAGTCACACCCGAGACCATCAACAACTACCTCGAGATCCTCAACCACGCCATGCCCGGCGCAGCCGTGGTTCAGGAGCACATGGTGGAGACTCACCCCGGCCTGGTCGATGACTGCAACGTTCGCGTCTTCACCGGCGACGATGCCCTCGCAGACGAGATCGATGATCAGTACAAGATCGACATCAACAAGCTCTTCCCGGCTGAGCAGGCAGAGGCCCTCAAGGCCGCTATCGGCAAGACATCCTGGCAGGCCATCCACATCCCGACAATCGTTGTCAGGTCCTGCGATGGCGGCACCACCTCCAGGTGGAGCGCCATGCAGCTGTGTATGACCTTCATCGATGCCTACAACATGTGTGCTGGTGAGGCCGCTGTGGCTGATCTGGCCTATGCCGCCAAGCACGCTGCCGTTCTGCAGATGTCCGAGATGCTGCCAGCGCGCCGCGCCCGCGGACCCAACAACCCCGGCGGCCTGTCCTTCGGCTTCATGGCCGACATGGTCCAGACCTCCAGGGTCAAGCCCCAGGATCCAGTCTACGTATCTCTGAACGTGGTAGCCGCTGGCTCCATGTTGTACGATCAGATCTGGCTGGGAAGCTACATGTCCGGCGGTGTCGGATTCACCCAGTACGCCACTGCAGCCTACACCAACGATGTGCTGGATGACTTCTCCTACTACGGTGTCGACTTCGCCACCGACAAGTTCGGAGGATTCGCCAAGGCTCCACAGTTGCTGGAGACCGCAAAGACGCTGGCCACTGAGGTCAACGCCTACGGCATGGAACAGTACGAGGAGTTCCCGACTCTGCTCGAGGATCACTTCGGTGGGTCCCAGAGAGCAGCCGTTCTGGCCGCTGCATCCGCTATCACATCCGCTATCGCAACCGGACACAGCCAGGTCGGTCTGGCCGGATGGTACCTGTCCATGCTCCTGCACAAGGAAGGCTGGGGACGCCTGGGCTTCTTCGGCTACGACCTGCAGGATCAGTGCGGTCCAACCAACGTGTTCTCCTATCAGTCAGACGAGGGCGCACCCCTCGAGCTGAGAGGCGCCAACTACCCCAACTACGCCATGAACGTGGGACACCAGGGCGAGTACGCAGGCATCACCAGCGCTGCCCATGCAGGCCGCATGGATGCCTTCGCCGTGAACCCATTGATCAAGGTCACCTTCGCCAACCCACACCTGGTCTTCGACTGGGCCAACGTCCGCGATTGCTTCGGCAAGGGCGGTGCACGCGAGTTCCGCGCTGCAGGCGAGAGATCTTTGGTCATGCCCGCTGTGTAGGTCTCCTGACCTACGCATATATTTTTCTTTTTTTTGCAGCGCATCTTTGTTTTGCAATGCCATTGACGACAACTAAAACGCTGGTGGCACGAAGCCTTCGGTGGACTTGCAGAGAATTCGCTTTTTAAAAAAACAAAATGTGGCCAGAAAATGTAATATACTCTAATTCATCAAGGCAGATACTCGCGGTACTTTTGCAAGAGCGTCATCACTCTTCTAATATCCCGGCCCTGGCCTTTGGCCTCGGAAAGGTAAGCATCGTACTGCTGGTTGGATGTTGCTCTTGGTATCGGTTTGCAGCTATCTCCATGAAGCATCAACTCGAAGCAGCGCGCTTCGGCCTCGGAGAACTTCAGGGCACCATATTCGCCCTTGTGCTCCTGGTAGAGAGGCAGCTCTTCTGATGGCATCTGCAGTATCTGACTGGCCAGGGGTGTGCCGGGTATGGGTTCAGCGATGCTTACGAAGACATCGTCGAGCATTGCCTCCTCTGCAAAGCGCATAGTCTGCTCAAAATCCTCTCTGCTCTCTCCTGGGTAGCCCACAATGAAGCTGCCTCCTATCTTGACCCCCAGACTCCTGGCAAGCTGTATGGCCTGGCGGTTATCCTCTTGCGTGACTCCCTTCCTCATGGACTTGAGCATTGCATCGCTTCCGCTCTCCAGACCGAAGAAGACCCAGCCGATGGTATAGTCGCGCACCGCCTTCAAGATGGTCTCGTCTACCAGGTCCACTCTCATATCCGGCACGGAGAGGTTCCTCTTGCCCAGAATCTCAGAAAGGGAGCGAAGCATTTGCACAAAAGCATCCCTGTTTATTTTATTGCGATAACCGAAGAGCGAGCCCGTCCCTCCGCTTATGGCCACCCGGCTAATGCCGCGCCTTTTCATCTCTTTGACTTCTGCGACAATATTGTCAATGCTGCGGCTGCGAATATCGCGGCCGAAGAAACGAGGCACCTGGCAAAATGAGCAGCTTCCCAGACATCCCCGGTGCGTTTCGATGTAAACATTGGCGCCGCGTACGTTTTGCTGGCAAAGGTCATCCGGTATCAATGGAAGAGCATGGTCCAGAGATTTGACTGGCTGGGAAGGAGACTTCTCTATTTTCCCATTTTTCCGATAGGCTACTCCCGGCAGCCCCTCCGGTCCACTCTCTACCAGTTTTGTCACAATATCTTCGCCTTCGCCGGTGACCACTGCCCTGGCATCCAGCTCTCCTAAGACCATCTCTGGACATAGGCCCACTGGACCGCCCACGAAGACATTTTCTCTTGCGGCCACAAACTCCTTGATTTTCGGGTCCAGGAGCTGCAGAGTTGAGAAGAGACTGAGGAGGGTCAGTTCTCCCTGGGACTCCAGCTTCCTGGTAATCTTTACATCATGTCCCTTTTCCTTCAGTAACCCTCCCAGGACCAGGGAGCCGTAGGTGTATGTTCCCGGAGATACTATATCGATCTTCATGGATAATCCCGGCTTGGCCTGCCAAACCACAATGGCCAGTATTCTGGCCGCTCAAGGTATAAAATCGCTTGCAGGATTGGCGGGAAAAAAAGATTTGTCTGCCCCTTCGTAAGGGCCGCTCTACTTGAAGAGCTCTTTCACCACTTCAGTTAGGATAGGACTGGCCTGGTCGATCACATTGGCCTCGTAGAGCCATCCCTTATGTTCAGGAAGAACCCCGCTCACCATAATGGCTTTGCCTTCGTAATCGCCCAAATTTATCTCGTGAGAGGCCACCAGCTCTTCCGCAATTGATGCCGGCTTGCTTATGCGGGTCAGCTTGACTGTGCAGCATTGAGGGCGTGGTATTAGAATCGAAAACCTGCCGCCCTGCACTATTCCCATAAATTTATCCATTTTGACACACTCCCGTTGAGCATACTTATCTATTTAATTATCTAACTAGTAGTCATTATGGATTAAATATTTTTTGGGATATCCGTTTTGGATGTAAAGGATTTGCAGGCTCATGAAGGGTTCTGGTAAATCAGGTCTGTGATCTTTTCTTACACATCTCAGTCTCCTCCGTGTGACTATAAAAAGGAGGATAAGCCGGCAGATCTTCGCGGGAGGTGAATCACATTTCAGTGATCATTTATGCCGGCTATCGGGGTCTGTGTATGCTTTGCTACAATACCAGCCCAGTTAAGGCAGTATTTAGGAGCGTATACGAATTAATACTTAAGAATTTCGGTTAAGCTATGAAGAGCCCTCTCCGTTCAGTTGAACCAGGACTGCGTCCACGACCTTATCGAATGCCTTTGCAGCCGAGGTCTTGTTCTCTGTGAAGGTCTTGCCCATGTCGCCCAGTCTTCCTATCTCAGCATCCAATGGTATGCTCCCCAGGAAAGGTACATCCAATTCCTCTGCAGCCTTCTCCCCGCCCCCTGTTTTGAAAACCTCGATCTTTTCGCCGCAATGGGGGCAGATCAGGCCGCTCATGTTCTCCACAATGCCCAAAACTCGCACATCCATCATGAGGAACATGTTCACCGCCTTGCGGGAATCCAGCAGAGCCACCTCTTGCGGTGTGGTGACAATGATGACGCCATCCAGGCCAAAGACCAGTTGAGCGACACTGATGGGCTCGTCGCTGGTTCCCGGCGGCAGGTCCACCAGCAGGAAGTCGAGGTCGCCCCAGTGGACATCTGATACGAACTGCTTTAGGGCGGACATCTTCATGGGCCCGCGCCAGACCACGGGTGAGTCCCGGCTCTTGAGCAGTAGGGCCATGGAGACGGCTTTGATGCCCGCGGCATCTGCAGGCTCAAGCCCCTCGGGGCCTGCCATCATTTTCTGGTCCTCAATTCCCAAAAGCTTGGGGATATTGGGGCCGGTGATGTCTGCGTCCAGGATGCCCACCTTGAAGCCCCTGCTTTGAAGGGTGGCGGCCAAATTCACGGTGACTGTGCTCTTGCCCACGCCGCCTTTCCCGCTTCCTATTACTATCTTGTGCTTGATCCTGGTCATTGGATCTGTTTTATTTTGCAGGGCTCTTGGGTCATCACAGCTTTTTTTGTCGGCGCAGGAGCTGCAAAGGCCGTCGCAGCTCTCTTTGCCGGCTTTATTCGATGGGGATGCGCTCATATCAACACCAGAATATTTTTATATTGTGTCTTTGATTTTTCTTTTCAACAGAAATAGGAGCTTATGAGATCATATATTTAATCATTGCTAAGGATTTGCGATAACGCAAAATCTGCTCAAAAAAATCATGGTAAGAGGTATTGAGAAAACCATGGAGGATAGTAGCTAAAATCCAGTTGAGGTGGCTGCCAATCGTTTTTTAGAAAATCTGTAATCGCTGGAACATGATAGATATGAATGTCCTTTGTCGGGCTCCAATTCGGGCTTGCAAAGTCGCCCAGCGGCGCAACATGGTAACTGTAGTCGACACCCTCTTGCCCGAAATCATCCCTCAGAAAATTAACGATGGAGGGCACATGATACTCGCTGATGTTCAGGGAAGGATCGTAAAGAGCATTGCTTCGATTGGGTTTAAAATCAAAGTTTGCACCATAAGGCCAAAATGATTGGGAAAATTCGCTCGGTTGTCCAGGCAAGCTGTAGGCAGCCCCACCCAGCTTAACAGGCTCTTGATAGTAATTCATGCCCAGATAAATAGGGGCATTCCTGGACGGCTCCAATCCTGCGCCAGAGACGGTCAGCATTATTGCTAAAACCGTGGCCAGGATATACAATAGCTTTCTCATATTTTTTTACCTCCTCAATCAGTCCATACTGCGTTCATCCTTATTGGTCTTTTCCAATTCCTTTAAAACAGCTAGCTTAGAGCCAAGTCGCTCCATCCGCGATTGGGTGAGTGACAGCTCGCGTTCCATGATCTCTATATCATGCAGGCGGGCCTGCTCTTTTATGTCTTTCGAGCCTTCTCCTCCCCTCAGAACATAGCTGCCACCTTGAATGCGCAGTCCCATCCCGTAGACCAGGGCAGCAGCGATCTTCTTTCTGGCATTCATCAGATCGTTCCAGAAGGCTTTGCGGGAGATGCCCATATAAAATGCCGCCTCCTCCTGGTCCAATTCCAGCAGATCCACCAGCCGCACCGCCTCAAGCTCCTCCAGGGTTATGGATACGGCTTCAATCCTGGGGCAGCCCTCCGGCATGAAGCATGAAACGGTTGGAACTTCTGAGATCCAGCGTCTTCCCCTCCTTCTTCCTCGACAGGGACACATAATGATCTCTTTATGCAAAGGTCATATTTCAAAGTTGCCCTATGGAAACATTTAAGTATATATTCGCATAAGGTACTAATCAGGTGAAATGTAATGCCTTGGGGAGACTGTACCGGACCCTGGTGGATGAATACTGGGGCGAATAGAGCATCAGGGTATTGGTGCTGTGGCAGAGGAATGCGAATGGGACGGGGCAATGCTGCCAGGCGGGCTTTTATGCCGGCCGGTTATGCAGTTCCTCGCCAGCCCACGCCTTCTGAGGAAAAGAGCTACCTGGAGGACATGGCCAGGAGATTGGAAGAAGAGCTTTCTTCGGTTAAAGAGAGAATTGAAAAGCTTCAATCCGGGGTATGATCTAAAGAGATAATTCGCCTCGCCGATCACAAACCCGTTACCTTTTTTTTCACAAAGACAAATATTTATTAACCCCGTTTTAGGTTTACCTAAAAATTAATCATAGACTACAGGGATATAGAATGGAAACACCGATCACGAGCCTGCGGGCTGGAGCTACGGCCCAGATCACAGCATTGCTGGGCCAGGGGAGCTCATTTCAGAGAAAGCTGCGGACCATGGGGATAAGAGAAGGAAAAAAGCTGAAGGTAGTGGCTATTCATCCCTTCGCCGGGCCGCTGGTGCTGGAAATAGAAGGCAGAGAGATCACACTGGGCCGGGGCATTGCCCAGAGAATCATGGTGAGGGTAGAGGATTGTTGCGAATTGTCCTGATGGGCAATCCCAACATAGGAAAGAGCGTGGTCTTTTCCCGGCTGACAGGGGCCGAGGTGATCACCTCCAACTATCCGGGAACCACAGTGGACTTCTCAAGAGGCAAGGCACGGCTGCTGGGAAGCCGGTTGGAGGTGATTGATGCACCGGGAACCTACTCCTTGCAGCCGACAAATCGGGCTGAAGAGGTGGCTGTCGAGGTGCTGCGATGGGCAGACCTGGTCATTAATGTGGTCGACGCCACCAACCTGGAGAGAAATCTATTCCTGACCCTGGAGCTTTTGGAAAGCAAAAAGCCCATGATCCTCGTGCTCAACATGTGGGATGAGGCAGAGCGATCGGGAATAGAGATCGATGTGAAAGAACTGGAGACGCACCTGTTGGTACCGGTGGTCGCCACCATTGCCCTGACTGGAGAAGGAATAAAGGATTTAGTAAGCAGGCTGAATGAGGCGCGCACCCCTAGTGAAAGCAAGATGCTAACCGAAGAAGAAAAATGGATAGAGATAGGACGCATAACCAGAAACGTCCAGAAGGTGACCCACAAGCATCCCGGGGTCTTGAACAGGTTCTCCGAGGCCACCATCAAACCACTGACGGGAACTCCCATCGCCCTGATTGTCATACTTGCCACTTTCTGGATGGTGAGGCTTATCGGCGAGGGCCTCATTGCCCATCTATTCGAGCCCCTCTTTGAGCTGTATCGTCCCCTGGCCATGGTTATCAGCGCCAAGCTAGGGTCTGGCATGCTGCATGACCTCCTCATCGGGAGGCTCATAAATGGAGAGATCGATTTTGTCCAGTCCATGGGGATCCTGACCACGGGCATCTATGTTCCCCTGGGTATGGTCCTTCCTTACATAGTAGGCTTCTACCTGGTCCTCTCTCTCCTGGAAGATTCCGGATATCTGCCGCGATTGGCCACTTTATCGGATAACGTATTCCACCGTCTGGGCATGCACGGCCACGCCATCGTGCCTCTTTTCCTGGGCCTGGGCTGCAATGTCCCGGGGGCCCTGGCCACCAGAACTCTAGAGACCAGGAAGCAGCGTTTCATCTCCGCCACCCTCCTGGGCCTGGCTGTGCCCTGCACCGCCAAATCGGCCATGATCTTCGGCGTGCTTGGGTCCTACGGCCAGAGCTATGTGCTCATGGTCTTTGCAACCCTGGCCCTGGTCTATGTGGCCGCTGGTCTGGTTTTAAATAAAGTGGTGCTGGGAGAGAGCCCTGAGATTTTCCTCGAAATACCGCCCTACAGGATGCCGACTGTACGCATGATCCTAAATAAGACCTGGATGCGAATACGGTGGTTTCTCAAAGAGGCCATACCATTCCTGTTTCTGGGGGTGCTGATGGTCAATGTTCTCTACGCTATCGGCTTCATCGAATGGATCGGCCACCTATTCGCTCCAGTTATGGTGGGCTGGCTAGGCATCCCTAAAGAGGCTGTGGCTGCTCTTCTGGTGGGATTTTTCCGAAAGGACCTGGCTGTGGGCATGCTCCTGCCATTAGGGCTGACAGCTTCGCAGATGGTGATAGCTACTACCGTGCTCTCCCTTTATTTCCCATGCGTTGCCACCTTTGCGGTATTGCTAAAGGAGCTGGGGATCAAAGATACGATAAAATCCACGACGGTAATGGTGGCAACGGCTCTCCTGGTAGGGGGTGCCATGCGATGGGCTTAACGGGAAAGATTGCCACGGAGATGAAGGTGAGACCCTCCTCGGCCACGGAGATGCTCAGGAAGCTGCAACATGAGGAGCTCTTGCAGTATGAGACCTATGCGGGAGCCACTTTGACCGAATCCGGTCGGAGGCTGGCTCTGGATCTGAAGTGCAAACACAAGGTTATAGCCGATTTTCTGGAGATCATAGGTGTGGACAGGAGTGTGGCGGAGCGCGATGCCTGCCAGATGGAGCACCATGTTGGCCGGGAGACTATGGAACGGCTGAAGAGGTTCGTGCAGTTCGCAAGCCTCTCTCCCTCAGAACCTCTCTGGATTGAGAACTTCAGGAGGTATTGCGAGACGGGGGAGTTGGTGGAATGCAATCTCTGCGCTCGTCATGACTCCAAACAGCCTGCAAGTGAAACTGCATCTGCATTATCGAGAAGACGGAGATGAGGTGAATGGCTCTTATCATCTTGATTTTATGCGCTAGCTATATTTATGATTGCATTTATTCTCATATTCCAGCGTGCTCATCGGTGCGATGTGGTGAGTGCATTTTCCAGAAGGGGTAGGTTCGAGATGGCGCAAGCGGAAAAGGTTCTAAAGCCGAGAATTTACGGCAACATGCCGGCAGTATTCTTAAGAAAGGATGGAAGATTCGAGATAAAGCTGCAGATAACTGGAGGGATGATGACTCCCCAGCAGGTGCAGCGAGTGGGCGAGGTCGCTTCCAGGTATGGTTCTCAGGTCCATCTTACTATACGCCAGGAAGTCTCCATCCTGGGTGTGCCCGAAGAGCATCTGGAAAAGGCCCTGGCTGAACTGAGGGACGCTGGCCTGATGCCCGGATCAGCAGGCATGGTCTTTCGCAACGTGGTCTCATGCCTCGGTGCTACCTATTGCTTCAAAGCGGCGGCTGAGACCATCACCCTGGCCAGAGAGATCGGCAACCGTTTTACAGGAGAGAAGACCCCAGGCCCCCTCAAAGTGGGAATCGGGGGATGTCCTTTTCCCTGTACCAGGCCACAGTTCAATGAGATCGGCCTGATGGGCAGGGTGAGGCCGGAGATTGATTTGGAGAAGTGCACCGGCTGTGGCAAATGCGTTGAGGTTTGCAAGGTGGGGGCCACCAAAATAGTGGATGGAAAGGCTGTTATTGACTACAATAAGTGTGTCATGTGTGGGCGGTGCGTGGTCAATTGTCCGGAGGCTGCCAAATACTCCGCAGAAAATGGGTATATAGTCTTCGTTGGTGGTCGGGGAAGCTGGCCGCCCCATGAAGGCTGGACTCTTTGCGACCTTGTGCCGCGTGAGGAGATCATGCCTCTGATTGAGCGGATTTTGCAGGTCTACAGGGAAGGAGCAAAGCCAGGCATGAGGATGAGGGAATTCATAAACTTAATTGGTTTCGAAGAGTTCAAGAGGCGGGTTATCGTCTGAAGGTCTCTTTGTGGAAGGCAATATCCTCATAGCCCTGGCTTTAACTCTTTTTGCCGGCCTGGCTACCGGCATAGGCAGCCTGGTCGCCTACTTCATACCCAAGCCCGACATGCGCGCTCTCTCATTGAGTCTGGGATTTGCCGCAGGTGTGATGATCTACGTGGGCTTTGTGGACCTCTTTTGCAGCGCCAAGCTCGTTCTCGGATTTGGCTATGCCAATATCTTCTTCCTGCTCGGGCTTCTTATCATCTATTTGCTTGACCAGGCAATTCCGCATATCCACATGGATGGGCTGGTGGACGCTCATTGCGACCGTCTTTACAAGAGTGGAATAATGACCACAATCGGAATCGCTCTTCACAATCTGCCGGAGGGGATGACAGTGGCTCTGGTCTCCCTGGCCGACCTTCGGCTGGGAGTGCCCGTGGCCATCGCCATTGCCATCCATAACATCCCCGAGGGACTGGCCTGCAGCATCCCCCTTTACTGTGCCACATCCGACCGCAAGAAATCCTGTTTGCTCTCATTTGCCGCCGGCATGACCGAGCCCCTGGGTGCGATCCTGGCTGTGGTTCTGCTCTATCCGTTCCTCAATGACTGGCTGCTGGCGGCATCCTCTGCCCTGGTGGCCGGAATCATGGTCTTCATCAGCCTTGATGAACTCATACCTATAGCCAACCGATATGGGAGCGAGCATCTCACCAACCTGGGAATCATAGCTGGATTTTTAGTAATGATGGCGGGACTTATCTTGATGGGTACTTTCTGAAAGCATTGATAATTAGGGTCTGGCATAGCCGCTACGCTCTGGTGCAAGTACCGGCTGCCTCCGCGTGTCAAGGTTTAAATAACTTCCAGCAATATTACTATATGGATTAGAGCTTTTGATCCGGTGATTGGTAATGAAGAAAATTGTGACGGTCAGTCTTTTTCTGCTGCTGGCGGCATTCCTGAGCACGGCTTATGCCGCAGATCAGAATCTGCTTAATGTATCGGATAACTATACCAGTGAGCTGAATGATAGCGCTCTGGGCCAGGCCCTGGCCGGCCAGCCATCCGGTGGCCTGACCGCCTCAGAGAAAGACGGCCTGCTCTTTATGGCCGAGGAGGAGAAGCTGGCTGGAGATGTCTATCAGGCCCTCAACGAGAAGTGGAACCTGCGGGTCTTCGATAACATCGGCAAAGCGGAACGCACTCACGAGGCAGCCATCAAGACGCTTCTCACCAGATACTCCCTGCCTGATCCCACAAGAGGAGCAGGTGTATTTTCCAATGATACTATGCAGGTGCTCTATGATGATCTGGTAAGCCGGGGGAGCGCTTCTGCCAGGGATGCTCTTCAGGTGGGGGCAGCCGTCGAGGAGATAGACATTCTTGACCTCAAGGAGCGCATGGATCAGACGGATAAGGCGGATATATTGCTGGTTTATGCCAATTTAAAAAAGGGCTCGGAAAATCATCTGCGTGCCTTTGTCAATAACCTGCAAAGGCAAGGATTTGAGTACAGCCCCGAGTACCTTTCTATAAAAGAGTACGATGGCATAATCCGCGGCTAATGGTATTGTTGTGATGTGTGCGGGGGAGCAGCCGGAGTTCTAGCGCATATGGCGCAAAAGGAGCACCATGAGAGACAATAATCCGCAATCTGCTGATGGGCCTGATAATCTTTCAGCCAAAACGCCCAGCGTGATGAGAGTTGCCCTCTACTCACTTATATTTAACCTGGGTTTGGTAGTGGCCAAGTTCTTCCTCTTTACACTCTCAGGAAGCCTGGCCCTGCGAGCTGATGCCGTTCACACCATGGTGGATGTCCTGGCCTCCCTGGCCCTCATCCTGGGGCTCAAGATTTCGGAGAAAAAGAGCCAGAGCTTCCCTCTGGGGCTTTACAAAGTGGAGAACCTGGCATCCATTGCCATCTCTTTTTTGCTCTTTGCGACTGCCTATGAGATCGTCCTGGAGGCTGTTTTGGGCTACGCAGAGCCCGCCCATTATCCGGGATTCGTTCTCTATGCCGTGGCTGCCATAGTACCTCTGCCATTTCTATTCGGCAGCTTTCAGATCAGAGTAGGAAAGCTGACCGGCTCGCCAAGTCTCATCGCCGACGGCGTGCAGCACAAAGCCGATGTGCTCACCTCCGCTCTGGTCTTTCTGGCCCTCATTGCTCAGAGTGTTGCTTTCCCTCTGGACAGGATTGCGGCAGCGATCATCGCCCTCGTAATCGTTAAAGAGGGGTGGGAAATTCTGGTCGATGGCATGCGCGTGCTACTGGATGCCTCCGTAGACGCGAAAACCCTGGAAAAGATCCGTGTACTGATAATGCAGGCCCCTGAGGTTGCCTCCATCAAGGAACTGGTGGCCAGAAACTCCGGAAGATATCTTTTTGTGCAGGCCAATCTGATCCTCAGAATAACCGATCTGAAGAGAGCTCATCTGGCCAGTGAACGCATCGAGTCTTGGATCCGCAGAGAGCTTCCTCAGGTGGATCGCATGCTAATTCATTACGAGCCGAGCATGCAAAGCAGCTTGAGATATGCGTCTCCCCTCCAGGATGCACAGGGGACATTAGGTGAGCATTTCGGCGAGTCACCCTACTTCGCCCTGGTGGAGATAGACCAGCGAGAGATGTTACTCGCCAAGCAAGAGATTGTGGCCAATCCCTACAGGGATCTGGCCAAGGGCAAAGGCCTGAAGGTTGCAAATTTTCTGTTGACATATAAGCCGGATGTTATTTTATCCAAAGAGAGCCTGGTGGGCAAGGGACCTGGCTACGCCTTTGCCGAGGCGGGAGTAGAGACGATCCAAACGGATGCAAAAAAATTAGATGAGCTGGTCAAAGCTCTGCTGGATGCCAAGGGTGTGAAGCGAATGTCTTAAATACAATATCGCATATAAGCGTAATTGCTCTATCATTATTATGAGCATTTGTCGGCAAACAATGCTAGCTTGAGAGATCAGATTGAACAGTTATTAAAATAAAAATTAGTGAGGCTTTAATGAAGATATGTGTTACAGCAGGGGCATCAGGTCTTGATGCTCCCATGGATCCCAGGTTTGGGCGATGCCCATTTTTCGTGGTAGTTGACCTGGACAGCATGAGCGAGACTTCCATCACCAACTCCAATGTCATGGCAACCAGCGGGGCCGGCATACAGGCGGCGCAGGAAGTGGCCAGGCAGGGGGCTACAGCTCTGATTACTGGAAACATCGGCCCCAACGCCATGCAAACCCTCTCTGCTGCCAGTATCGATGTCTACTTGCACCAGGGAGCAGGAAGCGTTAGAGATGTTGTGGAAAAATTCAAACGGGGTGAACTTACGAAAGTCGCCGGTCCCACAGTACCGGGACATGCCGGCAGTGGTCAGGGCATGGGCCAGGGCATGGGAAGAGGCGGTGGTAGAGGCGCTGGCGCGGGAAGAGGTGGCGGCCAGGGTGCGGGAAGCGGGTCTGGTGTTGGCGGCGGCAGTGGTCAGGGCATGGGCCAGGGCATGGGAAGAGGGGGTAGGGGACAATGAAGATATGTGTTCCCACCATGGGCGAGGCCGGCATGCAAGAGGCCATCTGCCAGCACTTCGGCCGGGCTCCTACTTTTACCATCGTAGATACGGATAGCGGAAAGATCACCGTCCTGCCGAACGTTAGCGAGCACGTGGGCGGAACTGGCCTTCCTACGGAGACCATTTTTGCGGCAGGTGTGCAGATGATGATTGTAGGCGGCCTGGGACCCAAAGCGGTCGCAATGTTCAACGAGGGGGGCGTAGATGTATTCGTAGGTGCAACCGGCACCGTGAAGGATGCCATCGATGACTGGCGGGCGAATATGCTCAGTCGCGCCAACGTGGACAATGCCTGCAAAGACCACAAGCATTAGGCCTCAATAAGAGGTAATGAAATTGAAGATTTCCATAGCAAGCGGTAAGGGCGGCACGGGAAAGACATTGGTCGCATCGTCCATGGCCGTTTCCCTGGCCTCGCCAGCCGGAAGGCAGATCACAATCGCTGATTGCGACGTCGAGGAGCCCAACGCCTATCTTTTCTTTCCCAAGAGATCCCTTTTAGAGAGGAAAGAATGCCATGTTGCCGTGCCGGTAATCGATGAAGCGCGGTGTACCCATTGCGGCAAGTGTTCTGAAGTTTGCGCTTATCATGCTCTGGCTGTTCTACCTGAGAGCGTTCTCATATTCCCTGAGCTATGTCATGGCTGCGGAGCATGTACTATCGTCTGTCCTGAGAAGGCCGTAAGCGAGAGCTCCCGCTCCATTGGAGAGATATTTCGGGCCCGATCCGACGGCCTGGAGATCATCTGGGGTGAATTGGCTTTAGGTGAGGCACGGACCACTCCACTCATCAAGGCCGTAAAGGAGATGGCCGGTGGCGAGATTGTGATAGTGGACTGCCCGCCCGGCACCTCCTGCTCCCTGGTAGAGTCCGTACGAGGCACCGACTTTTGCCTTCTGGTCACCGAGCCCACACCCTTCGGCCTTTACGATCTGGACATCGCTTTGCGGGTGCTGGAGAAGATGAATATTCCAAGAGCGGTTCTGGTCAACAAGAGCGGCATGGGAGACAGAAAAGTCTACAATTACCTGGAGAAAAGAAAGATACCCATGCTCATGGAAATTCCTCTGGATAGGAAGATTGCACAGCTCTACTCCCAGGGGGAGATATTTGTCGAGAAGATGCCGGAGTGGAAGGCGAAATTTGCCGGCATGGTCCGGGAAATTGAGGAGATGATATCATGAAGCAGATTGCTGTCGTGAGTGGCAAAGGAGGCACGGGCAAAACCTCAATAATAGCCTCTCTTGCGTCTTTAGCCAGCAACCGGGCAGTTTTTGCCGATTGTGATGTGGACGCACCCGATCTGCATCTCATCTTGCAGCCCCAGGTCAGAGAGCGCCGCGAGTTCTTCGGCATCAAAAGAGCGTTTATCGATAGTGAGAAGTGCACCCAGTGCGGCTCATGCCAGGATGCCTGCCGCTTTTCGGCCATTGCCGACTTTCAGGTAGATTCCGCTCTCTGCGAGGGCTGTGGCGTTTGCAAACTGGTCTGTCCGGCCGATGCTGTAGAGATGAGAGAGAGTCTGGCCGGTTATGCCTACATCTCCGATACCAGATTCGGCCCTCTGGTACATGCCGAGCTATTCCCAGGTGAGGAAGCATCCGGAAAATTGGTGGCCATGGTAAGAGAAATGGCCCGCGACCTGGCCGATATGCGCAAGCTGGATCTGATCCTGATAGACGGCTCTCCCGGCATCGGCTGCCCGGTGATTGCCTCACTTACCGGAGTCGACCTGGCCCTGGTGGTGACCGAGCCCACCATCACCGGTGAGCACGACCTGGAGAGAATCCTGGACGTGGCCAGTCACTTCGGCATCAATACTTCTGTTTGCATAAACAAGTGCGACCTCAATCCAGCGGGATCCGGGCGCATCGAGGCCCTCTGCCGGGAGCGAGCCATTACGGTTGTCGGAAGGCTGCCTTACCATTCATCAGTGGTAGAAGCCATGGTAGCGGCCCGGGCGGTGGTGGAGATTGGCGGGCCGGTAGCACTGGCCATATCAGAGATGTGGAATATCCTGGAAAAACAGCTTTGAATCGCTTTGCAAGACAATTAGAGAGATTGGGGGTTTAAAGAATGTTTGCAAAAATGCTGCTGGCCTGGGCGACGATAGTCTTGGCTTTGGTCGTGCAAGGCCAGGCTCAATACGATCCATTGGGAAGTGACATCTTCACTTTGCCTGACGATATGAGAAGGACAAGCAGTCTGGATGCACAGAAGATCTATATCGATCCCAATGCGGATCCACTGGGCATCGATCCCTTGATGCGCCCGCTCGATCCGGAGCACACTGCTGAGTTTCTGGATAAAATTGGCGGCAGAACGTATCTGGGCCCCTTTGTACCGGTTGCACAGGACCTGCGGGGCAATTGGAATCTGTTTCTTATGGGCGGCATGCCCGGTAAGGTCGAGCTGCAGCTTGTCCAGAACAGGGATGCGGTATTTGGACGCGGCACATTATCGTTGGCAGGTCCCACCAATGCCGTCTCGGCCAGCGGTCAGGCCGTGAAAGATGTGCTCTATTTAGATCTGATCAATGCCGAGCAGATGATGCTCTACCGGTGTACTCTGACGATGAGCAAGGACTTCCTCTCCGGCAGCTTCAATGTCTTCGATGCTCAGGGAGGGGCATGGTCCGGGACCATCCAGGGCAGCCGGTCAGCATAGGTTTGCGAAAAAGGTTTAAGATAATAGGGAGCCATAGCGGCTCCCCATGATTTTATTCAATGCTGATGCTACTCAACTTTGACGATCTTCTCGAACTCATCCTTTTCAAGGTACTGAGGAGCGTACTGTATTCCCAGATCCTTAAGGTCGCCAACATACGAACGCAGATGCTTTCGGGAGCCGGCCAGCAGTCCCTGATACATGGTCTTGATATCCTCCGTATGCGTAGCATCCAGCTCCTTTTCCAGGTCCATGATGCTTATCTCCTCGAAGGTGGCCGCCACCTTTAGAGCATCCTGATCGGATGACAATCCTTTTGCCAGAAGCTCGTCATGAACCTTCTGCAACGTCTGATTCTGGAATACCCCCGGCTCATCCTTTCCAGGAATGGTTAGAGCGTATTTGTCTATGATCGCTCTGGCCTGGTCCATGTGGCTCTGCTCAGATCTCATCAGGTCTAGAAAAATGGATAGGTTGTTTTTCTCATAAAGTGATGTGTACAGATCGCGAGCTGCCTTCTCTTCCTCCCAGATGAAGAGCAATCCCTCTTTCTCGTGTGAGCTGACAGCCACAGTCGCAGCCAGCATCGTCTGCTCGCCTGTCAGGGTAATGATCCCCTCGCCAAAGGCCACATTGTGCTTGAAGTCGAGATCAGGGTTGTTGGACAGCGCCCAGATTATGGATATCGCCTGGCCGGGCGAGAAAGCCTTATCGAATCTGTCTCCCGTATTCAGCTTTCTCTTCAGCTCGAAGATGGTGCGACCGGCCTCTTTTCTGCCAGCAAATTCCTTAACGTCGTTTGTGCCTCCCAGCATGGTGTCTTCGATGTGCGGGCCGTAGTTGCCGGTGCAATACTCGTCTCGCGCCACCGCCTTGCCTGATTGCACTGAGGCCATGATTATGTCGGAGTTCTTCATCCACTCCAGTGGCTCAAAGCCTATGGCCAGCCAACCGTCAGTGCTGCCGTTCATGGCCAGGTAGAGATATTCCGGATCGTTCTTCCAGGAGATCTCCATATTCCCGCCGCTGTAGCCCTGCCTGGCTGGACTATGCAAGACCATGCTGCGAGAGTATTCGCTACTTCCCACGATTCCATCAGCTTTCCACTCTTCGGCAGTCAATTTCTCTGCCACTACCGGAGCTTCTTTGGGTTGAATGCAACCGGAAGAGAAGAGCAGCAGACCTATAATCAAGGCGATAAAAATTGGCTTCATATTGCAACACCTTCGATTATATTGGTCTGCGGAATATATTAGATTATCTCAGGTCGCCTCAGATAGTAACTGTTACCCTGATATTCGGTCTTGACGAGCTGTCCCTGATCGATCAATCTTTCCACAACCTCCCAGCTTTCATTGGACCGCTCTAAAAGTTTTCTGATCGCCGCTTCCCTCATAGGGTGAACTGCGGCAATTGAGAGAAGATCGCTCACCACATTACCCGTAAGATCGAAGCTGTCTCCTTCATATCCCACAAGAAGCTCCACATGCTTCACCCTGGCGCAAAATATCTGGTAAGCGCGATTAATGCTCTGCTCTGAGGGCATTGCCGCCCATTTTTCCGCAGGCGGCCGGGTGGGCACAGAGATATAAGCAATGGCAGGATCAACTTTTTCCAGGAATTGTGCCATGGCCTGTAGAGATTTCTCATCGTCGTTTATGCCGGAGAGCAGCATGCTCTCTGTGACAAGCATGCCCTTAAAATCTTTCGAAAAGTCGAGGATGCCCTGCATAATTGCCTCATGCTCAAGCGCTCGTGAAGGCCGGTCCATGCGCCGCCAGATGCGCTCATCCGCTGCATCCACCTTGAGGCTGATCCAATCAGCCTTTGCCAGCTCCTCTCGAACGTTCTCATCCCAGATCAAAGATGCATTGCTGATCACTGCCATCTTGATGCCCAGAGTTCTCAGCATATCTATCTCCTGGCCCAGATTTATGTCCAGGGTGGGCTCTCCGTCAGGCACGAAAGTGAGGTAATCGATAGCCAGACCCTGGCTTTTGGATCTTTCCACCTTTTCTTGAACCTCATCATAGATCTCCTGGGGCGAGTAGTAGGGGCGGCGCAAGACTTCCATCTGCAGCGTCCTGCCCACCTGACAGTAGGCGCAGGAGTAGCTGCATATCTTGGCTGGTATGTTGTTTATGCCCAGGCTTCTTCCCAGTCGCCGGGAGGGCACCGGTCCAAATGCTATCATTTTTTTCCACCTTCCATTTTTTCAGATCTGTATGGTGTCTGCAACTGCCAGGGGCTGACATCTCTCGCCTAAAGCCTCCTGCAGCCGGCAGACGGCCCTGTGCCCGGTGCAGTGTCCCGGACGGACAATGGCGGGATCAAGTCCTCGCAGCGCTTCTGCCGTAGCATCTATGCGTTTTTTATCGGCTCCCATAAGATGAAAGCCTCCGATCACAGCATAAAGCTCCTTTACTCCCGTGATCTTCTGGGCATGCTTGATGGTATTGATGATTCCAGAGTGAGCACAGCCGGTGATGACGGCTAATCCTTTGTCTTCTATGTTGATCACCAGGGATTGGTCGTCTGGGATAGTGTCTATGCAGTACTGGCCGTCTTTGACCGTCCAGAAACCCTCTACCTTTTCAAAGGTCTCCAGGCGCGCGACCTCTCCTGTGGTCATGACCCCCGGCGCTATGGTTGTAGGGCCCATGCAATCGAGCATAATAGCCCCTTCCGCTTCCGCCTCTGTTCGGGAGTAGGGCGGGCCTATGAACTTGATGGCAGGCCGCATCTTCAGCTTGGGCGCGAATATATCGGGATGAGCCAGAACACATATTCTGCTGTTCACGTGCTGCAAAACTCCCATCAGGCCGCCGGTATGATCATAATGGCCGTGGCTTAAGCAGATGAGATCGAGATGGGACAGGTCGATATGCAAAGCATCGGCATTATGCAGCATCACCTCGGAGCAGGCGCCCGTGTCCCAGAGCAGTTTCGTCTTCTCTCTGCCATAGTCCAGTTCCAAAAAGATGGAAAGACCATGCTGGGCCCAGACGAAAGAGTTGCCTGGCGAAGCGGAATTCTCAACCACAATGGTCAATCGGATTTCTTGCAACATGGTTAAACATTAAAATCGCTGACAGCTTAAACTTGACGCAATGACCTGGGGGCAGGGCCCCCTCTCCTACCTCACCGAAACGTCCGTGGCATTCTCCGGGACATACACCACCTGGCCGCTTTTGAGCTGGTAGGCGGTCCCCATCCTGGTGCCCTGACCGCCTGCAATCTTTTCAGTCATGTTTAGAACCTGGATCTGGTCTTTGTCCTTGATTATGATCTGCATATTGGGATCGCCCGGGTTTTTGACTATGGTCACACTGCTCTCCGGCTGGAGAAGCTCCGGGACATTATATGAAACGACCAGCGCCAGGAGGAGGGCTACAGCAAAGACCATGGCGGTATCAAAGAGATTGGCCACCCCGCTCATGGGATCGTCGTCCTCTGGGTCGCCCAAAAGTCCCAACCTACGCCGTCTCATCCCTTCTGCTCCTAATGATGTCTACAGCGTATTCCAGGTCGCTCAGGTCCTGCCGGTACCACCTGGTTCTGATCACCATCGTCGCGTAGCAGACACCTCCCACCACCAGCCCAATGACTGTGGTAGCAAAAGCTATGACCAGGTTATCGGCCAGGGATTTGATGTCGCCATTGGAGAGACCCAGGAGGGCGGGTCCCATGGGAATTAGTGTTCCCATCAGCCCTAAAATCGGTCCGACCTTAACTCCAATCCTCACCGGCTCAAGAGCTCTTGCCATGGATAGCTCAATATCCTGCAGGATCTTCTCGAACTTCAGATCAAAGAGCCCCGTCTCCAGAGATCGGCCGATCTGATCAATGGCCAGGGAGAGTTGCCTATTGCATTGGTAGCTCTGCAAAGCTGCATACGCCTCTTTCGTCTTTCCTTCCCGGCTCAAATGGGCTGCATTGAGGCTGGCTTCTTCCAGCTTTGTCAGGGTACTTTGCCTGGAGGTGTACTCGTTTACCAGGGAGCCGAGCAGGGCTAAAGACCAGGCAAAAAGGAGCAATAGGCCCGCTATGACCGGATAGAGAAATGCGGTAGAGAAGATATAGAGCAGCTCCACACTGGCCTCATAAAGGCTCAAAAGGAGATCCCCCACCTTCTGCCTAAGAATCCCAGAGCCACGAGTGACAGTATTACCAGATAGGATATGCCCATGTCCGCCAGGGGGGGACTCATGGAGAGGAAAGAGATCTTCTGGGAACTGAGGTATGCCGGAATGAGGAGAATGGAGAGGATGTAGAAGATGCCGATGAAGATCATGGCATTTCCCAGAGATGCGGGCGTCCCTTTGATCCGGCCCAGTGCCGTGGAGAAGATAGCTATGCTAAAGAAGAAGAGAATGCCTACCAATGCGCCGATCTTCCAGGGATCAATATCCACAAGTCCTGCCAGAAAGCTGCAAGAGAGGAAGCTGGCTGCCAGGCAGGCCGGACAGGGCATGGATAAGACCCAGAAGGTCTTCCTGGAAATATCATGATGATGGCTGTTCCATCTTCTGGCGGTCATGACCCCCAACGCTACCAGCATCAGGGCAACAGCAAGGTGCATTGCCACCCCGGCGTTCAAAGTTGCATTCAGCGCGTTTTCCGGCAGCAGCTCTATGGCCATGCCCATAAAAAGGGAGATTATCAAATATCCTGCAGCGATAGAAAGCACTTCACGGCGGTTCAGGCTGGCCAGACCGCACCCCAAACTAACCTTAAGGGCGAAGATCAGAATTCCGATCAGCACTCCGGAAATAGAAAGCCACGTTAGATCCAAGAGAGACACCTACTAAACTTAGCTGATTCGAAAACAACATTATTGGATTTAACTCTTTCGCAGACTAGGAAACACCCCACAGATACGTAAACAATAAAGTTTAAATACGATCAATTAAACTTGATCAAGTAAAATTGAACTAACGAAAATGGTTTGGGGTATTGAAAAAATGAGACATTTTGCATTAGCGTTATTTTGCATTTTTTTATTTGCATTTATAACCACATCAGCAGCATTGACTGTGCAGATAACGGTTTTCTGCAATGGTGGTGCAGTCTACGACAATGCTGTGACTGTGACCGGCTCACATCCCACGGCCTGGGACGCCATCAAGGCCAGCGATGCGGGCTATGATTTTCAGGACTATGGTGGCGGTTTTGTTTTCGTAAAAAGCATTGCCGGATGCGGCGGAAGCTGGGGGCCTGCTTTTTATGTAAACGGTGGAGAGTCCGGTGAGGGAGTCAGCGGCTACCAAATAGAGGATGGCGACCAGCTCCAGTTCATCGGGCCCAACAACGGTGGTCCGACGGCTGGCATCCTTTATCTGGCTCATTATCCAAGTGCTGTGAGCAAGGGCGAAGGCTTTCGGATCAAGGTAATGGAAAAATCGGCATATGGCTATGGCGGCTACGATCGTCCTTCTTCCGGGGCAGAGGTCACTGTGGGCAATGATACCTTCCAGACAGGCAGTGATGGTTATACTGAAGAGATCACCCTGAATTATGACGCCTTCTATTGCGTGGCAGCAGAGAAGGGCGGATATGTGGCCACGTATTACTTTGATGAGATTCCGTATATCCAATGCGGAATTGGCGGGCCGTATATCTGTTCCGTTGCCGGTTTAGGGTCGAGCCGCCGGGGCATTGTCAAATATGATGAGACATCCTCAATTAGCGGTGACGGATTTTGCTCATGCCGATCCCTGTTTGAAAATTCCCGGGGACAGTATCCATCACGCTCGACAAAGTTTTTTCAAAAGGGATCTGGAAATTATAACACTGAAAGAGTCATCAAGCAAAGGCCGAGTGGAATAGACCTTAGCGAATCGTCGGAATTAAAGTACAATCCGGTAACGTTTGAGGCTTATAACAGAAATCTCAGCTATAAATCCAAATATGATGATAGTATATTGCAAAAAAATTATCAAAAAGCCGCAGAATCCAGCGAAAAATACAGCCAATTGGATCATCTTAAGAAGGTGAGCCTCTATAACAACACCCTGGGGATCAATTTCACTTTCATGGCCGACTTCCAGGGAACAGCCGAGCTGTCAGCGCGCACATTTGAGAGAGATGCCTTCATGAATTGGAGTAATAAGGCCCGGCCCAAGGAAGAGTTGCATCAAGAATATACCGGCAACTTCCAGCTTTTTCAGCGAGGATTCATTCCTATGAATTTAAATGATCAAGTGGATTGCAAAGAGGAATGCCAACTGAAATGCATGAAACATTGCATGGAAGACCTAGGCTTTGATGAAACGTATTGCGAAGAAAATTGCACAGAGTATTGCGATAAATATTGCATATCCGATGAGGAGGATTACGAGCTTCTCCCATGCTGTGGCGGTGGATGGTTAAATATGACAAAAGTGGACCGGAAGGAGCATTCTGCCGAATGCATCTTTGATTGCCCTTCCTGCAAAAATAGATGATCAACATGAGATATATCCGAATATTCCTGGCTCTTGCCTTGCTTCTCAGCATAGCGGTAGGGACACTTGATAGCCCTTCCACAGAGATAATTCCCGTCGCCGTCAATGAATCTTTGGAGAGAGGACCTCTCTACTACCCCGGGGATCCGGTTGTCTTAGCAGTGGACTATCTCCTGTCCTGTCAGAATGAGGACGGTGGCTTTGGACCCAAACCCGAATCAGTAAGCGACATCAAAGATACATGCATGGCGGTCACCGCCTTAGCGTCCTCAGGCAAGAATCTTACAGATCTTGCCATGAATGGAACAGATCCTCTCCAATATCTGATGGAGAATGAAGTGGAGATATGCAATTCAAGCAATGCTGAAGCCCAGGTAGGGCGATATGTGATAGCTCTCACCTCGGCTGGCATGGATCCCAGAGATATCAACGGCAAGAATTACGTGCAGATCCTGAAAAGCTACTTTTCCTCTGGCGGAGAGGTAGGAAAAGAGAATTACATCTGGGATGATGCATTGGTTATAATGGCCCTGGCGGCATGCAATGAGTCTCGATCAAATGTGGTGTTAGGTGCGCTTGATCACCTGTTGCGTCTTCAAACAGCTAAAGGTGGTTTTGCCTGGAACGGTGGCTCGAAAGGCGAGGATCCCGATACCACCGGCATCATTTTATGCGCCATAATAAGCGGAGGTGAGGAGACAAGTTCGGATGCAGTCAAAAAAGGTTTGCAGTATCTTTCATCCGAACAGAATAAGGATGGAGGATTCTCTTTACTGGGATCCAATGCAGCGACCGATAGCTGGGCCATCCTGGCCATAAAAGCTGCCTGCCAAAATCCCGAGGAGTGGAAGGTCGGATCGGAAGATCCCGTTCTCCATCTTTTGAGCCTGCAAAAGGAAGATGGATCTGTCTGGTGGAAGAGCAATAGCGAGGGCATGTCCTTTGAATGGACGGCCAATATGGTCCTGGCTCTGACTGGGGGAAGGATGCCTCCAGTCATTTACGGCCAAAGCGGATAGAATTTGGCTTTTCTGGGGGCTTTGTCGTTCACGAGCATGGCCATGGCGATCCCTTGCGATTCGATTTCAACAGATCCCATTTTTGCTCTGTCCGTTTCCGTGCTATTTTGAGATCTCCTGCTTTTTGCAAAAGGACGAAGCATTGATGGGCAGACAATTTTCTCGATTGATATCAATTTTTTTCTGCCTATGGATGAAGCGCGACCTCAAGCATCAAGCACCAAAAACTTTAAGTAAACTTAATTTGTATTAACTTAAAATTAGTGGACCAAAACCCATGCGTCCATTCAACTCAGGAAGCGGGAGCATATCACAGGGATCTTGCCCCCTCTTCCATCTCCCACTTAAATAGGCTGAAATTGAAATTCGAGGAGGGCATAGAAATGGCAGATGAGACAAAATCCCTTAAGATGAAAGACATAAATGAGGTATTATCCGATTATAAAATACAGAACATGGAAGGGGTCGTTCTGGAGGGAGACATCGAGATCGAGATGTATCTTTCCAGTGATATGCTGCCTTTGCTGGAGCAGTCGCTGGGCCAGGAGTGCACCAAGATTGCGTTACAACTGCTGAATTTATCCAGAGCTATGGGATATCCCGCTGATGGCATGCTCAGTAATGCAACAACTCGCAGCATCAACGAATAAGTAGGATTTCCATCAGATGGATAGATCTATTTTCATTTTATTCTGCAAAAGTTTTTGGCGGGTGGTTATTTCGTGAAGAAGACGGCTGTAATTTTTTATATATTTATAATATTAGTTTTCATTGTGTCAGTCAATATCGATGCATCCGACTGGCCGCAGTTTCAGAATGACAGTTTTCATTCTGCAATTAGCACTGATGAAGTTCCTGGTCATCCCTCCATTCTCTGGTCTGCAGATGTGATGAGGGTTGATGCCTCGCCCATTGTCTCTTCCGGACTGGTTTATGTCCAGGCCGGGAACGGGTCCCTCTCTGCCTTCGATAAGCAAAGCGGCGACTTGAAGTGGCGTTCACAAATGGATGGATGGGTCTTCCAGACCTCTACCCCGGTCAGCTACGGGGGGGCGATATTTGCGGCCACCGATTCAGGGATTCTCTCGGCGTTTATTGCCCGGACGGGCGAAGAGCTGTGGAATCGTTCTCTTACCGATACGAGGTTTGAGGTTCCTCTCACCTACCTTGACGGTCGCATCTATCTGGGTGAGGGCAGCGCCTACGGAATGGGCGAAAAGAGGTACCTCTGCATATTTGAGAACGGCTCAGAGTGCTGGAACTTCACTACACAGACCAAGGGCTACATGTGGTGCGGGGCCTGCACTTGTGGTGAATATCTGGTCTTCGGTCAAAATGATGGAAAGCTTCTCAGCCGAAACCGTTTCAGTGGAGAGGCGGCAGATGAGCTAAACCTTAATGACAGCACCAGGATCAGTTTTTCCCGGCCAAATCCAGGACGAATCCGGGCATCTGTGGCCTGCACGGGGGAAAGCATCTACACCACCTCTGAATCCTCCGCACAGGAAGGCTTTGCCTGGAAAGTCGGCTTTGACCGGAAGACAGGACGGTTTGAAAACCGGGGCTGGTGTGCACCCGTGGGCTTTTCCACCTCAACGCCTGCGGTGGTTGGTGATCGGGTTTACCTGGGCACTGGCGAGCACGGTCATCCCGGCGCTCTGCTCTGTCTGGACGACACCAGCGGCCGGTTGATCTGGTCTTACCCGGTAGAGGCCGGTGTAAAATCTTCTCCTTCAATATCGACAGCTTTGAAGGTGCCCCGTATTCTTTTTACCACCTCGCAGGTCAACGGCTCAGTCTACTGCCTGGAAGATGGGGGAGATAAAGCAGAGTTGCTCTGGAGATTCAATCCCCCAGACAACGGCTATATTTTAGGGGGCGTGGCCCTTTCTGATGGCAAGATATACTTGGGAACTGAAGGAGATCAGCATTACGGAAAGCTGTACTGCCTGGGCGATGAAGAGAGCAAAGGGGCATGGCCCCAGTTTCATTGCAATGCAGCTCATACAGGCTCGTCCGCCTCCCGCGCGCCCAGGTCCAATCAAATTGCCTGGATCAGCGAGGAGATCGGTGCCCAACCTGGGTCCTCTGTCTCCGTGGGCGGGGGCAGGGTCTATGTAAACTGCGTTGACAATCTGACCTGCCTTGATCAGAGGACGGGTGAGGCCCTCTGGAGCTTTCCTTTTAGTCCTGCCGGAGACTATGCGTTCGGTTTTTCGCCCGTATTTGACGGAGATAGGGTCTTCTTCACCTCGGAAAAGACCTATTGCCTCAATGCTCTTGACGGCAAGGAGATCTGGAGCTTTGCCCCGCCTACAGGCCGCTTCGCAGTGGATGCAAGTGCGGCGGTGGCAAAAGGTCGGGTGATGGTGAGCGACTGGGATGGTCACCACTACCACTGCCTTGACGAGTTGACTGGAAAAGAGCTATGGAACTTCACGATAGAAGGCAACGCTCAGTCCACGGCGGCCATTGCCGGGGACAGAGTGGTATTTGCCGGGTGGGAGTGGGGCCTGGGTGGCAGGATCTACTGCATAAATCTTGAGAACGGCTCGGAGATCTGGAACATTTCCACGGACAATTCCCCCTGCGGCTCAGCCGCGATCCAAAATGATGCGGTCTACATGGCCACCTATAACTTCGACGGAGAAGGAGACCTCCTGGCTCTCTCTCTGACCAATGGATCTGTTTTATGGAAGGCGCAGGTGAGTCCTACGGACAGCACGCCTGCAGTTGCCGGTGGTCGGGTCTACCTTTGTGGCGGCTGCCAGGGATTTAGCGAGCTTTTGACCTATTGCTTCGATGCGTCAAGCGGCGAATTGATCTGGATGACCCCGGCGAAGGAGGAAATAGGCGACTGGAGATGCTCTCCGGCCTATGCGGACGGTCTGCTCTTTTCCGGGAGAGCAGACTACACCGAATATGGGGGCATATTTGCTCTAAATGCCAGCAGCGGAGAGATGGTTGGGAGCCATGGAGAAGGGGGTTCGTCGCCTGCAGTTGCCGGCGGCATGATGTTTACCATTGGTCAAGGAAAAGTGTATGCTTTTGGCAATTCAAAAGAAGAAGGAGGTTTAGCAGAATGAATGCGGCAAATACTGCCAAACGTTTAAGGCCGGCAATGGCATTTCTTGCTATTATGATAGCATTTGTGCCACCGGTTTGCAGCAGCACAGATAGTCTTGGGGATTGGCCCCAGTTCGATATAGACCCTCAGCATGAAGGCGCATCTGTATCCCTTGCGCCCCACAGCAACCAAACCGCCTGGATAAGCGAAAATATCAGCGCTCAGGAAGGGTCCTGCGTCGCCGTTGCAGATGGACGGGTCTTCGTGGGTCAGACGGAGAATATGAATTACAACGCCCTTCATGCGCTCAATGCCATCACAGGCGAGATGGTCTGGAGCTATCCTGCCGGCGGCTCGTCTCCGGCAGTGGCAGGCGGCATGGTCTTTACCATAGGCAGTGGCAAGGTGTACGCATTTGGCCGGGGAGGCGTCGGCCAATGAGAATTGCGGCTACCTGCACCACGGGGTTAATTCTGCTACTGGTCTTATTAGTATTCGGACTGGCAGGCCAGGCAAGTGCTGATTTTTTAACATTCCAGGGTGACAACCAGCGAACCGGAAACATGAGCGGCACAGGGCCGGACGGTGCACAACTGCTCTGGAGCACTAGCCTCACCGGCCACGGCTATGTGGGCGGCGCAGCCGCAGTCTCCGGGGATCGGGTCTTTGTTTCCAACTGGCCGGATATGACCTTCAAAGGAGATCTTGGCCTGGCCTGCCTGGACCGGGCCGACGGAAAAAGGCTGTGGATCAATCCTCTAGGCGGCAAGGGTGGTGCGTCATCTCCTGCTCTGCAAGGTGACAGGATATTTGTGGGATCACTAACGGGCGATATTTACTGCGTAGATGTCGGGACGGGAGAGACGGTCTGGAACAAGACGATAGAAAACGATCCCAAATGGTGGGGTGTGTCCTCCTCGCCACTCATCCAGGACTCAGTGGTCTATGTCATAAGCTACTCGGATGGGGCCCTGCATGCCCTGAGCCTGGAGGGCGAGGAGCTGTGGAACATGTCCACCGGCCAGGTAAATAGCTACGTCTCGGCTGCCGCCTCAGGCCAGAAGATCTACTTCCCGGGTGGCGACCCTGCTCTGTACTGCGTCGATTCCGTTTCCAAAGAGGTGCAATGGATGGCAAAAGTAGCATCTCAGATCACCGCCACACCCACTCTGTGGGAAACGGAGGTCTTCCTGGCCACCAAGGAGTCGATTCTGGCCCTGGACGCTGCATCGGGAACAGAGCTGTGGACGGCTGAGATTAACGGCAGCATCTCCTCTCCAGCGGTCAGTTTTGGCCGGGTTTATGTAGGATCGGATGATAAGCCAAAGGGCCATCTGAGCTGCTTTGATGCTCGAGACGGCTCAATGATCTGGAAAACGGAGGTAAACGGTCCGGTCAAGTCCTCTCCTTTGGTTTTAGACGGCAAAGTGTATTTCGGGACCTGCTCTGATAAAGGAGCCTTTTATGCTCTGGATGCCCGGAACGGATCCGTGGTGTGGTCCTATCCAATCGACGCTTACATCATGTCCTCAGCCTCAAGCTCAGACGGCATGCTCTTCATGGGAGTTGATGACGGCAGGCTTTATGCCTTCAGTTCCCAGCCCAAAGGTCTGATCTGGAAAGGAGAGGTTATGCTGGGCGACGAAAGCCTGAACCTCACGGCCGACAGCGGCAAAAGCTACCGGGTCAACCAGAGCACTGCCATGGGTGCGCTTTTCCTGGCCTGTGAGCAAAGCGGCCTGAACCTGAGCCTGAACGACTCTCTCTATGATCTTTATGGTCTGCAAATAGAGGATCTCGGCGGCTTTCGGGCCGGGGGGGACAAATCCTGGCGGTTCTGGATTAACTATCCAAAGGAGGCCATGCCCGCATTTTGGCCGGACATTGCCGATCTGAGAGATGAAGACAAAGTAGTATTTTATTTTGGAGATCGACGGGCAAAGCCAGAGGATTCGCCTCGTCTGGAGATCACGGCCAGGGTCCTCCTCAGGAGGCCCGAGGCCCTTTTTTTAACTGTAGGTAGCCACCCCCAAATTAAGCAAGCCTCATTGGACTCTGTTCTTAATGTAACTCTAATCTCACTTCAGAATGCTTCCAACTTATCTTCATACGAACTCATATTCATCGAGATGGTAGGAGCCGAAGCCGCCTCCCAGCTGGCGCCCCATCTGCAAGAAGCAAAGCAAAAAGGGGTGCCCATAATTGTACTCAACTCCGCCGGCTATGAGCACCTGGGAAATGTAAACCTCACCGATCATCCTTTTATCCAGGAGTACTGGGATTATGGTAGAGTCGAGAACATGCGGCGTCTCTTCTCTTATCTGGCCGCCAATTTCTGCGGCCAAAACCTCAAGGTAGAGGACCCACTGCCCACACCCCAGGAATATGTCTACCATCCCGATTCACCGGATCTCTTTCTAAATATCACCTCTTACCTGGACTGGTATGGGAATAAAACCGGACAGCGTTTCAATAGCACTGCGCCAACCATTGGCATTATCAGCTATTATCAGGATCTGGGCCATGAGGACAGATCCGCTCTAATTTCTGCTTTGGAGAAGAAAGGAGCAAATGTGATCGACCTGGGCTTCTCAGGCTCCAACTCTTTGCACAGTTTTTTCATGAAAAACAATACCTCAATCGTTGATGCCGTGATTCTCACCAAGTCCTTCCGGCTCAACTATGGCGATCCTGATCAGGGTATAGCCGACCTGCTGGAGCTGAATGTACCGGTGCTTAGAGGCATGAGGCTCTACTATCAGACTCCCGAGGAGTGGAGAAACAGCACGGGCATAAGCCCCATGGAGTTGTACTTTCAGATAGCTCTGCCTGAGATGGATGGGGTAATAGAGCCGATCGTCATGTCGGGAAGAAATGACTCCGGTTACCAGCCCATTGAGAGCCAGATGGACTGGCTGGCGGATCGAGCAATAGCCTGGGCCAAGCTTGGCAATGTTCCTCCTCGAGAGAAGAAGGTGGCCATAATCTACTATAACCATGGTGGGGGCAAGGACAATATTGAGGGCTGCTACATCAATGTGCCCCGCAGTTTGCAGAGCATTCTGGACGGAATGATTCAGGCCGGATACAGGGTAAATGGGACGGTCCCGGATGAAAAAGCTCTGGTCGATCTTCTGGCTCATCAGGGAACCAATGTGGGCTCCTGGGCTCCTGGCGAGTTGGATGCCATGGTCAAGGCGGGCAATGCCACCCTCTTACCGGCGGAAATCTATACGCAGTGGTTTTCATCCCTGCCTGAGGATAAACAAAAAGAGGTGACACAGGTGTGGGGCCCGCCGCCTGGAGAGATCATGGTCTATCAGAATGAGAGCGGAAAATACATAGTGATTCCAAAGCTCTCTTTTGGAAATGTACTCCTCCTGCCTCAGCCGAGCAGAGGATGGCTGGAGAACAACACCGTTCTTTATCATAGCAAGTCCGTGCCTCCTCATCACCAGTACATTGCCTTCTATCTCTGGCTCAAGAAGGGATTTGGCGCCGATGCAGTAGTTCACCTGGGAAAGCATGGCACCCAGGAGTGGCTGCCGGGAAAGGAATGTGGAATTTCCATAGATGACTCCTGGCCGGCTCTGCTCATCCAGGACCTGCCCGTGGTCGATCCCTACATCGTAGACAACATTGCGGAAGGAACCCAGGCCAAGCGCCGTGGCGACGCGGTGATGATTACCCATTTAACGCCGCCAATTGTTGCCTCGGGGCTCTACGGCAATCTGACCAACCTGGCGGAGATGGTCTTTCAGTATAAGAGCGTGGAGAACGCCAGCGTCAAGGAGGGCTACATGAAGCAGATCATCAACATCAGCAGGGAGATGCACCTGGATGAGGACCTGCAGGTGGATGCCGCCAACATCTCGGCTAACGAAACCGCTTTCGATCAGTTCGCAGACAAGCTGGAGCAGTACCTTTACGATCTGAAAAACCAGTTCATGCCCTATGGCCTGCACGTCTTCGGCAAGCCTCCTGAAGGAGTGCCACTGGCCGGCCTGGTAAGGTCGATGCTGGGTGATGAGTTCAAGAGAGAGATCGCTCCCATGATCTCCTATCTGGACTATCCCAATCCCGCCCGGCTTGACAAGGAGCAAGAACTGGAAAACTGCACAACCAAGCTGATTATGGATGTGATAATCAACGGGACATCGCCCGGGGCCGCTCAGAAAGAAATTTTTGGAAATATATCCCAAAACCTAACCGATCAGCTCAACCTATCCTTGCAGTATGCACAGAGCATTGCCGCCTGCTCTGTGGAGGTGCCCAGTCTCATCAACGCTCTGGATTCCAATTACACGCAGCCGTCTCCTGCCGACGATCCCATCAGGAACCCCCAGGTTCTTCCCACGGGCAGGAACTTTTGTTCCATGGACCCGCGGCGAATTCCCACCAGCGCCGCCTGGGCTGTGGGATCCGAGCTGGCGGAAAAGCTCATTAGGAGCTACCGGCAGGATCATAACGGCACCTATCCTCGCAAGATGGCCATGGTCCTCTGGGCCTGGGCCATGACCGACCACGGGGTGGTGGAGTCTGAGATCCTGAGCCTGATAGGGGCAAAGCCGGTCTACGATGCTTATGGCGGTGTCTCTGATGTGCAGCTCATTCCCCTGGCCGAGCTAGGCAGGCCGAGGGTTGATGTTGTCGTCGTACCCTCGGGGCTGCATAGAGATCTCTTCCCGGATAAGCTGCAGCTCATCGATCGAGCCATACGGTTGGCCTCCAACGACACGAGCACAGAGTATGCCAACTATGTGCGAGAGAATTCAGAGGAGATCTTCAAGGAACTGATGGCCAGTGGAAACTATAGCGAAGAGGACGCTACTATCCTCTCCGCCTCCCGGATATTCCTGGAAGAAGCAGGAACTTATGGTCCCAACCTCGACAGCCCCATATCTGCCAGCAATACCTGGGAGAACGACACAAAGCTTGGCAGTCTCTTCGTTGAGAGGATGTCGTACATCTACGGTGATGGTATCTGGAGCAGCAAATTGGCCTCGGGAAAGGATCTGTCCGGGCTGCAAAAGGAACTCTTCCGGACCAACCTGGCCGGGGTGCAGGCGGCAGTCCATCACACCAACTCCAATCTCTACGGATTTATCGACAATGATGATGTCTTCCAGTATCTGGGTGGCATCGGCATGGCGGTGAGAACGATAACTGGAAAGACCCCTGAAATGTATGTAACCGACGGCAAAGATCCGAAGAGAAGCAAAGTCTCTTCCCTGCATGACTTTTTCTCTAAGGAGCTGCGGGCCCGTTACTACAATCCTCAGTGGATCGAAGGGATGATGGAGCAGGGCTATTCCGGGGCCAGGGAGATGGACAAGTTCACCGAATATCTGTGGGGATGGGAGACTACGGTCCCTGATCTGGTCAGCGAGAACACCTGGTCTGAGGTGCACGAGATTTATGTCGATGACAAATACAAGATGGGCTTGAAGGAGTTCTTCGATGAGAGCAACCCCTGGGCTTCCCAGGCTCTGACCGGACGCTTGCTGGAAACAGCCAGAAAGGATCGCTGGCATCCCACCGAGGAAATGAAACGCGAGCTTGTAGAGCGCTACGAGCAGTCTGTGCAGGATTATGGGGTCACCTGTTGCCATCATACCTGCGGCAACCTGGCTTTGCAGGAGTACATGCAAGGAGTTCTTCCTTCTCCAAAGCCCGATACCTCCCAAAGCTCCGGCAGCGTCTCTTCCAGCAGCAAGTCCAGCAAATCGTCGCCCAGCAAACATTCCACAACAGGCGAAAAAGCAGCAGGCTACAACCAGACCGTTCCCTACGGCTTCGGAACGAATACCGCCCAGAAGCCCGAGCCGTCTGATTCAACTGAGGGCGATGTAAAAGGATTTGTGATGGAGACGGTGAACACCAAGCCTTCCCAGCCCAGTTCCTCTGCGGCTCCATTGCTCGGAATTGGACTGGTGCTTGCCGTGCTCGTCATGATCTGGACGGGATTTAGGAGGAAGGGCTGAAGAATTCGTGGGATCTGTCGGCACGGCAAAGGATGCCGTCAATGACTGACGGGCGAAAATGCTGGCCCGTGCCGACACGAAACTATTGCCTGCAAAGAGCATAAGCATTAGTTGTATGGGATCAAAAGCTCATTTTTGATTTCATGTGGTTAATTAATTTATTATATGCACATAACACATGTTACTTTAATATTTTAGTACCAAAGGCTTTTTATTCGTTGGCATCCTAACATCTCCATATTAAAAAGCTGGTTTAGGAAATAGTAGGTGTTAAAAATGAAAAATGGCAAAATTATGTTGTGTATGGCAGCGCTCTCCGCATGCTTGCTAATTGGTGTCGCATGTGGAGCTGACTATCTGCAAGGCGGATACGTTAGAAGTCATGACCGTTCAATGTCCGACCCAGGGATAGCTGGCATGTTGCGCTGGCTCGATGCACCAGTCTCTAACTTACCCTGGTACAGCGCAGATCTTACCTTTTATAAGCACGCGGTTCCCGACACCACGTTCTCTCCCTTCACCGAGTACTATGCGACCACCGGTACGCCTGTTGTGGGTGGGATAATAAGCAATCCTACCAAGTTCGATATAACGCAAAAAGTACCTTCCAGTGTTTTCTACGGTGCCGGTGTAGGGTTGCCATTCACCCAGTATGAATCCGTAGTGCCGAACAAGACCAATGATCTCTGGATTCAGGGTGCAACAAACTGGACACAGTATGTGGTGACTCCCGTTGGAACCTGGCTGCAGCTAATCTCGTATGCACCAGTTGAAGGGCCGGCAGGCTTCTATGAGACGGTCCAGACCGATACAACCAGTTCGAAGCGCATGGTCTATCAGTTCAACGAGGGTTATAACACCATGAACTTCAAAGCAGACGAGATAGGAAGGCATATGCTCTACTTTGTGGTAAACAGCCAACCCAGCAATGTGGTCATTGTGGATGTGCTATCTCCGGCTCAAACAACGTCAAGTCCACCAATAGTGCATTCAATATCGTAGGTGCTAAAGATGAAAAATAGCAAAATTTTGCTGTGTATGACGGTGCTCGTCTGCCTTGCAGTTCCGGGATTCGCACAAGACCCCCTAGGTTTGGGTTCTCGTGGCAGCTCAATGGGATCTGGCGGAGATTGGATTAGCCCCAACATGGGTCAAACGTCTGGTGGCAGTTCAATGGGGTCTGGCGGAGATTGGATTAGCCCCAACATGGGCCTAAAGTATCCGACAAACTGGATGGAAGGCAATAAATTTTATTATCCAGGACCTTTTGGAGTATTTCCTTATAACCCATTACCCTATTATTCAGACTTCAGATTGAGCTCATTAGCCGGGATGCAGAAGGGGTCTTTCCAAAAGAACTGGACAGAAACTCTGAATTATGTAAGAGCAAGCTCATCTATGAGAGTATACCAGAATGGTCTTTGGGTAACGCCGTAAAAAGGTGATACGAGTCAGTTTCACATGAGTGTGAAGGGCGTGCAAAAACCAAGGGACGCCACGAATGTTATTTTTTTACTGTCTCTTATCAAATCCCTAAAGCCGTCCCAATTTTTAATAATCAAAAAATATAAAATGGGTATTCTATTTTTCTATCATCTTTTGCATTAGAGACATAATTCCTGGCCGGGAATTATTGCCCGTCTGTGGTCCTGGACCAATCATTCCCAGGCCCAGGGACCCCATCATCTCCTGGTTGAAGCGCTCAGCAATCTCATCGAAGATCATCTGATAGGCAATGCAATGGGGGTCGACGCCTTTAATCTCGCCGTTCGTGGGCGCTATGGCGTTATAGGGACAGCCTCCCCGGCAGTAGCGAAGGTGCTTGCAGCCCTTGCATTCCCTGTCCACATACTCTTTGTAGGCGCGCATGCGAACTCCCGCAGGCGACTGTGCCAGCTCATTTTGGCTGGGACGATCCCGGACGTTGCCCATGACATATTCTGGCATTCCCACGAAGCGATAGCAAGGATAGATGCTGCCGTCCGGGCCCACGGCAAAGGTATTCTCCATGCAGTCGACAAATGTACAAACAGTGCCCCGTCCGGTGAAGACGCATCGGCAGTAGTCGTTGATATTGCGAACCTCTATTTGGCTCATATTTTCCAGGTACTTGTCCAGCAGGTAAACCAGCAGCTCTCCGTACTTTTCCGGGGATAGCGCCCATTTGTCGGGCTCGCCACTTCTCAGAGACGGGAGTGCCGGATGCAGTTTGAGTGTTAGACCGTTTTCCAGGAAGAAATTGAATATATCTTCTTTGAACTGCACTGAATAAGAGGTAAAAGTGCAGATAAACTGGACCGAAAGACCATGCTCTTTTGCCAGTTCATACCCTCTCATGGTCCTCTCGTAGTAGCCCTCCGATCTTTGCAGGTCGTTGAGCTCCTGGGGCCCGTCCAGGCTGGAGCCGATGGGGATATTGTACTCTGCCAGAACATCGGCCAGCTCGGGTGTCAGCTTCCAGAGGTTGGTCTGCAAAGCGAAGTTGGGCTCTAAATGCGTTAGCTTGTCGGTGAGCAGAGGAAGAGCCTGCCTGTAGAAATCGGCTCCTGCCAAGAGGGGTTCCCCCCCATGAAAGGTGAATGTGACGGGATCGCTCCTGAAGTCCTTGAGCCAGGCCACGATATCTTTAACAATCTCTATGCTCATGATGGGTGAACCCACATCTGAACTCCAGCAGTAGGCGCATTTTGAGGGACAGCCCAGGGTGGGGATGATCATGACGTGAAAAGGCCTCTTTTGTTTCAACTTTTGTCTCATCATTTTTTTGCCCTTCTTGCTAGCTTCTAACAGTCAATCTCGAATGCACAGCGCATTATTATAACTATTCTCTATTCCCTGGTAATCCTCTGCGCACCCACATGGGCGCGGCGCAGGGGTGGCAGATCCTTCCACAATGCCATCTTCTCGCCTCGAATCACCAGCGCGCCATCGATCCCCGGCCGGTCGATCGCCTGGAAACACTCCTGCAGCGGCCCATCAGCCGTTACGGCATTTCCCAGAGCCGTGGCCGCCGCATCAGCCAGAGCCACATCCTCTGATATCACAACGGCGGCATCTGCATAGCCAAAGGAGATGGACGGACCCACGTTGCCCGAGCTGGTGCAGATGCCCAGGGGCCTGCGCCTCTCCGTTAGCTGGAAAGCCAGGTCCCGGATGGGTGAGATTCCTGCATATATTCCTACTACTATGGGCTGATCATTTAAGATGCAGATATCTCCGCCATTATCAACCACGGCGTAAGCTGCTCCTTCATCCATCATGGCCTGCACGGCAAATCCGGCAATGGCGCCAGCCACCGCCGCCATAGGGCCTATGCCAAAGACGGCGCTCTTCTCTATCATCTGCTTGACGATATGCGGGGCGCCCTGCGGCAGAGGGTCGTAAGGCTCTAAGGTTATCTGAAAGAAGGGATCTTTTCCTATGAAATCCTCAAGATAGGCACGCTGCTCTCTTATGGATTTTCGGGCCACTTCTATGTGCCTCTCCTCTCTGGCAAAAATGGTGACAATGGTCTCTTTGAGCTGGAAATGCGCCCGTAATATTTCAGGCATAGCCGCTCACAGCCGGCGCGCTCCCGACAGCCCGGACCTGGACAGCGTTTCCTCTTTTCCACGCAGCCGGACAATCAGCTCCTCCCCATAGCTTACGGACATAAGCTCGCAGGTCTCGTAGAGCCGGGAAAGCTCACGTAGGCCCTCTGATGTGTTAGGCAGACTGAGCTTATACTCCTGCAAAGGCTGCAAACGCTGAGAGATGCACTCTTCCAGCACCCCTAGACCCTGGCCGGTAACGGCCGAAGCCAAGACCGGATAGGGGGTCAAATCTCGGATCATCTCAATCAACTCTTCCGCTTTGCCTTCTTCCAGCCGGTCCACCTTGTTGAGGATGGTCACAATGGGTACACAGACCTCGCAGTCCCAAAGTGCTTTATGAGAGGCCGCCAGTTTGCGCCGCAACAATTCCGGCGGATCACTGGCGTCCGCCACGAGGAGCACCAGATCTGCCTCGGAGATCTCGGAAAGAGTGGAACGAAAAGCCTTGATGAGGAAGTGGGGCAGATCATCGATGAAGCCCACCGTATCTGTAAGAAGGACCTTTCTGCCCATAACCTCCAGCGCTCTGGTAGTGGGTGATAGAGTGGTAAATGGCTGGTCTTTAGCCTCGACCTTGGAACCTGTGAGGGCATTAAGCAATGTAGATTTGCCGGCGTTGGTGTAGCCGGCCAGAGCCACCAGATCGAAGCCCTGCTCCCTGCGCCTCAGCCGTCTGTCCTCGCCCATGTTCTCCACATCCGCCAGCTCGGCCCGGATCTTGGACATTCTTCCTCGAATGTCGTGGTACATGGACTGCTCATAAGCGCCGGCGCCACGAAATCCCGGCTGCTCGCCCCGCTTTTTCAGAGCGAGAGCATTTTTTACCTGGGGCGCGTCATAGCTGAGCTTGGCCAGCTCCACCTGCAGTTTTGCCTCGCGGGTTGAGGCTCGGGTGGAAAAGATCTCTAAAATGAGGTTGAACCTATCCAGCACCTGGGCGGAAAACTCGCTTGTGATATTGAAGACCTGGTTGGGGCTGAGTGCATTGTAAAAGATCAGTTTTTCCGGATGGTAGCTCAGGGCCTGTTCGATCTTTGCCTTTCCTATCTGGAAGCGAAAGTCCCGGCTCCTGCGCTGGAAAACCTCAGCTAAAACCCGATATCCAGCAGCATCAGCCAGGCCCCGCAGCTCTTTCATCTTGTAGGGGTCTGGTGACTTGATCGGGTTCTCTCGCATTAGCAGGACGGCGGTCTTTTCTTCATTCATCTGCATATTCTTCCCGTGCATTAATGATAAGCCTTCGTCCCGCTACTGAGACATGATGGGCCATCTCCACCGCAGTTCGCTCTGCGATGGTCTCTGGATACTTGAAGTTCCTGCCCAGGATGCTTTTCACCTTCCAGATCTCCAGGTTGTAGAGGTCTCCGGATTCTGCGATGATTGTTCCGGGAAGGCACGTGCACGCCTTGCTTATCAGGTCGGCCACAATATTGAGGTCCAGCCCCCTGGTCACACGGGGTATCAGCCTCACAGAGTAAATTTTTTCAATAAAATTGGGCGATATGCGGGCGGAGACGACGGCACATACCATTTTGTACCTGCCCTCTACCTCATGCCGGCCTGAGATATCAATTGCCACGATGTCTATCGATTCAACCCCTTTTTGATAATAGCATGCTCCTCTACTATCGCGGTAGCCTCTTCCTGTGATAAGCCCGCGCCCATAGCGATCTCTATGGCACGCTTGCTGTTTATAAGGTCTCGGGGCGCGTGGCTGTCGGTATCTACCACCATTCTGGCCCCGGCCAGCTTGGCCATGCGAACAACATGGCCGTTGGTGATATTGTGGCCGTAGCGTGATGTGATCTCCAGGCAGACATTGTTCTCGCGGGCCAGCTCTGCTTCCTCCTGGGTAATAAATCCGGGGTGAGCCAGTATGTCCACTCTTGCTTCTATAGCCGCCCGGTTTGTGCCGGGCCGGACGGGCTCCACTGGTGTTTCGCCGTGTACAACCACGATCTCTGCTCCCAGCTTGCGGGCGAAGACGGCCAGCGGCCCGATCTTGGCTGGTGGAACATGAGTCAGCTCCACTCCCACCAGGACTCTGATATCCAATACGTCTTCCAGGTATTTGACTTTTGAAACGCAGGATAGGATGTGCTCGATATTGGTATAGTCCGCATGATCGGTTATGCCTATGGTCGTGTATCCCAATACCTCAGCCCGGCGCACCAGCTCGGAGGGGATAAGCTCGCCATCGCTAAAAGTGGTATGTGTATGCAGGTCGATCATATCAGTGGCTCTTCTTCTTGTATTTTGATTTCATGGAGCCGGCGATCCTTTTCAGGACGGCGGATTTGGGGCCTTTCTTGGCAACCAATATTCTCCCGGAAGCCTCATCCAGGTGCCAGGTCTTGGGGTGTTTCTTATCGCGTTCAATCTCCGGCTTGAGGCCGGATTTCAGCGAGGCTGTGATCAACATATCCAGGTTGGGGTCATTGACAGCATCCTGGTGGGAAACCATTCTGCCTTCAGACCTGGTGCGAGCTATGTCGAAGTAGATGGGCCAAATGACAAGCTTGTCCTTCTCAGGCATAGATCGCAATATATCCTGCATCCTTAAAGAATTCTCCGGCACGAAAAGTCTTTTAGCCATGTTCAGCCATAATTAATTGGAGCTTTCAATAATGAGCGAAGAGACATTTCCCGTTGCCAATGTCGGTGGAAAGGAAATCCCGTACGACCCGGATCAGCTCAGACGGATCCAGGAGCATCCGTGCTTCAGTGAAAAGGCCTGTCATGCCTATGGCAGAATGCACCTGGCTGTGGCCCCCAAGTGCAACATCCAGTGCAAGTATTGTGTGCGGGACTTCGACTGCGTTAATGAGTCCCGGCCAGGGGTGACGTCTCAAGTTCTGAAACCAAAGGAAGCATTAGAGCGCGTAGACGAGGTCCTGGAGAAGTATCACTACATCAAAGTGGTAGCCGTTGCCGGTCCTGGCGAGCCTCTGGCCAACGAGGAGACATTTGAGACGATGCGCCTGGTGGGCGAAAAGTATCCGGGCCTCATCCTCTGCCTCAGCACCAACGGCCTGCTTTTGCCTGACAAGATCGAGGAATTGGACCGGTTGGGGGTTTCCAACATTACGGTCACATTGAATGCCATAGACCCGGAGATTGGCCAGCAGATCTACGATTATGTGACCTATCAGGGCAAGAGATACGAGGGTCTGGAGGCGGCAACCATTCTTCGCGACCACCAGCTCAAAGGCATAGAAGAGGCCCTGAAACTGAAGAAGATCATAAAGGTAAATACCGTCCTGATTCCAGGCATCAACGACAAGCATGTCTTTGACATCGCCCGCAAGATCAAGGCCATGGGTGTCTATATCCATAATGTCATGCCCCTTATTCCCCAGTACAAGTTTGCCCATATCAAGCCCCCCTCGCCCGAGGAGAAGAGAAAGATCCAGGAGGATTTGGGCAAGATCATCAAGCAGATGAAGCATTGCCGGCAATGCCGCTCTGATGCCATAGGGCGGCTGGGATGCGATGTGCAGCAGGAGTTTGAAAGCAGAACCAAGGAACAGGGATAAGCTCTAATCCCTTTTCTAATGTTTTTTTTTTGTTGTGCAGTTATATTTTGGATTGTATGATCGCGGTTGTAGGATGAGGATATAGATCCAAATCCTTTTCTTCCCGCCTCCCCATTCTCATAAACGGCTTTGTGTTTACGGGATGATGCATATTTGAAACAGCTCAAACAATGGTTTCGCTACAGCAGCAAGAACTCTTACAGCATTGCCGCCCTGATGCCGCTGGTAGAGGCAGGCATCGCCCAAGAGCCGAAGGACGGCATCATGCTCTACAGCTTTGCCAGCGCCCAGGCGGAGGAGGTCTACAGCGAAGTTCGCTGCGCTGCTGTGGACGCAGTCTACATCGCTGGCGGCCCTCACCCTTCAGCTCTGCCCGAGGAGGTGCTGGAGCACTTCGACTACGTGGTGATCGGCGAGGGAGAGGAGACGCTGCCTGAATTGCTGCAGGCCATAAAAGAGGGACGCGACCCGGCCGGGGTGAGGGGCATCGCCTACAAGAGCCAGGGGCGGGTAATAATTACGGAGAAGAGGTCCCCGGTTGATTTGGACGCCTATCCGCCCTTTAGCAAGATACTGGCGCCTCTGGAGATTTCTCGCGGCTGTCCCTGGGGCTGCACTTACTGCCAGACGCCGCGCCTCTTCGGCACCTGCATGCGCCACCGGTCGATTCCGGTCATCGCCAAATACGCTCTGCGCCACAGGGATATCCGTTTCACCTCGCCAAACTCTCTGGCCTACGGCTCAGACGGGCGCGCTCCCCGCCTGGAGAAGGTCGAGGCCCTGCTCAAAGTTCTGGCCGGGCAAAAAAAGCCCATCTACTTCGGCACATTTCCCTCCGAGGTTCGGCCGGAGTTCGTCTCGGCGGCTGCTCTGGAACTAATCGTCAAATACTGCGCCAATAAGAGTCTGAGCCTGGGCGGCCAGTCCGGCAGCCCGGCAGTTTTACGCAGCATTGGCCGGGGCCACGGGCCCGCTGAGATCCTGGAGGCCTGCGAGCTGGCCCTGGATTATGGACTTGTGCCGCAGGTGGACCTGATCTTTGGCCTGCCCATGGAGCAGGAAGAGGATCAGCGCCTGACCCTTGACCTGGTCCGGTGGATTGCGGCCAGGGGTGGCAAGGTGCGGGCGCACCGCTTCATGCCTCTGCCGGGAACCCCCCTGGCCAAAGCGCGGCCCGCGCCTCTGGCGCCGGATGTGGAGGCATGCCTGGGCAAGATGGCTCTGGAGGGACGCCTGACCGGAAGCTGGTCAGCGGTGAGCGGGAATGATTAGCATTGTCTCAGTGGTCAGAATCCCGCCGCAGCAGGTTTAATTCTAGCAACTTCATCGAACCATAGAGGCGCAGATACACAGAGATAATAACTATACACAATCTTTATATTCAATATAATCCTATAAAGTCATTGGTGGACTCTTGTGGAGCTAAGGTTTGACAACTACATTCTAAAGGCGTTCCTCGCTTCCGGCCTGCTATCACTGGTGATGATTGCTCTTGCCCTGGGGCTCATTCAGCTCTTCCGCTATGGTTCGTCCTTGCCTTTATCCATAATTCTCACATTGGCAGCAATATCGTTCGTCCTTTCCGCTTCATTTTTCGAGCGCTACGAGGTGGGTTCCATCATGTGGTCCATGCTGGTATCGCTCATAGTAACCCTGATGCTCACCTTGCTTTCCGGCGGCATAATCTATGGCCTAACGGCGCACCGGCAATCCTGGGAGGAGCTGCTCTCCGGCCTTGCCATCTGCATGATCGTGGGCATGACCCTGCTCTCCTATCTCAAGCGCAGCCTGGGCGAGATTGAGTACTGATTAATACTAGCAGCGACACTAGCAGTCTTTGAATGCCAGGCATGATGGTGGACTCCTTTGGCCGCGTTGTCACGGGTCTTCGGATCGCTCTTACCCCTCGCTGCAATCTTAATTGCGTCTACTGCCACCATGAGGGCGAGGCAAAGCCCAATGGTGAGATCTCGGATGAGATGGTGGTAAGTGTTGCCAGGGCGGCTGCTGCCTTGGGCGTTCGCTCCCTGAAGTTTACGGGCGGAGAGCCACTGCTTCGCCGCGACCTGGCCGCATTGATAGCGCAAATGCCTCAGGACCTGGACATATCCCTAACTACGAACGGTATCTTTCTGGCCGAGCAGGCCGGGCCCCTGGCGAAAGCGGGGCTGGACCGGGTCAATGTGAGCCTGGACTCGCTGCGGCCCGAGGTTTACAGGGCCATCACCGGCGGCAGGGAAGGCGACCTGGAAAAGGTCCTGGCGGGAATTAATGCGGCGAAGGCCGCTGGCCTCGCGCCCATCAAGCTGAATGTAGTGGTCCTCAAGGAGAATGAGGCCGAGATTTCCGATTTGATCGATTTTTGCCGGAAGAAGGGCCTGATACTGCAGCTTATCGAGCTCTTGGATCTGCGGCACCTGGGGATTTCAGGTGATATCGACGCCATCGAGCGCGGGCTCGCTGCGCAGGCGGACAGCGTTCGTGTCCGGGAGATGCACCGGCGCAAAAAGTACTTCCTGGATGGTGCGGAGGTGGAGGTGGTGCGGCCCATGGACAACACCGAGTTTTGCGCCAACTGCACGCGCCTGCGGGTGACCTCGGACGGGAGGATCAAGCCCTGCCTGCTGCGAAGCGACAATCTGGTGGATATCGGCACCTGCGACTGTGTGAAGATTATGGGACTGCTGCAAGAGGCGAATAAGAGGAGAGTGCCGTATTTTGGGAAAGATCATGAGCATTCCAGGCGATCGGCTGCTGTGCTGGTTTCTTTTGCTGCCGGAGATGCAGGGCATTGATCTGACAAGGGTGTTTGTCCCACCACGGGGCGGGCCGATCGAAATCCCTTGGTTCTGATGTAATGAAAATAAGTATAAGGATCAGGCAAGGAAATCGAGGAAGCCGGGAATCTCCGGCTTCATGTCCTTGTTTGACCCTGGCTTATGCCTTTGATCCGGCAAACCTCTTGTAGATTTCCTCTTCGGAGGCGGTGGGCTTGACGGTCTTCAAAGCATCTTCAAAGTGCTTGTTTTCCAGTTTGTACTCGCAAATCTGCGCATCAACTTTGGCCTTTCCGCCCAGGACGCACTCCCGGATGGCGAGCATTACCGCCTCGCCCACCAATGCACCCAGGTCGGCACCGGAGAACTGCTCTGTTCTCTTAGCCAGATCATCAATCTTGACATCATCTGCCAGGGGCTTTTTGGCGGTGTGGATCTTCAGGATCTCCTGGCGGGCCTGCTCGTCCGGCAGACCGATCTCGATTAGCCGGTCAAAGCGCCCCGGTCGCAGGAGCGCCGAATCGATGATATCCGGCCGGTTGGTGGCGGCAATTACCATGACGCTGTTGAGCGCTTCCAGGCCGTCCAGCTCGGTTAAGATCTGCGATATGACGCGCTCCGTGACATGCGAGTCGCTGGTCGATCCGCCCCGGGCCGGGGCAATGGAGTCGATCTCATCCAGGAAGATCACGGAAGGCGCTGCCTGACGGGCCTTGCGGAATGTCTCACGCACGGCCTTCTCAGACTCGCCCACCCACTTGCTTAGAAACTCCGGGCCCTTTATGCTGATGAAGTTGGCCTGGCTTTCTGTGGCTACTGCTTTGGCCAGCATGGTCTTGCCGGTGCCGGGCGGGCCGTAGAGCAGTATGCCTTTGGGAGCCTTTGCATCCATGTGGGTGAAGAGCTTGGCATAGGTGAGAGGCCACTCCACCGACTCGACGAGCTGCTGCTTGACATCGGCGAGACCTCCGATATCATCCCAATGCACATTAGGCGACTCCACCATGACCTCACGCATGGCAGAAGGCTCCATCTCACGCAGCGCCTCCAGGAAATCGTCGTTGTTGACCTCGATTTTATTAAGGGTCTCGACTGGTATGGATTCAACCTCCAGGTCGATCTCGGGCAACACCCGCCGGATGGCGCGCATGCCTGCCTCGCGTGCCAGTGCCGCCAGATCAGCGCCCACGAAGCCGTGCGTCACATCGGCCAGCTTCTCCTGGTTCACATCTTTGGATAGAGGCATGCTGCGGGTGTGGATCTGCAAGACCTCCAGACGGGATTGACGGTTGGGAACGCCGATTTCAATCTCTCTGTCAAAGCGACCGGGCCGACGCAGCGCCGGGTCCAGAGAGTCAGGCCGGTTGGTAGCACCGATGACCACCACTTTGCCGCGCGACTCCATGCCGTCCATGAGAGCCAGCATCTGAGCCACTACGCGCCGCTCCACCTCGCCGGTTACCTCTTCTCTCTTGGGCGCAATGGAATCGATCTCATCGATGAGGATGATGGAAGGCGCCTGCTCCTCGGCCGTCTTGAAGAGACTGCGCAGCTTCTCCTCGGACTCGCCGTAGTACTTGGACATGATCTCCGGGCCGCTCAGAGTCTCGAAGTGAGCATTGGTCTCGGATGCCAGGGCCTTGGCCAGCAATGTCTTGCCGGTGCCTGGCGGGCCGTAGAGCAAGACCCCTTTGGGAGCTTCCACGCCCAGGCGCTCAAAGAGCTCCGGGTGCTTCATGGGCAGTTCAATCATCTCCCGCACCTTCTTGATCTCGGCAGACAGGCCGCCGATGTCCTCGTAGCTGATGCGGGGCCCTTTTTTCTCTTCCTTGGCGGGCTTATCAGACATCTCTATCTTGGTCTTGTCACCAATAACCGCCGCTTCTCGGGATGGTGAGACGCGTGTGGCCATGAGCTCTATCTTTCTGCCCATGACAGGGATTTCGATGATGTCTCCTCTGGTGATGACCCGCCCTTCCATGTATCTTTGCAGATAGGACTCAGCGCCGGTAATGCGCAGGGGCACGGTGGGTGCAAAGGTAACCGCTTCGGCAGCTGCCGCCTGGGCTATCTTCACAGGCACCCGATCATCTATGCTTGCTCCCGCGTTTCGGCGGGTGTTGCCGTCCAGTCGCACGATGCCGGTTCCCATGTCCTCAGGGTAGCCGGGCCAGAGCAGTGCAGCGGTCTTCTTCTTTCCCTGAATACTGACCACGTCTCCAGCCTGCCAGCCCATCTCGCTAAATACAGCCGGATCAATGCGAGCGATCCCCCGTCCAACATCAGTGGGACGTGCTTCTATGACTTTGAGCGTTATTTCTTCTGTCATTAAAATCCTCCAAGACATATGTACATGCAAAGCTTAAGTAATTTTTTCGCCTGTTCTTCTGAGATTGATTTTTTGCCTCTGCCAAACCTCTCTTTGATTTGGCGCAACTTCTGCCTATATGGGTCTGCCAACACCCCTTCGCAAATTGCTAATTGAAACGTTGTCTACATGATGATACTAACTTGTAGTTAGTGTTGTGCGGGATATTTAAAGCTTTCGAATGATGGCCGAATGGATCATTAATGAAGTGCGCGTACCTATCATATCCAGGGAAGATGCGGTCTAAAACACCTCTGAGATAGGCCTTATCCGGGCAACATGCGGTATGTCCGCTCTATTTCAGCTCCAGCTCGTACTTGACCTCAGTTACCTGGCTGCCCCACAGCTCATGGGTCAGCTCCTCTTTCATCCGAAAACCCACCGATCGATAAAGCTTTGCTGCTATGGGCAGCGTGCTCACCGTCCAGAGAAACACGGAAGAATATCCCGCATCTCGGCTGAATTGCAGAGCTTTTTCCACCAGCTTTCTGCCCAAGTTCCTGCCTCGCACCTGGGGGTGCAGGAGCAGCCAGCGCAATTGAGCCTCGTTCTCCGAGAATTTCACGATGGCCGTACAGCCTACGATCCCGCCCTCATTTTCCGCTATCCAGATGCGCTCCCGATGAGAATGCGATAACCCAAAATTGGCCAGCGGGACGGCCACGTAAGAATCAAAGGTATGGTCCCAGCCCTGCTCGGGGGCATAAAGAACGGCGTGCAGATAGGTGATGTATCCGACATCACCCGGTCTCATGTCGTTCCGGATGGAGATGGCCGTCCCGGAAGGATTCACGAATCGCCGCTTGCATGAATATATCCATTGAATCATATCCATCGAATCTCAATTAGTCATATCTTCCGCCTCAATCAAATATGTATCGAAATTTTTAACTTCCACTAACGCGCCAGGAGTGCCGGATGCTGTCTGATGATAAGAATAACATGACGGGAAAGATACCGGCGCTTGTGGGACTGCTCGCCGGAATTGCAGCCATCGCCATAGGATGCATATTTCTTGTATTCGCGTTGCCATCATTGGGAAAGCCCGGAGAATTTGATTATTTCTTCTCCCAGGCAGCGGGCGGCTTTCTCATCGTTCTCTTGGGGTTGCTGGGCATCTTTGGCGCGGCTTTGGCCTGGCCGAGCAGCAGAGCCGAGAGGGCGCTCATCCATCTGAGCGGTCTGTTTTCTCTCGGTATCTTTGCCGCACTGGCCTTCTATCGGGAGTGGACAGCCTGCGCTATTATTATATTATTTGCAGCAATAACCTGGGCGGCTTTGCACCGGCGCAGGGATGCTGCCCGTAATCTATTTCTCTTCGCAGGACTGTTCGGCTTTCCCCTTGCCCAGGCGTCCATAACCCTGCTTCCTTACGGCTGGAAGACCTGGTCCGTCTCGGGAGTTTTATTCCTCTTTTGCGCCCTGTTCCTGTCCCTTTCCGGGCATTTCGGAAGGCTGCCTCTGCTCTCCAGTAGTAACAGCAGGAGGTGGGGCCATCTTCTCTATGCCCTGCTCTGTCCGGCATTGATCGTCCTCACCATATCCGTGCTTCTTTACCTTCCCGGACCGGCAGGCCCCGGACCGGCAGGTTTCGAACTGGCGGGTAATTTGGCCAATTTCGGGCTGAGCGAAAAGGGCAGAGCTGAGCAGACGGAGTTCTATGGTCGCGATCCGGATAACATTCTCCGGGCAACAATTCTCTCTCCGGGAGACGTGCGAACCTATCCCTCAGGCGAGCCGGTGCTCTTCTCTGCCGCTTCATGCGAAAAAGAGAAATGCAGCTTCCTGTGGCGCTCAAGCCAGGACGGCATCATCGGCAATGTCCAGTCCTTGGAAACCAGGAACCTCAGTTGCGGATGGCATAATATCACCCTGACCGTTACAAACAGCAGCGGCTCTTTGAAAATAGCTTTCATTGAAATAGGCATAGCCGAGCCCTGGGTTTGCGGCCAGGTTAATCCCAGGCCGAAATATTATCCACCGGACACCCCCTGCCGGGAGATCTGGCCTGACGCGCCGGTGCGTTGCCAGGAGAATGAGGTCTGCCATCCCGGCCTGGACTGGATTGTAGCTGAGGCAGTTGATTGCTGCGACGGATCCCCTCTGGCAATCTCGGCCTGCTCCGATGCCTGCAACCGATCGGGAGGCGACCGGAAAAAGTGTCGCGGCATTTTCATCATCAACTCCTTTGGGCCGGATGCCCGCTACATGCGAGGCTATGCGCTCTTCAAGACCTGCTGCTCCGGCTACCCGGAGTGCACTCGTATGTGCGGCTCCAGTCTGGCAGGAACCTGCACTTTTATGGATGGCTATAATGATAATGTATCCAATCTCTCCTGCCGTCCTGAAGAGTTAGGTGTCTCTGCCTGGCATTCGGATACGAACATGAGCGAGAACAGCGCCGTGCTGGGTCTGTTTCCCACCCATGCCACAGTAAATATCCTGAAAACAGGAGTATGCAGTGATTACTCTGCAGCCTTGACCACGATGCTTCGCAAAGCCGGATACAACAAGAGCGAGGCCTTCAGCACATCCAGCTCAGCTTTTGATCTGCCTTTTGTGGGCGCCCATCCCGGCCATGCCTTCAATCTGGTGCTTCTCCCAGGCGACACGAAGTACCACATCGTGGATACAACTGGAAATGGCGACGGCATAAATCTGGATGGAGTGCCCGGATATTTCCGGTTTACAGGCTGCTTCCTGGGAATGCCCTCTCAGACCCGGATAATGGACTGGTGGATGGGATACTGCAAGATGATCTCAAACCAGAGCTACAATGACGTCGGTGATGCCAGGACTCCGGAAAAAAAGAACATTTGCGGGTGCACTTGATTTACGCTTTCCACTTAATCGTATTGCCTTTCATCTTTCATATCCCTTTTTTCTCCAGGGATCGAGCAATCTCTTCCGCAACCATACTGGCATCAATGCTTAAGAATGACCGGTCTCCGACATCGACAGCGCACATATCCGCAAATTCCTCAATTGTCCATCTTTGCCTCATCTTCGCTGTATTCTCCTACCGTGAACTACCGCGTCCTGAAGGGCGCAGCTTCCCACTTCATTGCCAAAACTTGCATCACGGATATGTGATGTAGCGGTTTTGACTCTATGGGCGCTACGGGCTGTTCCATCCCTGTAATGAGTATGTTCATGGAAGCATTGTAGTCTCGATCACACGAGAATCCGCAATAAGGGCACTCATGTACTCTTACCGACAGATCTTTCTTTACGATGCTTCCACAAGCAGAACACCTCTGTGTGGTGTTCCTGGGATCTACTTTTATCAGCTTTCGACCAGCACTTTGAGCCTTGTACGAAAGCATAAATATGAACTTAGACCAGGATGCATCATGGATGCTGCGATGCATACCATTATTATGGCCTTTCTCTTTCAGACCTTTGACATCAAGATCCTCAACGCAAATTATATCGAAGCTATTGACATACATCCGAGAGAGCTTATGCAGGAAATCATCTCGTTGGCAGTTGATTCTCTTATGCAGCTTAGCGATTTTATCCTTGAGGGACTTATAATTATTCGATCCTCTCACCGCTCTAGCTAGTCTTCTTTGCAGTCTGGCAAGCTTATCTTCAGATTGCTCGGCACATCTCGGATTCTCTATCTCATTGCCCTCGGAGTCAACCACGAAGGAAGTCAAACCGACATCCAAACCTACTGCTTCCTCGGTTTCTGGTAATGGCAGTGGTTCCTGATCGGCCTGGACTATGGCGAACCATCTCTCGCTTTCTCTCTTGATGATGACGGCTTTGATGCAACCTTCGATCTTTCGATAGATCTTGATTCGAATATCTCCTATCTTGGAGAGATGCAATAAGCCATGATCCTGATCGACCTTGAATCCGGATTGGTTGTAATTCAAGGTATTGTACCAACCATACCCTTTGAAGCGAATATGACCGATCTTCCGACCATTCTTCTTTGATGCCGAGAGGCCTTTGATGTTAGACCAAAGAGTGTAATTCACCATCTGGAGGACTTTGGAATAGACCTGATTCAGCATTGGATTTACGAGCTTCAGAGAAGGGATCATATTCTGAGTATCATATGTCTTGAGCTTGATGCCTTTTTCTTTTGCTTCATTCAGGTCTTGGAGAAGCCGATTATAGAGCCACCTACAAGCATCCAAATTCTCCGCTAACTTCCATTGATTCATCTTGTTAGGGAAGATAGGATACTTGTAGCTTACAATCATGCTTTCTCCATCTGAGATTCTACATATTGCATTAGAACATCGAGAGAGACCTGTCCGGTGCTGGCAATGAAGTAGGAATTTGACCAAAATGAGTCTTCCCAAAGGAACTCTTTGGTTTGTGGAAATTCTTGTCGGAGTCTTCTGGCAGTGACGCCCTTGATTACATTCACAACGTTGGATAGGTTGGTTGTGGGTGTCGCTGTGAACAGTATATGAAGATGATCTTCGGCCGGTTCCTGTGCTAATATTTCTATTCCAAGTTCATCTGCCAAACTCCAAATGATCTGCTTTAGCCTCTCGCGAATTGCTTCATCATAGAGTGCTTTCCGCCGGTACTTGATGACTACCACTAAGTGGTAGTGAAGTGAGTACACGGAGTGCGCAGACCTTTCGAGTTTGTATTTCATCAGATTTACTAAAACATGTGTATCACATTATTACCTTAAATAGTTATCGTTAGATCGAAATTAGGGCAAAGGACTCCGCTTTCATCCCCACCCTGAAGGAGGGGGACTTCCCGCTCCGTCCTTCGCAATCCTACAAGTTAAACATAATAGTAGGATCTTGATCTTAGCATATGATCCTTGCTGGTGCTCAGGCAGGGACGGGTGCTGCCATGGATTGATGTATACTCTTTTCCATGGTTGCATCCAGAGCGATGCGCATCTCCTGCTTTTGTGCCTCCTCGAAGCTGCCGTTCTCCAAGAGGTCCTCCATCATGCCGCTGATGATGTCATCCATGACCTCAACCTTAAAGTAAAGCCGCTGCCTTTGCGAATAGTAGTAGTTTATCTGCAGTTGCAGAACGGGATTTGCGGTAACTTGTTCGTTATTGGCAAGGCCGGCCAGTTCATCATCTGCCTTTTTGGCTTTGTCCTTGACCTTATTGTAAAGGCCAAACCAGGAGAGAATAACTGAGGAGTCCAGCTTGGAGAGTTTGGGCATCATGCGCCCAAACCTCTGAGAGAGCTTGATCAGATCCTCATTAGCAGAGCGAATGATATCCTGATGGCGGGCAATGTCGGAGCCGTATTTTGCAAATTCTGGGTTCTTAGACATCTATATCACCTAAAGCGGAATTATTATGAAGCTGTCAATTACCGGATTGGATAATAAGGTGGAGCCATGCGGGGCGAAAGTGATATTGAAGAAGATTTGCAGGTGAATATGATATGAGTAGCAGCAGTGACAGGATCGCCCTGGTGCGCCGTCTCTGCCACCAGCTCTGCTTTGCCTCCTGCGTGGAAGACAAGCGGGATGGCCGCCATATTGAGCTTTTGCGCCTGAGGCCCCACTGGTCCGTCTTAAAAAGAGAGGAGCAGACTGGCAAGATCGATCAGGGCGATAAAATTCCGTTCGACATCTCCCTGCCCCTGCCCGCCCGAGACGATAAGGAGGGCTCCGACGCAGGTGTGTTGCTCTTTTGGGAGCGTTTTTTATGCCAGCAGTGCGGCAGATGCTGCTATACACCTGGAGCTGGCCTATACCTGGAAAAAGAGGATTTTGAGAGAATTGCGAAGCGGGTGGGAAAGAAAAAGCTAAAAACCCTCTGCCGGTACGAAAAGACACTTCATGCCTGGGTGCTGAGGCAGCCCTGTCCGTTTTATGATAATGATAAGAAGAGCTGCACCATCTACGAAATCAGGCCGCTTACCTGCACCAAATACCCACTTCATCCGCCACTGCGAGAGATGCCCTACAACCTGGCCGTCGATGCCTTCTGCCCGGCGGCGCGCACTCTGGCCAAGGATACCTTGGGCTGGTGGATCATCTGCGAGAACAACTGGGCTGCAATAATTAAAAAATTAGTTCGCGATTAAAACATCTTTTGCTCATTCATGTAATTTATGATTTCAGCAAAGCCGTTTCCGTATTTTGCCCTGGCTATGTAGTCGGAGATCTGCTGTAGCTGTGAGCTGGCGTTGCCCACCGAGGCTCGAAAGCCGGCCAGCCGGTACATGGGCAGGTCGCTGTTGCTGTCGCCGATCGCGGCAAACCCGGACGGCTCTATTTGCATGCGCTTTGCAATGCGGGAGAGGCCCGTGCCCTTATCGACGCGCTTGTCTTTGATATGCACAGCAAAGGTGGTATCGATGATATGCACGGGCAGGCCCAGCTCCTGGGCGCGGCGGTCGGCTGCCGGTGCATCGAAGTTGCGTTTCAGGGCAATATCGGTAAATCTGTAGCGAGAGGAGCTGTACCTTTGCAGGGGAAATTCTGCAGAAAGCTTTTGGAAGGCATCCTCACAGACTTTCAGGTCCGCCAGGATCTGCATCTCATCCTCGGAGTAGGATAGCACGCCACCGTTCTCAGCTATGAAGATGTGAGGCGTGCCCAGGAGAACACTAACCGCTCTGGTGAAGCAATGGGAGTTACCGGTGCTCAGCACCACAGGCACCTTCAGTCCTCGCAGCGCCTGCAGGGCGGCGGGACAGAGCACTCGATTTTGGTCGCTCAGGGTGCCGTCTATGTCCACGGCCAGAGCGCGGATCATTCCCATCGCCCCAAGGCTCCCGGCTGCTCAAAATTAGATCCCTTCTCTGCTCTTTCTATTGCCTTCCCTTCTACCTTCTCTTCTACCCTTTCTCCTACCCTCTCTTCCAGGTGGATGTAATCAAGTGTAAAGTCTGACGCCTCCAAAGTAAGAACATAGTCATTTGTGCACTAAAAAAGGTTTCGTCATCCCGAAAATGAAGCGGTGTCTTATGGAGCGGCTGGCAGGCTGTCCGAAAAAAAGTTAAATCATTAATTTAAATATCAATAGATTTGGAGTTGGTAAATATGAAGAATGGAAAGATTCGCCCTATATTACTATTATCATTCTTGCTCCTCATTTTATCCGCCACAGGAGTTCTTGCCGCGCCTGTGGAAAACATCAAGGACCGGGCAACAGCTCTAGCCGACAGCCGGACGGACTACAGAGTCGTTACCTATCCCTGCTATTTCGAAGGAACTGTACAGGATGAGGCGACGGGCACGCCCATCAAAGGGGCAAGCGTCACCTTTGTCAAGGAAGATAAGAGCAAAACCTGGGAAGCGACTACGTCCGAAAGTGGGCGCTACCGCCGGGAGCTTCCTGAGGGCAGGTACACCTACATCGCCACCCACTGCGATTATATCATACAATCCAGCTCTTCCCCAGTCGAGGTGCGGGCCCCTTACACCAAAAGAGTAGGGGGCGCAGGTGGCATTGTTCGCGAGATCACCATCACTAACGAGAGATCAAAAGCGGTGGATATCAATATGAAAGCCCGGCCCACAACCGTCTTGCTCGTTACCACATCTCTCCTGAGCACGGACGGCGGAGCTTGAGCGGGCTGTCTCTCGTTATGCGGAGGTGGTCAGCCGCAAGGATGGGCTTTTTGCCCGCTACATTGTGCTCGACTCGGCGGATTGCCGGGCCGCATACGGTGTGCGGCTGAGCGATCCTCGTAGCTGGGTGGAGATCAGAGATGTGCTGCAGGCCATCACCGATGAGACCGGGCCGTGCTACATCATCCTCCTGGGGGGGCCCGCGGTTGTGCCCATGCCCCAGATAGTTAACATAGCCGGCAGCCCCTGGTATCTGCCGGCAGATGGCTGGTACATCGATTTTGACGAGAGCGGCGTCGTGGACGGCGGATTTGCCGTGAGCCGCATGCCGGACATCAATAGCGACTCTTCCGCCGTGGCCGCAGCCCTGGAGAGCGCCAGCGACATTCACGAGGCAGGAGGCTTTGGCATGATTCCCGAGATGCTTCTCTCTACGAGGTGCTGGTATGCGCCGCCGCTGGGGTTGGGCGATGCCTGCCGGGATGATGCACCCACCTGCGGGCAGTGCTACGCTACTCCGCCTTATGGTGTGTGCGATGAATGCGACCGCAGTGCTGAGCTGTTTCGTTTGATGTCTCGCAGCGACTATATCTTCATCATGGGGCATGGCAGCCCGGTCTCCTTCTCCACCAATGAGCATCTACCCATATTCAATCTGGCAAATGTGGCAGATGTAGATTTGCAGAGCAATCATCCTCTCATCTCCGGATGGGTCTCCTGCAACACCGGCCAGCTCTACAGTGATCGCCCCTCCTTTGCCACGGAATTCCTCCGAGCCGGGGCGGCAGCCTTCCTGGCCCGGACCACGGATCGGGGAACGCCTGCATTTTTCGCCGATAAATTCGAGCCTTACCTGAAGGGTGACAGCCCCTCGGGCCGCTACCGGCTGGGCGATGCGCTCAATGAATTGATGAGAGAGGTCATTCTCAGGAAAGGGAGATGGCGAGAGGAGAGAGACCATGCAGCTATGCATGTATGGAGATCCTACTCTGAAGAGAGTACGGTTTGAGCTGCCTGCCACGAGCACAATGGCAACAGCAAGACTGTCTCCCAGGTGAATTCTAATGTTGATGGGAAAGAAAGCCAAACCACAGTCGCCGCAGGAGATGGCTGCCGGTCCATCACGCCCTGGAAAGCCCCATTCGCAGGAATATGATCATCCTCATGAACCAGGGCGTCCTGAGCGTGACTGAGATTGCTGCCCTCGTCGGCGAGAAGATGCTCGACTACCACCTGCACCGCCTGGAGCATGCCGGGCTCATTGAGCTCTCGGAGGGGAAAATTGTGCTCACCGAGGCGGGAGTGGCCTACGGCGGGCTGGTGAAGGCACAGAAGGAGAAGGGAGGGGCGGACAAGACCTGAAATCTCTTTTTTTTGGTTGCGGCGAGTTGAAACTAGAGATGGGGCCTTGAGTCCTCCGTGCGCTCTGTGTCTGCGGTGGTTCGTCGTAAACCATTGGTTATAGCCAGGGCTAACGACTATTCCATGAACGAAGGCCACATTGTTCTAGCAGATCGGACGGAACAACGAGCTTAAGGTTTTGAATATTTTGCGGAAAGTCTTAAATTCAGAGTAACCATCTTTGCAGCCAAATGCATCAAAAATCTTAGAGTAATATTATAAATTATTTACTCTGGCATGATAAATGGAATACCGAGAGGGAAGAAGAGAAATGACTGGATTGAACTGGCTTCATCTTTCGGATTGGCACCAGAGAGAAAGGAATTCAATCGCAAAGTTGTTGCGATGGCCTGCTTAAAGATATAAAAGCGAGAGAGAGAAATCAATCCTCGACTTGCAGAAAATAGATTTCATTGTCTTTAGCGGTGATGTAGCCATTTCCGGAAAACCAGAAGAATACAGGAAGGCAAAGAAGAATTATTTCGAGCCGCTCTTAGATGCCTGCCAATTGAGACAAAGACCAGCTTTTCATTGTACCGGGAAATCATGACCTGGATAGAGATGAATTTAATTCCTTCCTCGCGAACTGCTGAAGCCTTTAACCTCAGAGGCAGAGGTTGAGAATCTGGCTGACGAATGATCGCAGAAGATCTCGTCTCTTGGAACCGTTTCAGGCATTTCATCGCCTTCGTGATGATTGTACCGGCCAGAAACAACCGGACTATGCCAATGTTCGCCTGATGCGAATCGGTGATAAAAAGATAGCACTTCTTGGGCTCAACTCCGCTTGGATGTGTGGACGCAATAAAGACGAAGATCGGGGATAAAGGATTTGTTATTGGGCGAACCGCAGATTCACGCTTCTCTTAAGAGATTTCAGATGCTGATTTCAAAATTGCCGTACTTCATCATCCCTTGATTGGCTAACTCCATTTGATTTAACAGAAATGAAGTCCATCTAAAACAAGAGTGCGATTTCATCCTGCGTGGCCATCAGCATAAGCCGGGGTAGAAATAATTAGCGACAATCTTGGCTATTGTATCATTATTCCTGCAGGTGCTTCCTACGACGACGAATGGCCTGAAATTCCGATTACGCCTATTCATACAATTTTGTTCATCTGGATTTTGATACAGACAAAGGCATCAGTCTTTCTGCGTCGATGGAGCGATCCAGAAACAAATGGTTTGGAAGATACGATTCTGGAGGCGAGAATTTGCTCCAATTATTGGAGCAATTTCCGATTTCAATTTCGGAAGAACTCCGACAAACCTCAAATCATTCCCTCATCAAATCCCACAGCCCCCGCGTGACTTCAAAGGCCGCGAAGAAGAGATCAAGGACATCCTCTCCAACTTCGAAAAGGGAGCAACCATCACCGGTCTACGCGGCATGGGCGGCATCGGCAAGACGGCCCTGGCCCTGGTCCTGGCAGACAGGATCAAGAGCCAATTTCCTGATGGCCAGATCTTCGTAGATATGCGGGGAACAAGCAATAATCCAGAGTTGCCGCCCCTGACGCCGGAAGAGGCCATGGCCCAGGTCATCCGGGCCTACAACCCTGTTGATCGCCTGCCGGAAAATCCAAATGAACTTCGTGGTTTGTATCTCTCCGTCCTAGCAGCCAAGCGTGCTCTCCTGCTGCTGGACAATGCCGCCAGCGGCGAGCAGGTGGAGCCTCTGCTGCCCCCCGCAGGCTGCGCCGTTCTCATCACATCGAGAATAAAATTTGCCTTGCCCGGTTTGGTGGAAAAAGATCTGGACATTTTGCCTTCTAGATAAAGCGTGCGAGCTTCTTCTTGAAATTGCTCCACGTATTGGCGATTGGGCCGATGAATTGGCGAAATTATGTGGCCGCCTTCCTTTCGCGCTGCGAAATGCAGCCAGCGCTCTAGCTGAAAGACGGGATTTAAGCGTTCCAGAGTATCAAAGACGTCTGAAGGATAAGGTAGAACTGCTTAAATTAGTAAAAGGGTCCTTTAGCCTCAGCTACGATCTGCTCTCTCCTGGAAGAAAAAAACAATGGCGGCGTTTATCGGTATTTCCTGAAGATTTTGATCGCAATGCTGCAACTGCCGTCCTGAAGATGGCTCCCGGTGCTTCGGCAGAGGCTTTGAGCGATTTGGTGCGATGGAGCCTGGTGGACTTTGCCGCAACACCTGATTCAGAAGAGGGCCGATACAAGCTTCATGATTTGGCTCGTCTTTTTGCAGAATCGTGCCTCGACCAAGAAGAACTTGCCGATGCCCAGCAGAAACATGCCATGTATTACTCAAAGGTCCTTTCTCAAGCTGAAAAACTCTATCAAAAAGGTGGGACGAATGTCTTAGCAGGACTGAAGCTTTTCGATCGTGAATGGGCCAATATCAAAGTTGGACAAGCCTGGGTAAAGAACATAATTCCAAGTCTCCAGCAAATTGAATAAGAGTGATTCGAAATCTGTCCTGCAATTGGCCAGCTCTTACGCGGTCGATGGAGGCAACGTTTTGGATTTGCGCCTGCATCCACGGGATAAAATTGGCTGGCTTGAAACCGGATTAAAGGCTGCAAAGATGATGGAGGATCAAGCGCTGAAGGAGTTCATTTGGGCAACCTGGGACTGGCCTATATCGAGCTGGGCGAGACTCGCAAGGCCATCGGATACCTGGAGCGGGCCCTGAATATCTCCCGCAAGATTGGTGACCGAAGGAATGAAGGAGCCGACCTGGGCAACCTGGGTAATGCCTACGCCGAGCTGGGCGAGACTCGCAAGGCCATCGAGTACTACGAGCAGGCCCTGGCCATCTCCCGCGAGATCGGGGACCGAAGGGGCGAAGGAGACCGGCTGGGCAACCTGGGCAATGCCTACGCCGACCTGGGCGAGACGCGCAAGGCCATCGAGTACCACGAGCAGGCTCTGGCCATCTCCCGCGAGATCGGCGACCGAAGGGGCGAAGGAGACCGTCTGGGCAACCTGGGGCTGGCCTACGCCGAGCTGGGCGAGACGCGCAAGGCCATCGAGTACCACGAGCAGGCTCTGGCCATCTCCCGCGAGATCGGCGACCGAAGGGGCGAAGGAAACCGCCTGGGCAACCTGGGGCTGGCCTACGCCGACCTGGGCGAGACCCGCAAGGCCATCGAGTACTACGAGCAGGCTCTGGCCATCTCCCGCGAGATCGGCGACCGAAGGGGCGAAGGAGACCGCCTGGGCAACCTGGGCAATGCCTACGCCGAGCTGGGCGAGACTCGCAAGGCCATCGAGTACTACGAGCAGGCTCTGGCCATCTCCCGCGAGATCGGCGACCGAAGGGGCGAAGGAGCCGGCCTGGGCAACCTGGGGCTGGCCTACGCCGAGCTGGGCGAGACTCGCAAGGCCATCGAGTACCACGAGCAGGCTCTGGCTATCGCCCGCGAGATCGGAGACAAACAGAACGAAGGAGAAAATCTCTGCAATTTGGGCAAAGCCCACTTGGACCTGAACGAAACAGAAAAAGCCATCGAATACTGCATGAAGTCGCTGGACATTGTTCGCAAGATCGAATATCGGAAATTTGAGGGCGAAGCTCTCTGCACTTTAGGCAAAGCCTACTCCGATCTTGGCCAGCTCGACAAAGCGATCGATCATTGCGATCAAGCGCTGAAAATCTTCAAAAATATCGAATATCGCCGCGGGAGAAGGCGAGGCCCTCTTCACCAAGAGCCAGGCCTTGCACAAGCTCGGCCAGCAAACGGAAGCCGTAGCCCTCGCAAACGAAGCCCTTCAGATCTTCTCGCAGATCGAAAGCCCCCTGGCCGAAAAAGTCCGCCAGCAGCTCGCAAGCCTGGCAGCAGCCCCAGAGGAGAATTAGCATGCAAATCATCTTTCTCGGCACCAACGGCTGGTACGACAGCCCCACCGGCAACACCATCTGCACCCTCATCAACTCTGAGAAGTACCACATCATCCTGGACGCCGGAAACGGCCTTTACAAAGCGGACCGCTACATCAAGGACGACCTGCCCGTCTACCTCTTTTTGAGCCACTTCCATCTGGACCACATCGAGGGGCTGCATGTCCTCAGCAAATTCCGCTTTCCTGGCCTTACCATCTTCGGCCAGAAGGGCACAAAAGCGGCCCTGAATACCATTGTCAACGAGCCCTTCACCGTTCCCCTGGAAAAGCTGCCCTACCCGGTGACCGTTCGCGAGCTATCCCCCGGCCCCTACAAGCTGCCCTTTGCCCTGGACTGCCGCTTCCTGGTGCACGCCTCACCCTGCCTGGGCTATCGCTTCGATCTGGACGGCAAGACCATCACCTACTGCCCGGACACGGGTGTCTGCGACAACGCCGTGCTCCTGGCCGCGGACGCCGATCTGCTCATTGCCGAATGCGCCCACCTGCCCGGCGAAGAGAACCCGGCGTGGCCCCACCTCAACCCGGCTGCGGCGGCAGCTATTGCCCGGCGGGCCAGGGTCGGGCGGCTCGCGCTGACCCACTTTGATGCGGGGAGGTACACGAGCCTGCAGATGCGCCACGAGGCTGTGGCCACTGTCCGGGATTTTCCGGGAATTGTGGTGGGAGAGGATGAGCTGGTGGTGCAGCTTTAGTACAGCAAACTTATAAATATTATTGAAAGATATTTTGTGAGAGTCTGGTATTATGCAGTAATTGAGGATTTGGCGTTTATGTCCGAAAAAGCATCCAGATCTGTGTGCATCTTGATTGCTGAAGATGACGAAGCAAGCCGGAAAGTAACCTCTGTCATGCTCAAACGCTTGGGCTACCGAGCTGATGCTGTTTCTAACGGCAGAGAGGCTCTATTGGCCTTGAAACGTCAACCTTATGATATAATTTTGATGAACTTAAATATGCCGGAGATGGACGGCTTAGAGGCCACCAGACTGATTCGCCGCAGTTGTCCATCAACACTCCGGCCCAAGATCATAGCCCTTTCCGCCTGTATTCTTCCCAACAGCAGAGAAATCTGCCTTGGAGCCGGAATGAATGACTTCATGCCTAAGCCCTTCAAGATGAATGAACTGGCCAAATTATTAAGCAAACATATGCTAATCCTTGAGAGACAAACTGCATTTATTCAATTGCATGAAGAGGTAACCAGAACCCTGGACTCGTTGCCAACGAGAGGCAGGCTCATTTTGCAGTTTAAGCAAAACCAATACCTAAAAAATTAGGTTATGTTCGGATTAAGAACCTCTTTTTATTGCCAATAGTATCTATTTAGAAAAAATTTATTCCATTCCGAGACAATTATATACTAAATAACCATATCCGTTCTCTGCAGTTCTTCGTGTGGGCATAAAGAGAGGGCCTGGTGGCAGGAAGGGTAGATTTGAGGGACGTCATTGCAAAAAAGAATGCTTCTGCCGAGCTAAACGGTACACGAGAAGAATATGAGGATAGCGATGGCACCCAGCACCTGCCCGCAGAGCCGGAGCAAAACGGCTCGCCTCTCGCATTCGTAGGCATCGGAGCCTCAGCCGGAGGGCTGGAGGCATTGGAAGAATTCTTCAAGCACATGCCTGCGAAAAGTGGCATGACCTTTGCTGTCGTCCAGCACCAGGACCCGGATCAACCCAGCCTTCTCCCTGAAATCCTGCAGCGTTACACTCAAATGCCTGTGCTGGAGGTCAAGGAGAATGGCATGCCGGCCCGACCGAATACAGTATACATTAAGCCTCCTGGGGCCGATCTCACCATACTAGAGGGCACCTTCATACTGCTCAAACCGACCACCATTTTTGGGGCAAAGACCACCATTGACACATTCTTGCGCCACCTCGCCGAGGATCAGGATGGAAAGGCAGTGGGCATCATTCTCTCGGGCATGGGTAGCGATGGAACGCTCGGCATCCGGGCCTTGAAAGAGCATACCGGAATGGTCATGGCCCAGGAACCGACATCATCTAAATTTGCATGCATGCCGCAAAGCGCCATCGATACCGGTCTTGTCGATTACATCGCGCCCCCCATGGAGTTATCCCGGCTGCTCTGCGAATACGTCGAGGTCAATATGAAGCTACGGGAGCGGCACGCATCTGTGACTCCCATCCTGGAAAACAGCCTGGCCAAGATCTTCGTTCTCATTCGGGCCCTTACCGGCCAGGATTTCGCTCTATACAAACGGAGCACTATCATTCGCAGAATCGAGCGTCGCATGGGACTGCACCAGATTACCGCGATGAATGATTACATACGCTACCTGCAAGAGAATCCGTCTGAAGTCGAGATCCTTTCAAAGGAACTGCTCATCGGAGTTACGCGTTTCTTTCGGGACCCCGGTGCCTGGGAAGCGCTATCGGAAAATGTGCTGCCCGAACTGATTTCGTCCCGCCCGGCAGGCAGCTTGCTACGTATCTGGGTTGTAGGCTGCTCAACGGGAGAAGAGGCTTATTCTATGGCCATAGTGCTTCAGGAGTGTCTGGAAAATCTGGGCCGAAACGGGGAGATCCAGTTCCAGATCTTCGCCACAGACACCGAGAAAGAGGCCATCGATATTGCCCGCCGGGGAAGATACCCCATGAATATTGAAGCGGACGTCTCCAAAGCGCGGTTGGAGAGATTCTTCATAGAGGAGAATGCAACATTACGTATTCACCTTCACCTGCGAGAATCCATAGTCTTCGCCCCGCAAAATATTATCCGCGACCCCCCCTACACACACCTGGATATCATCTCTTGCCGAAACCTTTTCATTTACCTCTCTCCAGAACTGCAAAAAAAGATCGTAAACCTCTTTCACTATGCATTAAATTCCGGTGGAATTCTATTCCTGGGTAGCGCCGAAACGATTGGCAACAATAACGATCTCTTCAGCACTCTGGAGGGCAATTGGAGGATCTTCCAGAGAAAGGATGTGCCCAGCCTGGCAGCTTCGAGTGATCTGCCCTCAGTATTTTCCGCCAGGTCTAATGCACGTGAGATTAGGGGGGCTTCCTCGGTCACGGCCAGAGAGCCATCCCTTAGCAGCATAGTCCAGCATCAACTGCTTGAGATGTATGCTCCTCCCGCGGTCATAATTACCGAAGACGGCGATATCATTTATTTTCACGCCAGGACTGGAAAATATTTGGAACCAATGCCTGGAAAGGCGAACCTGAATATCTTTGCCATGGCGCGAGAAGGCCTTCGATATGCTATCACCTCACTTCTCCGCACCGCTGCCACTGAAAAGCGCAGGATCTCTGCTGAAGATGTGGCCATTTCTGGGGATGACGGCACACTGCATGTACGCCTGACGGTTCAACCGATCTTAAAACACCCGGGTCGGGCAGATATTTATCTAGTAGTCTTCGAAGATGTCCCATTGCCAAAACCGCCCCAGATTCAATTGGCAAATCCCGACGCGGACGTTTCTATGGGGGATAACTGCTTTGAGGAACTGCATAGAGAGCTCGCGAAGGCCAGAGAGGAGCTACATAGAGCGGCAGAGCAAAGGCAATCTTCTCAGGAGGAGATGACCTCCATGAACGAGGAGCTTCAGTCTACCAACGAGGAGCTTCAAAGTACCAACGAGGAGCTGACCACCAGCAAAGAGGAACTCCAGTCCCTAAACGAGGAGATTCTCACAGTGAATGCAGAACTTCTCTCTAAGATTGAGGCTTTTTCTCAGAGCCATGACGACATGCGAAACTTGCTGCGCACAACTAGGATCCCCATGCTATTCCTGGATAACAGCCTGCGAGTGCGACGGTTCACTGATGCCATGAAGCCCATCATCAGCTTGATTCGCAACGATGTCGGCAGGTCCATAACCGACCTCAAAGTAAACCTTTTGGGCGAGTCTCTTGTTAATGATGTGCAAGAAGTGCTCGATACCCTTCAGTTTAAAGAGAGGCAGGTGGAAACGGCTGAGGGGGAGTGGTTCCAGATGCGTGTCATGCCCTACCGTACCTCTGAGAACCGGATCAACGGGGTGGCGATCACCTTCAATGACATATCTGCGATCAAGGAGCTGGAGAGATCGCTTCTGGAGGCAAAAAGCTATGCACAGAACATAGTTGATACTGTTTCCGAACCGCTCATAGTGCTAAATTCCGGCATGCAAGTCATCTCCGCAAATCGTACCTTCTATGATACCTTCCAGGTGACCCCCCAGGAGACCGAAGGAAAACTCATCTATGCTTTGGGAAATAGACAATGGGACATTGCGGGGTTGCACCAGCTTCTTGAGGATATCTTGCCCGAGAATACCGTGTTTGGGAGTTACGATGTGAAGCACGAATTCCCGACAATCGGTAGGCGTATCATGCGTCTCAATGCCCGGAGGATAATATCGAGCAATGAGGAGCTGATCCTCCTCGCTATGAAAGACATCACAAATGAAAAGGATCCGTGATCCATGCCAACCGACAAGACCCTTCCCGTAAATCCAGTCCTGAGAAGGCAGGCTGAGGACGAGGTGGGCAAGAATTGTCGCTCTGCCTGTCTCTCCGAGATGGACGTAAGAGCCCTCTGCCATGAGCTGGAGGTGAGCCAGGTCGAGCTGCAACTGCAAAACGAGGAGCTGCAGAGGATTACAGCAGAACTTGCTGCATCCGAGGAGAAGTATCGGGACCTGTATGAATTCGCACCCATCGGCTACCTGACCGTGGAGCCATCCGGGCTGATTCGTGAGGCAAATCTGGCAGCCGCCGCTCTTCTGGGAACTGAGCGAGCACATCTGCTTGACAATTTGTTCCAGGCCTACCTGGCAGACGAAAGCCTTTCCAGGTTTAATGCTTTTTGCAGCCACGTAATGGCCTCAGATGCTAAAGAGATTGCAGAGGTTCATCTGAAAGGCAATGGAAAGAAAGTGAGAGATAATGGATGGGCTTTGATTGAGGGGCGGGCCATCTCTGGAAGTGCTTGCCGTGGTTTTCGCATGGCAGTCATCGACATAACCGCTCGTAAGCAAATCGAAGTGGAGCTTGAGCGGACCCGTGACAGTCTGGAGGAGAGGGTCCAGGAGAGGACTCACCAGCTTGTTAAAGCGAATGAAGAGCTATGGAAGGCCAAAGATGCGGCCGAGGCTGCTACACGTATCAAGTCGGAATTCATGGCGAACATGAGCCATGAAATACGTACTCCCATGAATGCAGTCATTGGCATGACCAGCTTGCTATTCGATGAGAAACTCTCGGCGGATCAGATGGAATTTGTGGAGATAATCAGAAGCAGTGGCGAAGCTCTAATGGTTATTATTAACGAAATTTTGGATTTTTCTGTGATGGAGGAAAAAAAGGTAGTGCTCGAAGAGCAGCCTTTTGACCTGGGCCACTGCATCCAGGAATCACTGGATCTGGTATCTGGCGATTCCAGAAAAAAAGGATTGATCCTTTCGTACGAAATTATTCATGGCACTTCAAAAAGAATCTTTGGTGATCCGACAAGGCTGCGCCAGATTCTGGGAAACCTGCTAAGCAATTCCGTTAAGTTCTCAAATTCCGGGGAGATCACAGTCTCTGTTTCCAGCCAGAATTCGGAAGACGACCTATGTATTCTGTTCGCAGTTAAGGATACAGGTATTGGAATTGAAGAGCATGAATTAGACAAGCTATTTTTGCCATTTAGCCAGGTTGATGCCACAACCACACGCAGGTATGGCGGCACCGGCCTGGGTCTGGCCATCAGCAAGAAGCTTGTAGAGCTTATGGGCGGAAAGATCTGGGTTAGGAGCGAACCTGGCAAAGGATCGACCTTCTATTTCACCATCATTACCAAGGCGGTCTTCGACGAGCAAATGATAGGAAACGAATCCCAAACACAATTCGAGAGGCCCCACGTCTTTGAACCCGCACCCAAGATTATTGCCCCGAGCCGTCTACACATCTTGCTTGCAGAAGACAATTTATTGAATCAGAGGGTTGTTCTTGAAATGCTCAAGCGTCTTGGCTACCGTGCCGATATAGCAGCCAACGGCTTTGAGGTTCTTCAAGCTCTGCAGCGCCAGAAATATGATATTATTCTCATGGATGTGCGCATGCCGGAGTTAGGCGGCCTGGAAGCAACCAGGCAAATTCGCAAGCTCTGGCTGGCTTCACAGCAGCCTAAAATTATCGCGGTTACAGCTTATGCACTTGAAGGCGATAGAGAGAAATGTCTTGAGGCCGGAATGGATGATTACATCAGCAAACCTGTGAAGATGGAAGAGCTGGACAGCACATTGAAAAAGTACCTGCCTCCTGAAAAAGAATATCTAGAAAAACCCTGCTGAAAGGACAAAATCGCGACATGACCGGATTGCTTCTTTTCGGCTCACAAAGCTTATGGCCTTGAAAATACGATAAGCTCATCCATGACATCAAAGAACATAATTTGCTTACTATTCATATCATTGGTGCTGGCGTCAAGTGCCGGCTGCCTGGCGAAGGACCCGGTAGGTTCATCGACTCTGAATCCTGCTGTTCCAAAGGAAAATCTGCCGGATGGCTTCAAGATGCTGGCGGCCCTACCCGAGATGGACAGCAGAGTGAATATGACCGATTACATCAGGGATTTCTACGGACCTGAGGACATCGGCCCGGCAAATGTCTCCGTAGGCATATACAAATGGAAAAACCAGGACGGATCTTATGATAATGATGATGCCAAGATCACCCTGATTTTGCTTTCCGATGAGGAGCACGCCAGGTCTGCCATCTCCAACTTCAAATCCCAGAAGACATATCAGGAGCAATTGGCTCGTAAGTTGCCCATATTCGGCAACGCCACAATCAACGGCCATGATACTCTGGAGATAAAGGATATTAAAGGTGATAAAAGCATCAGATATCTTTATCTCTGGAACAAAGGAAACGTTGTGGCACTTGTTGAAGGCAACAACGACAGAAGCAAAAGCCTGGAGCTGGCCAGCGCCTCAGGGCTCTAAAGCCCCCAATTTTTGATATGAAGCCGCAATTTGTTGCACAGGTAATTGAGATCGTGCAAAACACAGTCTCTTCCAGGTCAATTCGGTTTTCCCGGCCCCAGGGATTTGATTACCTTCCAGGCCAGTACATAATCCTAAAGCTCCCTGGCATACAGGGCGAGATCAGAAAGCCGCTCAGCCTCTCTTGCAGCCCTACTGAGGATTTTCTGCAGGTCACCAAAAGGCTGACCGGCCATGAGTTCTCCAATGCGCTACTTTCCCTAAAAAAAGGAGATTCTATCAATTTTTCCGGACCCTATGGCAATTTTACCTTTAGCGGGGAGCATGAGAAAATAGCCATGCTTTCCGGGGGAATAGGCATAACGCCCCTACGAAGCATAATAAAATACTGCACAGACAGGGGCCTTCCGACGGATATTTTCCTGTTTTACTCCAACCGTGTGGAGGATGATATTCCTTTTAAAGATGAATTCGAGGCCCTTATGGCGAAAAATCCAAAATTTACTATCATTAACACCCTGACTCGCCCCGGTCCTTCCTGGAATGGGCGGGTCGGCAGAATCGACGCAAGCATGATTAAACGAACGCTTGCCGATTATTCTGAGCGGGTATTCTACACCAGCGGCCCTGCAAAGATGGTGGATTCAATGAAGCTAGTTCTTGAAGAGATGAAAATTCCTGAGAATCAGGCTCGCACGGAATACTTCCCCGGCTATGACTGATCCGAGATTTGATGCAAAAAACATAGAAAGTCCTGGAAGCCCCAGGACCGGATTATGAGTAAAAAGCCTACCTTACACCAGCCCTGCCGTCAGACCATTTATTCAAACCCCAGGGCAATAGGACAACCATTCCTCCAAAGATAATAATTGCATATATTTGGGACATAATATCCATTGATTATCACCTCCGTTTCAACTTCGTTTTCTTTCTCACGAGTGGATTTATGGGTAATAAAAGCTGCGGACAAAATGTGGAGAAAATTTTTAAAACACCTATTAAATGTAAAATGGATTAACCAATAAATACCAATAAGGTCATACCGCTTTAAATTGAAATAACATAAATGGCTTTTAGGGAAAATAGGTAAAATGGCTGAAAAAAAGCCTATGCCCTTGGCAATTATAGAGCCTTTTTTATTCTTCGCTGGTTGGCACATCGACCACCAGCCAGTGCTTTCCGCGGGTTGGAGCCTGCCTTAACGCCTCCTCAATCTCTGCATTTGCCAGTCCGTCCAACCAATCGTTAAGTCTCTTGCCGGGATTATGCCCGGCCCAGTATGATTGAAGCCGAATGTGCAGGTCGCACATGTGATTGAGGCTTATGCCACGTTGGCAGATAGAGCCACGGCACGGTCCATGGCCCTTGAGGTCGCACTCTGGGGGTTTCATTTCATCTCCTAACATGTCATATCGAGCTTATCTAGCTTATCCCGGATTTTGGTAATTTCAAAATCAAAAAGGGAATTGGAACGAAGCCCTTCCCCAAAACCTCAACAAACCGCATCCAGGCTCTGCAGGTTGAATGACTCAGCCAATACGTCCAGGTCCACCTTGCCGCTTACAAAAGTGCGCCTCGAACCGATTTCGTTCATGACGACCTTGGCCGGGGCAAAGACGTTGTGATCCACCTTGAAGAAATCAAAACCCGCCGCTTTAAAGGTCTTGTAAAAGGGTGCTCCCCAATCTCGTGAGGCCTGGGACGGCATGCCCTTCAGATACTGCTGCAGCTCTTCCAGGTTCTCGTATTCCAGTGTGTAGTAAGTCTCCCCTCCGTAAATTATGGCGTCGTTGGATGAGCCCATACACATGGTAGCGTCACCGGTGATCGGCGAGATGGGGGCCCGGCCCCAGCCGCACTTGATGGTGTTTATGTCAAAGCCCATGGTAAAGAGCTTATGCAGACCCGTCTCGACTACACGTGCCGAGACCTGCACCAATCCGGCAATGCTGTCTGTGGGCGCTACGGCAATTCTCAAATCAGCCGGATCGATGCCGCACTTTTCTGCAATGAGGGAGGATACGGTTTCGTTCGGCAGCTTGTTTGACTCCAGGACAATGACTGCCACATCTGAGGACTCCTCAAAGCCGATCTTCTCGTAGAGGTCGCGGGTCTTTCTGGCCAGCACGCGCGCTGGACCGCTGCCCATGGCAAAATACTTGTCCACCTTGATCTGCCACATGGCGCACTGGGAGGCCATACAAGACACCGCGGGATGGTCAGTCGCCACCTGAATGCCCGGCAACAAAACGCCTTTGATATCAAAGGGCGTAAGCTGAATTTCCGCCAGGTCTGCCATGCAGAGGCGAGAGAGGTAGACGCCTGCACCATAGCCGCCATGGGCCTCTACGCCTGCATCAGCCACCACCGTACCGTTATCAAGTTCTTGGACATTGACTTGCAGCTCGTCTGCATAATCGAGCATCTCCTCGAAGACCTCGAATCCCATCTCATTGATACCCATCAAGCCGGATCACCTTTCCTCATCAAGAATGCCATCGTCCATAAAAGTCTATCGATTTGATCGAGAATGATCTTTATCGGCATCTCGATTCGACGCACAAAAAAACTGGCACCATTTTCCAGAGGATCTGTACAGCTTTCGCCGCAATTTGCGCTACAGTTTTTGGTGTAGCTGCCGGTGCAGTCTCTATTTACCTGGCAAGAGCTGTTATCTCCGGCAAATGGGCAGGAAAAGCAGTACGAGTTCCAGACCAGAGCCATTCCTGCCTGGAGCAGGACCATGTCCAATGCCATATAGAATAATAGAAGTCCTCTGTGAGTCCTCAGTGCGCTCTGTGTCTGTGGTGGTAATAGTTCGTAAACCCTTGGTTATAACCAGTGGCTAACGACTAATCCACCACAGAGTTCACAGAAGGACGCACAGAGCGACGAACTGACAACTGGACTGGAAATGGCGACGAGCCTCATTTTTGTTAATGATCTATGGCAGCTCTCGACCGCCAACTACAAATAACTATAACGATTATATAGATAGTTTGCCGCTTCATGCCATTGAATAGGGTGGCGGGCGTGCCGTGGGCTAAAACGTATCCGATGATGCTCTGATGATGGAGATGCATGCCGTCGTGGCCTGCATTTGGCTACGGGCCTGTGAGGCTGAAACTTTCGGCGGGCTGAAAAAGTTGCGCGCGGTAAAATGCGCAGTAATCCGCCGGATCTCACGCTAATACACGGTCGGGGCATGAAGCGGCATAAGTAGAAAAGGCGAGAGGGCGAGCATGAGGCCCCATGAGAACGGGTTCCCTTAGAACGGACGCTGCGCTAGATTCCAGCGCAAATGCCGCCTTCGAGCCAAGCTTAAAGTCGAGCTTCGGGCAAGGTCAGGCAGTCACTTCGCGGTGATTGGCTCCTCTTAATAGGGCGCTGTGGATTTCGGCGCTGGCCTGCCTGGGACTTGATATCTCTTTCTCGTGGTTATCCTTGGTGGAGAAAGGTTTTTTTCTAGCTTGAAGCGGAAGCCTTTTATATCGGCAATTGACGTATAGTGTATTGGCGAAAGTCGATGGCCATCTTTCCCTCCTACATCACTGACTTTTGCCTCCCTCCTCCTCCTCGCAGATTTGGTAAAACACGGTGAATGATTGGCCGATGTGCAATCGATAGAATTTGAGATTGCAGGCATTGCACTATAGAAATCGTTGCAATGACAACCGAATATAAATAATAGCTGCAAATAGCAGTCACTTGATAAAGGTGGTGGCTATGGGCTGCTTTGAAGACCTTATGCAGTTTAGAGATGAAGTGGATGGGATAAAGAAAAGATTTCCATTGAAGGGAAAAACCACAGAGTTCCGGTGCAGGAAAGATTGGGAGAAGAGGAAAGAAGATATCATCAGGCCCAAAGTCAAAGGCTGATGATTATCTTTCAGCCATTCAATCAATATTGGGATACATTCACCCAGAGATGCAGATCCCTGTAGGGGCTGGTGAAGTTTCCTTCCTTGTAGAGCAAAAACTCCAGCTTCTGGTTGTCGCCGGTATGATTGAGAACGTAAGTTACCGGTTTTTCCCAGGTCTCATTATGGACAAGCGTTAGATTCATGCTCATTATCGGATAGATTAATGGGAAATCACTCCAGGAATTTTCTTTAAATAAGCTATTATTGGCAGGAGTGTTGTTCAGGGAAATGCTCATGGTGTAGTTCACCAGCGCATATTCGTGGTTTACCACGCCCACAATCACAGTGCTACGATTTCCCGCCTGAACGCCTGTCGGATAGTCGTACGCTTTGCCGCCCGGCCCCAGGATATAAAACTCAGTGAACTTCTCGCCCTGCTTGGGGGTCACTATCACATAGACCAGAGCGGCAATAGATAAAAATATTGTTATTATTAATATTACGGTCAGGGCTTTATCCAGCCGGCTCTTGTCGTCTGCCAGAATCTCCGTTTTCCAGATGTTAACAGTCTCGCGAAAATGAATGGTGAACCGTTCCTCAACAGGCAGATTCATGCGCCGCACATAGGCCGCCATCGCCATGGCTATGGTAAATAGGGCCAGGGAGATGACCACTGGAGTCAGCCTGATTCCCCACGGCGTGTAGTTCAGGCCAAGGCCGATGAGCGGCACCACAGCTATGGAAAGTCCGAAGGAGAGAGCCATCCTCTCGATTCCTTCCAGATCCTCCTTCTTAGGAAAAAGAGCTGCGATGAGGGTGTAGCCCGGCACGAATAGCACCATAACCAGGCCCAGGGGTATACGCACAGGAAAGTCGGATAGAGGTGTCAGTGTAAAGAGCAGTGTGGCTAACGCTACAATTACTGCCGCTAACAGGTCGGACGGGATCTTCATCATCTTATTTATGTCGTTCACAGCCTCACGAGTAGCATGCCCAGTAGTTCCTCTATCCAATCAGCGAGTGTGCTCAAAAAGTCGCTACTTTGCGTAGGCTTTCCGGACTGTGATGAACTCTGGTTGGCGGAATGCGCGGAAATGTCGGTGTCGCTTCGGCTCGATTGCAAAGAGGGCTGGCCGCCTTTTAAGATTATGTCCTTCTCTCTGCAGACGTCACAGGCATCGGTGCCTCTCACCAGGCAATATTTCTGAAGGCAGTCGCCAGCCTCTTCGGTGAGGGGCTCGCCCCTGCTAACGATCTTCCAATAGCCACCGGATAGCCTTTTTTTAAGGAGATTTTCTGCCTCGTCGTACTGGCTGGCGTTTTTGATATCAAAACCATTCTGACCAGCATACCACTCGACGGTCTCGCGATTAATCTCCACAGGCTTTAACACCTGCTTTTCCGATGGTGGATCCTTTTTATTCAATTCATTGTTATTGATTGGAGGCGAAACCGACGCAGAGCCGCCCCCTAGACGGATGGTCTTTGCATCACCCGCTCCTTGTATGCGGTAATCTCCCGCCGGTATGCCTGTGGTGTCGATTGCCAGTCTATATATGCCAGCCGAGTCTGCCTGCACTTGCGTCTGAGCCTCGACACTTACCGAGACCTGTGTGGAGCCGGGCAAAGCTTTGCCAAACATCTTCAGGTTATATCTGCCGGGCGGTACATCTGCCTGGGAGATGCGGGCTGTTCCGCCACTGGCCTGGAAACTCTTGGTGATCCAGATGCCAAACTTCACTCCGGCGTTGAAGTCCTGCACGTTATTAGCCGATACCGTGAAGCGGTTGGGTTTTTTGGGAACCTGGACAGTTGTCTCATATCCGTACTCTCCTCCCGCAACCGGCAGATTCATAGTGAAGCTGGACTGAAAAGTAAGTTCTTCCCCCGGCTTTGCTGTTCCAGTCAGAGTCACCTCTTGGCCAGGTGTTGGATTTGCTGGCGACAGCTCAAAGGCCAGACCAACTGTTATGGCCATATAAATGAAGATAGCAACCAGAGCAAAGATCCACTTCATGGCCCCAACTCTTCTGCCCAACATATTTCTGCCTTTTGTTGCGGGTGAAAGTAATCATATAAGGGGTTCAATTCCTCCCCACCCTAAAAGATGAGAACTCCCTGACCCTTTAACCCCACTAGTTGAGGCAGTATTTCCCTGGTCGTACAGCTCCATCTCATCAAAACGGAAGGACCCATTCAGAGCTTTGGCACTGATTCGGTAGCTGCCTGATGGAAATCCGGTGGTGTTGATGACCAGATTGAAAGGCCCACTAACTACAAGCTTCTTGGTCACGGACATCATCAGATCAACCTTTGTCTCATTCTGGGCGGCGTCCCCGAAGATCTTGACATGATAGGATCCACTTGGCGAGATGAGATCAGTATCCGCTCGTGCCGTTGCAAAGCTATCTGCCAAGAACTGTGAGCTGACCCAGGTGCGTTCTAAATCTCCTTGCAGCTTCATCACGCCGATATTGATGTTCTTCACTTTGCTGGCCATGACTGTGAAGTTATTGGGCTTCTTGGGCACAAAAATGCCGGGCATCTTGAGGTCATATCCGGTTTTGGAACCTTTCACCTCGATTGGCGTGGATAACGGCGGCATATTCAGCCCCACTATATCGTACATGTACCTACCGGAAAATACAGGTACCGATTTATTAATAGATATGGTCAGAAGAAGCACTCCGTTGCCTGATCCAGAGAGGATTTTATCTGTATTTACAGGATCCACAAAATCGGTTGAATTATATAAGCGGGTTTTATATACGTTGTCTATCATCGCGCAGGGTATCAGGCCCTTGGAAGCCGATCCCCAGGTGAATGTAACGTTGCCCAGGCGATAAGGCCCGTTTAGTTTTCTCTTCTCTATGCTCTTGCCGTCAAAGGCTAGCTGCATAATATGGTTGCCGTCAGTGAAGTTTCTATGATCCGCAGACCAGACAATCTCTCGATTATCTTTGTCATAGAGATATCCTGAGAGGCTATATTCCCCCGGATACATTATATGGACACCTGCATCAATTACTAGGTAATCGAATTTCCCATCTTCATTGATGTCGATGCCCCTGTCTGAGTAGTTTCCTGTCAAATCGGCAAATTCAGCGCCCATGGACAATATCTGGCCACAAGCTGGCGGACTGTAAATTGCCATCCCAACCAATAAGATTAGCAGAACCTTGTTCACCTGAGCCACTCCTTCTCATGCGATCATAAAAAAATACTTGGTCTAAAATCCTTTTAGGCAGGTTTTTTGCATTCATACTGCCCCGTAACGGTGCAGAAGGTGCATCCTGGTGGCAGACCTGGAGTTGTGGATATTTCCTTGGATATCACATTTCCATCTTTATCCAATTTCGTGGTCAGAGTGTTATCTTTTGACAATGATGCATCCTGTGTAATCAGGGTTTTTGTGCCGTCTGGATTGTTGATCTCAGTATACTTCTTCAGGCCGATAGGCTCGAAGGTCTCCAGCTTGGCGATTGTTCCATCCGGATTGTAGGTGATAGTTAGAACAGGCCCATTTCCTGGGGAGATGATTTTCGTGATCGCAATTTTGCCGTCAGGACCGTAGTATTCTCTTAGTATTGTGCCGTTTTTATCTTTATAAATGGTAACGTCATAGGTAACATTATTTTCTGTCACCTGCTCTGTTGTAACATTTGATCCAGTTTTATCAAAGTTGGCTACTTTTTTCAGAAGATCGGCCTGCACACCTTGCAATCTCGTTTGATTCTCCTCTAAGAGAGCTAAGTGACTGGTTTGAGCCCAAGCAGATTGTGTAAGTGCCAGTAGAAAAATGACTGCCGAGCAAGCTATAATGCTCTTGAATCCTATCATAAATTATTGCACCTCTTCCCAATATATTCGTTGGTCTTCTATTTATCCTTATTTGTGCATATGCATTTGCTCCTTTCCGGGCGGTCTGCCCAATCAAATTACCTCGATCTCTTGTTGCTTAATGCCCAGCAAGCCCTTTCCCGGTGAATATATCCCCCCGGTCAAGATATATTCCCCCTTAACCCAGGGTTTGTCCGTCAAGAGGATGAGATCGACCCCCTGTTGGGTTGATTCCTGCAGGCCCACAGCACTGCTTGCGGGCAGAAGGGGCAGCAGATTCATGAGAAGCTCTGAGGAGATCTTGAGCGGACCCTGGATCTGCAGAGATTTGGAGCCCAGGGACATATTAAGGTCAAGACTGTTTGAAGTTTCATTTATGGCCATGCCAAGGCTGGCGTTTTCATAATCTTTGCGGCAGATCATAATCGCCGCGAAGATTTTGCTCTGATTGCCCGGCGCGGTTGTATTCATCTTCACCTGAATAAATGGCTCATCCGCCTTTACAATGCTCGGCGTCTGCAGGACCACTTGTCCTTCTGTTATCAGCAAAGGCATGGATATGAGCACGCTCGAATTATTTTCAGCAACGAGATTCAATGAATACATGCCGCTGCTGTTGCTCGCGAGCTGGAATGATGTGCCATTGGTGTTTGTGCTGCCTTTTGTTGCCGGGCTAGTTTTCGCGCATTTTTTCTCTCCCAAGTCATGAGTCCCACCATAGCCGGAGAGGTAATATGAGAGATTGAAGGGAGATATGCATACCGAGATATTGGATGCTTCCCGGGGGGTGGAAAAGAGAAAAGCGCCGATAATAGATTGGTTGAGAGAATAAACAGGAAGACTGCCAAAAAGCTCCATCCCAATAGCTCCCTCAGGAAAGCTCATCTTCGGCATTATCAGCAGATCATTTCCTTCCAGGCTAATTGGACCCATTCCAGGAGAATCGCCGAAAAGGGCCAAAGAAGAGTTACCCAATGCAGTCACGCTCATGGGAAATATAAGGAGCAAAAGCAGAACCATTTTTCCACTCATAGCCCGCAAAAGAGATTAGGAAAGTATATATGGCTTTTCCGTCTTGGATAGAGGGAATCCATTAAATGTGTCTGGAGAATAAATCAGGATTAAAATGAATGCAAAGGATATTACAAGATATAACCTTGATCTTATACTTCCCGTATTTTTAATACTTCTGGCAGAGCTTCTCATCTTTCTTGGCAAACCCAACGCAGCAATGCCTATTCATGCCCTGAATTTAATTTTGCTAATCTTATCGTCAATTTATATAAACAATCGCATATATCCCGCTTTAATGCTCATGCCCCTATTCCGGCTTTTAAATGTCGCAATGCCCGTGTTTTTCGATTTAACTCTGTACTCTTATTCCATGGTGTACGCGCCCATGTTCATACCCATTTATTTTATTGTGAAAGATGGTTTTTTGGGTCGCGCAGAAGCGGGATTGACCTTTAAAGGTTTTTGGTTTTATCTGCCTCTGGCAATTTCGGTGGGCTTTGCCCTGGGGTGGGGAGAATATAATGTGATACACCCCCAACTGCTGGCCCCGGGCGCCAATATCAAAGATGTTTTGATTCTTATTGTGACTATGATCTTCTTTGTGGGAATTGTAGAGGAATTCATCTTCCGGTCGTCTTTGCAGACGGTACTGGAAGAGAGGCTGGGTTCTATTGCAGGACTATTGCTGACGAGCGTAATATTCGGATTCATGCATAGCGGCTACCGATTGCCCCTGGAGCTTCTTTACGTTTCTTTTGCAGGAGTCATCTTCGGGCTGCTCTTCTGGCTGACCAAGAGCCTGCCTATTATCTCTCTAGCGCACGGCGTTACTAATATCTCTTTATTTCTGGTCGTACCCCTAGACTCCGCAATCTTGATTTATTTGATCGTGGTCCCAGCACTCATATTTGTATTCTATGCCTACGTTTTCAAGAGGATATCAGGCGTAGGTGGGTGCGGAAAGGTGCAAAATTAAAATCTGCATTACCTGCCTTGAAAAGATCAAAAAAAGTGACTGAAGGCTAAAAGCACTAGGATTGGAAGCACTTATTTGCCTACAACATCGATCACTTTGTAGCCGACAATCAGGAAGAATGTGAGCACCATCGGCACTATGGCCAGGTTCAACATGGTTGATAAGCGCTTATTCCATTGCGATGAAGCAGATAGGATTTCTGAGGCGCTGAGCAGAGCGATAAGACAGATAACACTTATAACGCTGATTTCAGAGACACCAACAGTAGCAAAAGTACTAACTACTGATGTGGTGCTTGCCGCACTCATTGTGCTTGCCGCACTCATTGTGCTTGCCGCACTCATTGTGCTTGCCGCACTCATGGTGCTGCTTACCGTACTCAACATGGATGATAACATAATTAACCTTCAGTAATTGATTTCAGATTCTTATCAATATTTCCTAACACTCCCTGTGTATTTATAGATTCCCCAAGGGAGAAGTGAATTGGGTCGTGATTCGAGAATGGTTTGGTGTTATTGGGACCAGTCTGATGCATGCGATACTACAAACATGCCTCCTGAGGGCCTATTCTTTGACAAATTCGTATTCAAGTCGTGGGTGAAACATCACCAAAATCGAATGCCTTGGGTCCATTATGGCTATGTGTGTTCATTATGTTACTTGTTAGCTTTTTTAATGGACCGCGTACGCGACCAAATTTTCACGCACAACCGAAAAAGGTTTAAAGCAAGAAGGTTTAGCTTTAGAAACGCTTATTGAAAGATCACATTCACTGCGTCATTCATGGAGGGAGAGTCTTGAGAAAAGGATACAAATTCGGATTTTTAGTTGCGATCTTATTTTCTGTAATTTTCGCGGGGTCGACCTGCGTCCTTGCATATGATGAAGTTTATACAAATACCAGCACCCTGTCGGGATGTTTATATCATATAGATCAAAATGTTAAAGGAAACGGGTTCTTTAACTCTTATCAAACTTCAAACGACACAAGCCTTATTTGGAGCAATAAGGCTCATGGAAGCGGAAGCTATGATTATGAATCAAAGATTGATTCGCGCTTAAAAGCCAAATTCGATACAAATACCGATGATTACAAAGCAACCGCCGATCAGGGTATGACCTTTATCGAGAGCGTAGACTTTTCCTATGCACCAGTCAGCATGCAAATGGGCAAGTACTCCCATCCCATTGCCTTCCAGTCAAAGGGTGCTGAATCTACATGTGTCAAGAACTACATATCCAACGTCTCCATGGATGTCATGTTTAATTACGCAGATATCCTCAGCAAGAATCTGTCTTCAGAACTATACTGGAACGCAGGCTACAACACAGGGGGAGATTATGAATCTACTGTGGGAAGTGATGCCAGGACCAAGCTTAATTTTGAGGCGGCATTCTCTGGAAGCGGCCATGTGGGGGCCCTGGATATGAGCCGGGGCGAGGATGGTCCAAATATTCTGATCGATGAGGACTACAGAGGAACCTATTACATAACCAAGAATATGTCACATGAAACCAAATACAATCTTAAGCAGCAGATTGAAGAGTGGCTGCCCTGCTGCTCCGGTGGCTATCTTACCATGCCTACTCCCTATTTGGGGGACTCGAAGCTTAAGGGCGCCAAGGGCATTTTCGACTGCACATGCTTCAAGGCATCAACCAATGCCGAGTATCCCAGGATCTATTAAAATATGGAAAGGGCGATCTCCCTTACATTCTCCAATTTTTGGATCACAGATGGCCTCCCTGGTGAGAGCCTTTCGCGATAAGGCATCTGCCGTAAAGTTGGACTGACGGCCTCAGGCTTCTTTGCCGTCAGGACACCCCCGCTAGTGGTAAAATTGCCTGAAAGGCTTTCTGTACTCATCCAGCAGCTCGTATTTTATTATCATCTTATCCGGCATAATTTGAATCTCTCTTATCGACTGGGTAAATAAGTACCAGATGAAGCCTCGGTCAGGGAGCCTGTACCTATCCGGCAATGTAGTGGTAAACTCCGATTCGCCCATGATGTACGTTCTGAGCAGCTCGCTTCCTGAGGCAAAGAGGAAGGGAAAGCTTACGTTTTCTATCTCACGTTGGCAGTAGCCCTGCAGGCGCAGGCGCTGAGCCAGGAACTCCAGGTAATCTTCTTTGGTTACCACCAACTCTCTGTACTCACTCATTGCAATCACACGCGATAAACTGGCAGAGGGTGAGATAAAAGTTATCGTCGCTAAATCTCATCAATTATTCACAATATCAGCTTTCTTGCCAGGCACAGCTCTGCCAGGCTCATCTGTCCGGGAGCCGTGCTCTGTGTTACAAAGCCGTAGGTGAGAGCTGAGCCATAGAGAGGAGCTATGGCGCGAAGATGCCTGCCCATCCTGCCCATGGCGATCATGCAAAGGGGCATATCTGCATCAAGCAAAAACTGCAAGATCCTCAAATTATCATGAAGGCTCTTGGGCGTCACAGCGATCTTGGCAATGGCAGCTTTTGTCTTCTTCATCTCCTGGTAGATGCTTACCAATTGCAATTCCTCAGGCATGCCCTGAAAGTCATGATAAGAAACGATCACCGGTTTCATTATTCTGGCAATGGCATCGTCTCTTTGATCTGCCAGAAGTTCCAAATCCACATAGTCGGCATAGCAGGATGCCTTGATGAGCAGATCGACTCTCTCTCTTTCGCTGCCCCGAAACATTCCTCCCTCCGTCCTGAGACGGGCCGTGGCGATGATCGGCTTGGCGGTGGTCCCTCGGATTGCCTTTAAGGTTTGCAGAGGATCACCACCGTCGAGCAGGTCCAGGCGCAGCTCGATCATATCTGCGTCGCTTGTGGCCTGAACATCTTTTTCAGCATCCTTTCCCAGAACGGCTACTATGCGCGACTTGTGATTCATGGATCTATTGCTCCACAATGCTCTCCTCTATCTTCATTCCGAAGTGGCGGGCCATCACTTCCAGATGCACCAGCACCTCGTCGCCGGCTTTGAGATCGGTCACAGGCTTTGGTATGCCGTCGGAGCCGACCAGCTTTATGGTCTCGGCATTTTGCAGCAGAGTGCTAATCTTCTGTCCACCGGCATCCGCCTCGATGAGGATCATGGGCCTCTTCTCAATCTTGGCCCGGCCAACGATGGCCGTTCTGGCCAGACCCTCTTTGCTGACGATAGTAACCTCATCTCCCGATTTTAGCTCAGAGAGGTAACGCGTCTTCTCACCCACCCGGATGTAAGCGTGCACCGCACCGGCATTCACCCGAAAGGGCCGCGCTGCCACATAGGGGCTGTCTTCAGACTCGCTGTGAACCAGGAAGAATCCTTTGGCCTGGGAGCCGATGAGCATGCCCTCTCCAAAAGACATCATGCTGGCCGTGTCCACGCAGACCCGATCGCCCATTCCCACGGGTTTCACTGCGGTGACTTTGGCACAAACCAGCTCTATTCGGCCTTTTTCCGATTGCTCGACTGCGTCCATGACCCTCTTGACCTCAGATGGATCACTGCTCTCCAGCAGCACTCCATCTGACCCCTTTTCCAGGGTAGCCAGCGCTAAACGTGCCTCTTCCGCCGTCTTGATGCCGCTGATGATCTTTACCGGCGCGCCCTGCAGTCCTGCAATCATGTTCTCCAGGGGGATGACCTTCCAGTCCGTGCCGATGACCAGAAGATAGTCTGCAATCCGGCCCATCTCCACAGCGAACTCTTCATAATTCTTGTTGGCAATGACCACATAAGCGGCCTTTATCCCAGAAACGGTTTTGGCTAGAGCCCCGTCCAGTGAGCTGCTCGGGTCTTTGGGCAGAGCCACAGTTCCATCGCCTTCGCCGCCCTTGCCCACAACGAGAATATCTTCGGTCCCTTTTTCTGCACCAAAGCAGGCCACCTTGATCTTGCCCAGCTCCCTCACGCGGTCGATGTTCTCCCGGTCCACCAGCACGCAGTCGAAGCCCGACTCGAGAGCGGTGGTGATCATGGGTTTGATCTCCTGCCACGGCCCTTCGGCCATGAGCCACTTCTCTTTCATGTGTTAAACCAGGGTATCCCATTACAAATCCCTTTTGCCGGTTAAGCTAAAAAATTTTATACGTGAAGATAAGAACGTGTCTATGGGAAATCGATTGGTTTATTGCCCGGTAAGCTTGCTTTTTATGCTCCTATTCGCATTCTTGTAGCCAAACCCGTGAATGGTCTGGGAATTGTTACACCCGCTCTTCTTCCACCCCTGGGCACAGCAATCGCCGCGATCCTGCTGGTCAATTTCGGGGGAGCGATCTGGGGGCGCCCGTCGCCAGCATAGGCGGGGCTGGCACTTTTGACGGCGTCTTTCTGTCCGGCCTGATCGCGGTGTTGCTGTTATGAATGGAAAAGAGCTTTAAGATAAGCGTTAGATGGTAAAGGCATGAGCTTTAGGGGTTTCCTCGCTGATCTGGAGAAGGACGAACTGCTAAAAGAGGTACATGAACCCGTATCTCCCGTGCTTGAGGTTACGGATCGTGCCTGGGGAAGAGGCCCCATATTATTTGACAATGTAGATTGTCATAAGTGCTGTTTGAACATCCTGGGAACACGTCGTCTGTTGGCCCGAGCCCTGGCAATTCCTGCCCAATATATGGTATCTCATCTCGCCGCCACAGGCTACGATGGTCCCGTTCGCGAGGTGGACTCCTCTCCTTTTATGGAGTGCGTGAGTATGCCCGATCTCTCAAGGCTGCCCATTCTAACCCATTTCAAGGGCGACGGCGGCCCTTACATCACCTCCGCCGTGGTAGTAAGCCAGTTTGGCGGAAAAATCAATGCCTGCGTGCACCGGCTCATGGTGCTGGGCAAAGACCGGCTGGCGGCGCGTCTCGTTCCGGGAAGGCATACTCATCAGTTCTATCAGGCAGCACAGGCCAAGGGAGAAGAAGTGCCAGTTGCCATTGCCATAGGATTGGACCCGTTGCTGCTCATGGCCGCCTCAACTCGCGTTCCCGCCGAGAAGGAGTTTTCCTATGCCGCAGCTCTACGGGGCGCTCCAGTTGAGCTGGTACGCCTGGAGAACGGCGTTCTTGCCCCTCATGCCGAGATCATGCTGGAGGGCTACATCACCGGTGAGCGGGCCAGCGAGGGGCCTTTCGTGGACATCACCGGCACCTGTGACCTCATCCGACAGGAGCCCGTCATCCGGCTTACCAGGATGATGACACGCGAGGATCCTATCTACCACGCCCTGCTTCCCGCAGGCGGAGAACACAAGATGCTCATGGGAGTGCCCTACGAGCCGCTGATTTACAAAGCAGCCTCAAAGGTAGCAAAGGTCAAGAACGTCATCATGACTGATGGCGGATGCAACTACTTCCACGCCGTGGTGCAGATAGAGAAGGAGGCGGAGGAAGATGCCAGGCGAGTCATCGAGGCGGCCTTCCAGGCGCACGGTTCGCTAAAGCACGTCCTGGTGGTTGACTCGGATATAGACATCTACGATCCGCATGACCTGGAGTTTGCCATTGCCACACGCATGCGAGCTGATGAAGATCTCGTAATTCACCCCAATGTGAGGGGCAGCACCCTCGATCCGAGAAGCGTTGAGGGCATCACCACCAAGATGGGAGTAGACGCCACAGCCAGGCTGGAGCGGCTCTGGAAGTTTCAGAGGGTGACGCCCAAGGGGCAGGGCTAAAGCCCCTGCTTATCAAATCTCCAGGTAGAGGCGTATACTGAAGACGACGCCCACTGCCAGGATTATTGATAGCAACAGTGCTACCATCTGGAGCATTATCTCGCTCATTTTATCACATCGATCTTTGCATACTTCTGATCCATCTGCGTAACTCTCTGCGGCCTGGACCGATAGGGGTGGGAAGGCGCCAGTACCTGGGCAGATTTCACGCCAGTAATTATGGCCATCAGTCTCACCTTTCCTACAAAATCCGGCCGGATTCTCGCTCCCCAGATGACGTTGGCCCTGGGGTCCAGCTCCTGGGTAAGCGCCCCGGCGATTGCTGCTGCCTCTTTCATGGTCATATCCGGCCCGCCGGTCATGTGCAGAAGGCAGGCCCCGGCACCGCGATAGTCCACGTCGAGAAGCGGGTTTTTCAAGGCCGAGCGCACGATCTTCTCCGGGCTGCTTTTCATCTTGCCTTCGCCCACAAACATAAATGATGCGCCGCCGGAACTCATGATGGTGCAAACATCGGCAAAGTCCAGATTGATGAGTGAAGGGCTTGTCAGTGTCTCGCAGATACCCTGTACGATCTCGGCAATGATCTGATCGACGACGGAAAATGCATGCTGGAAAGGTAGATGAGGCGCGCATTCTAAGAGACGATTGTTATCCATGACAATTGATGTGTCGGCATAGCCAGAGAGCGCCTCCAACCCCTCCTCAGCCACAAAGATGCGCGCCCTCTCCAGGTGAAAGGGCGTGGTCACCATGGCCACCACAATTGCGCCCCGCTCTTTGGCCAGGCGGGCCACAACCGGGGCAGACCCGGTGCCCGTGCCCCCGCCCAGCCCCGCGATCACAAAGACCAGGTCGGCTTCTCGCAGCATGCTATCCAGCTCGGCTGCTGCCAATTCTGCAGCCTTTCTGCCCACCTCGGGATCGCCGCCCGCGCCCATGCCCCTGGTGAGCTTCTGGCCGATGAGAATCTTCTCATCCGCCTGGGCCGTTTTCAGGTGCTGGTTGTCTGTGTTGACGGCCACGGTCTTCGCTCCGGCAAGGCCCATCCTGGCCAGACGGCTCACAGTGTTATTGCCTGCCCCCCCGCAACCGACGACCAGGATCCTGGGCACGCCAAAACCGTCTTCATACTCTCTTGACTCACGTAGATCTGACTGCAATACTACTTCCCCCTCATTGCTAGTTTACCAAATAGTGATATATGTTAATAATTATTGCGGATAAGTGCTTGCTCGATAATTGGGCCTATCGCTGAGATCGAGTGAGGAATGGCAAATTCGTATGACACTCAAGCGGAGGACGTAGCCCTGGAAGATTTTAACCAGGGGTTTACGGAATAAAACCACAGAGGCGCTAGAAGCGCACAGAGGCCGAACGGACGGAGAACTACGATTATTACGGAATCAATTTTCTAGGCTTTTCAGTTTGGTGGACAGGAGACAACGAAGTTTGCGAGTCTCTGCGTCTCTGCGGTTAATTATTGCGAAGATCCGATAATTGCTTGTAGTTTAAAGTCTAAAATTATGGATCAAAACCGGAAATTAGGGCTTCAATAGGTGTCTGATGTCGTTGCTACGGGGCGCAGATGATCTGGCGCAGTTCATCGCCGCGAACTACTCGGGCCGCGTGGTCGAGGTAGGAGCGGGCCACTTTGCCGAGGTAGCTTTGGCCCTGCAAGCACGCGACCTGGATGTGGTGCTCACCGATAAAGAGGAGCGGTTCCTCGGCGGCCTGCGGGTGGAGAAGGATGACATATTCTCGCCCCGCCCGGAGCTGTACCGGGGGGCAAGCCTGCTCTACTCCATCCGCCCGCCTCTGGAGATGCAACTGGCCATGGGCCTGCTGGCGGCCAAGATCGACGCGGATGTCCTGGTCAGGCCGCTGATGGACGAGGTGGCGCTGTTGCCAAGCTTTGCCCGGCGGCTGGTGAACAGCGGGGAAGCGAGGTTCTACCTGTTTTCGGCGAGGGTGAAAACAGGTCCAAGGTAAGGTATTTGGCCATAGGATGATTATATAATAGCTAGCTTCGCATGTAGATGTACGCCAGGATGGCAACGGCAGCCTCTGACGGCCATCCTTCGTTTCCGTCCAGCCAGAGATTCCCCAGGCTGCAGCCAAGGCCGCTTCCATGAGCTTCAGGCGTTCATGATCGACCGCAACGAGGATGTCTGGCATACCCCCCTGGCCCGTGGGTCTCCCGGCCCACGAGCAGCGCCACCCGGAGAGCATGTCCAACCACAAGCAAGCCGCGCTACCCAGGTGAGCCAAGGTACTTTGCAGGCCATCCGTAAGAGCCTGCATCCGGCCAGGAGTGGCTCTTCCCCGGCCGGAGCTCCGGGCACCTTAGCACCAAGACTGCACTCAGGACCGCCTGGCAGAAGAGGCCGGGATTCAGGTGGTTTCGCGCAAGCATAAGCTCTCCTGAAAGAATGTCACGCCTCACATCTTCAGGAATAGCCATGTGGTGAATGCGCCCATTTTCTCACTTGCCTGGGTGGTCACGAATTCGGCTCTGGCAATAGACCATTCTAGGACACTATGGAATGATTTGTCGATGATTGCCCGTTGTGAATTACCGGCATCATTGAAATCAAAAACGCGCTGTAGAATCCGGAGCGCAACATCAGAGGGTGTCTGGCTTGCATCACCTGTAAAGGTACTCCTTGACTGTGCAGGACTGGTATATGCTGGTCGCGACCTCACGCAAAAACTGGTGGAAATCTATGGTCGATTATAGCGTCTCGAGAACGATCATAATTAGTGCGTATAACTTTCAATTAAGGCGTTGCGCAGGTTGCGAAAATAGGTTGGAGTTTCTGGACAGGGTTGCCGCATGACCGCACATGGTTTGATTTTACAGCAAAACTGACACGCTACCCACCAAGCAAAAAAATTTATACTAACACAAATAATTAGTAATAAAGAGCTAACAGAGGTCTGAACATGGCTAAGGGAATCGCCCTGACGATTGGGCTCAACGCAGTGGATCCGAAACACTATGCGGGATGGTCTGGAGAGCTGACGGCTTGTGAAGCCGATGCAAAAGATATGGCAAATATCGCTAAGTCTAAGAAGTTCCAAGTAGAAACACTGCTCACAAAAGAGGCTACTAGGGCCAAGGTCATTGAGAATATATCAAAGGTCGCTAAGGATCTGAAGTCCGGTGACCTTTTCATGTTAAGCTATTCTGGTCATGGAGGCCAGCTTCCCGATCTGAACAATGAGGAACTCGATGAACGTGATGAGACATGGTGCCTTTTTGACGGCCAGCTAGTTGATGATGAGTTAAACTCAATGATTTCAGAGTTTTCCGAGGGCGTTCGCATCCTGATATTTTCTGACAGCTGTCACAGTGGCACAGTCAGCAGGGCTTTGGATGGTTTCGGTAGACCTAACCCCTTAACTGCTTCATCTGGCGAACCGCTTCGACAAAAATGCCTGCCGAGAGAATACATAGGGGCTGTCTATCGGGAAAATCAGGCGTTCTACGATAAAATATTGAAAAAACCAGCCGTGAAAGAGGAGGACATTAAGGCTTCCGCACTATTGATATCTGGATGCCAGGATAATCAGTATTCTATGGATGGTGAACGAAATGGATTGTTCACATCGAATCTCTTAGCTGTTTGGAAAGATGGGAAATATTCGAGGAACTACAGAAATTTTCATAGGGATATAGTGAGGCGCATGCCCAGAGAACAAACACCCAACTATTATCCCACCGGCGTAAGGAACTACAAATTCGAATTTCAGAAGCCTTTTACCATCTGATGGCGATTTGACATTCGAAGAACTAGATTTGATCCGAGGGAGGTTGCTGGCCTGGCGAGTAAAATTGCTCGTAGGGCCTTCGTCCGCCCACTGGTTTTTTTTGCCAACTAGTACAGTTTCATCCTGACTTTTCAGGAAAAAATTGGCTCCTACGGTAGAGGCCAACAACCATTGAGAATTGTCGCTAAAAAAGGGAAGAATTAGAAGACAATTGTCCATCCTTCCTTATCAGCATCTTCTTTGGTAAAGCTTACTCCGTCAACCTTCAGACCTTTTTTATCTAGCAGCGTAATAATTCCGCCTTTATTGGAGAGTTCGATATCCTTGCCTGATAAGACCACTTTAAGAGCCTCTCCGGCATTGATGTTTCCCATTAGAGTCGCCTTCTTCTTGTTCTTATCTGCCAGGGTCCAGCCGGTCAAGTCGATCACTCCGGGTGTAGTATTGAGGAGAGTAACCGCCTCCAATCCCATGTCGGGTCCTTTTGGATTCACAAGAGCAGCAATGATGCAAACGCTTTTAGCTCCTGGTTTAGGTGGCACATTGTCACATACATCGGGGATACGATGACCTTTGGCATCATCTGTATGGAAGCACTGGGATTGAAACGCCAGAAAGATAGCAATCCATTTATTTTCCTCAGGCAGATGTATAATTAGCCCGCCGTCCTGCCATACACCATCATATTTCGCAAACGCTGCCGAACTCCCCTGGTTCATGTGAATGTCGTGGATGCCGTTACCTGGTGCGAAGCCGAAAAATTTATCTCGCGCATCTTCTGGACCCCACCGTTCACCAAATGCATAGACCTCACTGCTCTCCATGGCAATTGCTTTGTCTATGTATTTTTGAACCAATTCATTTAGATCGTTATTTTGTCCTGGAACTTCGTATGGCAATGGCTTCATCAATGATGTGTCAAAGAGGTTACCACGGATGAAATCTAGGGCCGAGCCACCAGGTTTGGTTTCTAATTTGTTGTAACCTTTTGGCATTGGTTCCAGAAGATCTTTGATCGGATGTTTGAAGTCTTCATCCACATAATAGAGAACATCCGATGGCGGCTCTTGAGACTCAACATTTACTGCTAGGCGATAAAGCAATTTGTCATCGCTGACCAATACTTGGAAATGCGGACTGTTTCCGGTTCCCTTTTTTGTCTCGATCGCCTTTCCTTTCAGTATTCCATATCTTTGTAGTGACATAATAACCTTAATATTCGTGTTTAATCCTAAAAAAACCTTCCTTCAACTTACCAAAGTTAGGCCAAGCTCAAGCTTGAAGAACAAGCGTTAAAACTAAAAATAGTCGAATGGCTGCATATCATAGAATGCAATGGCTTGAACAACAGAAGATGCAATCTTAAACTGGTAGACTACCGACGGCCAGGGAGATCCTGTCTTTCCGTGAGATAAATTTTGCTCGTGGCCAGATTTACCGGAGCTCTTTAAGGATATGGCGTGCAAGCTGAAGGCGATGTCATGGTGAACTTATTGGTAATCTGCTGGCTATGCCAGCCAGTATAATGCCTAGATGTGGATTTTGAATATGAGATTACGTGCGGGGGATGAGAACCCGGCACATATTCTTCAATAGGGCGATCTTCCATATGACCAGTTAGTATTTTTGATTTACATATTATCCGAATTTAAAGTTTTACAGTATTAGGTGCCATAGATAAAATTCCTGCTGTCTGTTATTTCAGTTATGTTAGGGCTTGATGCTAACTAAAACTGTACGATTTATAAGTAAAAATTTTTATTATTATATAATATATCTTAGAAAAATATTTATATCAGTAGTTCCAATTAAGTTTTTAGTAAAATATCTAGAACATGTGAGGAAGCTTTATGTCCGCCGAACCAAAAATGGGGCAAGCTCAAAGAGGAACAATAAAAATCGATGTTTCTTTGATACCTCGTATTGCTGAAGAGATGCACGTAATAAAATTGGCTCCCGTTAAGGCGCCCGAGCAATATATTCACGACGTCCTGAAAAAGGCGGCTCCTACAGCAGGGCGCTTGGAGAAAATGGAAAAACGCCCAGATGTGCTTGTGGCGCGCCATGAGGATACGGTTATTGCCTATGCTGATGTCAAGAACGGTCATTATGAAGTCCACCCGTTACTCGACAAACTTAAGCCGACAGTGCTCAAAGAGGAACAAGCGTCCAAAGTAGCGCAAACTTATTTCGGCCTCGAAGATATTCTTCCAAAGGATGACACTCGGTTTGTAGCCGGGCCCGCATCCCCACTCTACGGGGCGACATTCGTACGTAACGAGGCGAAAGGCGCTGTAACCGAAAAGACCGGTAGTCGGGGGGTCTATCTGTATTCTGTATCCGCCCTTCGCCATGTGGGTAAGTACCCAGTGTTCGGCCCGGGTTCAAGGGCGTCAATCTCGATCGGCGATAAGGAGACGATAATTGGATTATCGCGCCAGTGGAAGGCGGGGCGTATCGATCGCAAGATAAAACCTTCTATCAGCCCGGAGCAGATCACCGCCGCCATAAAGGAACAATTGGAACCGTCCACGGTAAGAGGCGACGTTACTGTTAACACGGTGGAAGTGGGATACTATGACGGCAATCAGGACTTTATTCAGCCGGTGTATCGTTTCACCGCGACCATTCACAGTGAAGCCGCAAAAACTGATGCCCTGCAACCTCGTATAGCCAGTCACATCATCGGCTATATCCCCATCGAAGAAGGGATAGAACCCGTGCCGGATCTGTCCGCAACCCCAAAAGTTATGCCCGCTATGCCGACGGGTGAAGGGGTGCCGCCACTTCCGCGAGCGCCGGTAAAAGAAGATGATCCGACCGTAGGTCGCTATGTTGTGCGCAACGACGATCCGAATTGGGTGGCGAATGCCAATGATTTCTGGAACGGTCTCACCGCCAATCCCTCGCTGGCACCCAACTTCACAAATGCTCAGTACTATTGGGCATATCCATATGAGTATACAACCAGCAAAAACAATTTTGTAAACAGCGTCAATGTTGCACTTACGGAGGGCCATGGGGACTGGTGGCTCTTTACAACATTGAGCAACTGCTGCGACGTGGTTGACATCAACACAATCCCAGGCGGGTATGGGGCCAGTGCTGGAGGAAATCTGCGTTTCTGGGCCATTCACTCCTGCGAAGTAGTACCCGCCCCGGATGATACGACCAATTGGGCAAATCCCTGGTGGAATATTTTCAAGGGACTGCATGCTGTTGTCGGATATCGTACAATCATGTACATAAACGACGATGCGGGATACCCGTTCGGCTCTAACCTTGCTCTCGGCATACCGTTCGTGAGTTCTTGGCTTTCCGCCGTGCATAATTTATCGGCATACGCATCTAATCCGGCTACGATCTGCCATGGTGGGAAACCCTACCCCGGTTCTCCCTGTAAGTACACTGGTCCAAATACTATTGTCTGCAAGCCCATGGGGCGCGCATGTGCAATAGTCGTCTGCGGTCATGAAAACGACAACATATATAACACGCAGGTCTTAGCGCCGGCAAATTGCCTAACTGTATTCTGGTACCCGGACTAGTCTAATTCCGATTCGCTAATAAGCGGCACCTTTGATTCGGCCCATCCTTGGGCCTCACCCAATTTTTTTGGGGCCAGTCGCGAAGGACCCGCATATCGCTAATGACGATATCGAAATACGAAAGGAGGGTAAAGAAAATGGATTCAAACAAATATGTTATCCTGCGCAGCAGTGAGATATTACCACCTGCACATGGAGATATAGGAAGAGCACGCCGAGTAGAAATGTTCGCCTTGGAAGCGGCCCAACCAATCGTCAAGTTAGAGGATGCCGAACTTACCAAGCGGGAGAGCAATGATCTGCGCAGGGATCCCAGAACACTTGCCATTGCCAGACCTATGCCAATGAAACTGATTGCACCGGTTGGTAGCCCTGATGCTCCAACAGCTACAAAATCCTGGGGAATCGACGCAGTACGTGCATCGGAATCACCATTTGACGGAACCGGTGTCACTGTAGCTGTGCTGGATACTGGAATCGATCCAAATCATCCCGCATTTAAAGGCATGAAGCTGGTTCAGAAGAACTTCACTACGGAATCCGGTAATGATATTCATGGTCATGGCACGCATTGTGCAGGGACCATTTTTGGCCAGGACGTCAATGGTATCCGCATCGGCATCGCTAGAAACATTAAATGCGCCCTAATTGGCAAGGTGCTGAGCAAAGATGGGGGTTCCTCAGACACGATCGCCAAGGCCATCCAGTGGGCAACTCAGGAAGGCGCAAATGTAATTTCTATGTCCCTAGGCATTGATTTTCCAGGCTATGTAGATTGGCTGGTTCACGACCAAGGCATGGATATTAACCCGGCAACATCCCAGGCGCTGGAAGAGTATCGTGCAAACGTCAACCTGTTCACCGAGTTAACGCGCGTTGTGGCAGCACAGGGGGCATTTGGGCAATCTGCAATCATCGTTGCGGCCAGCGGTAACGAAAGCAATCGGCCTAAATACGAAATTGCGGTCTCCCCTCCCGCCGCCGCCACAGGCATCGTTGCTGTCGGCGCACTGAATAAATCAGACAAGGGCTGTAACGTTGCCGAATTCTCAAATAATCAGGTGAACATTGCCGCCCCCGGCGTTAATATCATCTCTGCCAAAGCAGGCACTAATGGCCTTGTCAGCATGAGTGGAACCAGCATGGCGACACCTCACGCTGCGGGTATTGCTGCCCTGTGGGCACAGCGTCAACTGAAATTGACCGGGAGGATAAATAACATGAGCCTGATGGCGCAACTTATTGCTAGCGGCACCTTTGACTCTCTAGCCCCAGGCAGCGAAGAGGATGATGTGGGTACAGGCATCATTCAGGCACCATTGAAGTGATTGGTCTTTCCAATTGGAAATGAACAAAAAGCCTCCAAATCCAGAAAACATATAATTTTAACAGCAAGCCATCGGTTTTACCGGTGGCCCTGTAATCTATTAAGGATTCCTATTTGCCCACTTTCGTGATTGGTTTTACAAACTCCGCTTTCTCTTTCGTGCCTAATGTGTAAACCGTCCAGTAGATGCTTTGTTTATGCTATCTATAAGACCTTTGAACGTTCCCTCGCAATGTGCGTTGACAACAAAGATATTGCAGTAACATGATGCAGAGTAACTCGTCGTATTTAGGTGGTGTCACTAGCGGTCCCAAAGTGCACAATCCTGGCGGTCTGAAAGTGCACACCTCCACATCCTTGGCATCAAACCTCAAAGGCTGTGGCGATGTTGCCGGAAGGAGAGTTCCACATGTTAAGAGATCTTTACAGACAGGGATTGAGCATCAGCGAGATCGCCCGTCAAACGGGCTACAATCGCAGGACCGTAAGCAAATACGTGAACGCTAAAGTTCCTCCTGTATCAAGGAAGCCATCAGCAAAGCCAAGCAAGCTGGATTCCTACAAGGATTACATCATCCAGCGCCTCAATAGCGGCCCTTTAACTGCCTGTCGAATCTATCGCGAGATTCAAGACAGAGGATTTTCCGGAAAATATACAATTGTTAAGGATTTTGTTAGGACGGTAAGACCACCATCTAGCGTCCCAGCAGTCTATCGATTCGAGACTAAACCTGGCAAACAGGCTCAAGCGGACTGGGCTGAATGCGGTCGAATTGAGATTGATGGAAATATCCAGAAGCTTTTTTGCGTGCTGTTCTATCTCAAGAACAGAGATAAATTGGTGGCTATCGATCACCCCATGATGAAAGATCTGAAAGCAGTGCTGCAGGGTGAGAGTAGATAAACGAGCTGTTCGAGCAGCTCGGCCAGGTTCTGGAAGAGAGGGTTGAGGCCCTGCCCATCGGCGAAGCAGTGATGCTGGAGCAGGGGGTGGAAGGACGCAACCAAGGATATCGATGTCGTCTGCAGGAGCGAGGAGGACAAGGAGAGGTTGCTTGCTGCGGCCAGGGCCTTGGGCTTTGAGATCGTCGGCCCGGAGAAGAGACATGAGCGGCTGGGCGTCAAGCGGCTGGCAGTGAAGGGGGGGCGCAATCTGGACATCTTCGCCGAGCGGATCTCCTACGACTTTTACCTCTCCGAGGCTATGTGGCAGAGGGCTACAAGAATCAGGTCCTTTTGCAACCTGGTGATCAGGGATGCCTCCCTGGAGGACATCTTCATCATGAAGCTGATTGCCAACCGGCCGGGAGACGCCCCGGACTGCTCTAATCCGGTCATTGCAGGCCTGGACTTCGATTCAGTCTATCGGGAGATAGAGGCGCAGTACCGCAAGGCTGGCGAGGCGAAAGAGAAGATCTGGATCAACTACACCGAGGAAGGCATAGCCCGTCTGCAGGATAACGACTTGACTATTCCCATAAGGAGACAAGATATCACGTTTGGCGTCTGAGTACCACGAGAAAAAATCCAAGTGGTCAAAGAACGAGCATCTCTTCGCGATGAGCCGGGAAAAATCAATGAGCAGCAATCCTCGGCTCGCATCAAGCCCTTGGATTGGTTCTTATATCCTCTTTCCAACTGTTGCGCAATAGATGACGAACTCCTCCAATCCATCGATCCCAAGCAATCCTGCCATAATCTCGTCATCGAAGGCTCCAATGGCACAAACGCCACAATTTATCTGCTGTGCAGCAAGATAGAGGTTCTGGCATACATGGCCGGCATCGAGGTGAACCAGCCGATAGGCTCGTTCGCTATACCTCCATGCCATGCGATAGATGACACATGACCAGATAAAGGTCACAGCCGATTCTCTTACTATGGCCTGCTTGAGACAGGCTTGCATGACCCTATCTGCCATACCAGAGCCAATCTCGATGGGCATTAGACGGTGAGAGAAAGCTAAATAACGGTAGAGTCCGGGCTCAAGATCGCTCACCTGATTTACTAATAAATAAGTCTCAAAGGCATGGCGGCCCCCTGCAGATGGAACGCAGCGAAAAGTGGCATATGGTTCATGCCGCTCTACGATCCCCTGCGTACACCAGAGAAGGTAAGCAAGTTCCTGGAGGGTAAGGGGATCGCGCGCATACTCCCTGATCGATCTTCGCGATTCAATGGCAAAACGAAGTTCCAGGGGTGGGGTGGATATTTCCGCTGGCTGTGGCAGCGAAATGAATGCCCCCTCTTCAGGAACAGGCTTCTCAAGAGGAGGTGCTGGAAGACCTCGGAACTGGTCCGCGCGGGAAAGGCGGTGATATCGGGTCATCTCCATGAATATTCTTCCAGTGGGCTGCATAGAATCATAGTCTCTCTGTTTCTAAAATAATAAAGAACACGGTGCTTTCTGTTAACGTATGACGAGTTCTCAGGCATAACCAAAACAGATCAACTGAAAGATAAACGATGCCTGTTTCTTTTTATATAATTTTTACCAATAATAATAAGGGGCCGAGACCGGGATTCGAACCCAGCTCGAGGGATCCACAGTCCCTCAGGATAACCACTACCCTATCCCGGCACGCCAGAATTGCAGTCTGCTGCGAGGAGATAAAACTTTCCCCGCGGGAGGCTCGCCCAAAGACATCCACCACCTGAGAAATAAGATCGTCCAGGCGGTTGATGTAATCTGCTCGGCCCAAACCTGCCATGCGCGAAAGGACTGCCCCGGCAACGAGAGCGGGGCCGTCATTTCAAATTAAGGAGGAATAGCAAAAGCCAGTGATGTAGGAGGGTTTTGAACTTTCGACCTTTGCTTAAACTTTCAACGTCATTAGACGAATATAAAATTATCGGTTAGAAATGGCCGTTATTTATCTTGCCTGAAGGGGGGCAGAAGTAGATGAAGTGGACCCGTCTGGCCTTGGCTTTCTAATAGGAACCCACGTGGGGGTGAGCCCCAGGCAAAAGAGTCAATACATTTGCCGCAAAAGTGGTAGACCATGATCTATACGATTACTCTCAATCCGGCTCTGGACCGTACCCTCTGGATCCAGAAGGCGCGCGACGATGTATCCAATCGCATCCTAGAAGAGAAGAGCTTTGCGGGTGGCAAAAGCGTTGATGTCTCCAAGGTGCTCAAGAATCTGGGAGTTGACAACATCGCTTTGGGATTTGTGGGAGGATTCGCGGGCCGGGAGTTGGAGGGCAGATTGCTCAACGAGGGCATTCAGACGGATTTTGTTCATGTATCTGGCGAGACGCGTACCAACATCGTAATCCATGAGAAGGAGACGGGAAAGCAACTGGCCTTCAATGCTCGCGGCCCGGAGATTAAGCCGTCTGAGATTATGGAGTTCATTGAGCTGCTGGAGAGGCTGCCTTGCAGTGATCTGGTGGCTATCGGAGGCAGCCTTCCCCTGGGCGTCACTCCTGAGATCTACAGAAAGATCATAAGCATAGTGAAAAAGTGCCAATCCACCGTGGTGCTGGATGTGGATGGCCTTGCCCTTCGCGCCGGAATTTTAGCCAGACCCGATGTCATCAAACCCAACATTCATGAGCTGTCCGAGCTGGTGGGGCGAGAGCTCAAGGGGCTGGATGAGATTTGCGCTGCCGCGAGAGAGATCAACCGGCAGGGCGTAAGAATAGTTCTCGTATCTATGGGGGGAAAAGGCATCCTGCTGGTCTCGGAAGGCCACGAATATCTGGCTGTACCTCCCTATGTGGATGTGCAGAGTACTATTGGAGCGGGAGACTCTTCAGTGGCGGGATTCATTAGCGGCCTGATTCAGGGCAAGAGCCTGAAAGAGTGCCTGGTCTATGCCGCAGCAGCCGGGACGGCTACCACTCTGTATCAAGGGACCGCGCTGGCCAAGAAGGAAGATTTCGAGCGGTTGGTCCCACAGGTTAAACTGACCGTAATTTCCGAAGTGAGTATGAGAGAGCAGAAGGTGAAAAAATAAAAGAGGGTGCGAAAAAATGGCAGATAATATCATAGTTCCCCTGGATGTGCGGCAAGAATGCCGCTCCAAATACAAGGAAAACTATCTCAAGATCACCAAAGGAAGCGGACGGTTGATGCTCTTTGCCGGAGATCAGAAAGCAGAGCATCTCAATGACGATTTTTTCGGGCAGGGGATAGACCCGCAAGATAATGATCCCGAGCATCTTTTCCGTATCGCGGCCAAAGCCAATATCGGCGTCTTTGCCTCTCAGCTCGGTCTCATCGCTCGCTACGGCATGGACTATTCCCTTGTACCTTATCTGGTGAAGCTCAACTCCAAGACCAATCTGGTGAAGGCGTCCCAGGCAGAGCCATGCAGTCCGCAATGGATCGATATCTCCCAGGTTCTCGATTTCAAGGAGAGTAGCGGTCTTTCCATCCTGGGCGTGGGCTATACCATCTATCTGGGAAGCGAGCGCGAAGGAGAGATGCTGGCCCAGGCGGCGAATCTGGTATTCCAGGCCCACCAGGCTGGACTGGTGACTGTGCTCTGGGTCTACCCCCGCGGCAAAGCTGTGTTGGATGAAAAAGACCCTCACCTCGTCGCTGGAGCAGCGGGCGTGGCAGCTACGCTTGGCTCTGACTTTGTCAAGGTCAACTATCCTAAGAAAGCCGGCCAGGAATCAGCCTTGATCTTAAAGGAGGCAGTGTTGGCCGCGGGCCGCACCAGGGTGGTCTGCGCCGGGGGAGGGAGCACTGATGCGCGGGAATTTTTGCAGAGGCTTCATGACCAGATTCACACCAGCGGCGCGGCTGGAAATGCTACCGGACGAAACATCCATCAGAGGCCACTGGCAGAAGCTGTGCGCCTGTGCAATGCCATTTACGCCATCACTGTGGAGAATGCCGGGGTGGATGAGGCATACAGGATCTACCTGGGTGACTGAAATTCGCGATATTGAATTTCATGCTGGTGGGTCCGGGAGATCCGGTTAGAGGATAGCGAAAAAAATGGCAAAACTGGTATTGCTGCGGCACGGCCAGAGCCTCTTCAACCTGGAAGGCAGGTTTACTGGCTGGTTGGATATCGATCTGTCCGAGAGAGGCAAGGCTGAAGCGGGGGAAGCGGGCTGGCTCATGAAGAGCTCTGGCCTTTCCTTTGACATCGCCTTTACCTCTGTCTTGAAGCGGGCCGTCAGGACGCTTTGGATCGTGCAAGATGAGATGGATCTGATGTGGATTCCGGCTTTGCCCTGCTGGCGGCTCAACGAGCGCTTCTATGGAGACTTGCAGGGCAAAAGTAAGCAGGAGACGGAAAAAATGTACGGAATAGCACAGGTGCAGCGCTGGAGAAGGAGCTTTTCCGAGAGGCCGCCCGCCGTAGCCGCAGACGATGAGCGCTATCCAGGCCTGGACGGTCGTTACAGGGATGTGCAGGAAAGCCTCCTTCCAAGAACCGAGTCATTGCAGGACACGCAGGAGCGGGTGTTGCCCTTCTGGCAGGCTCTGATCGGCCCGGAGCTGGAGAAGGGCAAGAACGTCCTGGTTGTCTCACACGGTAACACCATTCGTGCCCTGGTCAAGCATCTGGAAAACATCTCTGATCAGGGAATTGAAAATGTGGAGATAGCCACGGCCAGTCCCCTGGTCTACGAGCTGGATGATCAGATGCGTCTGGTGAGCCGCAGCTATCTGGGAAGCGTGCTGGCTGGCGGGAAAAATGGAAAATAAGAGGGTGTTGGGGATGGCTTACGCGGTAGAGATCATATCCATGGAGCAGAAGGAAGAGCTGATTGATAAATATGCAGGGCAGGTGCTCTACGAGCTCAAGTCTGAGATTTACGGATGCTGCATCAAGCTTCTTACGGGCAGATCTTCCGTCAAGAATGCCTGGGAAGAGAGTTTTTATTTTGCCTCTCAGAACATTCGCTCCCACGGGCGTCTTTATGTTCTGGAGGATAAAACGGTTGGGGAGAACCAGGTTCGCTACGATCCTCATTCCAAGAGCTGCTTTTTATTCAACATGGACTACTACGGATGGATAAAGTCCCTGGCGCTCTCTGTGGCCGGAGATATCCTGGAGGACAATCACGGCATCTACTCAGTGCACGGGGCCTGTCTGGATTTGCGGGGCCAGGGGGTCTGCATTTTAGGCGGATCGGGTGCGGGCAAGACTACCCACACCTACGGTCTGCTGAGAAGCCCCAGGGCGCGCGTGGTTTCCGATGACTGGTTCTTTGCCAGAATCTATGGCGAGGAGATCCTGGCCTACGGGTCGGAGAAGAACTTCTATATTCGTGCCGATCTGGCCGATATCTGGAAGGAATTCTCCGGTCTGGTCGATAAAGCCGTCTTCGACGACAAAGGCCGCGCTGTGGTGGACCTGCGCTGGGTGATTGGCAAAGGGCGCATCCTGCCGATCACAACTCTTGAGAATGTGATCTTGCTCAAGCGCGATCCGGGCCAGGAGGAGACCGTTCGGGAGCTTGAGGCCAAGGAGGCGCTGGCCATACTGGAGGCGAACGGCTACTACAATCCGCACCTGCTGGTTAAAAGCGACTTCAAGCGCCGCCTGAGAAGTCACTTCTTCCAGGCGCTCTTTGCCCGGACCAGAGTGCATGAGGTTAACACCAGAGGGACGCCGGAAGAAAGCCAGAAGGCGATTCGGGAGATATTGGGGGACGGGTAGGCCGACGAGGGCATTCAAGTCCCAATCGGTTCTCGTTGCCTCATTGGTGGCTGGCCTATCCGGATAAAACCCGCATCTAGATGGTCACCCATCTTCTCAGCGAGATCAGGAACAGGACTATGAGAACGCCGCCCATTACGCGCTCAAAAGTGAATAAGAACATCGATCCTTTGGGATTCTTTTCCGGACTGTATTTCGGTTTGTCGACAAAGAGCTTTCCTGTACCGGATATAAATGTGGTAATGCTGAACACAAAAGCAGATATGAGATTCATACCGTCGTTTTTCCAGAAGTAAAATCCAAAAGAAACGATCAAAAAAATGGCCCAATACAAAGCCCATTCCGGCCTGACCCCATAGCCGCAAAAGACCCAATAATAAGCATCCGCCAGGGAATACAGGCCCTCTAAATTGCGGCTATTACTCCTTTTGTATTCATAATAACAGTCGTTGGCGTCCTCTACTCTTCCCAATTTTTTGAAATTATCTATTAACAACAGATAAGCATTTCCATCGAATACCAAAAATCCCCGATCAATATCCCTCCAGTTAATGAATATGCGGCTATAGCCTGTGCCATTCATCGACATACGGCCTGTCTGTCCGCTATTCGATAACCCTTTGGTAAAGTTTATATCCTCACAAAATATATCTCCGTTTATTAAGGCATTGTCAAAATTTATATTTCCAGAGAAGTTGGATTTGCGCAGGTTCAAATTATCGTCAAATTGTGCTCCTTCGAATGACACATCACCCCGAAAATTTGCTCTATTAAATTCAGTCCTCTTATTAAATTCGGTATTGTCAAGGGTGACAGTTCCATTAAACCAGGCATCATTGAATGAGGCAATGGAATCAATCGAAAGCCTGCTAAACAATAAATCGCCATTGAAATGCGAGTTATCGAAGCTTGAGATCAAGCCTTCTGACTTAACAGTTCTAAATTCAACGGAATCAAATACGGCGTCCTGGAAGTTGCATCCATTCATGAAATCAATCCCGTCAAAATAGATCATGTGATCTGGGTCAGGGACACTGAAGTTTGTTTTCACAAAGAAGGGCATTTCGTAAAATTGGACATCTTTAAATTGAACATAACCCGGAAACTGGGCATCTCTAAACGAGGCCTCCCCTTCAAAAATTGCATCTTCAATGGATATCTCTTCAGAAAAATTGGAATTTGAAAAATCAACTCTACTGCCTGAGAAGATAACTTGATTAAATAATGCCGAAATGAAGCTAGAATTATTGAACCTTGTCTCACCTAAAAATTTTATTTTTGTAAAAGTAATGGTCTGTTTAAAATTCGAATTGGCAAAACTGGCCTCTTTTCCCGAGAAGCTCGTGTTGTAAAGCAAAAAATCATCGTTAAATATGGTATTTGAGAAGTCGGCCTCTTGAACGATGTTGGAATCATCTATTGATAATTTGTTAAATGATGTTCCATAAAAATTAATGGGTCCAGAAAAATTTACCGTTTTTAATTCGAGATCCGCGTCGATTGTAGAATTCGTAATTTCCACCGCAGATCTTACCTTAATTCCCTCCAGCAACGAGGAATCATTTCCATAAATTTTAACATTGTCGTACTTAATTGGCTGATTTGATTTCATCTCCTGCAGTACCTGGCTGATATTTATCTCTCTCTGCCCTTCACCCAAAGAGAGGCCATTCAGGCTGAGTATCAGAAAGATTTGCAGCAAAAGCAACAGAATTCTACCCTTGTAATTCAAAAGATACTCTCCATTTCCGCCAAACAAAAAAATTGCCGTGCGATAAATTCATCACGAGCATACTGGAGGGCTTACTGTGTCATCCTCATCGCCCACATACTTGATCGTGAATTCATTGGTTCCTTCAGGCACCTCAAAGGCCAGATATCCGGTTGTACTCCCGCCATCTACCAGAGTGGTCGTTTTCAAGGGAGACAGGCCGAGCGGACCCAGGCTGAAGGTTGCCAGAGAATATGGATATTTGACTCCGCTTACTTCAGCATCAAAAACGCTGGAATCTACATAGAATGAGTCGGAACTTGATCCGGCAAACTCAATACTTAATCCTGCCACTAAAAACGTTTTTCCAGTTTCGGCCTGGTACGATCCGAGCTCTTTGAAGTATTGTCCCTGACAACCATTCAAAATTTTTGTGGTTACTGAGCCCGCTAGAGCTCCAGAAGATGCAACCACCACAACTGCCATTATGGCCATCAAATAGACGGCACGCCCAAGATATTTAGACATCTTAACTCACCTGAGAATGTTTATCTGGAATGAATTATATCACGTTAAAAGGGATAGCTTTGGAACCGATATTTTTTCCTTCATCGTGATAGATTATATTCATTCTTGCATGCCTTTCCTTAACCACGGGCTGAATTTCCGGCCTGACTATGGGCTCGGTTTTATCAAGTATAAACGTTTGAGGTGTCAGGAGGAATACATCGGATCCTAATTGTATACTCAATTGCCCGATAATATCCCTTGCGATAGTTATCCTGCTAAATGGTTGGGGTGGCGGATTTTTTTTGTCGCCCAGCTTCACCTCGATGGTATATTTCCCATCCATCTTAACTGTGTTATTATCCCAATGAATAAATATGTATTTTGTCTCTGCATTTGCACAGGGAAGCAGCAGCGAGACTATCAGAATTAGCGTCAGGATTATTCCAAACGAGATATTCCTCTCAAACCTCTCGCGACAAAAGGCGTCATTGGATAATCTCATAGGTTTGTTATATCCGTTTTATGAACATATAAACTTTTTGGAATATTCCAAAAATTTGTTGCATAATCATTGAATATGTAAGATATAATCATTATAAAAAAAATAATATATTAATGATAATTGCTTGAATATTTAGGCTGAAGCCGTTGCAGGATATAAGAGAAATCGGCAAAGCGCATTTCGCATGGCGCGCCGGAGGGCTGATCGTCTCCCTGCAAATACCTTTAGATACTTTGTCTTCTTACCACAAGCCCATAAATGCCTGCCGATCCTGTCGCCAAGTGGGAGGAATTCCTCCGCTCCCGTTACTGGGATGAGCTGCTAAAGCTGGCCGACTCCTACCCCGACGAGCGCAGCCTGAAGATTCGTTTCTCAGATATTGACAGGTTTGATCCCGACTTCGCTGAGGAGCTGCTGGAAAACCCGGAAACTGTCCTGGAAGCTGCCCGCGCCGCCATGCTGGAGCTGGACCTGCCCATGGATGTTTATATGGACCGGGCCCATGTGCGCATCATCGAGCTTCCCCGCCATTTCAAGACCCGCGAACTGCGCAGCGACCACATCGGCAAATTGCTGGCCATCGACGGGCTGGTACGCACCGCCACCGAGGTGCGGCCCAAGATCGTCTCTGCCGCCTTTCAGTGCCAAAGGTGCGGTTTCACCTTCTTCAAGGAGCAGGCCGGCAATAAATTCGAGGACCAGAGCCTCAAGTGCATGAACCAGGCCTGCGACCGGGGCGGCCCTTTCAAGCTCCTGCTGGCCCAGTCCAAGTTCGTGGATGCCCAAAAAATAAGAGTGCAGGAATCCCCAGAGGACCTGCGGGGCGGAGCGCAGCCGCAGACGCTCGACGTGGAATTGGAGGACGACTTGGCCGGCAAGATCTTTCCCGGCGACCGCGTTATCGTCAATGGCATACTAAAATCCTACCAGCGTTCTTCTCCCCAGCAGGGCAAGAGCACCTACTTCGACCTCGTCCATAAAGGCATCAGTGTGGAGATGACGGAGCAGGAGTTCGAGGAGATTGAGATCGATCCCGAGGAGGAGAAGCAGATCTTGGAGATGTCCTGCGATCCGGAGGTCTACGAAAAGATCAGAGGATCCATCGCTCCATCCATTTATGGCTACGACGACGTGAAAGAGGCGTTAGCGCTGCAGCTGGTCTCAGGCTTCGAAAAGCACCTGCCGGACGGAGCACGTATCCGTGGCGATATTCACATCCTGTTGGTGGGAGACCCGGGCATCGCCAAGTCTCAGCTCCTGCGCTACATGATCAAGATCTCGCCGCGTGGCATATACACCTCGGGCAAGAGCTCCACCTCCGCCGGCCTGACTGCCACTGCGGTCAAGGACGAGCTGGGCGACGGTCGCTGGACCATCGAGGCCGGAGCACTGGTCCTGGCGGACAAGGGCATCGCCGCTATAGACGAGATGGACAAGATGGACAACGAGGACAAGAGCGCGCTGCACGAGGCGATGGAGCAACAAACGATCAGCGTCGCCAAGGCCGGGGTCATGGCCACACTCAAGTCCCGGTGCTCGCTGCTCGCCGCTGCCAATCCCAAGCTGGGCCGATTCGACAAGTATGAGCCCATCGCTCCCCAGATCAACCTCACCCCGGCTCTCATGTCCCGGTTCGACCTGATCTTCGTCCTGACCGACGATCCGGACACCAAGAGAGATTCTGCCATCGCCCAGCACATCCTGAAGAGCAACTATGCCGGAGAGCTGGCCACTCAAGCAGCCTGGAACGAGGATATCTCTCAAGAGGACATCGACAACGCTCTGGTGGTGATAAAGCCGGTCCTTGATCCGGAGCTGCTGCGTAAGTACGTGGCCTATGCCCGAAAGAATATCTTCCCAACCTTAAGTGATGAGGCCAAAGAATACTTCCTCAAGTACTATGTCGGTCTCCGGAGCCAGGGGCAGGACTCCAACAAGCCTGTGCCGGTCACTGCCCGGCAACTTGAGGCGCTTATACGCCTGGGTGAGGCCAGCGCTCGCCTGCGCCTCTCCGATAAAGTCACCCTAAATGATGCTAAGCGGGTCGTCAAGATACTGGAAGCATGCCTGAGAAAGGTAGGCGTCGATCCGGAGACGGGCTTTTTGGATGCGGACATCATTGCCTCAGGCACAACCAAGAGCACCAGAGATCGGACTAAATCGGTGATCGACATCATAAGGGATGTGAGCCGCGAGCAGCAGGGCCCGGCCCCCAGGGACGCCGTCCTGGATAGAGCCGTGGAGCTGGGCATAGAAAGAGCTAAAGCGGAAGAGATCATCGACCGCATGAGAAGAGATGGGGATGTGTTCGAGCCCCGGCCGGGAATGTTGAAGCTTCCTTAAATACAAGCAAAGCAATGATTGCCATGTCTAATATGACTGAAGAGACGGAAATGAAAGAGATGTTTTTGAAAAGCCACCAGCACGGGACACATACCCTCATTGCAGTCTGCGACTGCGATATCCTGGGAAAGAAGTTCGCACAAGGCCATCTTAAGATAGATGTCAATCCCGATTTTTTTGGAGGCGAGAAGGCCTCCTGTTCTGAGGTCGAGGCGGCACTCGCCGCGGCGACAATGGCCAACTTTGTGGGCTGCAAAGCAGTCGAACATGCTATCTCCCTGGGCTACGTGGAGAGAGACTGCATCCTCTGCATTGATGGAGTTCTCTATGCCCAGATGGTGCGAATGTGATGCAAGCCATCTGTCATCGGTGCGGCCAGCCCACGGTTGAAGGGCTCTGCCAGCAATGCGCCCTGGAGAAAGCAACGCTTGTTAGCTGTCCTGACCAGGTCGAGGTTGTAATCTGTTCCGTTTGCGGCTCCCGGCAGGAAAAAGCCAGGTGGCTGCTTCCAGACAGCCGATCGGTGGAGGTGCTGGCCAATCAAGCGGCAGTTGATGCACTTTGCCTGAATAAAGAGCTTGTAGAGACGCATATCGAGCTTGACCTGAGAAAAGTTGGTGCCACTCGATATCTGGCAAATATCAATATCAATGGCAGTTTCAGAGGCCAGAGCATAAGCCAGGAATGCGAGATTCCTGTTCGCATTAAACTTATGGCCTGCGATCGATGCAGTCGTATGGCTGGAAAGTACTTCCAGTCCACAGTCCAGCTACGCGGAAACTCCGTTCGATCCATAACGCAAAGAGAGATCGATGAGTGCAAGAAGACTGCCCAGGAAATGGCCGACTCCGGATATCACGGAGGAGATCACTTATCCTTCATTCAGGAGATGAAGGAGGTCAAGGGCGGCCTGGATATCATACTGGGCTCAACGCAGCTAGGCAGACGCATGGCCCGTGCATTTGTCGAACGCTTTGGCGGCAAGCTACTGGAAACGGCCAAACTGGTAGGCAAAAAGGATAGCCGCAATGTATACCGCTCTACCCTGTTGGTCAGGTTCCCAAGACTCAAGCGTGGTGACATTGTCTCCTTCCGGGGATCGCTATTCTCAGTGGCCGGCTTTGACGGCAAGGCGACGCTCATAACCTCTCTTAGAGAGGGCCGCAGGTGTTCCATGAATGAGGAGAACTCAGAGACCGTGGAGATCTTGGGAAATAGAGCCGATGCGCAAGCGGCGACGGTGATCTCTGAAGATGATGATGTTCTGGAGATCATGGACCCGGAGACTTACCGGACAGCTTTCGCGGCCCGTCCCAAGAATATGCAAGTTGGGCCTGGAGAAGATGTAAAGGTAGTAAGAACAGTAGATGGATTTATAGTATTGTAGGAACTTCTATGTCTCCTGGAGAAGTTTCCATGCTCTATATCCACCACAAAGTTATTAAACTAGTTTCGTACAATTTTAATTGGTAGAAGCATGCATTTGAGCAATAAATCTCATGATAATTAAGCCTTGGGTGGAACTTTGGGCGATGAAATGCCAGCCAAGTGAGGAAAAAACGGCTCATATGTGGGCATTTCTATCAGATGCTCCATGATATTGGTAAATGGACACTGAAATAGTTAGATGAACCTCATATTCACCATCATTCACTGCTCACTGCCTGCCTGTAATATGGCATGGCTGCAATTGCGACAATGCGTCGCGAATTGATCTCTGTAGGCCGCAGATAGCTTTGGCTCTTTGGGTATGGGTGAGACTTTTATCTATCTATTTTAAAATAAGAGGTGTCTTATATGCAAAATGTTGATACAACTAAATATGTTATTTATGCGGATATAACTGCGGAGGGGATAGTGGAGCGGCCGGATGTGGTCGGCGCTATCTTCGGCCAGACCGAGGGCCTTTTGGGAAGCGACCTCGATTTGAGGGATCTCCAAAAAACGGGAAGGTTGGGCAGGATCGACGTCCAGATAACATCGAGCGGCGGAAAGTCCAGCGGCACCATATCTATTCCTTCCAGCTTTGATAAGGTTGAGACGGCCATACTGGCTGCGGCCTTGGAGACCATAGATCGTGTCGGACCTTGTCTCGCTCGCATCTGCGTAAACCGTATCGAAGATGTGCGCGCCGCCAAGAGGAGATATGTCATAGAGCGGGCCAAGCGCATCCTGGTGGAGATGTTCGACGAGAACATCCTGGAGACAGAAGAGATCACCGAGGAGATTAAGCAGTCCGTTCGTGTGGAGGAGATAATTCACCTCGGCAAAGACAACTTGCCGGCCGGGCCCAACGTACTGGACTCCGATGCCATCTTGGTGGTTGAGGGCCGGGCAGATGTGCTCAATCTGCTCAAGTACGGCATTAAGAACGCAGTGGCAGTGGGCGGAACCAATGTGCCGCCAACTATCGCCGATCTTTGTGCCAAGAAGGTCGTAACCGCCTTTACCGATGGCGACCGGGGCGGAGAGCTGATCATTAAGGAGCTTCTCCAGGTAGCAGACATTGACTTTGTGGCCAGGGCTCCCGAGGGAAAGAGCGTCGAGGACATGACCCAAAAAGAGATTGTCCGGGCGCTGCGCCAGAAGATCCCCGTAGAGCAGGTGCTGGATCAATACAAGATCAAAAACCAGCCCAAGAAAAGGCATGAGATTACTACCAAGAGAAAGAGCCTCATTCGCGAGAAGCCCTTTTGCGTGCGAAACACGACGGAGAGGGCCGAGGTTATCGCGCCGCGCCGGGTCGTGCCTCGCGAAGTCGTGCCCAAATCTGTCTCAGTTCCGGTAGTAGAAGAAGTGATAGTGTCGGCACCCGAACCCGTTCCAGAGCCTGAGCCACAGAGAGAATGGTTCCGGCAGCATGTTGACGAACTGGATGGAACACTATGTGCCAGGATAATGGATCGGAATCAAAATGTCCTCCGGGAGGTAGCAGTCAGAGATCTGGCCAGAGAGCTGAAGGAGGCAAATGGTGACGTAAACGGTGTGATCTTTGATGGTGTTGTGACGCAGCGCATCTTAGACATCGCCGCGGATAAAGGCCTGGAATATCTCATAGGCGCCAAGATGGGAAATATCGCCAAGAGTCCGTCCTGTGTCAAGGTTCTAACCAAAGAGGCGTAACATTCTCGCCTCTTTTCCTTTACTTTAGTATATTTTTAGCATAATTGGTTGCGAGAAGATTCTATTTGTAGTGAGGTTACATCTGATGGAGTTCAAGCAATGCATTGTGATCAGAGAGGATCTGAAGCTCTCGGCGGGAAAGCTGGCTGTGCAGGTGGCTCATGCTGCCGTTATGGCTGTGGAAAGAGCAGAAAAAATGGATAGGTCTACGGTCTCGGAATGGAAGGCAGAGGGCCAAAAAAAGGTTGTCCTGAAGGTAGCGGGTGTGCCGGACCTTTTCCGGCTGCGAGAGGATGCAGAGAGGGCGGGAATAGCAAGTGCCATTGTTGCCGATGCCGGGTTGACCGAGATTCCTGCCGGCACCATAACTGCACTGGGCCTCGGTCCGGCCCATGGAAAGCTGATGGACAAAGTGACGAGCAAGCTCAAGCTTGTCTGAAAGCGCCTGAAGGTATTCTTGATATCCGGGGCGAGAAAAATGATTTCGGCAAGTGATCGGGACCGGGCCTTGGGCATGGATTATTACATCACAGACGGCAACGGCTGCGGTGGCGTCATCAAGAGCTGTGCTGAGGATTTCCTGGTTTCAGAAGTATTCGAGGAGCTGGGCTACGAAGGCGGAAGGTACTTGGTCTTGGATGTGGAGAAGACCAACTGGGATACGCATCACCTCATCCGGGAGATGGCGAGAAAGCTACGCATCAGCCAGAAGAGATTCGGCTGGGCCGGCACCAAGGACAAGAAGGCGGTAACAAGCCAGCGCATCAGCATCATGAACCTGGATGAATCGGCCCTTTCCAGTATTACTCTGCCCGACCTGAAGATCAGGGTGCTGGGCAAGACGAACCGGGCCGTAGGCCTGGGAGATCTGCTGGGAAATCGTTTTCGTATAAAAATTAGAGATTTGAGATGCCCGGACCCAGCCGCTCGATTTGCCGCCATCACTTCTGAGATAGAGGAGCATAGCGGTGTTCCCAACTATTTTGGTGTACAGAGGTTTGGGGACATCAGGCCCGTCACCCACAAAGTAGGCGAGGCCCTGGTTAGGGGCAAGATCGAAGAAGCGGCTTTTATCTATCTGGCCCTGCCTTTTCCCGGCGAGCTGGAGAAGACGAGGGTGGCTCGGGAAAGGCTCTGGGACACACGGGACATCCCGGCTGCCTTAAAGGAGTTTCCTGAGTACCTGCATTTTGAGCTGGCCATGCTAAACTTTCTGGTAGAGCATCCTGGCGATTATGCTCACTCTTTTGATGTTCTTTCCGTCAATTTAAGGCGCCTCTTTGTGCACGCTTACCAGTCCTATCTCTTCAACAGGATTCTCAGCCGGCGCATGGCCATGGCAATGCCGCTGCACAAAGCCGTAGTGGGTGATGTGGTGTGCTTTGCCAAAGGTGGCTTGCCGGATATGGCCAAAGTGCAGAAAGTAACCTCGGAAAACCTGGTGGCCGTTAACCGGTTGACCGGAAGGGGAAGAGCATTTCTCACTCTGCCGCTAATTGGATTTGAGACGGAGATAGGGGAAGGCGCACAGGGTGAGATGGAGTGGTCCATCCTTGGAGAAGAAGGCATTTCACCTGAGAACTTTAGAGTTCCTGAAAACCCGGACCTGGGCTCAAGAGGCACCAGGCGCGCGGCCCAATGCGATGTCAAACCGCAAATCAGTGTCGAGGAAAACCTGGCCGAGCTTCAGTTTGTTCTGCCTAAAGGAAGCTATGCCACGGTGGTATTGAGAGAGTATATGAAGGGGCTCGATGTTGTAAAGAGTCAATCAAATGATTTAGCCGAGGAATGAGCCTTGCAACTTGAATTGGTTGATCCGTACGTTGTGGTCTACAAGCAGATCCACGCTGTGGTTGATGATGAAGGCAGCCAGGTAGAGCTCATGGAACGCTCCAGTTGCTACGGTGGATCGGCCTGGGCCAGATACCATTACTCCAATGGGCCTTTGGTGAAAAGCTCCCGCAATTTGGGAGAATGGTTCCGCTATATTATTTCACCCGGCAAGATTGATTTGGATCTTGTCTCCTCCAAGAGATCCGCAGGCATCGAGTCGGTAATGGTTGGCAGCAAGGAGGTGGAGGTGACTTATGCCGGTCTGGGTGGAGGCGGCGTAGGGGCTACCCTCTCCCGGGCAAGGGCAGAGGACGTTATGCGCTATGAGGTAACGGAGTGCGGCGGAGGGCGCGTTGCTCGTGGCACCATAGTACTGCCCAGAAGAGAGAGGCTGATCATTGGCGTTGATGATACCGATTCTAAGACAGAAGGCGCAACATGGTCACTTATTCATAACATCTCCTCTAAGGTTGATCGACCTGAGGCACGTTATATTTCTCACTCTCTGGTGCAGCTCTTTCCCGTGCCGACAAAGACGCAGAACTGCGTCTCTACAGCCGTGGAGTTCGCATGCCTTCCCGGCCAAGCAGAAGCCATGCTCTCTGACTTTAAGGCTCTGCTAAGCAAGTACTCTGTCTCCAAGCAGACGGGCATGGCCGTCTTCCGGGATTTTGATCCTTCCTCGCTTATGGCCTATGGCATAAGATGCAAGCGAGAGAGAGTGCAGTATGAAGATGCTCTGGAGGCGGCAGCGCAGAATGGAGTTCAGATCATGATGAACGGCCAGGGACTGATTGGTGCTGTGGCAGCATTGCCCTTCTCTGCCCGGCCAGATGAGTCCATTAAGCCTGCCATTCCCTGGATTCCATGAACTCCATGAACGGTCTGCAGGCAGCAGTCCAGGCTTCGCAAGATGCCGCAGCATGGGTTAGAACCTACGTTCCCGGCTATCCCATAACTGATCTGTCGGTCGCGCTCAAGGCTGAGATCTCGGTTAATGAAAAGGTGGCTCTGGAGATTGCCCTGGGGGCGTCAGCTACGGGCCTGCGCGCCATGGTTGTCGTCAAGCAGGTGGGCATGAATATTCTGGCTGATCCACTGGTCATCTCTGCCACGCATACCATCGGTGCGGGGTTGGTAATCATCGCTGGAGATGACCTTGGCCCCAGGGGCTCTCAGGCAGAGATGGATAGCCGCCTCTTCGGTCCGCTGACCGAGTTGCCCGTTCTCGATCCCAGGAGCCCGGCTGTTTTGTATGCATCTATTCTGGAGGCATTCGCCCTCTCTGAGCGGCTGAGAATTCCGGTTATCGTCCGGGTTACAGCAAGCCTTCTGGCTGACGAGGGACCACTGATCCCGGCTCAGCCAAACAATGGTGTAGCCCAGCGATTCGAGAGGGAGAGCTGGGATTTGACCATGCGTGGCCGGCATAAGAGGCACCACGACATAACCATGGCTATTGCCGAAGAGGCCTGTGAGTCTACGACCCTAAACCGGCTGGAGATATTAGGGGACGTGGGCATCATCGCCAGCGGCCGCCCGGCGGCTCTGGCCGAAGGCCTGGGCGTCTCGCTTCTCTCTTTAGGCTACAGCAATCCCCTCTCGGCAAAGCTTCTGCGCCGCTTCATAGATGGCCATCGCCTCATCCTGGTGGCTGAGGAGCCGGAGCCCTTCATTGAGTCGCACCTTGTCCTGAGCCCCAAAGTCAAAGGTAAGCTCACCGGTCACCTGCCCCGCGGGCCGCTGGAGAGGGCGGACATCATACGGGCGCTGGGGTTTCTGGAAGAGACGCCGGAGAAGGAGCCTCAGGTTTACGAGAGTGTGGCGGAAAGGGGCTATACGGGTGTTTGTGAGGACTGCCCATTCGCGCCACTTTTCCGGGTGCTGGGCAAGATCGATGTGCTTGTGGCTGGGGATGCGGGCTGTGCCATCCGTGCTACCCGCAGCCCTTACCAATCGGTGGATGTGGTCTACGGCCTGGGATCATCGGTGGGCGTTGCCTCGGGCTTTGCCAAAAAGGGCATTGCTATGGCGGGTGACTATGCTCTGGCCCACTCGGGCCTTCAGGGCCTGATCAATGCTGTCTGGCAGAAGCGCGATGTTCTCGTCGTCGTCCTCAAGAATGATGTAGCAGCCATGACCGGTGGACAGGAGGTGCCCGACCTGACGAAGCTGGTGGAGGTGCTGGTGCCGACGTGCTATCTGGAGCTGCCCGTCTCTGAGGATGAGATCGAGCAGATGCTCAGGGAGGAGCTGAGGAGATCGGGAGCTTCGGTCTTGATGGCCCGGGGCAAATGCACTAAGTATGCATCCAAGGAATAGTTGCTGTGTAAGGGAAAAAGTGATGCCAGGGTTCTGGTGGCTTTTTCTGGCTGCCGCCAATACCCTTTTTCAGATATGGCGGCAACAAGCAACTATGCTGCTTTACCTGCTGCAGTTATCGATGTCACATCCAGGAAGGGCATCGCTCCGCCTGTGTACGTCGGCAATCTGCCATCCCACTTCTCGACAGCTTTGGTTTGCATCTCAACTTTGCGCAGTTCAATCAGTTCGGGGGTGATGGCTTGCTTTTGCAAATTCAATGCATCAGCTTCAGCTTTTGCCTGAGTGACTTTTTGTTGTGCCTCTACCTGAATGCGCTTTAGATCAGTTTCCGACTTGAGCATTTGTTGCGAGGCCGTCACCTTGGCTTCGATGGCCTGCGTAAAAGACTCACTGAACTTAAAGTCAGTGATTGCGGTTGACTCTACAATAATTCCATAGGGATGAAGTCTCTGATATAACAAATCCTGGATGGTACTGGCCACTGTTGACCGGTTTGTGATCAATTGTTCTGCGCTAAACCTGGCAGCACTTGCCTTCAGCACTTCCTGCACGGTGGGCTGAATTATGCTCTCACCATAATATTGTCCCAGGTCCGCATAGATCTTTGGCACGCTTTCCGGCCTCAGATGGTAAATTACAGCCACCTTGGTGTTAACAGTCTGCAAATCCTTGGAAGCTGCGGTCCCCTCTGCTTCATACTTTTGGGTTTTCACATTGAACCGCTCAACGGTTTGCATGATTGGAATTAGGAAATGTATTCCCGGATCGATGGATTTGTCACTGACTTTTCCCCAGGTCAGAAGTACACCACGTTCTGTTGCGTCAATAGTATAAATTGGCCCAAAGAACACAACTATAACAATTCCAAAAATCACCAGCAACGGCCACAGCTTAGTCAATTTAAGCTCCACTATTTCTCCACCTATCGTTGTTCTCAAATTGATTCCTCTAATTACTTTATCTTCAATTCTGTGATAATGCAGCTGTTGCTGTTTGCCGGCAAAGCTTCTTGACGCTTAAAGTCTGGCGAATCCCTCAATGCCTCCAGCACCTTCTTTGCTGCCGAGCACCTCTCGGCTTTAGTGACATCGGCTGCCATCAGCTCCAAATCTTTGATATTTATCTGGCCCATTTTGAACTTGGTGACGAGAATGCCGGTCATGACGGCATCACTATGCTTAGCTTTCTTGACCAATTTTTTCACAGCTCCCTCGGCCAGGACAGGTATATTTGGCCGCGCCTTATCATAATAGTGGATGATGCACTAATAGCCTTTCCCTCCAACGTTGCGGGCCTTTTCAACAGTTTTGCCCATTGCCCAGGCCCCTTGATTGTTCAGGTCCTGATGTCAGATCTGTTGCCGGGCCAAGTACATGCGCTATCTTGTACGCTCGTGCGGGGATAGACGCTTGTGCAGCGTGGGCGGCCGCTTGCTGTGGCCGGGCAGCTTTGCAGGCCGCAGGATTTTGGAGAACAATGGCTGTTTGCTATTAATATTATCAAATAATTATAACTGAACAACTAACTATCTCACCACAGAGGCACAGAGCGCACAAAGGACGCACAGAGACGACTTCCTAACGAAGGTTCAGGCAGTCTCCAGCTTGGCGATCCTTGCAGGCTATCGAAAGCAGCGCCCGGCAGCCTGCGAGCAGCATCGTTGGCTAGGACTTCTGGCTCATCTCCCCGCAAGCCGCAGGGCAGTCGTCTGAGCCGTTAGGGTCCAACCTTTGCTTTTATTTGGGAGACATCGGATTCTATTCTTATTAACCTGTCTTCGAGGTTTTCCTTTAGATCCGTGCGAAGCTCTCTGATCTCGCTTACAACGGCATCACGTGACTCATTGATAGACTCATTAAGGTCTTCATGCGTCTCCGTCAATTCTTTGCAAGTTACCTTTATTTCATCCAATATTTTTTCATTTACAACGATAAGCTTCGTGAGCAGTTCTGCTGCCACATCCAGTCTCTGATCCGTCTCGCCTCCGGATACAACCTTGACGAAGCTGTCAAAATCCCCTGTTGCAGAAGAATACACGCTCTTGATATCAACCACATTGATAATTGTGTTCTTGATATCCAAGGCCCCGAGCAAGCTCTCCAGATCACCGGTTTCGCCCTCCGCTACCACCTTGACTCGCCCATCATCCAGGTTCTGCACGTAACCCTTCAGACCGAAGTCACGGGCAATGGTGAGAACTCTGGCTCTGTAGCCGGTCTTCTGGACCTTGCCGGAGATGTAAGCGGTTAGCCTTTGCATGAAGACATATGTTGCTCTCTTTTTATTTAAGTGTTAACCCTTGGGCGGAGAAGCATTTTGCAGCTGGCATCGGCCCGCATGCGCGCGCTCGGGCGGGGGCGCCGCTGCTCGTGTGGGCAGCCGCCAGTGGGCTTGGCAGGGCGATCTTCCGGGCGCGGGATTTTGGAGAGCAATGTCCATTTAACTTCAATTAACTTAGTGCACCCACATAAAAGGCAATCTTTGTTGGTAAGAAAGAAAGATGAAAATTCAAATACAATTATTATTGCAGTTATTAGTGCAATTATTGGTGCGGTTCTTAGATCACTGTGGTAGTTGGAAAATAATTCTATAGTTCATTTTCAGAACTGCCACCATCCCTTTTCCTTGGCCTTCCTGGCTTGGTGGCAGTTTCACTGCATGCCTAAGCGTTCTTTTATCGCTCGGACATCGGATTGTACCTGTCTGAAATGCATCCCATATCCTGGTTGGATGTCTTCCCTCATGCCTCTGATCTCATCTAGGGTGGCGTCGCCGGTCTTTCGTACTGCTTTTATGTCCTCGCTAATCCGAGGGATCACGGCGGTATTCTCTTGGATCTTCAGAAGTAACGGTATAGCCTTATCCAGTTGAACAAATGAGCAGAGCATGGCCATCTCTATGGTTCGCCCAACATCGCCGTCGTAGGGCTCGGAGGTCACCTTAGAGACTTCGGCCAGCTCCGGCTTATTCTTCTCAATAGTCTGTAAGAAGGGCGCGATTCTGGCCACATCTCCTTCCACTAGGGCGATAACCTCTTGCTGGCCGTTCTCTTCCCAGTTGTATGTAGACAATCCAGGTAGGGCAAGGTTCATGGCACTTTTGAGCAGGAATACCCGATAGCCTACATCATGCACTTTTGGCCCGGTAATCTTGATTTTTAGTTTCATGTTCTTCCTTGATATGTATCTATAAGACTATTTGATTGTTTCCTTGATTTTAAAATGAATACCCCGCAGCTTGCTGCGTGGGTGCGCCGCCGCAGGTTCACTGATAAATTATTTAATATAATGCAGGAATAAATCATAAGGTCCATTCGTCTGCTCCCCAATTGGGGGCACATCACCACGCACGTTAGGGTTGGATATGATTGGAGGGGGGGAAATTTGAGTGGCACAAGCCACGCTTTTCGAGTAATGAAGAGTGATTCCTCCAATGGATCAGCTTCACCGTAATCCTGCCCTCCCAAACCTTTATCTCCTATCGCCTCGTCCCCCCTCTAGTTCCGGAATGTGACCATTTGGTCGAACCGGTAAAGGTGAAAAGAGATGAAGTCTTTTTACGGTTATATCAGTGATGCCTGGTCCTCTCCTCGAGAGGGATATGTTGGCGCACTGCGGCAGGACAGGCTCAAGGCCTGGCGCCAGGACAGCACCGTGCAGAGGATCGATAGGCCCACCCGCCTGGATCGGGCGAGAGCTTTAGGCTACAAGGCCAAGCAGGGCATTATCGTGGCACGTGTCAAGGTAAGACGCGGCGGCCGCAGGAAGTCGCGTTACGAGAGGAACCGAAAGACCAGCAAGATGGGCGTGAACGCCATCAGCATGGGCAAGTCCATTCAGAGGATCGCTGAGGAAAGAGCTGGAAGACGGTACCGCAACATGGAAGTTCTTAACTCTTACTGGGTGGCCGAGGACGGCAAACAGAAGTTCTACGAGGTCATCTTGGTGGACCCCTGCGCCCCTTCCATCATGAATGATAAGAACCTCAACTGGGTCTGCAATGATGTTCATCGCGGCAGGGCCGTGCGCGGCAAGACCTCAGCCGGTCGCAAGGGCAGAGGCCAGAGGCACAAGGGCTTCGGCACTGAGAAGACCAGGCCCGGCATCAGGGCCCACGACGGAAAAGGAAAGTAAGTGATTGACAAGGTCTCTTTCCGGGCCTTTGTGGCAGCAACGGAAGACGAGGGCCGCGTGCGCGAGGCGCTCTCCGTCTTCGTCCCTCTGGATAGGATATCCGGAGTTATTGCCGAGGGCCACTACGGAAACGAGATAAAAATACTGGAGGCGGCGCTGCGAAAACGTGAGGCTGCCGCCTTCTTTCAAATTCTTCGTGAGCAGCTTCCAGCCGAAGACCTGGCAAAGCTTCGCCGGGAGATCCCGGACCGGTTGGAGGGGGAAAGCCACTTTCACCTGCGCCTCGACAAACAGGCCGCCTACAAAGGCCTGCTGCGCCTGACTGACTCCAAGGATGCCCTGGACACAACAATTCTCGTCAAGACCTATCCCGCCCGGCGCGAGTCAGCCTTGAAGATCATCAGCGAGCTCATATGAGCTTTTACGAATGTCTTCGCGCCTTTCCTGAAGGTGCGGCCTCAGCCAGTCGCATGGCTTTGACTGCTAAGGCTCTGGGCTATCAGGGCATAATCATCTGCAACTCTGAGCCGGGCAGGATCTTTATGCCCCAGGCAGCCGAGAAGATCAGGGGGATCGAAGTGGCGATCGGCGCAGAGGTGACCGCATCGGGCAGCAAGGCACTTAAAAGCCGCATCTCAGCTCTGCGGGCCAGATATCCGTTTATCGTGGTTCGGGCAGGATCGGAGGAGACAATCCGGGTGGCCTCTGAAGACCCCAATGTGGACCTTCTCATGTATCCTTGCGAAGTGCGGCGCACTTTAGCTATTGCCACAGCGCGTGCCGCAAAGCTGAATCAGGTCTCCATCGGCTTTGACCTGCGTCCCCTGGCGATTCTACGGGGCAGCGTGCGCTCTCGCTGGCTGCAAGCGGTCCGTCGCAATCTGCAGCTGGTAAGAAAGTTCGAGCTACACCCGGTTATCACTGCGAACGCAGTCTCTCATCTTGACATTCATTCCCCCCGCGACCTTATTGCTATGGCAGAGGTGGCGGGCTTTGAGCCGGATGAGGCAAAGGAAGCTTTGCGTCGGCCGGGAATACTGCTGGCACTCAATCGCAGAAAATGGGTGAGTCCGGGGGTAGAGCTTCTATGAGAAGCAGATTGCCGGTTTTGCGGGGCAGAAGGCGGTACCTGATCTTCGAGCTTGTTTCTGAAGGCGAAATTTCACCAAGGGATCTGATGAGCGAGATCAACTCCGCTCAATTATCTCTTTTTGGCGATGATGGGGCAGCGAAAAACCGGCTCAAAATGATAGCGTTCAATGGTCGCTATGGACTGATTCGTTTTTCCCATATTCATGTCTCGGAGACGCGAGCCACACTGGCTACGATTCATTCCATTCACGGGATTCGAGTCGTCCTCCACACAAAAGGCATCTCGGGAACAATCAAATCCGCTACAGAAAAGTATTTACCAAGACTGAGTAAAATATGTGTTGAAAGCGACGGAAGAAGAATCGAACTGAAAGACGTTTCCGGGTGTATTATTCGCACCCATGGTGTAAAAGTCGATCTCTGCCCGGACGACCGCAATAAGAGCATAGGATCAGACACCCAATACCTGGGGCTGACCTCTTTTGATTTAAGTGGAGGACATGAGGATGCAGATGGCACCGCAGATGGGTTATGACAGGGCTATTACCGTATTCAGCCCTGACGGCAGATTATTTCAAGTTGAATATGCCCGCGAGGCCGTGCGGAGAGGAACGACGGCTGTGGGCATCAAGTCGAAAGACGGCGTGGCTGTGCTGGTAGACAAGAGGATAACCAGCAGGCTCATGGAGCCCAAATCCATTGAGAAGATCTTTCAGATAGACACACACATCGGCGCCGCCACTTCCGGCCTGGTAGCAGACGCCAGAGTCCTGATCGACCGAGCCAGAGTAGAGAGCCAGATAAACCGGCTGGTCTACGACGAGCCCATCGGTGTGGAGGCCCTGGCCAAGAAGATCTGCGACTTCAAGCAGCAATATACTCAGTACGGCGGGGTTCGGCCTTTTGGAACGGCGCTGCTCATCATCGGCGCAGAGGAAGATAGAACTCGCCTCTTTGAGACCGACCCGTCCGGCGCTTTATTGGAATACAAGGCTACGGGCATTGGCGCCGGCAGATCGGCTGTGATGGAGCTCTTCGAAGAGAAATACAGAGAAGACCTCACAATGGATGAGGCCGTGCTCATGGGCCTGGAGGCGCTCTACAAAGCTGCAGAAGGAAAGGTGGAAGCGGCCACTACAGAGATTGGCATCATCAAACTGGGCGATAAGAAGTTTTACAAGTTGACTGAAAAGGAAGTAACCTCTTATGTTGACCGGATGAAGTCCGCTGTTGCCGCTGGCAAAGTTGAGACGGGAGAAAAAGGAGAGGCATAGGAATGGTCAGACTGGATGACGCCGTTCCTGCCAGACTCAAGACCCACGGAAGCATCTTTGAAGTCTTGGTGGACCCTGATGGGGCCCTGGCTCTGAAGAGAGGGGACAGTGTCAACCTGGAAGATATCCTGGCTGTAGAGGATATCTTCGAAAATGCCTCCCGTGGAGACAGAAGCCCGGAAGAGGATCTGCAAAAGGCCTTCGGAACGCTGGAAGTTTTGCCCATCGCCGAGATAATCATTAAAAAGGGCGATATCAGCCTGACGGCGGATCAGAGAAAGCAGTTCATCGAGAACAAGCGGCGGCAGGTCGTCGAGGTCATAGCCAGGAATGCCATCAACCCTCAGACCAAAACTCCTCACCCGCCGACAAGAATCGATCAGGCCATGACCGAGGCCCGCGTTAACATCGATCCCACGAAATCCATCGATGAATTGGTCAAGATCGCCATGAAGGCCATTCGGCCACTCATCCCCATAAGATTCGAGACGGTCGAGGTGGCGGTAAAAATCCCATCCGCGTATGCTCCCAAGGCTTACGGCGAGGTGGCGGCCTTTGGCAAGCTCAGTCGGGAGGCATGGCAGAACGATGGCTCTTGGATTGGCGTGGTCCAGATACCTGCGGGTATGCAGACGGAATTTTACGCCCTTATCAACCGGCTGACCAAAGGCGAAGCTGAGACGAAGCTTCTTAAGCATTGAAGATGGGAGTTAAAAGCGCATGGATCGCAAGGTGGTAGTACCAGGTGATCTTCTCTCTGAGGAGGCCAAGAGGTCGGGCGAGGGGACGTATGTAAAGAATGGAGGCGTCTACTCCCTGCTATATGGTCTTGCGAACTTTAGGGATAAGATAAATGTCATACCTCTGGCGGGAAAATATATACCCGGACCGGGGGACAACGTCATAGGTGTGGTGAAGGATATAACCTTCTCCAATTGGATCGTGGATATAAATTCGCCCTACGACGGGCTGTTGCACATCTCTGAGTTCCCAAATAGGATCGAATCGGACGAGATGTCCAAGCATTTGCGCATCGGCAGCTCTATCATGACACGGGTGGCTGATGTAGATCCCACCATGAAGGTGGAGCTTACTTTGAACGACAAAAAGCTCGGCCAGATCAAGGCCGGCCAAGTCATCGAGATAAGCCATACGAGAGTTCCGAGGCTCATCGGCAAGGGCGGCTCCATGATCAGCATGCTGAAGAAAGAGGTAAACTGTAACATCTTCGTTGGCCAGAACGGCAGAATCTGGATTCACGGGGGTGCAGAGGATATGGATCTGGCTCTGAAGACCATAACTCTGATTGAGAGGGAAGCCCATACCAATGGTCTCACGGACAGGGTAGTGGATTTCCTGAAGACGGAGAAAAGGGCCAGAAGTTGATCGCTATGGATGAGACTGATATATCATTTTTCAAAGATGGACTGCGCCTGGATGGCCGAAGGGCAGATCAGCTTCGACCTGTGAAAATCGAGGTAGGAGTCCTGGCCAGAGCAGACGGCTCATGCTACATCGAGATGGGTGGAAATAAGGTCATTGCTGCAGTATACGGACCTAGGGAGGTACATCCCAGACACTTGCAGGAAGCAACCCGGGCCATTGTGCGCTACCGGTACAATATGGCCTCTTTCTCCGTAGAGGATAGAAAACGACCGGGGCCGGACAGAAGGTCACAAGAGCTTTCCAAGGTCAGCCGGGAGGCACTGGAGCCGGTGATTCTGACCAGCTTCTTCCCGCGATCGGTCATAGACGTCTTTATAGAGGTGCTTCAGGCCGATGCGGGAACCAGGACCGCCGGTATAAATGCAGCAGCAGTGGCTCTGGCTGACGCGGGAATTCCCATGAAGAGCATGATATCGTCATGTGCTGCCGGAAAAGTTGCAGATACCATAATTCTCGATCCCATGAAAGAGGAAGACAACTTCGGCCAGGCAGATCTGCCCATTGCCATGACTCCGAATGGGGACATAACATTGCTGCAAATGGATGGCGGCCTTACCCCCGACGAGTTTCAGAGGGCTGTGGAGATGGCAATGAAGGGAGCGAGTGATATTTATGAGCTGCAAAGAGATGCCCTGGTGAAGAAATACAGCCAGATGGTAGAACAGCCCGCACGAGAGGAGGTGCATGCCTGTGACTAACGTCATCTCCGAGATCAAAAAGGATTTTATTTACAACCTGCTGCTCAAAGGAGAGAGGATGGATGGCCGTGCCTTTGATCAGTACAGGGAGATATCCATCCAGAGAGATATTATCCGCAAGGCGGAAGGCAGTGCGCTTGTTAAATTAGGCTCCAGCCAGGTGCTGGTTGGCGTGAAGATGCAGCCCGGTGAACCTTTTCAGGATACGCCCAATAAGGGAGTCATCATCACCAATGTCGAGCTTGTGCCGCTTGCTTCACCCTCCTTTGAGCCGGGTCCGCCCAATGAGATGGGAATTGAGCTGGCGCGTGTAGTTGATCGCGGCGTGCGCGAATCCAAGGCTGTGGATCTTGAAGCACTTTGCATTGTGCCCGGCAAGCAGGTCTGGATTATATTCATTGATGTGCATGTCCTTGATGACTGCGGAAATATCCTAGATGCCGCGTCGCTGGGCGCTATCGCCGCGCTAATGTCCACCAAGGTGCCAGCATCCCGGTATGGCCTGGGCGACGACTACATCTTGCCCATAAGGGATATTCCCATAGCTACGACGGCTATTGAGTTCAATGACGTCTTGATGTTCGATCCTGGTATGGATGAAGAGGCCATTGCCAACACCCGTCTCACAATTATATCTACGGTGAACGGCAATATCTGCGGTTCGCAGAAGGGCGGCACGGGAATGCTCAAACCAGAGCAGATCTACCGCATCATTGATATAGCATGTGAGAAGGCGAAAGAAATCCGGGAAAAGTTTCTGGAAGCATAAACGGAAGTAACGATCATGGCAAAGCAGACTACAAAAGGAAGGAAGAGCAGGTCCGCAGCCCGGTTTGGTCCCAGGTACGGCCGCAAATCACGAAAGCTCGTAGCAGATTTAGAGGAAAAGAGCAAGGCTTCGTATGATTGCCCCGCGTGCAATCGTAATAGAGTAACAAGGACAAGTACTGCCATCTGGAGCTGCAGCAAATGCGGCTACACATTTGCCGGCGGCTCTTTCCTGCCTGAGACATCTCTGGGCCGCTCAGTGCTCAGGTCTCTAAAGAAGACTCTTGAGGCGGCTTAGAAGATGGCGTATAAGTGCACCAGATGCAAGAAGACCGTGGAGGTTGATTACGAGTACAGCGGCATACGCTGTCCCTACTGTGGGCACAGGATCCTGATGAAGGAGCGGCCCACCACGGTCAAGAAGATGAAAGCCGTCTGATGCTCGTCACCACTTCGCGAGACCCTTCCAGCAAGGCGAGAAGGTTCGCCAGGGCTCTGGCCTCATTCCTTTCTCTTCCTTATGTGAATAGGGGAAAGCAAAGGATGGAAGAGGACATAACCTGGCTGGTGGTGATAGAGGACCACGGCAATCCGGCTGGCCTGGTCAAGCGCTCCTCGGAAAAAGTAGCGCAGTTGAGCTTCCAGCTCTCAGGAGAAACGGAAGCAAGACGGCTCAAAAGGGGCGTTGTGAAGGTTGCCGGCAAGGGCATGGTTGCTCTTCCAATTGCAGAGTTCTTTGAGCTGGAGTGGCTTGGCGAGACCTCTCCGGACCAGGGGCGCATAATCTGGGTTGCACAGAATAATATCGATTTCATAGATGAGTGTCAAACCAAGTTCAGGCTTAAGATATGATGTGCTGCGCACAGTGCGTATTTGAGAGCAGGCATGCCGGATTGATCTATCAGGCGCTTGCCCTTGAAATTGAGGACGAGCTGCATAGGTCCAATGTATTCCTGGGCCTGGACGGCGGTTCTATTCAATTGAAGATCCGGAGCGATGATATAGTCTCTCTTCGGGCAGCCTTAAATACCTGGATACGGTTGGTTAAGATCGCATTTGAGATGGTGAGTTTATGAGTGGCGAATTGCCCCCACAGATACAAAATCAGTTGGCTCAGCTACAACAGCTCCAGCAGCAAGCCCAGGCTATCATGGCTCAGAAGGGCCAGATAGAAGGTCTGATCAGAGAGACTGAGGCGGCGCTCAAGGAACTGGAGAAGAGCGCAGACGACGCAGTTATATACAAGAGCGTCGGGGAACTTCTCTTTAAGGCTGATAAGCCAAAGCTGATCGAAGAGCTGAAAGAGAGAAAGGATATGAATGAAATCCGGAAAAAGAACATGGCCAATCAGGAAGAGCGCATTCAGGGCCGGTTCACACAGCTTCAAGAGCAGCTTAAAATGTCATTAGGTCAGATGCCGCCCAAGGGCGGCTAAAATCCATTTGCGGGCCCGTGGCTTAGCCAGGATATAGCACCGGGCTTCTAACCCGGGGGTCGCGGGTTCGAATCCCGCCGGGCCCGCCTTATTATTATCATTTTAGGAGGATCTATGTGCGAACTTACAGTCTACATTTTGAAAGACAATGCTCGTGAAAAGGTTATGGAAGGGGTAGTCAGGCTCATGGCCCATAACGGCAAGGTGCTCATAGAAGGCATCTTCGGGGATTCCATGGAAGTGGAAGGACGCCTCGCTGAGGTGAATATCATGTCCCAGTCGGCAAATATCATCGCGAATTAGGCAAATTACATGTTGAACTAAAAATTGAATTTGACCAATGCTTTGTTCTTAATTCATATAAAAAAAATATAATATTTGTTTGAATGATATACACAGACATTCTGCACAATGGCCAACATTAGAAAATTTTTTGAACAATGGGTGCAAATCATGTTTTAGTCGTCGCATTACAAGTAAATTTTATGTTTTTTTTTTCTCTGTTGCATTACATTTAAATATTAATTTATATAGCAAGTGTAGTTTATATTCCAATAAGAATCATTATAATCACATTCAAAAATTATAAATACAACTGGAGTTCTCTTTCTAAAACTAAAAGGTATGATCATGACGAAAAGAAATGTAGGAGTAACTATGCCGCTGATACTGACTATTTTTTTATTATGGTCGTTCAGTGGCTCGGGAATAGCCCAAAATGCGAATGATACGGCGTTGATTGAAAATCCTGAGAGCTGCACAACATGCGAATCCGCCAGGGTGCAAATCGTGGGTGGACAGGCTACCTATACCAACAACTCTGATTTCGATAATGGTAGTATGGTCAGCGTCAACTATGATGATGTTGCCGATCAACTGCAACTCAATAACCAGTCAAAAGCCTTCGACTTCATCTGGGTTGCGGCTTCGGTAAGAGGCACCATCGTAAAGATCAACACTCAGACCGGCGAAATCCTCGGCGAGTATTGGTCTGCCCCAGATGGACAGGGAAGGGATCCTTCGAGGACCACCGTGGACAATAATGGAAATGTCTGGGCAGGAAACAGAGCAGAATATTCTGGAGGAAAGGGATCGGCAGTTCGGATTGGACTGAATGAGAACCTTCAGTGCCAGGATAGAAACAGCAACGGAAAGATAGACACATCAACCGGCCTGGGAGACATAAAGCCGTGGCCGAATACAGGTGGCGCGGACAGCAATGGTGGCGTATCCACAGCAGAGGATGAGTGCATCTGCAATTACATCCGGACGGCAGCCACTGGTGTGAGATCCATTGCCGTCGATACCAGCAACAACGTCTGGATTGGCGGAACCGGAAATAGAATGCATGAGCTCTATGATGGCATTACGGGACAGGCCATCACCGGAACTCTGTTTGGTCCGGGATGCGGCGGATATGGGGCATTGATAGACAATAACGGCATCCTCTGGTCTTCCCAGGGTGGTGATTGTCTGCTCAGATACGACCCAATAAATAAGACCGTTCTGACCATTCCAAATAGTTGTACTTCCTATGGCCTGGGGAGAGATAGCCAGGGAAATATTTGGAACAGTCAATATAGCTGTGGTTCTGTGCGCAAGTATACGCCAGATGGTGTTCAAATAGGTGATTTTTCCACCCATGGCAATAATCCCCGGGGTGTAGCAGTGACATCTGATGATGATGTTTGGGTTGCCAATTCAGGAAGCGATACGGTGGCTCGTCTATCAAATGCAGGTGTCTGGAAGCTGAATATAAACGTTGGCATGATGCCCACCGGAGTATCAGTTGACTCTAATGGCAAGGTCTGGGTTGCAAACTATGGCTCAAGCAATGTCATGAGAATTGATCCAGCTACCAATCTGGTGGACCTTACATTAAGCCTTGGAGAAGGTGCCTATCCCTATGATTACAGCGATATGACTGGAAGCTCCCTCATAGCGCCGCCGAATACTGGATCCTGGACTGCCATATACAGCTCCGGTCAAACGGAGAAATGGAGTAAGATCTCCTGGACGGCAGATACCCCTGGAGACAGCATGCTTGCCGTAAAGGCTGCCACAAGCGATGATGGGACAACATTTGGGCCCTATGTTGATGTTGTAAACGGCGCGTCATTGAGCATCAGCGAGAGCGAATACATCAAGGTCGCCGTATCATTCACCAGAGCCACAACCAAGGAGAGCCCGATCCTCTACGATCTTACCATCACAACCAATGAGCCGCCCAACTGCACAATGGCAGTTCCAAGCCTGGCTACTATCTGGCCTGCCGACAACCGATTGGTCAACATCGCCATTCGGAATGTAACTGATCCAGATGGCAATCCTGTCAAAATCACCATATTCTCAATAAGGCAGGACGAACCAGTTGACACATACGGCGACGGATCTTTCGCTCCGGACGGCATGGGGGTAGGAACCTCCTCTGCAACAGTCAGAGCTGAGTCGGTTGGAATCAACAGAGTGCCTGGTAATGGCAGGGTGTATCATATAGGCTTCACCGCAGATGATGGATTAGGTGGTATCTGCAACGGAGAGGTCCTTGTCGGGGTACATCATATCAGGAATAAGATTGCAAAGGATGATGGAGCAATCTACGATTCGACGAAGATAAGACAATAAGACCTGGATGCATAGATAACGAAAGGTGATCTCTTGTCCGCGCCTGTTTGGCGCGGTCTCTTTTTCTGCCAGATATTTGCTGCAAATTAATGCTTCATCAGGGGCACATACTCGACGCCGGGACGGCTCCTTCCTGCTTCCATGCGATACAGGTCCATCAGGGCATAGACCTCTTCCGGTACATCGGTTTGTACGCATTCGCCCAGTAGAGATCGGGCCTGCTCGGCCATGAAGGGGTTGTCGTGAGTATATTTTCCCGAGACGAACTCCTCGATGATGACCTCCATCTTCTCCCCGCCGCATTTTCCTTCCAGGATTTTTTTCAAGAGGTTTCTCATCTGGCTCATGGCTTTCCTTGCCTCCTCGGCGAAGATAAGGGTCTTGTCATCTATCTCATCGATCTTCTTCTTGCCTACGACCGCTAATAGCGACGTTGCCGGGTAGCTGCCCTGCATATCTCCCAGTTGCGGGTCCACGGGACCTAAGGCAGCGTGCGGGTCCATGATTATCTTGTCGGCTGCAAAAGCGATGAGAGTTCCGCCGCTCATGGCGTAATGGGGCACAATTACCGTTTTCTTGGCGGGATGGGCTTTTAGCGCCATGGCAATTTGCGTGGCTGCTAAAGCCAGCCCCCCCGGGGTATGCAGTATGATGTCGATGGGCACATCCTTTTGCGCCGCGCGAATGGCTCTTAAAACCCGCTCACTGTCATCGATATCAATGTAGCGGGCTAAGGGGATGCCCAGAAAGCTGATAGTCTCCTGGCGATGGATGAGCGTTATGACCTGTGTGCCTCGCGTCTTGCCCAGCTTTGCCAGGACGTTCTTTCTCGCCATCTGCAGGTAGTACCTTTGCATCATGGGGACCAGAAAGAGAAATATGAATAAAATAATCCAGATATTGTTGATTAATGTGCTTACAGTATCTCCGCCTATCTGGGCTTGAAGTGCATCCATCATTCAACAATAAGTTCGATTCATATATTTAGCTTGTGGGATCGCCAAGGTCGAACCGGGGCCATTTTGACGGCAAGCCGGCAAGAGAATCTCGCTTCGGCAATCTATATCAATGATTGTAGCTCAATAGAGCAGGCTCAAATGAACAATAAAGGAGGTTTGGGCCTTGATGATCAGAAATTTTGGTTTAATGGCAATTCTTCTTTTGACTTTCTCAGCCTGCGCATCGTTGGTGTCAGCTCAGGAAGTCTCATCCCTAGAAAATAATACAACAACTCAATATGATATGTCAGTTGCGTCAGATGGCGCGCAGGGCATTTGGAAAGCCTCCCTGGGGGAAGAGGAGATCGTCATAGCCGTGAACCAATCAGCTCAATCTTTATTCGGCCTGGCCAAATCCGAGGGCGACAATCCCTGGAACGGAGCTGTAGCTGGATCTATATCTGCAAATGAGGTATCCTTCTCCCTGGCGGCTGTCGAGGGCGGGGCATTGGCATCCATTTACATAAGCGCTAGCTTAGACGGAGATAGAATGTCGGGATTTTTCGTCCGATCAGAGAGCGATGGAAAAGCCGGCCGGGGCGACTTCTCAGCAACAATGATCAGCCCGGACACATCCGGCTACACCCCGGTGGCGGTTATAGATGTTTCTTCTCCGGCAGTCCAAACTGAGCAAGAGCAAATGGGCATGGAGCAGAAGGTTGAGTCTCCTGCTGGCCAGGAGAGCGAAAAGCCAGGCGTTGTTTCGGATAGCGAGGGCCGATTCAAAGATGTTACAAAGCTAGCAAAGGGCATCAATCCGGATATATTGCCCCGGATGGCTCCCCTGTAGGTGATAATAGTGATAATGGCTAAAAACAGATGCTTCTTTACTCCCGGTTTTCTTGTGCTGGCTCTGGGCCTGGCCCTATTGTTTGTCATGCCTGCACATGGCTCGATGATGGATGAATTGTCCGTCACTCCCGTCTCTGAGGACTGCGGCAAGTGGAAGGTCAACTTCAACTGGTCGGAGATGGACGAGTACCAGAGCAGCATCTCGCATGGAGACAGCACCTCAGGAAAAGTGGCCATCGTGACAGATTCTTTAACTCTGACGTCGTCGTCCGATAAGGCCAGGACCTTGAAGGTCTCTATCATAATGTACTCCAAGAATGATGCGTCTCTTATCAACCAATCCAGCATGATGGCCCTTGTCAACAGCACTCTCACCAACTCCAAAGTATGCAAGGATATCAATGTAACGAAGAGGGTGATAGAGGGTCGATCGGGGATAAGTGCATACGGCCTGAAGTGTCCCATGAATGAACCGGTCTACATTGCGGTCTATCCTGTTGAGTACCACCTGGATCGACCGGGGGGTATTCTGGCATCGACGGCAGTAGGTTTGATTCTATCCACATATAGTCAAGAAGCTACCGAAAGATTTATTAATTCAGTTAAAATCGTGCAGGTGAAGTAGCGGAAATTGGGCCTTTGGCGTGCCAGAACCTTTCCACCCAAAAGGCCTATTTACTTTAAGATCCAGTAGGCAAAAAAAAGCGTTATTGCCTAAGGCCAGAGGCCAAAGGCTATGTTCAGTCCCATTACTACTACACCTGCACCTATGCAGGCCCCCAGTACCATTTTTGGATTGAGCTTTATTGCAGTATCATCTGCCTCAAAGTACCTCATGAGGCCTGCTGACGACTGAAGACCGCTGCCTTCACTCTTTTTCTTTGCCATATGTAGCTCCTTCTTTCTTCATCATATTAAGTATTGCGGCTTCAAACCGCGGCAGCCTTTTGCCAGCCGCCCATGTCCTGGAAGGGATAGCTATCCAGCATGCTGCCGCCTTTGATCATCCTTGGCCATTCCTGGCTGGGATTGCCTTTGGCCACATGACCCTTCCAGTAGTTTCCGCCTGTGACATTGCCATTGTCCCAGCTATTACTTCCGCTGACATCTTGTGAATGCTCTTGGTTGTCGAGGAAGTTATTGTGGTATATTTTGTTTCCTGTTGAGAGCATTATCAGCAGGCCGATAGGATTGTTGCTGATGTTATTCAGATATATCTGGTTATCCTGGGAGAGGTTTAGCCAGATGCCGCTGGCAGCATTTTTGTCTGCCACATTGTCGTGGATGATGTTCCTGCTGCTGGATAGGAGTGATATGCCGTTCTGGTCGTTTCGCGAGGCATTATTTCCGGCAATTTGATTCGAATCCGAGGCATACAGGAACATGCCGCTAAACTTATTACCCAGCAGGCGATTGCCTGACATCTCATTTTCACTGGACTGCACGAGACGCATACCAAAGCAGTTGGAGATGTTGTTGTCTAGGATCCTGTTATTCTTTGAATTGAAGAGAAATACGGCATCGTTGGTGATGGCCGTATTCTTTACTGTGACATTTTCACAGTAGGCCAGTGTGAGGTGAGCGATATCCCTATCCTGAATCATTTCGCCATAGCGGCCAAAGAGATATACTATGGGTACATGGTCTACAACGTTGGATTCATCTATGGAATTGTTAAAGCCCTCTTTGGTTTCAGCCTCTGCGTAAAGACTCCACCCTACATTCTGGAAGCGATTATCTACCAGCCGGTTGGCGGCTGAATCGAGCAGGATGATTCCTTTAGAACTGTCAACGATCTGATTGCTGGTGAGGGTGTTCTCCTTAGAGGATGTCATCTGCACCGCAGTGTCTGTTATGCCGGAGATGTTGTTTTTAGTAATATCGTTCTGTCTGCTTGTGACCAGGTCAAAGCCAACATTGCTGTTTTCTATCTTGTTTTGAATCAAGGTATTTCCAGTGGAATTTTCCATCCTTATGCCGTACTCCGTCGTAATAATGCTGTTGTTTTCCAGCTCTTGACGGTCTGAGTCCTTAATAAAAACGGCATTTGTGCTGTGCAATACTCTGTTATCCATTATTTTGTTGTTCTCGCTGCTGGAAATGAGCAACCCGAATGTCACGTCATTGATGGCATTATCCTGCAATGTAATTTTGCTGGTATTCGCGAGATTGATGCCGTGTGTGGTGTCAGAAGCAGAACCTGTGATTTGGAGCTTGTTTTGAGAAATATTTATGTTGCTGCTGTTTAAAACCCACATGCCGTATCTTTTGCTCTGTATATCGTTGCTTTCGATCTTGCAGCTTCCGGCATTATCAAGCCAGATCCCCCAGAAAGCATCCGATATTTTGTTGTACAGGATTCTATTTTCCGCTGCTTCCCGCACGATAATGGACACATTGCAGCTTAATATATCATTTTCAGAAACCTCGTTGTTTGTAGAATTTCCCCAAAGGGCCACTGCTCCCTGGCTGTCCATTATTGTATTTTTGGTAATTGTGTTCTCATGCGAGCCACGCACCAGTATGGCGGGATTGGCTTTTTTAAACACGTTTTCCTTGATGGTGTTTCTGCTGGATTCAACGTATATCGCCGGACCGGTAAAGTCCTGTATGGTTAGGCCTTGCAGATAGCAGTCCTCTGCGGTTATTGTGATTCCCGTCTCCTTGCCTTCTCCTTTAAGGATTATAGCCCCGGTCTCTCCGGTGAGAGGCATTAGCTTGAGGCTTTTGTTCAGAATTACTTCTTCATTGTACTCTCCCGGCTTGATGTATACGGTATCTCCATCACTGGCAGCAACAACGGCCTCTTGAATGGTATTAAAATTGGCAAAGCCGCTGTCGTCAACGATATATGTTCTTGCTCCATCGATTGGCATAAGCCAGATGAGCAAAGCCATGAAGATGATCATCGGAATTCTATTCATGATAAGCTTATTTGCCCGGAACCTTTTATAGTTAATGCAAATTGGGGTGTATTATCCTTTCCATAAACCCCTTTATTTCCAGTGGAAAAATAAACTTCGAATTTTTTCTTCATTGGAATTGGTATCGCCATGAAAAATATCAAACTGCATCATTGTATTCATTATGTTATTTTTAGAGTTTTATAAACCGGTCACATAACATAAGGACTAATCCACCGCATTATGACCTTCCTTTGGCTCTCGCGCAATGGTTTAGGCTAAAGGGTGAATTGAGCTGGTGCGCCACGAGGTCGAAATGGTTGTGTCCGGCCCCAAATGGTTATATCCATATCTTCCTCTCTTTGTTCTCATGAAAGTACGCAATAATACATCCAAATATGTGGCGCTTTTTGGCATCTTCTTATTGCTGGCCTCGGGTGCAAACGCTCAGATGAACAGGGACAGCCCATTCTTGGGGAGCAAGCTTCCCAGGACCAATGATCAGAACATGATGGGCCAGAGCCAGCAGTTCGTGTCCCCTATCAAGATCTCTGAGCCCTTCAATAATCAAGCCGTATCCGACCTGTCGATATCAGCGGATGAGAGCAATACCACCTGCAATCAAGTCTCCTTCCTGCTGACAGTAACTGCGTCACCCGGTGGCTCCACCGGATATCAGCCGGTAAAGGTGAGAGTGCTGGAAAATCGCCAGGGCACGCCCACTGCGGTTGCTGAACTGGTTCTTCTTGTGCCGGTCGCCGGCGGATCACAGCATGAGACGATCGGCTTTTTCGGTGCCACTCCATCGGCAGGAGGCAGCCGGAATAGCGAGATCACTGTGACTGTAGATCCGGACAACCAAATCTCTGAGACCAATGAGGGAAATAACGGCCTTACTCTTCGCGGAGTCTGCCTGGATTAGGGGCAAAAGCAAGGGTGGTGAGAATCATCCTATCTTTTCTTCAACTTTCTAAAAACAACAAAAATTTTTTAAATTAGAAATTCCGGTACGTATAATAGATCGGGGGAAGAAACACGAAATTAATAACAGATGAATCAAATGAAGATTTGGCCGATCTCTTAAGTACCATTAGAATCTTGGCACCAGAAATATGGAGATCAGGCCAACGCAGTTTTATTCTTCCCAAAAAATTGGGGGATTTGGAAAAACCTGAGTATCTGGAGCAAATGAAGGAAAAAATCAATAAAATTAAGCTGCTTAAAGATAAGCATGATGCTGGTTTTTTAACAAAAGCCCAGTATCTATCCAGAAAAACCAAGATACTTTTCGGGAAGTAATCTTTTTTTGCGATGTAATTATGTTTGATCGCATTCTATGATCCACTACGACTCGGGAAATACAAATGATCAATCTTCAGAGAGAAGGGGCAGGTTAATAAGTAGTGTCTGCTTAATATGGATAGATGGAAATGTCTGAAGAAGAAAAGTCCACTACAAGACAATCATTGCCGCAATTTATTCCTAAATTCAAAGGCAAGAAAGTCGTGATTCGTCTGCTCTCTGGAGGCCAGCCGGTCACTGGAACTATTGTCTCGTTCAACTCTTATGAGATTCTCCTCTTGACCGTGAAGGGCGAGATATTGGTCTTCAAGCACGCTATTGCCACTATCGAGATTGTGGATGAGCCGCGAGGATATAAGCCAAGCCTTTAGTTCTTTAAGATAATATAACGCTGTCCTTTCGCCCCAAAATTGGGGAATGGACATGAACCCAAATTTTTTTAAAAATTATTCATTGCTGATATGAAAATCATTATTTACTATTGGCAGCCAATGAGATCTGCATGAGCCTGAAGGTCACAATGCTAGGAACGGGCGTGGGAATTCCCCAGCCAGGCCGTTCCCAGGCGGCGGTGTTGGTGGAGAACGATGAGACTCTGCTCCTGGACTGCGGGGCGGGAACGCTCCTGCGCCTGGATGAGGTGGGTGTCGATCTGGGGGCACTCGACTGCGTGGTGCTCACGCACCTTCATTTGGACCATGTTTCCGATCTGCTGGCCCTGGCCAATGCCCGCTTTCTGGAAGATATGCCCGGGCTGCAAATCTTTGGACCGCAGGGCACAGAGGAATTTGTTAAGATCGCCAGAAGCGTCTATCCCAACCTGGAGAAGATGAGTGTGGCGGTGAAGGAGCTTTTGCCCATGGATTCTCTCTCACTGAAGGGCTTTGACATCTTTGCCGAGGAGGCGCGCCATAGTGTTACGGCTCTCGCCTATCGCATGGAAGCAGAGGATAAGGTCGTGGTCTACTCCGGAGACACACAGCCCTGCCCGCGTGTGGCCGCTCTCGCGAAGGGGGCCGACCTGCTCATCCATGAGTGCTCCTTCCCTGAGCCCTTTGATGTCACAAACCACACGACGCCGAGGAAGCTGGGCATCATGCTCAAAGACCTGGGCGTAAAGCGCGTGGTTCTAACGCACCTCTACCCGCAGGCACAGGGATGTGAGGACGAGATGGCCGAGCAGGTGATTGAGCTGTCCGGAGCGCCGACCATTGTGGGCTGGGATATGATGAGCGTGGTAATTTGAATTTGTTGCTTGCAGCGCTTGAAGTGGGAGCTGACCTGTTCAATAATTGGCAATCAATAAGCTTCAACTTATGGAAAGAAAATGCATGGGTCTTTTAGAAGACTTAATAAAGCGGTAGTGCCCACATTCTTTCATAAGTTTCCGTTGTATTTAGGTCATTTCTCTCTTTTCCAGGAGAGGCTCGGGCCGGAGGCGCTAGGTATGAATGATATTCGCTATGTATGCTTATCAGATATGCACCTCGGCGAGGAGGACAGCCTTCTCACCGAGGCGAATGGCAATAATGTAGATCCCCTTAAGGCAAGCTCCGTAATGTCTCATCTCGTCGAATGTCTGCGTGAGCTGATCTCCAATAACGAAGGGCCTGAGAAGCCAACATTGATTCTGAACGGCGACATTTTGGAGCTGGCTCTCTCTGAGTACAATACCTCAGCTATGATCTTCGAGCGGTTCATGGAGCTTATCATGGCAAAAGGCAGAGAACTCTTTGATGGGATCTTTTACATTCCGGGCAACCACGACCACCACTTATGGGAGATGGCCAGAGAGACACAGTACGTTGAGTATATTGACAGGCATCCTGATAAACATCTAGATCTGCCATGGCACAAGACGGAGATGTTTCTCCTGGAAGGAAAGGAGGACGACAGCGACAAGAACCAAGTCTCTTCATATTTCCTGGATAAAATCCTGAAGCGACGCTCCAAACTTGATATCGAAGAGAAGTACAAGCTGCGCGATAACATCCTTATTAAAATTGCCTATCCGAACTTTGGTATCCTCTCGAAGAGCAAAGATAAATGCGTCGTCATTCATCACGGCCACTTCGTCGAGTCGAAATACTACATCATGAGCAAATTGAAAGCGGATCTGTTGAATCTAGACTGTGAGATGCCCAGCGACATACAGTTGATTGAGTCTGAGAACTTCGCATGGATTGATTTTCTCTGGTCCGCCCTGGGACGTTCCGGTGAGGTGGGAGCGCTCACTAAGACCCTTTACGAGCACATGCTTGATGAAGGACAGATGAAGATCTTTATCTCCCAAGCTGCCAAAAACCTGGCAAAAAAATACGGCTTTACAGGCTGTGTTGACTTGGTGGAAGAGCGGATCTTGAAGAATATTCTTGAATATGTCTTTTGCAGAATCTCTGATGGGGAACGAAAATTGAAAGATAAGCCTCTGGGCGAGCAGACTGAAGCGGGCGTGGCTCAGTATCTAATGGCTGTAATAAATCAGATCATCGATGAACGTCAAGGTGCCCCACTTCCTTCAGAACTGGCCTTTGTCTTTGGCCATACCCACAAGCCGTTCCTAGAGGAGTCTTACATTGAAGGATTCAAAAGGCCCGTGGCAGTTTACAACACCGGCGGCTGGGTAGTTGATAAGGTCAAGCGTGAAGATGTCTTTGGAGGTGCCGTCCTGCTAATGGATGAAAATTTGGATGCATGCTTGCTGGAGATGTATCGCGAGTATGATGAACCTGATCGCTGTCGGGTTGGCGTCAGACATCTGCATGAGTGCACAACGCAAAGCCCCTTCTATAAAAGGATCAATAATTTAGTCCACCCTGACGAGAAGCCGTGGTTGGAGTTCTCAAATACCGTGCACCGGGATGTGAAGACCAAGGCGGACAGGCTAGCTGAGAGGCTTAAAAGCTTATAACACGTTATGTGGACCCAAAGAAGTTTCGTGCCGACCCAAGCATGCTGCCTTGGCCGGACTTAATCTTTTCTTTAAAAAATATACTGAATTAATGTATTATGTTCAGGCAATCTGTTTCCCCGCTGCCGGTCCCCACATGGCGTTGTAGATCTCCGTGATCTTGACCATGGCGCAGCTCTTGGCAGGCAGCTTATTGTTGATGCCGTGCACCCAGGACCGCATGGTCTCGAAGTCCAGTCCTTCCTTGGTAACAGTGACCTCGCCCTTGATCTGGAAGGACTTCTTTGTATCTGCATTGTAGCAGAGTATGGAGATCTTGGGATTCTCGGCCAGGTTCTGGGAGGTCTTGTAGAAGAAGTTGTCCGCGAGCATGATAGTCTCATCGTCTATGATCTTCATCAGTCCCACAAAGACCACATTGGGCATGCCGCCCTTGCTGGCTGTGGCTATGGGTATGGGCTTTTGTTTCTCCAATGTCTCTTTAACTTCTGCTGACATCTTTACCATTTTCAAATCACCAGCCCAATGGAGTGGATGCAATTTATTTAGCTCTATCGTTCTTTGCATCACTATGGCGAAAAAAGCAAAGGATTCTACAGTTTTGTCCGAGCCCGAGGCCGTCTACCAGCTAAAAGTGACCCTTGATGGAATTAGGCCGCTCATCTGGCGGAGAATTCAGGTCCGAGGGGACATAACCCTATTCAAGCTTCACAAGATTCTGCAAGTGGTCATGGGCTGGCAAGACTATCATCTGCACCAGTTCGTGATAAATGGCGAGAGCTACAGTGTCATATCTATTGAGGCAGATATGCTGGGCGACGATTTCAAGGACGAGAAGAGGTTCAAGCTAAGCAGAGTCATCCCTGGGGAGAAGTTCAAGTTCGCCTATGAGTACGACTTTGGAGATGGCTGGGGTCACACTATTCTGATAGAGAAGATCTTGCGGCCTGAGGAAGAGCTGATGGCACCGGTCTGCCTTGATGGCAAGCGTTCTGCCCCTCCGGAGGACTGTGGTGGAAAGGGCGGATACCACGATGTCCTAAATGCCCTGAGGAACCCGAGCCATCCGGATAACGCGGAATTGCTGGAGTGGCTGGATGGATACGATCCCGAGCATTTCGACGCTGAAATAGTGAACGGGCGTCTGAAGAAAATCAGGTGAGTCGTGAAATTTCAGACGGTCTCGCGCGAAGCCTTGACTGGCGTGAATAAAGGATGTTTGATTCGTAACCAATGGTTATCGCCAGCAAGGTATAACAATTTCTCAACTAAAGTGATGCAGGGTACTGGAAATAGCTAAATAGCTTCAAGATAAACAATACATTCGCATGAAGATCAAAATGACTATCTCAGGCAGCAAAGTGCATGGAGTAGGCTATCGTCCCTGGCTTACCGATGTGGCTACAGATTGCGGCCTGAGCGGCTTTCAGGCCATAAACCGCATTGATAACGGAAAGTCTGTGGTCATAGTCCTGGCTGAAGGGGATGATGAGGGCGTATCATATTTCGATAAACTTGTGAGATCGAATAAGCCTGAGTTGGCCGTGGTAGATGTCATTGATGTATCGGAGTTTTCTGGAAATGTCATTTCACTGGAAAAGTATGCCGCAATAAATACATCAATGCAGTTAAACAAGGCGATCCCCCTACTATTAGGAATGAACAACAAAATGGATCATATGCTGAATAAACAGGATCAAATGTTGAATAAACAGGATCAAATGCTTGAAAAGCAAGACGAAACAGTCGCTGAAGTCAGAGGAATTAATAAAAAGATGGATCAAATGCTTGGCAAGCAGGATGAGACCACCGGCGAGATCAGGGATCTGCGCGACGATCTGGTATATCACAGCAATACGGATCGACTGATGAGAATGGAAAAGGATATCCGGGTCATCAAGAATAAGATAGGAATAATATAGCTAGGCGAATCCACCTCCTCAAATCGAAAAAAATCAGTTGCATTCAAGTTTATTCGAGACCTATCTCTCGTTGCAGGCTCGCAAGAAGTTCGCCGGAAATCCCCGGAAAGATGCGCTGTGGACGTGGGTGTAGCTGGCCACTAAATTCCCCTCGCACATGCCGTCCCAGCCGTTCTTAATTCCCGTGCCCCTCTCCAGGCGGATGGCGTACTTCACATTCTCATCCATCAGCATCTCGGAGTGATGAAACTCGTGCCCCATGATCGCCTCTCCCGCCTTTCCCAGAGCGCAATCGTGGGCGAAAGTCCCATGCACGTAGCTGACAATGCGCGTGCTGCCGCGCCTGGCTTTTCCCGGCACCAGTCCGACCATCTCTCTTTTCTCACCATCCCACTCGATCTCGCGCGCCAGGTACATCAGCCCGCCGCACTCGGCGAAGAGGGGCAGATCTCTCTCATGCGCCCGCTCCAGCGCGCGGCGCATGCCCCCATTCTCGGAAAGCTCGCGGGCATACAGCTCTGGATAGCCTCCCCCGATGTAGATGCCGTCCACCTGGGGGAGCGACGTGTCGTGCACCGGGCTGAAGGGCACCACCTTTGCACCAGCCAACTCCATCAGCTCCAGGTTATCCCGGTAATAGAAGTTGAAGGCCTCATCCCGAGCCACGCCTATTCGTAGACCCTGGCCCAGGGCATTTTGCCGGTAGAGCTCCGGCTCGACCTCGGGCAGCGGCTCTGCCTCTTTTGCAATCTCCAAAATGCGTTCCAGGTTCAGGCCTCCTTCCACGATCTGGCGGATCTTATCCACCCGCTCGGCGAAGCCCTCGTGCCGGGTCTTTCCCTCCAGAACGGGTACCAGACCCAGGTGGCGCATGGCCAGGTGCATATCCTCATTTCTGCGGATGACGCCCACCACTTCCACACCTGCGTAGCGTTCTATCTCTTTGATCGCTTTTTGGGCGTGCCTCTCCGATCCAACTTTATTGAGAATTACCCCTTTGAATTTCACATCAGGATCAAAGTCCATGTATCCTTTGACAATGGCCGCGCAGCTTCGCGTGATGCTTCTGGCATCGACCACAAAGATCACGGGTGTACGCAGAAGCTTGGCGATCTGCGCTGTGCTGCCCAAATCACCGTCGTACCCTTCGTAAAGGCCGCGCACACCCTCGATAACCGCGATGTCCGCGCTTTCGGCTGCATGGGCATAGATCTCCCGGACGGCTGCCTCTGTCATCAGGTAGCCGTCCAGATTGCGGCAGCTTCTGCCGGTAATCCAGGTGTGGTAACTGGGGTCGATATAATCCATGGCCACCTTGAAGGGCTGCACCCGTAGGCCCCGCCGGCAAAGGGCTGAAAGCAGACCGGCTACAATGGTGGTCTTGCCGCTGGAACTTCGATCGCCGGCAACCAGAATGCGTGGACAGTCAGCTAACATCTTATCGTATCCTGGTCCATATCATTGCTCACTCCATGGAGAGTTCCCGAAGTCTCCCATCGCTGAGGGGTGCGGGTATTGTTGGCTTTGCTTCCGACATGATCTCCCTGGCCAGGGCCCGGTAGACCCCTGCTATCTCCGAGTCCGGCGCGCCCTCTATCACCGTCACCGCTCTCCTCTCGCACTGCTGCACAATGGGGTCCTTGGGGATGAAGGCCACCAGACGGCTGTTCAGCTCAGCAGCGAATCTTTCTGCAATCTCCTTCTCCCGTCCGGCAGCGGCTTCACGTGAGTTGCAGATGACGCCTGCAAGTGGCGTTTTCAAGCGCAGCAGGCCCTTGCTGATGTTGTTGGCAGCATAAAGCGGCATGTACTCTCCGGAGGTTATGATGTAAGCCTGGCTTACCAAACCCTTTCGGATCGGTGCAGAAAATCCGCCGCAGACAATGTCCCCCGGCACATCGTACAGCACCAAGTCTACCTGTTCCATGGCCTTGGATACCTTGCGCAGGAAATCGATGGCGACAATTATGCCCCGTCCGGCGCAGCCTACGCCCGGCTCCGGGCCGCCTACCTCAATGCAAAGGACGCCCTTGTATCCCGGAAAAACGACATCTTTCTCCTGGATCTCTCCACCTGCCAGGATGAGGTCCATCATGGTGGGAATCCTCTTGCCAACCAACGTAATGCTCGAATCGCTCTTGGGATCGCAGCCCACCATGAGGACCCTGTAGCCCTCTTCAGCACAGGCAGCGGCTATGTTCGAGGCTGTGCACGACTTGCCGATACCGCCTTTGCCGTATATCGCAATGTGTTTAATAGATGACATCTAACTCCGCTCCGCTTGTAGATCCTCCATAGGATATACAGCTTATCCCGGAATGATTCTTAAGAGGTTGATGGAGATCAGAACCGTCTGGTTTATAGCCGTGGCTGCAATGCTGGCTTTGCTTTTAGTGCTGGTTTCGGGCGCTTTTGCACAAGCGCCTGTGGAAGCGGCTTTTGTGAGAGGCCATTTCAGTGATGGCAGTGGGATCTGGCGGGCGAATGACTTCGGGTGGTTCTACTATGACCTGGACAAGGATCTGGGCGGCGAGGAGCTACGCGTTGATCTGCAGGGAAGGACGGCGGAGATGGAGCATATCGTCTATTCCTCAAGGACATGGTCGCAGCAATTTGAGTATGAACCATGGGGCAGCTTCCAGGCAGTGGCATTTATGGGCAAGCCTTATTTTGCCAGCTATCCCAAGAGTTATATAACGGACGAGATCAACTCTTTAAACAAGGGAGAGCTAAGGACGGTGCTAATAGATGATGACCGCACTCAGACTCTAACCAATAAAAGGGCCATCCCCCTCCAGCAGGGTTATGTTCTAGCGGCTGCTGAGATCTCTGATAAAAATGGGGCCGTCAATTTTGTTCTGCTAAAAAATGGAAAACCTGTTTATGCTTGCGTTGTGAGCATTGGCGGGAACTTAATCTATAAAGTAAACGACTTGCCAGTGATCCTGGTACATCTGGCCAATGCCATGAGTGGCGGAAAGGGAGAAGGATTTGCCGAGGTGGACGGCATCTTCCAAATCAGTGATGTCCCCTATATCAAACTCTTTGAAGGCGGTCTGCTCGGCAATATGAAGCTGACAGACATCTCTGAGGAGGGCATTGAGCTTAAAAATAATGTCTCCTTTTCATTAATCAGAGATTCTGAGATACCTCTGACCCCAGACCTGAAAATAATCGTTCTTGATCAGCCCGATCTCGCCTATTATCCGGTTGGTGCCTTCTTTGATTACGGTGTGCATGAGATACGCGGGCCGGTATATGGCGCTGCCTCATCCATTCCTGTCCGCATGGGTGACTATAACTCTTCGGTCATTGCCAGATGGAACTCCCTTAATTATAGTGGGTTTTACTTCGATCAAAAGCAATCTCTGGGCGCAGAGACCCTTGCCTTTTTTGACATTAAAGGCAGGACGATAACGCCCGCCAGAAGCCCTATAGTCTATCCGGAAAATAATACTGTAGTGCAGAGTGGTTTTCAATATACTACAATGCTACAGGCCAAAGAATTTGAGTACAAACCCTGGGGACATTATTTTATCATAAGCTTCCTTGGTGCGCCATGGTTTGCAGGATACGATTCCAGCCTTCAAGGCAAAACGCCATCTAAGAGCCTCCTGGAGAATGATGACCTGGGTAGGGTCCTCATGGATGTAGAGCTGCAGGGCAAAATCATTGCAGGAAATTATTCACTTGAAGATGGCTACCAGATGCGTATCATGGATGTTGGCAATGACAGCCTTTTCCTTCAGCTTTTAAAAGAAGGAATTCTAGTGGATAGTTCCGTGGTTAAGTCCAATACAACATATATCTACAAGAAAGATCTGGACAACATCAATGACATGCCTATAATAATGATGCACTTTGGCAATGTCTTTAACAATGGTACGCATAGTTTTGCCATCCTGGATGGCATATTCCAGATCTCAGATCGGTATATCTTTCCCATCGATCCGGGAACCGGTTTTGGCGAAATGGAGATTGTTCTCGTTCAGCCCGATAAGATGATCATGATCAATCCGGATAGTATCAACCTCAACAAAGACTCAAATGTCAACATCGGGCCGGGTATGGATATTCGTGTTGCCGACAATGACACTCTGCGATATTATCTCCACACATCAACTTACGTTGTACCTCCGCCCGAACCCCCTAAGGTCAATGCTCAGGACAATGTATCATCCAATGCAGCTGAAAACTTCAGCATTATAGTCAACGCTGCCGAGATCCGACAGGTCATGGTCAGCATCCTCGATTCAGGCAATAGGACCGTTTTCACCGGGGATATCACCAATCTTGGCCTGGGCTCGGGCGACTTGTGGAGCTTTAACTGGCAATGGAATGCAACGACTAGGGTCCTCAGCGATGATAATAGCATGGTCCTGGATGCCAGCGGCAGCGGCGTGCCGGCATTGCTCTACCTGAACAAAACCACATCCCCCAGACAGGTAGGAGTTGAATTCAATTCAGAGGGACGAGTTGGTGCAATAACGGACGGTGTGTCCGTGTATTATGTATCTCGTGATGAATACAAACGACTCAATAGTTCAATTGATTACGATGCCATGCTGGTCAACGACTCTATTCGCAAAGCATATCTCAAGATTGAGCCAGGAAAAAGCATTCTGCAGTTTGTCGAAATTATCAATGGCAAATTGGTTCCAAGCAAAGTCAATCATACTCTACAGGGCACTCTTGACGCTTTGGAGCCGCATATTGTTGAGGTAGGGGCCAGTCCCGGCCGCTACGAGCTGCGCATGAGGGTAGAAAATGCCGTCAATGCCATTCAGACATTCGGACAATTCTTCAATGTCACTCCAGGTGAAATGCGTGGCGTTTCCCTGGGCAATGCCATGGCACTGGCCGGAGGAGAGGCTACAATTGCCCTTCTCGTCCCCAACTCAGCTGGCGAGATGAGGGTGGTTAACATCTCTTATGATGCAGCCAGGCTGAAGCCCACGGGCATCAGCGGGGCGTGCAATGCCTCTTGGCAGGTTGACGCGAAGAAGGGAAGGATCGGCGTTCTCCTCCCGCCAGGCTGCGCTGCCGCAGCAGCCAATCTCACCTTTGCGGTGAACGGCAAAGCCCGGGCGAATGATACAATCAAGCTGAATGTGACAGGCACGAGCGGCTTTAAACCCGAGACGATCACCAACGGCACCATAACTATCGCTGCGAGCGATAACGGGGCAAAGAAGAGCCCAGCCCTGGGCATTCTAGCCGGGCTGGTTGCCCTGGCAGGAGCAGGAGCCTATTTCCGGCGCAGGAGATAGTTTCTATTCCGCTGTAAGGGAGAGTTGCCATGCAAGGCAGTCAACGGCCTTGGCCGGCCGCGGCCTGGAGCGGCGCCCAACCCCCCTCGCGGGAGGCCCGCAGGGCCGACTCGCGGAATCCCAGACAAAGAGATTGATGGTCAACGCATGGAATCATCATCACTGCGAATCAAAAATGCTATTGCTTCAACGGTCCCGTGCCGCCTTCTTTATCGCCCTTCCCAGTGCCGTGCTCATGGCCTCAATCTTGCTCCTATCGTCGCCTCCCTCTGCGGATATGAACAGATTGAACCGGCCATTGTAGGCCAAGGCGCGCAGGAAGTGGCTGAAGTTCTCCAGGCACATGCCGCCCAGGGCCTGGGACTGCAAAGCGAAATTGCCCCGGTAGCCTGGCTCGCCGAAGCGCACGGCGGCGGTGGCAAGAGCCTGGCCGGAGGGGATCATAGAGCTTCCTATGCCGCTCTTGATCTCCTGGGCGAGCGTGCTGCCTAAAGTGATGGCGGTGTCTTCAGTGGTGTGGTGGTCGCCGGTCTCCAGATCGCCCCTGGCCGTCACGGTCAGATCAAATCCCGCGCCTCTGGCCATGGCCGAGAGGATCTCATCCAGGAGCTGTATTCCCGTATCGATCTGGATAAGGCCATCGCCATCTATCTCTAGAACGGCTTCAATGCTTGTCTCTTTTGTCTGCCTTTTCTTCGATGCCGACATGACTCATCTCTCATTTGGGCGAATTTGCGTTTTTCTTATTTTCATTCGCTCCTCCTCTCGTACACCTTCTCCATCATCGCCATGGGTGACACGCAGTTCATGTTGAGCCCCAGCTCCTCCGGCCCCAGGCCCAGGGCGATGCCCGTCAGTTGCGTCACGTAGAGCACGGGAATTCCGATCTCTATGCCGTGCTTTTTCTCCAGCACCTTTTGCTTGGCATCAAGCATGAGATGGCAGAGCGGACATACAGTGACGATGACCTCCGCCCCGGCCTTTTTGGCATCCGATAGGATCTTAAAGGCGGTATCTTCCGCCGCCTTCTCCTGGGGCATGAAGATGGGTCCGCCGCAGCAAAATGTCTTGAGCTTAAAGTCCACCGGCGTTGCTTGCAGCCTCTTTATCAGCTTATCCAGGATGACGGGAAACTGCGGGCTGTACAGCCCCGCAGGGCGCGTTAGCAGGCAGCCATAGTAGGGGGCGACCTTCAGTTCTTTAAGAGGCACCACGATCCTATCGTCGTTTTCAGGCAAAGCCTCTAAAATGACGTCCAGGGCATGCCGGATCTTTGAGCTGCTGTATTTACTGTCCAAAACGGCGTTCACCTTTTCCCGGAGCTCAGTCTCCTCCAGCTTATGCGCAGCGGTGCGCAAGTTGCTGTAGCAGATGGAGCAGCTAGTCATGATATCGAGGTTCGTTCGGGCCATATTGCGAGCCGCCAGGCCCGTGGCCACCAGCTCATTGGAGACATGAGTTGCCCCGCAGCAGTTCCAGTCATCAATCTCTTCCAGTTCAATTTCAAGAGCGCTGCAGACCGCCCTGGTGGAGGCGTCCATCTCCTTTCCCGTCGATTTCGAGACGCAGCCTGGATAGTAAGCCAGCTTCATTCCTTTCTCAGCTCCTCAATGATCCTCTTGACCTCATCCTGGCCTTTGATCCTCTCAATTTCCAGGCCGATCTTGCCCTTGGTCACCAGCTCCAGGCCCATCTGCATGGACTGCACCGCTCCCTGGGGAAAGACGAGCAGGAACTCTGCAGTTAGAGCCAGCTCGGCTATCCGTCCGTAGTCCTCGATCTGCTTTAAGAAGAATTTCTCATAAGCGGCATCCTTGCTCTGCAACCCCTCCCGCTCGGCTATGTCTTTGAGAGCCGATACCACGGCCTTTGGCCGGATGCTGCGCGGACAGCGCACTGTGCAAAGAAGGCAGGAGGTGCACAGCCATAGCGTCTCGTTGTGCAGGGCTTCCTCTTTTTTGCCCTCCAGGCAGAGCTTGATCAGCTTTCGGATGCTGGGGTTCATAAGACTCGCCGTGGGGCAACTGGCGGAGCAGGTGCCGCACTGAATGCAGGTTAATACCTCCTGTCCGGCCAGGTGCAACACCTCTTTCTTGAACTGTTCATCTCCGGTCATTCTTGTTGCGCCTCCTCGGTAGCACTGTCGGTGGTATCAGCCGCCGCCTTTGCAGCCGCAGCAGCCTTCCTGGCCTCATCTTTATGCAGCCGCTCTGCAATCTTCTGGCTGGCCACTTTCGCGGGCTCTTTCTCTAAAATCTGCCGGACTTTCGGTTTTCTCAGCAGCGCTTCCAGGGGATTGAGGGCTTCATTCACCAGCCGCAGTAGCTCAGGATCTATATCCGGCTTTTCTGGCGCGGGCAGAGGCTGGCGCTCTATCTCCGGCGGAGAGACGGCCCTGCTCACATCCGGGCGCAGCCGTTCCCCGGTCTTTATGGCGGAGATGGCCTGCTTCCACTCCTCGGCCCAGGGTGTCTCCTTTATCTCTGTATGCCTGACATCGGACCGCTCCACCTGGATGGCTGAGACGGGACAGGCTTTCTCGCATGCCCCGCAAAAGATGCACTGGTCTTTGACCGGCGCCGCCTTTCCCCGTTCGTCAACATACCAGCATTTGGCCGGACAGACATTGAAGCAGGCCTGGCAGCCCAGAGGATCGCAGCGCACCAGATTCTTCTCGATCAGATTAATCTCACCCTGGAAGGGCTTCTCAATATCCATGGCCTCGTAGGGACATACCTGAGCGCACCTGCCACAGCCGATGCACAGTTCCTGGTCGATCTCGATCTTGCCAGTGAACTCTCTTTCGGCTTCCGGCACATCTAAGGGTTCACCCTCTACCTTAATCGCTTCCTCGGGACAGAGGGGGACGCACAGGCCGCAGTAGTCGCAAAGCTCCTCATCCACCAGGAGCTGCTCATAGGGCACCAGATTGCGAGGATCTTTAGCTCTCTCTGATGCGTCCCTGTCCAACAGCAAAAATGCTTTGCAGAATTTGGCGCACCGACCGCAAAGATTGCACTTATTCGCATCGACGGCGATATTGCCTTTTATTTCCGAACGCAGGGGGCCAAAATCTTCACGAGTCTTATTGAATGTGACTTTTATGGCTTTTGTCGGGCAGACCGGCTCGCAGAGCAGGCAGGGAAGGCACTTTTCGTTTGGCGTGGCATCTGCCAGCAGCCGTGGATACTGCACCTGCTTGATGAAATCCACTACTTTTTGATTCTCTTTTGTATCGGTCATGTCCGGGCCTCGGTCGCTTCTGCCGCCTCCGGTGTGGGTTGTCGTTCATGCACAGTCATCTTAAAGGCCTTCATGGGACAGAAATTAACGCACATACCGCAAAAGGCGCAGGCATCCAGATCAATAAGCACGGGCGGTGCGTCCAGGCCCTTGGCTATCTCCTGCAAGGGACCCTCTTCTAACGCTTTTTTCGGGCAGAGAGCCACACAGATAGAGCATCCGGCGCACTTCTTGTAATCGTAATCGAGGACAATCTCTCTCTCTTTGGTCTTCTGTTTGGCGAGGATATGGGAGTCCTCAACATCCATCTCCTTTTCTATCTCCATCAAGGCTACTGGCCCCCTGGATGTTTATTGCCGTTCTTGCTCTTCAGCTCCGTTCCGATAGGGCCCATGGCTTTCAGCTCGCCTATGAAATCCTTCAGATCCTGGGCATAAATCTCTCCTTCGCTGGCCGCACACCAGACGATCTTGACTCTTCCCGGATCAAGGCCTATCTTCTCCAGAACGCCTTTGAGCACATTTACCCTCTGCAGGGCCTGATCGTTGCCATCCCGGTAGTGGCATTCGCCCAGGCGGCAGCCGGCGATGAGCACACCATCTGCGCCACGCCGTAAGGCCTCCAGTATGAAGCTCGGGTCCACGCGCGCCGAGCACATCACCCGGATGTTGCGAGCATTGGTTGGATACTGGATGCGTGACGTTCCTGCCAGATCGGCTGCCCCGTAGCTGCACCAGTTGCAAAGGAAGGCCACAATGAGGGGAAACTCTCTCTTAACCTCTGTGGCGGCCCTTACCTGGGCCATAATTTGCTCATCTGAGAAGAAGCGCATGTTGATGGCGTCAACCGGACAGGCGGCAGCACATGAGCCGCATCCTTTGCAGGCTGCCTCATCCACATAGGCCGGGCTTTTCACCGATATGGCATTCTTGGGACAGACATCGACGCACAGCTTGCACCTGATGCACTTTTCCGGATCGACATAAGCCGAGGTGGGCTCCAGCTCCAGCACGCCTTTATGCAGGAGCCTGACCGTCTTTGCCGCGGCAGCGCTACCCTGGGCGATGGAGATGGGAATCTCCTTGGGACCGGAGGCGCAGCCGGCGATGAATACTCCGTCGATATGAGCTTCTACTGGCCTCATCTTGGGGTGGGCGATCTCGAAGAACCTGTCCGGTCTTCGGGAGAGGCCGAGAAGATTGCCGATAACGTCTGCTTTCTCGTCAGGTTCCAGCCCAACGGAGAGGACCGCCAGATCGTGCCTAACTCTCTTCATCTCGCCCGTCTGGGTATCCTCAAAGATCAGAAAGAGCTCGCCCTCCTCCTCTTCGATGCAAGAGACGCGGGCACGCACAAAATTAATGCCCAGCTTCTGGGCCCTCACATAGAATTCTTCGTATCCTTCCCCGCAGGCTCTGATATCGATATAATAGATAGTGATATCTGTATCGGGATACTTTTCTTTGACAAGTTGTGCGTTTTTGAGCGAGGCCATGCAACAGATGCGAGAGCAGTAGATGTTTCCCACGCTGGAATCGCGCGAGCCAACGCACTGCAGGAACGCGATAGATCCGGCGATTTCTCCTGTGCTGGGGCGCACCACCTCGCCTTTGGTCGGCCCGGAGGCGTTGAGCATCCTCTCCATCTGCAAGGTGGTGATCACATCTCTGTACCTGCCAAAGCCGTACTCCTCTTTTCGCGTCGCATCGAAGGGCTGCCAACCAGTAGCCACGATGATCGCGCCTACATTCAGCTTGAAGTCCTGGGGCTCCTGATCCAGTTTGACCGCCTTGGCCGGACAGGCTTCGGCGCAGCGGGCGCAGCCTATGCAGGCCTTGGGATCGACGCAGGCCACCAGGGGCACGGCCTGGGGATAAGGAACGTAAATGGCCTTTCTCTTACCTATTCCAAAGTCGTACTCGCTGGGAACCTCTACCGGGCAGACGCTGGCGCACTCACTTATGCAGCCCTTGCACAGCTTCTCGTCCACATAGCGGGCCAGGCGAACCCCGGAGACCGTGAAGTTGCCCACGCTGCCCTCCACGCCCAGAACCTCGGCGTAGGTATAAAGAGTAATATTAGGATGATTGTAGACCTCGGACATCTTGGGCCCCAACACACAGATGGAGCAGTCGTTTGTAGGAAAGACGTCGGTGAGCAGAGCCATGTAGCCGCCTATGGTGGGCCGTCGCTCTACTAAGAACACATGCATTCCGGAGTCGGCCAGATCCAGCGCGGCTGCAATCCCGGCCACTCCTCCTCCTATGACAAGCACGTCCTTGCTGACCGGTATGCTCTCCGGCTCCAGCGGCTGCAGCAGCGCCGCTTTGGCTACGGCCATTGCTATGAGATCTTTGGCCTTCTCCGTGGCCATGGCCGGCTGCTCCATATGCACCCAGGAGCACTGCTCCCGGATGTTGGCCATCTCCAGCATGTAAGGATTCAGGCCCGCTTTAGCTATCGCCCGGCGAAAGGTCGGCTCGTGCAGGCGGGGCGAGCAGGCGGCCACTACCACACGATCAAGCTTGAACTCGGCAATATCCTTCTGGATCTGTTCCTGGCCGATGTCGGAGCAGGAGAACAGCAGATCGCGGGCTACGGCTACATCGGGCAGCTTCTCGGCATAGTTCTTCAAATCTTCCATGTTCAAGACGCCGGCGATATTCAGGCCGCAGTGACAGACGTAAACACCAGTGGGCATGAGACTTCATAGATATGATCGCCTTAAGTCACTTAAAGTTATGCCATTATGATTGTTACTTTCTCGGCACAATCTGGCGATTTAGCCTTGAGTCTTGCGGATTATTAGCTAATGAATCCGCATATTCTGCTCCTATTTTCCCCGATCAGTCCATTAAGTTTATATCTCAAAAAATTTAAATTATTATCTGGGTTATCAAAATGAACCTGCTTCATTTGCTCTCCATCTTGCTGGAGGTGGTCGTGGCGGTCCTGGGCGTGATGCTGGCCATCCGCAGGAAGAAAATGTACGGCTGGTGCGTAGCCGTCACTTTTGTACTCTATGTGATCTATGATCTGGCAAATCTTCTGGCTTTGAATATATCTGAGGATACTCTTTATATGATCTTCTTCGTAGCCACCATTTCCATCCTCTGGGCAGTCTGGAATATCTTCCTGGAAGCTTAGGGGCAATAGTCAGCCTTTTTTAGAATGCACACTAATAATACCGAGATGATCTCCAAAGTCTACATCTCTCACAGCCCGGCAGATGAGCAGTTAGCCATGCAGTTCTCTCGTGCGCTTTGGCGGGTGGGCCTGGAGAGCTACGTCGCTCTCTATAACCTGTCACCGGCCATCTCTCTGGCCGAGCGGGCCTCTTTTGGGCTTCGTAACTCTGAGTGCCTGGTGGCGTTGCTCACCGTTGAGGGCTCCACTTCTTCAGAGGTCTGCCAGGAGATCGGCCTGGCTCGGGGACTGGATCTGCTCATCATCCCCCTAATGGAGGAAGGGGCAAAGCTGCCCTTCCTCATCGAGCACCTGCGGCCCCTGCTATTTCGGGAGGAAAGATATTCTGATGCCGTCGGCCTGCTGATCAAGACCATTCGGGAGCTCTCCCGGTTGGAATGGCTGAAGGTCGCCTGTCCTAAATGCGGAGAGGAGATGACCCAGTATCTCACGCCCCAGGAAGAGGTGGAGGAGGCGCTGGCAAAGGGCGCTTTTTTGGAGACGATCTGCAGCTACTGCCAGAACAGGATCCGGCTGGATGCGAGGACGTTTGAGCCGAGGCTGTGATAGATTGTCCTTTCCGGTGCGGAGAACTCAGGGCGAGACGGCCTTTAATCCAGGTACTCGCCGGAAATGGGTGTCTCCTGAGACAATTACTGCCCCATTGGCCAAAGCAATAGATGCAATGAGTTCATCAAAGTCACCGATCGCCTCCCCCCTCCTTCTGAGTTCGGAGGATAGTTCCCCAAACATATCATAGACGTCTTCATCTATGGAGAGGATGACGAAAGCATCGAGCAGCTTCTTGACCTTTTGCAATCCCCTCTCCGACCTGATGGGGCTATAAACTCCCTTGTAAAGCTCCAGCACATTTATCTGCGTCGTGCATAGTGTTTCACCTGTTTCCTCCAGCTCTAGAATCTTTCTCAAAGCGGCTTGCTTTCTATGAAGTGCATCAATCAGGACGGATGTGTCGATAACTATCATTACACCTCTACGTTGCGCATTTTTGACTGGCGCATCTCTCTAGAGGCAGCTTCAATTCTATCTGCCAGCTCGTCATCTCTGCCAATTTCGTCCAGGATCTCGGAGAGCTTTCTCTTAGCGGGGAAATTGTGGAGGATGGCCTCGGAGAAGCTCTGGTTCTCGCCTTTTCGACTCTTCAGGCGCTCGTATGCCTCTTCGGTTATGGTGATGGTCTTGGTGGACATTAGCAATGTACGTGTATTTACTTGTATATCCCTTTTCCCTGCGTGGTGGTGCCAATACAGCGGTTCTGAAGGTCTATGCTGGAACTGCAATTAGTGAGTCGTCTCATGCTTGCATAATTGCAGAAGGCTTATTATCTAATAAATCATTTGTCAATTGAGGATTCAGATGAGGCTAAAGGTTCTGATCAGTGAAGGAGAAGATGGATGGCTTGTCGTGGAATGTCCGTCTATTCCTGGTTGCATCTCCCAGGGAAAGACCCTGGAAGAAGCCCTTGACAATATCAAAGAGGCCATAGAAGGCTGTATGGAAGTGATGGAAGAAAGGGTCAAGGCAATTAGTGGCAAGCAAATGATGGAAGTAGTCGTCTGATGTCCAGACTGCCGAACATATCAGGAAGGGAAGCAGTCAAGGCCTTCAGCAAAGCTGGATGGATTATTTCCAGACAAAAAAGCAGCCATATGATTATGACTAAATCGGACTCGATTGTTATCCTTTCCGTCCCGCTTCATGATGATCTGGATAGAGGAACACTGAGAGGACTAATCGGGCTGGCTGGATTGACCGTCGAAGAGTTCGTAGAGCTTTTGTGAGCGATCTCTCAACCACACGGACCCAGTTGCACGTTTTAGCTCATGACTCTCGGAGTGCGGCTATTGCTGGCGGCCTGAATATGCCCAATTTCTGGCCGTCCCGGTTGTGGGCGTTCTTGGCAGATGCAGCTGGCCTGCTGATCAAGACCCTGCGAGAGCTCTCCTGGCTGGAGTGGCTGAAGGTGGCCTGTCCCAAATGCGGGGAGGAGATGACGCAATGTCTCACGCCCCAGGAAGAAGTGGAGGAGGCGCTGGAGAAGGGCACTTTTTGGAGACGATCTGCGAGCTACTGCCAGAACAGGATCCGGCTGGATGCGAGGACGTTTGAGCCGATTATATGAATTATCTCTCCGCAAGATCGTCATCTTTGACACCTTGGTGGGCCGAACAGCCCGCCGAGCCAGGCTGCATGCGGACGCTAGCACTTTTGAGCACATGCTGACATAACCTTTAATAATCATAATAGGAATTTACAATTTTGTGGATACAAGAGGCCGTGTAGAGCTCACCGACATCAGAATGGCCATACAAGCAGGGCAAGTCAGAATAACCGATCATGCCTATGAAGAAGCAAATGCTGACCTGCTCAAGTTCGATGAGATCTACTTTTCGGCTCTGCACGGATCTGTGATCGAGGAGTATCAGGATGATTCGCCATACCCAAGCGTCCTTGTATTTGGCCAAACCTTCGGCGGCGACCCGGTCCACAGTGTCTGGGCCTACAACGAGAAGAAACAGTGGGCGGTCCTGATCACAGTCTACCGACCTGACCCAAATCTATGGATTGGCTGCAAAGTGAGGAAAAGATGAATTCAATGCCTTTTGAACAATGCCCGGTTTGCGGAGGCGACCTGGTCGAAAAAGAAGTTGAGAAGATCTTGCGTGGTGGTGCCAATACGGCGGTTTTGAAGGTCAGCGCTGAGGTCTGCCTGCGCTGCGGTGAGAGACTGTATTCGCAAGAGATTGTACGGAGATTCGAGCAGATCAAGGCCAAGCTGGAGCGCCAGGAAACCGAGGAGTTTCGGGCTATCGGAGTCTCATACCAGGTGGCGTAGTTTTCGGAAGAGCGATCCAATGACCGCAGCGCCGAAAGCTCCGGCGGTTCTTGTGCACAAACCTCAGGGCGAAACAGCCTTTAGCCCTGGAACTCGTCGGAAATGACCATCTCTTGAAACAATTGCCGCCCCATTGGCCAAAGCAATGGATGCAATCAGTTCATCAAAGTCGCCGATCGCCTCTCCTCGTCTTTTCAGTTCGGCAGACAGTTCTCCGAACATCTCGTAGGCGTCTTCATCTATGGTGAGGATGACGAAAGCATCGAGCAGCTTTTTGACTTTTTCCAATCCCGCCTCTGACCTGGTAGGGCTGTAAACACCCTTGTAAAGCTCCAGCACGTTTATTTGCGTCGTGCAGAGTGTTTCGCCCATTTCTTCCATTTCCAGGATCTTTCTTAAAGCTGCCTCTTTTCTATGAAGCGCATCTATCAGGACAGAGGTGTCGATTACTATCATTACACCTCGACCTTGCGCATTTTTGATCGGCGCATCTCAATAGAAGCAGCCTCAATTCTTTCTGCCAGCTCGTCATCTCTGCCAATCTCGTCCAGGATCTCGGAGAGTTTTCTCTTGGCGGGGAAATTGTGGAGAATGGCTTCAGAAAAGCTCTGGTTCTCGCCTTTTCGGCTCTTCAGGCGCTCGTATGCCTCTTCGGTTATTGTGATGGTCTTGGTGGACATTAGCAATGTACGTGTATTTACTTGTATATCGATTTTTTCCTTGCTTGATTTCTGGCCTGGGTGGGATCTCATGTTTCGCATAATTGCAGAAGGCTTATTATCCAAAAATCATCTCCTGTAGATAACCGCAAGCAATAACTTCTAGAAATGACGGCATATGTCGCCTGCCCCAAACATCTGTTCAGCTAACATGATTACCTTCTCCTTCAATAGTTCTCTGCTCTTCGATAAGTGCAATATACTCATTTACCAATCTCTCACTCATCCCAAGAATTCGAGCGATCTCTAATGGCTTCATCTTCCCGTGCACCATACTGACTTTCTTGAATGCCTTGATATATCGATCACATGCTTCTTCTGTATGCTGTGTCATACGTGCGATATCTGGTGTCGGAATATTCTGTAGGAACTTGGCGATAATTACCTTCTTGTGAGTCATTGATGGTCCGATATCATGGACAGTTCCTCGATATGGCAAGATAACGCCTTGCTCAGTCTGATATGCTTTGATATCCTTGCCAATAGTTCCGGCACTCACTCCAATCAATTCAGCAACATCCGCTTGTGTTAGCACTCCATTCTGAGCATATGCCTCCTTTAGCATTCTGGCCACACGATATCTCCTCACTTCCTGATGGGAATAGCCATTGGTTCGCATCTGCTTATCTTCCTCGTGTGTTAAGGAGAGAATAGTCGGAACAACTCTCATTTTGGCAAGTGTCTTCCCTGGACCTGGTTTTTCATCTATATGAACGGCGAACCAGAGTGTCTGTCCCACTTCAAGATTCCATGGGTCTCGCGAGTACTGCTGAAAAATCTTAATTAAATCTCCGATAAGCATGTCCTGGACACGATCGCCGCCGACAAATGCATATTGTTCTTCCAGGAGGTGCTTTATTGCACCATGAATCCCCTTTCCTTGAGGTGCAGCTGATGATGTCATTGTCTTACCCCCAGAGTTCCTGTTCATTGGTTTTCTTCCAGGCATTGCTCAATGATTTGGTGTCTGTTCCGGCGGCTGGCATCGTTACACCCATTATTCCATATGGGGCCTGTGAAATTAAATATTGCGGCATATAGCGGTGATGTAAAATCCTATTGCGTTACTTATGCATCGGCATGGTCGGCTCTTTATGTCTCTGCTGCTTGTAACAATGGCAGTAGTTTTGGTCTTGGCATTGACTTCGCAGACAAGCACCGCCAAGAAAATAGTCTCAAGCGATGACCCTCATGGGGTCTCCTCAATAACTTTGCTTGTGGATACAAACGGAACCAGCAGAGAGGTCGCTTATGCCTACGGAATAACGGGCGGCCGTCTGCTGGATAACGGTAACATGACCAAATTCAGCGGCTCGGATATGGTCAACTTTACCGTATATGCAAGTCCCCAAGGAGATTCGGCTTCTTATGAGACAACCCGAAGCATGGAATCGATAAAAGGGGAAATCGGTCGGAAAATAAACAGAGGCAATGACCTGGTCCGGGATAAAGGGATTGAGCTGATCGGAAAAAAATCCGGACCCAGACGAATTGATCAGATCTGTGCGATTTATGATTCTTTGGTCGATGAAAAGAACTGGACCTATGTGGATGATTGGAAGGGTTTGGATCAGTTTCAGTATTCCAATTATACTCTGAAAATGGGGCAGAATGTCGGTGTCTTAGGAATAGGCGATTGCGATGATTTTGCCATTCTTCTCGGTGCCTTGGTGGAGTCTGTGGGAGCCAGCTCTCGCATCGTATTTGCCTATGGGCCAGCCGGCAGCCATGCCTATACAGAGGTGTATCTTGGAAAGGCCAAGGGGCCGGGCAGCGAAGTAGATCGAATGATGCGCTATCTTCGATATGCGTATAAGGCTGAGGAGATCAAAGCCCATACGGATTTGGCCACAGGCGATGTATGGCTGAATCTTGACTGGTGGAAGGGGCAAGGAGGAGCAAAGCATCCGGGCGGGCCTTTCTTTGCGGCAACCAAGTATGTTCCGGTTTACCCGGATAAGAGCGAGCAAAAGGAGCCTTTGACGCCCGTGGCTGTTCCGCCTATTGCCATATTCCAGGTAGTACCTAAAGAACCCTCGATCGGGTCCAACGCATCCTTCGATGCATCTCCAAGCTTTGATGTTGAGGGGAATATTTCTTCATATCAATGGGATTTCGGTGACGGCCAATCTGGTGTTGGAAAAACGGCGGTCCATTCCTATTCTAGGGGCGGACCGATGAGGGTGGGCCTGAATGTTATCGATGACCAGGGGCTGAACTGTTCCAATTTCGCAAGTATCCAGGTGAACCAGCCACCTGTTGCAGGATTCACATTCGAACCGGAACATCCAATGGCAAACGAACAGATAAGATTTGATGCCGGCACAAGCTATGACCCGGACGGGAGACTGTTGAATTATTCCTGGGAATTTGGAAATGAAGGCATGCAATTTGGACCTGGTAAGGTTTACACGTTTTTCACTTTCACTGAGTGCGGAACATTCAATGCAAAGCTCACTGTTATCGACGACAACGGGGCGCAAAACATTACTAATGTTCCTGTCATTGTATCCGGAGCGAAGATCACAAATGCAGGGATCGGGGATCCTATCTCTCAATCCTTTGACCTGATGGGAGAATACTCTTTATCTGATTCCAGCATGTCAATTTGGGTCTTTGTCAAGCCGGAGGAAAAGAATAGCAGATACTACCCGCAGAGTCTGGATTCGTGCTCACCCCATAATGCATCCATGCAAAATGGCAGATGGGAAAACAGAATTACCCTTGGTGGATCGAGCGATTCCGGAAGATTTTTTGATATAATCGTGACATTGGCAGATGAAAAAGCAAATCAAAAATTGCATGGTTTGATGTATGAATGGTGGTGCCCGGATTACAAAGGCAATCGCTTTGATGCAGGTTTTCAGGATCTGCCGGATGGTGTTCATGAAACCGACCGGATCAGGATCATCAGGACTAATGAATCTTGGAACAGCTCGCAAAATATTTCGAATATCAGGCTTCCCGGCAAGGTAAATATAGTAGATTTGAAACGCGACACTGCTCCGGCAGATCCTAATTCAAATAATGCCACCGTCACCGAGCGCATCACTGTTAATGGGAACCGCAGCAATGATGCCCGGGATCAAATATGGGTCTTAGAGCATTGCTTAGATGGAAGGTGGTATCCAAAATCTATTGATGACGAGAACAATGGCGGCCATGTTACTAACATGATCTCATTAGGGCCATCGAGTCCTGATTGGCATATCGATGCTACCTTCAAAGGCAAAGCTGGAGATCCCTACGATATCGTCGTGGTTCTTGCCAACTCCACCGCAGATGATTTCTTTAATCGATTCCAGAAGAGCTGCGCTGCTGCTGGCAACTACACGGGACTACTGACCATAGCCCTTCCACCGGGAACTGAGGTGAAGGACCGCATACGGGTTTACCGATCTGCTCAGCAAAAAAGTAGTGGCCTCCTTAAAGCGCAACGTCTTGGTTAGCTCTCCTGGATGGGTTTCGGTTTCCCATAATACTTTTTGCGTCAAGAATTGCCTACGGCGGCTTGAAGTAGGATTGCAGCTCGCTTAGCAAGGAATCAATATATGGCACTACCAGAAATCCGAATACGGCTCTTTCGATCCAGACTATTTTGCCAATATGCACATACTTTATCTCAAAATCATCCGGCTTTTCCATCAGCAGGAGAATTCTTGAGCTGAAAATTAGTGCTTCCTTAAATGATAGTTCACAGTTTGCCTCTTCTTGTGCCTCTTCTTCTTTCACCCAGGGACATTTCTCGCAGCCAGGTTGACCGGATTTTCTGACTACTTTCGCATGTTTAAAATGAACCAGACCGTAGTAAATGCAGGCAAAGATCAACGCAAACGCAAAAATATATGCCAAGGGATTATAAGGCTTGGTGCCATATCCCGAGTAGATCCAGGAAATTGTATCCAGAAGTTTTGGAATACCAATTGGTTCTGAGATTCTCTTTTTCTCTCGATAATCATAATAACTGTTCTTGTAGTCCTGGGTCCAACCGAGATTTTTGTAATTATTGATTAATGATAATTGGGTTGCCTTGTCATACACAATTCTGTCACTTATTGTCTCCCAGGGAAGTAGGAGCTTGCCGAACGTGGCGTTAGTGAGATTGAGTCTTGATGCAAATCGAGCACCTTCAAAGTAGGCATCTCTATCAAAGTAAGCCTCATGAAACGAAGCATTTTCCTTGAAAATGGAATCTTTGAACCTGGCAGCCTTGCTAAATTGAGCCTCCTCAAACAAAGCATCGCCGAAAAAGGATGCAGAAGAAAAATCAGCGAACCCATCAAATCCACATTTTCGAAAGTCGGTTTCGCCCAAAAATCTTGCATTCGCGAATTTTGCCGTATTGGCGAACTTTGCATAATAAAATGTGGTTTCATTGGCAAACTGAGCATCGGAAAAATCGGCGATCTCATCGAATCGCGATCTTGAAAAAATCGCAGGTTTAGAAAATGTCGTTCCTTTGAGATCAGCTAGTCCAGAAAAGCTAGCCCCTAAAAAATTTGCACTATCCTTAAATGTTGAGTTGCTCAAGGATACCTCTTTATTGAACTGGCAGTCTTTAAAATCGACAAAACCATCCATAACTGCATCCTTGAGACTTAATGTGCTTTGAAATACGTCGTTGCGAAATGTGGCATCTTTTTTGCACATAATTTTATCAAAAATTGCTCTTTCTAACCATCTCGTTTTAACAAATGCCATGCTTCCCTTGATCTTTGCCCCTGAGAAATCTGCCATGCAATTAAATTTTGCACCGGAAAAATCGATATCGGAAACAAATTCAGAGGTTCTAAAATTTACGTGCTCTCCTGTGAATGTCGATCCCTCAAAAGCAAGGGATTTTTGAAAAAATGCGTTTCCAAAATCCATATTTCCCTTAATTTCCGAGTTGATTATGCTTATTGATGAATTTACTATCTTAAGTGATTTATTATTAATAGTTAGATTTAATCCCGTTAATTTGAGATCTCCGATTATTGTGGCATCATTGCATGAGACATTTTGTCCACTCTTGATAAGCTCCATTATATCATTTGCATAATAAATTATCCCATTCTTTTGAGCAGGATTTTCTGAAAGGGATACGGCGATTGTGATATATAACGAAGATATTATGATAAAATACGCGAATTCTTTCCACGACATCGATCTTATCATGCATGGTTCTATTTAATAAAATTTTCGAAGGATATGAAATCAAAAAGTCTGATTGAAGAACATAACTCTTTTATTCTAAAAGCGTTGATCTTAGAAAGAAGGCGTGCGATATGCGATTATTATTCACAATCATATTTATCATTTTAATAGGAGTGCCGTCCACGTTGGCTAAGGATATGTCGGCTTCCGATTGGTATGAGGAAGGTCAAAAGAGCTTGAAAAGCCAATCCTACGAAGATTCTATTGTATACTTCGACCGTTCTATTGCAGAAGCTCCAAAATATTGGGATGCGTGGTATGGAAAAGGCCAGGCTTTTTATTATTTGAAGAAATACGAAGACGGTCTGGATCTATGCAATATAGTATTAGGCGATCCGAAAGGGCCGCAAGGGAAGAATCGGGCCCGATTTAATGAATTGGAGGGAATTTTCTATGTGGCTTACCAACTAGTAAACAATGAACCACCAATAAAGGGATACGGTATGTGTTCAGGAGAGATTCCTGAGATCTATCGATCCGTGGAAAAGAAATATGATGATGCATTAGAGCTTGATCCAAATTTGACTTCGGCATGGAACAGCAAAGGAATCTTCTTAGGAACTTTCTGCCGATTCAATGAGTCGATAACTTGCTTTGATGAAGCCCTAAAAATCGATTCGACCTTGGCAGAGGTCTGGAATAATAAGGGTGTATCCCTGGATTGGATGGAAAAGCACAATGAGTCTATGGGCTGCTATGATCGAGCTATCGAGCTTAAGCCGCAGTTAGCGGTTGCATGGATGAATCGAGCCAAGACTCTATCTACTCTATCTCTTAACTTGTCCTTTATTTCTCTGGCCAAGGAGAATGCCAGCAGGGCCATTGAATTGGAGCCGTCACTAGAAGATGAAACATCGCTGTGGACCTGGAGATACATTCCACGATTTTAATTTTTTATTCATGGTGCAAAACTGCTTTATGTTTGAAAACCTATCCGTTACTGCATGTCTACAGAGCTCCCCTTGATACTTGCTGTTATTGCTGTAATCTCTTTCACAGCTTCAGCACAGGAGGTCGCATGTGCCTATGGCGATTTGGGGGTACGGCTCCTGGAGCGCGGAAACATCACTGAGTACAATGGCACGAATATTGTCACTTCTACCATAACGAGTGGAAGATATATAGGGGGCTCTGCCTCACAAGCATCCTCAATAACCGTGGAAGAAATAAAGAGAGAGATCGATCTCAAGCTCAATGTGGGCAATCCCAGAGTCCGGGATGAAGGACATAGCCTAATCCTAGAATATCCCGGTGACGGAACCATCAACCAGATCTGTTCGATATATGAGCACATGGTTGGCAACTGGAGCTACGCCCGCGATACGCGAGGAATCGAAGAGTTTCAGTACTCCAACCAAAGCTTGGAGTATGGCAGAGGCAAGTTTTCAGGCCAAGGTGATTGCGATGACTTCACTATTCTGATGGCTTCGCTCATCGAGTCCATTGGAGGCACATCCAGGATCGTTCTGGCCTACGGACCCACTGGTGGACATGCTTACACCGAGGTTTATCTTGGAAAGGTGGGCGGCCCGGTGAGCGATGTAGGGCGGATGATCGGCTGGCTCAGGAAGAACTATAAGGTTGAGGAAATCAATACACATACGGACCTAATAACTGATGATGTCTGGCTCAATTTGGATTGGTGGAGGGAGCCAGGAGGGGCAAAACATCCGGGTGGCCCCTTCTTTAAGGCTACCAGCCAAATGCCGATCCCTACAAGAGTGGGGGTCCCACCTGCTCCACTCACGCCTGTGAATGATCCGCCTGAGGCATTGTTTATCATATCGCCTTCCTCGCCCATTGTTGGAGAAAATGCATCTTTCAATGCCTCGAAGAGCAGAGACATTGGGGGAAGAATTGTTGCCTATGAATGGGATTTCGGGGATGGCAACAAAACCGGCAAGATCGGAGAGCATCACACAAATCATACCTATTTGCAGGGCGGTCCTTGCACGGTAATCCTGAAGATTGAAGATGATGAGGGTGCTGCTAACCTTACCTTCCAAAAAATAACAGTAAATAATCCACCACAGGCCAATTTCACAATCACTCCACAAAGACCCAAAGTGGGCGATCAGGTAAAATTTGATGCTTCGGAAAGCTATGATGCAGAAGATGGCGAGAACCTGGTATATCTTTGGGAATTAAATAATAATTCTGCCATATTTAGCAGGGTTAACCCTCCCAAACAAGTATATGATGAAAAGGGTATGTACTGGGTCAATCTTACGGTTTCAGATAAAAATGGAGCTAAGGGCTATAAAAATTTGCTCTTAAAAATAAATTTACCACCCATTGCTCGTATTGCTCCTGATAGCATCAACTTCTGCATTGAAAAGATGATCAATTTCAGCGCTGATACCAGCGAAGATTTGGATGGCGAAATCGTCAGCTACGCATGGGACTTTGGCGATAATAGTGCGGTTGACTACAACAAGACTGTCCTGCATAGCTATCATGAGGGGGGAAAGAAGACGGTAAGGCTATCGGTAAGGGATAACGATGGCGCTATAAATAACGGTTCAAAGGATATCTTTGTAAATAGACCACCGAAAGCGGTGTTTTCTTTCGATCCTCAAGAACCCAATATTGGAGAACCAGTTAGCTTCAATGCATCTCTAAGCTCTGACTCGGATGGGAAAATTCTGGAATATTCATGGGATTTCGGAGAGGGTAAAGTCGAACCAGATATCTACACTTCGGAATTTGCCGTGCATGCTTATTATAGATCACAAAAATACAATGTTAAATTGACGGTAGAAGACGATAAAGGCGCCATCGGTTCTTTCAGCCAGTTGGTTGAAGCCAAAGATATTAATAATAAGCCGAACGCAAATAGTTTTCAACCTGATAAGAAAAGCCCACAGGAGGCAGGCTGCATTGTGACCTGGACCGCCAAAGCGTCTGACGCTGAGCATGATCCAATTTTATATAGGTTCTTTTTAAACGGACTTCCTACAACCGATTGGCAGTCCGGCAATCAGTGGTCTTGGACCTCAACGGAAGGCGAGGCTCAGATAGAGGTCCAAGTTAGAGACGGCAAACATGCCGAAAGAGATGGATTTGATGACCGCAAAAGTGCTACGTTCATCATATTGCCCCCTAACCAGAAACCTACTATCATCAATTTCAGTCCCGATAAGCTCAGCCCCCAAGAGATCGGTTCGACTATCACCTGGACTGTCGAGTCCATGGATGCAGATGACGATCCCCTGCAGTTCCAGTTCTCTTTGGATGGAACGGTAATGCAGGACTGGTCGGAAAGCCCCGTCTGGAGTTGGACCGCAACCAAAGAGCAGGTAGGAGGTCATGTCATCGAGGCCAAGGTCAGGGATGGAAAGCATAATCCGTACGGAGATGGAGCCAGCAGCAACAATTTAGAGATAGTTCTTCTGCCTAACAACGCTCCGGTCATGAGTAGCCTGACCGCAGACAAAGAGGGCCCGCTGGATGCGGGGACCGTAGTAACCTGGACGGCTGTTGCATCCGATTCTGAGAACGATCCAATATTCTATAAGTTCTGGTTGAAGGGCCCCACTACGGGCAATACCTTGAAGGCGGTGCAGGATTGGTCGACTAAGAGCCAGTGGACCTGGGCCAATGCTCCAAATGATGCTGGTAACTACACGGTTATCGTCTTTGCTCGAGACGGCAAGCACGCCCCTGCAACTGCTTATGACAGCTCTGTAGGCCAGGATTTCATCCTTCAGGAATCTGTTATTTCCCTTCGATCCAAGTTGGAATATGAGAAAAATGCTCTCAAGATAAACCCATATGACGAAAGCATAAAAACCTTAACTCCCACTGAGTGGGGAATACAAAATATTAATATCAATCCTCTTGCATCGTCATTAAACAATAAAATTATATAGATATAGTTTCCCTACTTAGGGGTATGGAACAATGGGCAAGGGAGTGGCTGGAAGGGGAGCGAACTAAAGGCGTGAAGCGCCTTGAGATTAAAGTCAAAGGAAAGAACAATTACGTCTACGAATCGACAACCCACTGGGACAAGGTAATCAAAAAGCGGGTTAAGACTTCTCGGTACATCGGAAAACTTGATCAAGAGAAGGGCTTAATAAAGTCGCGTGGTATGAACAAATTTGACGATGTGCAGGCTCCAAGTGTCACCGAATACGGCAATTCTATGCTGCTTCGTTTGGCAATGGAAGATCTTAAACCGCTCTTGATATCTGCTTTTCCTGCCAACTGGGAGGCTATCTACGCATTGTCTATGATTAGGACTGACGGCAACGTCCCTCTTAAACAAAGCAAGGTAGTCTGGGAGAAGCTTCACAATCCTGATTCAATAATGCCAAACATGAACCCAGGTGCCGTCTCCAAGCTGCTACGAACAGTTGGTGTCGATCGTGAGGGGCAGGATATCGTATTCCAGGGCATTCTCGATCACAGTGAGCAGCTAATTTACGACTTGAGCACCACCTTCTCTCGCTCCATGAGCATCCAGCAGGCTGAGAAAGGATATAATAAAGACAAGATACATCTTCCCCAGATAAATCTGGCACTTCTCTGCAGCGCAGACACTGGCTTTCCGACAATGATAAGATCTGTTCCCGGCAGTGTAAAGGACATCAAGACGCTTTCCAACACCATTAAAGAGATGGACCTCGAAGGAAAACTTCTGATTCTCGATCGCGGTTTTTTCTCTGAGGATGTGATCAAAGACCTCTCTAAGGCGAAAATTGACTATGTGCTTCCCACCAGAAGAAATAGCCACTACTACGATGTCAGAATTCATCTTACCGAGCATTTCCGATATCATAAGAGGCTCATCGAATGCGGAAAAAGGAAGGTAGGGGAGATCTATCTGTACAAGTTCGAAGATCTGGACCTAAAGCTTGAGGAAACCAAGACGCTGTACCAGAGATTGGATGAAGAGAGAATCGATAAAAATGAGCTTCGTGAGAAGCTGAAAAGGACAGGAATGATTCTGATTCTGTCCAGCAAGGACATGCCGGTGAAGGAGATGTACGAGCTATACAAGAAAAGAGAACGAGTAGAAAAACTATTCGATGCCTACAAGAATGTTCTGGATGCGGATAGGCTGTACTTGCAGGACGACGAAAGCGTGTTCGGACACGTGTTCATTTCCTTCCTTTCACTCTACGCCTACTGCAAGCTTGAAGAGATGCTGAAAAAAGCCGAGCTAAATCGGAAGATGTCTCCTGGCGATTTGTTGTTGCAGTACAGCAAGGTGTATCATGTCAGGATTGGCGATCGAACTCTTATCTCCGAGGTCCCGAAGAAAGTTAGGGACTTGGATAGTAAGCTCGGATTGAATTTATTCCCTACCACATGAGGAGTTAAGGATAAAAAATAACGTAACTCGTATTCAGGGTCAAATAATAGACAGGAATATTGATATGTCATTCAAGACTTTTGCGTAAAGAATCGCTTTTCTTGATGAGCAAAGGACGCATAGTTTCTCGTCAAACCCAAGACATTGGGGCATCTTCGCCATCTCACCGGTATCCTCAGAGTTAGAACACACCCTGCTTAGGCCAAACTATTTTATGGTTAAAAATCCATTTCATACTGCATGACCACAGCTTTCCCCTTGATACTTGCTGCTATCGTCGTTATTTCTTTCACGGCTTGCGCCCAGGAGGTCGCTTATGCCTATAGCGAGTCTGGGGCGTGGCCACTGGAATGTGGGAATATCTCCGAGTACAATGGCACAGACATAGTCACTTCTGCCGTAGCTAGCATAGGCCCTGATGGTAGGACCCTTCATCAAGAGTCCACAACAACAGTGGAAGAGATAAAGAAGGAGATCAACCTCAAGCTCAATGTAGGCAACAGCACAATTAAAGATAAGGCACGCGACCTAATCCTAGAATATCCTGGCGATGGTACCATTAACCAGATCTGCTCTATTTATGAATACATGGTTGGCAATTGGAGCTATGCCCGCGATGCCTGGAGAATTGAAGAGTTCCAGTATTCCAACAAGAGCCTGGAGTACGGCAAAGGCAAGTTTTCCGGCCAGGGCGACTGCGATGATTTTGCAATTCTTCTGGCGGCCCTCATCGAGTCTGTAGGCGGGACGCCCAGAATAATCTTTGCCTATGGGCCCGCGGGTGGACACGCCTACACTGAGGTCTTCCTTGGGAAATATACAGGGGATGACAGCGACGTGGGCTGCATGCTCAGGTGGCTCAGGTTAAGATATAGGGTCAAGGAGATCAACACTCACAGCGACCTGAACTCAGGAGAAATATGGCTGAACCTAGACTGGTGGAAAGAGTCAGGTGGAACAAAGCATCCTGGCGGGCGTTTCTTTTCCGCTACTAAACAAAGCCAAGTCTATCCGGATGCGGATGAATCAAAGGCTTACCTTACACCAGTCAACGAGCCTCCGAAAGCTAATTTTTCAATATCACCAACAAATCCAAATGCAAAACAGAATGTAACCTTCAATGCATCTCTGAGCAAAGATTCATGCGGGAAAATCGATAGCTACTGGTGGGAATTTGGAGATGGCAACTCTGGTGATGGCATAATCGCATCTCATACTTATCCAAAAGGCGGAACCTTCAAGGCCAATTTGACGATACTCGACAACGATGACACAGCTGCCAACTGTTCGATGCTGATCGATGTAAATGGTCTTCCTGTCGCCAATATGAGGTACGATCGTAAAGTACCCGAAATAGGTGAAAATATAACATTTGATGCATCGAGAAGTGGAGATGAAGATGGACGCATTGCTGGATATGGATGGGTATTTGGAGATGGAACCAATTCCTCTTCGAGAAGGCAGGTCCATCGCTATGATAAAAGGGGTAATTACACCGTCAACCTTACCGTCTTTGATGATAAAGGTGCTCGGAATGCAACTGCAGAACGGATCAGGGTAAACGAACCGCCTCATGCTGAAATGTCTATCATTCCTGCTTATCCCAACGCAGGCGACGAGATTGTCTTTAATGCATCGAGGAGCAGCGACCCTGACGGGATGATTGTTGAATATAAATGGGACTTTGGAGATGGATACACGGACGCTGGGGCTAATGTATCAACTCACCGATATAAAAACGTCGGAAATTATACAGTAAAGTTGATAATCAGGGATAGTGATAATGCCACAAATGAAAGCATTTCCTCGATCAAGGTTAACGTACCGCCAGATGTCTCTGTTATGGGGTTATCAAAAGGCGATGAGCTTTTTGTGCAGGGTAAATGCGACGAGGCCATAGAGGCCTACAGTAAAAGCTACGCGTTAGATAATAGTCGTGCAAAGGCCTTGTTTGGCAAAGGAAGAGCCTACTTTGCGAAAGGCAAATATGATGAGGCCCTCCTCTTTCTCACAGCAGCTATCGAGCAGAATCCTCAATATAAATTATCGAATTCGGAGTATGCAGATATGTGGATTTACAAAGCCAACGCTCTAAAGAAGCTTGGCCGCGATGTCGAAGCAGATGCAGCTTTCGACAAGGCTGAGGATCTAGATCCAACCAGACATCCGGAGCTGGAGGATGTTGTTACCTCCTGCGCTTCGGATGCCCCATCGCTTGTGAATGAGACTATATCAGGGCCCTGATGTCTCAAACTCAGAGGCTTGGCTCTCTGCCGAGTTCCCGCTTCTGTCCGTGCTGTTCACAGCGAAATAATATCTTGTTTTTGGCAATAGTCCATCTAGCGATATTGAGTGGTTCTTCGTAAACAGAGTCTCTCTTTTGCTAGTCTCATATCCGTCTAGATAGTCGCCATATTTCACCAGGCTTGTGGCAAACTCATCTGTGGTCCAGTTTATTCTGGCCTGCATTGACAATATGTTATCGACTGCTACATCCGTAATTTCTGGTGGAGTGGTATCATTGAAGAGAGGCTTTGGATAGGCCAGATCCTTTTGATATCCGGCAAACTCATGCAGCACGAAGATGTGTCTTAAGAGCTTTTTTTCCGTGGGAATGCTGCCATGCTCAAGCGACCAGGCGTTTATTGATGCCTCGTTCCAGGAAAATATCCTGCTGAGGGCCATGGGCAAGGTTGGAATCTGCACTGTTTCCAGAGAGGCATTGCCATTGCCGTTATCGTTGTATATGAAGATGGATGAAACCGGTTTGCCCTCCGTTGGAATGCTTAAATGCGTCAGGGTCGCATTGTAGGTCATATCCGCGCCGCTCACATTGATCTCGGCTGATGCCAAGAATAGCTGAGCAGAAAGGAGGGCAAAAAAGATGAGAATTTCTTTCATCTGCCATCACTTGTAAGCCCTGTAGATCAGCACTGTAGCCACACCGGCTGAGCCTGTATCTGACCCGTAATGCGAGATCTTCAGAGTATGAAGCACGCCGGGGGACATGGCGCTCTTGTACCTGTCCATCCCTTTCCACCAACTATAACCTCCAAAACCTGGATCACTTGGAGCGGCATCGCTAATGTAGGATCCGTCGATTTGTAGCTTTGATTTAGTCACAGTGTATTCATGATTGCTATAACCACAATATTTTGAACAATAGCCAAAGCAGTATTCGTAATGGTAATATGCTGAATCAAATAGAATATAGTTCGCCGGAATTTCGATTTGATGCATGCCTACTCCGGAAGTTGCCTGCACTTTAGCTATGATCATCATGCGATTGGCGTTGGGAAATCCAAAATGATAGTATTTAATACCGTTGGCAACAATGCCTACTCCCGCTGCATCGCCTGCTTTGTACAGAGCATCCTCGAGTGTAGTCGATTTTATGACGCCGATAGTTGGATTATCTGCATCACTGGTTCCCCATTGCATTACCATGGAAACCGGTTCGTCTTTCTTGAGGTAGGAGACTATCCATCCGTCCGTGTCGGCATAGAGATGAATATCAATATTTCCTCCCCAATCGGGAATTGGCACAACGCCTAATATGTAATTGTCGCCAACCTCCTCCACCGTGGAAAAAATTGTCTTCAACTTATCAAGATCGACTACCTGCCCGGTATTAATGTAGGCGGCCAGCCCCGCTTCACCCTGGGGAAATGCTTCTTCGTTATTCATCGAGGGAGCTTCTAGGAGTGTGCTATTCTCTTCTTGGGCGGTACATCCGCCATTCAAAGCCAAGAAGAAGGCAAGCACCATAACAGATAAAAGAATTGTCTTCATTACCCATCCAACCTCATAGTCAAGAGCAAAAATGTTATAGGTGACACTCTGTAAAAAGAGTTTTGCTCGCATAAGTCGGCCCTCTACAAACGGGACCGGACTGCAAAAAATATTTCGGGTTGGAGCGTTAATGCGAAATGCTGGTTGAATGCCCCTTCGCAGTTTGATGCGCGGATGCACCACTACGATATCACTCATGATGCAAAACTGCTTTATGTTCGAAAATCCATCCCAGACTGAATGACTGCAGTTCTCCCTCTGATACTTGCTGTTATTTCCGTTATCTCTTTCACGGCCTGCGCCCAGGAGGTCGCCTATGCCTATGGCGAGTCTGGGCCCCGATTACTGGAGAGCGGGAACATCACCCAGTACAACGGTTCAGATATAGTCACCTCCGCAATAGCCAGCGCAGGTCCTGGCAGCAGATCTTTTCTGCCTAAATCTGCAAAAAATGTAGATGAGATAACGAGGGAGATTAACCTCAAGCTCAACATACCAAATCCAACAGTTGAGGATAAAGGCAGCAACCTTGTCCTGGATTATCCTGGCGATAGAACCATCGGCCAGATCTGCTCGATTTACAACTACATGGTGGGCAACTGGAGCTATAAAGCCGATACTAGAGGGATTGAGGTGTTCCAGTACTCCAACAAGAGCCTGGAGAATGGTGAAGGCAGGTATTCAGGCCAGGGGGATTGCGACGATTTTTCCATTCTGATGGCATCGCTCATTGAGTCCATTGGAGGCACATCCAGGATCGTTCTAGCCTATGGGCCTAATGGTGGACATGCTTACACAGAGGTCTATCTTGGAAAGGTGGGCGGCTCAGAAAGCGATGTCTCGCGAATGATCTCATGGCTTCGAAAGAACTATAATGTCAAGGAAATCAATACCCATGCAGACCTGAAATCGGGCGATGTCTGGCTCAATTTAGACTGGTGGAAGGAGCCAGGAGGTGCAAAGCATCCTGGAGGGCCTTTCTTCAAAGCAGCCAGCCAAACGCCTATCGCTATAAGGGAGAATACCTCTCTTGCTCCCCTTATGCCTCTGAATGATCCGCCTGTAGCACAATTCACGATATCGCCTGACCTGCCTATTGTTGGGGAGAATACAACTTTCGATGCCTCGAAGAGCAGGGACATTGGGGGAAAAATTGATTCATATTTGTGGGATTTCGGAGACGGCAATAAGACGGACAAGATGAGCGAGCCCACAGCAAACCACGTTTACCTCAAAGGCGGCCCTTGTATGGTGATCCTCACCGTTGAGGATGATGAGGGTGCTACCAGCACCAGCTCCAAAAATATAATAATAAATAATCCGCCTCAGGCCAACTTCACCATCGTGCCGCAAAAACCCATGGTGGGCGATCAGGTAAAATTTGATGCCTCCAAAAGCGATGATGTAGAAGATGGCAAGAACCTGGCATACCATTGGGAGATAAACAATAAATCAGCCATATTTAGTATGGTTAGCCCTCCCAAGCAGGTATATGATGAAATGGGTATGTACCTGATTAACCTCACGGTGACAGATAAGAATGGAGCTATGAGTACCAAGACAGCCATCTTGGAGATCGCTGTTCCGCTCTCTAATGAGTCTGGTAGAACTTTTGGCGGCGCTAATGGTGATGGGATCACTTCAATTTGTGTCACCAGTGACGGGGGCTTTATCCTGGCAGGTTGGACGAGATCCTTCGGTGCTGGGAACAGAGACGCTTGGCTAATAAAGACAGACTCAGAGGGACGCGAGATCTGGCAGAGGACTTTTGGCGGGAAAAACATGGATGAGGCCTATTCTGTCCAGAATACCAGTGATGGCGGCTTTGTTCTGGCTGGAACGACGAAATCCTTCGGTGCCGGGGGCAGTGATGCCTGGCTGATCCGGACTGATATCGATGGGAAAATTCTCTGGAATAAGACATTCGGCGGGGCGGACGATGATAAGGTCAATGCTGCCCAGATCACGAATGATGGCGGTTTCATCCTGGCAGGCGAGAAGGGATTTAATCCCTGGCTGATTAGGACGAACTCAGCGGGAGATGAGATCTGGCAGAAGGCCCTCGTTCTAGGCAAGACGAATATGGATATAGATAACATGGGTGAAGTACACTCAATCCAGACCACCCGTGATGGTGGCTTCGTCCTGGCAGTTGAGAAAGGACTTAGCCATGAAGCAGAGCTGATCAAAGCTGACTCCGAAGGTGAAGTGATCTGGAAAAAGACATTCGTGGGAACGGGTCTTAATCTGTTTAATTCAGTCCAAGCAACATTCGATGGCGGTTACGTCCTGGCTGGCTCGACATCCTCCAAAGGTCCTGGGGCCACCGATGCCTGGTTGATCAGGACGAACTCGGAAGGAGTTATGATCTGGGAGAAGACTTTCGGTGGGGAGAACGATGATGGTGCTTCTTCGATCCAGCAGATCAGTGACGGCTGCTTCATACTCACAGGATGGACGGGAAGTAGCGCCTGGCTGATCAAGACCGATTCCGATGGAAATGAGCTCTGGAATAGGACTTTTAGCGAGAGTGATTCGGCCACGTCAGTCCTACATAATAGCGACGGTGGCTATATCATAACGGGCTCGACCTCGTCTCGCGGTGCCGGAGGCAGTGACGCCTGGCTGATCAAGACCGATTCCGATGGAAACATCGTCTTGCTGCCATAGACCCGGCGTGCAGGCGGGAGCTTGTCCCCTGATTGGCGGTTTACCATCTTCCTTCGATGCTGGAGAGAGTGATGCATGGCGGATTTCAATCGCATCTTCTTAAATCACAGTTATGCCTGGCACCTACGCCCCACACCAGCGGGCCTGTTGCCGCATGGCCAACGGTAGCGATGAAGAGACTTATTGCATGTGGTATATGGAAAATCGGCTAGGAGCTTTGTTCGCTGTCTCATGGCGGCCAATTGCGCACCGTAGCATTCAGCTTACTCACCTCTATGGAAAATCCTGAATATTACTGCCACCAAACCTTTTTATATCTCCTCTCTCTTCTGAGAAGGGAAACCTGATGACCGGACAGCGCGAGAGAGCCATCCTTATCCCGTCCTCTCTCAACATGGAGAGTAGGGATCGGCGTGAGAGCACGCTCAAAGTTGGCCAAATCGCCCGGGCAGCAGCGGTCTTCCAATATAACCGCATCGTGATCTATCGCGATCCCGAGCACAATGACTCGCGGTTCATGGCCATGGTGCTGCGCTACATGGATACGCCGCAGTACCTGCGACGAATGCTCATCCCCCGCCGGGAGGAGCTGCGCCATGTCGGAATGCTGCCGCCGCTTCGTACCGTTCATCATCCCATAAACTCAAAATCAGAATCGCTCAAGATTGGCGAGCTACGCGTCGGAGCAGTCGTTGAAAGCGTCGGATCTGATAGCGGCGTCTGGGTGGAAATCGGAATCAATCGCCCAATTCCCCTTCGTACCGAGGAAAGGATCCCGGTGGGGCAGCGCCTAAATGTCAGAATCTTTTCGCAGCAGCCGCTCGCCGCTGAGCCTGTGGACCCTAAGGATATCCCCCATTACTGGGGCTACGAGACCGAGATAGTGGAGAGCTTGCCGGACTACCTTGCAACATTGCATGAGCGAGGTGGCCTCGTGGTTCTTACCTCGCGATACGGAAAAGGCATAACGCCTGAAATCCTCTCCAACATGGGACACATAGGCCACAAGCGCGACCTTGCGGTGGTCTTCGGCTCACCGGCACGGGGCATAGATGCATTCTTGAGCAAGCAGTCAATGGACAGATATGAAATGATCAACACCATTCCGCATCAAGGAACTGAGACGGTTCGCGTGGAAGAGGCTGTCTTTGCCACTTTAGCCCTGCTCAACCTTGTGCGTTTGGAGGACTAAATGGCAACAATACACCGACCAAGACGAGGCTCGCTGGCCTACAGCCCGAGAAAGAGGGCCAAGAGCGAGGTCCCAAGAATTCGAAGCTGGCCCGAGGAGGACAAGGCCAGGATGGCAGGGTTTGCCGGTTATAAGGTAGGCATGACCCACATCATGATGATTGACGATAGGCCGCGCAGCCTCACCGAGGGCGTGGAGATCTCCATGCCCGTAACCGTTCTGGAGGTTCCCCCCATGAACGTGGTGGCTGTTCGCGCCTACGAGAACTACAACGGCGGCCTTCGGCCTGCGGGCGAGGCCTGGTCCGAGAACCTGAGCCCCGATTTGGCCAGGGCTCTAACTGTTCCCAAGAAGACTCGCGGGACATCAGCCGACGACCTGCGTGCTCTGGGCGAGGATATCGTAGATGTTAGAGTACTGGTGCACACCAATCCCATGCTCATAACCGGAATTCCCAAGAAGACTCCCGAGCTCATGGAGATGCCCATCAACGGTGGCTCCATGCTGGATCGTCTCGCTTTTGCATACAAGTTGCTGGGCCAGCAGGTCCCCGTCTCCAGCGTCTTTGATCTGGGAGATCTTATGGATGCCTCTGCAGTCACCAAAGGCAAGGGCACCCAGGGTCCAGTGCGACGCTGGGGAATTGCTATGGCCAAGAGAAAGCACGCCCGCACCGGCAAATTGCGGCATGTGGGCAACCTCGGTCCCTGGCATCCATCTCATATCAGCTGGCGCGTTCCGCAGCTGGGCCAGATGGGCTACCACCAGAGGACGGAGTTCAACAAAAGACTCATGTTCATCGGAACCGACGGAGCACAAATAAATCCGAAGGGCGGATTTCCCGGCTACGGCTTAGTCAGAAACCAATATATCCTGATCAAGGGAAGCGTTCCCGGCCCCATCAAGAGGATGGTCAGAATAAGACATGCCATAAGGCCCGGAAAGAACTTCGTGAAAGTGCCCGAGTTTCTCTATGTGAGCCAAGAGTCCAAGCAGGGGGTCTAGATGATGTTGGCAAATATCATTGATCTATCAGGAAATGCAAGCGGCCAAATTGAGCTGCCTCCTATCTTCGAGGAGGAATACCGGCCGGATATCATCAAGAGGGCCGTCTTAGCCGCACAGGCCAACAGGCTCCAGGCTTATGGACCTCATTTCTATGCGGGCATGAATACCTCTGCCCAGTCATGGGGTCCGGGACACGGCGTCTCCAGAATTCCCAGATTGAAGAACGGCAGGAAGGCTGCCGGCGTACCCATGGCCGTAGGCGGCCGCAGGTCTCACGCTCCCCAGCCCAATGCAGACTACACCGAAAAGGTCAACAAAAAGGAGAGGCGCAAAGCCATCCGCTCTGCGATCGCCGCCACGGCCTCTTCGGGATTGGTCGCGGCAAGAGGCCACCGGTTCACAAGAGAGCTGCCTATCGTGGCCAAGAATGACCTGGAATCCTTGAGCAAGACCACAGACGTCATCAAGTTCCTGGTGGCAGCGGGCCTCTGGGACGACGTTCAGAGGGCCAAGGACGGAAGACATATTCGTGCCGGCAAAGGCAAACTGCGGGGAAGGAAATATAAGAGCCGCAAGAGCCTGCTCATTGTCGCCGGAAACGATTCAGGCTTAGGAAAAGCGGCCCGAAATCTTCCCGGCGTGGACTTCGTCACCGTGGAGAAGTTGAACGCTGAACTGCTTGCTCCTGGAACCAAAGCCGGAAGGCTGACCGTCTGGACTGAGTCTTCTCTGGAAAAGCTGGCCAATAAGGGCAGAGCGGAGGCAGTACAATGATTATCAAGAGTCCCTACGTCACAGAAAAGGTCACCGGCATGATCGACTCCAATGATACCCTGGAGTTTCTGGTGAACATGAGATCCACCAAGCCGGAGATCAAGAAAGCCCTGGAAGAGCTTTATGATATCGATGTTCTGGCAGTCAGGACCATGATAACCTCCCAGGGACAGAAGAAGGCCATCGTAAAGCTGGCCGGAGAAGGGAGCGCGAACGAATTGGCCACAAGGCTAGGGCTGCTGTAGGTGGGTAAAATATGGGACATCGAATCATATCTCAGAATAGAGGTGCTGGAGGTCCTACGTACAGGGCACCCTCCCACCGGTACAGGGCGGACATCAAGCACATAAAAGTCGATAGCGATGAAACCATAACAGGCGTGGTCCAGGAAATAGTGCGTGACCCTGCGAGAACCGCTCCTGTGGCGCTAATGGCTTTGAGCAACGGTGAGATGAGATACATCCTGGTTCCCGAGGGCATGTATGTTGGGCAGGAAGTCTCATGCGGCATATCGGCTCCCATAGAGCCGGGAAACACTCTGCATCTGGCGGAGATCCCTGAGGGCATACCAATCTGTAACGTCGAATCCCAACCGGGTCACGGCGGCCAGTTTGCCCGAGCTTCAGGAGTGTGTGCCATTCTCGTGGCTCACGATGCCGGTCAAACCGTTGTCCAGCTGCCCAGCGGTGAGATGAAATGGCTTTCCCCGAAATGCCTGGCGACCATCGGGGTCGTTGCCGGAGGAGGTCGTCTGGACAAGCCTCTGGTCAAAGCAGGCAAGAGCTTCTTCAAGTTCCAGTCCAAAGCCAAGAAATGGCCCATCGTCAGAGGCGTTGCAATGAACGCTGTAGACCACCCCTTCGGTGGCGGCGGACGCCAGCATCCCGGGCGGCCAAAGACTGTCAGCAGGAATGCGCCCCCTGGCCGAAAGGTAGGTTCAATTGCTGCAAGGAAGACCGGTAAGCGCTAGGTGAAAGGTTTTGGCTAAAAAAGCAGGATCCAAGCTTCCTAAGAGAAAGGAAGAATTCTTGTATCGGGGCCGGAAGGTTGCCGACCTCGCCAAGATGAGCATAGATGAGCTTGCCGGGCTCTTACCAGCGCGGCAACGCAGATCGATTAAAAGAGGCCTTGTCAAGGAGAACAAGAATCTCGTGACAAGCCTGAAGAACAAGGACTCGGTTCGAACCCACATCAGGAATATGATAATTATGCCAGATATGGTGGGCAAGAATCTCGAGATCTACAACGGCAAGAGCTTCGAAAAGGTAGAGGTCATGCCCGAGATGATCGGGCACTTCTTCGGTGAGTTCGCGCTCACGCGCGGTCGCGTGCAGCACGGCGCCGCAGGCGTGGGCGCTACCAGATCAAGCAAGTATGTGCCGCTGAAGTGAGGTGTGAGATTGGGCAGATTGAATTATTCGCTTACGCCTGCAGTACGCTCTTCAAGGGCCATGGGGATGGAGCTTCACATCTCACCTAAGCACGCCCACGAGATCTGCAGGACACTGAAGGGCATGAGGGCAAGTCTAGCTCGTGCCTATCTGGAAGATGTAATAGCTCTTAAGAGGGCTATTCCCTTCAAACGCTACAGAGGAAATGTAGCCCACAGGCATGGAGCAGTAGGATGGGATGCCGGCAGATTTCCTGAAAAGGCCGCCAAGGCAGTCTTGATCGTCCTGGATAACGCACTTGCCAATGCCGAGTACAAGGGAATGGAGTCCGAGAAGATGAGGATCTTCCATGCCGGTACAAAGAAGGGCAGAACCATTCAGGGATGGATGCCTCGCGCTATGGGAAGAGCCACCCCCAAGAACACAGAGACAGTCTCTGTGGAGATGGTCCTCACTGAGGTGAAGAGCTGATGTCCGTAGAAAAGAAGTTCGTGGCAGAGGGCCTCTCCAAAGCTCTCGTCAATGAGTATCTGGCGGAAGAGCTGGAGCGCGCGGGATATGGCGGCATGGTCATGAACCGCACTCCCATGGGCACCCAGATCACGGTCTATGCAGAAAAGCCGGGCATGGTCATAGGAAAAGGCGGCAAGTTGATCCGGAAGATCACCCGCGACCTGGATCGAAAGTTCCATCTGGACAATCCCCAGATCGACGTCCAGGATGTGGGCCGCGGCGACTTGAACGGCAGAGTTGTGGCCAATCGTCTCGCGTCCTCTTTGGAGCGCGGCTGGTACTTCCGAAAGGCAGGCCAGTCCATGATGAGAAGAGTGATGGATGCGGGCGCCTTGGGCTGCGAGATTGTAATCAGCGGCAAGCTAACCGGCCCGCGCTCGCGAACCGAGAAATTCATCTCCGGATACATCAAACACTCTGGAAAACCGGCCATCGATCTAGTGGATAGAGGTTACTCTGTAGCCGTAAAGAAGCTGGGTGTAATTGGCTGCCAGGTCCGGATCATCCCGCCCGATGTGCGGCTTCCTGATGATTTCAGGATAGAAAATCCGCCGGTCGCTGTGCCACCTGTAGAAACGAAGCCCGCAAAAGGCTGCGCCGCCCGTGGCAGCGCCCGCTCCCGAAAAGAAGAGCGATCTGGATCAGCTCTTAGAATCAGAGCCCATGGCTGCGCCGTCTCCCCTGGATGAATCATCCAGAAGGTGAATGAAGGCGTGACCGAAGATGCCCCTCCCCGAAGAGGACCTTGCACCAAGGAAGAGTGATCCAATATGGCGATCTTTAAGATTGATGAGATCAGAAACATGAACGCGGAGGAGATTGCTGAGGAGCTAAGAAAGCTTCAAAGCGAGCTCATCCGAGAGAGAGGCATCGTTACTGCTGGTGGCGCCCCGGAAAAACCTGGGAGAATCAGAGACATCCGCAGAACGGTGGCCAGGATCAAGACCGTCCAAACGGAGCGAAGGGGATCAAGACGATCCAAACGGAGCGAAGTCACGTGAACCTGAATCCTGAAAGCCTGGCAAGGCATGAATTGATCGGCCTTGAGGTGCGAGTTGCGGCAAGCAGCAACCCGGACCAGGTCGGGCTTAAGGCCATGGTTGTGGACGAGACCAGGAATACTTTCCTTTTGGAGACGAGAAGCCGTGTTTTGCGTCTTGCCAAAAAGAATACGAACCTGATCTTCACGCTGCCCGATGGGCAAAACGTAAATGTCTACGGCTCAATCTTGATCTCACAGCCAGAGAACAGAATAAGCAAGAGAATGCAGAGAACGAGGTGGAAGTTATGAGGGATATCGGACTGGACGTTAGCGCGCCGGAAAAGGAGTGCAATGATCCGAAGTGTCCCTTCCATGGTAGCCTGCCCGTACGTGGCCAGGTCTTCAGTTGCACCGTGGTCAGCGACAAGATGGACAGTACTGTGGTAGTCATGCGCAAGTTCGAAAAGAAAGCAACGAAGTATGAACGATTCGAGAAGAGGCAGTCCAAAATCCATGCGCACAATCCCCCTTGCATTGATGCCAAGGCAGGGGATCGTGTCAAGATAGCGGAGTGTAGGCCCCTTTCCAGGACCAAATCCTACGTAGTAGTCGAGGTCTTGAAATGAAAGGACAAAAGGCCAAGATCCCAAGGGCGATCAACACTGGCGCATACCTGGATTGTGTAGACAATACAGGTGCGCGGACGCTACACGTCATCGCCGTCAAGAACTATCGAGGCGTGAAAAATAGACAGCCCCGCGCAGGGATTGGGGACGTAGTAGTAGTATCTGTGAAAAAGGGAAGCCCGGAGATGAGAAAGCAAATCTTTAAAGCTGTCATCATCCGCCAGAGAAAAGAGTTTCGAAGGCCTGACGGCCTCAGAGTAAAGTTCGAGGATAATGCCGCCGTTATAGTAGATGACGAAGGCGTTCCCAAGGGCTCTGAGGTTAAGGGACCAGTGGCCCGCGAGGTAGCGGAAAGATTTAGCAAGATCGCTTCCGCGGCATCCATGATTGTGTGATGATTATGATTACAAAACAGCCAAGGAAGCAGCGGAAAGCGAGGTATACCGCACCGCTGCATAGGCGTCAAAAGTACATGCACGCACCCTTGAGCAAAGCTTTGCGTGAGGAGCTGAAGAAGCGCAATGCACAGCTTCGCAAGGGTGACACCGTCAAGGTTATGCGTGGCGATCACGCTGGCACCGAAGGAGAGGTCGAAGATGTGGACCTTAAGAGGTGCACCATCAAAGTAGCAGGCGTGAGCAACTACCGGGCTGACGGAACTGAAGTGCCGAGAACTATCCATCCCTCTAACGTCATGATAATCAAGCTCATTCTTGAAGACGCAGAGAGGGAAAAGATCTTCGCGAGGCGATCCGAATGAGCAAACATCAAAAGAGAATAACGGTTCCCGTAAGCTGGCCCATTGCAAGAAAGACCCACGCATGGGTTGCCAAGACCAGTCCCGGGCCTCATTCCGCTGGGGATAGCATGCCTCTCGTGATGGTAATCCGGGACATGCTTAAGCTGGTAGATAATGCCCGCGAGGCAAAGAGGGCTCTGTACGAGGGCAAGGTGCTGGTGGATGGAAAAATCCAGAAGGATTACAAGCTGCCTATAGGCATATTCGACGTCATATCCGTTCCCTCTAGTAGCCAGCAATACAGAATGCTCAAAGATGAGAAGGGAATGTTCTATCTCAGCTCTCTTGAGGAGGGCAAGGTGAGAAAGCTGGCCCGAATTGAGAATAAAACCTTCATTAAGGGCAAAAAGCAGCAGCTCAACCTATCCGACGGCTCAAATAAGCTGGCAGAAGGCGAGTTTAAGGTTGGCGATTCACTGGTCCTCTCACTGCCCGACAAGAATATTGAGGATAGGATCGGCTTTGAGATAGGCAATCTGGCCATGGTCGTGGGCGGAAAGCATTCCGGCCAAACGGGGAAGATCAAAGAGATCATAACCGTGAAGAGCTCCCAGAATAATCGCATCATCATCTCGGGCGACGAGGAGTTTGAGACCATCAAGGATTACGTTTACATGATCGGAAAAGATCAGCCTGTCATCAAGCTGGGGGCTGTTAGATGAATGCCAATCTAATTCCCCGTGTTGACAAGGTTGTCGTGCATGTGGGCGTAGGAGAGAGCGGTCAGAGGCTGGTAAATGCTGAAACCATCATGAAGACCATTACCAAGCAACAGCCTGTTCGTTCCATTGCCAAGAAGACTCTGCCTACCTTCGGCATCAAAAAGAATGAGCCCATAGGTGCAAAGCTTACCTTGCGAGGAAAAGCGGCTGAGGATTTCCTTGTCATAGCCCTGAAGGCTGCAGGAAATACCTTGAAAAAGAGCCAGTTCGACATGCAAGGCAACTTCTCTTTCGGCATTGAGGAGCACACCGACTTTCCAGGCATGCGATACGATCCGGATATAGGCATATTCGGCATGGACGTGTCCGTTGCCTTGAAGAGGGCCGGCTATAGGATTGCAATGCGGCGCGTGGCGCAAAAGAAACTTCCCAGCCGGCAGAGGCTGAATAAAGACGACACAGTAGAGTTCGTCTCAAAGAAGTTCGGCATTGAGATCTTGGAGGCAGCATGAAGAAAGGAAAAAAGGTCTTCGGAAGAGGTTCAAACCCGTGCAAGCGCTGTGGAAATAAAAACGGCCTGATAAGAAAGTACGGGATATACATTTGCCGGCAGTGCTTCCGAGAGATCGCCCCTGAGATGGGTTTTGAAAAATATTCGTAGGTGGTTGCAATGTTATTGGATCCACTGGCCGATGCCCTATCCGTAATAAAGAATGCGGAGAGCGTAGGCAAGCCTGAATGTATCATTCATCCCGCCTCCAAGCTCATAGGAAGAGCTCTGAAGGTTATGGCGGATAGAGGATACATAGGCGAGTTCGAATTTGTTGACGACGGAAAGTCGGGAATGTTCCGAGTGAAGCTCCTGGGAAGGATCAACCGATGCGGCGTAATTAAGCCCCGGTTTTCGACCAAGGTGACCGAGATGGAGAAATGGGAGAAGCGATTCCTCCCCGCCAGGAACTTCGGTGTTCTGATACTGAGCACCAGTAAGGGAGTCATGGCCCATTCTGATGCCAGGTCCCAATTCCTGGGCGGTCAGCTCCTGGCTTACGTATATTAGGTGGTCGCAATGGTCAAAGAGATTGCACGACAGGTAGAGATTCCAGAAGGAGTTGCCGTAACCGTAGACGGAAATACCGTCACGGTTAAGGGGCCGAAAGGTGAGGTCAGCAGGCAGCTTTGCTATCCTGAGATAGAGATCACGAAAGAGGAATCTCAACTGATCGTGAATTCCAGGCTCGATAGAAAGCAGCACCGAGCAATGGTGGGGACACTGGCCGCGCACATCAGCAATATGATTGCAGGCGTAAGCCGAGGTTATGAGTACAAGATGAAGGTCGTGTACTCTCACTTCCCCATACAGCTCAAGGAAGCTTCCAACGAGCTCATCATAAACAATTTCCTGGGCGAAAGGAAGTCTCGATCCGCCAAGATCCTACCGGGTGCGAAGGTCGAGATCGGCAAAGATGAAGTAACGATCACAGGCATCGACAAGGAGCAGGTTGGCCAGACCATGGCCAATATTGAGCAGGCTACCAGGGTGCATGGTTTCGATATCAGGATATTCCAAGACGGAATATACCTGGTGGACAAGAGGTGACGAGGATGGCAGAGAGGTTGCTGAGAGTAAGAACCCGGCAGAAGTCAAAGAAGCCCGAGTTCAACTTTCATGATTCACATAAAAAGAAGCGGCTTAGCACCAGCTGGCGAAAGCCTCGCGGCCTGCACAACAAGCTCCGGCAGCAGATTGCTGCTAAAGGCAAGCTGGTTAGAGTCGGCTATGGAAGTCCCAAGGCGGTTAAGGGATTTCATCCCTGCGGCCTTCCTGAGGTGCTGGTTAATAACGTGGCAGAGCTGCTGAAGGCGCAGGGCTATGTGGTACGCATAGCATCGGGTGTTGGCATGAAGAAGCGCCTGGAGATGCAGGCAAAAGCGGCTGAGGCAGGCCTCAGGGTGCTCAATCCCAAGGGTGGTGCCTAGAAATGCCGGGCTTAACAACGCAGCGGCGTCTCGCCGCAGCCGAGCTTAAAATCGGCGAGAGCCGGGTCTGGATCAATCCCGATCCAGAGGTGGCAAGCGAGCTTTCCGATGCCATTACTCGAGAGGACATTCGCTCTCAGGTAGAGGCTGGAAATATCAAGGCCAAGCCCAAGAAGGGCAACAGCCGAGGTAGAATTAATGCCCGAGCAGTAAAGCGTGCCTATGGTCACTGCAAAGGAGCGGGACATAGAAGAGGCGCTAAAGGTGCCCGATCCCCGAGAAAAGAGCAGTGGATGACAAAGATCCGGGCTCTGCGAAAGAAGCTTCGGGAGCTTCGTGAAGGCGGCCAGATAGATCGCCATGCCTACCGCTTGCTTTATCGCAAATCCAAGGGCGGCGAGTACAGAAGTTTGGCGCACATGAACTCTTTCATCAAGGCTAAGGGCCTTGCCAGGAGTGAATAACTTGGCTACAGGACCGAGATATAGAGTCCCCTTCCGAAGAAGAAGAGAGGGCAAAACCAACTATCACGTCAGATATAAGCTGATACTATCGAAGAAACCCCGCGTTGTTGTCCGGAAGAGCAATGCCAACACATTGCTGCAATTGGTGGTCGCGGAGCAGAAAGGCGATAAAACACTCCTGACGGTTAACTCCCGAGAGCTGCCGGACTATGGATATACCTTTAGCAAGAGCAATATACCGGCTGCCTATCTTACCGGCCTTCTCTTCGGCAAGAAGATGCTGGCACTGGGCATTGATGAGGGTATTGCAGATATAGGTCTGCATGCTTCCACCAAAGGCAACAGGATATATGCTGCCATTAAAGGTATCGTAGATGCAGGTGTAAATGTGCCTCATGGCGCGGAGATCTTCCCCGATGAGAAGAGGATTTCCGGCGAGCACATAAAGAAATACACGGGTGCAGATATCGTGGCCCAATTCGAGCAGGTTCGAGAGAAGATACTGGGGTGAACTTATGGATCGGAAAAAGAAGCGTGATTTTTACCAGGAAGAGTGGGTCCCCAGGACAAGGCTGGGCAAGCTCGTCTTTGAGGGCCAGGTAACCTCTTTCGATGAGGCAATTGCCTCAGGTCTGCCCATTAAGGAGGCAGGCCTGATAGATGTACTGATACCGGGACTTGAGGATGAAGTTCTGGATATCAACATGGTTCAGAGGATGACGGACTCCGGAAGGAGAGTCAAATTCAGAACCACGGTAATTGTGGGAAACAGAGACGGCTACATTGGACTTGGCGAAGGAAAGGATGTCCAGGTGGGCAAAGCCATCAAGAAGGGCATCGATAGTGCCAAACGCAATATCATGAAGGTGAACCGAGGCTGCGGTAGCTGGGAATGCGGCTGCGGCCAGGCGCACACGGTGCCTTATCAGGTAGTAGGCGAATCAGGAAGCGTCAGGGTAGTACTTATTCCGGCGCCTCGAGGGTTAGGCATCGCAGCAGGCGACACATCCAAGAAAGTCATGGACATGGCCGGCATCAAGGATGTGTGGACAAGAACGGCAGGCTCGACCAGGACGACTATCAATTTCGCCAAGGCAACCTACAATGCACTCATCAATACCGTAACTGTGAGGGCTTGAAGATGTTTGCCATAGTGAGATTGAGAGGCGAGTTGAACCTTCGGCCAGGGATCAAGTCCACTCTAGCAATGCTGCATATCAACAGAGTCAACCATTGCATCGTCGTCAAAGAAGATGCGCATTACCGGGGCATGATCCAGAAGGTAAAGGACTATGTGGCCTGGGGCAAGATAGACGATGACACGCTGGCTCTGCTCCTCGAGAAGCGGGGACGGCTGAGTGCTAACCGGCGGCTGACAGAGCAATTCTTGAAAGAGAATACATCCTATAGCTCTTTCAAGGAATTGGCCAGTGCTGTCACCTCCGGTAGAGCGAGCCTGAAGGATCTGGAAATCAAGCCCATATTCCGGCTCCATCCGGCTCGCAAGGGTTTAAAGACCATCAAGAAGACCGCGCAACAGGGCGGAGATCTGGGTTTTCGCACGGATTTGGCGGATCTTATCAAGAGGATGAGGTAAGAAACCATGGTTAGACCAAATGCGAAGGATAAGAGAGGGCACAGAACCTACCACGGCAAGCACAAGAATGCGCGCGGAGGCGGGTCTCGCGGCGGTCGTGGAGATTCTGGGAAGTGCAAACATCACTTCATGCGCTCTATGCTTCTTGGAACTCAGATGGGCAAGCATGGATTCGTCAAGCTGCCACTTTCTGTGGAGCTTGAGGTGGTCAACGTGGACGTGCTGGACCAGATGGCAGGCCCGGATGGCAAAATTGAGCTTTCCAAGATGAAGGTGCTGGGTCGCGGCAAGGTAACCAGAACGCTTAACGTTAGCGCGGCTGGATTCACTGTGACTGCGAAGAGCAAAATTGAGGCTGCTGGTGGTCAGGCAGTAGTAGTATGAACCAGCAGAGTTTCTTTTATGCGATAGAGCCCTTTGTGCGCCGGCTCCCCTCCGTGGAGCGGCCCACAGGGCACGTCCATTTTAAGAGAAAGCTAAGCTGGACTTTAGCCATACTGCTGCTCTACTTTACCCTGGGAAACATACCCCTTTTTGGGCTTTCCACAGCGTCCATCGATATTTTCAGTGCTTATCGTGCCTTTTTTGCCGGATCCTTCGGCTCGATGATGCTCCTTGGCATAGGTCCAATTGTTACAGCTTCCATCGTATTGCAGCTTCTCGTGGGCGCGCAGATCATCAAGCTCAATCTGAGTGAACCTCGTGATCAGGCTATTTATCAAGGCACACAGAAGGCCCTGGTATTTGTGATGGTCGCCGTTGAGGCCCTGCCACAAGTGTTGGGTGGCTATCTGCTGCCAGATGCTGGTTTGGCGAGCACGCTCGGTGTTTCTCTGAGCATATTATCATTATTGATCTTTATTCAGGTCTTTGTAGGCGGATCGCTCATCGTTTATATGGATGAGGTAGTCTCAAAATGGGGCGTCGGTTCCGGAGTGGGGCTATTTATCGTAGCTGGTATAAGCCAGCAGCTCGTCACGGGCATCATCAATCCTGCAACAGGTGATGCTGGGCTTCCTGTGGGCATTATACCCAAATGGATCGATATCATTCGGCTGCAGTTGATCAGCTTTGATACGCTCTTCACATCAGAAGGGCTGAGATTCATTCTGGTCACGGGCGGAATTTTGGCGCTAGTATCCACTATAATGATAATATTGCTGGTCGTTTTGGTGGAATCTACCAGAATTGAGATACCACTTGCCCACAGCCGTGTGCGGGGTGCAAGGGGACGATTTCCGGTCAAGCTGGTTTATGCCTCAGTTCTTCCCATGATCCTGGTGCGGGCCATTCAGGCCAACATCGAGATGATTGGTGCATTACTGGCGGGCAAGATGGGCACTATAACCTCTGCCACGGTAACCGGGCAGGGCGTAACCACGATCTATACCGGCTACTCCAGCTTTATGGGGAACTTCGTCTCGGCGGCTAAGATTAATTCCGCTACGGGCGCCGCCATGAGCGGCTCGTCGCCTCAACCGGTATCGGGCCTGATGTACTATCTATCAGCCCTACGAGGTCCCAGCGACTGGATGCCGGGTATGGTGCAAAGCCATCCTGGCATGACGGAATTGGGATTCGCTTCTCTTGCTGGGTGGCAGATATTTCTGCATGTGATCGTGGACGCTTCATTCCTGATCATTGGCGGCATTATCTTCGCCATATTCTGGATTGAGACCACGGGCATGGGCCCCAAGAGCGTGGCTACCAAGATTCACAACTCCGGCCTGCAGGTTCCGGGCTATAGAAGAAACCCGGCCTCCATTGAGAAGCTGATGGAGAGGTACATCCCCAAGGTGACTGTGATTGGCGGTGTGATCATCGGCATTTTAACTTTGATCGCCAGCCTTTTGGGCACACTCGGTGGCGCGGGCGGAACAGGCCTGCTTCTGGCTGTGAGCATCGTCTATCGGCTCTATGAGCAGGTAGCCAGCGAGCAGATTCAGGAGATGTACCCAATGATGCAGAAGTTCTTCGGAGCGTCGGCATGAATGCTCAGCTGACCAAGTCCCTGGACAAAGCAGCCATGGCGGTGGGCTTTGTCCTTTTTTTTGGGGTAATGATCAGCCATGAACTGAGGACCGGCCTGGGATTGGCTGCCGGCCATTTGTTGGGATGGCTTCCCGGCATTTTGCCTTTCCATGTGGTGCTCTTCATTTTGGCGGCCATCACAGGCCTATATGCCAGCCTGATTCAAAAGTACACTATGGACTGGGAGTACCTGCGCAGTTCCCAGGAGAAGATGAAGAACCTGCAAAGAAGTATGAAAGAAGCGCAGCTATCTGGAGATCAGTCTAGAATTCAAGCCATGCAAAACGAGCAGATGAAGGCGGTAGCCGATCAAGGCAAGATGATGCAGATGCAGTTTAAGCCTATGCTCTACATAGGCATTGTCTCCATACCACTCTTCATGTGGGCTTATAGTTACATAGCCGCTAACCCGGACATGGTGATGACCTTTCCCTTTTGGGGTGAGCATCACATCAATACCACGGTCATTGGGCCTATTCTTTACTGGTTTTACTGGTACTTTGTCTGCTCATTGCCTGTATCGCAGATCATTCGTAAGGCTCTGGACATTGGGAGCATGAGCTAGAGATGATAGTAACCATCAGCGGTGCGCCGGGAACGGGCACCTCAACTCTTGCTCGCGCTCTCTCCATGCAGCTTAAACTACGCTGGGTCAACTCGGGGGATCTTTTTCGCAAGATCGCAGGCGAGAAGAATGTCACCGTCCGGGAGATGAATCGTCTGGCCGAGAAGGGTCCTGAGATCGATTATCTCATTGATGATGCTCAGAAGGTTCTGGCAAAAGACGGTGGCGGCATCTTTGAGGGCCGGCTGTCCGGGCATCTGTTGCCTGCTGATTTTAAGGTCCTTTTAAAGGCTGATTTGCGCACAAGGGCCGAGCGCATCGCTAAACGTGAGGCTAAGCTGACCGAGGACGCCATGCAGGAGACGCGTGCTCGGGAGGAGAGCGAGGCCCGGCGGTATAAGATGTACTACAACATTGATATAAACGACTTATCTGCTTATGATCTGGTTGTGGATAGCGGCAAGTTTGATGAAGCAGCCACGCAGGCAATTGTGCTGGCGGCAGTGAGAGGCGGTACGTGCCCGTAATTCATCGTGCTGAGAGGCCGGATGTTTCTGAGAAAAAATCCGATCGCAGATCAGCGCCTGCATCAGCCAGCTTGCCTGTTAGCCCGTCTTCATCAACATCTCCGTCTGCCAGTACTTATCCTCAAATTCTTCCATCCGACACGGTCCGATCCGTGCTGGTAAAGCGAAGCGGCAAGACTAATCCTGCCTATGGCATCCCGCCGCAGATGCGCAGTCTCAAGATGCATATGTCTTTGGGAGCCATCAATCTCGACAAGACCTCCGGGCCGACCAGCCATGAGGTCGCCGCCTGGGTAAAGCGCATTTTAGAAGTAGAGAAGGCAGGCCACAGCGGCACGCTGGACCCCAAAGTTTCAGGTATCCTGCCCGTTCTCCTGGGAGACGCGACCAGGATCATGGATACCCTTCTCCTGGCGGGAAAGGAGTACATCTGCCTCATGCGCGTGCATAAGCCGCAGCCCAAAAAGCGTCTCTTCGATGTCTGCAAAGAATTCATGGGCCCCATCTTCCAAAAGCCGCCCTTGAAGAGCTCGGTGGTAAAGGAGCTACGCATTCGCACCATTTATTATCTGGATGTCCTGGAGATTGAGGAGCAGCGCGTGCTCATGTGCGTGGGCTGCCAGGCGGGCACCTATATCCGCAAGCTTTGCTTTGATATTGGTCTCGCTCTGGGCACAGGTGCGAACATGGAGGAGCTGCGTCGCACCCGCGCCGGTCCCTTCCGGGAGGATGAGACGCTGGTCACGCTGCATCAACTCATGGACGCCTACATGACATGGAAGGAGACGGGCGATGAAACTGGTCTACGCCGCGTCATTTTGCCAGTGGAGACGGCATTGCGGCATCTGCCCAGGCTGGTCATTGCCGATAATGCCGTAGATGCCATCTGTCACGGCGCGCCCCTGGCCCTGCCCGGTCTCCTTCGCCTGGAGACAGATATAAGTAAGGGGGACATTGTTGCCCTCTTTACCCTGAAAGGTGAAGCGGTGGGCATTGGCCGGGCCGATATGAACAGCCGGGAATTACTTGATGGCAAGAATGGCATTGCCGTTCTGACCGAAAGGGTAATAATGGAGCCGGGCACGTATCCCAAGGCGTGGAAGCTGGCCGAGAGGGACGCTTCCAGGGCAGCGAAAAGTGCTGCCAAGCGCTAAAACCTGATGCCGAGGTCGTCTAGCGGTAGGGCGCCAGCCTGGAGTGAGTTCTCCTGGATAGCTGGTGATCCGCAAGGGTCTCGTGAGTTCGAATCTCACCCTCGGCGCTTTTCTTACCAGTAATAAATCCAAAAATCTCGTTTTTCGGCAAATAATCTTAATAAAGCCGCAGGAGAAGGATGCACCATGGCAAAGGGACCTTTGCAAGAGCTGATCGCTGCTGCGCGCGGTGAAATCGAGGTCGATCTCCTTCTGGCCGGCGGCTGTGTGGCCAATGTTCTCTCCGGCGAGGTGTACTGGGCGGATGTGGCTATTCATAACGGCCGGATAGCGGGCTTCGACTGCTGCAGCGCAGCCCAGGTTCTGGATGTGAGCGGCAAGATTCTCGCTCCGGGTTTTATCGACGGCCATGTTCACATTGAGAGTTCCATGGTCACCGTGCCCGAGTATGCGCGCGCCGTCGTGCCCAGGGGCACCACCACTGTAATCGCCGACCCGCACGAGATCGCCAATGTCTGGGGCGAGGCAGGCATCAGATACATGCTGGAGTCATCACGAGATCTCCCCCTGAATGTCTTTGTCATGCTGCCCACTTGCGTTCCCGCCACCAATCTGGAGAGTGCGGGGGCGGCATTGGACGCAGATGCTCTGGCCGGGCTGATAGAGGAAGAGAGGGTCCTTGGCCTGGCCGAGGTCATGAACTATCCGGGTGTCATCTTTCGCGATCCGGAAGATGATGAAGAAGCTGGCTCTGGCTGGCGGAAGGCCTGTAGACGGCCACGCTCCGGGCCTATCTGGGCGCGACCTATCCGCATATATCTGCGCCGGCATCCGGTCCGATCACGAGTGCACCATCAATTGATGAAGCCCGCGAGAAGCTGCGCTCCGGCATGCACATCATGCTGCGGGAAGGAAGCGCTGCGAAAAACCTGCTCGATCTCTTGCCGCTGGTCACCCCTCTAAACGCCCGACAGTTCCTTTTCGTCTCGGACGACCGGCATCCTGCAGAGATCCTCAGTGAAGGGCATATCGACTTCATGGTGAAGACATCCATCGAACAGGGCCTCGACCCCATCATCGCCCTGCAGATTGCGAGCCTCAACGCCGCCCAGTGCTTCGGCCTGCGGGATTTGGGCGCCATCGCCCCAGGCTACAGAGCGGACATCGTCGTCTTGGATGAACTGGCGCATCCTCGCGTTGTCAGGGTTATCAAAGACGGAAAAGTGGTGGCGGAGGATGGCGACCTCATCGCCCGGCTTGTCGCTCCTGTCATGGCCGGGCATAAGTCGATGCAGATTGGTCCCATCGGTCCGCGATCGTTTGAGATCAGGGCCGAGGGGGGGCCGGCCAGGGTTATTGGCGTTGTTCCTCACCAGATCATCACCAGGTCTCTGCAGCTCTTGCCCAAAGTTCTGGAAGGAAAGGTCGTCTCCGACATAGACCGGGACATCCTGAAGATATGTGTGGTGGAGAGGCATAAAGCCACGGGCAACGTGGGCCGGGCCCTGGTGCAGGGCTTTGGCCTGCGCCACGGTGCCATCGCCACATCCGTGGCCCATGACTCGCACAACATCGTCGTGGTCGGAGCGGCGGATGAGGAGATGCATGCTGCGGTTTTAGCCGTCAAGCAGATGGGCGGCGGGCTGGTGGCAGTGGCCGGGGGAAAGGTACTGGCGAGCCTGCCTCTGCCCGTGGCCGGTCTGCTCTCGGAAGGGTACATGCGAGATGTGGCTGAGGGGATAGCGGAGTGCATCGATGCCGCTCACAAGCTGGGGTGCAAGCTGGAGGACCCGTTCATGACGCTCTCCTTTCTCTGCCTGCCGGTGATCCCGGAGCTGAAGCTGACGGATAAGGGGCTGGTGGATGTGAAGGAATTTAGGCTGGTGGGGATGTTTTTGGGGGAAGGATGAAAAGATGTCGGCACAATGACTTGTTATGAGCTTTAATCAACTTGGCTTGGACTCTATTTTCTTAAAAGAATATGCTATTATTATATATAGGATAAATGGATTTTGGGATTAGAGGTGGGTTGCATGCAAGAGGATAATAATATTTGTTTTTTTATAGCGCCAATAGGTGATGCTGGTTCGGAAATTAGAAAGCGTTCCGATCAAGTATTAAATTATATTATTAAGCCTGCTGCAATGGAATTTGGATGTGAAGCCATAAGAGCCGACCAAATATCTGAACCCGGAGTTATAACAAGCCAGATCGTTCAACATATTATGGAAGATACGATTGTCGTGGCTGATCTGACCGGTAGAAATCCCAATGTTTTTTATGAGTTGGCAATTCGCCATGCTATTAGAAAACCATATGTTCAGATCATCCAACGCGGAGAAGAAAAGCCATTTGATGTCGCTGGTGTTAGAACTATCGAAATTGACCATCATGACTTGGATAGTGTCCAGTCTGCGAGAGAAGAAATGATAAGACAGATCAACTCGATGAACAAAGAAGGATATCAAGTTGATAGCCCTATTTCTATTACCATCGATTTAGAGCGACTGAGGAAGAGCGAAAATCCTGAGCAAAGGCAACTAGCAGATGTTCTCTCGACAATGGCAGATTTGCGATCTGGATTAGCTTCAATTGAAAAGAAATTAGACGACCCGTTACGCTTTCAGCAATTCGATAGTTTGAACAAAGTGAGAAATATAGACAAAAAAATATATGATATCTTGAACTATTCGAGTCGCTCATCAAATGAAATTTTTCAATCTTTAAAGGAAATGGATAAAATCATAATGCGATTAGATGAAGTGTCTTCAAAAACCATGGATTTGAAAGAATGCGAAATGATTAAACTAGAGATTAGAAAATTAAAATTTTTAGTAAATGATCTGATAAACATACAAGAAAGTAATTCGTTTCGTTATAATGATGATGTGATCAAATCTCTATCATCTATTTAAAGCATAGTGCAAGTTAAAAGTCACTATTGCCTTCCTGTCTTCCAGGAGAGCCTTCAGGCGATCTCTCCTCGATCGTATTCCTACCGACTGGACCGCCAAGCCGCATCCCTGCCGCCCTTGCAGCTCTCGGCCGCAAGCATCCCGGCCACCGAGCTGCCACATACTCGCGATCTCGCTCGACCGCATCGCAGCCGCCAACCGGGCCTCCGGCCCCCCTGGCGTGCGGGCGTCCCTGCCTATCCGTGCTCGATCGGATTCCTGCCAGCCATCCGCGCCGCCCCCAATTTGTACTCGATTCCCTCTGAGCAGTTCATGAATCCCGGCCCGCTCCACAGCCTTTTCGCAATCTTTATAGCTTTGCAGCGAGGAGTAACCATTATGGCTGGTGCGAAAGAGAGAGCCGCGATTCAGGAATCTACAATTGAAGAAATAGAATTAGAGGTCTCTGAGATAAAAGAGTTGGATAGATTAGCAGAAGAGACTCGCAAGTGTGGCATATCCTGGGAAGACCTTAAAGCAGAACTTGGTCTATGAGCTTTCACGTTCGCTTAAACAGAGATATCAGGTCTATTCTACTATCGCTTCCACGCGCACATCAAGAAAAATTCGGAAAACTAATCGATCGCCTAAGCGAGAATCCATATCCTTCAAGATTCAAATTCATTGATATTTCATCGACCAATTTTGATATTAAAAAGTGCAAAGGCCATCAAACCAGATTCAGGGTAAGACTTGGCGAATACAGGCTTGTTTATGAAATAGATGAGGCATGCCAAATGATTCTTTTTCTGAAGCTTGATACCAGAGGCGATATTTATTAAATACCCAATTGCAGAAAGCACGTCGATTTGCCTCATTCATTCCCTTCAAATTTGATGTGGTCATAGATATCGATGGCATCCTTCCTGCTCTCACGAAACCGCAGGCAAGTGAACAGCCCGACCACAAGCGGGCCTCCGGCCTCCCTGGCGTGCGGGCGTCCCTGCCTATCCGTGCTCGATCGGATTCCTGCCCGTCATCCACGCCGTCCAGTCTGCATTCTTGCATCCCTTTAATCGGGGCCATGAATCCCTGCAAAGTATCATGGCCTTTTCGCAATCCTTATAGCTTTGCAGCGAGGATTATCTATCATGTCTGGTGTTGAAGAAAAGGTAATCATCCCGGATGCCAACGAAATCGCTTTGAAGGAGTTCGAAGCTTGTCTGGCGCGAGCCATTAAGCAGTATAAAACCGGCGAGGTTGAGACCTTCGAAGACAAAGATGAATTCCTCAGAACCCTTGTCGAGTAACGTTATCCCATGAAATATATGTTTCACCGGACACCAGAGTTCAGAGAGAACTTCAAAAAGCTTACCAGGAAAAACAAATCATTGGAGAAGCGGCTTCTTAGTAAGATCAACCAGATCCTCGAAAATCCATCCATCGGAGACCCCAAGCGGCATGCATTGAAGCACGCCCGTGGCTCTCATGTAGATCCTTATGTGATTGTTTATATTCTTAAAGGCAATATAATTACGTTTTTGTGTGTAGATCATCATAATTTTGTCTATGAAAAATCTGCCGAGATCTTAAAAAGGTGGGAAATAGAGATCGTGGATTAGATTCTCAAGTCCTGCCGCCCTTGCCGTTCCCGGCCGCAAGCATCCCGGCCACGAGCGGCCACCTGCGTGCGGTCCCGCTCGACAGCAAGCGCAGCCGCCCGCACGTGCCCCCGGCCTCACGGGCCGCGACCTGTCTGCCTACATCTCTGCCGGCATCCGGTCCGATCACGAGTGCACATCAATTGATGAAGCCCGAGAGAAGCTGTGCTCTGGCATGTACATCATGCTGCGGGAAGGAAGCGCTGCGAAAAACCTGCTCGATCTCTTGCCCCTGGTCACCCCTCTAAACGCCCGACAGTTCCTTTTCGTCTCGGACGACCGGCATCCTGCAGAGATCCTCAGTGAAGGGCATATCGACTTCATGGTGAAGACATCCATCGAACAGGGCCTCGACCCCATCATCGCCCTGCAGATTGCGAGCCTCAACGCCGCCCAGTGCTTCGGCCTGCGGGATTTGGGCGCCATCGCCCCAGGCTACAGAGCGGACATCGTCGTCTTGGATGAACTGGCCCATCCTCACGTTGTCAGGGTTATTAAAGACGGAAAAGTGGTGGCAGAGGAAGGCGACCTCATCTTCCGGCTTGGCGCTCCTGTCAAGGCCGGGCATAAGTCGATGCAGATTGGTCCCATAGGTCCGCGATCGTTTGAGATCATGGCCGAGGGGGGGCCGGCCAGGGTTATTGGCGTTGTTCCTCACCAGATCATCACCAGGTCTCTGCAGCTCTTGCCCAAAGTTCTGGAAGGAAAGGTCGTCTCCGACATAGACCGGGACATCCTGAAGATATGTGTGGTGGAGAGGCATAAAGCCACGGGCAACGTGGGCCGGGCCCTGGTGCAGGGCTTTGGCCTGCGCCAAGGCGCCATCGCCACATCCGTAGCCCATGACTCGCACAACATCGTCGTGGTCGGAGCGGCGGATGAGGAGATGCATGCTGCGGTTTTAGCCGTCAAGCAGATGGGCGGCGGGCTGGTGGCAGTGGCCGGGGGAAAGGTACTGGCGAGCCTGCCTCTGCCCGTGGCCGGTCTGCTCTCGGAAGGGTACATGCGAGATGTAGCGGAGGGGATAGCGGAGTGCATCGATGCCGCTCACAAGCTGGGGTGCAAGCTGGAGGACCCCTTCATGACGCTCTCCTTTCTCTGCCTGCCGGTGATCCCGGAGCTGAAGCTCACTGATAAGGGGCTGGTAGATGTGAGGGAGTTTCGGTTGGTGGGGATGTTTGGGGAGGAAGGATGAGAAAACAACTCTAATAGACCAGGTGGTTATGAGATGGCAGCCGTCGTAAAGGTAAAAGAAGAGAAGATAGATTACAGCGAGGCGGCATACGTTGATTCCCAATATGAGTATTTGCAGAAGCATAAATCTGAGGGAATCACCTTAGAAGAATTACGGCGCAGGCGTGCTAGCCAACGATAAACCAAATTCTATAGCTGCATCTTTCCCGCGCCGCGGCAGTTGTATCGCTGCCGACCCCCCAGGAGCGCCAGTTCGTCATTTTTGCCGGCCAAAAAAAAGCTATATCCATCTCGCTCGGGCCGACTATTATCGTCAGCTTGCCTGGGATGGATAAGGATCTTTGGCTCGATTCATATCACTGCAAGGAGTCTTGGCGGCTCTTGGCGTAAGTCTCCAGAGCGGCCTTCAACATCTCTATCTTGACCGGCTTGCTTACGTAGCCATCCATGCCTGCAGCCAAACACTTCTCTTTATCACCCTTGAGGGCAGAAGCAGTCATGGCGATGATCACGGGCAGTTCTTTATCCTGCCATCTTTGATGTATCGCCTGGGTGGCTTTCAGGCCGTCCATCTCCGGCATCTGCACATCCATCAGCACAACATCGTAATGTCGGCGTTCCAGTGCTTGCAAGACCTCTATGCCGTTGGCTGCCACATCGGCTCTGTATCCCAGCTTATTGAGCATTCTCTGAGTCACAATCTGGTTAACCGGGTTATCTTCTGCCAGCAATATGCTCAAACTCTTATCAAGATCTACCGGGACGTCGACCCTGGATGCGGGTTTGCCGATTTCAATAGGCTCGCAGAGGGTCGTTTCCACCAGGATAGTGAAGTGAAATGTGGACCCCTTGCCAACCTCACTCTCGACCCAAATCGTCCCTCCCATCAACTCAGCCAGCCTCTTGCTTATGGCAAGTCCCAGGCCTGTCCCCCCGTAGCGGCGCGCTGTCGATGCATCGACCTGACAAAACGACTGGAATAGGCGGTCCATCTTATCCTCCGGAATGCCGATTCCCGTATCCTTGATGGCAAAATGGATTTTGTAGTTGCCGCCATCTACCGCTTCGCCTGAAACTGTGATGTCGATCTTGCCCTTTTCTGTAAACTTCACCGCGTTATTGAGTAGATTGATCAGTATCTGATTGATCCGGGTAGGATCGCCCAAGACCACCGCCGGAACGTCGTCTTCGAATGTGTACTCTGTCTCCAGACCCTTACGGTTGGCATCCATTGCCACCATATCCAGAGATGCTTCAAGGCAGTCGTGCATGTCAAAGGGCTGGCGCTCCAGTTCGATCATCCCCGTCTCGATCTTGGTGAGATCCAGGATATTGTTGATGATGGTGAGAAGAGTATCTCCACTGCTGCGGATGATCTCAATGTCCTCCCTCTGCTTCTTCGTTAGATCCTCATCCAGCAGAAGTCCGGTCATGCCTATTACGGCATTCATGGGCGTGCGGATCTCGTGGCTCATGTTGGCCAGAAATTCGGATTTGGCTCGGGTGGCTGATTCAGCTTTCTCCTTAGACCTTTGCAGATCCTCTTCAGCACGTTTTCGCTCTGTGATGTCGCGGATGGATTCAATCGCTCCCCTGTAATTTCCTTCAGAGTCATAGAGAGCCGATGCGCTTCCCAGGAGATAGGTTTCATTTCCGCGCAAATTGGGGATGTGGGCTTCGGCATCTATAGTGCCGTCTTCTTGCCTTTTTATAGTATATTTTTTTTCAAAATTTTTGTCTAATCCACGGACTGCATCAATTAATATCGGTCTGCGCTCACCATAGAATGGCAGAGCGTATTCATAATCGCCTTTTCCCAGGATCTGTTCGGACTTAACGCCGGTCATCTTCTCCATCGATTGGTTCCAGGAAATGACTCTGCCTTCTTTGTCGATGACGAAGGTAGAATCGGGGAGGAAGTTAATTATGCTCGCAAGAAGACGCTCGGACTCTTTCAGAGCGCTCTCAACTTTCTTGCGATCGCTGATGTTTAGAGCTACGTGGACTACTCCTGTGACCATCCCCCTGGCATCTTTGATCGGACTGCTCCGAGATAGCCATGTCTTGCCGTCAGGGGTGATCAATTCTCCTTCTTGAGATTGACCGGTCTGCAGGGCTTTGATGGCTGTGCAGCCTTCACAGGGTGCATCAGTTCCCTGGATGATCTTATAGCAGTGTTTTTCTCTGATTTCGTCCTCTGGGATGCCGAGATGCTCTTGCACTGAGGAATTAACCCAGATGATGCGCATTTGAGTATCGAGATATTCTACTGCCACCTTTTTCAGGCCGCTGAGAATTGCCCCCTTTTCCTTTTCCGATCCGCGCAAGGCGTCTTCCGCCCGGCTTCGCTCTATCGTTTCTGATAGGGTCATTGCCAGAAATTTATTGTTTTCATCAAAAACCACCTTCTGGCGAATCATCATCAAACCAATAAGGAGAGCGAAGGTGACGGATACCATAGAATAGCTGATGGTGTGTGAGAACTCCTGACCCCAGAAAAAGAGCAAAAAGACAGCACCGATTCCAAAGAAGGGCAAGTTATGAGTCCAATTCCCCCTTCTGCTTTGAACATGGCCCGAAGCCCCAGACTGATTCAATGCTGAATTATTTGTCTGCAGAATTCCTGCCAGCCCAAGAAGGAGGTAACTCACCACCCAGCCGGCATCGAGGATGCTACCGGAGGTGAATGTCTCTTGTTGTATCTGAATGCTGAAGATCGCATCCGTTAATATTAATATCGCAATGCTGAAAGCCAGAATGATGATGGGCCCCTGTGAACGAGAGTCGATCTTTCTGAAGATCAGCTCTGTGAGGGCGATGAATAGGAGCAAACCCATGATGGGGTAAGCCAGCGAAACTGGCGTCTCCAGATCAAATGATTCTACGGAAACGACAATTGGGTCTATGAGCAAGACCCAGAATATCAAAGAAAATGACACAATAACAATTGCCGCATCAAGCAGGATCTTAATTTTTTCTCGAGAAGAGAACGGCACATCCGGCAGAAGAAAAATACCCAATGCGAAGAGAGGGTAGAACATGAGGTAGCCGATGTCCGCAACCGAAGGAAACGGATTCTGATGGAGAACTGTCTCGACCACCGACCAGGATAAATCTCCAAGAGTATTGAACAACATGGCGATTGCAATCATTATCCAGGCCTTTCTGACCCTGCCCACAGATAGGTGAGCTGTGTAAAACAGGGCGGCGGCTGCCAGCCCGCTAATTATGGTTACGAATCCGTCCTCAATTTGAATGAGTTTCTCATTGCTCTCGCTGAGAACCACCAATGTCAGGTGAAGCAGCACGATTACGGCGGAAAGAATAACGGCGGTTCGAAAAGATAAACGCGCATCACTTCTTACAAAATCCACCATATAAATCTCAGTCCTTCCAACCATTCATGATATTATAACTAGCGAAAAAGCTTTTGGTGTTTTTCCTCCTTTTGGCTAAAATTGCTCATGGAGTGATGCTGGACAAGGTCGATCCAATCGTTTCTTAGCTCTGGGTGGGATTGATATGAGAATAAGTTCCTGTTAGGGCATTTCAATAGCATTGATGGAATTTTTCCGGATTGATCCAGTGCTCGCCCTCGCTGTCGTGCACAATGCAACTGCCGCCATTTTTTGCTTCGCCCCTTGTGAAGTCCCGGTATCTCTCCAGCAGAAAAATGGCCTCCTGGATCTCAAAGATGTAGCGCAAAATAAGCTGCTCTGCTAGATTATCAGCTTCATCGACCTCGATCTTGCCGTCTAGGCCCCGGCACTCTGAACAGATCAATTCGCAGTTATCTAAATAGAATGGGTAGGTGCGACAGAGCATAGGCCGGTAGGGATAGATGGAGCACCGGCCATTTTGATAAAACAGGCAGGATTCGCCCTCTTTTCTCAGCCGCCACTCCAGGGTATGAAAGCAGCCGTCTTTGTCCCACTCACCCTCCTTCGGCGGACCCACAACCTCCAGCCACTCCATGCCCGTGGCAATCTGGATGCGTCTTATCTCCTGAGGAAAGACGACCACGCTGTTGTCCTCTCCTCTGCAGCATTCCCCGCACTTTTGGCAGTGAAAGCCCTTCTCGCGTATCTGAGCGGCCAGAGTTGTAGAAGAGAGATTTCTTGCTGCCAAAAGAGCCTCATTTAGCCCAGCAATCCTGTCTTGCCGGTCGCATCTCTCTAATTGACCTTCCCTATCCATCTGGTCTTCTCTCACAGAATTGTCGCCCTTTTTGCTTATCTCTTGCATAGCGCAATGAAATTGTCCAGAAGCTGTGGACCGTGTTCTGTGTGCACGACCTCAGGATGCCACTGCACCCCGTAAAGCGGCCTGGTCAGGTGCTTCATGGCCTCGATCTCGCAGACGTTCGACCTGGCCAGGATCTCAAAGCCCTCGGGAAGCTCCGATACCAGATCCATGTGCGAGGCCCATGTCTTGAAATTGGCCGGCAGGCCCTTCAATATGTCGTCTTCCTTAAGAACCTGCACATTCACCTCTGCATAGCCGCCTATGCTGCCTGCAACCACTTTTCCTCCAAACGTAGTGCCCATGAGCTGCATGCCCAGACAAATTCCCAGAATGGGGATCTCAAGATCCCTCAGATAATCCGCGCAGCGTCCGGCACGATCCAGTGCAGGACCTCCTCCCAGGATGAGGCCGTCTGCGTCAATCTTCTCTGGTGGCGTCAGGTTGGAAATAAGGTCCGTCTCCACCTTTTCCCGGATGGCACGCCGGATAAGATGATTGAACTGTCCATAGTTGTTGACCACAAGTATTCGCATTGTTTCATCTTGAGAGCGTATTATAATGATATATTTTTTGGCGATGCTTAGAGTACAAATATATATGAAAAAAGCTTCTAAGGTATATGTATGATACAACCTTTTGATAGCACACTTATTGGAGAAGCATTAGTGGGGGAGGGTCCGGAGGTCGCTCATATCGATCTTGTAATTGGGCCCAAAGGCAGCTACGTAGAGCAGGCATTTGTCAGCGCCCTGGCCTCGCCTTCCAAAGGGCACACTCCTTTGCTGGCCGTCTTAGAGCCCAACCTGCCCACCAAGCCTGCCACTCTCATTGTAAACAAAGTCACCATTAAAGGCGCCGGACAGGCCATCCTCATATTCGGACCCGCTCAGGCGGCAGTGTCCAAGGCCGTAATGGACTGCGTGGCGGAAGGGACCCTGCCCCAGGAGCTGGCTGAGGAGCTGATGATTATCGTATCCGTGTTCATAGAGTGGGATGCAAAAGATAAGAAAAAGATCTACGATTATAACTATTCGGCCACAAAGCAGGCCATCGAGCGTGCAGTAGCTGGAAATCCCAGGGTATCGGAAATACTGGCCAGGAAAGACTCTGCAAAGCATCCCTTTGCTTAAAGCGTTGCGCCTCGTCGCGAAGCTGATTCACAGAGAATTCATATGAAATTGCCAATAGCAGTGCTGCGCCAACAAGCCATCAATGTGAAAAAAAGATTCATAAACGCCGGATCTAACTATTGGTCATGAAATTTTCAATTGCGTGTGGAATTGCGAGAAAAGGAGAGTGAGGATATGAATAAATCGGATAGCAAATGCAATAGTAATATCAAATTCAAGCATAAGCATTGGGACGTATTTTTCGTCTTTACAGTGTTAATGATAATGGGAGTGTTCCTGGCTGTATCAGCCTTTGCACAACAAGACCTGCGGGGGCCTCCCGGACAGGCGGGTCTCTTTGCTTCGGACAACCAGGGAGTGGATGCCATGAATCTGCCACCTACACTTACTTCCCTGGAGAGCAAAAAGCAGAGTCCTCAGGAAGCAGGCATCTCCATAAAATGGACGGCCAAAGCCAAGGACCCGGAAAAAGATCCCCTGTACTTCATGTTCCGGCTTAATGGGCCATCGACAGAATTCGTATGGAAAATGGTCTCTTCCTGGTCCGAGGAAAACACCTGGGATTGGCAAACCAATTCAGGGGATGCCGGAGACTACCAGATAAGCGTCTCGGTCAGAGATGAAACGCACATCGGTCCTCAATTTACGCCTGACGAGAAAATAAGCGACTTTACATTGACTGCACCTCAGGTACCTCAGGAAGCCGAGGCGCAGCCAACTGTTGAGCGTTTACCTATAGTTCCGATCCCTGAGCAAACTTATGTTCCGCCCGTAGAGGAGCAGCAGCCCACCCAGATGCAACAGGTGGCGACGCCACGGGAAACAGAGCCCGTAAATCAGGCTCCTGTCATGACCGGCTTGACATCGGTTCCTGCCAGCCCCCAGGATGCTGGAACCGTCGTGACCTGGGATGCACAGGCCAGTGATCCGGAGAGCGACGGCATGCTGTACTTGTTCATGCTGGATGGTCAGATTGTAGCCGATTGGCAATATCAAAATCAATGGACCTGGGATACCTCTGGCAATGAAAATGGAGTGCATATCATAGAGGCAAGAGTCCGGGATGGAGCGCATAATGCTGATGGCGACTCGTCCAAAAAGGCAAGCTTCATCATAAACAAGCCCAATGAGATGCCGGTAATATCGGATTTGTCCCCTGATAAGGCCAGTCCCCAGGAAGCGGGCAGCATTGTGACCTGGACGGCACAGGCCAGTGACCTGGAAAAGAATCCAATTCTATTCAGATTTTTCTTAAACGAACTTCCGGTAACCGATTGGCAGTCCCGTAACAAATGGGTCTGGACGGCAGACGCGGGTGAATCCCAGATAGAGGTTCAGGTCAGAGACGGCAAACATGCCGAACAGGACGGATTTGATGACCGGAAGAGCGCGACGTTCAACATATTGCCGCTCAACCAGAAGCCTTCTATCATCAATTTGGGTTCGGACAAGCTCAGCCCTCAGGAGGCAGGTACGACCATCACCTGGACTGTAGAGTCCATGGATGCAGATGGCGATCCTTTGCAGTTCCAGTTCACCTTGGATGGAACGGTAATGCAGACCTGGTCGGCTGGCCCTGTCTGGAGCTGGACCGCGACCAAAGAACAGGTCGGCAGGCATGTCATCGAGGCCATGGTCCGGGATGGAAAGCATAATCCGGATGGAGACAGCGCCAGCAGCGCGAACTTCGAGATAGTTCTTCCGCCCGACAATGCACCGGTGATGAGCAGCCTGACTGCCGACAAGGAGAGCCCGCAGGTTGCTGGAACCTCGATAACCTGGACGACGGCAGCATCAGATGTCGAAAATGACCCATTGCAGTTCCAGTTCACCTTGGATGGAACGGTAATGCAGGACTGGTCGAACAGCCCCGTCTGGATCTGGACTTCTACCAAAGAACAGGTAGGAGGGCATGTCATCGATGCCATGGTCCGGGATGGAAAACATAATCCGGATGGAGACAGCGCCAGCAGCGCGAACTTCGAGATAGTTCTTCCGCCCGACAATGCACCGGTGATGAGCAGCCTGACTGCCGACAAGGAGAGCCCGCAGGTTGCTGGAACCTCGATAACCTGGACGACGGCTGCATCAGATGTCGAAAATGACCCATTGCAGTTCCAGTTCACCTTGGATGGAACGGTAATGCAGGACTGGTCGAACAGCCCCGTCTGGATCTGGACTTCTACCAAAGAACAGGTCGGCAGGGCATGTCATCGATGCCATGGTCCGGGATGGAAAACATAATCCGGATGGAGACAGCGCCAGCAGCGCGAACTTCGAGATAGTTCTTCCGCCCGACAATGCACCGGCACTTTCCCGCCTTACTGCGGATATTGTTAGCCCGCAACTCTTGGGCACTGCCGTCACCTGGACTGCCCAGGCCAGTGATCCGGAATCTGATCCGATTTCATATCGTTTCCTGGTCAACGGCACTCCTGCCACCGACTGGCAATCCGAGAACCAGTGGACCTGGACGGCCATAGAGCCTGGCACCAGCCAGATCTTGGTGCAGGTAAAAGACAGCCAGCATGATGGAGCGCAGGGCGAAGGCGGCAACATGAGCCGCGAGTTTACAATAAATGCTCCTGCGCCGATTGTGGAGCCTGTGATAACTGAGGTCGTGCCTGTGCAAGTTGCACCGGCCAAGCTCAATGAATCACCGGCACTTTCCGGCCTTACTGCGGATATTGTTAGCCCGCAACTCTTGGGCACTGCCGTCACCTGGACTGCCCAGGCCAGTGATCCGGAATCTGATCCGATTTCATATCGTTTCCTGGTCAACGGCACTCCTGCCACCGACTGGCAATCCGAGAACCAGTGGACCTGGACGGCCATAGAGCCTGGCACCAGCCAGATCTTGGTGCAGGTAAAAGACAGCCAGCATGATGGAGCGCAGGGCGAAGGCGGCAACATGAGCCGCGAGTTTACAATAAATGCTCCTGCGCCGATTGTGGAGCCTGTGATAACTGAGGTCGTGCCTGTGCAAGTTGCACCGGCCAAGCTCAATGAATCACCGGCACTTTCCGGCCTTACTGCGGATATTGTTAGCCCGCAACTCTTGGGCACTGCCGTCACCTGGACTGCCCAGGCCAGTGATCCGGAATCTGATCCGATTTCATATCGTTTCCTGGTCAACGGCACTCCTGCCACCGACTGGCAATCCGAGAACCAGTGGACCTGGACGGCCATAGAGCCTGGCACCAGCCAGATCTTGGTGCAGGTAAAAGACAGCCAGCATGATGGAGCGCAGGGCGAAGGCGGCAACATGAGCCGCGAGTTTACAATAAATGCTCCTGCGCCGATTGTGGAGCCTGTGATAACTGAGGTCGTGCCTGTGCAAGTTGCACCGGCCAAGCTCAATGAATCACCGGCACTTTCCGGCCTTACTGCGGATATTGTTAGCCCGCAACTCTTGGGCACTGCCGTCACCTGGACTGCCCAGGCCAGTGATCCGGAATCTGATCCGATTTCATATCGTTTCCTGGTCAACGGCACTCCTGCCACCGACTGGCAATCCGAGAACCAGTGGACCTGGACGGCCATAGAGCCTGGCACCAGCCAGATCTTGGTGCAGGTAAAAGACAGCCAGCATGATGGAGCGCAGGGCGAAGGCGGCAACATGAGCCGCGAGTTTACAATAAATGCTCCTGCGCCGATTGTGGAGGTTGTCACGGTCGAGAATGCAACCGTGCCTGAAGAGAATCAGACGGAGCCTGAGACGACTGTTCCGGGGGCGTCTGAACCTCCTGTGACCGAGAACATAACCATACCAGTAGTACAGGAAAATGTGACACTGCAGCAGTCTGTCAATGAAACGGAAGTTGTGACGATTGCTCCAGAAACAGTGATACCACCTGAAACAGAGAACATAACCACACCTCTAGAAGAGGAAAATGCAACGATACCGCAGCAGCCTGCCAATGAAACGAAGTCCGAAGGGCCTGCGATTCCCCCGGCTGAAAACCGGACACCGGTCTTGAATTCTCTGACCGCAGATGTCACCGGTCCTCAGATTCCCGGTACTACCATAACTTGGACTGCCAATGCCACAGATGTCGATCAGGATCCGCTGCTGTTCCGTTTCTTGCGGAGCGGACCGGCCACAAGCGGTGTCTGGCAGACTGCTGCTGAGTGGGGAACTGCCAACACCTGGACCCAGACGACATCCTCCCCGGATGCCGGCGAAAATCAGGTTAAGGTCCAGGTTAGAGATGGAAAGCACGCGGAGGAGGATGGCTTTGATGCTGAGCTGTCAGCATTTGTCACTCTCAGCGAGCCTGCTTGGAACATCTCCGGCACGGCTTATGATGATAAGAACGGCAACTCCGTCTTTGATAGCAGCGAGGCCCTGTCCGGTTGGACAATCCGTCTTACCGGACCTGAGGGCGAGATCAGCGCCTTAACTCGTGAGGATGGATCCTACCGTTTCGAGCGACTTTCGGCAGGTAGCTACACAGTCAGCGAGACATTGCCCTCCGGTTGGAAGGCCATCAATCCCGAGAGCGGATCTTATGTCGTGGATCTGTCGCAGGGTGATGCCGCCGACAGGAACTTCGCCAATAAGCTGACATCTTACAGCATATCCGGCATGAAGTATAACGACCTTGACGGCAACGGAGCGAACGACGGCGAGCCGGGAATGGAGGGCTGGAAGATCACTCTCGTTGGAACGACCCAGGACAATGAGGCTGTGCAAAAGGAATTTACAACCGCAAAGGACGGATCTTACCGGTTCGAGTCCCTTTTGCCCGGCACCTATACCATAACTGAGGTAGGGCAGTCCGGCTGGTCCATGACCGCACCTCAAGAGGGGTCTTATTCGGTTGTGCTTGTTGATGCTGATGTGGTCGGCAGAGACTTTGGCAACCACGGGTCCTGGTCTATCTCCGGAGCTAACTTCAACGACCTGAATGGAAACAAAGTGAAGGATGGAGATGAGGTCGCTCTTGTCGACTGGAATATTCAGCTCGCCAAAGACGGCAATATCGTCAACGTCACCGCCACCGGTCAGGACGGGTCCTACGCTTTCAAGAACCTTGCACCCGGCAAATACACTGTGAGTGAAGTTTTCCAGGACGGATGGACTCAGACTCTACCTCAGGGATCTTACAGCGTCGAACTGCTGGATGCGGACGTCTCCGGAAAAGATTTCGGCAACAAGGGCAACCTGTCCATCACGGGCAAGAAGTTCTATGATGCCAACGGCAATGGAGTGCAAGACGAGGACGAGCCCGGTCTTCCCGGCCAGGAAGTCAAGCTGGTGGAGAACGGCAAAGAGCTGACCAGCGTGACCACGGGCCAGGACGGCACCTATACCTTCAACAACCTGGTGCCGGGAACCTACGAGGTGGATGACCCCATTCTGGTCACTGTGACAACGCAGGTCCATGTCGTGGTGAACATTCCGGCAGTCAGTCCCAACATCATCTCCGGAATGAAGTTCAACGATCTGAACGGCAACGGTTTAAAGGATGCGGGAGAGACTGGCGTCCCCAATTGGGGAATCGATCTGGTGTATGTGGTGCCGGGACCGGCTCCAGATATACTGCTAGCACAGGTCAATACAGATGCCAACGGAGCCTACAAATTCATCAACATCCCGCCCGGCAATTACGAGATCAAGGAGCTGGCCAGACAGGGCTGGACTGCCACCACACCAACGGTACGCTCAGTTCACATTCCCGGAAGCTCCAGCAACCAGAACTTCGGCAACAAGCTGGCTACCCAGCCTTCTTTGAGCTCGATCTTTGGAATGAAGTTTCATGATCTCAATGGAAATGGTGTCAAGGATGGCGGCGAGGCAGGGCTTTCCGGCTGGACTATCCAGCTTAAGAATGCTACGACCCTGGCCGAGATCAGTACCACAAACACCGGGTCCGACGGTACCTATTCATTCCTCAACATCACTCCCGCAAACTACGTGGTGAGCGAGGTAACAAAGTCCGGCTGGACTCAGACCAAGCCGCCTGCCAGTCCGGGAGGACAGGTTTACTCTTTCTTACTGGCAGCAGGAGAGAGCAAGCTGGGAATTGACTTTGGCAACCGCAACAATAACCTGCCGCCTACCAACCCCACGCTGGTCTCGAACCTGGCCAGTCCGCAGAAGGCAGGCAAGCCTGTAATCTGGACCGCTGGAGCCACCGATCCGGAGGGAGACACTCTGCAGTTCAGATTCATGGTGCGCGGACCGGCACCGTCCTCTGCAGTGAGATCTGACACCGGATACTCTACGAACAACGTCTGGACCTGGAGCACTGTTGGATATGCGCCGGGAACCTATGAGGTTGAGGTCTCAATAAGAGACGGCAATCATGCCAGTATGTCTGGTTTCGATGTTAAGAAGAAGGCTTCCTTCAAGATAGCCAGCGCCAACCTGCCGCCACGCGTCAACGTATTGTTCTCCGACCGGCCGGCACCACAGTTTGTGGGTAGCTGGATTAAATGGACAGCACTCGCTTCCGATCCGGATGGCGATCGCCTGCAGTACAAGTTCTATCTGCGCGGGCCTTCCACCAACGGATTTTGGATGGACCAGACCGGCTGGGGATATAACAACCGCTGGGTATGGAGAACCAATCCCCTGGATGTCGGCAACAGCCAGGTGCTGGTGGCAGTTAAAGACGGCAACCATGCCGGACCTGGAGTCTCAGACGACTATGAAATAGCGTCCTTCTTCATTGTCAACCAGAACATTCCGCCGGTTATCACCAGCCTGGCCAGCAATGTGCTTAGTCCGCAGCCAGTAGGTGCCACAGTTATGTGGAGGGCCTCAGCCGTGGATCAGGAAAGAAATCCTGTGTTCTACAGGTACTGGCTGAGGGGTGCTGCTACCGGAGGCGTCTGGAGGGTGGTGCGGGATTGGTCCACAGATCCTACCTGGGTATGGCCCACCTCACCTGCTGACGCAGGAACAAGCGAGATTCAGGTGCAAGTGAGGGATGGCCTGCACTCCAGCCCGAGCGGATGGGATGATGATGCGGGAGCACTTTTCACCGTGCTGCGGCCAAACATGCCTCCCACTCTCATCTCCCTGATGCCGGATAAGCCCCGTTCCCAGATCGCCGGCTGGCCCATAAAGTGGTTGGCAGTAGCCTCAGATCCAGATCGAGAGCCGTTATTCTATAGATTCTGGCTGAAGGGCCCGTCGACCGGAGGCGACTGGAAGATAGTGCAGGATTGGTCTGCAAAGAACCAGTGGACCTGGACCAGTTCTGGCAGTGACGCCGGTGCTTATACCGTCTACGTCTACGTACGGGACGCAAAACACAATCCTGAAACAGGATACGACAGCGCACTGGGTGCATCGTATCTGCTCATGCCCAATCAGCCGCCCAAGCTGACGGCTCTGACGCCTGACAGGAAAAGCCCGCAGAGCGCAGGAACGCCAGTGAAATGGACTGCAACGGCCACTGATGCCAACAACGATCCGGTACTTTACCGGTTCTGGCTGAAGGGCCAGTCGACCGGAGGTGTCTGGAAGGTGATACAGGATTGGTCGCCAAAGAACCAGTGGACCTGGACCAGTTCCGGCAGTGATATCGGAGATTACTCTGTCTATGTCTACGCTCGGGATGGAATGCACAGTCCAGTAACCGGTTATGATAGCGCACTGGGAGCCACTTATCAGCTCATGCCCAATGAGTCACCCAGGCTGATGGCTCTTGCTCCTGATAAGATAAGTCCGCAGAGCGCAGGAACGCCAGTGAAATGGACTGCAACGGCCACTGATGCCAACAACGATCCGATACTCTACCGGTTCTGGCTGAAGGGCCCGTCAACCGGAAACGTCTGGATGGTAGCGGCGGATTGGTCGCCAAAGAACCAGTGGATCTGGACCAATGCACCAACTGATGGCGGCGCTTATATTGTCTATGTCTACGTCCGGGACGGCAAGCATGCCCCGGCTACCGGCTACGACAGTGCAGTAGGTCAGAACTATGTGCTTCTAAATCGGATGGTGAGCAATAGGGTGGTCGTCATAGGGAGGTCCACAAGATTGCCATGATGAGTGAAAAGCATAGCTCATCGCTTTGAAAGATATGCTTGAGATGGGGCAGGAGGTCCTGCCTGTCTCTTTTTTTTTCGCTTAACGGGTGCAAGAAAGTTTTATATAATCTACTGCCCATCATTCAAATGGGGTTGAAAAATGGCAAAAATCATAGCTGTCTTATTTCTTGCTATTCTTTTCGTAGCAACCTTTGCCGGTGCACAGCAGGCAGATACAACCGAGACATACTGGGACTGGCTTGGTTCAGGCCCTATCTATAGATACGGTGACATTATTTTGCCATATTCTCAATATTATCCTGCTTACAGTTATACGCCGCCAAGCTACCTCACCCGGCAGACGTATATCGATAAGCTCTGGCATTACCCCTGGGGCTACATGGATCCTTATTATCACTATCCGCCGTATTTCGTCCAGAAATATCCGGTAAATGCCTGGTGGATCGGCGCTCATGGGGATCTTCAAAAGACGATTGCTATCGCCAGAACCGGCTCGTCCGTGAGGATTTATTCCAATGGCTTCTGGCAGACGCCTTGAAAAGCAATAGGTTTAAATCCAACGGATGTCTGGGTGAGAATCCATGATGAAATATACGATTGCATTAGCGGTGCTCATAATGCTGGCCGGTACCGGACTGGCAACGATGTGGCTTTACGATGATCCTATGTTCTTCCAGATGAACTACCCTGCTAAGGTAGCCTCCTTCAAACCAGCGGATATGTCTGTTCTGGAAATCCTGGATTCTCCTCATTTCCCTCTTCTTGGCCAGAGCTTCTACTACAATGCCATCCCAGTTAAACTCAGCAACAATACCAATACAGTTCAGATCGGCAGCAAGGCTCCGGGATCCATGTCTTCCATCCCGGTAACCTTTGGCGGGCACCTGGAAGATAACTTCAAGTACGCTCAGGGCAAGTCTTCTCTGAGGATTGGATCGCAAGGCTCCTGGGGCACCTTAAATGCTCCTGGATTGCTTTAGGATAATAAGGTAGGATAGAACAGATCCGGCCGCTTAACTTTTTTCATTCAAATTTCGTTTCATTCGATTCTCGAACGAATAGGGTCCCCAGGGTTATGGAAATCGCCAGCAGTGTGAACGCGTAGATTGTGCCGTCAACCCCATGCAGATCCGCCGTAAACCCCGCTATAAGTGGTCCGATCACCACACCGCTCATGCGAGCGGTATTGAAGATGCCGTAAACCTCTCCTCTCCGGGAGTCGCAGGTTGTATCGGCGATTAGCGCAGCGGCTGCCGGGCTTGCCATGCCCAGTCCCATTCCCATTCCCGCGAAAAGCAATGTGACGAGTATCATGACTTTTGCCAGGGGGAGAGCCGCAAAACTGACAGCCCCCAACAGGCAGCCGGCGAAGATGAGTTTTTTTCTCGTTCCCCGGTCGGCCTGGCGGCCAAAGTAGATATTAAAAAGGGCGGTGCTGCCTCCATAGACCAGGTAGATTATTCCCACATCCGTAGCATTAAGGCCCAGACCGGCTGCGAAGCTGGGCAGCATGGTGAAGTTGAAGCCGCCCACAACACCCGACCATAGGACTACACAAGAGCAGGCCAGAAATGTGAGACGATAGCCGGGAGAGATGAGCGAATCTTTTCCTCGTGGAGGGATGAATCCCATCTCTACCCTTGTTTTCTCCGGTTCTCTTACCCTGAAATAGGCAACAAAGAACGAAACCGTTCCCAGAAGAGCCCACAGATAAAAAGGGGCATTCAGGCCGAGAAGATCGTAGAGCATTCCTCCTATGAGGGGGCCTAAGGCTAACGCAGAGAAGAATGCCGCATTGTACCGGCCCATGGCTGCTCCTCTGTTTTTCGCCTTTGCCTGATCGATGATCAGTGCCATGGCGATGGGCCAGACAGCTGATGCCCCAAGTCCTCCCAAAGCTCTGATGAATAGGAGGGAAGTGGCACTCTTTGCATAGATGTAAAAGAGCGGAAGGAAGGAGAATGTGGCCAGTCCCAGGAGCAAGATCTTCTTTCGCCCCAACTGATCGGAGATGCGGCCTATAGGTACCTGGGTGAGAAGCTGCACCGCTCCATAGACGGAGACAATAAGTCCGAGCATAGTGTAAGATGCGCCCAGATCCATGGCATAGTGAGGAAAGAACGGTGCGACCAGGGATAGTCCCAGGACTGCGACGAAGACTGCCAGATAAAGGGGTGCAAGCGAGCCAGCTTCTTTGGGCGTGGGCATTTATCTCTAGAACTTCAGCTCCATGCCAAGTATAGTCTGAGTATAAGCCACTCCATTGATCTCTCTTACGCTCAGAACGGCCCGGTTTAGGTCGGATATGCTTTCCACATCAACTATGGCTATGAAGTCCCGTTCTCCGTAGACCGGTACAACTTCCCGAATGCCTTTGATGCATTCCAGGCTATCGTGGACTGCCTTTTCCGTTCCAGGTTCAACGTTAATCATTATGAAGCCTTTCAATATCCGTCCTCCAATGTTGCGCTTTATTGATGTAGAACATTACTCATTATTTAGTCTCTTTCTTGATCACTCTTTCCCCCAAGATTTCTCTGAATGGCTCTCTGAAGGGCTAACTCCGGGGGGGCTCTCTCCTCAGGAACGGGGATGCCTCTTTGCTCCATGAGGCCCTTTACCATCTCAATCTCATCTTCCAAGCGCTTCAAAGGTATCGCCTCCCTGGCCAGGTGCAGGCAGCTCAATGCCTCTTCCAACCGCCCTAATGCCGTCAATACTGCTGCAGTGGATTCCATGTCATAAGCATCGCCCCCTTTCTGGAGCACGCCGTCGTAAACTACAAGCGCCTCTTCTAGCCTCTTTTGGTTTCTCAGCAGGAAGCCCTTGTTGCGCAGAGCGTCCAGATTTTCGGGGTCGATGGCCAGGCATCGATCGTAGCTTTGCATGGCCTCTTCGAAGCGTTGAAGGCCATAGAGGGCCACACCATGATTATTCCAGACTTCCGGTATCTCCTGGTTCATAGCCAGCACTTGCTCGAAGATCTCCGTAGCCTCCTCAAACTTCTTCTGTTTGACCTTGTCTATGCCTCTGTGCAGCAGTACCTTCTCTTTGTTGTTCATAGCCGCCTCACATATATCCCTGGATAGCTGCCGACTCGCTGCTCTTCTCAGCAATGACAGGACCTTGTGATACCGATCCCGGCCTCTTGATCTCACCGAAGACCTTCTCGTAGTCCTTGATGTGCTCTACCAGCCAGTTGGCCAGTTCTTTTGCTGCCAGGGGTGAGAGAATTATCTCCGTATCTATCTTTCTCTCCATGACCGTCATGCTCTTGCCGTCTTCGACCAGTGTCTTTGGCGAGTCGTTGTAATAGGCAATGCGAAAGTCGTAGGGGCTGTGGCCGCCGATCGCGCCTATGGCATAGACCTGCCTGAAATCAGAGCTTTTTATAGTCTCCACTTTAACTTCCATGCATGCAGGATAGGTCTCCAGCTTAAAAAAGATGATGATATCGAAATGTATTTAGATGACCTAGCTTCTTGTGTTGCCGATACTATGATTGGGGTCTTAGGGTTAGAAGACGGTACAAGGGTGGAAGGTACCGGTTTTGGTGCGCCTGGCACGGTCTCGGGTGAACTGGTCTTTACTACCGTTATGTCCGGTTATGAGGAAGCATTAACAGACCCCTCTTACCACGGACAGATGCTCATGTTCACATACCCGCTACAGGGAAATTACGGCGTAAGCGGCGAGGATTTTCAATCTGACCAGATGTGGCCTCGCGCCATGGTCTGCCGGGAATACTGGGATCGTCCCACACACCATTGTCAAGCAAAATCGCTTAACAGGTTCCTTATTGACCAGGGCAAGTCCGGACTATGTGACGTGGATACCCGCATGCTCACTTTGAAGGTAAGGGAGCTTGGTGTGATGAAAGCAGCGCTTGCCGTGGGCGACCGGAGGGATGTGCAAGACCTGGATGTGGTGGCAATGGCCCGGTCCCAGGCCGATATCTCCGCGCAAAATTTGCTTGGGGATGTGACCTGCAAATCGCCTTATTGTATTGAGGGCCGTGGACCGCGCATGGCGGTGCTGGATTTAGGGATTAAGAGGAATATTCTAAAAAGCCTATCCTGCCGTGGATTTGATATTACCGTGCTCCCTGCTCATGCCAGCGTGTCTGAGATCGCGGCGGCAAGGCCAGAGGCCCTCTTCGTCTCCAATGGACCTGGCGATCCAGAGGGGGCCAAGGAGGCCATCTCAGCCGTCAAGCACTTTGTAGGACAGATTCCTGTCTTTGGAATATGTCTGGGACATCAGGTCATATCGCTGGGCCTGGGCGCCCAGACCTTCAAGCTCAAATTCGGTCATCATGGCGGCAATCAGCCCGTCAAAGACCTGGAAAAGAAGATCGTCTACATCACCTCTCAGAATCATAACTTTGCCGTCCGGCCCGGCTCAGTGGAAGGCACAGAGCTGGAGATCACCCAGCTAAATGCCAACGACGGTACAGTTGAAGGTATAAAGAGCGACAAGCTCAATGTTCTGGCGGTCCAGTACCACCCTGAAGCCCATCCCGGACCGCTCTGCACGGAAGATCCATTCTTTGGATCAGTCTTGAAAATAATGAATGGCAGGAAGGCAAATGCCGGGAGGCGGTAGAGATGCCCAAAAGAAATGATATCCATAAGGTCCTTCTTATCGGCTCGGGCCCCATTCAGATTGGCCAGGCTGCGGAATTTGATTTCTCCGGATCTCAGGCCTGTAAATCACTGCGCGAAGAGGGAATCGAGGTTGTGTTGGTCAACTCCAATCCGGCAACCATCATGACCGATCCGGACACAGCCGACAAGGTATACATTGAGCCTCTGGTGCCGGAGATTGTGGCCAAGATCATCGAGAAGGAGAGGCCGGATGGAATCATCGCCGGTATTGGCGGCCAGACGGGTCTTAACATCACATCCGAGCTGGCGGATAATGGCGTTCTGGAAAAATTCAATGTCGAGGTACTGGGCACGTCAGTTAAATCCATTCGCGAGGCGGAGGATCGCGACCTTTTCAAGAAGGCCATGGAGCGTGTGGGCGAGCCCGTGCCGAAGAGCAGAGCGGTCAACACCCTGGACGAGGCCCTGGCGGTCATGGAGGAGCTGGGACTGCCGCTGGTAGTTCGGCCCGCCTACACATTGGGCGGCTCGGGCGGCGGCGTTGCCACAACCCGCGAGGAACTGCTCTCAATTTGCGAGTTGGGACTCAAGAGGTCTCGCATCAGCCAGGTTCTGCTGGAGGAGAGCCTGGGTGGCTGGATTGAGCTGGAGTACGAGGTAATGAGGGACAAGAACAATACCTGTATCACCATCTGTAACATGGAGAACATGGACCCCATGGGCATTCACACCGGGGAGTCCATTGTCGTCACGCCCATTCAGACCCTGTCCGATCGGGAGATCCAGATGCTGCGAAGCGCTGCCATCAACATCATCCGCGCTCTGGAGATTGAAGGCGGCTGCAACATCCAGTTTGCCTTCAAGAACGGGGAGTACCGGGTCATAGAGGTCAATCCCCGCGTCTCCCGCTCGTCAGCTCTTGCCTCCAAGGCCACAGGTTACCCAATTGCCCGGGTCACCGCCAAGATCGCCATCGGTATGACACTCGATGAGATCAGAAACGATGTGACCAAAGAGACGCCAGCCTCTTTTGAGCCCACGGTGGATTATGTTGTGATCAAGATTCCCCGCTGGCCGTTCGACAAGTTCGTCAAGGCCAATAAGACCCTCACCACGTCCATGAAATCCACGGGCGAGGTCATGGCCATTGGACGCAGCTACGAGGAGGCTCTCATGAAGGCCATTCGTTCCCTGGATATCGATAAGGATCTGGGGTACGCGGGAAAGTACACCACCTGGACGGATGAGGAGGTTAAAAAACTCCTGGAAAATCCCACAGATGAGCGGCTCTTTGCCATCTACCTGGCCTTGAAGAGGGGCATGTCCTCGGAGGAGATCTCAAAGATCACTAGAATTGAGCCTTACTTCCTCTACAAGATGGAGAACATCATCGCCATGGAGAAGGAGATTAGAGCTGGTCTGGATGCCCAGGTGCTGAGGAAGGCCAAACGCACCGGATTTACCGATAAGCAAATAGCCGGCATCGTGGGCAAGAGCCAGGAAGAGATAACCGACATGCGTATCTTGCTAGGCATTATTCCTACCTACAAGATGGTGGATACCTGCGCAGCCGAGTTCGAGGCCAAGACCCCCTACTACTATTCCACCTATGACACCCAGTGCGAACTGGTGCCCTCAGACAAAAAGAAGGTGCTCATTTTGGGCTCAGGCCCAATCAGGATCGGCCAGGGCATCGAGTTTGACTATTGCACGGTTCATGCTGTAATGGCTCTGCGCGAGCAGGGTATCGAGACCCACATTGTCAACAACAACCCGGAGACTGTTTCCACCGATTACGACACCTCGGACAAGCTCTTCTTTGAGCCGGTTACTCTAGAGGACGTCATGAACATCATCATGAAGGAGCAGCCCTACGGCGTCTTGGTGCAGTTCGGCGGCCAGACAGCCATAAATCTGGCATTCCCTCTGGAAAAGGAGATCGCGCGTCGCGGCCTGAAGACAAAGATCCTGGGCACCAGCCCGGATAGCATTGATCTGGCGGAGGACAGGGAGAGGTTCAATGCTCTCATGGACCGGTTGAACATCCCCCAGCCCAGTGCCGGCATAGCCTTCACGCCCGCCGAGGCCAAGGCGGTTGCCGCAAGGATCGGCTATCCTGTACTGGTGCGGCCCAGCTACGTTCTGGGAGGCCGGGCCATGGAGATTGTCTACGACGAGGTAGGCCTAGAGGTCTACATGCGTGAAGCAGTGCACGTATCCCCTGAGCACCCCGTTCTTATCGATGATTTCCTGCAAAACGCTGTGGAGATAGATGTGGACGCTGTCTGTGACGGTACTGATGTCCTGATCGGTGCCATCATGGAGCACATAGAGGAGGCTGGCATCCACTCGGGTGACAGTGCCTGCATGATTCCACCCCAGACATTGCCTGGCGTGGTTTTAGAGGTGGTAAGGGACTACGTTCGCAAGATCGCGCTGGCCCTTAAAGTCGTGGGAATTGTGAACCTCCAGATGGCTTACAAAGACGGCATAGTTTATGTGCTGGAGGCCAATCCCAGATCGAGTCGCACCATACCTTTCGTCTCCAAAGCCGTAGGCCTACCCCTGGCCAAGATTGCCGCCGATGTAATGATAGGAATATCTTTGCAAGAGCAGGGCTTCCTCCGGGAGCCAAAGACGCCCTACGTCTCTGTCAAAGAGGTGCTATTGCCCTTTGACAAGCTACCTGGGGCCGACGTTCTGCTGGGGCCGGAGATGAGGTCTACAGGCGAGGTCATGGGCATAGACTATAAGCTGGGCCTAGCCTTCTTCAAGGCAGAGCTTTCTGCGGACAATCCGCTGCCCCTGGAGGGCATGGTCTTCATCTCCGTCAAGGATGAGGATAAGGCGGCAGTGACTGTGGCTGCCAAGAAGCTGCATGAAGCGGGGCTCTCCATCATTGCCACGGATAGCACCGCCGATTACCTGCGCCGATCGGGCTTGCCTGTGGTAAAGGTGAATAAGATCTACAACGGCAGTCCCAATATCATGGACTACATAAAGATTGGCGAGGTGAATCTGATCATCAACACTCCTACCACCAAGCAGTCCGTCAAGGACGGCGTACAGATTCGGAGAAGTGCCGTGGATTACCACCTCCCCTACATCACCACCATCCAGGCGGCTCAGGCTGCGGCAGATGCTATTCTCATGGCCAAGAAGGACCAGATTACCATCAAAGCGCTGGATGAGTATCACAAAGAGGTCTATTACAACTAAAAAAGTGCTGCTGGAGGCTGGGGCGGGCCGGGAGACGGGCCAGGCTCGCCTTTATTCTCGTTTCTCCCCAAAGCTTAAGTCAGACCGAAGCCTTTATCTGCAAGAAAGAGACAGGGAAGGTGCTTGCGGGCCCGTGGTCTAGCTGGTTATGACGTCGCCTTGACATGGCGGAGGTCATGCGTTCGAATCGCGTCGGGCCCACTTGAGCCCAAGTAGCTCAGTTGGGAGAGCGTCAGACTGAAGATCTGAATGTCCCCGGTTCGAGTCCGGGTTTGGGCATATAATTGCCAGGCAAATCAATTCCTTGACACTAATTTTTTGGCATAACTCGTCCATTCACGAAATTGTCATCTCTATGATATTCTTAGAGAAGCCAAACGTTCTATGGCTACAACCAGCAACGGCAAAGATACTCCGAATCCAATCAGTCCTTTCCAGCCGGAGAGGATCAAGATACCCAGTGCCCATAACAACAGGAATGCAACTGCAAATCCGTCCATAGGTAATCACCATTATTAATAATGATTAACTTGTATATGCATGTTCCGCTCAAATCTTGAGAAAAACATCATAGTCTGTTTGATTGGTTCAGTTTAAATAATATGATATGAATTGCAGGTTAAACATACTATTGAACGGAATTTTATCCTATGCCTGGTTCCTTGTGATGCACTAATGAGGATAACTATTATTACCTTGTCAGGAAATGCCTTAGAAGAAGTGAAATTATGTCAATTCGATCTATCGTGTTGGTTAGCGTGGTCTTGTTGATCATATGTTCTTCGTCTGGCATGGCCTTTAACATAAAAGGGGGATCTGGTGGAATTGGAAATGGTGTTTCATTTAATATCGCAACCAACCTGGAGAATTCTGCAAATTTTAAAAGTGCGATCTCTCTAAATCAATTGACTCTTGATAAGGTTACAAAGGCATCCGGCTTTGGCGAAAACTGTATCAAAGAATCTGCATCTAATGGGAAAAAAGGTGTCGGCCAGATTGTTCTCAGTTCAGGTAGCATGGACATGCAATCATCAACCATTGTGTCCGGCGGCGGAGTAGCATCTAATCAGCAAGCCAATCTGAAGGGCGACGAAGGCTACATTGCCAATAGCCTGGATTCAGCGTCTTATAATGTTGACTTAGCTGCCGGCTTTTCAGGACCTGGTGGCTACTTAAATACGAATATCAATTTGGTAGCATCAGGTTTTGCAAGCGTAGGCGGGTCCGCTAATATCATGGGCGATGAATATCTTAATCCTGAAGCGACTGAGACAATTGATTCTCTGCCCGGAAGCGTTCTTAAGTCTGTTGATGGGCTTTATCAAACTCGTGATGGCGACCTTGGTTCATTTGGTTTAAATATATTTAAGCAAGAGCAAAACTCTCTTACTACCTGGACGTGGGGAGATGAGAAACCACTATATCGGTGGCCGGATAATTCCCAAATAAAGTTAGTGCTGAATACGAAAAAGCTCCCCACGGGCATTAGTCTTTCACAAGCCTCCAAAGCCATAAACGACGCGGCGAACACCTGGGATAAAGTAACTGGTCAGAATCTCTTCTACGGCGACGAAACCTCTACTAAGAATGTCGTTGTATCGACCAGCAGCACAGCTCTGCCTAACTTCAACCGGCTTGATAAGAAAAACGTGCATGCATTTGGCAGCTACTCCAATTCTAACGTAATAGCTGTCACCAACACATGGTATTATCAATCAGGAGTAGCAGCTAAAGGTGATGGTGCTTCTTTAGGCCGGGCGATCGACTCTGATTGTATCTACAATAATGCATTTAAATGGTCTATCGATCCAAAGGACACAACTTATGAGCTGGGTGATATTGCCCTTCACGAACTTGGACATACTCTTGGATTGCCTGATTTCTATGGTGGCGCGGAGCATGATTGGGTCATGTTCGGATACCGTAGCCTAAATGATAAACCAAGACCGTTATCCGATAGTGACAAAGAAATGATACAGTACCTGTATGGGAAGTAAGCATAAAATGCAGGGTCGGGCAAAGAAGGCAATGCGAACCTTTCTTTGTCCTATTTTTTATGAAATGCAGATTCCATTTATCTTGGATGACTAACAAGATCCTGATCATTGGAATCATCCTAACCTAAACTCCTGCCCTTTTAATAACTAGGTTAGCCTCGACGGGAATTCCAATCTTCGTCTTCTCCAGAATTGTTCTCTGTTTTTTTGAGATCTCTGTTAGTCTCCATTTGCCGCCGACTTTAACTGCCCTGAGCTTTGCCAGTTCCAAGAGAATCTCTTCGATTGATTTTTTATCAAGCAGCTCCGCCTTCCGGGCCTTTCTAAGCAATATCGCCCTCATGATCAACGATACGAAGAAAATGAATAGCAAGCCCTGAAGCGTTTCAATATTCTGTACTCTCAGAGGCATAGCCTCAAGCTCATTCTTCAGGTAATCAAACTGTGCGATTGAAGGTTTAAGAAATACCAGTATTTACTCCAACACCCTATGGGGCATGAGGATCATAGGTGGCATACCCTTCTTAGGGGGGTCAAAATTGAGTCGGCAAAAACAGATATTCGCAAAACCTTAATAGGATTAGTTGTATACTATATAGTGGAGAGTTATAGAATGGTACACTGCCATGATATGAAAATAGGTCAGATATACGTTTGTAGAGAATGCGGCCTGGAATTGAAAGTTGAAAAGAACTGCAGTGCGGATGGTAAACATCCCAAGGGAGTATCTTGCGTTAATTGCATGCACGTATGCTGCGATAAGGACATGGTATTGAGAACGTAGGCGTCACTGCGCTCGGTCGGACAGCTAAGGCAAATGCAGCTTTCGCCAAGGCCAATGACCTGGGATATACTGGCTGATATCAGTTCAGTGCGTGTAACCTATAAGATTCTTCTCTTTTATTCTGGTCACCACTTAACAAGCCCTAAATCGCTTCTGGAAAACAAACCATTCCATTACACTATGGAATTATCTATCGACAATTGCACGTTATCGAAAAATCGTACATGCTCAATAGAGCTGTCAATTTGTCAGAACGATAATTATAAATAGATATTGTTTATATGCTGTTCATTGTGGGAGAAATTATAGAAAATGATACCTGGATAGCGTCGCGCGTGCCATCTACATTATTTCTTCGAAGCCAAATCCAGCTTAAATAGTTCGTTTTTTAGCCAAATAAATTGTCTATTAAATTTATCGTCCAAGCGCAATATTTTTAAATAGTCCTCTTGCAGAACTTGGATATAATCCCGATAAAATTCGCAGACTCCAGGTTAACCTTGCTCTTCTCGTATCCAGTAGAGACAAATATCCTATAATGCATTTTGTATACGAAGGCAGTCGCCACAGTGCATCTACTGTAAAAAATTTGCTGGCCAGACTATCAAATTCGACGATAGAACCTGGCACTCTGATTTGGGATAGAGGCAATATTTCGCTGAAGCATGTTGAACTGGTTGAAGAAGCAGGATGGAAGCTGATATCCAGTGTGCCTAAGAATGCTGAAAAGACGGTTCGTCGGCTTTATGGAAAACAGCGCTCTGTTTTTGTCTATGAAAATAGGTCGCGAGGCGTCAAAGACTCGGATGCGAGGAATGAAGCTCTCTTGATTATCGGCCAGGATCTTGATGCTTTGTCCTTGGATGGAAAGAATTGGTCGGAAAAGAAACTGCATGCGAAGATTGAATCGATCGTTGGTACCTGGTCTGACTATTTTGATGTAATCGTATCAAGGAAACTGGATGGGCCTCGGGTAAGGTGGAGCTACAAAAAAAATGAGCTTCGAGAAGCAGAAAAAAAGGATGGCAAATGGCTTCTTGTTTCCACAGACGATTCAATTGGCGCGCACAAGGTTGTGAACGCATATCTGGAGAAGGACTTCATCGAAAAAATCGTGTAAGAGCGTATCTATTCGTTTGCATGCTGGCCTATCGACTTCTTGCAGTTCTGCAATGGCGCTTAAAGCAGGTTTCTGGCAAGGAGGCTTGCTGGGAATCGGCAGGTGAGCTTCTTCAAGACCTATCTAGGGTGGAGAGAGTTGATGTCAGATTTGGCAATGAGATTAAAACGCTTTATCTCAATTTATCAGAAAAGACCTCGAAGTCCCTTAAGTCAATTGGAATGATGGAGCTATTTAAAGAGGAGACGAGGCTCGATGTGAAGAAGGAGTTGTAGGTGGCACATCGTCGCTGATCAGGTAAGTGACTCTACGGATATGAGAGCGAGCCATGCGTGGAGCGAATGTAATGACGGGAAATACAGCTATGCCCCGTAAGATGGAGGTCATCGACCCGGCCAGCCAACGGGTCTAGCTCCATGAAGCCTGTTGCGTTAATCATTCTGCTGGCAATAACGAGGATTGCGTGCCATGCATATACAATTTGTTTTGGTTAGAAATTGCGTCACTTGTTGAAGAGATAGAGCAGATAGAAGCAAGACAGGAGTCTCTGCGGTTGCTCGAACTTGAAAAAGATTTAATTCGGACCTAGAAGCAAGTATCTAGGAGAGATTTTTTCTTTGCTACCCTTGAATCTCCTGGTTTGATCGGCACTACCTTGATATGTTCCTTGATTTTTTTTCCCACATCAGGCGATGTCTCTTTCACACCGTGAGCCATTTCCTGATGCATACGAGCAAGCTCAATGATCTCATCATCAGTCTTCGCGCGTACCGCAAATTCGCATCCTGGATATACAAGCTTGCACATAAATTCCCTATAACTTTCCTCGACCATAGGTACAATTCTTCGCTTGAAGGTTAAATACCTTCCCTGAAAATGTTATAGGTACACTTCCTAAAGTGGGTCGTGAATCTCTAATGGGTTTAAATTTTATGAGATGGAAACGTCAGTAGCTCTTGCAGGTTCTAGATATGGTCAATTAATCCTGCTTGTAGAGTCCTGAAAGTATTTCGCACACGCTTTTGCTATGGACCCGTAACACGGGTTATGAAATTGGACCGACGCAAGACTCATTGGATTATCCCAGGTCCTCTGCGTCTCTATCTCCAGCACCTTCCGGGAATGCTTCTTTGCCTGCTCAATATCGGCCCGCTCCTGTTCGGCGAAGGCGAGGCCGTACACGGTCAACAGGTCCCGGGGATCGATCTCGAAGGACCGCCGTAGGCAGTAGAGCGCCCGCAGCCTGTCGCCCGTTCGCTGTTAGCCTAGCGCCATGGCTAAGTGAGCGTGCGAGTGCTCGGTCGTGAGCTGGCCATCCACCGCAGGGTAAGCAAGATGAGCTATTCGCGATGATGTGCAGAAGCATTAGCGGTTCTGGGATATCGGGAACATGGACTTTATCTATCGTTAGGTGAGAAAATTGGATATAATTGGATATGTGATAAAGGATGCCAAAAAAGTGGGAAGCAGAACCTGAAAGAGATGTTTCGGAATTTTTATGCTGGATATTATCCCGGACCTAAACCTCAGAACCTTAAAAAGATGCAGGTAGTAAAGCCTAAATTGTTAGACATATATATGGTTGTTGTACCCTTGAGACAAAAAATTCGATTGATATGTAGCATGCATGTTCTTGTCCGTTTTTGATGCAAAATTCGGTACTAGTACTTGCTTTACATCACTGAATTGATGTATTCTTGTTCGGTTTCATTGGGGATAATTACATGTAGCCCGTATTTTTTTCTCCAACCTATCCCGATAGAAGTCCTGCTCCATGGTATACTTCGTATCCAACAGTGCAACATTTTTTATTTCGCTTTCATTCACTTTTTCGCCAGTCGCATCAGCAATGTGGAGAACAGGGATGTTGACATTTGCTTGAATGTCCTCTGCGCGTGAGTTCATCGTATTGGTGGCTATTACAATAAAATCCGCTCCCACCATTTTTGAGTCTTTGTGCGGCATCAATCATAGTTTTATTCAGAGGGTCCCAGTTATCTTTTTCCGTCAGTCGTTCCTCATTTGAAAAATTGCCGAATTCAATGGAATACATCAGGATCTTTGCAGAATGCAGTCCACCAAGCTCTTTGTTGACCATCTCGTTCATTAATCGGTAGTATTCGATTGATGACCCCCAGCTTATCCCTCCAATGATGCCGATTGTTTTCATCTGTGTTTTATTTTCTTCGAAATCGTGACAGGTTGCTGAGAAATGCATCAGCTGGTACCTGGCAAGAGGGCCGGGCCCGCCCGGCTGGGCCCGCTCGCGCGCTCGTGCTCGGGGGCGCGGGAGGCCTGTGGGACCGTGGGTCAGGTAGCACTGAAGATATGCAATGCAGCTTTCTGCTACCGCGATAATATACTATTATAATAAAACAAACATATATCTCGCCACAAAGATCACGAAGCTCACAAGGGACGCACAAAGGCTTTCTTGCCTTTGCCTGATGTAAAAAATGATCGCATCCTGACTTGATCAAGTGCAGTCACGCGCAAACGGTGCACGGTCCAGGGCAGCTTCTCGTCCAGGCGACAACAGGCTCGCGGGCGGGTGCGTGCAGGTCCTGCCAGTCGATCAGCTCTCCCTGGTAGGCGTACATCCCGTACCTATCGCAGAAGTGTTTGATGATCTTCTTCGGCCTCTTGCCCTCCTGCCCGCAGAAAATATATCTTAATGGTCCGCATAATGGGTTCTATGATCAATTGGCAAGACCGCATATCTCTGGACCCCAAAATCCTTGTGGGAAAACCTGTGATCAAAGGCACGCGCCTAGCGGTGGAATTCGTTATCGACCTTTTGGCCAATGGCTGGACAGAGTCCGAGATACTCCAGAGCTACCCAAGATTAACACATGAAGACATTCAGGCCTGTCTCTGCTACGCCAGCTCCTTGATGAAATCTGAACGTATCTATCCCAACACAGTCTTGCAGGATGGCCTTAATGCGGCTTCTAGCTGACGAAAATATATCCTTCCTGGCCATCGAACTGTTACGCAGAAAGGGACATGATGTTCTGGCCATTGCCGAAAGCACGCCCAGTATTTGCGACGAAGATGTCATGCTTCTTGCTGAGGATGAAGGGCGCATTCTGCTTACCTTTGACAAAGACTTCGGAGAACTGGCTTACAGTTCCAAGCCTCGCCCGTCTTGCGGCATCATCCTGTTTCGCATACCACTGCGGTCTGCCGACTATATTGCGAAGATGATTGCCGAGGTATTGGATACCAGATGTGACTGGCCAGGCGGCCCCAGGCCCGCGGGCGGGGGCCGGTCGCTGGGCTAGCAAGGCCGCCGGAATTTAGGAGGGACGATCAGCATCCTCCCGGTCTGTCGTGGTCTTCCTGCACAAATTTCACTACATTTTTAACCTTGAAGACGAATGTTAGTAATATGTCAACTGCTTCATTGCTGGTTGAGATAAATCCTAAGGTCAAGGATAGGCTGGATCATCTCAAGCTCCACCCGGAAGAGAGTTACAGCGACGTTATTGATCGTATTGCCGGCATTGCCCTTGAGGAAGAGCCTTTGGATCAGGAGACCAAAGATAAAATCGCTGAGGCTTTGAATGATCTCAAAGAAGGTCGATATTTAACCAGCCAGGAGATTCGGATGATGCTGGAGTCATCCTGATGTTCCAGGTGCTCTACTCCCCTGGAGCCGGGAAAACTCTCCAGAAGATACCCAAGGGAATAGCAAAACGTGTCGTCGAGTCCATTGAAGATCTATCCCGAGTTGACGATCCCAAACGTTATATAAAAAAGTTAAAAGGTTCATTTGGGGTTCCCATTTACTCATATCGAGTTGGAGATTACCGAGTTATTTTGAGCGTCAATGATGAGGTTCTCGTCATCTACGTTATTGATGTGGGCGATAGGAGCACTATCTATCGCAACTATTGACTGCAATTGCCTCCGGTTGACCAGTTGAGCATCTTGCAGTCGAATATGCTCTCTGCCGCACGCCCGGCCGGGCCCGCTCGCGCGCGCTCGTGGACGGCGGCCTGCCTTGTGGCAGCCTTTCGGCCAGGCGGCCCCAGGCCCGCGGGCGGGGAGCCGGTCGCTCGATGCTGTTTTTTCCAAATCTTATCCCATAATTTAGGGGTCTAATTCCAAGATTGCCTCCTGAAGATATTCAGGCCAGTATCTGCTATGCCAGCTACCATAGATGAAGACTGAACGTGTCTATTTCGACACAGCCTCGCAGGATGTCCTTAATGCTGTTTTGTATCTAATGATTGTCAATTACTATTCAAATTAGTTTATTATCAGAATCACGAATTATCCTCATCAACTCGTCCTCCAACATATTCTTCTTGGGATTAAAAGAAAGACCTGATATAGCAGATGCGAATGGGCTTTCCGCTTTGAATACATCTTCTTTTAAAGCTTGAATAATTATCTCCGCCCTGATTTTCAATCGGTCATCTTTCTTATAGGCTATTATTTCAGATATAGTCCTTGATTGCTGACGAGTTAATTCTAATAATTCATTAAGAATATCTGCTGAGTCTCTTGGATGGACAACACTTTCTGTAGGTCTTGTGACAATCTCAATTATGTCCGATTCGAGTTGTCCCCAAAAACTCTCAAAAATTGAATCGATTCGAGGTCTATCGATGGGATTTGTAGATAGGTCATTGACTAAATATAATAATTGCCTTGTGCTTTCTTTATCTGCCCTTTTTGCTTGAAAATGAGACAAAGGACCTTGGATGTCAGAAGGTTCAACACCTAATAGATATGGGCAAACGTAGTTGCTGTCTTTTAGACTATTGGCTAGCATTCCAGCCTCAAAATGCATCCACACGGATTTTAAATCGTCAGATGTAATACAAAGAATTCCTATCTTAGCATTTTCCAACGCTTTTATAAGATCTTTATCCCACATGCTCCCGGGATCAATGTCAGTCTCGGACATCCAAGGATCTGCTGCCTGAATCACGGTAGGAATCCAGTCCCTAAGTGCTTTTGCAGCTCGTTTACTTCTTTCCCCAGACCAGCCAATAAATATTTTACACATATACGGCAAGTTAGCTTATTCCTAATAATACTCTATCGCTATTATTACAATTTTTTTAGGAATATGTTTCGCCCAAGTCATTCCCCCTCCACCCTCTTCTTCCTCTCCCCCGCCTCCTTCGCCGCCGCCTCCTTGCCCAGTACCCGCGCCACCGACTCGATGGCCTCCAGGTAGCGCACCATCTGGTCCAGCCAGTTGATGAGGTCACCCTGGTAAGCGTACATGCCGTACCGGTCTGAGAAGTATTCTATGATCCCATCCGGGCTCTTGCCTTCTGCCCGCAGATCCAGGATGCGCAGCGATATGCTTTTCTGAACACAGCCGCAGTAGGGCGACTCTTTGCAGGTGCAGCGCAAAAAGTCCCGGGAGAAGTCCATGCAGTACCTCTGCAGTTTGTTATCCAGCTCTCGCAGGTCGGAGCTGGAAAGCAGATCCAAGAAAGAGCCATGCAAGGCCCTCTGGGAGATCTGCATGTGCAATTTGATGGAGATGCGTTCTGCGAATTTGAGGTAAAGGGCCTCAAAGCTCTCCAGCGCCACCGCCACCTCCAGGGGGCTCTTGCCCTTGCCCAGAAGCTTGACAATGGTGGCTACCTGCTCCGGGGCCAGGAAATGGGCCGCCGCCGCTTCGCCTAAACGGGTGGGCACGATCCCCTTCACCAGCCCCGCCTTCTCCAGCGCAGCAAGAGCGCTGTTCAGGTCGTCCAGGCCCACGGTAAGGGCATGCAGCCGCTCCAGCTCTTCTCGTGATCGGGCGGCTACGGCATTGGCCAGTACCTCCTCTTGCTGCTGCGCCTCGGAAAACTCCGGTGCCACGTCCTCCATCTGGCCGTTTAGCAGAGCCAGGGCCATTTCGTCTTCCGATTCGCTCCGCCCGGAAGAGAAACGCCGGCCCGGCTCGGCCAGAATGTAGACCAGGCCCTTGTCATGATAGCCCGGCCTGCCGGCGCGCCCCAGCATCTGGTTGAACTCGTGCACATTCAGCCACTCAATGCCCATGGCCAAAGATTCGAAGACCACCTGCGAGGCGGGAAAGTCCACACCTGCCGCCAGAGCGGCCGTGGTGACCACGGTGTGAATCTTGCCCTGGCCGAACAGCTCCTCGACCTTCTTTCTCTCCGGGTACTGCAGGCCCGCATGGTATGCAGCAGCGCCGGGAATGGCATCGGCCAGATTGTAGCAGTTCTTCCTGGAATTGGTGAATATGATGGTCTGACCACGATAGCCCGTAGACGAAGTCAGGGCCTGTGCCTCCTTGGAAAGCTCCCGCAGAAGCTTGCGCTTCTCCGGCCCGGAGGTGAAGATAAGGTGCCGCTCGATGGGCACCGGTCGTAGTGAATACTCGACCAGCGTCGCGCCCAGGCGCTTGGCGAGCGCTGCGGGATTGCCTACTGTAGCGGAGAGGAAGATGAACTGGGCTTTGGGGGCGGCATTCTTCAGCCGGGCGATCATGCCTGCCAGCCTGTGGCCGCGCTCGGCGTCCTCTAGCATGTGCACCTCGTCAATGACGACCGTGCCCACGCGCCCCAGGCTCTTCTTGGTGCGAATCACCTGGTCTATGCCCTCGTAAGTTCCGGAAATGATGTCTGCGTTCAGGCTCTGGGGAACATTGCGCCCCTTTCCCAAACGGATGCGGCTTACGCCTACCCGGATGGATGTTTGAAAGCCCAACTCCCGGTAGGCGCTGAGCTGATCGAACTTCTGATTGGCCAACGCCACGAGCGGCACCAAAAAGAGCAGCTTTCCCCTATTCTCAAGCAGATTCTTGACTCCGGCCATCTCACCGATGAGGCTCTTGCCCGTGGCTGTGGCCGAGACGACAAGCTGATTTCGTCCTTCTAAGAGGCCCGCCTTCACCGACCTGGATTGTACGGGCAAAAGCCTGGTCAGCCTGCGCTGCAGCAGCAGCATGAGGTCCCTGGGCAGGGCGATGGACTCCAGGGGCAACGTGGGCTCCTCTTTGCTGGCTGGAATCGTGTCAAAGCGGGTCAGCTCCGGCTCCAGTCTCTGCAACGAGAGCAGTCCCACAACGTCGTCCAAGCAACGTCGCGTCTTCAAGATTCTGGCCAGATGAGCCTTGGCAGCACGGCCCAGGCCGCGGAAATCGGCCTCACGAAGCAGCTCGGCAGCCGCACAGTTCTCGCAGATGCGCCTGCCCTTGTAAGTTATGGCATCTTGCTCAACGTAAGTGACTCTTCTCTGGCCGAGGCAATGATTGCAGACCTGCACGAACCTGTAACCTAGCTGATAGGACGCCAAGAGCTCGACGAACTTCTTTTCCATAGAAGCATCGCCACGGGCAAGATAGATGGCATCAGCTTTGCGCAGCATTCGCAAAGCGTCCTCGGGTGGAAGAAATTTCTCTGCCTCTTCATCCTTTTTCACCAGGAATTTGAACACTCTTGGTCCCTGTGGCAGATCCTTTAAACGCAGATATCCCTCAAAAAGAACCTTGCTGCCACTCTGAGGCAGCAGAAGAATGCGGGACCGGTCCGCCTGAGCCAGAACTTGAAAAGTCATTCTTAAAAATATTTATCCCAAAGTAAGATCGACAAGCTCGTACTTCAGGCCTTCTGACTCCAGGCGCGTGAGAAGCCCTGGAATCTGTTCATCCACACTGACGATCACCGAGCTGATGCCGTGATATGCCGCCTCTACCGCGAACTCTTTGGCCCCGAAGATGATGTCCGGCTCGCGCCCCACTTTGCGAAGCGCCACCAATGCTTCGATACCAAGGCAACCAACATTCGTTACTCTGGCGAGCTGACGACGCAGTGCCTGCAAATCGACCTTGCAGGAGCCTCCATTTTGCACTCGCGGCACCTTGCAGAGAATAATCCTTCCTTCTTCAAGGCTTATCAATCCCCGCAGGTCTGATACACCCACATCCTCTCCGGACAGCGTGCCGGCAATGACCACTCCGCTCGCTTCTATCCCTTCTTTTTTATTGGCATAGAGTAGACCGCCACGCATCTCCAGGGATACCCGCTCGCCATCCACCAGATCAGCCTCAGCGATGGCCGTCCAGACAGAGACGTGGCTGATGATCTCTTCCATCACCACTCTTGCATAGCGCTTCAGCTCGGCTGCACTCTCCAGCAGCCACTCCACGCCTTCTTTTGTGATGCGATAGCGCATCCGTCCGTCTGTGGTCACCAGCCCATCGGCTACTAGTTCCTTGATGTACTCGGATATGGCCTGAGGAGTTACACCTAGACTCCCTGCAACCTCTTTTTGCCGGAGGTTAGGCTGATGGGCGGCGATCTCCACAAGAATCTGAAACCGAGAGCTTTCCCGCTTGCTCTGTAGCACATTCACCATTTTAAAAGTCCTCTACGTAAGGCTCAATGCGCTGGCCCCTCACTGCCAGGCCCTCCGCTCTCTTGGCAACGCCGCGAATAAATATCTGGCTGAGTCCCAGCTCTCGAGAAAGGTTGGATAGACTATTATTACCGCCATTGACCATTATTTGCAATTTCTCGATTACTGTACGCAGCTCCTCGTCGGACATGAAGGTGAGGCTGATCAGCTCACTGAGATCCTCCATAGTAGCCCCGAAGTTGGCCTGCACTCGAGAGTACGTGGAATGATACTCTTTCTCGGGACTCGCTCCTGGTTCTGGCACCCTCCACTTGGTCTCGATGAGGCCGCTCTTGCGCAGTAGTGCCACGCTTCTGTGAACGCTTGTTTCGTCGCCGATAAGCGTTTCCAGCTCACGCTCAGTATGCCATTCTCGACTCAATTCGTCAAAGATCTTCTTGTGGACGTCGGAGCCGAAGGCCTGCAACAATGGGACCAGATCTGATGGATCATTGATGATCCGCGTTCTCTTTCCCGTCACAAAGAACCTCGCATTGCTATTATCCCTTTAATTTGATAAAGCTTATTGAAGATCGTTGCATTCTTCAAATCAGCCTTACCGTCTCCAAATTCATGGGCGCCATTGTCGGTATCCTGTACCTCTTGTAAATAGAGCTGGCCAAATCGAGGCAGTTACCCTCTTCGCCGTGGTTGGTGAGAACCCGGCCAGGCTTGGGATAGATGCGCCGCATGTATTCCATGAGCTGTTGGCGATCGGAATGCCCGGAAAATCCGTCCACCGTGGTTACCTCAAGGTTGATCTTCACCGTTTGGGTCTTACCTTCCGCGGAGAGGGGCAATTCCTTCCATCCTTTCTGGATGCGCCTTCCTAAAGTTCCCTCTGCCTGGTATCCTACAATTACCAGTGTATTCCTCTCATCCGGGCCCAGACGCTTGAGATACTCCAGGACCGGCCCACCGTTGAGCATGCCGCTTGTCGCCAGTATCACGCAGGGCGGACCTTCGATTATCTCCGTTCTCTGCTTGGGGCTTTCCACCTTCACAAAACACGGGGATAGGAAGGGATTGATTCCTTTGTGGAATATGAGATCTCGGAGGTCGTTATTGAGGTACTCGGGATATGTGGTATGAATAGCGGTCGCCTCGTAGATCATTCCGTCCAGACAGACCGGCACCTCATCTATGACCTTCTTTCTGATGGCTTCTTCCAGGACAACCATAACCTCTTGGCTTCGGCCCACAGAGAATGCGGGAATGATGACTTTGCCGCCCTTGCTAATGGTTTCCTTGACAACATTTATCAAGGTGACTTCGGCTTCCTTGCGGGAGGGTTGGATGCTGTTGGTCCCACCGTAGGTGGCCTCTGTTACCAGGGTTTCCAATCTAGGGAAATTGCATACTGCCGGATCGAAGAGCCTGGTTCGTTCGAATTTTTGGTCTCCGGTAAAGGCTACATTGTAAAGGCCATCTCCAATGTGAAAGTGGGCTATGGAGGAGCCCAGGATGTGGCCAGCATTGTGCATTGTCAATTTAGTGTCGGGCGCAATGTCGGTTACATCTCCATAATTGAGGGTGATGGTATGCTTGAGGGCTTCGCGAACCATTGTGGAGTCGTATGGCAGCCTCTTTCCCTCGCGTCCGGCGATCTCAATATAATCGAGCTGCAAAAGCACAGCCAAATCTCTGGTGGGCGGGGTGCAATAAATAGGTCCTTCGTAGCCGTATTTGTAGAGCATGGGAACAAGACCGGCATGGTCCAGGTGAGCATGCGTCAAGACCACGGCATCGATCTGATTGAGCGGATAGACCTCGGGCACATAGAGATAGGGCGTAGCTGAGTCGTCCGATCCCACGTTTACGCCGCAGTCGATGATGATGCGCGACTCGGGTGTGGAGAGGAGCATGCAGCTTCTTCCTACCTCGCGACATCCTCCCAGTGTGGTGATTCGAACCCACTGATCCTTGGAAGCTATATCTCTGTGTATCTTGCGGCCCACCGTGCGCAGGATGGCCTTTCGCTCCGTCTGAACACTGCGCAGATAATCTTTGATGTTGGCAATGGTAGTTGAGCGAACCGGTGGAGTTCGGACCACTTTGGGCGTCCAGCCGATCAGCTTTGTTATCTCGCGCAGGGTTGCGCCATGGCGACCTATAACCAGGCCCGGCTTTTCCGCCTCGATCTGCACTTCTCCGGTCTCGCCGTCAAAGTAATAGTTGGTGAGAATCGCTTCCTTGGGCACAACTTCCTGAATCTTGGTTATGGAGACCTCTGGTTCTGCCAATACCTTCAGGTCTGGACGCACGACCACGCGTTTCCTCAGCTCCTTGGCCAGGTTACGTATGATATCGCCATCGTCCGCCAGCTTTTTGGGGTCATCGGTATAAATGACCAGCTCTGGACCCTCGAATTCAAGCCCCGTGACATTGATGTCCGGTGGCAGCTTGCTCTGCACCTTGCGTTTGAGCTCAAAAAGTACTTCTTCTACTGACAATAGAACACATCCAAAAAAGATCAGAGGAGATTCATAATCTCTGAAAACTCCGGCTCGCCTACCTCCTGGTATTTATCTGTGATTCTTACGAGCTCGATTTTGTCGCCTGAAGCGGAATCGCGTTTCATGGCATTATGAATTGCCCTGGCTGCCAGCACTGTTCCATCTTCAATGCTTATGCCGGGCTTGTACATGGCTTCCAGCACGCCGTAGGCTATGGGAGATCCCGAACCGGTGGCCACAACCTTGCGCTCTTCGATCTGCCCGCCCAATGCATCAAGCGAATAGATCTTGGGGCCGTATCTGTCTACTCCGCCCATGACAAGCTGCACCATGAAGGGATAGTAGCGTCGAGAAGAGAGTATATTGGCCAGCATGGATGTTACAGCTTTAACTGTCATGCCCTCGCCCCTTTGCATCTTGTAGAGCCTTGCCTCCACCTGAACCATTCTGACCAGTGATTGAGCATCTCCTACCGCACCTGCCGTAGTGAGACCCACCAGGTCATCGACCTGATAAATCTTTTTGGCGCTGCTGCTGGCTATGAAGCTGCCCATGGTAGCACGGCTCTCCGATGCAAGGACTACACCCCCATCGCAGAGTACACCTACCGTAGTTGTACCTTTGAACACCTCGACCATCTAATTACCTCAACTAAAATCAGAAAACGGACATTATGCTTTTTACTTCTGCAATATAAATACTTTCCGCCGCCCCATTGAACTTTAGGAAACAAGAAATATGGGGCCGTACAAGCATTTGGTGTGATTGACCTTGCCGGCCTTGCCGCCTTTGTCCAAAAATACTACATCGACCCCATAATCTACGATACCAGCTATAATCCCGTGGATACCATCACCTGGGCGATAATCCTGGGACTGGCCATAATTGGCCTGTTAAAACTGCTTGGCCGCTGGCACCTTTTAATGGATGAACAGCTGCTGCTCTCTACCCTGCCGTACGTCCTGGCTGGTTCGAGCTTACGGGTGATAGAGGACGCCGATCTGGTCGCTGCGCCCTGGAGATATCTCTTAATCACGCCGCTTATTTTTTTCCTGGTCTTTCTTATCACGACAGCCTGTCTGATCATCACCAGAAGGATCTGGGGCGAGAAGTTTCATGCAAAATATGCAGCCATCGGCTTTCTGTGGACCGGTCTCAATTTAGCCGTTCTTTCCACGCTGGGATTCAAGAACACCTGGGTCATAGCCGCAGTCTTCCTGCTGGGCTCGAGCCTCGCGGGCGGCGTTCTCTTATGCGGGCGCCAGCTGTCCGCTCTGAAGTTTTTGGAGGAGAGATTCAATCAAATGATCATCTACGCCCATATGCTGGATGCCAGCTCAACATACTTTGGTGTGGACTGGTTCTCCTACTACGAAAAGCACGTCGTTCCCACTTTTCTTATTAATCTGACCGGGTCGGCGGCGATCATGTTTCCTCTCAAGCTGGCGATCCTATTGCCCGTGCTCTACATGATCGACAAATCCATGCAGGAGCCATCCCTGCGAAATCTTACCAAACTGACCTTGATCACCCTGGGCCTGGCGCCGGCGGTGCGAAATACGCTGAGGCTGGCGTTGGGAGTTTGAATCGAATGACAAAAAGAGCAAGAGATAAGAATTCTGGGGAAGTGGAACGCTTCCTGAACTCAAAAATCTAACGCTTTCTGCCAATCATTGCTTTTTACCAACCAATTTTTAAAATCTTACATTAAATGAATTATCTTAATTATTTTAAGCAGCTACCTCTCCAGCGTGTGCTTCTCTGAATTCGTGATCTCTCATCTGGCAGGAGCACCTTCCCTGGAACCATTGATAGCGGGTCATCTCCTTCCAGATCTCCTTCAGGCTCTTCTCTTTAATATTCCCAAAGGATAGCGGCATGTAAGCGCAGGGCAGGGCCTCGCCTGCGCCGTCCACGTGAATCCATCTTCGCCCGGCAAAGCATCCGAACATCTCCGGGCCGAGCAGGTAGGGCAGAGCCGAGACCCTGGGTCCCGTGGACCGGTTCTTCTCTTTGTGGAAGCGCTCCAGGCGCAGGACATCATCTGATGTCAGCACCTCATCCACATGCGATGCCCAGCGGCCCACGGCCACGATCTCGTAAAAGGAGAGCTCATGCACGCCCAGGTCTGTGGCCAGAGAAAAGGCATCCTCCAGGTGGTCGATGTTGTGGGGGGAAGTCACCATGAAGAGGTCGACCAGGAGGCCTGCTTCCAGCGCGTTCTTGACGCCGTCAAGCGCATCGCGATAAGCACCGCTGCGGCCCCGCACCCGGTCATGCTCATTTTCGAAGGGACTGTCGATGCTGATTCGTACGGCATAAAGCCCGGCCTGCTTAAGCTGCTTCGCTCTATTGGCCGTGAGATGGTAGCCACTGGTGAATGTTGTGGCAATGGCCCGCTCTCCCACGGAGGCGACCAGATCGGGCAGATCTTTTCTCAGCATGGGCTCGCCCCCGTCAAAAGTTATGAGGTAGGAACCCATATCCAGAGCCTGGGAGATTGTTCCTTTCACAATGTCGCTCTCCAGTATCTCTCCCTGGCGGGAGGGGGCGCTGCAGTGGATGCAGTCATTGGGACAGGCCCGCATGACTGCTATGGAAAACTGATCGGGCACAGGTCGCCTTGTCATGGCTCCTATCTGAGCAGACAGCATGCGATCGAATGCCAGGCTTGGCGCTGGTGGAATCCAGGTGGAGAAGATGAACTTATCCGGTCCGGGGCAGATGGGCTTCTCATCAATGAATATCTTATTGATCCTGTCCATGACGGGTCTTGCCAGGGGTGCGAGTGCGCCCCGAGCACTGAGCCTGATGCCACTTCCTTCCGGGAAGGCATCAATTTTCAGCAGAGGCTTTTTTGCGATCTGCATCTCTCTAATCCCCGGCGCGTCATCTCATCCACGATGCTCTCCAGGCGGGATAACATATCATCGCGTCCTGTTGATAGAAAAAGAGCTTTTTTTGCGAGGCTGCTGTGCTCGTCAATGACCTTAATACAATTCTGCCTTACTACATCTTCCGGATACTTGTTGCGGTAGATTATAGGAAGGGTAACCGAAATCTTCTGGGACGATTTTCCCTGATCCAGCCCCAGGAATTCCTCCAGGTCGTCGAGTACCTGATAGCCCAGACCCAGGTGCATCCCATAACTCTCCAACCCGGCCACATCCACCTCATTGGCTCCGGCTATGAGTCCGCCCATCTTGGCGGATGCGGAAAAGAGTGACGCGGTTTTCTTAGAGATGCATTGGTAGTAATCGTCCGGGGAAGAGGCGGAAGACAGATCCATCAGTTCTCCTTCTGACATATCCATGCAGGCGGAGGCAAAAGTGCTGATTACCGGCTGACTATAATGGGATATTAGCTCTATGGATCGAGAGATGAGCCAGTCCCCGGCGAGAAGAGAAGCTTCCGGACCAAAACGCTGCAACGCGCTTTGTGAGCCTCTTCTCTCTAAACCCTGGTCGAGAATGTCGTCATGCACCAGTGAGGCGGCGTGCACCAGCTCAATGGCTAAAGCAGCGTTCACGGCGGAGGGCGCGTTGCCACCCATTGCCTTTGCGGAGAAGATCAAAATAAGGGGCCGAACTCTCTTTCCTGAAGAGGAGAGCACATAGCTGATTATCTCTCCCAGGGGAGAATTTGGCAGGCTTCTCACCAATTCGGCGAGTTGCTTGTTTATGAGGTTGTATTCATCCCAGCCGGAGAACATCGAATGAGGTACTGCCGGCCTGGCTATTTAGCTTTTGCTGATGCGAATATTTTAATATGAAGCGAAAGCCTTTTTAGGTTAACAATAGTTATTTAAGGGTATTGAAAAAAAAGCTTGAACAATAGGTGATAAGAGGCATGAAGATTTTACATTTGATTCTAATGGCGTATCTTTTAGCAGTGATCTCAATTGCAGCGGCCCAAAATCCCTTTGAAGCTGTTGCCAGTTCACTCCAGGAACAGGTGAATACTGCCGGACAACAGCTTCAGGAGAAAGCTGCAAAACACGTTCTGGAAGGAAATCTCACAAAAGAGCATATCGCCCAGGATCTCAATGCCACTAAAGATAATTTGACGGCGCAAGCAATAGCAAAAATCAACCAGATGGATCTGAACCTATCATCAGAGCAGCTTCAACAGAAGGCTACAGAAGAGCTGAAGAGGCAGGCAAGCGAAAAGATTAAACAGCAACCGGGTTTTGAGGCCGCTTTAGGCATACTGGCCACGTTAGCTGCGGCTCTATTATTGTGGCGAAGAGACTAAGTGAATCGCCACTCCTTTTTTTGTGTCTCTGGTCTAAGCTCTGTGCCTCCTGCACCAGGCAGAACCAATAAATACCAATACGATGACTGACAGTCAGTCATAACTTAAGGGAACGAATTATGGAAATCGATGATGCAAAACGAAATAAGCGAAAGTCAAATGCGGCTCTGCTTTCCGTAATCTCTAATGCCGGCCTGGTGGTTCTCAAACTTGTTGTTGGAGCTATGATCGGATCGGTCTCTGTGATATCTGAAGCCATTCATTCCGGAGTGGACCTGCTGGCGGCCGTCATTGCATTTTTTGCGGTGAGAAAATCCAGCAAACCGGCGGACGAGGACCATCCCTTTGGGCACGGCAAGGTTGAGAATATCTCCGGAACCATTGAAGCTTTGCTCATCTTCCTTGCAGCAGGATGGATCATCTTCGAGGCCGTAAAAAAGCTCCAAAATCCCGAGCCTCTGAATGATGCATGGCTTGGAGTTGTCGTGATGCTGATTTCCGTCATGGCAAATATTATTGTTTCCAAGAATCTTTTTTTGGTAGGCAAAGAGACTGACTCTATTGCGCTGATGGCGGACGCATGGCATTTGCGAACAGATACTTACACCTCGCTTGGTGTTTTCGGCGGTCTGGCCGTCATCTTTGCAGGAGGGCTCTTTTTTCCCGGAACGGATCTGCGATGGGTGGACCCGGCGGTTGCGATAGGAGTCGCTTTGCTGATCATAAGAGCGGCCTATCATCTGACGGTCGAATCGGCCCGCGACCTGGTGGATGTGGGCCTTCCTCCTGAAGAGGTGGATGATATACGCAGGCACATCAAGGCTTTTGCTCCAACCATTCGGGGATTTCATCGCCTGCGTACGCGAAAAGCAGGTCCCAGTCGTTTCGTGGAGTTTCACATCCGGGTCGATGCATCAATGTCCGTGGACGAATCACATCGTATTACCGACATGATAACCTGTTCTATCAAACAGCACTATCCTGGTACTACTGTTACCATTCATATCGAACCATGCAACTGCGCCATGGCCAAAGAAGGCTCTTGCGGCTGCCTGCTCAGTGAGCAGGAGAAAAAGGAGCTTAAAATTATTGGCGAGGTATGACACATATGCTGAAAAAGATATTGATAGCCACGGATGGATCGGAGACTAGCATGCGTGCTGCGAATATGGCCGTTTCCATCGGGAAGGCTTCCGGGGCCTCATTAACGGCGGTCTACGTTTTAGATGTGCATAGACTGGCTCAGCTTCCCGGCTATGCGGCAATGCCCGGCATCAAGGACAATCTGATGGAACTGATGTTAAAGGAAGGCGGCGAGGCGTTGGAGGAGATTGGGGATATGGCCCGTGATGCAAACGTGGCCTATGAAAGAGTTGTCGTGGAGGGCGATCCGGGCGAGGAGCTGCTCAAGCTTTGCCGCGAACCTGGATTCGACCTGGTAGTGCTGGGCAGTGTCGGAAGGGGCGTCCTCACAAGGCTTCTCCTGGGCAGCGTAGCAGAAAGAGTAGTGCGTCACTCTCCTGTGCCGGTGTTGGTGGTGCCTGCAAGAGATGAACGAGAAATTGCTGGTACTGGATAGAGTACTGAGAAAGATGAAAAGAATTACGAAAGGCCCTGAAGAGAGGAGACGGGAATTGATCGATACGGCTGAGCGTCTCTTCATGGAAAAGGGATATGAGCATACAGCAATTAGCGACATTGTCAAGGAGCTCAATATCGCCCAGGGAACTGTTTACTACTACTTTCGCTCTAAAGAAGAGATATTGGAAGCAGTTGTGGGGAAGAGCATTACCGTCCTGGAGCAAAATGTAATCCAGCTTGTTCAGGATGATGGGATCGATGAGGCAACCCGGCTTAATGCTGCAATTAATGGAATTCTTGGGTTCGTATCTCAGCGTAGTGACTTCATTGACTTTCTGCATCAGGACATAAATGCTGTAATGCATGCCAAGCTGGAAAAGGCAACTGTGGAGCGAATAGTTCCCATCTTATCCGAGCTTGTGGCCAAAGGAAACTCCCGGGGTCGTTTCAATATCGAAAATCCCACAGAAACGGTTGAGTTTCTCAGTACTGCTCTGGTCTACATCTTCCACCAGCCGGATATCAACACCGATCAACAACGCCGTGAGAAGCTGTGTAGGTCATTGGAGACAATACTAAACAGGGTTCTGGACGTCAAGGATTATTGCTTCCTTATAAAAATATGATCTAAAATTATAAAAATCAGAGCAACCGGTTGGATTCTATTTTGGTGCATCTTCCTGCTACCACGCGATATCCTTCTTTATCCAGCTTCTTTATGGCCTCCGGGCTTTCTGTGCCCGGCTGCATCCAGAAGACCCGAAAGCCCTTTTGCTTGGCCTCTTCAGCCAGAGCCGGCACGGCTGAGGGCCGCCGGAATACATCCACAATATCGATATCATCCGGTATGTCCTGCATGCAGGAGTAGACCGTCTCACCCAGAATGGTCCTGCCGGCATAATTGGGGTTGACGAGATAGAGCTTGAAGCCGCGGCTTTGCAGGACATCGGAGACGAAGTAACTGGGCTTGTAGGGATCCGGGGAGATGCCGACCACGCAGATGGTGCGACAGCTTGTCAGGGCCTCTTGCAGGTCCTTATCTTCTCGAAGGATGGGCATAAGTATATTTTGTTCTTCTGAGAATAAATAACTTAAGTGGATCCGTTCTTCTTGCACAGCACCTTATCCATGAATATCAGATTCTCCGGAGCCTCGGCCAGCCTCACCTTGTCTCCCCGCACATCAACAATGGCATCGAGCCTGGTGAAGTGGACCTGCTTTATCCTGACCAGGGGCTCGCACCCTTTTTGAAGATGCTCTTTGAAGCCATCGATCTTGCCGCCTTCCCCCATGTAGTCCACAATGCGGCGGAAGAGTTTGGGCAGGATGGCTACTTCTTCCGTAATCGTCTTCAGGCTGGATACGGAGAACCCTTTTGTAGTCCGGTCGTATGGCCACAGTCCCTTCCCGTCCGCTCGGGCGGATGTAACTGCCTCAGTCAGAGGAAGGCGCAGATCAGAGAAGAGGCCGTTGTAGTACATGGGATAGGCCAGACCATGGGTAAGGAGCCGATAGTTGTAGCTCTCTTTGAGAATCGACTCATCCAGCATGATCTCTGCTCCGTCTTTCTCTTCAGTTTCACCCGCGAAGACAAAGGCTACCGGGCGGCGGTTGCTCTCTGTGCTGCGGGCCAGGATGTACCCGTCCGTCCCATCCTGGGCCTTGACCACACTGCTATGCGTCTCATTCCAGACGACCTCATTGATCCCCAGTTGGGAGAGAAGGTAGCGAGCTGCCGCCCTTGCAGGCTTCTCTGGCTGGCAGGCGCCCTGATAGTGTGTTTCCAGAGCATCGATTGCCTCAATGCGTAGTTGCGCGTGTCCGCGAGCATTCATCTCCACAGCCGGGCCGGAGAGCTTCTTCCAGAGAGCCGCGTCTTTAGCCTTGAATCGGATGGAATCACCATCAGGGCTGTAGCCAATCACGTGGAAGGTGCCTTTGATCAGAGTAAATGACATTCATATCACCCTAAATAAATTTTTAATATACCTATTTTAAGTACTGAGTTATTTTAAGGATTTAACTTTTATTGTTAAGTTATAAAATATCAAAAGATGCATAAAACTTCTAAGTGGGGTATTGCGATCAATTTGTTTTGCAGAAAGTTTTTTGCCCTGGCAGAATAAAGGGAATACAAATGAATCCCAGCCTCGCCGTCTATCGGGGCATGAAGCGCGCCGGCATCAACTTCGCGGCATCTGTTCCCTGCGTCAACCTGCAAGAGCTGCTCGCTCTGGTCGGCGGCGACCCGGAGATCATCCACCTGCCAGTAACTCGCGAGGAGGAGGGCGTAGGAATATGCGCCGGTGCCTGGATGGGGGGCCGAAGGCCTGCATTGCTCATGCAAAACTCGGGCCTGGGAAACAGCATCAATGCTCTGGCCTCGCTGGATATGCTCTACGGCATTCCTCTGCTCATGATCATCAGCCATCGCGGGGTTAAGGGCGAGCCAGTTATCGGCCAGGTGCCCATGGGCCGGCTCACCGTGCCCCTGCTCGAAGCCATGGCCATTTCTCATTTTGAGCCCAGCCCGGCAGAGGCGGAGGAGACGGTGGCAGCGGCCTGGAGCGGCGCCTGCGCGGCCCGCAGGCCTGTGGCTGTGCTTTTTGATTTGGATTTTTGGAGGAGGAGATGAAGCGCATCGAGGCCATAGCCCTGGCGGCAGAGGCGGCTGCTGCCCAGAAGGCTCTGCTGATCTCTAACATCGGCTATCCCAGCCGGGAGCTTTTCTCGGTTAGGGATCGCCCGGAAAACTTCTACATGCTAGGTTCCATGGGTCTCGCCTCTTCCATCGGCCTGGGCCTGGCCCTGGCGCAGCCGGAGAGAAAGGTGATGGTCCTGGACGGGGACGGCTCGGTGCTCATGAACCTGGGAACGCTGGCCACCATTGCCCATCATGCGCCCCAGAATTATCAGCTGGTGGTCCTGGACAACTGCTGCTACGGCTCCACAGGTTCGCAGCCCACCTGCACTCACCTTGGCACAGACCTTTTCGCCCTGGCGAAGGCAGCCGGAGTCAAGGACGTTCGGGCAGTTGAGCGGGAGGAGGATCTGGCCGAAGCACTCCTGGTCACGGGAGTAGTAATAGCAAAGGTAGAGGCGGGCAATGCCAGTGTGCCCATCATCAGTCTCTCGCCGGAAGAGATCATCGAGAGGTTTATCCGATGCGTTCAATCGGTTCTGCCATCTTGAAAGAGCCGTTTAAGATCCTGTTCTTCAGATCCTCTGCCAGCCTCAGGGCCCGCAGCCGGTCCGATTGGCGCAGCACCACCGGCACAGTCCGGGCGATGCCTGCTGTTGTCCGCAGCCGGATGGCCCCCAGGCGGCACGAAAAGACCGCAGATGGGCATACAGTGGCGCACAGGCCGCAATGAAAGCATAACGCCTCGCTGCGCCGGACTCCGTCAGCGTCGCTCTCTATCGCCCGCATGGGGCACGCCGCTTCTGCCTGGCAAGGAGAGCATCCTGTGCAGTTCTCGGGTTCAAACTTCACCCCCAGATCTACATCCGTCCAGACATCGCCGTAGTCGGCCAGGCCGATGACCGTCCTGCTTTTGACATCGTTTACGGGCAAAGCAATGCCCCGGTCGGGCCGGGCAATCTCTGCTAAAATAGTCTTGCTGATAACGGGTATGGGCACAGCCCAAGAGCAGATGCACTCCGGGCCGGCGGAGGTTACAAAGCCGCCCATGAACTCTGCATTCATCTGGTGCATATCGGCAAAGCCGGAGAGATTGGGCCGCTCTTTGCTGCTGCGGGTGCCTGTGCCCAGGACAAACCCTTCAGCTCCGTTCATGAGAATGCGAGTCCCAACGCCGATGCTCTCCAGAAGCGGATCATTTTTTAAGGGGTTAATCTGCCCGCAGCCGGAGAACGTCGCCTCTTCACTGCCGGGAGCAAAGCAGCGGGAGTGGAATATGGTGTTGACCGGTTCTTTTCCGGCATTGACAAAGGCCGAGTAATTTTTGAAGGCATGGCGCGATCCGAAAAGCCTTGCAAAGGGCATATCATCCAGTCCGACATCGGCCTGCAGTGCCCGTCCGTCATCAGTCTCCACATCGACGTGAACCTTTTTTCTCTCCACCAAATCGCGAAAGAGATGGCCTCCTCCATAATTGGGCCTGACTCTGGCTATGGGCCGTGCCCAGGACCATCAAATCCAGGATCCCCAGGTTCTCGTTGGGACAGGGTCCCACCTGTGCGGCTATGCCGTTGATCCATACCCTCCTGGCCCGGAGAAACGATGCCGGCCCGGACACGGGAAAGGAGAGGACTGCGTAGGTGCCGCTCATCACTGCGCGGGTGGCCGATGTGACAATGTCGACCTCGGAGAGCCGGGACGATTCGCCCGACTCTACCAGCATAGAGACATCCTGAGCGGTCATGACCACTGCCTCTTTGCGCTCGACCTTTTTCAAAATTTCCGAATATGACCCTACCATTGCAACACGCCGCCTTAATTAATTAGCTGTAGCCTCTTTTAGCTCTTCGTCTGCTTTCTATTAATACTATTGTAGGATTGTATCCGATCATTATCCATTATGTGAAAATAATGATATGTGGCTGGAAACTGATTTATACCGATCGTTCTCTGGGGTTTGGCAAAGTTGCAACTCAGGTGATTGCATTTGAAGAAATTCATAATTATGGCCATCCTGGCGGCTGTGGTAGTAATGTCGCTTGGCTGCATCTCGGCTCCCGAGAAGAAAGAGGCCGTCTCCACTGAGAAGGGGAATGTCTCCCTCGAAGAGAAGATGCCCGGCAAGATTACTACTCTACACATCGGGTACCAGCCCAGTACCCATCAGATCGCAGAGATGGTTGCTTCCGAAAAGGGCTGGTGGGCTGAAGACTTGCGGCCTTTCGGCATAACTGAGATCAAGGAGTTTGAGTTTCCCACAGGAGTTCCGGAGATGCAAGCCATGGTGGCCGGTGAGCTGGACATGGCTTATGTGGGAACCGCGCCGCCAATTTCCGCCATATCGGCAGGACTGCCTGCCAAGATTGTGGCCGCCGTCAACATCAACGGCTCGGACTTGGTTCTCAAGCCTGATCAGGTATACAATGGACCCGCTTCGCTAGCAGGCCTATCCATTGGCACATTCCCACCCGGATCAATTCAGGACACAGTCATGAAGAAATGGCTCATGGAAAATGGGGTGGAAGTTTCAAAGGTCGATATTAAAGCCATGGATCCGGGGCCTGCTATCAGTGCTCTGTCCGCCGGCAAGATAGATGGTGTCTTCCTGCCGCATCCTGCGCCATCCATAATTGAGCTGAAAGGCAAGGGCAAACATGCAGTAGCTTCAGGCGAGATGTGGCCGAACCATGCCTGTTGCAGCCTGGTGGTCACGGACAAGCTGATCAAAGAGCAGCCGGATTTGGTTGTGCAGATCATCAAGACTCATATCAAAGCGACCGACTACATCAATGCACATCCCGAAGAGGCCGCCCAGATATATGCCAAGAAGACCAAAGCGAACCTCACGGAAATTGAGCATTCCATAAAGAACTGGGATGGCAGGTGGGTCAGCGATCCTAATGTTCAGATACCTTCGACCGTCGAGTATGCGAAAGTCGACTACGAGATGAAGTATACGAAGAGGGAGCTGACTGAGAAGGATCTCTTTGATACCAGTCTTTACGAGAGGGCGAAAGGTGCAGAAAAAAGTCAGTAGGACCATAAATGTCCTGAGAAATCAGGGCATTTCCGCCATTTCCATTTTTGGATTGATTGTGATCTGGCAGGCTGCTGCCTTTCTGGTCAATGACCAATTGACTTTGCCCAGTTTTATTCAGGTTGTTTCGGCCTTTCTGGAAAATTGGTGGTCGATTTTCACAGAGGATCTGCCGGTAAGCTCTCTACATTTCGCCATTGGCATGGCAGGTGGTCTGATAATTGCTCTGCCGGTCGGAATGATCATGGGGTGGTTCAAGTTTTTTGACAATATTTTTGATCCTATTGTGGAGATACTGCGCCCCATCCCTCCCCTGGCCTGGATTCCATTTGCAATCATCTGGTTTGGCATAACCAACATCGCAGCAGGCTTTATTATCTTCATAGGGGCACTCTTTCCCATATTGATCAACACTTATGTGGGCTTTAAGAGCCTGCCTCGGGTGTATGTCGAATCGGCAAAAGTTTTGGGTGCAACCAAGGATATCGATCTGATAAGATATGTCGCTCTGCCTTATGCTCTGCCCTCCATTGCCGCAGGCATCAGGATTGCCATGGGAATTGCCTGGATGTGTCTTGTGGCCGCCGAGATGTTCGGGGTGAGCAAGAATGGTCTCGGATTCAAGATATGGGACTCTTACGGCCATTATCGCATGGATGAGGTATTCATGTACATGATTGTGCTGGGTCTGCTGGGCCTGGCCATAGATCGCACCTTCCGCTATGTTGTAGAAGAAAGGATGCTAAAGTGGCGCGTGGGACTCACGCAGTAAAATGCAGAGCAATTGCAAAGCCTTAATAAGAGATCGGATTTCACGTAGGTTTTAGAGATTCGTTATGCCGTTATATTCAGGGGATTGGTCATGAAGAGAAATATCAAGGTTGAACGCCTCAATCAAAGACCTTTGGAGCAGCAAGAAATAGAGCTGGTAGAACGCAAGGGCATTGGACACCCGGACAGCGTCGCGGATGGCCTCGCTGAGTCCATCAGCCGGGCTCTGTGCCAGGAATACCTTGATAGATTTGGAGCGGTGCTGCATCACAACACCGACAAGACGCAGATCGTAGCCGGTCGGTCCAAACCCGCTTTTGGAGGCGGCGAGGTCATCTGCCCGCTTTACATTCTTCTCACAGGCCGCGCCACCCGTGTCTTCAAGGACGTGGAGATTCCGGTGGACACCATCGCCATCAAGGCCGGTAGAAAGCTTTTGGGCGAGTCCCTCTCCAACCTGGATGTCAACAATCACGTCATCCTTGATGCCAAGATCGGCATGGGATCATCAGATCTGCGCGATGTCTTCGGACGCAAGGTTCCCTCTGCCAACGACACATCATTTGGTGTGGGATATGCGCCTCTCTCCGAGACTGAGAACATAGTCTTCAATACCGAGCGCGAGCTGATGAGGCTCAAGAAGAGCGTTCCGGCCATCGGCGAGGACATCAAGGTCATGGGCATGCGCCAGGGAGATGCTATTAACCTGACCATCGCCTGCGCCATGGTTGATCGGCATGTGGCCAGCCTCAAGGAGTACGTGGACACGAAGAACGCCATCGTGAATCACATCGTTGAGTACGCCAAGCAGTTCACGTCGCGAAAAGTAAAAGCCCAGATGAATGTGGCCGACAACATCGACCAGGGATCTGTCTACATCACCGTCACGGGCACATCCGCTGAGATGGGAGACGATGGAGCAGTGGGCCGGGGCAACCGGGCCAACGGCATGATCACACCCAACCGGCCCATGAGCCTGGAAGCCACCTGCGGCAAGAATCCCATTAACCATGTGGGCAAGATCTACAACCTGCTCTCCACAGAGGCGGCCCGGCAGATCGCTGCCGAGGTGCAGGGCATTGAAGAGGTCTATATCAAGATGTTGTCCCAGATCGGCAAGCCCATCGACGAGCCGCATATCGCCAGCGTGCAGATCGTGCCCAAAGAGGGCGTGGACATGAAGAGCCTGGAGGCGGGGGCCACCGAGATTTTGGACGACTGGCTGGCCAATATTCCCAAGCTGCAGCAGATGCTGTTTAGGGGAGAGCTGAGCACTTACTAAAAAAGCTGCAGATACTTTTCTGCAAAAAGGTGGGCGGGGATGGGTAGAAGTTCCCGCCTTTTTCTCAGTATTCTCTTTTGAGGCGCAGTATCGCAAGGCTGGCGAGGCGAAAGAGATGATCTGGATCAACTATATCGAAGAGGGCATAGCTTGGCTGCAGGATAACGACTTGACCATTTCCATAGGCGACAAGATATCCCTCCTGGCCTCTGAATACCACGAAAAAGGTAAAATGCAAGGGCGATTTTAGGGGTTCGGCCCGCAGCACCCGATCTTGTGCCTTTATCCTTCGCACTCCCCGCCCGACTCGTAGGCCTCGCGGAGCTGGTCTGCCACGCTCTCGGAAAGCATCTGGCCGGCCAGGGTGAAGAAGACCTCGGCAAAATCGGGATGAAGGCAGCCGGTGTTCTCCGTCCCATTCAGGACCAGATCGGCCAGATAGCGCATATCCTCGACGGAGAGCTTCTTCAAACGCTGCTCGAATTCCAGCATGCTTCGAGAATGGTGATTGGCCACCGGTGGCAGAATATTCATGTACTCGATCTCAATTCCCTTCTTCTGCAGCAATTCCAGTTCCGGAACCAGCTTTATCAAAATCTGCAGGTCTCTCTCATCCAGATCTCGGGCCATGCTGCCTAAAATGCTTTGCAACAATATAGCGTTAACCACAGAGTTTAAGAAACAAAATATTTTAATTAAAAAATTCTCCATGTCTCTTTTAACTGCATTCTTTGTCATCTCCTGATGCAAAATTTTAAATATAACTAACTAAAATTATTATATTAGATTTGGGGTGGATTCTAGATGGCTACTGGCGTGAACTGGGCGGGGGATGCAATTGTCAGAGATTCGGTAATGTGGGACAAAAGAGCAGTCATCGGCAACTCGGGCCTCTACATTCCCACCGACATTCGGGCCTGGCTCTCCTCTACGAATAGCGAGGTTATCCTGAGAACTTTGCAGGATATCGGTCTTCCCTTGGTTCGCGAAGCGGGCACCTTTGACCTGCGGGCCTGGAAGATCTGGGACTATGTGGCAACTTCTGTTCAGTATATCACAGACAAAAGGTTATTCGGCCTGGAGGATTTCTGGCTCTTTCCCGAGGAGACGCTCATCTTGCGCAAGGGCGACTGTGAGGATTCGTCTTTCTTATTGGCCACTCTTCTTCTGGCCAGCGGTATCTCCGAGCACTGTGTGCGCGTGGTCTTGGGAAGGGTCTACACCCCGGATGGATCTTACGGCCATGCCTGGGTGGTCTACCAGAGCGAGTTCGGAATCTGGTGCCTGATGGAGTCCACCCTGGATGCCGTCCCAACGGAGCTGACTCCGGCCGACCCGTTTATCGTGCCGGGTAATCAGTATAATTACCAGCCCCAGTTCTGCGTGAACGGTTCTCACCTCTGGTCGATGGGGGCGGCAAAGACGCAGATCGCCGACTACCTGGAAATGAGGGGCAGTGTCCGGGGGAGGGGGATGCAGAAGGTGTCCAAAAAGAGAGTCTTTTAAGCGTGATCCCTGGGCGTCCTGTCTCCACAGACCCGTATCCATTTACCTTTGGCTTTCAGACTTTACGGCATTATCCTCTCTTTTGCAGCGGATAGCTTGCAGCATACTCTCCATCTTCTGATGGTGGCCGCCCTCCCAGTAGCTGTTCGGAAATCTTCGAGGACCGGATGAGCAGGCATGATGCGCCCGTGCCCGGACAGGCCTGGAATAACCCCTTATCCCTGGTAATAATAGTCCTGCCCTCTCTCTTGGCCTGGAGCTGCAGTCCTGCATCGTACTCTTCCTCCGGGAGGGCCACATCCTGGCCGAGGAGCCGGAGCCACCTTCCCTGGCGCATGAGCATCAGATCCACTAAGAAGCGCTGCATTATATCCTCAAGTACTATCCAAATCAGGCATCCGCAACTATTTATCGATTGATCTCGGACACTTCTCTCATGAAGAAGGCGATGAGCAATGTGGACGTCGCCGCCATGGCTGCGGAGCTATCCGACAGGATCCTGGGCGGCTTTATGGGCAAGGCCTACCAGCAGTCATCGGATAAGATCTGGCTATCGGTTGCATCCCCAGCGGAAGGCAGGCTGGATCTGCTCCTCGTGGCCGGCAAACGGGTCAATATCACCAAAGGGCAGCGGCCCGCTTCCAAGACGCCGCCCCAATTTCCCACCATGCTCAGAAACCGTATTTCCGGGGGCAGGATTGTCGAGATTTTGCAGCATGACCTGGACAGGGTTCTGGAGATTGCAGTAGAGCGCAGCGGATCTACGTCATTATCTTGTTATCGAGCTGTTTCCCAAAGGCAGCATCATTCTGCTCGATGAGAACCGGCAGATCCTCTCCATGCTCAAAAAGATGGTCTACCGGGGCAGCAAAATGGCCGCCGGCGAGAAGTACCTCTACCACCCCGGCCAGCTCGATCCCAGAACCATCTCTCGGGAAGAGCTTTCTGCATGGCTTGCCAGCGCCGGCCAGGACCTGGTTCGATCTATTGTGCGAGGACTGAACATGGGCGGAACCTACGGCGAGGAGGTTTGCCTGGTGGCGGGAGTGGATAAGAATAAGCCCGCCGCAGATCTGGATCCCGCAGGAGATCGATCGGGTTCATCAGGCCTTGCGAGAGGTCTTTTTGAATGAAACTCTCGATCCGCACATCGTTCTTGATAACGGCGAGCCGGTGGATGTCCTCTCCCGGCCTCTCAAGATCTACGAGGGTCTGGAGAAAAAGCGCTTTGCCACTTTCAGTGAGGCCCTTGATGCATTCTTCGTAGAAAAAGAGGGGGATGAATCGAGAGGAAGAAAAACCCTCTGGATCGCAGGATCGATGTGCAGCAAAAAGCGATTGAGGAGTTCGAGGCCCAGGAGAAGGCATTCATTGGCAAGGGCGAGCTGGTCTACCAGATTTACGGCAGCGTGGAGCAGATTTTGCGCGTGGTGGACGAGGCTAAAGCCAGGGGTTTTTCTTATAATCAGATCTGGGAGAGGATCAGCGGCTCAGGCCTGCCTCAGGCCAAGACCATCCTCTCTTTGGACGGGCAGGGCGAGATGCGCGTCCTTCTGGAGGGCGAGGAGCTACAGCTACATGCTGGTCTCACCGTTCCCCAGAATGCGCAAAGGTACTACGAGAAGGCCAAGGAGATGGCCCGAAAAGGGAGCGGCGCCAAAGAAGCCCTGGCTGTCACGAAGCTGCTTCGGGCAGGAAAGGCCGCAGCTCCAAAGAAGGCCCGTCCAGTTTCCTTCTACAGGAGGCGCAAGCCCAAGTGGTATGAGAGGTTCCGCTGGTTTTTCTCCTCAGACGGATTTATGGTGCTGGGGGGAAGGGATGCGGATGGCAACGAGGAGATATACGCCAAATATATGGACCGGCGTGATCTGGCCATGCATACGGATGCCCCCGGCGCACCGCTAACTGTGATCAAGACGGAGGGCGAGGTTGTTCCCGAGAGCACTCTTCAGGAGGCGGCCCAGTTTGCTGTGAGCTACTCTTCTGTCTGGAAGGGCGGGCTTGTGGCTGCCGATTGCTATCTGATCAAGAGCGATCAGGTCAGCAAGACTCCGGAATCGGGCGAATTTCTAAAGAAGGGCGCTTTTGTCATTCGCGGGGAGCGCACTTACTTTAAAGATACGCCTCTGGGCCTGGCCCTGGGCATAGCTGACGGCATTCTCGTTGGAGGGCCTGTTTCCGCTGTCAAGCCAAAAGCTGATCTCGTGGTGGAGATCGAGCCTGGTGAGCTGAATGCCGATGATCTGGCCAAGAAGATTTACAGACAGTTTTCTGACCAGGTGGAGGACAGAGCATTTCTGAAGTCGGTGGCCTCCGTGGATCAGATGGTGCAGTTCATGCCACCGGGCGGATCGAGGATAAAAGAGAATTCGTAAAGTAGAAACCTCTGAAAGATGTTCCTTTGTGAACGCGGACCGTTCTTCGCAGCCTCGCGTGAGAATCAATCACGGTCCGGTTTCACGCGAAGGCGCGAAGCCGCGAAGTTAACACTGGTCTGTTTCGGCCTAGCTGTACTAAGGCAGTACTTCACCGCATTTTTTGCAGTACCTGGCATCGACATCATGCCTGTCCAAACCGCAAACTGGGCAGATTTGCACCTTTTTTTCCCGCTCGGTCATAAGCCAGGCCCGGAAGATCCTGGCGGCCTGGAAGGGAATGAGGATGATGCCTGATATTATCATAGCCACAGTAACAAACCTGCCTGCTCTGGATACCGGTACAATATCACCAAAGCCCACGGTGGATATGGCGACCACTGTGAAGTAGAACGCGTCTCCAAAATTTTGAACATCCGGGTTCACGGGACTTTCTACGAAATAGAACAGTCCTGAGTATACAAAGAAAATTATGATTATGCTCACCACAAGCTGGGCGACGTTTATCATTCCCTGGCTTATTGTGCCGAATAGCAGATGGTTTTGGGAGATGAACCTGAGGAACCTGAATATACGGAAGATGGCCAGGACTCGAATTGTCTGGATGACTCTTATATCATAGATGAAGTAGGATGGAGGAAGAGCCAGCAGTATGAGGGTGGGCATAATGGCCACCAGGTCTATGATGCTGTAAATGTCCCTGACATAAGACAATCTGTTGGGTGCCCCGTAAAGCCTGAGGAGATACTCGACAATGAAGATGCCGACGATAAGTATCTCAAGCTTCCAGAGCAGGTCTTTCAAGCTGCTGGAAATATTGTACGTATCGATTACAAAGATGGCCACAAGCAGGAGGTTAAGAGTGATGATGGTGATGTCTATCCCCTTTCCCAGGGATGTTCTAAAATCGATCATGTAGAACTCGACAACCTCCCGAAAGGTCCGGGATCGGGACCTATCTCTGTCTTGCCCAGCAGGGCCCAGCAGGCCATTCATCAGTACGCTATTTCATCTCCCTGAAAATAAACCAATGCCCACTTTCCTTCTACTGTCTGCCTTTGATGTGCCTTATCTCCACAGCTACGCCCCGGCGGGCTGCCTTCATCTCCCAGCCGGACATCTTGGCCCGGCCGATGCCAAAAGCCTTCTCTCCCGCGATTATGACCTCGTCCCCCGGTCGGATCTGCTCGTCTGCGTCCACAACGCCAGGCGCCAGCAAGGAGCCCTTGGGCAGGAAATCGCCGATCTTGACGATATAGCGTCCCAGCGGCTCCAGCCGTCCGGCGCCGGCAAGGGATAGGGCGATCATGCCGCTGGGAGTGGTCGCTGCCAGGGATCTCTTCTTCTCGTCCTGAATCTCCCGTCCCTTCACTATGATCTTTCCTTCCAGGAGAAGGTCGCCTGCTCCCTGTCCGAAGTAGTAATCTGCATGGGCTCGGTAGCGCAGGAGGCGCAGATCGGGCAGGCGCCTGGCACCATGACAGGCTTCTGCCACAGCCGCGCTGAGTCGGTCCAGATCAGGGCCTTTGGTACCGCCACCGGTAAATGTGGCCTCAATGCCGCTGTCTCTTACCGCCGCCTCCAGCTCTCCATCGAGGTGGGCCACGATTTTGGCATACTTATTTCTCTTGAGATAGGCCTCCAGACAGCTTTGCAGCCAGGCTCTCTCCTCTCTGTCCCATCGGCCGGTGACAGGAACGTCGTAGCTGGCGGCAGGGTAGGCCTCCTCCAGCTCGCGCGGCACAAGGGCCAGGGGTGAGGTCAATATCAGCTCATGCAGATAGCGGCGGGAAGAGCCGATGGACTCTGCGAAGAGCCGGTGCGATCGGGAGAGGGAGTAGGGCTTTTTTGCCGAGCAGGGCAAGAGCAGCAAGACATCGCTCTCAGGAGCCTTGTAGCGTTCGATCACCCTCTCGGCGAATCGAGTGACCTCCACCCGCTGCAAGGATTCGGCGCAATTGGCATAAAAGGTGCTGCGGCGGCTCTGAGGTGTCCTCTTCTCCAGGTACTGGTGCTCCTGGTCCAGGAGACGCAGAGCGGTCGTCTGCTCGGGTGTCACCCGCACCTGCCGCTCGATGTATTCGCGTATGGTCTCGGAGCGAATAGCTTCACGAACTGCAAGCAGCTCTTCTTCCAGCTTTTGCAGATTGTGGGCAATGAGCAGCATTGCATTCCTTCCCTTCGTAGCCATCTCCCGGCAACTTTTGCAGCGGCAGGGCAGCTCGACCAGCTCATCAGCCTTCCAGATGCCGTCACGAGTGTGGTAGCGGCCCAGCAAGCCATCGGCCATGACGCGTGTCCCGTCCATCAGATCCAGCCCCAGGTACACCAGTAGGCCCAGGTTGGCCGGCGTTGCCAGGGCGGGGGCATAAAGAGCCGTGTCCGGAGCGACCTTCTCTCGAACTCTCACTATGGCTGCCACCAGATCTCTGGGGTTTTTCAAAGCCCCAGCGCTGCCCAGCACGTAGACATCGGCTTTCTCCGGCTCTTTGGAGCTGTTGGGATGGACCATTACGCCCTTGGGGCCTGCCAATTCCTGGGGCGGCAGCTCCAGAGCCGGTTCGGAGCGAAGAGCAGCGGGCACGTAGGGAAGTATGGCCAGCTTCTTTAGGTCCCGCAAAGCCTCGGCGGCATTTATGGCATCTGGAAGAGATGCGTAGCTGTAGACGCTGCCCGCTGAAACAAAATCGTCCTTGGTGATCAGAGCGGGGGTGCTGATCTGCGGCTCTAAAAGCAGCTTTCCCATGCGGGCCGGGCCGTCGCGGCGGACTACCTCGAAGTACTTGGTCATGGCTTATGTGCCTCACTTTTTCATTAACTAATGGTTCCTTAATCATATAAAAAGGAGATTTGAGTCGATTTGCATAACCGGCTATGAATGACTTGCAGGTTTTAGCAAACAGCAAGATATATCTCGTTACAATCCTTACAATATGGTCATGCTCGCTACAAAGCGTATCCCGGTAACCGAGACTGTGTGGACTGAGTTATCAGAGCTAAAGAGGGCAGGTCAGACTTATTCAGAGCTCCTGGAAGAGATGATTGAAGATCGGAAAAAAGCCCGGCTTTTCCGGGATATGGAAAAGATTGAGGAAGATGGCGAGTTTGTGGAGTTCTCGTGGTAGCCTACCAGCTGGTCATCCGTAAAAAGGCTTTGGGGTTCGTCAATGTATTGCCTTCAAAAAGCCAGAGGGTAGTGATTGAAAACTGTAAGACACTTGCTGACGATCCATTCCCTGGTCAAGGTGACAAAGAGATAATCCAGCGAAAAGGCCACGATGACATTTATCGCTTGCATATTTCAAGATCCTATACGGTTTTTTATAAGATATATAGAAATGAAATGATAGTTAAGATACTAGATATCGCAACTACTGAGCAAGCGCATAAGATATACGGAAAGTTATTCTAGTATCGCTGCTTAATAATTCAGAAAATGACAGGAGTAAACATTATGAATGAAGATAGCAGGTCCGGCAGAGGCAAGTCGAATCGGGACTGGTGGCCGAACCAGTTGCGGCTCGGCATCCTGCACCAGCATTCCTCCAAGTCCAATCCGATGGGCGAGGATTTCAACTATGCAAAGGAGTTCAAGAGTCTTGATTTGGCGGCTGTGAAGAAGGATCTTCTGGCGCTGATGACCGACTCGCAGGACTGGTGGCCGGCGGACTATGGACACTACGGACCTCTGTTCATTCGCATGGCGTGGCACAGTGCAGGCACATACCGCATCAACGATGGTCGAGGCGGCGCAGGGGGCGCTAACCAGCGTTTTCCTCCCCTCAACAGTTGGCCCGACAATGTCAACCTCGACAAGGCGCGCAGGCTGCTCTGGCCGATCAAGCAGAAGTATGGCCGGAAAATTTCCTGGGCTGACCTGATGGTCCTCGCCGGCAACGTTGCTCTGGAATCTATGGGATTCAAGACGTTTGGTTTTGCCGGCGGGCGTGAAGACATCTGGGAACCGGAACAAGACACCTACTGGGGCTCTGAATACGAGTGGCTGGGTGACAAGCGTTATTCTCGCGACCGGGATCTCGAAAATCCTCTTGCAGCCGTGCAGATGGGTCTGATTTACGTCAATCCGGAAGGTCCGAACGGCAATCCGGATCCGATCGCCGCAGCGCGGGATATACGTGAGACCTTCGCTCGCATGGCAATGAATGACGAAGAGACGGTTGCCCTCATTGCGGGCGGTCATTCCTTCGGTAAGACTCACGGAGCGGGCGACGCGAAACATCTGGGGCCCGAGCCTGAAGCCGCTGGTATCGAGGAGCAGGGCCTCGGCTGGAAGAGCAGCTTTGGCACAGGCATTGGTGCTGACACGATCACAAGTGGCCTGGAAGTAACCTGGACCAACACGCCAACGAAGTGGAGCCACAACTTCTTTCGGATACTGTTTGGCAATGAGTGGGAATTGACAAAGAGCCCGGCCGGTGCACACCAGTGGAAGCCAAAAGGGGACGCAGGTGCCGGCAGCGTGCCGGCTGCACATGACCCCTCAAAGCGTATTGCGCCTTCCATGCTGACCACCGACCTCTCTTTGCGGTTTGACCCTGTCTATGAAAAAATTTCGCGGCGTTTCATGGAGAACCCGGATATGTTCGCAGACGCGTTCGCACGCGCCTGGTTCAAGCTGACACACCGCGACATGGGCCCTAGCTCACGTTATCTCGGTCCGGAGGTTCCCGGTGAGGAGCTCATATGGCAAGACCCTATTCCCGCCGTTAATCATAAACTGATTGATGATAAGGACATTGTCTTCCTCAAGGGCAAGATCCTGGCTTCGGGCTTGTCTGTGTCGGAACTGGTAACAACTGCCTTTGCGTCGGCGTCCACTTTTCGTGGATCCGACAAGCGCGGCGGTGCGAACGGTGCCCGCATTCGTCTTGCACCGCAGAAAGATTGGCAGGTCAATTCGCCAGCTTTGTTGGCGAAGGTCCTCAAGACCATAGAGGGTATCCAGAGCGAATTCAACAGCTCCCAGTCTGGCGGCAAGAAGGTCTCCCTCGCTGACCTGATCGTTCTTGCTGGCTCTGCCGGCATCGAGCAAGCGGCGAAGAATGCCGGCCAAAATGTGACGGTCCCATTTACGCCGGGACGCATGGACGCCTCGCAAGAGCAAACCGATGTGGAGTCCTTCGCCGTGCTCGAACCGGTCGCTGATGGGTTTCGAAACTACCTCAAAACCAAATTTCCGGTATCGGCAGAGGAGCTACTGGTCGATCGGGCGCAATTGCTGAAGCTGACGGCTCCAGAGATGACAGTTCTTGTGGGCGGCATGCGCGCCCTGTTTACCAACTTCGGACAGACCCAGCATGGCGTCTTCACGAAGCGAATGGGGGCTCTGACCAACGATTTCTTCGTGAACCTGCTCGACATGGGAACGACGTGGAAGGCAGCTTCGGTTGCCGGGGACGTGTTCGAAGGGCGCGATCGCAAGACTGGTGTAGTCAAGTGGACCGCCACGCGTGTCGATTTGATCTTCGGGTCCAACGCCCAGCTCCGGGCCATAGCGGAAGTCTACGCAAGCGCGGACGCGCAGAAGAAATTCGTTCAGGACTTCGTGGCGGCCTGGACGAAGGTGATGAACCTTGATCGCTTCGATCTCGCCAGATCGTAGCATAAACGTCAGGCTTCTGACAGGGCGACGAAATAGAACGGTCTGCTTGCGGTCGGTTCCAGCGGAGGGCGTATTGCCGCCGCTGGACCGGGATGTTCAGATCTTGGCCCAGATTTTTTATGATATTCAAAGGATACCGAGGAGATCTGATAGGTTGGACCCTGGATGGAGCAGGCAAGAAGGCCCGATCTTTCCAGCAAGATATATCTAGTTACAATCCTTACAATATGGCCATGCTCGCTACTAAGCGTATACCGGTAACCGAGACCGTGTGGATTGAGAGATCTACTCTTGTGGCCGTTTATGCGAGCGGTTCCTTCATCGTTTAGTTCGTAAAGGTCAGCGTCCGATTGTTGTATTGCTTCCCGCTGCATGACCAGGTTCAAGAACCAGGTTAGCAGCTTCTTCATTCCATCTTCTTGATCGACAAGATAATCTTCCATCAGTTCAAATAATATATCCATGGCTCTGTGTCCTCCTTAATCCCAAATAGATGGATATTGGGCCTAAATAACAATTTATAGAAAATTAGTTACACTGCCTAATAATACAAGAAAAGGAGGGAGAAGGATACGAAATACATAAGCATAGCAGTCATGATGGTCGCTGTTCTCGCGGTACTATTGGCAGGAGGCTGCACAAGTAGTCCCGAAAAGGTAAGCTGCCCAATCAGTCCAGAACAACAGGCATCTAATCAGAGTGACAACGTCACCGTTCCCATCAAGGTAACAGAAGAAAATGACCGGGTAGTCCCATGCGTAGGAATTAATGGCAGCCAAGATGGAAAATAGAGGCGGAAGAAGACCCTGAATAGATTTCATGAAGATCCTCGTGCATGGCTAAGAGGAAGACCCAAAGGGTTTTCGTTAGAACCCTCTATCTGATTTATTCATGCCTCAGTAGCTCTTCTTGCTCCCTGTTTTTCAGCCGGAAGCGAAACTTCGCCTCCGGATTGGCCCTGATCAGGTCCTTCGTGATTTTCAGGGCCTGCTTTACTGCTGCATCATCTGCCTCCTTCGGCACCTCGGCATTGAAGGGATAGGTCTCGGACAGCTCCGCCGGATAGGGCCCGAAGGGCGGCTTGAAGTGCAAAACGTGCGCAAAGCCGGAGGTATCCGCCTGAGGATCGTCGGTGATCAGGACATCGCCCTGCAAACTGATGCGGTCAATTCTTCGCGCATAGCGCGTCACCTCCGGGCGGCTGGCGCACTCCTGGCTCAGGTAAAAGAAGGTGGACTTGCTGGCTGAGTCGAGGCTCTCCAGCCACGGGCCCTGGGCCTCCAGCCTTTTCAGGCCGTCCAGCATGCGGGGGTGGGAGCGGCAGCGCGTCTCCAGCAGGTCCCACAGCGAGCCCTCGCGAATGCTCTCTTTAACCTGTTTTATCTCCGCCAGCGAGACATAGAGATTGTGCCGGGCCAGGAGTTTGGTCTTTTGGGGGCTATCCATCAGTTCCTTTAAGGTATGCTCCTGGCAGACGGGGCAGCAGCAGGGAAGATAGCTCATCTCCTCCAGCTTGCCGGTTCCATGCACAGTCAGATACCGATCCTGCCGGGCGTAGAGGGCGTAGGCAGCCGAGTCGAAGAGATCGCAGCCCATGGCTGCTGCCAGGGCAAAGATCATGGGGTGCCCGGCGCCAAAGAGATGCACGGGCCGGCCCGAGCCCAAACCCTTTTTGGCAGCAGTCACCACATCGACCAGGTCGCGATATCGATAGGCTTCCATGAGCGGAACCACGCCTCCCACCGGATAGACATCAAAGGGAAGATCTGCCGCGAACCGGCCTGCTTTCTCTCTGAGATCTGGGTAGGTTGAGCCCTGGATGGGGCAGGCAAGAAGGCCAGATCTTTCCAGGGCGGCCGCCTGCACCAGTCGCTCCTCTGTTATTTTCAGCTCCGATTCAGCTCGCTCTCTGGTGACGTCCGGAGGGGTTGGTATGTCCAGGGGCACAGAAATGTCCGATTTTATGGCGAATTGGAAGTTTAAGATCTCCAGAGGGGAAACATCGATATCTCCATACACGGAGAGCTGGAAGGCGCCAGAGTCGGTCATGATCGGCCCGGAAAAGCCCAGGAGGTCATGAAGTCCGCGCTCTATCGCCTGTATCTTCAGGTCGGCATCCTGGTGAATTATGTAGCTGTTAGTGATAATCATATCAGCGCCCATCTCTTGCAGCTCGCTCGGCGGGATGAGTGGTAGATGGGGATTGACTACAGGCATGAGCGCAGGGGTTTCGATGGTGCCGTGCAAGGTGGAAAGCCGGCCGATCCTTCCGGCCAGATCTTTATGCAGTATTTCGAAGCGGTCCGGCATAGTCTCTCCCTTACCAATAAGGAATAAATAGGTTGGGACAGATTTCCTGCATAGGATAACAACTGAATAAAAAAGGATGTATTAATATGAAAAAAATTGTTGTACTAATTGCATTAATCAGTCTCTTGGGCCTAGCCGGTGCCCAGACTATTGGCATGGGTGAGGGCTACAGCAGCACTCAGCTTGCATTCTTCAATGCACCCAGCTCATCAACCTTTGAACCCAATGTCCAGGCGTACTGGGGCAACTATATCGCCGACCAGCAAAATCAGAGCATCAAGAGTGCGTCTTCTAACATGGACATCTGGATGAACACCTTCCCTCTGAGGTTTGACACTCCTCTGCAGTTCAAGGCCACGAGCTTTGCCGCAAATGCTGCAGCTCCCACTCTTACGGCCACAGAGAGAAATAGCCAGTTTCTGACCAAAAATGTGAACAGTAATTTCGGCGTCAATCAGATATGGTCATATCCCATGACAAGTGGAAGCTTAATGGCATCCAATAGCACAGGCACGCCGAGCAAGGATGCAAAAGGGCAAATTTTATCGCAAAATATCATGACCTTCTTTGGCGTCTAAAAAAGATAGAATAGATCTATTTATCTTTTTTTCGCTTCTTTGCTTGCCTGTACTGTGAAAGGCAATAGTCCTCCTGCTAGCAGTATATCTCTTTGCCTTTTAGAGAGGTTCATGTTCAGGGTGATCTGCTTATTTCCGGCCAAAGCTACTATACTTTTTTTGCCCGTCTCCAGTGCTTTGCGAATGCCTGGTATCCGAACCTCTGTCTTTTCCGGCAAGATTTTCCAATCCGATTCCTGGGCAAAGCTTAAGGGTACTATGCCAAAGTTCACCAGATTGGCAGCATGTATTCTCTCGATGGATTTGGCGATTACTCCCTTTACTCCCAGGAACATGGGGCAAAGGGCGGCGTGTTCTCGAGAAGAGCCCTGGCCATAGCTAGAGCCTGCCACGATCAGGTTATGTACGCCCTGATCGCGCAGGGCGGATGCCCGGTGGTAGAACTCTTTGTCCAGCGGCTCAAAGACGAATTCTGAGTACTTGGGGACATTGGATCTGTATTTGAGGCGGGAGCCGGCAGGCATAATATGGTCTGTCGTTACCAGATCTTCTACCCTTATGGTTGCCTGTCCAGAGATATCTTCCGGCATTGGTCCGTTGACGGGCGGCTCACCAATATTTGGGCCGCGACATATTTTTATTTCCGCTCGTTGGGCTTTTGGGAGGGGGGCTATTATCATACTATCATCTATCTCAAAAAGCTCCAGCATATCAATTCGGGGATAGTCCAGCCCCAGTTCACTTGGGTCCGTCAGCCTGCCGGTGAGGGCCGAGGCGGCGGCGACCAATGGGCTTGTCAGGTAGACCTGAGCGTTTGCCGTGCCGGATCGACCTAAGAAATTGCGGTTACTGGTGCGCACGGAAATGGAGTCTGTGCAAGGTGACATGCTGTTGCCGATGCAAAAGCCGCAGGAAGACTCCAGAATTCTGGCACCGAAGGCTATCAGGTCGCTTAGGGCGCCGTTCCTGGCGAGGGCTGCCAGCACCTGTCGCGAGCCGGGCGCAATGCCCAAAGAAACGCCTGACGGAAGATGTTTGCCTTTTAGCATTGCTGCTACTGTCATGAGATCTACGTAAGAGGAGTTGGTGCATGAGCCGATCATCACCTGATCCACGGGCAGATTGAGGTCTTTTATCCTGGCTATGTTTCCCGGGCTGTGAGGCGCGCTGGCGAGGGGTTCGATCTCTGAAAGGTCTATCTCAAGGGTGCGGTCATAGGTAGAATCTTTGTCCGCTGCCAGAGCTATCCACTGCTCTTCTCTTCCCTGTGCTCGAAGAAATCGCAAGGTTTGCTCGTCGCTGGGGAAGATGGATGTGGTGACGCCGGTCTCAGCGCCCATATTGGTAATGGTTGCTCTCTGTGGCACTGTCAGTTCTGCAATGCCTTTGCCTGTGTATTCGCACACGCAGCCAACATTTCCTTTTGTGCTCAGGATGGAGAGGACCTTCAGGATTACGTCTTTGGCCGTGGCCCAGGGCTCTAGCCGGCCTGTAAGGTGGACATTGATCACGTGTGGCGCAGTAAGGTAGTATGCGCCGCCGCCCATGGCCACGGCTACATCAAGTCCGCCTGCGCCCATGGCCAGTGAGCCCATGCCACCTGCGGTGGGCGTGTGGCTGTCGGACCCTAACAAGGTTTTACCGGGCCTGGCGAATCTCTCCAGGTGGACCTGATGGCAAATGCCGTTTCCCGGTCGAGAGAAGTAGATGCCATACTTCTTCGCGATGGACTCCAGGTAGGCGTGATCATCCGCGTTTTCAAATCCTACCTGTATGGTGTTGTGATCGACATAGCTGACGGAAAGCTCTGTGGCGATATCGGAAAGCCCCATGGACTCAAATTGAAGATAGGCCATGGTGCCCGTTGCATCCTGGGTAAGGGTCTGGTCTATCTTTATGCCGATCTCTTTGCCGGGCTCGTAGAAGCCATCCGCGAGGTGCTGCCTCAGGATTTTCTCAGTCAATGTATAACCCATAAAAGACCTCCAGCAGGCGTATTAATCCTGGATTATTACTCCGCGATTCCTGGTTACGATCATATTAAAACTAAGCGATAGCATGGATCAATAGGGCAAAAAGGTTATATACGTCTGAGTTATTGGATGAGTTCGGCCCGCCTGGATTGGTGGGGCAAGGGTCCTGTAGATAGTGATTATGGGGCCTAAGCAGGACATCGGTTTAAAAAAGCTCGGGTTTTCTTGCGTCTTCTCAAAGTGGGATGATGCGGGAAAAGCTTAAATACCTCGGCTGACTACCTTAATGGGCCGATGAGGCGTCGCAACATAAAGACCATGGCCCTGAAACAACGAAGGTCCTGGTAATAAGTTGTGATCTAACACAAATGGAGACGCGAGTTTTTTCGTGTCTGACATTGGTCTTGGCGACTCAGCCAATTCCGACTGGTTATCGGAATAACATGATTGAGTTTAAAACTTCCTAGAAGGATATGAATTCTGGTTGATCCTGCCAGAGGTTACTGCTATCGAGGTTCGACTAAGCCATGCGAGTCGAATGTAGCAATACATGGCGTACTGCTCAGTAACACGTGGATAACCTGCCCTTGAGACGGGGATAAACCCGGGAAACTGGGTATAATACCCGATAGATCTCGGCTGCTGGAATGCACCGAGTTCTAAAGCTCCGGCGCTCAAGGATGGATCTGCGGCCTATCAGGTAGTAGTGGGTGTAGCGTACCTACTAGCCTACGACGGGTACGGGTTGTGAGAGCAAGAGCCCGGAGATGGATTCTGAGACACGAATCCAGGCCCTACGGGGTGCAGCAGGCGCGAAAACTTTACAATGCTGGAAACAGCGATAAGGGGACCTCGAGTGCCAGGTTACAAATCTGGCTGTCGTGATGCCTAAAAAGCATTGCATAGCAAGGGCCGGGCAAGACCGGTGCCAGCCGCCGCGGTAACACCGGCGGCTCGAGTGGTAACCGTTATTATTGGGTCTAAAGGGTCTGTAGCCGGCCGGATAAGTCTCTTGGGAAATCTGGCAGCTTAACTGTCAGGCTTTCAGGAGATACTGTCTGGCTCGAGGCCGGGAGAGGTGAGAGGTACTTCAGGGGTAGGGGTGAAATCTTGTAATCCTTGAAGGACCACCAGTGGCGAAGGCGTCTCACCAGAACGGACCTGACGGCAAGGGACGAAAGCTAGGGGCACGAACCGGATTAGATACCCGGGTAGTCCTAGCCGTAAACGATACTCGCTAGGTGTCGGCCACGGTGCGACCGTTGTCGGTGCCGTAGGGAAGCCGTGAAGCGAGCCACCTGGGAAGTACGGCCGCAAGGCTGAAACTTAAAGGAATTGGCGGGGGAGCACCACAACGGGTGGAGCTTGCGGTTTAATTGGATTCAACGCCGGAAATCTTACCGGGACCGACAGCAATATGAAGGCCAGGCTGAAGACTTTGCCGGATTAGCTGAGAGGTGGTGCATGGCCGTCGTCAGTTCGTACTGTGAAGCATCCTGTTAAGTCAGGCAACGAGCGAGACCCACGCCCACAGTTGCCAGCGTACTCTCCGGAGTGACGGGTACACTGTGGGGACCGCCGCTGCTAAAGCGGAGGAAGGAATGGGCAACGGTAGGTCAGTATGCCCCGAATATCCCGGGCTACACGCGAGCTACAATGGTTGGTACAATGGGTATCTACCCCGAAAGGGGATGGAAATCTCCTAAAGCCAATCTTAGTCCGGATTGAGGGCTGCAACTCGCCCTCATGAAGCTGGAATCCGTAGTAATCGCGTTTCAACAGAACGCGGTGAATACGTCCCTGCTCCTTGCACACACCGCCCGTCAAACCACCCGAGTAGGGTCTGAATGAGAGCGCTTCCTTCGGAGGCGTTCGAATTTGGGCTTTGCAAGGGGGGTTAAGTCGTAACAAGGTAGCCGTAGGGGAATCTGCGGCTGGATCACCTCCTAACGTTATAGTATGCAAACGCATACTGCTCCGTAGCCAGTTGGAAGCTGAAAATGTCGACCGAGACCAAAGAAGAGACAAAACTAGCCAGCTATTCTAATTATTAGCTGGGCAAGGTAACCCGGGCTTGTAGCTCAGCTGGTAGAGCGCCGCCTTTGCAAGGCGGAGGCCCTGGGTTCGAATCCCAGCAAGTCCAGTTAACATGCACACATTGAGGCTGACTCGATGTGGAAGGGCAGAGGTCCGCTCATTGACGGGGCGGTCTTGTGAAGCCGTGCACAAGCTTTGCGACCAGACGCTCACTGAGTTTAGTGGGGCATAAGCTGCTTATGCCAGCCAGGGGATGGCTCGGCTCAAGTGCTGACGAAGGACGTGCCAAGCTGCGATAAGCCTCGGCGAGGCGCATGGAGCCATTGAACCGAGGATGTCCTAATGGGAAATCCTAGTCTTCGGACTGATCCGTAAGGATCGGGAACGTCCCGGATTGAAACATCTTAGTAGGGACAGGAAGAGAAATCAAACGAGATTCCGTTATTAACGGCGAGTGAAAGCGGAACAGCCTAAACCGAATCCCGCAAGGGAGATGTGGTGTTATAAGCCGGTCCAAACGTTTTGTCAGAGAAGTCGAAGTGGCCTGGAAAGGCCTGCCATAGAGTGTGAGAGCCACGTAGTCGTAATTTGACAAGACCGGGGCCGTGTCTTGAGTACCGTGCGTCGGAAATCGCGCGGGAAATTGGGGGTCACCAACCTCCAAGGCTAAATACATCTTGAGACCGATAGCGTAGTAGTAGTGTGAACGAAAGCTGAAAAGTACCCCAAATAGGGAGGTGCAAAGAGCCTGAAATTGGCTGGCGATAGTGCGTTAGGGCGCGCAAGGATCTTCTCCTTGAAGGAAACGGCTGCAAGGCCGCAGTACGAAAGGAGTTGCCGGCGTTCTAACATGCGTTTTGAAGAACGAACCAGGGAGTGCATATTGGCGGCGAGGCTAATTCTTTAACAGAGGAAGCCGTAGCGAAAGCGACAAGCGCGCATGAAGAGAGGCGCGACGTATACAAGTGCGTGCAGTCGCCCGTATGCGACCCGAAGCCGGGCGATCTAGGCGCTGGTAGGTCGAAGCGTGGCGAAAGCTGCGTGGAGGATCGTTAGAGATGTTGATATGCAAATCGCTCTCGTGACCTGCGTCTAGGGGTGAAAGTCCAATCGAGGTCGGAAATAGCTGGTTCCTCCCGAAACATATCGCAGTATGACCTGGTCTGAGATAGTCGGCGGAGTAGAGCACTGATTGGGGAAGCCGGACCCGAAAGGGTCTGTTCTCTTGTCAAACTCCAAAACCGCCGTCGTCGTAGAAGACCGGCAGTCCGGGCTGGGGGGTAAGCTTCTAGTCCGTGAGGGAGACAACCCTGACCGTGGTTAAGGTCCCTAAGTATCGGCCAAGTGTCAACACTTAAGGGTGTCCTGGGTCATAAACAACTGGGAGGTTAGCTTAGAAGCAGCTATCCTTTAAAGAGTGCGTAACAGCTCACCAGTCGAGATCCAGGGCCCCGAAAATGGACGGGGCTAAGCCGATTACCGATACCACGGAGCACCGCAAGGTGATCTAGTAGGGAGGCGCTCTGCGTGGGCAGAAGCATCTTCGTGAGGAGATGTGGACCGCGTAGAGACGAAAATCCTGGTAGCAGTAGCAGCAAAGTCGGGTGAGAATCCCGATCGCCGTATGGGCCAGGGTTCCTCGGCAATGTTCGTCAGCCGAGGGTCAGTCGGTCCTAAGACGTACCTTAATCGGAGTACGCCAAATGGGAAACAGGTTAATATTCCTGTACCTTTCAACATTAAAACTGACGCTTCCGGATATGTCAAGCGTTCGCGCCAGGACGTTCAAGCGCAGAAGTCTGCGGAGAGCCGTAATGGCGAGAAACAGACGAAAACGTGATGACGCAAGTTGGCAAATTCCAGGAGTCCGTGAAAAGGGAGTTGAAAGTCCGTACCGAGAACCAACACAGGTGCCCCAAGCTGAGAAGGCTAAGGCGTGTCGGCATATGCTAGCTAAGGGAATTCGGCAAAATAGCCACGTAACTTCGGGATAAGTGGTGCCTGCTTTGCAAGAAGCAGGTCGCAGCGACGAGGGGACTCTAACTGTCTAATAACAACATAGGTGATTGCGAATCCGTAAGGACTAGTACAATCACTGAATCCTGCCCAGTGCAGGTACCTGAAAACCCGGTTCAACGGGAAGAAGGGCCTGTCAACGGCGGGGGTAACTATGACCCTCTTAAGGTAGCGTAGTACCTTGCCGCTTAATTGGCGGCTTGCATGAATGGATCAATGAGAGTCCCACTGTCCCTAGCTGGTACCCGGTGAACCTTACGTTCCAGTGCAGAGTCTGGAGACCCCTAATGGGAAGTGAAGACCCCGTGGAGCTTTACTGCAGCCTGCCGTTGGGTTGTGGTTCTGATTGTAGAGCATAGGTAGGAGACGTCGAAACTCGGGCGCCAGTTCGAGTGGAGTCGCCCTTGGAATACTACCCTTTCGGAGCTACCGCCCTAACTCTGAGAAGAGGACCTCGGTAGGTGGGCAGTTTGGGTGGGGCGCCACGCCCTTGAAAAGATATCAAGGGCGCCCTAAGGTTGACTCAGTTGGGTCGGAAACCCAACGAAGAGTGTAAAGGCATAAGTCAGCCTGATGTTACCTCGCATAGCAAGAGGTGATAAGACGAAAGTCGGGCTTAGCGAACCTCTCAGCTCTCTTGGTGAGAGCGTTAGATGACAGAAAAGCTACCCCGGGGATAACAGAGTCGTCACCGGCAAGAGCACATATCGACCCGGTGGCTTGCTACCTCGATGTCGGTTCTTTCCATCCTGGCCGTGCAGCAGCGGCCAAGGGTGAGGTTGTTCGCCTATTAAAGGAGATCGTGAGCTGGGTTTAGACCGTCGTGAGACAGGTCGGTTACTATCTGTTAGGGGTGTATTGCGGTCTGAGGGGAAGTTAGTTTTAGTACGAGAGGAACAAACTAACGGCACCTCTGGTCTATCGGCTGTCTGGCAAGGCATGCCGAGCAGCTACGTGCTCGTGGATAAGGGCTGAAAGCATCTAAGCCCGAAACCACTCCTGAAAAGAGACCGCTTAGAGTACTCGTAGAAGACGAGTTTGATAGAGCTGGTGTGTAAGCACCAAGGCAACGAGGTGTTCAGCTCGCAGCAACTAACAACTCCGCAGCGCTCCACTAATCTCGGGCGAAATCTGGTCGCAAAGCTTTAAGGCACATTAACCAAGACCCCGGGTTACGGCCCGGGGAGGAACTAAACCGGTTCGATTCCGGAACTTGGAATCGAGCATGGCGGCCAGAGCGACAGGGAAACTCCTGAACCCATTCCGAACTCAGAAGATAAGCCTGTCCACGTTCTGCACTGTACTCAGATGCGCGAGCTCTCGGGAACTGTAGATCGCTGCCGTGCTCACCTAACATCTCTTTTCACAAAGCTTGATTTTATTGGATTATTACTATCCTAGCCATGCTGCACGGTGGCCATGCGGCTCCGATTTGTCTGAAAATGCTCTTCTGGAACGACCGTTTTGAACTTGGATTGATTAATTTCCTTATTAATAATACATTAATTATGTATATATAGATACATCTGAATTTAAAAAATACAAATCTAGCAAAATTTAAATAGTTAAACATGACAACTAATATTAAAAAAGTGATGGAGGTCAAGTTATTCTTTGACTCGGAATTCAAGTTGGTGGGGCTATTGCTGTAGGATATGGCCTTGACCTTTTAATCCTATGCTAGATGGACTCTATAAAAATATTGTATATATATATGAAAGATCCTGCTGAGTTTTTTCAGTTGATATTCACAGAAGCAATGAGAAATATGGACAGGAGGTTGATCAACAATGACCGGCGAGTTCAATTCGTCAATAAAAACTGAGCGTGGCCACGTCGCCTATATCTCGGAAAAGACTGGATTGATGAAGGAGCGCGAGATTGAGTACGCCATCGTCAATGGTCGCGCCGTATTTGAAGGTGACATAATCATCAATACCCTGGATGGGATCACTGCTGCCCGGGAGATGGGTGCCAACCGTTTGAAAACAGGCGAAGTTGCGCGGGATATGCCCGATGTCGTCCATCCAGGAATTGTGCTGCGAGGTGTTGTTATTGTCGGCTCGGGGGTCCGCTGGCCTAATGCGTTAATTCCCTACACCATCGATCCTGGACTGCCAAACCAGGCGCGTATAACTGATGCTATAGCCCATTGGCAGGGAAATACGCCCGTGCGCTTCACAGTGCGTACCAACGAGGCCGATTATGTCACCTTCTTCTCAGATCCTGACGGATGCGCTTCGAATGTCGGGCGGCAGGGTGGACAACAGGGCATATGGCTAGCGAACGGCTGCTCCACTGGCAATACAATCCATGAGATAGGCCATACAGTGGGTCTATGGCATGAACAGAGCCGGGAGGACCGCAACAACTTCGTGACCATCCATTACGAGAACATCAAAGACGGCCTCGGGTATAACTTTGACCAACAAATTGCAGACGGCGATGATGTGGGTGGATATGACTATGGCTCCATCATGCACTATCCCCGCACGGCCTTTTCGAAGAACGGATTGGACACCATTACACCGCCGCCAGGCGTATCCATCGGCCAGCGTGAGGCGTTGAGCTTTGGCGACATAATGGCTGTGGCATATATGTATGGCCGTGGCGACTGGTACGTGGGCAATGTCAATACGCATGAACTACACATGCCGAGCTGCTACTGGGCGAGCTTGATGTTTCCTCCCCACAGACGCTACTTCTGGACGGTAGAAGAGGCTAAGACCAGCGGCTATAACGGCTGTTGGTACTGCAACCGCTATTGGGATACAGGCTAGGACCGTGGGATTAGTGACTGGTTGCATCCGTTTGGAGGGGTGGCGGGGAGAGCCTGGGCCAGCTACGGTATACGTGCGTCTGCTCGATACGAGTCGCGCTGACGCGCCTGCCGTGACTCTTTCCACCCTCACCCTAAAGGAGGTGGCGCTGGACGTGATGGAACAGGATGGTGTTAATTTCGCAATGGATATCACAGGGGTGGATGCCCATGCCTACTACATAGTCAGTGTGCTGGTAGACCTCAATGGTGATGGACAGAGTAGCCGGGGTGATTACCTGAGTATGCAGGCCTACCCTGTGCTGACCCACGGGCACGGAAACCAGGTGGAAGTCTACGCCAAACGAATACCATAAGATGCCCCCCTGAGAAAAGGTGGCGGTATCGGAGTCTATTATCTCCATTTAATGGCCGGATTATGTGGTTTTGTACCTTCGTGTCATTCGATCTCATCAAACTCATATTCCTCCCACTCTCTCTCCCCCACCAGTACCTCGAACTCGGGCGGCGTCAGAATGGGTATTCTATATTTGGCAGCATCATCGAGCGCCACCCTGGGGCAGGCCGTGGACACAGCCGCTTCGGCTCCCAGGTTGAGCAGCCGGTCCGGCTCGATGTTGTCTAAAAATACTAGAAACATTTCCAGCCCCCCGGCCTCGCCCAAGGCCTTGAGCCTCGTCGCCAGATTCATCCGTTTCTGTCCGGGCTTCTTGGATACCAGGATAGCGAAGCGCTTCGCCTCCCCTGCCCGAGTGATGGCCCCAAAGCGCCGGCGGAGCATGGGGTCGGTATCAATCTCGGACACCTTGCCTGTAACCGGATCGGCGACTACTACGCGCTTGCCCGTGGCCATAGCGATTCCCAGAGGATGAAACTGCCCTGTGCCTATGAAGAGATACTCCTCCACATCCAGGGCCCTGGCCGTGCTGTAGCTGCAGCCCAAGACCTGTCCGGGATACTTGACCCGCTCTCCGGCGGGCCCGACAATGCCTTGGATGCCATGTGCCTTGAGTGCCTCCAGCGCCTGGTCTACCTTGTGCACATGCTGGATGGTAGTAGTAACGCCCACTCTCTTGGCCTTGAGGACTTGGGCTGCCTTCTCGACCACCTCTCTTAGGTCTTCTTTCATCCTGGCTTCCAGAAAGATGACATTGTCAGGCCCTTCCTCAAGCTGTGCATGGCCAAGATGGAGCATCAGATCCACCTCCGGGCAAAGCTGCATGTCCACGTCGCAGGCCCCAAAGCAGGGGTCTCCCGAGATGATGACCTCGGCTCCCGTCTTCTCCTCAATTCGCCGGGCGAATGCAGGCATGGCCCTTTTCAGCCCCTCCGGAGCCTGCAGCCCCACCAGGTGCGCCCCGCTCTTCTGGATAAGATCAATAGCTTTTTCCAGGTCAAGGTCATAGCCGGAGAAGCCAACGTTAGAACCAGCGGTCGAGTGTGCTCTGGCCACGCGTGTAAACCTCCTCCAGTCTTCCCGCCGTCTTTTCCACTCTCTCCAGATCAAAGTCCCGCTCTTCTACCAGGAAGGAGACGATCTCATCTACTCGGGGTTTTTTCATCTTTATCTCGTAATCGTCTGTAACATCGGGATGAAGGAAGAACTCTCGGATCTGTGCAAAGTCCTTGATCTTCTCCTCCTGCTCGGCCAGGATGGTCTCGAGGTCTCCCTTTTCCCTGATCAGCTTTAGAGCCGTCTTTGGGCCCACGCGGGTTAAGCCGCTGTTGTAGTCGGTGCCGCACATGATGCCGATCTCCACAAGCTGCTTTCGGCTGATGCCCATGCGGGCCAGCCCCTCCTCTAAATTGATGATCTCCGGCTCTACATCCACGTAAATGTTCTTCTTGGGGAGCTTGCGTTTGCCGGTGATGGCCAGATTCCTCACCACCTGGGGGGCTCCGAAGAGGAGCGAATCATAGTCCTGGCTGCCCACCAGTTCGACGTCGCCCCTGGCGCTCATGCGGGCAGCCTGGGCTTCGCCTTCCGAAGGTGCCTGAATGACGGGAAGCCCCATGGCTAAAATTAGCCTTCTACCGTCATCCAGGATCTCGGAGTTGATGCGAGAGGCCGCCTGAGCATACTTGAATCCATCCTGGCCGCAGGCTTTTGCCTCTTCCCAGGCGGAAGCTGCCTTCTCCCTTGCCTGCGTCCTTTGGGCAAGCGTTTCCGCCTTAAAGGTGGGCGGCTCTCCGTCGAAGACAAAGGCCACCTTGACCCCTGCCTCAATTAGATTGGTAGTGCGATACAATAAACCGGATAGATGTGAGGTCACCCTTCCCTGGCTGTCCATGAGTGGCGTGCCGTCTTTCTGACGGATTATGCTCAGGAACTGGTAGAGGGTATTGAAGGCATCGATTGCCACCCATCTTCCGGAGAGATCTTTTATCTCGATCTTCTTTCTATGCAGCAGGTCTCCCAAATCAACGCCCATGGTACATCCCTTATTGCTCCTCTATGATAAATAATATCTTTAAATATGAGTCTTGCGAAGATATATCGTTGGAGTGTTATTCATGATTGAGATCACTGGCGCAGCAGCCGATGTTATTAATAAGAGCTTGGTAGAAGGCAAAGTAGTTCGCATGTTCCTTGCAGCTATTGATGCCTCCGGAGCAACTTATGGCCTGGCTCTTAGCGATCCGAAAAACGACGATGTAATCTTTGAGAGCCGGGGCGTGAAGATCTACATGGACCCGAAAGATTCTGAGCTACTGAGTGAGACAATCATCGATTTTATTGATGACGGTCATGAGAAGGGCTTTATCATTCGGGGACCTGAGGATGAAGTCTCAAGCTGTGGATCCTGTGGCAATGCCGATAGCTGCGAGCATGATCACAGCAGTTGCGATCACGACCACAGCGGATGCGGACACGATCACGATCACGGCGGCTGCGGTTGCAGTTAGCCGTCTCATAAATTTTTATATTTAATCCTATTCTTTCTGTCGCCAATCGTAACTCTTATATATGATACGTGTTAGCATGGGGCATGTTAGCATTTACGGGATGATACGATTTGAGTGAGATTGGCAAGAGAGTAAGAATTGAAAGGATAATGGACAGAGACAGCGGGAACGCGGTTATTATTCCACTGGACCACGGCATATCGGTCGGCCCCATCAAGGGATTGGTCGACCTGCCCGAGATGGTAAACAAGGTGGCCAAAGGTGGAGCCAATGCCGTTCTCCAGCAGAAAGGAATGGTACGGCATGGACATCGCGGCTACGGTAGGGATGTCGGTCTTATTGTGCACATGAGCGCCTCGACTTCACTTGGGCCCGATCCTAACAACAAGGTGCAGGTCTGTCAGGTGGAGGAGTGCCTGAAGATGGGGGCGGACGCAGTATCCGTCCATATCAATATCGGCTCGGAGACCGAGTCCGATCAGCTCAGCATACTGGGCTGTGTTAGCGAGCGCTGTGACTTCTGGGGCATGCCGCTTATAGCCATGATGTACCCACGCGGCAAAGCCATCCTGAATCCCAATGATGTGGAGGTCGTGGCCCATGCCGCCCGGGCCGGAGCCGAATTAGGCGCTGATATCATCAAGACCAACTACACCGGAGATGTCGATTCATTCCGGCGCGTGGTAGAAGGCTGTCCGGTTCCTGTGGTCATCGCCGGCGGGCCCAAGACTGAGACGGATATGGAGTTTTTGCAAATGATCGAGGGGGCCCTGCAGGCGGGAGCGCGTGGCGTGGCCATCGGCAGGAATGTCTTCCAGCATCAAGACCCCGTGAAGATGACCATGGCCATTGCGGCTATTGTCAACAAGGGCAAGACGGCAGAAGAGGCGATTAAGATACTGGGGTGATGGGAAGTTTCAGGAGCCTCCGGTGATAGGAGGAAAAACGTCATTTTTCTCCATCCTACTTTTTTCGTTTGATGATTTTGTTTCCTGCTATTTTTAAAAAATCCTGTAAGTAAATTCATGTAAGTAGCAGATGGCATATAGTCAAAGCTTGAAATTAAAAGAAAATAACACAAATTATATGTCAAGCGACATCCTAATAACTAAAAACATCACACTTTCTGATGCTTGAAAACGTGAAAGGGACTAAGATGCATATTGATGAAGCACGAAAATTTTACAGCGAGTATGATTTGAGAGATGCTCGAAATGCGACGTTGAAAGAACCGGCAGCACATCAGGCGATGGCTATAGATAATCTGATCAAGTGGTATAACGGCCATCCCAATACTTATGCAGGCGGAATTCTCGTCTTGCCGACTGGTGGCGGCAAGACGTTCACTGCAATTCGTTTTGTTTGCCGAACGGCATTGTCAGATGGATATAAAGTTCTCTGGCTTGCCCATACGCATCACCTGCTTGAACAGGCATATTACAGTTTTGGAGAACACGTTGGTGCAATATCCGAACCTAGGTCCGTTTTGAAGGTAAGAGTAGTATCTGGGACGATAGGTCATTTTCGTATTCCCGATATCCGATCCGATGATGATGTTGTCATAGCAACCTTACAAACGGTAACCAAGGCGTATAACGATGACCATTTTGCATTAAAATCATTTATCGATTCAGCCAAAGGCAAGCTTTTTGTAGTCTTTGATGAGGCTCATCATGCTCCTGCACCCAGTTACCGAAAGCTAATTACGAGTCTCAGGGATCGCTGCAAAGATATGCATTTGCTGGGTCTCACGGCAACTCCTGTATATTCAGATGAAAATCTACAAGGCTGGCTATCCAAATTATTTTTACAGGGAATTCTCTACCAGGTCACTCCGCAAAGCTTAATGGCACAGGGAATACTGGCAAAGCCAATCCGTGAACAGCAAAAAACGAATTTCACTCCTAACTTTGACTTGCGCGAATATCAAAAATGGGTCGGGACATTTTGTGATATTCCTGAAGATATTATTACTCAATTAGCTGAAAATCAAGATAGAAATAATTTTATTGCTGAGCAATATACAAAGCATAAAGATCGATATGGTAAGACGCTGATCTTTGCAGATCGTTGGTTCCAATGTGAAGCAATAGCCGAGCAACTTCGCAAACGTGGAATACGTGCGGGAACTGTTTATGCACACATAGATGCCGGTTCAAGGAGTTCTGATGCTCGTAATAAGCGTAAGTCCGATGAGAATGCTCAGGTTCTTGATGCGTTCCGCAGAAATGAACTTGATGTCGTTCTTAACGTTCGCATGCTGACGGAAGGAACAGATATCCCAGATGTTAATACCTGTTTTATTACCCGTCAGACTACTAGCACAATTTTAATGACGCAAATGGTTGGCAGAGCGTTGCGTGGGCCTAAATTCGGGGGTACTTCAGAAGCAAATCTCGTTTTTTTCACTGACGATTGGGAGCAACTCATCAATTGGGCAGAATATGACATGATCTCTGGCCTTGCTGGAAATGATGAAAAAGATTACGAAAAGAGGCCTCCTGTCAGATACATATCAATTGAACTGGTCCGAAAGCTTGCTGCCCAAATGGATAGCGGGATCAACATCAATGTTGAACCATTCCTTACCCTCTTGCCGACTGGATGGTATAGAGTCGAGTATGCCGCCAAGCAATCTGACTCCGAAGAGATTGAACGTGTTCAGCGTTTGGTAATGGTATTTGAAAACGAAGCCAATGGATACGAACAGCTTATTAAAGAATTGCAAACCAATGCAAATTCTCAATTTTATGATGAAGGAATTCAACTCGAAGATGTCTCATCAAAGATAGCAGAATTGCAGAGAGCCTATTTTTCAAATGATCAAAAGCATTTTGGATCAGATCTCTCGCAGGATATCTTCAGTATTGCTCGGCATATTGCTCAAACCAACACAGCACCCAGGTTCTTTTATTTCGAGGAGCGAAAGGTACACGACTTGGATTTGGTTGCAGAAGACCTGATGGCCAAAGACCTATCTAGAAAACAGGAAGACAATGCTCTACAATTAGAATTCAATAGACTAGATCGCTATTGGCAGGTTCTCTATATCACCTATGAGCTTTTCAAGAGCCAATATAATGCCTGTGTTGAAAGGATACTTCACGCACGCCGACATGGGGCAAATCCGGAAAGCCATGTCGTTAAAGTCAAGACCAGTTCGCCGTCTGATGAGGAACCTTCTGAGCAATTAAAGCAGCAAGTAAAAGAGAGAGATGGGGGATGCCTTTGTTGTCGGTCCAAGAACAACCGTTATTTGGAAGTGGATCACATTGTCCCAAAATACTTTGGAGGAAATAATATACTTGACAACCTTCAAACACTTTGCCGCAAATGCAACCAACTCAAGGGCACTAAACGCATAAACTTCCGTGATTGCCAGACGGATTTAACTCAGCCCATCGATAGCATGCAGGAATTCGATACACCTACCGGAATAAGTGCAGGTTCTCCCGAATCATGGATGGAATTCCTGAACCGGGTCATTAATTTCTTTTATAGATGCAGCGCGGTTCATTCTGTAACAATTGGAAAGAGGGGTGATTCTTTCTACAACTGGCGGATTGAACTCAATGCGGGCAACAATCCAAGATGGCTGGAACCACATCTAGGCGTGCTAATGAGTCGTATTATTGACGCTAAAGAAACTGGCGGTTATGCGATTCCAACGACCATTACAGTTAGCGCTCCGGATTTGCCTGAGGTTAAATACAACCGGAAACATGAATATTAATTTTACTATTATTTTTTCATAAGTATGAACAACAGTGTTGTATAATCGTAATATTTCACAATTCTAGCTTTGATTGCCAGTTATCCTTCGCCTTAGCTGCCATGTTTATCGCTGCGAAAAAAAGGTTTAACCTTCCGCCTCTCCCATCAGCCTGTCCACCAGCCATCCCGGCTCGAACTTCACCAGGTCCGGATAGGTCTGGCCTACGCCCAAAAAGAGCACGGGCTTGCCTGTGATGTAAGCGATGGAGATCGCGGAGCCGCCCTTGGCGTCGGCATCCGTCTTTGTAAGAATGGTGCCGTCTATGGGCACAGATTCGTTGAAGAGGCGGGCCCTCTCCACAGCATCGTTGCCGGCTATTGCTTCATCTACGAAGATGAGCAGGTCGGGTTTGGTCACACGCACAATCTTCCTCATCTGATCCATGAGGTTGATGTTGGTGTGCAGCCTTCCTGCGGTATCCGCCAGCACCACATCCTTGTTGTGTGCTTTGGCATACTCTATGGCGTCAAAGATCACAGCCGCCGGATCGCCGCCCGTCTTATGCTTGACGACTTTGATGCCCAGGCTGCTCCCGTGCACCTCAAGCTGCTCAATGGCTCCGGCCCGGAAGGTATCGCCTGCGGCTAAAACCACAGAGTAGCTCTGGTTCATCAGGTAACGGGATACTTTGGCGATGCTGGTTGTCTTTCCCGTGCCGTTCACACCTACGAAAAGAATCTTGATAGGTTTTTCTTTGCTCTTGATGTACTCGTCAAAGTCCAGATAATTCCTGGAAAGAATCGTTAAGAGAGCACTGCGCAGCGACTGCTCGGCGATGGCGCCTGTGTCCGCGCCGATCTTCTTCTTCTTTCCCACCAGATCGCTCTTGACCTCTCTGACGATCTCTTCTGCCACGGGCAGGGCCACATCGCTTTCCATGAGGGCCATCTCCAGGGCCCACATGGGCTCCTCAAGATCCTTCTCTTCCAGGATTACTTCCTGCTCGAATATCAGGCTCTTAGCCTTTTCCAGGAAGGAGAATCTGCTTTTGGGCTTGTTGTTGGCCGCTGCATTATCTGGTGATAGAGGCGGCTTTGCCAGGGATGAACCGTTGAAAGTCGCGCCGGGCAGAGAAGATTTCTCATGGACGGCATTCTTGTCCGTCGCGGGGAGCGTTTTGGCCTGACTGCTTATCTTCTCTTCATCATTATCTTTCTTTCCGGCTGCCTTCTCGGCTTGGGAGACCTTCTCGGCTATTTTGGAGGACAGAGCCTCTTTGAAGCCGGAGAGCTTCTCCTTGAAGCGACTAAACAACCCCTTCGCTCCCCGTGCTGTGCTGGTGTTGACCTGCGTTCTCTTCAAATTGCTGCATTATGGACTGGATCTTCTGCATCTCTTGATCGATCTTGCCAAGCACTTCACTGAGCTTTTTAGACCCCTCAAGAACCTCTGCCTTGCGGACCTTCAGAATTTCCTTGGCCTCGGCTGCGGTCTTTTCGATGCTGACACCCGCGCCCACATTCAAAACCACTTTCTCCTTAGAGGCGAGACTGCCGTAGATGAAAGACCCCGATCCTATGGGAACGAGAATATCCTGTCCTACTTCTGCCGTGCCCATGGCCTCTACTGCAATCAGCGCCCTCTCCAGGCCTTCTGCCGTCATCTGCGTCAGATTGAGCTGCTGCATGAGGCCGTCTGCCTGGGCCTGATACTGCTGATATGTGGCCAGGAGTCTTCTGATCTCCTCCTCGCCTCCAGGAGCGCTACTCAACAGCCAACACCTCGTCTATCTTGATGAGGCCTCTCTTCAGGCCGTGTTGGCTTCCCATGAGGGAATAGACTTTGTTTACGGCATTTTTCTCGTTCTGGCTCTCCACAACCTTGCTAAAGGGCAGCCAGGTCTTGCCGACAAGTCCTCCCTTGTACTTTCCTTTGATCTCGAAATTGCTCACTATTCCACCCCTACTCTATTCATCAATTACTGGAATCACTAGACCAGGAAGCCCAGTGCGTCCTCAATCCGTCCCATCTCCGGGCCGGATGTCCCCATTCCCACGAAGTAACCATGGCTGTTGGCCAGCACTCCTGAGCCAACCAGGGGCGATCCGAGGTTCACTGTGCCCACGTCCACTGGCAGCTCGAAGAGCTTCTCCAAGACGGCTATCTCCTCTTCGGAGATGCGTGGGTGCACAAGAATCCCTTTGTTGGTAGCGACTCCCGCCATTCCCACCGTCTTCAGGCCGCCGATGGTGCCCTTCTCTAACTTTACGCCTAATGTCTGCTCTATCGTTTCGCAGGCCCGGCTGGACAGCTCCGGATGGACCAGGGCAGCGCTATCGTTGACCAGGATCACATTGCCTGCGGCATTGATCCTGGCAGGCAACCTGCATACGTTGCCGTGTTCGCGAAGAATATTGAGCTCTTCGCTACCGGCATGATGGGTTACCACGAAGCCGTTGCTATTGGCCGCGACCAGGGATCCCAAGACAGAGCCTACTCCGGCCAGTACCTTCACTGCCGGCACTTTAAGCCCTGCTTCAAGAGCTTGCCTATCGGCTTCGCCAACTTCCTGCGGCACGAGGAGAACTTTCTCCGTGCACCTGGCAAATACTCCGATTAGGCTGCTTCCTGCTATATTTATTCGCTTATCTGTCACCAGCAAACTCCGCCTCAACCCCGCCATCTTCGAATTTGACTGCGCGTACCCTTACGCGCCGGGGAGGCTTCATATCGCCTCTGGCCCAGATGACTTCGCTCAGGCCGGGGTCGATCTTAATATTATTCTTTGCCACTTTCATATGCCGGGCGAGGTAGGTTCTTATCTCGGTTATGGCCCGGTTGGACCTTCTGTAAATGGGAGCGCACTTGACTATACCCAGGGGTATGGTGTAAACTCTTTCTGTGTCCGCCATGTCTATCTCTCTAAGCTGCTTCTTCTCCAATGTCGTCTCTTGGGATGAGTGACTACGCGCCTCATGGTCTTGACAATGACCCAGGAGGGCACCCTACGATTCTGATTGAATGCCTTGGCAAGCCTGATCTTCTTGCCTTTTAATTTCTTGGACAAATCTCTTCCTCCGCATAACTATGGTGTGCGTATGATTCGAGGGGAAGATCTCATCGACCTTAGTCTGGCCGCACCTCTCTTTTAGCGCATATCTCAGGCCCACCTCGAAGTCTGAGGCGGGATACCTCTCGGATAGCTCTTCCTCGAAGTCTAAATAGCGCGAGGCCATGGCCCGGATGGTCTTTTGACCCAGGCCCGCCAGCGGTCTTAAGTATTGCATATGCAACCGGTCTTCCAGGCTTCGGATGGCGCTAAAGCCCATTTTGGGTGCGCGATCATCCCGCCTCGTCCCGTCCGCCACAAATTCGCACTCTTTTGCTATTGTTTCTAATGCAATGGGATGAACATAATTGAGAGCATCATTGGGATAGCCCGTGCGAAGCAGTATCTTCAGGGCCTGCTCCAGGACGCTATCTTCAAAGACCATTCTCCTATGAGGATGGCCCAGCTCTCGTGCTGCATCAGCCGCTCTGGTCCAGGTATCATCATGGCCGAAGCTGAAGGTGACAAGCTCTATCTCGTCAAAGAACGGTTCGAGAAGAAGAGCCGCCAGGCTGCTATCTTTTCCGCCGGAAAATAAGACTGCAACCCTCATGAACTGCCTACAGCTTACAGCCGCTTTATCTCCTGGTTATGGTGATGTCTCGCTTCGTAGGCTGGGCCTGCTTGAGGATCGCCTTGAGCTGCTCGTCTGTGATTGCGCCCCTCAGCCTGCCGCTTTGAGCAAGCATAATGAGCTGGCCTTCAATCTGAGTGACGAACTCAGGTTTGGTCATGCGTATCGCATTGAGCCGTTCCCGGGCTTCGGGTGTTAGGATGGTCCTCATCAGGTTTGCCTTTTTGGCTTCCATCTCCTGTTGGGCCTGCTCCTGCTGAGCCGCAGCCATCTGCGAATCCATCTGCTGTTTTTGGATCTGGTCCATCCGTTTTCGTCTTAAATTTGCAAGCTCATCATCAGCCATACTTCTTCAGTCCTCGCTTAAGCTTTATGCCGAATCCGCCGCAGGTTCTGCTGCAGGTGCAGCCGAGCCTTGCATCTGGCTTCTTATCTTGTGGGCTACTCCATCAAGGTATGCCTGACCCGCCGGGGTCATTTGGCGTCCTTTCTTCAGCTTTTTCACGTAGCCGGCCTTCTCCAGCTGCTGCAAGGACTCTCTAGCTACTGAGCCGCTGCCTTTGCAGAAGAATCCTGTAGCTACACCCTTGCGGTGCTTTCCGCCGTAGAAGCTTCTAAGGCGAGAAACGCCCACCGGGCCGTCGATATATATTCTGCGCAGTACTGATGCGCACCGCACAAACCACCAATCGGGGTTTGTGGGCGGCATCTCCCTATTTACCCCAGTCTTGGCAAACTCAGCCCATTCCGGGGGCTGAACCTTGCCCGCCGCCTTCAGCTCCTGGGCCACGGCAGCTATTAAGTCATGGGGAGGTACGTCGTAAACAGTTGTCAAATCCTTCAATCCTCCAAATGATAAGGAACAAACCAGAACCCTTACGCAGAAACAAGTATAAATGCTTTTTCCGAGCGATACGAATTTTGGAGTGCCTCTTTTGTTCTCTTAGCTTAAGAACTTGGCTCTTCGGAATGAGAACTCTCTGCATAGGTCATGATGGGGAGCGCAGCATCCTTCTGGTCGCGGGGATGAAGGACGGCGAGATCAGGCCCGAAGAAAGCGCTTTCGTTTCTTGACAATTAGAAAGATACTCAGATTCCTTGAGGGAGTCTTAGAACGCACATCGATGACAACTGATGGCGCTCGACAGTATAAAGGCATAGCTATCTGGCATGCTCTTTGCTGGATCCATGAGATACGGTTCTATAAAAAACTGAAACCTTACCTTGATTTCCATCGACTGATTCTGGAAAAGTTCATGGTCAATCTGTGGGACTTCTACGATTTGCTGAAAAGATATAAATCTAGTCCTAATATTAATCTAAAAGCGGTGATCGAACAAGAGTTTGATTCGTTGTTTACAAGGACCACGGGATACATAGAATTGGATAAGCGGATAGCATTGACTTTTAAAAATCGAAAAGAGCTACTCACAGTTCTTGAATCTCCAGCGGTCCCACTTCACAATAATGGATCAGAGATCGCTGTTCGCGAAGGTGTACTTAAAAGGAAGATCAGCTATAGAACAAGATCCGATCTAGGCAAAGCAGCCTGGGAGAACATGTTGTCAATACGCGATACTTGCAGGAAGCTAAAAGTTGGCTTTTTTAAATATGTTCGAGATATTTATTCTAATGATCTTTGCATGCCGAGATTGGCAGATTTGCTCGCAAAAGCCGAGTAATTGATATCCTATTGAGCATGTACTATTCCTCGATACCAAATGTTCTTTACAGCTTCCTGGTGATGACGAAGTTTAGCAAGTCTGGGCACAATCTGGATCTGATATTCAGGCTCATTGAGGAGAGAGACATTCTAACAGACCGTAGCGCCCATAGAGTCAAAACCTCTAGCCGTGCCCAACAGGACGCGGTAGTTCACGGCATCTCTTTATCCTGCTCTGCCAGGCCCAGAACATTGAGCAGTCCCAGCAGATTATCTCGCGACAGCGATCCGTCGGATACCTTCTTTAAAACCTCTTTGGCATTGAAGGCCACACCCAGGCCGGCGTTCTTGATCATGAGGCAGTCGTTGGCTCCGTCGCCCACGGCCACGATGTTGTCCGGGCTGATATTCTCCAATTTCGCAAGCTGGTAGATGATTCCCCCCTTGGCCTCGGCATCGATGATCTCTCCTTTGATCTCGCCGGTAAGAAATCCGTTCTCAATCTCCAGCTCATTGGCAAAGGTGTAGTCAAAGCCGAGCTGCTCTTTGAGCACATCGGTAAAATAGGTGAATCCGCCGCTGATCAGGGCTATCTTGTAGCCCACATGCTTCAGGTGATGCAGCAGCTCCCCAGATCCGGGGGTTAGCTGCAGATCGGAAGCAATTTCCTGCAAGGACCTCTCCGGCATTCCTTTGAGAAGGCGCACCCTCTGGCGCAGCGACTCCTTGAAGTCCATCTCTCCATTCATGGCCTTCTCGGTAATCGCTTTTACCTCATCGTCCACTCCGGCAAATCCGGCCAGCTTGTTGATGATCTCGAAATCGACAATGGTCATGTCCATGTCAAAGACGATGAGCCGCTTCTCTTTGCGGGAGCGTCCCAGATCCTGAATCACCACATCCAGGCCCAGAAGCTCACAATCCTTCTTCAGCTTATTCTTGCAATCATCTTCATCGCAGTCGGAGAAGTCCACGACAAATTCAATGGAGATGAGGTCGCCGCGCGCCGTGACCGATGCCCGCTCGATATTTATCTCATTTCCGGCAGCCACTTTTGCCGCATCGCGGATGATTCCCGGACGGTCTTTGGCCAGAATGGTGACCACATGCAGGCTCTTCTTTGATTTGCGCCGGCCCCGGTACCGTCCGAGAGGCAGGAAGTTGAATTTAATGCCGAGATCGTCGGCCTTTCTTTGCAGCCACGCTTGCAGCTCGCCGGCTGTGATGTGCGCGTTGGCAAAATCAGCCACCACAGACATGACGAATATGCCCTGCATCACCCGCTGATCCATGTCCACGATATTTACATTCTGCTGGGCAGGTTCACTCAGGATATCACGAATCAGTCCCGGACGGTCTTTGCCCAGGAAGGAGATTACCCACAAATCATCGTTCAGAGGGCACGTCCCCCTTTTCTTGGCGGCTGCATCGGAGACAATGCTAACCATTCATGTCTAAATACTTTTTCGGCCCGGAGAATTTTCTATGCAACGATTCCTCAATCCTGGCGGTTTCGCTTCAGCTCTGCAATGCGCAGCATTAAATCCCAGGTATTATCGACCGCTGCGATGGTCAACCATACTACTATCATAACCATCCAATCCGGGTAGCGAGTGCTGCCCTGCAGCACGTCTGCGCCGATTAGAAACAGAGCTAAGTAACAGATCGTATTTGGAATCAATAGGCCACCCAAGATAGTTCTTGATGCGAAGACCCTATGCTCGCTCTTGCCCTTTAAAAATTTCAACCACAACGCGGCTGTGCGCACTATTTCTATCGTGCCCAGAATGAGAAGCGGATAGCCGATTCCAGAGGGTGTTTCTGAAGGGATCGTGAAAATGAATCATCCCGCCTATTATCTCTTACTGTTAAATCATACCAATAATCGTAATAGTCTGACCGATAAAAAGCGAAGATTATAGATGCTCGTAAGTACCAGAGACAAGCAATCAAGAGGTCGTTTATGCACCAATCTCATATGCTCATCAATGGAGAAGAGGTCGTCTCCTTATCCGGCAAAGTTGAAATCATCTACAATCCGGCCAACCAGGAGCCTGTGGCTGAGGTGGCTGTGGGCACGCGCCAGGATGCAAGGCTGGCTTTGCAGGCGGCCAAGGAGGCCTTTCCTATCTGGTCGGGAACGTCCTGCCTGAAGCGGGCCGATCTTCTGCACGATGCCGCCCGGCTGGTCAGGATGCGGGCAGAGGAGATCGCCCGGCTGCTGACTTTAGAGATGGGCAAACCCCTCAAGAACGCTAAAATGGAGGCTCTCTCCTCTGCTGATATCCTTGACTATTATGCCGAAGAGGGCAGGAGGAACTTTGGCGAGTGGATCACCTCTTCGCACAGTCGCAGCATCGTGCTCCGCCAGCCAGTGGGCGTCGCCGCACTCATTACTCCCTGGAACTTTCCTGTGGACCTTTTGGCCTGGAAGGTCGGCCCTGCTCTGGCCGCAGGATGCACCTTTGTGGCCAAGCCGCCCAGCAAGGCCCCGCTGGCGGCAACGGAGTTTGTGCGGACCGTCTGCGAAGCCGGCCTGCCGGCGGGCGCGGCCAATGTGGTGCACGGGCCGGGCGCCGAGGTGGGCGCAGAGCTTGTGGAAAATCCCATCTCCCGGAAGATCGCCTTTACCGGGGAGACACAGACCGGCCGCGAGATTATGGCCCGCGCAGCAGCGCATATCAAGCGTGTCTCCCTGGAGCTGGGCGGCCAGTCGCCTCTCATCGTCTGCCCGGATGCCGATGTGAAGGCCGCGGCGGCTGCTGCGGCCCAGCGTGCTTTCTCCAACATGGGCCAGATCTGCATCAGCGTCAATAGAATTTATGTGGCAGAGGAGGTGGCTGAGCCGTTCACCGAGGAGTTGGTGCGGAGGGCCGAGCGGCTGAAGATCGGCAACGGCCTGGGGCTGGATGTGGACCTGGGGCCCATGTTCAGCCGGGCGCAGCGGCAGAGGACAAAAGAGCATGTGGCCGATGCGATTGAAAAGGGGGCAAAGCTTCTCACCGGCGGTCGGGAGCCGGAGGGCGAGGCCTACGAAAAAGGCTACTTTTTCCGGCCCACTGTGCTGGGCGGGGCTGACCATCGCATGAGGGTCATGCGAGAGGAGACCTTCGGGCCGGTGGCACCGATCATGAAGTTCAAGACACTCGATGAGGCGATAGCTCTAGCTAACGACACAGAGTATGGTCTGGCCGCCTATGTCTTCACCAATGACCTCAAGACGGCCCTGCGGGCAGCAGAGGCACTGGAAGCGGGCGGCATCGGGGTCAATATTAACAATGTGGTGGACCAGCAAGCGCCTTTTGGCGGATGGAAGGAGAGTGGCCTGGGCCGGGAGCTGGGGCACTATGGCCTGGAGGCCTATTTGGAGACGAAGCACATACGCCTGGGGATGTGAGCGCACCTATCCTCTCACACCTTTTCACAATACATCTGCCTGGGTTCCGACATTTGCCGCTTTCTTCTCAAATAATTCCATATAATTTGCAGGCATTTTGCATGCGGAGGTGAGTTGAGGCTGAGATGGCTGAACTGATGAAGCGCTTCACTTCAAAACCAAGAAATGGAAGCGCAAAGGATTAATAGGTTAATCATATTTGCTAACTATAAACAAAATTAGTAAGCATATACGTTTATGAAGAGAAAATGACGGACAACAAATCATCCTGAAGGAAATACCAATGACCAACAATAGAGCAGCCTATAAAATGTCTCTTTCATTGCTCTTTGCCCTGCTTTTTATCGCATCAGCGGGCCTGGCCGAGGAGCAGCAAGATCTAACCGTCTACTGCGGTGCCGGGCTCACGGGAGCATTGAGCGAGATATGCGAGATCTATGAGAACAGCAGCAACATGAGCGTCAAATTCAACTTCGACGGCGTGCCCGCTCTGCGTGCTCAGATTGAGCAGGGAGCCTATGCCGACGTTCTGGTGTCTGCAAACCTCAAGCACATGAATGCCTTGAAGTCTGAAGGCTTTATCGAAAATCAAACCGTTGTGATCTTTGTTCGGAACAAAGTGGCTATAATAGTGCCCAATGGCAATCCTGCCAACATCACAGGTCTCAATGATCTGGCCGTTCCTGGTGTCAAGATCCTAATGGGTACCAAAGAGCTTCCTGCCGGAGATTATGCTCTTACAGGTTCTGGAAAAGATCGCCGCAAACCCGGAATATGGCCCTGTCTTCAGAGAGTTGGTTCTGGCCAATGTCGTCTCCTTGGAGACCACAGTAAACCGTGTCGTCTCCAAAGTCGCCCTGGGTGAAGCAGATGCGGGATTTGCTTTCATATCCGATGTCAGCCCGCAGATGGTGGGCAAGGTCACCAAGATTCTCATTCCCGACAAATATAACGTGATTGGAGACTTCCCGGTGGGCGTGCTCTCCCAGTCAAAACATAATGAGGAGGCGCAGGCATTCATCGATGTGATAATGTCCGATGAGGGTCAGGCCATCCTGGAAAAATACGGATTCGTTCCGGTGAAATGAAACATGAGGATAAGATGTTGAAAAGAGATCTGCTGGAGGAGGCAAAGAAGCGCTTCATTGCAAAGCTTGAGTCACAAAGCAATGTTTCTGAATCTGTGAGTCTGCGAGATGATCTGGTGGTAAGCCGTCCTCTGAGCGTCGCCGAGGCCATAGGAGAGACCGGCAGGGATGACTTTCCTCTCATCAGGGGAAAGGAGGTTCTCATGCAGGCCGTTTACAGAGGCGCTGTCGGGCAGGCATTCGTCGCCGCAAAGGGAGACTTTCGCGGCTCTTTGGCTGATGTGTTGGAGCTGCAGCTTAGCGGAAGCTTCGAGCGGGCTGTGCTGATCGCAACCATGAATGCTGTGCTCAGATACCTGGGAGAGATCGAAGATACGATTCACTGCAGAGATGATGGACCCGGGAGATGCAAAGCCTCATTGGCGGAATGGATAATACAGCAGGAGGGCGTGGAGAAGGTGGGGCTGGTAGGTTTGCAGCCAGCGCTTCTCGAAGCCCTGGTTCGCGCCCTCGGTCCGCAAAGGGTTATGGTCTCGGATCTGGCTGAGGCCGGAACTGTGCGCTCCAATGTGAGGGTTCTGGACGGAATGCAGGCGGAAGAGATGCTAAAGAGCTGCTCCATCATCCTGATAACCGGATCGACACTTTGCAATGGCACCATTGATGATCTGATGGAAGCGGCCTGCAGCTGCAACAGCAGAGTCGTATTCTATGGTAGCACAGCAGCAGGTGTTGCATATCTGCTCGGCCTGGAGAGATGGTGTCCCTGCTCGAGCTGATCTGAATACTTATCTATTCCGAGCGCCCTTTGCTATGTGTGAAAAAAGGATTCCTCGATAAGGTACATCAAGCTGGGTACCCGCACGCCCGGCCCGAGCCCGTTCGCGCGTGGCGGTTGGAGGTGGAATGGATCTACAGTCATAATATTCTCCTAATGGCTTATGTGCTTCTCTTCCAACCGCTTTTTATGGATGAGATTATGAGGTTATAGCTTCCGTCTTTTTCATACCCATCACCAGCCCCACCCCCGCCAGTGCCGCCGCCCCGGCTCCGAAGATGAATGTCGCCTCTGCCCCCCACCAGGCCCAGAGTGCTCCCGCCGCCAGGCTGGACAGAATGGCAGCCACACCAATGGCCCCGTAATATAGTCCCAGAGAGCTGCCGCGCATACTGGCGAGGCTCAGGTCGGAGACATAAGCTCTCTCTGAGCCGTCCACCAGTGCATAGACCAGCCCGTAGAGGGCAAAGAGAGCTATCAGGCCCGCTAACGAGTTGACGAAGGCAAATCCCAGGGCGGTCAGGGCGAATAGGCCATAGCCCAGGGCCAGAACCTTTCTCCTGCCCACCCGGTCCGACCAGATACCCGCAGGCATGGCCATTATGGCGTAGACGAGGTTGAAGAGTGCATAAAGCAAGAGAGGCGCGGCCACCGCCATAGCCCCGGAAAAAAGCCCCTGGGCGCGCAGGATAAAGAACATGTAGCTGAAGTTGCCTAAGGCGAAAAGACTGGCAATGACAAGAAAGCGGCGAAGCTCCGGCGAGATGCCGGACAGCTTCAGTCTGATCTCACAATTCGGAGCCCGAAAGCTCTCCTTTACGCGGTAAAAAGGAAGCAGAGCCACTACAGACAAAACTCCCGCCACCATGAATATGGAGCTGTAGCTCATGCCCTCCTGCCAGAGAAGATAGGCCAGTATCGAGCCGATGACAGCTCCCGTGGAGTCCATGCTTCTATGCAGCCCAAAGCCTCTTCCCCGTCGCCCTTCCTGGGCTGACTCGGAGATCATGGCATCTCTGGGGGCTGAGCGTACTCCTTTACCGCTTCTCTCCAGGGTCTTGAGCAGGAAAACCTGCTGCCAGGTGGCGGCCGCAGGCAAAAAGAGCTTGCCCACCGCTGAGAGGGCGTAGCCTGCTACCACCAGAGGCTTTCTTTTGCCCAGCCGATCGGACCCATATCCTGCCAGGATCTTGAGCAGGCTGGGAAGGCCGTCGCTTATGCCGCCGATGAGGCCGACTGCCAGGCTGCTGCCTCCTAGTGAGGCGATAAAAAGCGGGAGAATGGGCTGAATGATCTCGCTGCTGATGTCGTTAAGCAGGCTGACAAATCCTAATAGTAGTATATTCTTGCCGGACTTGGGATCGGACACGAGAGATCACCGTTGCAACGGCGTTGGATTTATTTTAGTGTTTGCCTTTAAGATCGCCCATGAACCGGACTATTGGATATTGTCCCGACCAGGCTTGCTGCCTCGTCCGGCGTCAGATCTTCCGGCCTTCTCTCCAAAAGGGCCGCGTCCTGCCCGGCCAGAGCCCGCCGGTCAGCACCCATGGCTGCCAGCCCTTTCTTAACTTTCTTGCGTCTATTGTTGAAGAGCCCCTCCACGAGCCTCATGAATTTCGCCGGGTCAACCTTTGGGCGATCAGGTCGGGGCATGAGCCGCACGACTGCCGAGTCAACCTGAGGAGCAGGACGAAAGGCCGTCTTGGATACCTTCTCCAGTATTTCGATCCGGCAAAAGAAGCCCACAACCATGGCCAGACGGCCGTACTCTTCGCTTCCCACGCCTGCGATCATGCGCCTGGCAAACTCCCACTGGTACATGAGAACTGCCGTCTCAAATGGCCGGGAGAGCAAACGGCGGGTGATCTTGGACGAGATCTGATAAGGAAGGTTGGAGACGATCTTATTGTAATGGGGAAGCTCAACTTTCAGAGCGTCTCCATTTATCACCACAACGTTAGAAAAGCGGCCCGAGAGCTGCGCTGCCAGATCGGGATCTATCTCCACTGCATAAACATGGCCGGCCCGGTCTGCCAGAGCTTTTGTTAGATTTCCCGTACCCGGTCCAATCTCCAGCACTCTGTCTTCCGGTCCAAGATTGGCATAGTCTGCGATACGCATAGCCGCATCGCGATCCATGAGAAAATGCTGCCCCAGCTTCATCTCATGCGGGGCGCTGTGGTAAAGACGCGGTACTTGATTTTGTCATCCATCAGCTCGTCCTCAACGCGCTTGTAGATGATCTTCTCGGGATTATGCAGCCCCTTCACCCTCTCCATCAGATCGGCAAAGTTCTTGAAAGCACCCTTCTTGCGCTCATTTAGCACTGCCCACATCAGCTTCTTGCCAATCCCTGGCAGCAACTCCAAAGCGTGCATGCGGGTCGTTATGGGTCCGGCCTCGTTAAAGTAGCGAATGAATCGGGCCTCATTATCCAGGATTATGCTCACAATCTGATAAGTGAGCTCCAGCTTGGCGTTGTTGGACAGCTCCGAATAGTCAATTCTGCGATTGACATGATCAATGATATCACGGCTGCCGCTACCGATGTAAACTCTAGTCCCGGCGGTTGGAACTACGCCCTCCTTGGGTGTCATCTCCATGAGAACGAAGTTGGCTTCTCCTACGGCCTGGATAAGAGGTTGCTTTTGGTAGCTTCTGGAGTCAGGAACTCGTCCATAGGGGAGATAATCGAGAATCCTAGCTACCTCTTCTCTTTTCGGCGGTCTCCCCTCAGGCATATGCCTTTACCCCCTGAATACTATCTCTAAAATACTGTTGAGCTCTTCTTCGCTTAAAGTGAACCGTTCCTTGGCATAAATCGCCCTCAACTCGTCCTTGGTGGCGGGTCTGACATCGGCGATCTTTACAGCAATTTCTTTGTTCATCTTTTCCAGCTTCATGAGCTCTGCTACCATTGCCTGGCTTTCCTCTGCCGTGCCCTTGCTAAAGAGCTCGGCATGTCGGATGGCCCGGCGCAGTTCGTATCCCAGTTCCTCTTCGTCGGCTCGCTTTAGCCGGATCTGGTCCAGGATCTCCCTGACCTCCGCCATGGTCAGGATCTCCTCCTGCAATACGCTTTTGACAATCATCTATTTTTGTGCCGTCAGATGTTCTGGTAATGTGATCAAGGTCTTGGTGGCGTTGCCATCAGTGACCTTCAGGACAAAGGCTCTTCCTCTCGTTCCTACAACCTCGCCCGTCTTTCCGTGGAACCTGGGGTGAGGCATACCCTTGTGTATGCTGGGGTCGATGATCACATGGACCATTGCGCCCGTATCAAACTCCTGAATCGCCCTGACTACCGAGGATTTGCCCTTAGCCCTGACTGTCCTGCTCAGCTTATCTCTGGACTTCTTCCGCATTCCGTGATGATGTGCCATCTGATTCTCCACCTACATCTATTACATCTAATTCTTCGACGATCGCGTCGACTCTAAGGATTTCGGCGAGGTTCGGGCGGGTTCTGCCTCCGTCTCCGGAGATCAACTCCTTGATATACAGACCGCTGTCGCCTCTAATATTTATGCGGGCCAAATTGCCCGTAACCTCTAGTAGATCAGCGCTATGAACTTTTCTCACTCTGACTTTATCTGCCCTTCGGTGAGACACGCGTGTTGGCGTCCGCTGATCGATCGGCCCTTCCAATTCTTTCAGGACGGATTTAAGCTTTTCTTCTGAAACCTCTGCACCCAGCCTGACCAGGGCGGAGTAGGTTTTCTCAAATGTGGCCTCTTTGAGCTTCTCCACCATCGCAGAATATGCCTTGGCGAGGCCCAAGACCTCTACTTTGCCTGCAGCATGGCGGTTGATCTCGGCCTCCAGTGCGGCCAGGTCGATTGTCCTGATAAGGGGGCGCACCGCCTCCACGATGAAGGGCCGGCCGGTGCCCATCATGCGGGCGTCGATGTCCTCGCGACCGGCACCGTGAAAGACGGTGTCTTCGGCTGCAGCTGCCGCCATCACCGCAGGGCGAATCAGCTCATCCACAGACTCCTGGTACATTTTGCCCGTTCCCTGGCAGCGCGGGCAGCCGCGGCCGCGACACTCGCGACAGGGCCAGCGTGTCTGGGGAATGCCGCGCACAATCTTTCGGTAGCGTCCGCGAATGAAGATGGATGCGACCTGCAGCTCGACCTCGCCCTTCTCCAGATTGAGGTGAACTACCACATCCGGGTTCTTCAAATCAACCGTCTTCCCTGTCAGGGTTGAAAGCCTCTTTCCAACCTCGCGATTCAGCTCCGACTTGAAGGGCTCGGCGTGGGTGGAGCCGCCGTCCGCCAGGAGCAGTTCCTCGTTTTCAGCCAAAAGGCCGGACATCTTTGTGCCCACCACCAGGGTCTCAATCTCCCGGCCCGCGAGTGCTGCGGCCGCTTTGTCCGCCCAGGCGTCCAGATTTGAGGGGGCCATCTCGCCTAAGCAAATGGTGCAGCGGGCATCCTCCTCATCTTTGCGGCCCAGCTTGAGGCGCGCCGAAAGGAAGGAGGGCGCCAGTTCCTCTTGCAGGGCACGGTCATCATCGGCGGCGGCCTGCATGGCCAGCACAGTCTTGAGAGAGCGACCACGCTGTGCATTGGTAAGGCCGGTGGAGAGCATGGCAAACTGGCGGCCCAGGCAATTGTCGCAGATGGGGCCGAGGCCGATGATCTTTCGGGCAGTGTCCAGGATGCAGTCTTTGGAATTCTCTGGATTTTCTAAATTGTCTTCACTCATAATGACTCTTCATAACTTAAGATCGAGCTTCTGGTTTATTAGAGCTTGTACTTGATCCATCCTGGGGGAGGATCTGGCCGGGAGGGATCGGGGTATCTTTCGTTATGTGGACGCGAGGATTGCCTCATTTGCAGCGCAAAAAAGGATTCAGAAAGATAATGCTCATAAAATCTATTCGCCTATATATTTCCCCAGGAAGTCGAAGGGTGCAGGTCTATTCTTGGCAAGCTGCCAGGCATCGTATGAGCAGAGAATGACGGCCACGATCCAGCCCAGTCCCGAGCTGATGACTGCGATCAACGCCGAGAATAAGAACAGAACTATTCCTCGTTTGGTGTACCCCAAATAAACGTGACCCAAACCGGCAATGATGAGATTCAATATCACCGCAAGTAACGGACTCTTGGAATTAGACATGCGACACCTCCCTTTCATTCTGGATATTATCCTCATTCCGGCATAAATACGTTGGTGTCCAGGAACCAGTTCAAGAGTACAATGCAGTGATCGGCGTGCAGGCTGGTTGCCCCCAGGGAGACGACCTTTGCCCCGGCCTGCTCGATCAGAGCCTCCTCTTCCGGCGTCATGCCGGTATGGTCTCCCAGGATGAAGGCCACCTCATCGGAAAGACTGCCGGTATCAAGGCCGCGAATATCTGCGCCATCCTCGCGCAGGTAGATCAATTTTGTATCTAATAGATCAGCCAGCAGTTCGGCGAGTCCGCCGGTGCGTACAAAGATGCCTGAGGTGGACATGCCCCACTCCGGCGTGGCCGGCACGGCCAGGGCTTTCTTAAGCAGGGCGGCCGTGGTGCGCTCATCCGGATTGAGGTGGCGAATTGTCTCGCCGCGTAGCTGAATGGTCTTGGGAATCTCTCCGCCTAAGAGGATCAGGTAGACGCAGACGTCCTTTCGAATGCCATGCGAGAGAACGAAGGCGGCAGTGACGGAGCGGCAGAGGATATCCAGGCGTCCGGAGGTGCCGGGGATGTCTTCCAGGGAGAAATTGGGCGAGGTAGTGGCCTTGTGGCCGACAATGATGAAAGTACGCATGAGCTATAAAAAAGACAGGGGATACAAGGGTCTTACGCTTCGGAAAGGATAATAACCCTGAGGGAGATTTGTGTCCTTTAACTGGAGAATTAGATGATTCGCGTCATATCCCTGGACATGGACGGCACCCTGGTCAACTCCAGGTTCGTGGACAAGGTCTGGATGGAAGGCATGCCCATGCTTTACGCCGAAAAGACCGGCCTGGACTTTCCCGTTGCCAAGGAATACGTTGTCGGCGAGTACATGAAGATCGGCAGCGATAAGCTGGAGTGGTACGACCTTCTCTACTGGATCGAGAGGTTCGGACTGAAGGTGGGAAAGGACGAGATCTTGCAGATGTACGAGGACGAGATCGAGACTTTCCCTGAGGTACAGGAGGTGCTGGATCTTCTCGCCGAAAGCTACGATCTGGTGGTGACATCCAACGCCGCTCGCGAGTTCATCGACATTGAGCTCGAAGGCCTGTCGGACTACTTCCGCGAGACCTTTTCCGCCACCTCTGATTTCCGGGAGGTAAAGAAATCGCCTCTGATCTACGGCACAGTCTGCGCTCACATGGGCGCAAAGCCCTTCGAGGTTCTGCATATCGGCGATCATTACAGTTACGATTATGAATCTCCCCTGGAGGCGGGTCTGGATGCACTCTTCTTAGACCGCAAAGGAGAGCGCTCCGGGCGCGAGGTAGTGGGCGATCTGCGAGAGGCCCAGGTGCTGATAGATGGCTGCATTTAGGCAAGAGAGTATAAAAACAACCGGACTCTGACCACATGAAGAAAGATACAAGGCTGATCCTGGCACTGGATGTCACCACTCGAGAACGGGCCCTGTCTTTGGCAGTGCAGCTCAAGGATTACTTTGATGCCATCAAGATAGGCTATCCTCTCATCCTCTCTGCGGGCCTTGGAATCGTAACTGAGATCAGTGCCTTTGCGCCTGTCATAGCCGATCTGAAGGTGGCTGACATTCCCAACACCAACCGGCTCATCTGCCAGGCGGTGCTCGATGCGGGGGCGAGCGGCATCATCGCTCAGGCCTTCCCGGGAAAGGACTCTTTGCAGGCCTGCGCCAAGAGCGCCGCAGAGCATGGAGCCGATCTCTTTGTGGTCACGGAGATGAGCCATCCTGGGGCGGAGCTGTTCATGGCACCTCTGGCGGAGAAGATGGCCCGGCTGGCGGTGGAGGTGGGCGCAGCCGGCGTGGTGGCCCCGGCCACGCGCCCGGATAGAATTAAGCAGATCCGCTCCATCGTCGGAGAGCGCATCATCATCTCGCCTGGCGCTGGGTGCCCAGGGCGGCTCAGCCGGCGCAGCTATGCAGGCTGGCGCAGACTATCTTATCGTGGGCAGATCGATCTACGAGGCAGAGAACCCGGTCGTCTCGGCAAAGAGGCATCTCGCTCATCTCCAGCCGGATTAATTCCTGCAAAATGGCCGGACCGATGCCATACGGCTGCATTTCCAAACCTTTCTATATTCGCATACTGATATACTATTATGATCGTAGCAGATTTTGCCACCATTCCCATGGGCACGGGAACCAGCGCCTCTTCGTATGTGCAGGCCGTTCATGAGCTTCTCAGATCATCCGGCATCAAATTCGCTGCCGGCCCCATGTCTACCGCCGTTGAGGCAAGCAGCTTTGAGCAGCTATTTAAGGTGATCGAAGAAGCGAACAAAAAGCTGGCAAAGATGGGTGTGGATAGAATAATCACCTCGATTCACATCGATTATCGTCTGGATAAGAATATCTCGATTGAATCCAAACTGGGTGTATCGAAATGAATATTAGCTAAGGAAGCATATGCTCGACCGTTAACAAGGTGTCTTGGTTATGGGCAGCTACTTTAGCGATAAGATAAGTGATCTCAGTATCACATTAGACGGGTTGAACCGCAAAATCGCTGAGAACTGTCCGACTTGTCAGGCTGTTTCAGAAATGATGGAGCGCCTTAAAGTCGGCCTGGAAGAGCTGGAGGATCGCAGTCGCAACATTACCAGTATTATCGAGAATGCTCCTTTGGCCATTGTCATCATTGAAAGAGATGGGACCTTCAGCAGCATAAACCCTAAATTTGAAGCCTCAGCTTATGGAAGCGTTCCCTGATTTATGGGAAGAGATTTATTCCCTTGCAGTGGTTCGTGTTGCGAATCATGTCCCGCTAAAGCGAGTCGAAAGTGCCTGGGACAAGCTTTACAATGCAGACCGAATTAATCCCAACCTTAATCCAAAAAATCTCACAAAGGTCCTCCATGGAGTAGGCGTTGATCGGATTGGTCAGGACCAGATCTTTAAGAGTCTTATGAACCAGAGTCAGCAGCTCGTATATGACCTCACCAGCATGTTTTCGCACTCGATGAGCATAAGTCTGGCCGAGAAAGGATACAACAAGGATAAGATTCAGGTCCCCCAGATAAATTTGGCACTCTTATGCAATGCCGAGTCTGGTCTTCCCACAATGATTCGATCACTTCCAGGAAGCTTAAAGGATATTAGGACGCTACACAACTCGATTTCCGAGCTAGACATTCGAGACAAAATCCTTATTCTTGACCGGGGCTTCTTTTCGGAGGATGTAATGAGGTTCCTTGGCGGGCAAGAGATCTCCTACATAATTCCCGCTAGACGAAATAGCAACTACTACAAGACAAGAATACATCTTAACGAGCACCTGTACTATCGCGAACGTTTGATTCGCTGTGGACGACGAAAAGCCGGAAATAAGTTCCTCTACATTTTTGAAGACCAGAATCTAATGGCAGAAGAAAATGATACGCTTTATCGAAAGCTGGACGCTGAAAAAATCAACAAAGAAGAACTCAGAGAGATGATGAAACGTTCTGGACGAATTCTGCTCATATCTAATCTTGATGTGCCGGAAAAAACGGTCTATGAGCTCTACAAGAAACGGGAACGAGTTGAAAAGCTGTTTGATTCATACAAATCTGCTCTATCCTCAGATAGATTATATCTTCAGGACAATGAGGCCGTTTTTGGGCATGTTTTCATATCATTCCTCTCTCTCTATGCTTACTGCAAACTTGAATTGGCTCTGAAAAAGGCAGAGCTGAACAGCAAATTATCTCCAGTTGATCTACTATTTGAGTTTGGGAAGGTATATCATTACGATTTGAGCGAGCAAGAATTGATCTCGGAGGTTCCAAAGAAGGTATTGGACCTTGAAGCGAGGTTGGGTTTGAGCATATTCCCTATTTTAGCGCGGAGTTAAGTTCATAGATATTTTCGGCTATGGCCCAGAAGAGATCTCGTGCGGAAGAGAATGGTTTAAAAGAGCCTTTCCTGACCCTGATTATCGAAGAGCTGCCATAACCGCCTGGATCAATGACCGGAATGAAATTGGAGCTGGCGTCAAGAGGTGCCGGACATTTACGGTAACCTGCAAGGATGGTACGAAAAAGATCATAAATTTTGCAGCCGTTCAGCAGGAAAATGGAGCTAATCAGCTAATTTGCGAAGAAGCAAAGTCGAGCTTTGGCTCTGATGAGGTGGCGAATCTCACTCGCCGCCAGCTTATGGACATAATTGACTTTCTGCCTGATGCCACCTTTGTTATTGACAGGCAGGGTACAGTCATTGCCTGGAATCGGGCTATTGAGGCTCTGACCGGAATTACAGCCATAGAGATGCTGGGAAAAGACCGCTATGAGTATGCTCTTCCTTTTTTTGGCAAGCGTCGGCCGATGCTTGCTGATCTTGTGCTTGAATCTAATAAGTCATCACTGTATGAATATGACGGATGGAGTGAAAGAGACTGGACTATCGATAGCCTTTTCGAAAACCTTGTTAGGCAGGAAGACGGCAGTTTATTCAGGGAAGCCTTCATGCCCAATATGAGAGGTTGTGCGGCTTTTTTGCAGGGAAGTGCTACAGCGCTTTACGATTCTGAAGGCAATGTCACCGGTGCCATTCAATCCGTGCGCAATATTACTGAAAGCAAAAAGGCGCAAGAGGCTCTTCGTAAGGCCAAAGATGATGCTGAAGCCGCTGCCCGTGTCAAATCCGAGTTCTTAGCTAACATGAGCCATGAGATCAGAACTCCCCTCAACGCCATCATAGGCATGACTGGAATTCTTCTCGATACTCCCCTTTCGCCGGATCAAAGAGATTGCCTGGAGACAGTGCGAAGCAGTGGTGACGTTCTCATATCCGTTATAAACAATGTCCTGGACTTCTCCAAGATCGAAGAAGGCAAAAGGGAGATAGAAAAGCAGCCATTTGAACTGAACAAATGCATTGAAGATGTGATGGACCTGCTCACACCCATCGCGGCAGAGAAGTACATCCACTTTTATTATCATATTGATTCCACAGTTCCCAAGAGGCTGCAGGGGGATGCCACCAGCATTTCCCAGGTCTTGATAAACCTCCTCGGCAATGCGATCAAGTTTACAGACAATGGTGAGGTATCGGTACACGTCTCGGGCGACGGCCAGGTGAATGGAAAGACAAAGCTCTTCTTCTCGGTCAAAGATACAGGGATAGGCATTCCCCAGGATCGCATGAGCAGTCTCTTCCAGTCCTTTAGCCAGGTTGATATGTCGACTACCCGCAAATATGGTGGAACTGGTTTGGGTCTGGCCATAAGTAAAAAGCTGGTGCAGCTTATGGGCGGGTCCATTTGGGCTAAAAGCGAAACTTGCAAGGGAAGCGTATTTAGCTTCACAATTCTGGCCGACGAAGCGACGCACGAGCAATGTTTGCAGATGCAAAAGATGCCGCAAGAGGTCAATAGGCCTCAACATATTTCCAGCCATTTGAAGCTGCTCATAGCAGAGGACAATCTGGTAAATCAGAAGGTTGTACTGCTCATGCTCAGAAAGATGGGGCTCGGAGCAGATGTGGCGGCCAACGGCAGTGAGGTCTTGCAGGCTTTGGAGCGCCAAGACTATGACGTGGTCCTGATGGATGTGCAAATGCCGGAGATGGATGGCTTTGAGGCGGCAAAGGCTATTCGGGAACGCTGGCCGAATGGATCGCTTCGTATAATTGCCGTTACGGCGCATGCCCTGGAGGGAGACCGAGATCGATGCATCGAGGCCGGCATGGATGACTACATAAGCAAGCCCGTGCGCCTGGAAGACCTTGCCGGTGCTCTGGGAAAGTGTTCCCTGCGGCAGGGTCAAGGGCGGCAATCCTGCACTGGAAAGCATTTTACACCCAACGGTCCCGATCGAGAATACGCCGTCCATCATGCGCCGGATTTCATTACTGAAGAATGATCCTGGTATTGATTAATATAATCTCTTTTGCAGAAGACAAGGCGCTAAACATATTAGCACTAATAAACATAAATGAATTTCGGCTGTGCTGTGGCAAGTATAACCAGTATCTCTCGCCCCTTCCGGTGCCCGGCATGGCCTATTGCATTCCGAACTGGTCAGTCTCAATCCATGTGGCTTTTATAAGGGTCCACCAATCTACTGCTAAACCCTTTAGCACGTAATCGTACGGCAGCCATCCGTAACCATTGTCTCCCCAAGATTTGCTCCAAGAGTTTCTTATTAGTAATGCACCTGTGGTCTCAATTCTGCAAAGATTAGCGTTTTTGATCTTCAATTTGTCATCGTAACCTACTGCATCTATAGCATGGCCGCCTAGAACGGATTCGCCTTTGCATGGGAAGGGGATCATGCCATTAGTCGCGGCCTGATTAATAGAGTCGTAGACTGTAAATCCAAACATTGAAGGGATGCCTGCTGCAATATTCGTCTTGATGTTCGCTAAGAGGGTACTTGAAGAAGTTCCTGGGGGGTCCAACCTGACATATTGGAGGGCCTTATAATTTTCTCCGAAGTTGTAGAGAAATGCGGAAGGTTCAACATCGAATTTGGCGGTTACATACGGCCAATATTTCTCCAGAGGGATGCCGAACATTGCCATCGCACCCATGGTCGTTCGGAGATACGCACCGGTATCGCCAGTTACCTGCATAAGATTTCTTGTTACCTTGTACAGGAACAATCTGGACGCATCGCTGTATTTTCCAAATGCCCTGTTTTCGAAATATTCAAACAATCCCACACCGGCGTTAGCTGTACATGATCCTATCTTGCCTTGGTCCTCGATCGGAGGGAACCATTTCCTCAGATCAGCAGTTGCAGATAGTCCGGGTGCCGATTTCTTTGGCAGTTTGAGTGTGCTAAGAATCGTAGAGATTACATTGGTTTGTAGTGTATAATCCCTGATGTCGGGAAGCTCGGGAAGCCAGCCCAATCCTTTCATTTCTGTCTCTTCTTTCGAATCCAAACCCAATTCCTTTATAGTCACACCCATAGCATTCACCTCTCGAACTAAATTTAAAAATTTTAACTCTAATCAGTTCAAACATATATCAATCTTTGTATAACATCCAGAGCTTTGCGGCCTCATGTCGTTTTGAGAAAGATCTTGGGCACGCTTCGCAATGATAAAGGAACATCGATTCATGAACGAATCATGACGACACTGGCAACTTGGGGGCAGAGAGGGCTAGACAGTCTACAAATGTTAACTGCAAAGCTGGCCAGCTAAACACATACGAAAATTGCATTTCATATGAACTGATTGAATCATATTTCCCCGATCTCGACGATAGGCTAATCAATAAAATGCTGCGTGTGCTTTCCAAAGCTTGGGATGAGGTGCTCAGTCTTTGTGAGGTATGTCCAAACAGATGCATAAGCGAAAAGGATGAATATTGTACCCTGTTCGATGACCAGGAGATTTTCGGATGAATTGGGGTGAGAAATACGAAACTAATTGAAGAGATGGAAAGCCAATTGCCCATTCCCGTTTATCCGGCAAAGGATTTGGCCAGCTATCTTTCCCAAAACGGAAAAGATATAAATCCTGAGTCCTTTGTCATCTCAATAACGCTGCTCAGATTGAAGCCGGACCATCCTATGTTCGATAAGATTTCAGCCTATCAAAAGCAGGGGATCAGAAGCATTTTCAGGTCAAAAGGTTTGAAGCCGAGGAGACGTTAGGATTAGGTGGGAATCGCGCCGGGATCGCCCCGGCGAACGGCGGCGCGAATGGCCTGCAAATCTGCGGGAGGGGGGCATGTGCGCAACGCAAGAAGCGAGCCTTCGGGCATGATTGTGTTTGTAGCAGGGTCGTCGCAGAGAAGTGCCTGCCGCCGGGAAGCGAGCCGGCAGAGAAGTGGCTTTTGTAGAGTGGCCAGGTTTTTGGCAAAGCGCATGTCGCTCTCGATTGCGAAAGATGGCATTCCTGGCGGCCACTGCCCGGGGGGCAGGGCGGCATTGAAGCGAAATATCAGGCCCTGGATGAAGTCTCAGAAGAGCGCTTTTGCCTTTTCATACTCGGGGCGGTGGGCCTCAAACCATTAGTGGTTGTTGTTCCGGCGAAGGTCGTGCAGGAAAGCGAGGATGGGCGGGAACTAGGGTCATGGGATGGACCAGTGGTTTTCCAGCTTAGATAACTTTCACTTGGCAACTTCGAGGAACCCTTTGAGCATATTCTTTTTAAAATCAAACGAATAACCATCGAGACATGAATGTGAAAGAAAAAGGGAAAACCGGACTTGGCATGATAAAACCCGTATCATTCTATTCTAATGAGAGTGAGAAAATAAAACTAAACTGGTTTTGCTATGAACTATCAATAGAGATATATGATAATATGAAAAAGGATATTGGATATAGACTAAAGAAAAACAAAATCAGTGACGATGTTCTTGCGGAGTTTTCAATTTGTACATCGAAGAAACTGAAGGATTTTATTTTACAGCAATTATCCGGTAAAATTAAAAATGTATGCATTTCATATGAACTGATTGAATCATATTTTCCGAATCTCGACGATAGACTGGTCAATAAAATGGTGGATGTTATTTCCAAAGCCTGGGATGGGATCCTCAGTTTTTGTGAAGCATGCCCAAACCGATGCATAAGCGAAAAAGATGAATATTGTTCACTGTTCGATGATAAGGAGCTTTTCCAATGAGGAGAGCAATTGCTGCATCATGCGTCGCTTCAAACATAAAAAATAGAGGTAGGAAATATGAAACTAATTGAAGAGATGGAAAGCCAATTGCCCATTCCCGTTTATCCGACAAAGGATTTGGCCAGCTATCTTTCCCAAAACGGAAAAGATATTACGGTTGACACGGAATTGATGATAACAAAGGTATTCGATTCCGGCTATGATGGCGGCATAATCGGTTTGTTGGAGGGGATAAATCCAGAGTCCTTTGTTATCTCAATAACGCTGCTCAGGGTGAAGCCGGACCATCCTCTATTCGATAAGATATCTGCCTATCAAAAACGGCGGATAAGAAGCATTTTCAGGTCAAAAGGTTTGAAGCCGGGGAGACGTTAGGATGGCTGCAACCACGTCGGGATCGCCCGACAAATGGCCTCGCAGATCCGCAGAGGTGGGCATGTGCGCCCCGCTCGCCAGAAAAGAGCCATGGGGCGTGATGTGGATGTTGCAGGCCAGGCGCAGATAAGTGCCTGCCACCGGGAAGCGAGCACGGCGGAGAAGTGGCCCATGCAGGGAGGCCTGGTTTTTGGCGAAGCGCATGTCGCACTCGATTGCGAAAGATGAGGCCCTGGATGAAGTCCTCGAAGATTCTCCATTAAGTCTTTTCTTGTAGCGACTTTAGGTTGTTCCTTACCAAAACTGCGTTAGGATGATCTTTTCCCAGGCGCTCTTCAAAAATCTTCAGAGCCCTCTCGTAGCACCTTTTTGCGCCCTCGAGGTCCCCCTGATCTTTCAGCACCAATCCCAGGTTGTTGACATCTCTGGCCACGCTGGTATGCTCCGTCCCGAGTGCCTTCTCGTCGATCTTCAGAGCCCTCTCGAAGCACCTTTTTGCGCCCTCCAGGTCGCCCTGATCTTTCAGCACCAATCCCAGGTTGTTGCCATCGTGGCCACGCTGGTATGCTCCGTCCCGAGTGCCTTCTCGTCGATCTTCAGAGCCCTCTCGAAGCATCTTTTTGCGCCCTCCAGGTCGCCCTGATCTTTCAGCACCGATCCCAGGTTGTTGACATCTCTGGCCACGCTGGTATGCTCCGTCCCGAGTGCCTTCTCGTCGATCTTCAGAGCCCTCTCGTAGCACCTTTTTGCGCCCTCGAGGTCGCCCTGATCTTTCAGCACCGATCCCAGGTTGTTGACATCTCTGGCCACGCTGGTATGCTCCGTCCCGAGTGCCTTCTCGTCGATCTTCAGAGCCCTCTCGTAGCACCTTTTTGCGCCCTCGAGGTCGCCCTGATCTTTCAGCACCGATCCCAGGTTGTTGACATCTATGGCCACGCTGGTATGCTCCGTCCCGAGTGCCTTCTCGTCGATCTTCAGAGCCCTCTCGTAGCATCTTTTTGCGCCCTCCAGGTCGCCCTGATCTTTCAGCACCGATCCCAGGTTGTTGACTCTTATGGCCACGCTGGTATGCTCCGGCCCCAGTGCCTTCTCGTCGATCTTCAGAGCCCTCTCGTAGCATCTTTTTGCGCCCTCCAGGTCGCCCTGATCTTGCAGCACCGATCCCAGGTTGTTTGCCATCGTGGCCACGCTGGTATGCTCCGGCCCCAGTGCCTTCTCGTCGATCTTCAGAGCCCTCTCGTAGCATCTTTTTGCGCCCTCCAGGTCGCCCTGATCATTCAGCACCAATCCCAGGTTGTTGACATCTCTGGCCACGCTGGTATGCTCCGGCCCGAGCGCCTTCTCGTCGATCTTCAGAGCCCTCTCAAGTACGGATCTGGCTGACGCAAGCTCCATTCGATTATTCAGATATCTGCCGAGGCTATTCAGGAGATTTGCGGTTTCTTGTGGTGAGATTCCTAGCTTTTCTGTGTGTTCAGATGCATGAAAAGCATGAGAGGACAACGTTGAGCACTTCTCCCAGGTTTCCTGGTCTAGTTGGCTAAAAGAGAATGCATCGTTTACTATCTTCAGCGCAGACTCTGCCCACGGCTTCTGTTCTTCCATGCTCATTCTATCCTGAACCACCGCCTGCACCAGCCGGTGTACCGAGATCAGATTATCTGCAACATTGATCAGCGAGTACTTATTCAAGAGAGCAAGGCATTCATCGAGTTCAACGGCATTCTTCACGCAGGAGGCAAGAGGCTCTGGCATCTGTTTTGCTCCGTCTTCCAACATTGCTCTCGGGATCGCGTCCGGTGCTAAAAATGCACAGAGATTGAGGAGATCACCAGCGACTGGCAGCTCTTTTTGCACTGCTTGAAATGAGATCTCCCAGGTGGTGGCTACCGTGTCTGGATAATTCAGAAGCTTACCGTGCCCCAGCAACTTCTTCCGGTCTTTCTTGAATCGGTCAAGATAGTCTGAAAATGAGATCCCGGTCTCCTTGATGTAAGCTCCGGCCTGCTCCAAAGCCAGGGGCAGGTCCCCCAGTTCTCGGGCGAGATTCGCCGCCCCTTCTCTATCATTCTGCCCTGTCCTCTTGAGAAGAAACTCGACTGACTCATCCTGTTTTTCATCCTTCTGAAAGACATCCACATGCAGAGTTTTGGCCATGCCGTCCCAGACCGATAATCGGGAGGTAATTATTATCTGGCCGCTTCCTGCTGCTGGGAGATATCTCATCAAATCATCTGGCTCTTGGGCATTGTCAAATACGAGCAGCCAGTTGGCGCTGCATTCGCACTCCAGCCAGCGCTTCACAGATTTTATTGTCTGATCGGTATCCCTCAAGTCCCATCCGGGCAGCTTAAGGTCCTCGGCAATTCCAACATAGTCATCAAGAAGCGTTGTGGGCTCTTCTGAGCGCAGCCACCAGACGTATTTGAAATCGTTTTCCGGTATATGGGCATGCTGCAATGCGATCTGGGTTTTGCCCATGCCACCGTTGCCGACCAGGGCGAAGATTTTGGGGCTGGAGGCGCCTTGATTGAGTGGTTGTGCTAAGGCAGACAGAAATTCTTGGCGACCGGTGAAGTTTGGATTGGGTGGATAAGGGACTCTAAAAAGCCTATCAAGAATTTCCGACGCGCTATCTGAATGATTGTTATTATGATGAGTATTAGGTTTGTTTTCAGGGATTTTCTTTTGTTTAAACCAATTTATTATTCTAGATCCATATCTGATAATACATAAAAATAGTCCGCCCAATATGGCAAGACTTTGCAAAACTGCAGAATTCTCATTTAGGATTCGGTAAAAGTCATTGTAAATGCCTTGAAACGACTCCCTGGTAGCATTCAAATCGAGGCCGATGCTACTATTATTGGCAAATGAAGGCACAAGTAGGACCAAAAAAGAGAGCAAAAGAGCAAGAAATATCCTCAAACGCCATCGATCTACCATCGCACAGATCTCTTCATTCAATCCACAAAAAGGTTTGCTTCCATTGGCGTCAATAAATTCTAAAATTTAGACAGCGATTTCCGCCGTCTGCCCTATAGAAAAGAAAAATAGATCTGAGTCGATTGCTACCTGAATCATCACTCAGGAAATAGCCGCTTGAGTCGATCGAAGATCCCGTCATGTCTTTCTTTGGTTATGATCCAGGCGATTTTGCCGTGGATGTCAGTAGCTCCCCCATACGGCATCTGGTTCTTGCTTGGATCGTAATATTGCCCCACTACATCTTCTTCCGTTTCCATCTTGACATCCGGTTAGGATTTATCGATCTCTAAAAATCGAACAGCGACTTCTGCCTTTTCCCAGGCTTTGCCTCCGCCTTCCCCTCGCTCTCCGCCTTCTTCGGCCTGCCCCTCTTGCGGGGCTGAGGCGCGCTCCCCGGCTGGCTTTCGGCAGCAGCCGCAGGCTCCTCCGGCACGGGCGGCGCAGCTTCCACCTTGAGCGGCTTCGCCTCCACAGCCTTTTTTGCGCTGGCTTGCACCGCTTCAGTCACTTCTGCGCCCACCAGCACGGCGTCCACCTTCACAGCGCCCGCTTCCGCCTGCGTAGCGCGGGCCAGCGGCGTGCCCCCCAGCGGCTGCTGCGCCGTGCCTGTGCCGTGCCAGCCCAGTTCGATCTCCTCGAACAGCTCTGCTGCCCGCATCTTCGTGGCCTCCTCGAAGATGCTCTGCACCTTTTTCGTAGATGTGGTGCTGCCCAATAGAAGCGCTATCTCATCGGCATCCAGCTCCAGCTCTGCCGCCAGGGGGACGGCCTTCTTTTTGTCGGCCAAAAGGAGCCCCACAAAGCCCATCAGCTCCGCTCGCACAAATGCCGCGGAGACGTGACAATGCCGACCAATTTTTTTCGCAGCCGAGTCACGAATGTTGCGGGCCTTCTTGGTCTGGCCCATGCGCCGCCAGCGGCTGGGGGGCCGGAAGGCCACGTAGCCGTGCCGGGCTGCGGCCTTTGCCGCCTGCACCCCGCCCGTCATGAGAAAACTGGCATAGCGCCACAGTCCATAGTTCTGCCTGATTCGGACGCGCCCCAAAAAGACATCCGCCCGCGCCAGCCGCTCATAACCCTGCCAGAGGTCAACGCCCCCGTAGGCGAGCGGCAGGTTCTCGTCCACCCAGTTGATCAGATCCTCCGGGCTCTCATCCAGAGCATAAGAGGCCTGCAGGGCTTCCTTGGCGCTGCTCCCTTTGAAGATGACCTCCAGGACCTTGAATATGGACGACTTGACGTCGCGCTCCGCCGTGGCCACGTCCTCCATCCTGAGGGCCTCCTGGCCCTGGGCGGCGGCCTGCAGATCGTTGACTCCCGAGCGCATGTCTCCGCCTGCCCGCTCGGCAATCATCATCAGAGCATACGGGTCGCATAGAACGCCCTCCGCCCGGCAGATCTCCCGCAGAGCCTGGGCGATGGTATTGGCGCGCACGGAGCGAAACTGTATGCCCTTGGCCGCATCCCGCAGGGTTTTATCCATATCGTAGTACTCATTGGCGATGAGCAGAACGGGCTGACTGGTCTCTCTGACCAGACGCAGCATGGCCGACGCTCCGCCCCGGTCGGCAGTACCATGCAAATTGTCCGCCTCATCCAAAATAACCAGTCGCGGCTTGCCAGAAAAAGTCATGGAGCGCGAGGCCGGCCCGGCAACCTTCTGGATCATGCCTGCCGTGCGCGCATCTGAGGCGTTCATCTCGATGTAGTCCCAGTCAAATTCCCGTGCCAGCGCCAGAGCTGCAGAGGTCTTGCCCGTTCCCGCCGGCCCGTAGAGGATGACGGCACCTGTGATGGGCGCGCCCCTCTCCCAGGACGCCGCCCAGGCCCGCAGCTCCTCGATGGCCTTGCCGTTTCCCAAAACCTGTTTGAGAGTATCGGGCCGGTACTTCTCCGTCCACTTCACAGCGGGGGGCATTCTACCTCAGACCGACAAGCGCCTTACCAGACGCCCTCTTTGCCGGTCATTTCCTCAATCTCGATCTCCCAGATGGTCATGGGCATCTTCTCCAGCTCTTCGCGAGAGAACTTCTTGCCGCCATGTCCACCCTGGCCTTTCTTGATGAAGGCGTCAAACATCTTCTGCTTGGCCTCAACGCTCTCGGAGATCCGGCTGACGCCATAGGCGATGACGCTTGACCAGTGCCCTTCTTCCAAAACATCTATCTGAAAGCACACTCTGGGATTCTTCGTGGCATAATCGATCTTCTTTCCCGTGCCGCTGGAGTGGAGGTAGATCTTGCCGTCGTCGTAGACATAGGACATGGGAACGACATAAGGCCGGTTATCCCTGGCCAGCCCCAGCCTGCCGTATCTGGCGGCAGAAAGAAGACTCGTGCACTCATCTTGAGATAGATCCCTGGGCTTCATGGCGGTAAAATTAGGGTCTCATGCATTTTTAGCTTTTGCTTTCAGAGACCCGTATTCATGACCATATTCACGACCTTACTCATTACCTGCCCGATAAAAAAGCGCCCGCAATTAGCAGGATCATGCCTAACGCGATCATGGGCACCCCTGGAAAGGCCGTTTCTACCTGAAACTTGGTGGCCCCCGCCTCCGCCCCGATGAGCTTGAAGCTTTCGCCCTGCATATCTTTGCCCTGGTTTTCCATCACCTGTACCCCCACCAGAGCGATTCCGGTAAGAATCACAAGCACTCCCATTGCCACAGTTAAGTTCACGTTAACCATTGAGATCCCCTTCACATAAAATATTCAGTACTATATATATAATACTTTGCCTACTATTATCACATTATATCAAACTTGCTCTATTGCCCGGCCTTGCCAAAAAGGTTTTACCTTGGCAGCGTCTTTCTTCAGGGAATGTTCAACAAGATCCTGATCGCCAACCGGGGAGAGATCGCCATCCGGGTGATGCGCGCCTGCCGGGAGCTGGGCATCTCGACAGTGGCCGTCTACTCCGAAGCGGACAAAAACGCCCTTTTCGCCAAATACGCAGACGAGGCCGTCTTCATCGGGCCGTCGCCTTCCCGCCAGAGCTACTTGAGGATAGACAAAATCATCAAAGCCGCTCTTGACACAGGGGCCCAGGCCATCCATCCCGGCTACGGCTTTCTCTCTGAGAATACGCTCTTTGCTTCAACCTGTGTGGAGAACGGCATCGTCTTCATTGGCCCGCCTTCTTCGTCCATCGATGCCATGGGCTCCAAGATCACCGCTCGCCAGACTATGAAAGAGGCAGGCGTCCCGATTGTGCCCGGCATCGAGAAGGGCATCAGCGATCCGGACGTAGCCGTTGAGATCGCCGAGAGCATTGGCTACCCCATCATCCTCAAGCCTGCGGCCGGAGGCGGGGGAATCGGCATGAAGATCGTGCAAAGTCGCGATGAACTCATACCCGCTTTAACCTCATCTCAGTCTGTGGCCAAAAGCGCCTTTGGCGACGACACGATCTACATAGAGAAGTACCTGACTGAGCCACGGCATATCGAGTTTCAGATCCTGGCCGACAATTACGGAAAGACCATCTATGTCTCAGACCGGGAGTGCTCCATTCAGCGCCGCCACCAGAAGCTGATCGAAGAATCCCCTTCACCAGTCATGACCGAAGATCTGCGCGAGAAGATGGGCTCCATCGCCGTCAAAGCTGCGAAGGCGATCGGCTACTCCAGCGCCGGCACAGTGGAGTTCATGTACTCGCGCGGCGACTTCTTCTTCCTGGAGATGAATACCCGGCTGCAGGTAGAGCACCCCATCACAGAGATGGTAACCGGCGTAGACCTGGCCAAAGAGCAGATCATGGTGGCAGCAGGCTACCCTCTGGCCTATGATCAGTCCGATATGAAGATAAATGGCTGGGCTATCGAGTGTCGCATAAATGCGGAAGATCCTCTCAACGATTTTGCTCCCTGTCCGGGAAAGATTAAGCGTTACCGAAGTCCTGGCGGTCCGGGCATAAGAGTGGACAGTGGAGTTTACACCGGCTACGTTATTCCGCCCTACTACGACTCTCTGATCTCCAAGCTGGTAGCCCACGGCAAAGACCGCAAAGAGGCCATTGCCAGAATGGAGCGTGCCCTTTATGAGTACATCATTGTGGGTGTCAAAACCAATTTGATATTCCATAAAGCCGTTCTTAGAAATAAGAGGTTTCGCAGCGGAGACATAAACACTCACTTCATCAAGGATGAGAACATAGCCGATGCCGTAAAGATCGTGGCCGTAGAGGATTATGAGAAAGGCATGTCTCTGGCTTCCGCTTTAGGTGCGGATAACCGCCAGATTGCCGCGATATCTGCGGCAGTGGGTACCTACCTCAGCCAGAACCGGGCCGAGGAGAAGAGTTGAAGTTGGCAGCACTTGATGTCCTCTCGTTCTTGGCCGCAGGGGAGTGGGTCTCCGGCGAGGAGATGGCTAAAAGGCTCGCCATCTCCCGTGCCGCAGTCTGGAAGCAGATTCAGGTCCTTCGCCAGAGGGGATATGAGATTTCCGCCTCGACCGGAAAGGGCTATCGTTTGGCTAAAAAATCCGATCTTCTGGATGCGGACCGCATCTCCAGTTGCCTCAAAACAAAGTGGCTGGGAAGAGACCTGCGCATATTTGCAAAGGTTAGCTCCACCAATGAGGCTGCCCTCTCCCTGGCCCGCAACTGCGAGAATGGCACCGTCATACTGGCCGAGGTACAGACACAGGGCCGGGGCAGACTCTCTCGCTCCTGGGCTTCGCCTCCCGGTGGAATCTGGATAAGCCTGGTTTTAAAGCCAGAGGTGCCGCTCAATCAAATCTACCAGATAAACATGGCAGCGAGCGTAGCTCTCTGCCGGACGCTCTCTTCCATGCTCGGCCTGGAGGCGGGAATCAAGTGGCCCAACGACCTTTTGATCCGGGAGCTGAAGATCTGCGGCATACTCATGGAGGTGGGCGCGCAACTGGACCGACTGGATTATGTCGTGCTGGGGCTGGGCCTCAACGCCAATAATGACCCATCCGGCTTTCCCACCAGTTGGAGATCGACCTCTCTGGCGGCAGAGCTTTGTCATGACGTCGATAGGTGCATTCTGATCTGCAGGCTTCTTGAGGAGATCGAAGTGGCATACGAAAATATGGGTAGCAAAGAGATCTATGAAGAATGGCGTAGTCGTTCGCTTACTCTGGGCAGGCAGGTGCGCATCACCTCTGCGGCAGGTGACAAGGTGGGCCTGGCCGCGGATCTGGCAGAGGACGGCGCCCTTCTTCTCCGGACCGGGGATGAGCTGAAACGGATCTTGGCTGGAGACTGCATCCATCTGCGAGCCATTGAAGCGAGGGCAATTGTGGGGGGAAGATGAGGGCGAGAAAGGTACGCGGCATTGCAAGGGACACGCTGCGATTCATCTTAGAGGCGTCCCGTTCCTCTCTGCCGGTGGAGTTCGCGGGGCTGCTTCAGGTTGATAAGGAGATCATCACAGAGGTTCTCATCCTGCCCGGTACGGAAAGCTCTCGCATGAGTGCTCTGGTTCGGCTCTACATGCTGCCCAACATGCAGGTGGCGGGCTCAGCACATAGCCATCCGTCCGGTGATCTCAGGCCGTCCGAGCCGGATCTCATCTTCTTCTCACGTACCGGGGACTATAACATTATCGTCGGCCCGCCTTTCGATGAGCAGAGTTTCGCCTGCTATGACGGCGCAGGAAGGCGCCGCGATCTGCCTATCTTGGATGTGGAGTTTAAGGACGACGGTTTTGATGATGACTTCGAGGATGATTTTGATGAATGAATTAGAAGGGGAGAGGCCTTGACGCTGGTAGTTGCCACTGGCACTTTTGACCTTCTTCATCCCGGTCACGTCCTCTACCTGGAGCACTCGCGAGCGTTAGGTGACGAGCTGGTGGTGATTGTTGCCAGAGATGTGAATGTGCGCCACAAGCCCAAACCCATCCTGCCTGAGGAGCAGAGGCTGAGGATGGTAGAGTCCCTCAAGGTGGTAGACAGAGCGGTGCTAGGTGAGGTGAAGGACATCTTCCAGACGGTTGAGCAGCTGCAGCCGGACATAATCACGCTGGGCTATGATCAGCATTTTGGAGAGGCGGCTTTGCAGGCGGAGCTATTTCGCCGCGGTCTCAGTCCCAGGATTGTGCGTATTGAGGCGCATGAGCCCTGCCCTCTTTGCAGCTCCAGCCGCATTGTGACCAAGATCCTGGGGCGCTTCCGGGGGCGGAGGATCTAAGCCCGGGGCAATCCTGGGCAATGCCGCCAAGTACTTATATTGCTCTCTCGTTAGCGGGCTTGATGGCCAGAGTTGCAGTAGGAGGGACTTTCGATCCCATTCATGATGGGCATATCTCCTTGCTGAGGCGTGCCTATGAGCTGGGCGGAGTGGGCGAGGTGGTAATTGGTCTTACCTCTGATGAGATGGCCAGAGAGAGCAGAACGCGGTTCGTGCACAGTTTTGAGGTAAGGGCGAAAAATTTGCGGGCGGTCGTGAAAAGGTGCTTTGGCATCGAGCATGCCAACATCATAAAGATCGCCGATCAATGCGGCTCCTCTATCTATGAAGACTTTGATTTTATTGTCGTCTCTCCGGAGACACTGCCCATGGCTGAGAAGATCAACCGGCTGAGAGCCAAGAAAAACTTAAGACCGCTCCAGATCTCCGTGGTTGAGTATCAGCTTGCTCAAGACCTTGTCCGCATAAGTTCTACCAGGATTTATGAAGGAAAGATCGACAAGCATGGCAAGGTTCTGATCGGCTAGTTTTTGATTGGTGCAGCTACGGGGGCTCGATATCTCCTTTTATCTCTTTCATCTTTTTCTGCATCGGAAGTTAATGCATTTTCATCCGGGCCGCCAGGCCACCAGAAGCGTTTTGCACCAGAACCACCCCATAGGATGCAGGAATACTTGATGGTGATAAAATGTTGATTGCCTTGCCGGACGGCAGCAGAAAAGAGATCGCAAAAAATGGCGCCCGCATCGAAGATATCCTAATAGAGCTGGGCCTAAATCCGGTCGAGGTCATAGTGGCCAAGAACGGCAAGATAGTCTCGGAAGAGGAGACGGCAGGCTCGGACGACGAGCTGAAGATCGTGCGGTTTGTGCACGGTGGGTAAGAAAGATTGTCATGCTGAGCGATTCTGAAAAAGAGCGGTACTCTCGCCAGATTCGCCTCTTTGGCGAGGACGGCCAGGAGAAGCTCAAGAGAACAAGTGTCTTCATAGCTGGGGCGGGGGGCCTGGGCTCTGTCATTTCTCTTTATATGGCCGCAGCGGGTTTTGGCAAAATTCGCATATGCGACTGCGACTATGTGGAACTCTCCAACCTCAACCGGCAGATACTGCATGCCGGTGCTGACCTGGGCCGGGCCAAAGCAAAGTCAGCCTACGAAACCTTAACCGGCATAAACCCGGAGATAGAGGTGGAAGCGCTGGTGGAGACCATCTCCCTGGACAGCATCGATCCGCTTTTGCAGGGCTGTGACCTGATCATGGATGCCATGGACAACTTTCCGGTTCGATACCTATTGAACCGGGCCGCATTGCAGCGAAATATTCCTCTCTTTCATGGAGCTATTTGCGGCTACCAGGGCCAAGCTACCACCATCATTCCCGGCAAAACGGCCTGCCTCTCTTGCATCTTCCCGCGAGCCCCCCCTGCAGCAACCTTTCCGGCCCTGGGCAGCACCTGTGGTGTGATCGGCTCCATCCAGGTGACAGAGGCTGTTAAGTATGTTGCAGGCACCGGCCAGCTTCTGGAGAACCGTCTCCTGATCTGGGATGGTCTGAATGGCAGTCTGGACGAGATGGCCTATGAGCGCAATCCTTCTTGCCGGGACTGCTCTGAATTGTGAGCATTGATGGTTAGTGTTAATAGGAATAATTGCAATATTATTGCCAAGGGATGGAACAAATGAGCGAAGGCAAAAAGGCGTTGTTGGTGATGGGCTGTCCGGAAGTGCCGGTGCAGATGAGCATGGTAATCTATCTTACCCATAAGCTAAAAAAATCCGGGTGGGATGTGACCGTAGCCGGCACAAATGCAGCCGTTAAGCTGCTCAAGGTCGCCGATCCGGAGAGCTACTATGTGCAAGAAACGGTCGATCTGGACCAGCTTATTGGCGATGTCGTGGAAAAGAAGGTTGACTTTGACGTATGTTTCGCCTTCATGCACAGTGACGCTGGCATGACCTATGGGGCAACATTTTCTGCCATCTCCAAAGCCAGGCTTTATGCGGTGGTATTTGGCAAGAATGCTGAGGCCCTGGGAGAGAGCATCGACTATCCTGCAGAGAAGATCGTGGCAAAGGCCATTCACAATCCCACTCCTCTTAAGAACAAGATCGATAAGGTGGCATTATGAGCTGTATCGAGCAGTTGAAGTACAAGCTATACCTGGAGCGTACCTCTTTCAAAGAAGCACGTGAGTACATTGAGAAGAACTCTGAAGAGGTCTACTACGTAGATCCAGGTTACAAGATCTTCAAGGACTACTACATCATCGGCGTGCCGCCTGTGGCCATGGGCGTGCGGGGAACGGAGATGCTCTTCACCTACGTCAAGCCCTGTCATGGCACCTTTGTCATGGGGGTTGACTCCCTGGAAGAGATCGCCAGGTTGCGGGAAAATGAGAATAAAAAGATAAAGAAGTCCTTGAAGTCCGGTGCTCTGAAAGGCAAGGCTGATTCCGGGCCAGCTATTACCAGCTATAGCGATCTGTACAAGTGATAATGTGGTTGATGCATGCGAATTAATGTCTTGGCGTTTGCAAACTTCCGGGAGATTCTCGGAAAAGAGCGGGAGATGCGCCTGTTAGAGGGTGCAACGGTAAGAGATCTGCTGGATCTGCTGGCTGCTGATGTGCCAGCGTTTAGAGTGGCGGCCTTTGACGAATCCGGGATGCTGCGCGATTATGTTCTGCTCATGGTCAACAAAAAGAGGATAGATCCTGTCCTGGATCTGTCCAGACCGCTTAAAGAGGGGGATGAGCTGGCCATCTTCCCACCTCTGGCCGGGGGCTAGAGCCTTTTGATCGAGATCACAGAGGCGGAGATCTCTCTGGACGGGATGATAAGAAGGGCGAGGAGCAAGGATGCCGGAGCTATCGTTACCTTTCTGGGCTATGTCAGGGATGACGGCATCGAGGGGATGGTGGTGGAGGCCTTCCGGGAGGCGGCTTTAGCGGAGCTGGAAGCCATCCGGGAGGAGGCCATGAGCCGCTTTTCGCTTGTGGCGGCGGAGGTCGTGCACCGCACAGGTTCGCTTGCCGTTGGCGAGAGCATCCTGGCCATCGTCTGCTCGGCAGGTCACCGGGAGGAGGCCTTTTCCGGTTGCAGATACATAATTGAGGAGCTGAAAAAAAGAGCTCCAATCTGGAAGAAGGAGCTGGGAGAGAAGGGCGAGCGCTGGGTGGGACATAATTGAAGAAGCTGGACGATGAATTTGTTTGACATTTGAGGTGGACAAATGGTTAAGTCAACAGAAGGATTTTTCATATCGGCCTTGTTCATTGCAATTATGCTTTTAATCAGTGGTTTGAGCCTAGCCGCATCTCCTGAGAAAGAGATGACCGGACTGAATCGAAGCGAAATTACTACATCCTGGAATTTATCAAGCTTATTCAAAGATAAGGAGGCTGCAACCGCGGAATTTGTCGGGCTGCAAAGAATGTCGCAGGAGATAAATGCGACATTTCGCCCCCGCTTCGAGAACCTCACTGCTTTGGTTTTGCTTGAATATATCGAGGCGAATAAAAACTTCAGCCGGAATTTGAGCGTGGTTATGGCTTATGCTTATGCCCAAAATAGCCTGAATGTCAACGACAAATTCTTTGAGAAATTCATCTCCGATGTGCAAAATTTATACACGGAACATGCCAAGGCCACATCCTTTGCGGAAATACAGCTCAAGTCGCTTCCCTCCGCCGAATGGGACCGGCTATTCTCTGAGCAGCCAGCTCTGGAAAAGTACAGAGCATACCTGATGGACAGCTACCAGCGCTACACGGATCACCGGCCCAGGAATGAGACGCATGCCGCCTATCTGGCAGATATCTCCAACCAGCTTATGAAGATCAACACCGAGGCAGAAAAGACGGTAACCAATAATGTTACCGTTGCAGGAAATATCACTTTAGAGAACGGACGAGAGCTGGCCATAAACTCTCAAACCTATTCGGAGCTTCTCTCTACGGACGGCAACCGAAACAACCGAAAGATGGGCTACGACAAACGCTTCTACCATCTCATCAACGAGTCGGACAAGATGGCCGATATATACTGCAATAAATCAAGATTAGACGACCTGCTCGCCCGGGAGCTGAATTACTCCGACTCTTACGACGCCAAGATGTTCGAGACCTATCTCACCAAAGAGCAGGTAGAGACCATGAACCGGGTCTTCAAGGAGCGCAGGGGAGATTTCGATGGTTATTATGAATTTAGAAAGACACGGATGAATCTGTCCATCCTTAAGCCTTATGACCTGGCGCTTCAACTGCTGGAAAATCCCGACAAGAAGTACGGCTACGAGGAGACGCTATCGAATATACTCGCCTCTTATGCAGCAATGGATCCGGCCTTCCGGGACATATTTGCAAAGACGACGACCAGCGGCTCAATGGATGTCTACCCCAATCCGAAGGGCGGAAAGCAGCCGGGAGGCTACTGCCAGGATATGTGCGCCTTGCAGCGCCCGGCCTTGATATTCATGAACTACAAGGGTTTGATGCAAGACCAGAAGACCCTAACTCATGAGATGGGTCATGCCATCAACTTCTACCTGATGGGCAATAATGTGGATTATCTTTACTGTGCCGGCACGGAGTACGAGATGGAGATCCCCTCAACCTTCAATGAAGAGCTCTTTGTGGATTATGCCCTGAAAAACTACGATCAGGATACGGCTCTGGCAATTTTGGCTGAATCTGTTAGTGATTATGAGAACTACTTCACCTTCCAGCCCATGATCACCGAGTTTGAGAACAGGGCGCACGAGCTTTGCCGCCAAAAAACGAGTGTGAACGGCAGCGATCTTAACCGGCTCTGGACCAACCTATCCATGGAATACAGAAGCGTCCAGGTGGATTATTATCCGCAGGACAGTGCCCAGTGGACATACATCAGCCACATCTATCTCACCAACAACTACTACACCTTCAGCTATGCCCTGTCCAAAGCCGTGACTTTGTCTCTATTCAAGATGTATAAGGAAGATCCGGAAAAGTTCAATGAGAATTACATGGCCTATATCTCCGCGGGAAGCAGCATGACACCGCCAGAGAAGCTTCGGAAATTCTTCGGCATTGAGATAGACAGAAAGCTCTTCGAGGATGCCATGGACGTTGTGCAGATGAGGGTGCTGCAGCTCCAGGTGCTGGAAGGGAAGAGATTGGCAGTTTCCGCCTGAAGGCAAGGGCGAAACTCGCATTTTTAATAGATATTGGAAGTGCGAATGAAGAAGTCACAACGCTAAGATGAAGCAGGCTCACCTAGGCCCGGCTGACTGCCTAAAAAAGGGCCTATCCGGAGCGAAGGGCCTCACAAAGGCCCGGAAAAATAATACAAAAAATCTATATACAGTTATCCTGTACGGTGTATCGAAGCGGGACGATCTCACCGTGTGGGTGATGGAGAAGGTCAAGACCACAACGAAGGGCAAACGGTCTTATCGCTGTTGGATGGCCTCCTGGCGCGAGGGCGGCAAGACGCGCAATGTGCGCCAGAAGATTGAGTCCTCGTGCCGGTGCAGTTTACAACTCGAGTATCTGAACAAGCACCTTCTGCTAATTTTTGTAGCGCTGCAATTGTAGAAAGTGCCCATGGACCACTCAGTGTATGGCAACTTCCCACTTCCAGCCCAGCGATGCCGCCTTGGCAAAAGCATCATCCGATTCATCTTTAAGTCCTAGCTTATTGAGGACCTCTCCCTTGAAATGCCATGCGGCTGGATCTGAGGTATTAATCTCCAAGGCCTCTTCAAAGGAGGCCAAAGCATCTTCGTATCGGTTAAGTCGATGCAGAGCAATTCCACGGTAAATCCAAGCTGGAATAGATGACAGATCAATCTCCAAAACTTCATCAAAACATTTTATGGCATCTTCATATTGGCCTAAATTAATGTAGGTTATTCCCTCGTTGAACCACGTCTTTGTGTCGCAGGGGTCTATTTCAATTGCCTTTTCGTAGGAGTAGATGGCGTCTTCGTAGCTCTGCAACTGGGCAAGTGCATTGCCTTTGTTGTTCCAGGCATCGAAGTAGTTAATATCGATGTCTGTAGCTCGTTCGAAGCAGTCCACGGCATCATTGTATCTGTGTAAAGCAGAGAGAACATTACCCTTGTTGTTCCAGGCCATGGCATAACTGGGATTGCTTCCTATGGCACATTCAAAAGATTTGATGGCTTCGTCGTAGAGCTCCAGGTTCTTTAAGGTGACTCCCCGGTTATTCCATGTATCGGCATTCTCTGGATCCAGTTGCAGGGCCTTATCAAAGGACCTGATAGCCTCTTCATACTGGCCCATCTCATCCAGAGTAAGAGCTCTATTGTACCATGGTGAGGCATTCCTTTCGTCGAGCCCCTTCGCTTTATCGAAGCACTTTATAGCCTCGCTGTAGCGGATCAATCTTTTTAGAACAATTCCCTTATTATTCCAGAATTTCGAGCTTTCTGGGTTAATTTCTATAGCCTTATCGTAGCTGAAGAGGGCCTCACTGTACCGACCCAGTTCGTAGAGACAAACGCCTTTATCAAACCATATGGAGCTGTTGGACGGATCTATTTTCAAGGCCTCATCGTAGCATTCTAAGGCTTCTTCATGGCGGCCCAAGTACTTATACAGAATCTCAGCCTTTGCACACCAGCCGGAATAGTCCTTGGGATCGATCTTGATGATGTTATCGAAGCAGATAAATGCCTCTTTGTATTGACCAAGCTTTCTTCTAAGGAGACCTTTATTTCGCCAAGCTCTAGTATCCCACGGTTTGATTTCTAAAAACGCATCGTAGCAACGTATGGCCTCTTCATATCTTCCCAGCTTATCAAGGGTCACTCCTTTATTATTCCAGGCATCTAAATAGCTATTATCTATATTCAAGGCACCTTCAAAGGACGAAATAGCTTTTTCATAAAGGCCCAATTTATATAGTGCTAAACCTCTTTCAAACCATGCATCCGGAATTCGGGGGGTGATTGCGGTCGCTTTTTCGTAGCAGTTAGCTGCATCTTCGAAACGCTCATTTTTGTAGAACTCTGATCCGGCCTTCATGAAATAGGATGCGACGTCCTCGCTTACCGGAACTAAGAAGTTTTCTGATGTACTGCTGGCGACGGGAATGGGCAGTGGCACCATGGTTTTCTTCATGGCAATTACCTTATCAGTTATCTTTATGAGCTCCTCGCCGCACTTGGTTTTTTGCAGGGCCAGGTATTTGCCGTACAATGCTTCTTTCAGCAATGGATTGATCTCAAGTGCTCTTTCAAATGATTCTACAGCTTCCTGGTAGCGACCCATGTTCCCTAAAGCTACGCCTCTGCTCACCCAAGCGTCGATAAAAGAGTGGTTAATCTTGAGCGCATTTTCGTAAGCTGATACTGCCACTTTGTACCTGCCAAGTTTGCTCATGGCATTGCCCATGCCACACCAGGCATCTATGAGCTGCGGATTTATCTCAAGAGCCTTACTAAAGTCGTCTATAGCCTCATCGTATCTGCCTACTCGGTAGAGTACATTGGCTCTATTCTTGAGGGCTTTAAAAGAGCGTGGATTTATCTCCAGGGCTCTTTTATAGGACTCCAGGGCATTTTCGAATTGGCCTAAGTCTGAGAGGCCCAGACCTCTTTCGCACCAGTAAACATCTATTGAAGAACTGGTCTCTCCTGCTTTGTCATAGATATTGTTTTCCGAGCAGATGGCGGGAAGAGTTTCGATTTGGATCTGTTCATGAATTATGGCAGTCTTTACATCGATAGCAGATTTTTGGGGGTATTTATTTGCTTCTTTTGATCTGTTCGATATTTTGGAAATTCTATTTTGTAATGATTTTTTTAAGTTCGTATAGTTTAATTTCAAATTAGAGAAAATATTATTCATTGCTGACGCTATGTACGAAAAAAAGACGCGAGGATAGGCCGATCGCCTGGTAGAGGTCATGACATTACCTAATTAATAACTTAGTTAAGATCTTTTAAGTATTAAAGTCTTTTGCTTTTAGTATCACAATAAAAATTTTCTTATATGAAACGTTTAAATCACAAACAATCGAATTGTTAACTTGATATGATACGGATATTACAAATGGTACCTATAAGCAATTACTAATTTTAACTTTAAAAAATAAAAACTATTAAATTAGTTGATCAAAGAAACCTTTCCGCAAGCATAGCTCTCCAGACAAAATTAGCTGCCCAGGCTTTTTCTTGCCGAGTCAGGGGTAGCGTCAAGATCTTCTTACCTTCCGCATCTATCGTAATTTTCTTCCTAAGGCTATTCAAATTAGTTATGTCTTCCTGAGACCATAATCCATCGAATTCGTCCCATCTATGCAGACTTTCCGAATGCATCACATCGCTCTCTGAGAACGAAATGATCTTATCTAAGCTTGATTGAAATCGGTTAAAAGAAAAAGTGTCTTCTATCATAATTAGTCCTTATTTTATTGTTTAATCGCAGTCCTGTCAAAAAATTATTCTCGCCAAGATCATTGAGATACAGACATCGGCGCCATTTCTCCTCTTGAGGACATCGTGCTATTTGCAGTCCTCTTTCTCGTAGAGGTCATTTGATCTTCTGTGACATTCAAATACTTCGAAAGCCTCTCTTTATATACGTCTTCACTTTCAATACTGCTAATTATTGGGTCTAGAACACCCTCTGCAGACCATTTCTTTAGCCTTGTACGAACTGCCAAATAAGATCCATATTTACGGGGAATCTCAGTCCAGGTACAACCGGTCTTCAACACATATCGTACTGCGTCCAGGATTTTCCGATCTTCTGTTTTAAACACCCGATTATGTGGCTGTAGCGGGATATATTGCTTCACATAGTCCCATTGGGCATCGCTCAGTTCCTCGAAGTTATCAATGCCTTTTCTCAGGTATTTGCCGACAAGATCAAGAATTATCTGATTATCCTCTCTGGGAAAACGCACAGAAACAGAAAGCTCAACTCTGCTCTCAAATATCTTCTCAGGGTATATGCTCCTTTGATTGGGCACCATTGGGCTTAAATTGGGATAAGCATCGAAACGCCATGGTGGAAGTTTTTCGCCCTCATGACCCAATATTCTATAGGAGAACCAATCATTAACTTCCGGATGACTATGGATCCGATCTCCCAGGGATTTTATCAATATCGTCAAGAGCCTCTCGACTTCTTTCATGGAATAGAACTCTATCCAGATTATTCCCGGCTCGTTCTCTTCGCAAGAATTGCAGGTCCTTATCTTTGCGTCCCATAGCGTTAATAGAAGTGGCGCGACCCCTTCATCCACCTCTATGAAATCCTGCTCCCCTGGATAATAAACGGTAGTCTGCTTATGGTCAAAAGTAATTTCCCTTCCCCCTTCAATGAATCTGGCCCTTCTATGTACAGTTAAGCGAGTCGGTTCTTGTCCTTCTCTTCTTGAATTGGGCTAACTCGCCTATATGCTTAAAGAAATGCTGCTTAGTCCTCCCAGGAATGTCTGTTAGGTGCATTTTGTCTTCGGAATGACTGATTGCATCTTCAGATAAGTGCACTACTTTATCATGCTATTTTCAATGTATAAAAAGTTTACTAAAATAATTAACATCACGATGTATTTTTTACCATAATTATAGCAATAAAAATGTATTATACAATATGTCTGTGCCAAATATATTTTTATTAAATTAGCTGAACAGATCTATCATAATCGAGACTACAAAGCTTATTCGTGAATTCTGGCCCCATAGACCAAAAATCATAGTTCTTTCTGATTCCGACCCGAATATCTATCAAAAACTCAGCTATGAAGCTGGTGCAAACGATTTTCTAGCCAAGCCGATTACGATGTTGGAACTAAAGGTCGCGATCGAGCGCAATTTATCTGATACGTGGAATAAATCCCTGATTGTACCGCCTTCTGCTTACGAAATTGCTGGAGGACCTGACCGTGTGGCAGATGGAGAAGGTCAAGCAGAGTTGCAAGGGCTCCAGGACCTATAGCTACTGGATGGCATCCTGGTGCGAGGGCGGCAAGACGCGGCTTTTGCCGGGAGCTGCAGGAAGATGGACGCTGTGGCTGCCAGGCGGAAGGCGAAGGCGATCGGATCGCAAGCTAAAAAATAGATCGCGGGAGCGATTCAAGAAGAAGTTAAAGCAGTCCCATGTTCTCAAGCTGCATCCTGACGATCCGTGAGCCTTCTTCGCAGTCTTCAGGCGATTTGCCGCCCGTGATCACCAGTTTGCCGGAGCTGAAGATGAGCACTACCACTTTGGGCACCTTGATCCTGTAGACCAGCCCGGGAAACTGCTCCGGCTCGTACTCAATGTTCTCCAGGCCCAGGCCCAGGGCGACGGCGTTTAAGTTCAGGTCCGACTTCAGATCTGCGGAGGCCACAATATTCTGAACGTGAATCTCGGGCTCCAGATCGATCTTCTCGAAGCCGATAGACTTGAGCGTCTTGGCCAGGGTGGTGATGACCGTGCGAACATCTTCGATGTTCTTGGATCCAGTGCAAACTACCTTGCCTGAAGTGAATATGAGAAAAGCAGCTTTAGGGGCCTTGACTCTGTAGACGAGACCTGGAAACTTTTCCTTGTTATAATCGGCGCCCTCCAGCTCGGCTTCGATCTTGGGCAGATCGAATGCATCCGCCAGCTTGGTGGATGCCACCACGTTCACTATATCTATTGTGGACTTCATATGCACGTATATCTCAAAACCCCTCTTTATATAGTCCTGCGTTGGGCCGATGGTGAGCCCCGAAAAATGTCGCTGGCATCAAAAGGAGGATTCATTTCGCAAATCTGGCCCGTGTCGTTTTCCTGCGCGTCCACTTCTGCGCCTCACGCAGTAGATCTTCTTGCTCTATAGCTTGCCGGCCTGCCCTGCCAACCAGGTTGTCTCTGTTTTTCCTGGGACGTTCCATATCCCATCTCACCGGGATAAAATACATTATACTCCAATTTGATTTCTGCAGTGGTTTTCCCTTTCGTAGATTTTCGCGTCCAGGCCTACCGTCTCCTCGACTGCTGCCAGATCCTTCGTTAGGAATATCCTATTATCCATCCCCTGCGCCAGGGAACTGCCCTGCTTCAGATGAGCCTGCACCGTCGAGGCTTCAGCACACTCGCGAGAGTAGCTAAGGCGGCTCACCCTGCGGTGAATGGCCAGCTACCGGATAGTCCGCCCCTACAAGCTCGTCCATGTAGCTTCTAGCAACGCCTAAGGCCTTGGGTTAGGATTTGGCAAGTTCTTCCGATACCTCAAAAGCTTTTTCTTAAATCACATTGACAATAAGTTGTTATGGCGAATTCCACAGGAGAATGGTTCGACAAGGGCAATGCATACTTTCTATTGGGCAGATATAAGGAGGCCATTAAATGCTATGACAAAGTTATCAAGATCGACCCCAAACGAGCATTAGTTTGGACAGGAAAAGGCCATGCTTTGAATTTATTAGGCAAATACGAAGATGCGATCGAATGTTACGACAACGCTATCAAGATAAATTCTCAAGATTCGAATACATGGACTATGAAAGGCCTTTCTCTCAGCGGATTAGGCCAACGCGACGAAGCGATCAAGTGTTATGAAGAGGCCATTAGGATAAATCCACGAAATGCCCTTGCCTGGAAAGGAAAAGGTTCTGCTCTTGGTCTATTGGGCAAAGACGATGAGGCAATTAAAGACTTTGATAAGGCGATTGAGATAAACAAAAATGATGGTGAAGCCTGGTATGGCAAAGGCATCGGCCTTCAGAAACTTCATCGAGACTCTGAAGCTGAATCGGCATTTACTAAGGCGAAAGAGCTGGGATGTAAATTTTAATCCGAATTTCATGTTCAAAGATCTGGATTTAAGAGATACATGATGACAATTCTGGTGGGCTGCAGCGGCTGGTCTTACGATGATTGGGTGGGGAGATTCTATCTAATGGAGCTGGCCGAGGCAGGTATTTTGGGCGGCGTGCTGCTACAGCTCTCCCCCGACTTCAAGAATAAAATGCTTGCCAAGATCGGTTCTGATTTCAAGAGTAGATAACGTCCAAACATTCGGGACTACACACCCTCACAAATTTAGCACCCAACATCAATGACCGCCACTATCCCCATCAATCATGAAGAAGTCTACCAGCCCGCTGAGGACACTTACCTCCTCCTCAGAGCCGCACTAGCCGAGGCCGGGCTCGCGGACCGCGTGCTGGAGATTGGCTGCGGCAGCGGCTTCATCTCCCTGGAGCTGGGGCCGAAGGTCGCCCGCCTCCTGGCCACGGACATAAATCCTCATGCCGTCCGGGCGGCCAGAGCCAGGGGTATCGAGGTCATAAGGGCAGATCTGTTTAAGGGCATCAAAGGAAAGTTCGACCTGATACTCTTCAATGCGCCATATCTGCCCACCCAGCCAAAAGAGCGAACCGGTCAGTGGATAGACTACGCCTTGGACGGAGGCGAAAATGGCCGGCAGACGGTGGATCGATTTATCGAGGATCTGGCCGGTCACCTGCGGCCCGGCGGCAGAGCACTGCTGCTCATATCCAGCCTTACGGGGCTGGCAGAGGTGCTGAGAACGGCGAAGGCGGCAGGGTTTACGGCGGAGGTGGTCGCCGACGAGGGTTGCTTTTTCGAGCGGCTTTACGTCCTCCGGCTGGGGACTATGTATTCATCGTCCTGATCAGTTTCCTGCGCGACATAGGGCGGCATGGCGTCAAGCAGGCTGATAAGCTTCTCTTGCACCTCATTTACGCCCTGGCCGGTCTCAGTGGACATTTGCAGCATCTCTTGATTGTCCTTCAATCTCAATATGTCTGCCTTATTGGCCACAACCAGAATGGGAAGATTTAGCCAGTTCTTGAGATCCGAGGCTAAAGAGAGCTGCGAATCGATGGGGTAGCCGCAGTGCTCACTGGGGTCCAGGATAAAGAGAACGACTCCCTGCAGATGGCTCAAGGCGGCCACAGTCTGCCGCTCAATCTCATTTCTCTCTTCCATGGGCCGGTCAAGGAGTCCCGGCGTATCCACAACCTGATACTTTTGATCTCCTCGTATGAAGTGGCCTACAAAGATTCCCCGTGTGGTGAATGGATACATGGCGATCTCGGGCCGTGCTCCCGTGATTCGCACAATGAAGCTTGATTTGCCCACATTGGGATAGCCGGCTATGAGAATGGTCGGAACTGCCGGGTTTATGGTTGGCATCTTGCGCAGGAGGTTACGGGCTTCATTCAAGAATAGCAGATCTTTCTCAATGGACCTTATGACCGAAGAGTAGCGCCCAAAAGCTGACTTTCGGGCAGGAGTGGTGTCCAGACCGTGGGATCTTCGAATAGTGCCTACATACTCTTTTGAGATCGTTCTTATCTGGTGGGAGGCCCAACCCAGGCGAGACAGGCTGATTCGGATGTGATCCACGCCCGCAATTATGTCGGCCATCTCTTTGTAAAAGGGCGGCAGATTATCAAAGGAGGGGAATTTCTTGATCAGGTTGCTCAGATTGTCGGAGAGGATATTGCCGGCGTTTTGCACCATGGACTCATCATCAGTGGCGCGAGAGGCACGCCTAAAGGACTTGTTTAAAAGCTCTTCTGATGTGGGTACGGTTGGAAGCTGTTCGAACATTACATAGCATGTTACTGGATTTAAGTTGATAAAGCTTTAGGCGGCCGTTCATGAGAATAGACATTTATAAATGGTTTTCGGAATGCTTAAATATTAGTTCTGCATCTATATAGATGAGGTGGCCTCTTGAAGAGATTAGGCACCGCTCTTCATGTAGTACAGAATAAATTGATTCTCCAAAGCGAGCAGATTGTTGGAAGCGAGACCAATATCCCCAGAACCAATTCCTGGGTTGTAGATCAGAAGAGGACCAGAGTCGGAAAGGTTTTCGATATATTCGGCCCCATTAATCATCCGTACATCATCGTTCGACCAAATAGAGGTGTAGATGCCGCTGCCCACGTCGGAAAGAAGCTCTATATCGACGAGGCGCCGGGGAGAGATAGCAAGTGGAAGAGATTGAGAAGCTGAGAGAGATAGAGAGGGCGGAGCCGGAAAAGCTCAAGGAAAGGACCCGGCTTAAGCGCGAGAAAGAGAAGGTAGACGAGTTCGAGAAGTTCACCGTTGAGTGTCCGGAGTGCAAGAGCCACACCCTCGTGCGCGACTATGAGCGTGCTGAGTTGGTCTGCTCAGATTGCGGACTGGTCATCGACGAGAATTTCATCGACCAGGGGCCGGAGTGGAGAGCTTTCGACCATGACCAGCGCATGAAGAGATCCCGGGTGGGAGCGCCCATGACCTACACCATCCACGACAAGGGCCTCTCCACCATGATCGACTGGAGGAACAGGGACTCCTATGGCAAGACCATATCCTCCAAGAACCGTGCGCAACTCTACCGGTTGAGAAAGTGGCAGCGCCGTATCAGGGTCAGCAATGCTACAGAGAGAAACCTGGCCTTCGCCCTTTCGGAATTGGACAGGATGGCGTCTGCTCTGGGTCTATCCAGAAACGTGCGAGAGACGGCAGCCGTTGTCTACAGAAAAGCCGTGGACAAGAATCTCATTCGCGGACGGAGCATTGAGGGCGTGGCAGCTGCAGCGCTCTATGCTGCTTGCCGGCAGTGCAACGTGCCCCGAACCTTGGATGAGATCGCTGAGGTTTCCAGAGTTTCCAGAAAGGAGATTGGCAGAACCTACAGGTTTGTCTCCCGCGAGCTGGCACTCAAGCTCATGCCGACAAGCCCCATCGACTATATCCCCCGCTTCTGCTCAGGCCTGAATCTGAAGGGCGAGGTGCAGGCCAAGGGAATTGAGATCCTGCGCCAGGCCGCAGAAAAGGAGCTCACCAGCGGGCGCGGGCCCACGGGCGTCGCCGCTGCCGCCATCTACATCGCCTCTATCCTCTGCGGGGACAGAAGGACGCAGCGCGAGGTAGCCGATGTGGCGGGAGTGACCGAGGTTACTATCAGGAACCGCTACAAAGAGCTGGCAGAAGAGCTGGACATTGAGATAATCCTTTAACCCTCATTTTGGATACCCGCAGCCTTGCTGCGGTTTATTCAAAATGGCTATAATAAAGCTTAGAGAAACAAAAGTATTAATTTTTTTAAAATGGATAAAAGATGCCCTCTGGCTAAAAAACCAGCACACTTCAGTTTTATTTGGTTATAATGGAATTGTGTATTTTTTTATGATCTATTAAGCGCGGTTTCAAAAACCTTTTCCCAGAGGATTTAGGACCCAACGGTTCCAGTTCTTAGCATTAATAATTTTGGTGTAGTCTCACCGGTCCGTTAAATCTATCATAAATAATCTATAAAATTGGCAATGGATCAGATCGTTTGTCTTTTTTTGAATGCAATCTTTAAATACTATTATTAGCGATATGCTATGAGTTGGGTGAGACTTTATGTATGAAAAGATCTTAATAGCCACGGACTTCTCTAAACATGCAGAAAAATTAGTTGAATGCGTTGGAGAAATACCTGGCGTAAAAGAGGTAGTTCTCCTGCATGTTCTACCTAAAGATCCTCTCGCCAGGGTCTGGTCTCCTGGCGATGATCTCAAACAAGCGGAAAATCAAATGGAAGCCCCCAAAAAGGTCTTAGAAGATGCCAATCTGAAGGTTAAGATAAGGGCAGAGATAGCAGAAGAGACTCCAGAACACGTGGTAATAGAGCGTGTAGCCAAGGAGGAAAATGTCTCGCTCGTTGTGATGGGGGCAAGGGGAAGAAGCATCTGGCGGGGCCTGCTCCTGGGCAGCGTATCCAGCGGGGTTCTTCGCTATGGTGATAAGGATCTTCTCATCATGCGCTACAAGACCTTGGACGAGGAAAAAGAGGAAATGGGCAAATTCTGCTCGCGCATTTTCGAGAGAATCTTGGCGCCCACCGATTTCTCTCCTGCCGGAAATGCAGCCATCGAAAAAATAAAAGCGGCAAAACTTACAAATAATGTGCTGCTGCTGAGCGTGGTGGCTAAGGGCGAAAATCAATCCCATGTGGATGCCGCTTTAAAGGATGCGCACGAAAAGCTTGAGGTGATGAAGGCAGATCTGGCTGCAGCCGGAATTGGCGCCAGGGCACTAGCAGTATCCGCGACTGCTGAAGAGCAGAGAACTTATGGCTCAGGTGGCATGGTTAAGGTGGAATCTTCTCATTTGGCAACAGTAGGTGGGGTTGTTGATAGGATCCTTGCAGTAGCGGAAGTTGAGGACGCTTCCTTGATTGCATTGGGCTCTCATGGCAAGGGCTGGCTGGATGAAGCCACTATTGGCAGCGTGGTATCTGATGTGGCCAGGATGGGACAGCGGCCCGTGCTGGTTGTCAGATCCAGGAAATCGGCATAAAGACTGATATACAAACCTTTTTTTGATCGAAACCAGGTTCGTTTTTCCCTTGTCCATGCGGTTGAAACGTAAGCTAAACGCTGGTTATATCCATTGCTTTTCTCTACCAAATGCGAAGATTGCGGAGTGAAACAGGTCAAGGTTCCCTGGGCTAGAAAAGGTAGCGGATTCACGCTTCTCATGGATTCCATGATTGTCTTGATGGCTCAGCACATGACTGTTACTGCGATTGCTGAGATGATTGACGAACACGATACTCGAATCTGGCGAGTCTTGGGGCATTATGTTGCAGAAGCAAGATCTCATGAGGACTTATCAAAGGTTAAATCGGTAGGTGTAGATGAAACTTCAAGGGCGAAAGGGCATAAATATGTTTCAGTATTTATAGACCTTGATAAATCAAGAGTAATTCATGTATGTGAAGGAAAAGATGCCTCGACCATTGAGTCATTCAAGATGGATTTGGAACAGCATAATGGATCTGGCAAAAATATTAATAATTTCTGTTGCGACATGTCACCGGCATTTATATCTGGAATAGAGAATAGTTTTCCCAATGCGTCAATTACCTTTGATAAGTTCCATGTTACGAAGCTCATCTTAGCCAAAGCTATCCATGGCCTCTTTAAGACTATGATGTATCGAGAATATGTTTGAGAGACCAGATATATCGAGTATATTCCTGATAACAGGCTGAAGTGATACCAGTCTCATTTCACCATTTTTTCCCTTCAATATCTTAAGAGTCGCGAGGAAGACTCGCAAACCTGAGCTGCTTATGTACTCCGTCTCAGATAGATCAAAGATAATTCTGGAATTATTGGCTATCGCATTATTCAGAAATGACTCCAGATCATCAGCCGATATTACGTCGATCCTTCCAGAAATCTTTATTACTTGGATATCATTGATGTTCTTGTCAGTTATCTTCATGCAATTATTCCTGAATCCCTCTGATTTTGCCAAACGCTAGACTTCAATAACCGTCAGACTCTGAAACGCTGCTTCCTCTGTAGGAGATATCTGAAATACCTTATCTAATCCCGTTATCTTAAATATGTTCTGCACAAAAGGCTGCAAAGAAGCAAGCGTAAGCGATCCATGATTTTGTTTTTGTTTCTTCAAAGCAGACAGCAGAACCCTTAATCCTACACTGCTGATATAATCAACTCTCGCCAAATCGATGATTATCTTCTTATTCTTCACCTCAATTGCTCCATCCAGTTTGGCCTCCACATCCTTAGAGGTAATCGTATCAATTCTTCCAGAGACTGAGATGATACAGATATCTCCTATGGTTTTCTCAGCAATTTCCATCTGCTTGCGCTCCCATCAATTTTTTCCAATATGTTCTTTCTGCATCATTACAAATATCACAAATATTAAAAATTAACATTATTATCTTTGGGCTGTTTTATTATTATTATCGCTTTTATCAGCGTGAACTCTCTTATTTTTTACTAAGATCAATCTATTTTTTCCATTTATATATTCATACCACAGTTCATCCGTCAGTGATTTTATGAGATTTATGCCCCATCCGCCAACCGGGTGATCTTGAATGCTGCTACCCTGGTTTTGCTTAATAAATAACGTGGGATCAAAGTGAGGCGCTTCATCCTCCAAGGTTGCCATAATGAATCCATTCTCAGAATCAATGGAGACCCAGATAAGACCCTCCTCTTTATTGTATCCATGTTTTATTATATTAACATATGCTTCTTCCAAGGCCACCTGTAGCTCCAATATTTGTTCTCTGTCAAAACCCTCTTCAGTCATCTTTTTGTCAATGAAGCTGATGATCTTAGGTATATTTTCTTCGTAGGAAATCATTTTTGTCTTGTAGTGATCTTTCAATTGACCTATTGCTTTAATTATTATCAAGGTAATATCATCATGTTGCTCTGTGCTCTGACTAAATGAAGATATATCGGCAAGTATTTTTTCTACAACTTCTTTTGTCTCTGCATGACAATTAGCTGTAATGACGTCGATAAGACGTTTTAATCCATATAGCTCTCCCTGGCTGTTCATGGCCTCTGTAATACCGTCGGTGTAAAAGATCGCCGTGTCACCGGTGGAGAACTCAATGCGATTTTCCTTGTATTCAGCGTCATCACTAATACCCATGACAATTCCCATTGGAGCCTCCTCTTCAACTGTGCAGTCAGCCGATCTGAAGATCAACGGAGGTGGATGACCTGCATTTGCATAATGGAAAGATAAGGTCTCTCCATCCAAAATGCCATAAATTAGGGTTACGAACATGCCTGCAGATGCATCTGATGCAATCATTTTGTTGGCATTTTTAGCCACCTTTGAGACCCGTGACTGATTGGTGGCATTGGCTCGAATTATTGTCCTGGAAAGAGCCATGAATATGGCAGCAGGAATGCTTTTTCCAGCGACATCTGCAATTACGATTCCATATTTTCCGTCCGGTTGAATAATAAAATCATAAAAATCCCCTCCCACCTCTCTGGCGGGGATGGTCACTGCTTCTATCTCAAATTCGGGAATGTCCGGAGTCTCTTTGGGAATGAAGCTCTTTTGGATATTTGCTGCAATATGTAATTCTGTTCGCGTTCTCTCCAGCTTCTGCTGCATGTTTCTTCGTTCAGTCATGTCTTTAATCGATTCTATAGCTCCTGCTTTATCACCAGCGGCATTGTATAGCGTTGCTGCCTTTGCCAGCAGATAAGACCCATTTGGCCCAATACGGGTGATAAAGATTTCACCCATAACAGCATTTCCTTCTTTTCTGAAGCTCGCATACTCGTTTTCAAATTGCTTGAATGGGGTTAATACCATATCAACCAGAATTGGTCTTCGAAATCCGTAAAACGGCAGAGCATGCTCGTAATTGCCTTTGCCCAGCATATCTTCAGCTTTGACGCCCGTGAGGCTCTCCATGGCTTTATTCCAGACCATTACCTTGCCTTCCAGATCAACGGCCAGGATGGCATCCGGCATAAAATCAATTATATCGGCCTGTCGTCTCTCTGACTGCCGGAGGGCTTCTTCTGCCATCTTTAGCTCGGTTATGTCCCTGCCAACAGATTGAATCTCGATTAAAGACCCTGATTGGTTAAATATACCATGGCTGGTCCATTGGATCCAACGTCGGCCCTCTGGCCTCAGGAATAGGCTTTCAAATGATGCCGTAGAGTTATCAGGCATAAGGGCGCTGACCACGTCCACCGCCGTCTGCAAATTTTCGGTCGGGATCAGACTATCAATTTCTTTTCCAACGATCTTATCCTGGCTATTTGAGAAAAATTTACAGAAAACCTCGTTGCAATAGGTTATTGTGCCGTCAGTCAACGTTCTCAGAATCAGATCTGATTGCTCTTCAACCACTGCTTTGTAGCGTCTTTCGCTATTAATGATATCTTCATGAGCCTGCCCCAAAGCATCGAGCATACCATTTATGGATGAAGCAAGGCTAGATAGCTCGTCTTTTCCTTTGATCATAAGGCGTGAGGTCATGTTCTGGCTCTTGCCGATCATGGCAACACCCGTGGTAAGAGCACTCAGCCGGTATAAAACGAAGTGATCCAAAAAAATTAAAGTCAGAATAAATAGAAATATGTCTGCCAGGGAGAATAAGATTACAAAACTGCGCAGGCTTGTCAAACCCTGTCTATAGATCGCCCGTGTTGAATCTATTCTAAGTATTAGTAGCGGATTGTTGTAGATATTGTTCAATAGGGCATATCCAGCAATTGAGTCATTGACTAGAATTTTGACCTGCACGGAATCATTGCCGCGCAAAGAGAGTTGAGCCTTCCTAAAGTCGGGAGGCAATGTCTCATCTTTGAGCGATTTAATTGTTATATTTAATTGAGTAATCTGGGATAGCCTGGAAACCTCTTTATCAGTCAGAAGGCGACCCAACACCACTCTGCCCGCAGAGGTCCCATCTCCTTTTCTCATAATTACTGGATTTGTGACTACGAGCATGGGTTGGCTGGAGATAAGAATAATGCCGGAATATTTGCTTTTCTTATCAAGGCATCCTGCACAAAAGCCATAAAAAGATAATTGATTTGATAGATCAGGCGGTACTTCTAATCTGCTCCCATTTTCGTCTAATAATCTGCTGAAGGCTATTTGCCCAAAAGAATCCATGAAGATCAGCAAGTTAATCCCCATATTGCTCAAGCTCTCATCAGCAAGTTCCTCTACGAAAGATGAATTATTTGCAATCAGGAAGGTAAAAGTATCATTTCTGGTGGCCCAATGATCTGCCAGACCATCCATGCTTACCAGGTCATTTGATATGGCGTTTAAAGCTCTTCCAACATCCTTACGTGTCGATTCATCTTCCAGCTTCGAAAAACCCCACACTAATTCCATTTGGGCAGTTATGTATAGAATTAGGACCACGAGGACAAAAGACGTACCCATAACAATTAACGTCTTCTTGCGCAGATTCATGAGTTACTTCCTCCCTGGATGAATATCAAATCCAGAAATTGAAGAGGTAAGATCAAAGGAGTTTGAGCGAAAGATCCGTCAGACGCCAAGTCCATAATGTATTATTACACTTCTGCCTATTTCAACGTAATCGTTAAATATACAATAAATTCATTACCTTTATAGGGTCGCATTGCTCCTGATGATCATAATGGTAAAATCCAATATTATACAACCCATCCCCGGAACCCATAAAATGAAGTTCTATCCTTATATTCGAAAGATAGACCTCATGTCCTCCAATTCTTTCATACTATCGGGGGAAGATCAAATCGCAGTAATAGACCCTGGTGCTCTGGATGACCAGTCAGATTGCCTGGCAGAGATAATTGCGGTAATGCTTGATGAGAAGCAACGGCAAGTGGTCGTATATCTAACCCATGTTCATTTGGACCATTGTTTTCAATTAAATCGCCTCCGAGGTATGAAGAATCTGGGCGATATTGCAGTGGCAGCTCAAGAGATTGGAGCGGATGCGCTGATAAATCAGGACCCAGAATTAACCCTTGCAGGTCTTCTTGGAAGAGAAATGGCCCCCATTCCAGTAGATATCAAACTTCTATCCAAAAAGGATATCCTCATTGGGGGAGTGCTTGAGTTTGAAATGAACGGGGCGAGACTCTCTTATTATTCAGACTCTATTAAGATTCGCTATGGTCCTGTCTTGCAAATCCAAACGATTTCAATGGGCAATGAGGACTTGCTTGAGATATACTCCATCCCCGGTCACAGCCCGGATAGCATATGCCTGAGAGCAGGAACTCTGCTTTTCACAGGTGACCTTTTCTTTGCCCCCAATCCGGGAATGGCAGGAGCATATGGTTGGAATCAGTCCGCGCTAATAAAGTCTATTTATAAAATCATGTGGATTATTGAAAAAAAGAATATCAGCTTTTGCTGCCCAGGACATGGCAGAATTGTCGATGTCGATACGGCATGGAATACTTTGAGATCCATGTATCAGGATGTGCTTTCTCTCTCGGGCCTGGAGGACATCACACAGCAATGGGCCAGGAATACTGCAATTTATGCCGAGGATTTGATGAGAGAGCTGGAGAGGCTCTTTACAATAATAATTGGCAGATTGGCTTATGTCTCTCATGTACTCGAATGGCTGGAGGAAAGTGGAGCGGCTGAGGATATGCTGACACTCATTGATATAAAGCAAATTGATGAGCTATTTCTCGAATTCAACTGCTTTGTGAGGGAACTACATATGGGCAAGAAGCTAGATTGGGATTTAGTACACAAAGCAGGACAGGTCATAAAGAAGTTGGACCTGGTTTTTGAGAGCAAAAAGCTGGGATCGTTTATGGACAGATCTCTTCTGAGAAGAGCTAATAGAATGCTAAACGACTATACAGTGACTTATCGTGGATTTACGCCCACCTATTATGCAGCAGATGAGGATATCAATATACTCTTAAATAATATCATAGATTTTTCGCTATCCAAGCCTTACGAGGATGATTCCATCATATATGCAGATGTGCATGAAGACTATGTCAGGGAACTCCGGACAAGGATAGCTTATGTCAATTTGCTTGAAAGAACAACTCTGAAGTTCAAAGCTGACAAAAACTTACCATTAGTGCGCATGGATAAAGAGCGTTTCAGCGATGCCTTGATCGACCTAATGGAGAGACTGCCCAGTGCGGGGGCAACAGAGATACAGCTTGTTACTTTCTCTGATCTGGGTTGGGTCTCCATATGCATATTTGTCCCGAGAAAAGATCGAGATTATCCTCTGGATGAACAAACCTGGAGATTCTTCGAAAGATCATTTGCCCTTTGCGGCGGGATAATTCAAAGATATATGACTGAGAAGGGTTGTGCAATGCAGATTGAATTTTTGCCATGCGGATCATCTCTCATTAAATGCTGAATTAGACATATACCAAAAGGTTATTATTAATGAAAGACCATGTGTATTGTGTCAAAGGTGATGATTTTTGAAAAGTATCTCTCTTATTACTCTCACTACTATGTTAGTAGTTGTTATGCTCCTTTCCCTTGGATGCATTACGTCCCCAGAGAATAAGACAGAAAAGATCACTGTTCTTCGCATAGGTTACCAGCCGACAACCCATCATGTGGCGGAAATGATCGCTCAGGCAAAGGGTTGGTGGCAGGAAGATCTCTTGCCGTTTGGGATCAAAGAGATAAAAGAATTTGGATACCCATCGGGTGGTTCTGAGTTAGAGGCCATGAAGGCAGGAGACATAGACATAGCCTATATCTGCACTGCACCGTTTATTCGTCCTGTTACTACAGGCCTTGATGCAAAGATAGTGGTAGCTGTAAATACCAATGGCTCAACCCTTATGTTGAGACCAGATTTAATGTATAAAGGACCTCAGTCTCTGCGAGGTTTGCGTATCGGAACCTTCCCGGCAGGTACGGCCCAAGATACCTTACTGAAGGTATGGCTGGAAAAAAATGGTGTAAGCGTCTCTGAGGTCAATATCACTGCCATGGGGCCGGGTGATGCTGTTAGCGCCATGCTTGCCGGAAAAGTAGAGGGGGTATTCCTTCCTGAACCTGGTCCGGCGATGATCGAATTAAAGAAAAAGGGCAAGTCCTGGGTTTACTCAGGCGAAATGAAACCCAATCACGCGTGTTGCGCTATAGTCGTCAGAGGTAAGCTGATAAGGGAAGAGCCGGAGCTGGTGGAACAGATAATTCGTACGCATATGAATGCTACGGATTATGCCAATGCCCACCCTATGGACGCTGCAGAAATTTACTCGAATCGTACGGGACAGGATCTAGAGATGGTCAAGTACTCCATAAAAACCTGGGACGGCAAGTGGATGAGTGACCCGCATCTACTGGTCAACGATACGCTGGAATTTGCACAAGCCCAATATGCTATGAATTATATACATAAGACGATGAACCAGAGCGATCTCTTTGATAACGGTCTCTACGATAAAGTGATGCAGCCCGAGAAAAAGACGTGAAACCATGCTCTAACGCAAAATGTTGGGGGAAAAAAATTGCTTGAATTTTGAAAAATTATATTAAAAACTGAAGCGAAGAAAAATTGAATAATCCCCCCTCAGGTTGCAATCGATTTTGTTGACTGTACCCAAAAAGCTTACGGATGAAGATTTTGCTTGCCTTTGGTGTGTGTCCCTTCGTGCGCATGAAATTTCTTAGTTGGATCTGTCCCGGTTGCCGGATCCACTTCCATCTTGGCATTGATCGTTTCGATGATGTTCTTTGCATAAGGACAGATATATTCGCCTGCATTGTTCTTTCTCGTAATGCAAACACCTATAAACACATGGGTTGGCAGGTCCCCCATGGGTGGCTGATTCCAAAATTTGAATTCATTAAGCCTTGGAATCATAGCGATACCAGGACAACCTCCGCAATCAAGTAACCCAATGAGTTCGGCAGACGGGCTAATACCCTTAAACTCATCACTGCGATCATTGAATGCTTTTAGACAACGACTGCATGCAACGCATTTATCTATCATGTCTATTTTGCATCCAACAATAAGGACCTTCTCCTTACTTGTTTCTTTGGCCATAGTCTCTCTCCATTTTTTAGGAACATACTACTACTACTACTATCCTAACTATTTAAACGTTATGTTTATAATTTTTCAAAATTGTAAAGCCTCCGTATACATGTAAAACTGAGAAGAGAAGTATTCAAAAAATCGAGTCGATTATCTTCCCCAGAAGGGTTCCTTCTTGCGCTTGATCTCCAGGAAATTCTCCAGGACCTCGCGCTCGTCCTCTGCCAGCTTGGGCTTTAGCTCCAGCTCCACAATGCGAGCATGCTTCTCTGGAATGTTGACGTAAAGGATATCGCCCTCATGGATCTGGCGGCCTACTGTGGGCCCGTCGATGGATATGGCCACTTCCTGGCCGGCGGTAGCGGAGCTGACATTTTCGTTGCGTGCCTGCATCCCCCTAATCTCGCCCACATTGGCACCGTCTTCTCTCATCAAATTGACATGGGTTCTGACCACACCACCTATGACCTGCACGCCAACGATTGCGGGCCGCGACTGACGGAAGACGCAGTCCGGCAAAAGACGAACGGCACCGGGCCGGATGACTGCTTCCAGCCGTTCCTGCTCTATGCGCATCTTCTGCTCCTCCGTCCATTGCTCATAGTTCTCCAAAATGGTGTAGATGATATCGCTGCAAAATACAGGCACATTGGTCTTCTGGATCTCGCTGATGGCATCAGGTAAGATTTCCACATTAAAGGCCAAAATCGCAGAGAGCAGAGGATCTTTGATGGCCGAAGCGCGGATCACATCCCTTCGGGAAACGGGACCTACATCAGCATGATGGATGGCTATGTTCTTGGCCTTCAGCTCGCCCACCAGTGCTTCCAGCGAGCCTATGGCATCTCCTTTTAGGATTACACCCTCGCTCTCTGCATCGATGCGCACCGCCTCGAGTTCAGATTTCAGCTCTATGGAGAGGGCCTCCACCTCTTCTGCACAGGTCACCACGCGAATGGTTGATCCCGCCAGAGCGTTCTCCAATTTGGGTGCTGCGATCTTCACACCAGATGCTGCCGCCACATGCTTTACCGGCAGAAATCTCTCCTCGCTTCGGATCTCGGTCAGCGGCTTGGGTTTGAGCAGGGCTCTTATCTTTGTGACGATAGGTTCATGGGCCGTGCCCACGATTACCGTATCGCCTGAATTGAATTCGCCGTTATAGAGTATGACGTCGAGAGTCGTTCCCAGACCCTTTTCCTCTTTTACCTCTAAGATCGTGCCCACACCGGGGCCTGTGGCGGTTAGCTTCAGATTTTCCTTCAAAAATCTCTGTGCCAGACCTACCAATATCATGAGAATATCGGGCACTCCTTCACCGGTGATGGCGCTGATGGGCACGATTCCAATCGTTTTGGTGAAGTCGGAGATCCGATCATACCTGTCTCCGTCAAATCCGCGCTTGTAGAGTTCTCCTACCAGCTCGTAGATCTTTGTGTCCAGCACCTCGGTCACTCTATCGTTTTGCATCTTGATGCTCTTGGCAAAGGGTGCATTAGCTACGGAATGCCAGCCGCCGATGCGATCCATCTTGTTGGCGGCGACGACAAATGGGGTCTTAAAACGCTTGAGAATGGCCAGCGACTCGATGGTCTGGGGCTGAAATCCTTCGTTTACGTCCACAATCAGCACGGCTAAATCCGCCAGAGAGCCGCCTCTGCTTCGCATAGAGGTAAACGCATGGTGTCCCGGCGTATCTATGAACAGCAGACCGGGAATTTGCATCTCCTTGCCGAAATGAGATCCGCAAAACTCCTGTATCACGTTTAGAGGAACCTCCGTGGCTCCTATGTGCTGGGTGATGAGCCCGGCTTCGCCCTTGGCAACAGCCGTTCCCCTGATCTTATCTAAAAGAGAGGTCTTGCCGTGGTCCACATGCCCCATCACCACTACTATAGGTGTTCTGAGGTTGGACTCATCGCCCTTCGCTTTGCCGGCCTTTTTGGACTTCTGTTGCATTCTGGTCGCGCCCTGGAAGAAGTAAGTCTAAAAGTTACATTTCATTTTAAGAATTTAAAGGCTCCGATGAGCGGAGGCAGAAATGCTTCCTGCCCCGTCTCACTCGTAGAGCCATGCTTCATCTATTCGCTTGTAGGCCACCAATTCGTCCGGGCAAAAATGCAGCGCAATCTCGCGAGCTGCCGATGTGGCTGAATCCGAGCCGTGCACCACATTTCGTCCCGTCTCAATTGCCAGATCCCCACGAATAGTCCCGGAGACGGCATCCACTGGATTGGTAGCGCCATTCATCTTCCTCATGGCTGCAATAGCTCCCCGCCCCTCAACTACAATAGAGACGGAAGGGCCTGAGGTGATGAAATCCACCAGGTCCTGGTAAAACTTCTTGCCCACGTGCTCCACGTAGTGCTCTTTGGCCTTCTCCACCGGCATTAGGGCCAGCTTCATAGCCACTATCTTGAAGCCTTTCTCCTCAATGCGTTGCAGTATCTTGCCAATGAGCGCGCGCTGCACACCATCGGGCTTTACCATGATGAAGGTTCGTTCCAACTCCGCCAGGGCTTATGCCCCCTTTCTGGCCCATTTGGTTTTTCTCGTCACACGGCCAAGAGCTACGTTATTCTCACACTTGGCTGAGCAAAAGTAAAAGACTGTGCCGTCCTTTTTGGCATAAAGCTTGCCAGTACCCGGCTCGACGGTCTTATTGCAAAAGGAACATTTTCTTATTTCCATCTACCTTCACCTGCTGGTAAGCTTCTTGGCTTCTCTGGCAGTCTCGAGCAGCATCAGGACATCGCCCATGCGAATGGGTCCCATGCAGTTCCTGGTGATAATACGGCCCTTGTTGTTGCCTTCCAGGATACGGCATTTTATCTGCGTCGCCTCACCATGCATGCCGGTGACGCCGATGACCTCAATAACCTCTGCCGCTACTCCGTTATCATCCTCCATCGGATATCACCTACTTTAAAGCTGCCACTTTCTGGACGATTTCATCAAGCAACTCTTTTCCCTTACCAGGCTCCACGATTGCCGCAGCGGCGCTCTTCACGCTAAGGCCGGCAGCGGCGCCAAGCTCGCTTTGCTTCTTGACATAGATATAAGGAGTCTTCTTCTCTTCGCAAAGAGCTGGAATATGTGCCACAATCTCAGGAGGGGTTACATCTTCGCCGACAATAACCAGGCGAGCTACACCGCGCTCGATGGCCTTGGTGGCTTCGTTGGTTCCCTTCTTTATTCTGCCGGTATCGCGAGCCAGTTCGAGGGCTTCAAGAGACATGGTGGCCAGCTCTGCTGGAACATCAAATCTTACGAATATTGGTCTTGCCATAATTTAGTCTCCTTCCGGGCAGCTTGCCCATCATCATTCATCGCAAAAACGCCTAAACGAATTAGACGATTCAGATTAGAACAGCCATTAGCTCCACATGTAAAAAGGTTGCGCTACGGCCCGAGAAGAGCCATCAGCGCACTCTGCAGATTTTCCTGGGCCACATGTCCGGAAATCTCCATCTCGGGACCTTTTGTGGAAAGGCTGAGATTGTATTTTGCGGCGATCTCCCCGGCCTTGCTGTTCACGCTTGTCTGGGGCTGCAGATATAAAGCCCGCAGAGAATAGTCCCGGTCCTGGCCATTTGCCACATTTACGCCCAGGTAAAATTCTTTGTATCCTCCGGAGAGGGGCATCTTAGCGCCGCCACTGCCCAGAGCTGCAACCTGCAGGTCAGCGTTATCATCGCCAATTAGTGAGAAGCTTTCCGCAGACAGGCCTCCTGTGATCACATCTATGACGCTTCTCACAGAGTCCTGCGTCCCGAAGAGGGATGGCTTGCCATACACGACGGCAAAATCGCTTCCCGCCGGTATCATCATGTAATCCTGATAGGGAATTACCAGGCCATTGTAGCCTACTGGGTAGGGCTTGATCTCATGAAACTCTGTCCAGGTATCATTGAAATTGACATGAGCAAGCTTTTCAATCTTGGTGCTGTAAATCTGGCTTCCATAGCTGAGGCCCAGGGATTCGGGCAGAGCTGCAGTCGCTGCCGTTGTCAGATTTTGCGATGCACTCAGATTGATCCAGTATGCCATGACGGTGTTCTCCGGAGACATCTGCAGGACATTCTGCAGTCCACCAAAGTCCCAGTCCACATAGCGACCCTGCACCCCAAAGGTCTGCAAAGAGTTATCGCCCGATGGCACAACAACGTTCTCGTCCTGGTTGCCGCCCATCATAACGAAACTTGCGAAGGCGGACAGTACCATGATAATGCCTACAAAGATAGCAAAAGCCTTAGCGGTAGATTTCATCCGCACATAAGTCGCGAGACCAAATATTTAACGTTTCTCAGAGGACCAGAGTGGTTCGTCCTGAACATAGCCTCTTTTCAGGCGAAGAGCGATCTCTGCCCTCTCCAGTTCGCGACCCAGGTAGCCGGCATGGTCCAGGCGGCTGACCAAACCCATCTCGATGAGGGTATTTAGGATGTCGCGAGCATTTTTTCCGGCTACAGTTGTGCGACCGTTCTGAGCCAGGATCATTCCCTGGGAGAGAAATATCCGGAAGCTTCCACTACTGTCCGGTTCATATCTGTGATCCTCTTTTGCTTGCAGGAAAGTTTGGGGCATGGTTTCCTCAGGCAGACGTCGCTTCTCCTTCAAGATGAGGAGGTCAAGGCCCAGGTCTTTGGGAGGCGCCAGGCGTTGCCGGGCCAGCAGCATCATTCTCGAAGCCAGGGCAAGTTCGTGCACGCTCCCTCTTGCCTTTCCGCTGTACTCCGGTGTGAATAGAATAGAGGCGTGTGTCTCCGCACCAAGAGCGGCTAATAGGGCATTGACGCCTACGGTATCGGCATCCAATAGCTCAGTAACATTGCCCGCTCCAAAAAAGAGAGGTATTTGGGGATGATCCTGCTGGAAGATCTGGTATCTATGCAGCGAAAGGGCCAGTCCCTGCAAAGGCGGGTCAAGAACTGGGTCTGCTATAATGGTTATTCCTTTCTCCTCGGCCCTTGATAGGTTTTCCTCCAAACTAACGGAGCCGGGACCGGGGATGATCACGGCCGGCGTGCCTGCCCTGGCCACCGCATCGCCTACCTGGGAAAGGTTGGCGGCGTTTAAGCTGAGCAGCAGGTCGGCCCCGGCCTGCAGGCCTGCCAGGATCAGCTCAGGCCGGATGGTATCAACGCTTATGGGAAGATTTGTGGCCTTTCTGGCGATTTTTAGCGCTTCTTTCACCTGTTGGGGGTGGGCATCAAGAGGGATGCCCAGATCTATCATATCCGCGCCCTGCTCTTCATAGTAGCGAATCTTTTCCGCCAGATCCGCAGGGCAAGAGCGAGTAGCATCGACGATCTCCGCCAGGACCTTCATGCGAGAGCTGCCCCCGATCTTGACCCCCCGGATCTGCAGTGGTGCGTTTGCCCTGGCCTCCAGCCTCTCCACCTCGCCCCGGGCCTGCTCTCTCATCTTGCCGTCTAGGAGCTGGCAGGCAGGAACGGTGCGAGAGAGTTCTATATTCTCCTTAGCAAGATAATGCAGCACCACTCCCAGGTCGGCGGCGTGCTTGGGCCCCAGGCGGATCTTGGCACCCAGAGCACGTTCGGCTTCCCCGAAATCAGCGGTTATGGCGCCGGGAATCAAGATGAGGTCATAGCCGCGAGGCGAGGCAGAGAGCAGCAGCTCGGGCGTGATGAAGGTGGCCACATCAACATCGGCCACCAGCACATCCGCGCCCTCTGCAAAAGCTCTGACCTGGGCCTGCGCCAGTCTGCCCGTGACCAGAAGGATCTTCCGGGGGAGGTTATCGGTCTCTTTATGATTTGCAGCGGATAACGTCATGTTGCCAGGTTTTTTCATGATGATGGTTTAAAGCAGTATCTTCTCGGACTGGAGAGGGTGGCGACGACATGGCCTTCGGCTTTTTCGATAAGAAAAATATCCGTGATTGAAGCGGTGGATTTGCAGATCAATGGTGCTGTAAATTTGACGGGAGAGATCCCGGATGGGCCGCACCGTCATCAGATACAACCTTTCTCACCCAGATATCTCTTGCAGCGTGTTGAAGATCAACAGAGTCTATATCGATGTCTTTTAGGAGGCCTACGATTCTATCGGCATTTGATTCAATTATCTCAATTTCAATCTCTTCTCCATCTATTAGATCCAGCTTTTCCAGAGGTTTTAGAACATTGTTTTCGTATCTCACTTTTACAGGCATCATGCCGTACTTATGATTTAATCCTTAAAGAATTATCTGCTTTGTCTTGTCTATCTTCACAAGATTCAGGGCCATGAACCGGCCAGGCGGGCCAGAAGACGGTGAGACTGTACCTTCGGAGAAGCTCAAGCGCCGGGTGGAATTGGTAGTAGTAGCTGGTGGGATCTCGTTTGCCTTTCAGGTATATATTCGGAGATGCGAATTTTAACAAGGGGTTTACGAACTATCACCACAAAGATCACAAAGCACACAGAGAACGCACAGAGACTAAGAGGTAAAATTCTGGCGTTTGAGATAACTGATCAGACTAATAATATTTTCACCCTGCATACAAAGGTATTAAACATGAAGAGTTGCACTGCTTACAGGCAAAGGGATTGCTGGAGGCTAGAGGTAATGCTGTGCAGCTTGTGATCAACAGCTATGGCGCATATCTTCGCAAGAGCGGGAACTGCTTTCTGGTAAAGAGAGAGGATAAAAGCTTTGAGGTGGCGGTGAGCAAAGTCAGTAGCATTTTAATTACAACGTCTGCATACATCACCACCGATGCCATCAAGCTGGCTGTGGACAACAACATCGATATCGTTTTTCTCGATTCCTATGGAGACCCTTACGGCAGGGTATGGCACCCAAAGCTGGGCAGCACCACAATGATTCGCAGAAGGCAACTGGAGATTTACGACACAGCGGAAGGCCTGAATTTGGCTAAAGAGTGGGGCCAAAAGAAGCTGGACAACCAGATCGATTTGCTAACCAGATTGAGGAAGACCAGAGAGGAGAAGAGAGAGAAGCTGGATGGGTTTATCGAGGAGATAGAGCAGTCCAAAGAGAGGATGAAGAGGCTAACGGGGCGCATCGACGCCCGGCGGCAGGATATGCTCGGCCTGGAGGGCAGGGCGGCGCGGGCCTACTTTGATGCTCTCTCCTCCATCATGCCTGAGAAGTACCATTTCGCAGGCAGGAGCAGAAATCCGGCCAAAGACGAGTTCAATGCTCTTCTCAACTATGGATACGGCGTTCTTTACTCCATGGTCGAAAAGGCCTGCATCATCGCTGGCCTGGATCCCTACGTGGGCTTTTTGCACACCGACTCTTACAACAAGATGTCGCTGGTATTCGATATCATTGAGATGTTTCGTATTTACGTCGATGAAGTGGTGGTCTATCTCTTCAGCAGGCGCATGATCAAGGACGGGTTCTTCGAGCCGCTGGAGCAGGGCGTGGGCCTTTCCAAGGATGGCAAGGCAGCGCTTATCGAGGCTCTCAACAAGAATTTCGAGGAGACGATCCTCTACCGGGGCCGCAATATCAAGACCCGCAACACCATTCAGATGGAGTGCCACAGGATCGCCAATTCTCTCATCCGCCCCGGCCAGGAGCTGCCGGAAGACTATGATCAGAATATTCTGGAACTGAAAGAAGAGGTTTCTCGCTGTATCGAGTAGGTTATGATGGTAGTATCGTCAGCCATTGGTTATAACCAGCGTCTAACGACGTTTCCACCACAGAGACACAGAGTTCACAGAGAACGAACAGAGCGACTAAATAATAACTGAAAAAACATAGTAATCGAGGTAGATGATGCTGGTCTGGGTCATTTACGACATATCCGAGAACAGAATCCGAAGCCGGGTGGCGAAGCTATGCAAGAACTACGGCCTGTTTCGAGTGCAGAAGAGCGCCTTTCTTGGAGATCTGAACCGCAATCAGTCCGACTCTCTGGCTCTGGAGTGCGAGGAGGTCGTCGAGGAATCGGATTCCGTCTACGTCTTTCCCATGTGTGAGGACTGCTTTGAAAAGATAAAGCTCATTGGGGCTGGCTTCGACCGAGAGCTGGTGGCGGGCATGACGATTACCAAGGTATTCTGAGGGAAAGATGGAGGTGGAGACTGAGACGGAGACCGCAGCCACGCGCGGGCGGGCGCAGGAGGGCGCGCACGAGCCCGTGCCAGCGCAGGAGATTTTCGTTACGGTATCCGATGCGCTGGAGTTTCTGTTCTGCCCCAGGTTCATATTCTTCGAACGATGCCTGATGATACCTGAGCACCAGGAGAAAAGGTACAAGGTCTTGAAGGGCAGGGAGCAGCACGAGATATTGATGATAATCCAGAGAGGATACTTTCTTTTGGCCAAAATCGCACTCTCGAAACTTATTTATTCCATTTAGCGGATCTCGCATCTATTCGTAGAAATTTAAGGAGAAAAAAGGTTGCCATATGAGATTACAATAAAAAAGAGAGCGAATAAGGTTTTAAATAGATTCGATCGACTGAACCACGAGGCGGCAGTTATTATATCAGATCGCATAAAAGAATTAAGCATAGACCCATATACACCTCGCCCAATGATGGATATCTCACCGATAGCGGGATCTAATCCGCGCAAATATCGCATCCGAATAGGAGCACAAACAAGAATAGAATATACAGTAGATGACCTCGCGCACATTGTTGATGTGGTAGATATAATAATAACTAAGAGGAGAAATACAGACTATAGAATTTGATTATATTCTACAAAAATCCATTTGTCTAAAGGATTATATAGATAGAAAGCAGATTCATGATCAGGAGATTAAATGGCAGTTGAAATTATGCGGGAAAGGCATATCGTCACGGATAAAGGGGCTTACCTGGATGCCGTCATAGACCAATTGAGCGATGGCGACTTAGAGTGGCTAAATGAAGATTGCCCGGACGAAGAGAACAAGTCTGTCCCTTTTAAGCCGCTTATCCAGTAGTAATATTTTTCGGAAAGATTGCTGAGAGGATCTGGTGGATCGGCAATCCTGAATAGAGTGGACCAATCTGAGAGAGATCTTCTCGCTGCATAATTGCAGAAGAGCGCCTTTCCGGGCGATCTGAACCGCAATCAGTCCGACTCTCTGGCTCTGGAGTGCGAGGCGGTCATCGAGGAATCGGATTCCGTCTACGTCTTTCCCATGTGCGAGGACTGCAATGATCGGATCAAGCTCATTGGGGCGGGATTCGACCGAGAGCTGGTGGCGGGCATGACGATTACCAAGGTATTCTGAGGGCAAGATGGATACTGAGACCGAGACTGGGACCGCAGCCACGCGTGGGCAGGCGCAGGAGGGCGCGCGCGAGCCCGTGCCAGCGCAGGAGATTTTCGTCACGGTATCCGATGCGCTGGAGTATCTGTTCTGCCCCAGGTTCATATTCTTCATGCACTGCCTGGGCATCGCCCAGAGAGAGGAGCGGCGCTACAAAGTCTTGAAGGGAAGGGAGCTGCACGAAGTTCGCGAGAAAGTTAACCGGGATTACGTGAGAAAGAAGCTGAACTGCACGAAGAAAGAGATCTCGGTTTATCTGACATCGCATAAGTATCATTTCAAGGGAGAGGTGGATGAGGTTCTCTTTCTGGAGGACGGAACGGCGGCTCCTCTGGATTACAAGTATGCTGAGTTCAAGAACACTATTTATAAGACGCACAAGTTTCAGGCGGCTCTTTACGGCATACTCATCATGGAGCACTTCGGCGTGGATGTTAAGAAAGGCTTCGTGTGCTACACCAGGAGCAATAATTATGTCGCGGAGATAGACTTCAAGCAAAAAGATTATGAGAAGGCGAAAGAGATTGTGCGCGAGATACTGATGATAATTCAGAGGGGATACTTTCCCGATGGGACGAAGCAGAAGGCCAGGTGCGTGGATTGCACGTACAGGAATATATGCGTTTGAGGTGAATAAATGAGCCCCCAAATAAAAATAAATCAATACTACGACTGGTGGTTTGATAATGCCCTAGAATTTTTAGGTAATTTACTTGAGGAAGTCGATGTAGATATTGAGTGGAATAGCGGAATAGCATTTGACTCTTTAGATGAAGATCAAGTAGCTCGATTAGTTGATAATATTGAAAGATTAATCAAATTTAAATTAACATATCAGAAGACAAAAAAAGATGGCACTCAAGAAAAGGCCAACAGGGCGTATTTGCCTACAATGCATAAGGGAAAATATGTCAATTTTCTTGGGAAAGAAACCGAGGAAAAACAAGAAATCTGCAGTTACCTTCTGTCCCATGAAGAGAAAACCGGAAAGAGAAATTGTGATATTTGTGGAGATAATTATGATGATGATTTTAATATTTCTCAGGTATCTCAAACCATTTATCCAATGGCTACAGGTAGCTTAAAGAGTCAGTGTGGCGTTAGAAAGATGGAACCAGAATACCACTCATGCCCCAAGTGTGCACTATTGGGATCTATCGAATGGCTGGATGATAATCCGTTTACATGCGATAATGATAATTTAACTAATTATATTCTATTTCCTAAGATTGAAGATATTGAAGAGCTTCACAGGCTAAAAGACATTATTCGTGGGTCTGTAAAACAGGGTCGTAATAGCAATATTATGGAACTCTTCACTGGAAAAAAGGGTGGACTATTTGAGAGATATGCAAGGGATGAGTATTCATTATTGCTTTCCCTGTTTGAACAGATGAAAATTATTGAGTATACTGATGAATGGGCTTGCTTAAGGATTAAGGGGACAAGCGCAACGTATCAGACAAAATATTCATATTTGGAGGAAATAAAAATACCAAACATTCAAAGTCTGGATAGAGTATTTAGCGTTCTTCAGAAGCCCTATTCGAATTTTATCGATAAATCATTCACTAAATCACTAACTAGTAATAATATAGATAATAATTTAAGTCGCGAAAATAAATGCCTTATGTCAAAGGGAATCGTTTTGGATGATTTCAAAACATTTTCAAGGGCATTTCAAATACGTCAGAATTGTATTTTGGCAGGCATACAAAAAGAAATGCTATATCCACTAATCATTCAATGGAGGTGCAAGGATGGTGCAATTTGAAGCAGAGGAAATGGAGATAATGAGAAAGAGCGGACACGTGATAGGAACAATTGCAGATAATTATATATCTGATCTATATCAGCTTGATAGAACACGAAGTCCTGAGGAATTGATCAAGCAGTTGAAGAATATAAGTTTAAGAGCAATAAGCATCGGCAAGAAGTTAGATGAATCAATCTATACTGAGCCTTTAGCCAAGTTAATGGATTTGATAAATAAATATAAAAACAACTCTGATGAGATTAAGGATATTGTGATAGTCTATTCAACATTTTATCTCGGTGCAATTAGGTACAAAAAGTAGGTGACCTCAAATGAAAAAGAAAGCTATAAGTGCGATATGGTTATCTGAAACTGGTCTAACGAACCTTAATTCAGGAATTGGTGGAAGTAATTTAGTAGATATTAAAAAATATAAAAAGGATGGAGTCGATTATCCATATGTAAGCGGGCAAGCGATGAGATTCTATTTAAAGGAGAGTATCCGAAGACTTGTACCCGCTCAGGAATATTGTGTTGCGAATGAGAAGGGAGAAACCTGTGGGAAGATCGCAGATTGTATTTTGTGCGATCTATTTGGTTTCATGACGACTCTAAAAGATCAAGGTGCTCAGATACGTGTTTCTCCAATTAAGATGTCTCCTGCGATGGGATTATTGCCGCTAAATGACAATATGACTATCGATTTTCTTACTAGGAAGAAACCTCAGGAAAGTGCAGGTGAGCTAAAGGGGGACATAGTAAATGTTGAATTAGCTGTCAATATTTATAGAGCTGGTTTGTCTATTGATTTGGCAAAAATTGGTGGAGAAGAATTAATTGAAAATAAAAAAATAGTAATTAAAGATAAAGTTCTAAGTGATGAAATTAAGAAGTCGAGAGTCAAGACTTCGTTGGAGGCTTTCAAGAACTTGTCAGATTATTCTAAACAAGCTCGTCTCTTAACGGATTTTACTCCTAACCTAATTCTAATTGCAATTCAAGATAGATACAACCACACATTGCAAAAGGCCTTAGAACTTGAAGGTGGTAGAAATATAAATATAGATAGATTGGACCAGGTGCTCAGATCTCTAAAGGGTGATAAAATATTTGCGGGCTTACTCTCGGGTACTTTAGGAAATGAAAAAGATCTAAAGCAAGTCTTAACAAAACATGCAATAGAACTTAAGACGCCTAACGAAGCTATTGACATGGTTATAGCTGAAGTTGATTAAAATGAATTGCCTAAGTTTTGAGTTAGAGACACCCTATCTCGTAAACTTCAGGAAGCCCTTTTCAACTATAACAATCCTTTCATATTCTTTTCCACCTTATACGACGATCCGAGGATTATTAGCAAATTCGTTGGGTTTGGAAAGGGATGACTATAGCTTGCAGGAGAGGTTTAAAGTCAGCCTCAAGCCTTTGAATGAACCAGGTAAATCCCAGAATCTGGTTTTGATGAAAAAATTGAAATCAAATCTCAGTAAGAAAGAGAGCGATATAGATAAGAAGGTAGAAAACAATAAAGGAGACCCATCGATTCTAAGTGATGAAGAAATGATCATTTTTGAAGGCTTAAAACACATTCGAAGCTCAAGTGCTCCCTTTATTAAAGAATATTTAACACCAGTTCTCTGCAAAATCTTCGTTCTGGGCGAAGAAAAGGATATTCATGAATTAAGAAAGGCCCTGGAAGATCCAGCTAGACCGTTGTATATTGGAGCATCAGACGATTTTGTTGTTATTAGTGATATCAAACTATTTAATGCTAGGGAGGCCAAAAGCGATAAAATTGATTCAATTATTAGATTGAATGAACATGTGGAGCCGACCGACAAGCGTCGAATTGTAGGCAGAGTTCCATATAAATTTGCAGCTATTAATACTAAGAAGAGAGATTATTCTAGAGAAGATGCTATTGTAGCAACTCCAAAGCCAGGCGCGAAGCTAGAGCTAAATGAATTCGTGGAGTGTTATGAAATTGGGGACGAGTATGTCACTTTCTGAACCAATTGCCAAGAGATCTCTCGATCAAGTTTTTCAAACATTTGAAGGGCATACTATTGATTCCCTGATGATTCTCAGGGATTATTTGTTAAAGAATAAAAATACTTTAAAAAGCTTCTCAGAAAATTTCCAGATAGACTTTAATACACTTATGAATATTATGTATATGTCAGTTTTCTTGCATGATTTAGGAAAGTTGACAAATGAATTTCAATATAGAATAAAAAGAGGTGAACCCTGTGGCTATTTCTCTCATGCTTTTTTTGGGGTACCATTCATAAATTCGGATTTGCCTGAAAATTTAAATAATTTATTACGGATTCTTGTTGTTTCGCATCACACCCAATTATATAATAGAATATATGAAGATGCAAATTTGTCTCCAAGAATTTGTTATCTAAATCACGAAATAGAATTATGGATAAATATATACCAAGATATTTATTTAAAGTTTTTTAAAGACATCTTTAATAATGAGTTCAAACCTATTTATATCAAAGAGGATTATTTATCTAAAATTGAATTGAATGAATCAATTAGAAAAATAATACGAAATTTGAAAATAGAGCAGAGCACTAATGATAGAAATATACAGACAAAAGCGATCTACTCATTGTGTTTATCTGTTTTAAAGCATTGTGATCAAAAAGCAAGCAAATTTTTTGATGAATTGAATTTGAACCAAGGTGTATTTGGTCCACTCATTGAGGCGTCCAATAATTTTCTGGATACTATAAATTACAGTGCAAATAGTATATTCTACTCAGAAAATATTTCCATTCTAGGATTAAATGAAAAGAAAAAAATGCGAGAGCTCTATGTGTTTCAGAGAGAGCTAGCTAATATAAAAGATTCAGCTATAATATCCGCCCCATGCGGAAGGGGTAAGACAGAAGGAGCGCTTTTGGGAGCACTAAATATAATCAAGTTGCAGAATAAAAATAAAATCATTTTTGCTTTGCCGACACAAATAACCTCGAATGCGATGTACGAAAGGCTTAAAAAAATTTTTGGTAATGATAATGTTGGAATATATCACGGGATGAGTAGATACCTGCATTATGAAGCAGACGATATCAAAGAAGAAGATATTAGGAGCTTGGTTTTTGATGAGAAAGTATTCGATAAGCCAGTTACGATAACCACTATAGATCATTTGATTTATTCTTTAGTGCATGGTTACAAGCAGGCGGACTTTGCACTAGGAAATATTTTAAATTCAGTAATAATATTCGATGAAATCCACTATTACGAAAATCATACTTTGAGATATATATTAGATGGCCTAAAGATATTGAGAGACCTCAAAATACCATATATTGCTATGAGTGGAACTTTGCCGAGCTTTATAGTAGATGAATTAAATAAAATACAATCCCATACTTTGATTGAAGATGTAGAAGGATTAACGTTTGAGCCCTTTATTATTGAAAAAAGCTCTAAGTCTGTCTTTGAAGCAATAGATGAAGTTAAAAAAATCTATGATGAAGGAAAAAATCAAATAATAATTGTAAATACTATAAAAAGAGCCAAAGATTTGTACCATTTATTAGAGAATAAGATTTTAAAAGATAATCTATTCTTGCTTCATTCTCAATTTACATTTAACGACAGAAGTAAAAAAGAAAAAGAAATCAATAACCTTAAAGGAAAAAGACCTTGGATACTTGTATCAACTCAAGCCATTGAAATAAGTGTGGATATTTCGTGTGACATTATGCACACAGAACTAGCTCCAGTTGATGCAATCGGACAACGAGGCGGGAGATTAAACAGAGGCGGAAAGAATCACAATAACGAGCATTTCATGTTTATTTATCAACCCCAAGATCATCTGCCTTATTCTACAGATAACGATAAGATTGATATTGTCGAAAGAACCAACAACGTTATTGAAGATTTGCCGATCACATATGCAATAATAAAACAATGGTGCAATAGAGTATATTCAGATATTAAATTAAGACCTCAGAATTTAGAAAATGTGTTCAAGAAATGTATTTTATTTGGTTTTAGTCCAAAAGAAATAAGGTATTCTGAGGATGAAGGAAATCTGGTTGAAGTTAGAAACATTAAAGATATCACTATCGATGTTATACCTGAAATATATTGGGAATATATTAGTAATAATCTTAAAGAATTGGATAAATATAAAGTTAAGATCCCTAAGTGGTGGTATGCCAAATTTAATAAAGATTATTTCTATCTATCAGATACTATCTATAATAAAAAATATATAATTACATCTTTGCCCTACTCAACTGAATTTGGATTTGATATTGAAAACTTAAATGGAGAAAGAGATAGCTGCATATTGATCTAAAGGATTCTACATGTTACTCAAAATCCTTCGCCTCACC
>CAVXUJ010000011.1:0-660547 GCA_963764995.1 Methanotrichaceae archaeon | reverse complement strand
GGCAGGAGAAACCATGCCCGTTTTCTGTGGCTGGTTTGATGGTATTAAGAGGCCGTCTTTCAAGTCAAAGATGCCGCAGGAGTACCACTGCCTGGGCCATTCGGCCATACTGCAATATCGTTATCCATTTGTGAGGGCCTTCACAGCTAACGACACAGTAAACACCATATTGGGAGACACTCCCGCCAGTCAGGGCCTCCTATTCCAGGCCAGCTCCATGGCTACGCCCTTTTGGGCGCTTGTGTCCTACGGCGCTCCAGCCGGAACTTATCAGTTGATCGGGCCGACCGGCACAGCCTACCCTCAGAGAATCCCCCTGCCGACGCCCCCCATTTATCTGGGGACTACTCTTCTCACAGAGGCCGGCTCTCTTGCCACGATGGGCATTAATCAGTGGTTCCGGGGAGATTATCTGTATGTAAGAACAGGCGTAGGCGCTCCGGAAGGCAGCCCGGAGCATTATCCCTGTTTTATCGTGGGCTACAAGAATTGCCATGTTCGGGCAGGCTCGATAACAAACCAGAATCTCTCCAGCCCTGGCGTGCCGGCAACACATGAGCGGCTCATGACTACGATTAACCGCGTGGTGAGCCATCAGGGCCTGGAATTTAATTTCGTAAACCGCAGTGACGGCGATCAGGATCTTGATTGTGATTGGGCAATTTATCGGGGCTGGTATGATGATCCTCAGAAAAGCTATGTAGAGGCCGATCTCATCGACTTTCAGCCCGGCACTCTTGATACCTACAACTATGGATTTGATGCCGTTGTAATGAAAGGCCGGGATGCAACCTGGGGATACACCTTTTGGGCGCCTATGAGATGGGGGCGAGAATATGGTGGGGATTATTTACCCACAAGCGGCATCTGGAAAGAGCATGTAACCAGCGATATTTCCATGAGCGAGGACCAGCTCATAGTTTGCACCGCAGCCAAGATAGGCCAGATGTGCGATGAGCGCACATTGATGATCTGGACCAGGCCGGATTATGCGCTCAAGTGTGGCGATTTTGTGAGGGTGACAATCACCAGCCAGCCCTACGATGGACAGTATGATATGCGCATTCTCAACAAGGCTTTGCAGAGCAGTTTGAATGCCGATGTGATGGAGCTGACTTTATATGACGGATTCCCAGGCGAACTCTGAGGCAATTGAGGCATTGCTGGAACGCATCCGCAGATTGGAGGATGCCTATCAAGGCGGCTGGATCTCGGCGGTGGAGGAGTCCTGGACTTATGCCAGTGCAGATGCTGCGGTCAAGACCTATACCCTCACTGTTCCGGGAGACCTTGCCTGGAAGTACGGAAAAGGAATGAGGGTCAGACTCAAGCAGGCCGGGATAATTTCCTACTTTATCATTACGGGCGTGGCCTACGCAGCGCCCAACACCACGCTTACACTCTACGCAGGCACGGACTTTAGCCTGGCCAACTCCCGGATCATAGAGCCCTATTTCTCGATGACAAAAACGCCCTATGGCTTCCCGCTGGATGAAGCCAAATGGAGGGTGGAGAGCCTGGTGACAACGGACAGCTCTCAAGCGTCGCCTGCGGCAGGAACCTGGTATAATAAGGGCGGTTCTCTGGCGGTTCCGATTGGGCGGTGGAGGGTGGAGTATGCGGCGGAGCTAGAGGTTACGAGGGCCGCGGCTGGGGCGCTGGATGTCTTTGCCACTCTGTCTACGGCTGCCAATTCTGAGGTGAATAAGGAGGTCACGACGAAGATAGGCATCAGCTCCGGGATTTCTATGAGGGGATCCGTAAGCCATTGCGGCTATATTCTGGATCTGGCGGCCAAGGCCACATATTATCTGAACTGCAAGACGGGGCAGGCGTCTATGACGGCGATCACCTTCAAGGGAAGCGAGCAGAAGACGAAGGTGAGGGCGGTGTGCGCTTATCTATAATTGGATTGTAGTTTACGGCAACTTGCTGAGTATTCGCTCAAAAAATCAAGTTCCATTGGACATGCACCACATGTAGTACATCCATGTCTCGTTTTTCTATCGATAAGGTCCGCTTCTCCCCGAACCACCCACTCTCCTCGGTAGTCACGGCTGCTGCAGCGAGATAGCCGGGAGCGTAAGGTGTCGTCTCCGGCAGGCTGGAATAATTTCGTTCTTCATGGCCAACTCAATCTAATAATATCCGAAGAGATTCAACAAGGCATCTATTTACAGAGCCGCAGATCAGAAAGCTGGAGGATGATCCAGATGATCAGACCTAGACAAAAAAAATAAATATAAACAAAAATTTATGTAAGCCGAGCTATTTGTAATTCGGATGCATAGAAGACAAGGCCGAAGAGATTGCAGGAGCAGCTAAATATACATTTCGTCAGGATCATTCCCTATTTTTTTGTAACCAAGGCAATTTGGTGTCTTGATTAGAGACTTCTCGCCAGGCAAAATTATTCGAGCATAAATGCCGAAGTCTGAGAGCTTCTGAACTTTACAATATACAGAAAACGCAATAGTACAAGATATAATATTTATATAAATATATACAATAAGAAAACATTTTAACCTATTGTGTCAAAGGATGAGTCTGCTTTACAGGAGAGATATGCCCCCGTTCTTCTCACAGTTGGCACCTTATATATAGGGAAGGAGCTATCACTTTAATCTGTTCCAATTCCAACTAAGTATCATTGCACGGAAAAGGAAGCGAAATAATGACAAAAATCAAGGTCTTTATAAGCTCGATCATAGAGGGGTATTTAGATCGTAGAGATGCTGCAGAAGAAGCCATTCGAGAGTTGAACCGCGATGGAAACTATAGCTTAGAGACAATACGCATAGAGCCAAACAAGCATCCTGCGGTAAATAAGTCATCTCAAAATACATGCTTAGATGGAGTTAGAGAGTGCGATATTTATCTTGGCATTTACCCTAGAGATAATTATGGCTGGAAAGAAAGCCCTGTTGGTATTTCTCCAACGCATGAGGAATTCCGGTATGCGGTTAAATATAAAAAGCGTCAACTCGTTTTTATTGAAGATTCTGAGATGGAAGATCCTATACAGAAAGAATTTTTAAAAGAAGTTGGAGAATATGTCCAAGGTTGCTTTTGGAATGAGTTCGAGAGGGAAAATGTTGATCAACTAAAACACATGGTGTATCGTTCATTATCAGAATTAATGAAACCCAGTTTTGAGGAATTGTCATCTGTCTACCTGAATGCCATTTTGGGAAGATACAAACAAATCGTTGAGCCATGGGAAGACGATTCGGGCTCTCTTTCTGCGAATAAAATTATCCAAATCCGATTGATATTTGGCAAACAAAATGATGAATATGCAATTGATAGAGAAGAAATTGAGGCTTCAATAAACGAATCAGAATCTAATAATAATTTATCATTCTCTGAGGCAATCGAAAAGAATCAGGCACTTCTTATTGTAGGGGGTCCTGGTTCTGGGAAAAGCACGTCTCTAAAATGGATAACCTATACCTCCTAGATTCCCGTTGACCCATAACGAGCCCGGTAATGCTTGATTTTATATCCCTTGAAATTTTAAAAGGTTATCGCTTATTAGAGCGTTGATTCCTTGAAATTTCAAAAGATTCTCGTTTATCGGAGCGTTAAGTTTATCATCGTTATGTGTTACATTATACATAACGATGGGGTAAACTTGCATGGCGGCAATTGTCTATCAAACAGATAAACGATCAGGCATCACCTATGCCTATCAATCCGTATCATACTGGGACAAAGAAAAGAAACAATCACGTGCCATGCGCACCTTAATTGGGCGGGTGGATAAAGAAACTGGAGAAATTGGCCCTACTGATGGAAGAAACCGAAAGAAACAAGATTCTAAGGTACCGGCCAAACGTGGACCCAGGGCAGCTGAGATGGCCTATCGATCCTTTTATGGGGCTACCTACCTGCTGGATGCGATCGGCGAGCAATTGGGGATCACCCATGACCTGAAACGGTGTTTCCCTGACACTTACAAACAAATCTTGTCCATCGCCTACTACCTGATCCTTGAAGACAGCACACCACTATATCGCTTTGAGAAGTGGGGAATCCTCCATAAGCATCCTTATGAGGAAAACATCACCTCACAACGTAGCAGCGAGCTGTTTGCCAGCATCACCGAAGAGGATAAACAACGGTTTTTCACCCTTCAGGGAAAAAGAAGGTTGGAAAAAGAGTTCTGGGCCTATGATACAACCACCTTGTCCAGTTACTCAGAAACCCTCCGACAAGTACAATTTGGCTTTAACAAAGAGAATGACAGGCTGCCTCAGTTGAATGTGGCCCTGGTATTCGGGCAAGAGTCAAACCTCCCTTTCTATTACAGAAAACTCGCGGGTAATATCCCTGATGCCAAAACAGTACGTCATCTGCTTGAAGAACTGGATATCCTTGGTTATTCAAAGGTAAAGCTAGTCATGGACCGTGGATTTTATAGTGAATACAACATCAACTGCCTGTACAGGAAGCATGTGAAGTTCCTTTCGTCTGTCAGGATGTCTCTGGCCTTTGTTCGAAAAGAGTTGGACGCCATCTACGATACGTTTAGGAGCTTTGAGCATTACAACGAGGATTATGAACTCTATTGCCGAACGGTTAGAACTACCTGGGATTATATTCAGGAGCATCCGTACAAGGGAGAAACTGTCCAGGAATCACGTCGTCTTTACATTCACTATTACTACAACATCGATAAAGCGGCTGAGAATGAGAAGGCCTTTGACCGTCGATTGTTTGCACTGAAACAGGAACTGGAATCTGGCAAACGTGTCCCCGAACATGAAAAGCTCTACCAGAAGTATTTCAACATTAAGACAACGCCCAGACGGGGAACACAGGTAACGGTCAGGGAAGAGAACGTCAGAAATGCCAAGCGCTATTATGGTTTCTTTGCTCTGATCACCAATGAGACAATGGATGCGGTTACCGCTCTTGAACTCTACCGCAACAAAGATGTTGTAGAAAAGGCCTTCGGCAACCTCAAGGAACGCCTGAACATGCGCCGTACTCTTGTCTCGTCGGATCAGAGTCTTGAAGGGAAGATGTTTGTACAGTTTGTAGCACTGATATGCCTGTCCTACATTAAAAAACAGATGCAGGTGAAAGGTCTTCTTAAGGACTACACGTTGCCAGGTCTATTGGACAAACTCGATGTCATTGAATGCTTCGAACAGCCAGGCAAATCGCTTCGAGTAGGCGAGATGCTGGAAAAACAAAAACAACTGTACCATGATCTGGGGCTGAACCCGCCTACCTCGTTATGAGTGGGCGGGAATATAGGTTTAATAAGACTGGCTCGAAGGCGGCATAAGCGCTGGAATTTCACACAGCGCCCGAATTACCGGAACCCTTTTCATGGGGCCTCTTGCCCGCCCTCTCGCCTTTGGCTTGATTTGTGCCCCTTCATGCTAGGACTGTGCTGGAGTGAGCCTTCAAAGCTCTTCCAGCGTCTCGGTGCCTACTTTCTTGATCACGGGCTTCCAGATCTTGTCAGGCATCCAGGCCGGCGCGCCCTTGGGCTTGTCCACCTGCACCCTCTCACCTGTGAATATGTGCACCTTCTTCGTGCCTCGCTCGCGGAGTTTGATGTCCGTGTGCCCACGGTTGGCTGCCTTCAGGGCCGCCTGGCGGGGCGCTTTGCCCGTGAAAACGCTGATCTCGTTGCCTTTCTCGTCTCGCAGGGCGAAGTTTCTCATTTCTTTCTCGGCCATAATATTTCCCTCGGTAAAAAGCTCAGATCGTCATTACACACTGAAATGATATCAACCTTGTTTTCCCTGTAGCAGCGCCTGAGCATCTGCATGCATGCTGGCGAGCTTCTTGGTGATCGGAGGCTTTGGCCCGTACTCCTGCTCCGCCAGCCCCTTGATCCGCCAGATCTCGGAGAGAAGCTTGCCGATCTCCTTGGTTACGTACTTGCGATTTTGCTCAGTCATGGTTCTTGCAGCTCCGCCCGGTCCTTCAATGCCATCGCATTTTACCTTTTTCGTTCTGGTAATATATCTGAACCATCATCTTATCAATAAATATTAAATATAACGTATGCCCAATGTTTTGCAATATCGTGATCATTTTATCTTGGGGCTAAGCTTTGAGCGCACACCGGGAGGGAGAATTACCATCGCATCGAGCAGATTAAGGGGGATGCCATGAACCAGGCGGCCATTATGGCAGTGCTTCCCGATAGCAAAGATGATGCCAAGTCTTTGAAGGAGATCGCCACTGAAATGGGCCTGGACATCACCGCCTATGTCGATTGGATTCGCGTAGAGAGGCGACTGTCCAGCTCTTTGAGGGCTTTAGCGAGATGGGGCCTGGTGGCTCTGGAGCGCAGGCAAAGAGAAGAGGGCCAGCGGTTCTGGTACAATGCCTACAGGAAGACCGATCCGGCAGAGTAGGCGGGCGGGAGAGCCGGGCGCGGGCGGCATGCTGGCGGGGAAGGAAGCTGGCGGACAATCCGGGCCCGGCTGCGGGAGCGGCGACAGGCTGCTCGGCCGGAGGAGCTGGGGATAGAGCGGATCTCCTTTCCCAAAGCGTGATAAAGAAGCAACATCCATAGGACAATCAGATGGACCAAGTCTCAATCCTTCGCCTCATCGCCGAACTGCGCCGCCGCCACGGGGAGCTCGATGGCGTGGAAGCCAAGGCCGCCCACACAGGCACCCCCGCAGATCTCTTCAAGCCCCTTTCCGCCTTCGCCAACCGGCCCGGTGGAGGAGTCCTGCTCTTCGGATTGGACGAGGACGCCGGCTTCAAGGTCGTGGGCGTGGGCAACCCTCGCAAGCTGCAAGAGGACCTCAGCGGCCTGGCAGCCCAGATGGAGCCGCCTCTTCGCCCCAGCTTCTCTGTGGAGGAGATCGAGGGAGGGACTATTGTAGCCGTAGAAGTCCCGGAGGTCGCCTACGATCAGAAGCCCTGCTACCACCGCCGGCACCGTCTCCAAGAAGGATCCTTCATTCGCGTGGGGAACTCCACCCGGCGGATGAGCGACTACGAGATATTCAGCTTCATAAGCTCCCGCACCCAGCCTATGTTCGACAAGGAACCGACCCCCAGAGCCACGTTGCAGGACCTGGACAGAGCGAAGCTGGAGGAATACCTGGCGCGGAGAAAAGAAGCCCGTCCCAATGCCCCTTACTGGAATCTGCCCTTTGAGCAAATTTTGAAGCAACTCCAGATCGTCGCTGAAGTCGAAGGTGTCCTGCATCCCACACTTGCCGGGCTGCTGATGTTCGGCGTTTATCCCCAGATCTTTGAGCTTCAGCTCTTCATAGCTTATCTGCAGTATTACGGCACCACGACCACAGAAGAGGCCCCAACTGGCGAGCGTTTCCTGGATAACCGCAAGTTCGAGGGCACGATAAAAGAAATTATTGATGGCGCTGTGGCCTACGTGATGGCCAGTATGCGCAAGGGCAGCCTTATTCGAGGCGTCACCAGGCAGGACATTTATGAGTATCCGGAGGTCGCCCTGCGAGAGGCCATAGTCAACGCCGTGGCCCATCGGGATTACAGTCAATTCGTGCGTGGTAGCCATATTCAGGTGCGGATGTTTGCCGACCGCCTGGAGGTTGAGAACCCAGGAGGGCTCTATGGCAGAGTGACCATCGATAAATTGCAGGAAGGACAGTCCACCAGGAACCGGCTGCTCATGCATCTGATGGAAGATGTCCATCTGGTGGAGAACAGGGGCAGCGGCATAGATGCCATGCTGGATGCCATGCGCAAAGCAAATCTGCAGCCACCCAGATTTGAAGACAAGAGAACCTCCTTTTTGGTCGTACTTTATAACGCCCCGGCAATGAGCGATGAGGAGCGTATCCTGGCATGTATCAGAGAGCACGGCTCTATAAAGAGAGCAGACTGCCAGCAGCTTCTTGGTGTTAACGAGATCAAGGCAAAATATGTGCTACGCAAGATGAAGGATGCAGGGCTTCTGCGGCAAGAAGGAACAAGGAGAGGTGCCCATTACGTTCTGGCGCAGCCAGGCAGTTAGATGTAGTTATGGACACGATATGGAAATGCTCATAGCGCCTATTGATATTGTTTTTTAGAGATATGGCCAGAGTTATGGACAATTTATAGAGGTAGCGTACCTTGATTGCTGTAAATTCGCAGCGCCCCTGTATCCTGATTCAACTCACTCCTCCAGGGATAAATACCTTTTACCGGTTATCCATTCCTCATTGATATTCGCCGGGGATTGAGCATATCTGAATTCAGCTAGACTTTGCCAGATCCTGCAGCCCTTCATTCAGTCTCTTTGCCTCTTCAAGGTCTGCCTGTAGTTTCTTTATCAGATCTTCCTGGCCCTCCCAGGTTGGGAGCATGTGCAGGATCATTTCGACAGCATCATCACGAGTCCTGAGACTCTCTTTTGCCTGGAACATAACCAGATTCCTTTTTGCCTCATCATCGACTACAGGATACAACTTATTCTTTCCCGTACCAGATTTTGTCTCCATACACCCAACCTTAAGCTTAATGAATAAATAACTTCTGGTAAAAGTAAGGAGACCTGGACATCAGGGCGCGCAGCAGGCCGGCAGCCGGGGGAGATCCGGGGGCACAGGGACAGGCCGCAGATACCCGGGTGCCTTGCAGGACGAAGGGAGATGCCTTCAGAATGAGCAAGATCTCATTTGACGGTCATTTGATCGAAGCGGATCCATTTGGTCGCGGGCGTGCTCCTAAATGGTTGCTTTCAGCATGCAACGGCCACAGGCATTTCATTTGATGGCTATTTGATGGCACCTACTGGGGCCAGAAGAGCCACTCATCTATCGAGGGGCTCCGCCCCACGGCACCGGACTTACTAAAGGTATACCAAGATTTTTGGCCAGCTCGGCCAGAGATCGCGATCCTTCAGCATGATAATTTCAGATATATCTCTGGAAATGCGAAAACTCTTCAGTCAACCCTTTGTGAAAACACCTGTGATTATATATACCGATTAGCCATACACGGCGACTGGATGAAGGTCTACATCGATGAGTCCGGCAATTTGGGTGGCCTTGGGTCTAAGGTCTCGGAGGAGGATCCTTACTTCATACTTGCAGCGTTAATAACAGGGGATGATCTTCCCATAAAAAGGTGCATAAGGGAAGTTAGGCAGACACTTAAGAAGAAGCACATAGTATTGTCCGAGCTTAAGTTCAATCAATCAAGTTATCCAAGCAAGCGGCGTATTCTCGAGTGCGTGGCAAAGACGAATAGTAATATTGCCTATATATTTTTACGTAAGGATCAGGCGGCATTTCTGTCTCATTACCACGGAATAGAGCCTCAGGTGCTTTACAACGACCTCTATAAGCAGTTATTGTATGGGGTTATCCGCAAGTATGAATTCCCCCAGGAAGCAGTAGAGATCGTCATAGACAGATTCCTATATGGGGCTGCTCAGGAAAGATTTGATAATTACCTGGCAGACGGCTTGATGAGAAGCATAAACGTTTCCCATCTAGATTCTAAGCAATGTCCCTGTCTTCAGGCAACAGACTTCATTGCCGGGGCCATAGCCCGTAAATATAGAGACAATGATTATTTATATTATAATAAGATTCAGCACAAAATAATTATTGCTCTTGAGTTCTTTGAATCAAAATAAAAGAGAATTAGTGAACCCCTCTCTAATTGTCCCACCTGCTAATAAGCAGCATCATCCGTTCGAGAGGGACTTACTCACTTAGTAATACATAAGTGCGTATCAATATTTAAGCGTTGGCCTTAGCTCTTCGGCCTGACCAAAACCAGGGTGGCGTGGACGCCGGCCATAATCATAAGGGGCTACATATTTAGCTTACTACTTCAGACTTTTGTGAGGAGACCCTTGCCAGGCCCTCAGGAGCGGCCGCTGGCCTCCCCACATAACTTTTTATGCGGCTGAAGTTTTTTGCAGCTGCTTCTTCTTTAGGGAAACCGCGAGGGTGTTACGCGCTACTGCGGCGTGTCTCCCTCAACGCCGGGATGGATTGGATAAGGGGACGATTCCGGGTGGGAGATTCAGGTGAGGCAGAAACCTGCATGGCTTGGAATTGCTGGCATCCTTCCAGGGGGCATGAACTTTTTGCGGCTCAGTAATCCTCCAGGGTCGGACCGGCGAGTAAGCCGGCTTTGGCCCCAGGGACCTCAGCATTATCGTCTTGGTCCACCCCAGCGGCACCAAGGCTCGCCTCTGCTCGTCATCCGGGCAGATCAAGGCTTCAGATATCTATCGCCTCTTTTCGAACATCTCCCCGGAGTTTTTGCATAAATTCACGAGGCATCCCGGCCCGCCGAAGGTGAGTTGTGAACCAATGGCTGCAGCAGTGCGCTGAGCCAAAAAGCATCTCAGAAATGCACGAGTACATTAACATTTGATACTGTGCATTTTCCGCGCATTTTCTTTTCCCTCTCGCCAAGCCTTCTGTAGGTGGATGCGCAGAGATGATATGCTCTTGCTTTTCCTTCCCCTGAAGTTTCCAGTAAGCCACCTTCAACCAGGTGCTCCAGCGCAGCACGAGCCTCGTTCTCAGGCTTCTGAATGATCTTTGCCGCCTCCTCTGCCTTGATTCTTCGTTGCATATACAAGTGATTCAAAAGACGCAAATTATCCAGCCGGACGCCTTCCGGAAAGCCGCCCGGATTGGAGATCTCAATCCTGTCCTCGTGCCACTGCACATGCACAGCCTCGAGTCGAGAGTAATCGCGGTGAATCAGGGAATTGGCCAGACCTTCACGAAAAGCCTCGCGCCGAAAGTTTTTTCTGCTTTACAGTCTTTATAATATCACTATGATTGCTTCAAAGCGCATAGCTTCATTGCTACGTCTAAGCGAATCCGAGGTATTTTCATGAAATTATCATGGCCGATTCAGGTTGGGCTCATCCTTTTTGTGCTTTTATTCTTATGGACGCTTTATGGGGTGATTATTTCCATGTCGGTATCTGAAGCTAGTTACCAGGTCCTGGAGACCTTAGAGAATGGAGTAGAAATCAGGGCCTATCCCGAGGAGATCTGGGCCACCACAGTTGCAGAGAATCAGAACGATGCCTTTAGCCCATTGTTCGGATACATCTCCGGAGACAACGAAAGAGGCGAAAAGATCGAGATGACGGCACCGGTGGTCACGCCAGCGCCGCAACCGGCCAAGACAAAAACCACTAAGGGTGAAGAGATCGAGATGACTGCGCCTGTGGTGACAATGAATAATGAAAAGGGCCAATTCATGGCGTTTATTATGCCGGAGCGGTTCGATATCAAGAACATTCCCAAGCCTTCATCAAGCAGTGTCAAGATCCAGTTGATTCAGCCAAGAACGCTGGCCACGATAAGATTCTCCGGTTACATGACCGAAGGGAATTATGAAAAGAATCTGGAGCTATTGAGAAAGACGCTGGATTTTCGGGGAATCTCGACCGAGGGAGAGCCGCTATTGATGCAGTATAATGATCCCTGGACTCCACCATTCTCTCGCAGAAACGAGATTGCATTGCTGGTAATCAATGACATGGCTACAGATACATAACCTGGAATCTTGAAGTGGCCGGAGACCAGCAGCTAATTTTTTTGAAGATATCTTTTCTCGATGGTGACTATGCCCTGGTAGCCATCAACGGTCAAGATATCTCCGGTCTCAATCAGCTCGACCGCCTCTGGAATGCCGGTCACGCAGGGAATTCCATACTCCCGGGCAATTATGGCTCCGTGAATCAGCATTCCGCCCCGCCTCTCCACGATGGCCGAGCATAGCGGCACTACGAAGGTCATATTTGGGTCCACGGCATCGCATACCAGCACCTCACCCGTCTTGAAGGAGAACAGATCGGCCGGGTCTTTCACCACTCTGGCCGCGCCGCTACCTAATCCCATGCTTGCAGGCTGGCCCACCAACTGTCTGGGGGCAACTTTGGCCGGTCTGCTATCTCCATCTTTCTCTTTCTTTGGAATATATCCCGGATCTTTCAGCGCCTTTACGATCTCTTTTAGGGTGGTCTTGTATTTCAGCCCCAGCCGTCTCGATCCTTCCCGTTCTGCCCGGGACACCAGGGCCTCTATCTGCCCCAAATAGATATTATCATCATCCCTCATCCGGTAGCTGGCTCTGGCCAGATCGAGGAGTTCAACTGTTTTGGCTTTTTGCTCTTCCGGAAAACTGGCCAGGAAGGCCTCTTCTCGAATTGCAGAAGAACTTTTGTCCATGGCCTTCTTCTGAGGGGAGGGATTTTTTGCCATTTCCTGGATAAGATCGATCAAGCCTTGACGAGCGGAAGCAACGCTTTTGTAGGTTCCGGCATACTTATCCATAAATTCATCCAATAAGCCTTGCAAAGAATCATCTCTTCCTGACCGCAGCCTTTGGGCCATCTTTTCTAATAGTCTGTTCCTCTGCAGGCTCAGCATGTTGCCTCTTGCCAGGAGATCCATGAACTCAAAAGGATCCCTGGGTTTCATAACATCGTTATAGACCTGAGCAAAGAGCCTCACTCCATGGGCAAAGGGGATGAACTCTTCCCAGTAAATATCGTGCCATTTCTGATATACTCCGGCACGAAATTCAATCTCCACAGCTAGATTTGCATTGCTCAGTCCCGATAGCTCCTTTTCCATTCCGGCTGCCTTGATCATGCCGGGAATATGTTCCTGCTCAATTTTCCTTCTCAGCGCCTGCAGGTTCTCGAAAGGTCTGCGCAGGCTGAGGTACCAGAGGCGATTGGAATCATCATCTTTAGGAGGAGTGGTTATGGGCCTGGACTGGAGCGTATACAGTTCGCTCCCCTCAAAAGTCCATTCTACATCCTGTGGTGAGCCAAATATATCCTCAGCCCGGCGGGCGAGTCTGAATACCTGGGCCAGTTCTTGACCGCTCAAAGGAGAATTTAGGCCAAGCTCTGACGCCAACGGTTCCAGGCTGACCCCCTCTGGGGAGAGGACTGCCGCTTTGTCCCGGATAGGCTCATGATGGCTGAGCAAAGAGCCCGTGGCGCGATCCAGAATCCATCTGTCAGGCTCTACAGATCCATCCACCAGACCCTGGTTCAGGCCGTGCACAGCTTCTATCACCGCCTGAGTGGATTCATTGGGATTGATCCCGAAGGCCACCCCGGATCGCTGGCCTGGAATCATCTCCTGGACCACCACGGCCATGGCGCTCTCTTCTACTGTCAGACCCAGCTCCTTTCTGTAAAGCATGGCCGCGTCCGACCACAATGATGCCCAGACAAGCTTTATGTGATCCATTATGGACTCTGTACCTCTAACGTTGACATAGGACTCATGAATTCCCGCAAAGGAGCTGTTGGATGCGTCCTCTCCCACGGCTGAGGATCTAACCACCACGGGTCTTTCCTGGAAGACTGGTTTTATGGCATTGGTCATGGCGGTCTTGAGATGGGATGGAATCAGAGTGCCATTGAATAATGCTCTTATCCTGAGGGATGCATCCCATATCTCCTCCCAACGCATATCCTCGAATCTCTTTCTGCCCAGTTCGAGCATTATCCTGCCTCGCAGGCCTGTAGAATCGACAAACAGATCGTATGCCTGGGTGCTGAGGCAGATGGCAGGAGGAACATTTAGACCGCCATTTATCATTTTTCCTAAAGCCAGGGCCTTGCCGCCAAAATGAACCGAGCCCTCATCTCTAACCAGATCTGCAGGCATGGCTAATTCATTCATCGATGTTCAGCTCCAGGACGCGCTGGAAATGGCTGACCATGATATACTTAGAGACTTCAACCTTCAGCAAGGCCTTATTGGGAGTGCTTATGAAATCGGTCAAATGGGGGTGCTTGGCCAGATATATCGAGGACAGATGCTCCTTTTCAGCACCTTCAACTACGGTGGCTTTTCCCAGGGCGCTAATCGCTACCGCATCCCTGAAATCTCTAATGCTATTGGTTCGGTTGTCTACCAATAGGGCAACCTGGGGGCTGTCCAGGATATGGGAGAACTTGCGAGTTGAGCGAGAGGTGGCAAACAGCAGAATCCTTAGATCTTCTGTAGCTGCAAAGGACACCAGGTTCGCATATGGCCGACCATCCTCTTGCGTAGCAAGCACTGCCAAGCTCTGGGATGTGAATACGCTGGAGATCTTCTCTCTAAGCTCCGAGGTGTATATCATAAAGTTGCCTACCCATTATGTTGACTATCCCTCTGCTTGATCGTTATGGCCAAAGATATATTCTGGCAGGAAGCCAAAAGATCTATTCTCCTGACCCATTTGAGAAGTGGCTCTGATTTGAGGATCATACTCTATTATCTCAACGCATTGCTCTAATTTCCTCAAGACCACATAGGAAGGCTCTTCAGTTCTCGTGGACATTTTCTACCCCAATTCTATTTTTCCCCAAAAAAAGGCCATTATCGCAATGCATATCAACGACAAAGCTATACCTAAACCAGGCATGGCCAGAGGGCCTTTGCCTACCTTCTGCCCACTTGTCTGATCGGCCTGAGCATTACCTTGACCTTGCCCGATAGATTGATTGACCGGGGTCCAATAATTCCTCATCTTCAAGGGAAAAGCCAGGTCACCGCCGGGGATTTCTCTATCTCCGATCACGAAGACATACCGTCCCACTTGTCCATTATCATCCCAAATAGCTACGGAATAGCTGCCATTGGCAGGCAGTCTTACATATTGTTCCTGGCGTGTCCAGTACGATGTGCGGCTGAAGGGCTCGAAGAATGCAGTGGCGTTTGCGGGCGATGACATAATCAGGACGCCGAGATCTTGTGGTCTTATAACCTTTTTTGGCAGATCTGCAGTGGGCAACCCAGGTCCAATCAATGCCATGGTGGGTGTGAAGTTCTCTTGTCCTGTGATTTGAGGTATGGTAATGCTCAGCAGGATGGATTGACCTATACTACCATTAAATATATAGTAATCCACATTATTCGGCGTTTCAAGCGTGGCATACATAGCTGTCGAAATGGTGGCATCTCTAATCTCTGCTGGTTTATCTGAAGAAAATTCCTGATCTTCAAAGAAAGGCTGATGGGCTAATGCTGGAACAGGCAAGACAAAAAGCGCTATAACGAATATTGCGGGAATAGGACCTCGTTTCATGTCAGGTATCCTCCTAATGCTACAGGACCTTTTGGATCTAAATGACAGTTTCAAACCATAAATAGCGGGAGACGCGGAAATCTGGCCATTAGGAATGAAATAGATCTGTCAGATTTCATTTAGCCTGATTCTAAATTCCTTTCTATGTCGCTTTTCTTCATCAAGGATATGTTTCAATATACCTATAACCTCAGGATCTTTTGTTGTTTCAATCTGTTTTTTGTATTTTTCTATGCCCTCAGTCTCTAAAGATATCTGTTTTTCGAGCATTCGCTTAAGATCATCTCCGCCGAAGTCGAGTTCTTTGTGCTCCATTGTTGGCTTTCCTCCTCTCTTGGTTATCAGATCTGCCAGCCACCACATGTGCCTCATCTCGTCCACAGCGATAGCCTCTGTAACTCTACTGGATGCGCAGTCCTTCATGATGAATGAGTTTCGTGCGTAAATTAGTGTAGCCTCTAACTCGCGCATAAAATCCTCATTTAGGGTGCGAATGATATCGTCCATCTCCATTGAAGGTTCTCCCTTAATTAATTCAAAATCCAAATGACCTCAAACTATTCTTACACTGCTGAAAAAGAGATTCAAGAGATCAGCACCTCTTCCACCGGCTTTCGGGGAGTGTGTTTGGCAGGCTCGGCGTATCCCATGCGAATGAGTATCTGAGGATACTTCGCATTCAATATCTGCGCCATCTCCATTCTCAGCTCAGGGAGAGCTGTAGGCTGGCTGAAGAGGTCAAACCTGACATCCATCTGGGTGGCCAGCAGGAATAACGTCTCGAAGATAATTCCTGTCTTGATCCAAGTCAATTTGTCATCGCTCTCTGTGGATAGCACCGCCACGGCCGGCGAGGCGTTCATATTGGCGGTCTCCACCCTTGCACGGGAGGAAGACATGTCAAAAGCACCGAAGATGAATGAGCCGAAGAAAGACTCGAAGTCCGAATAGCCAAAGGAGTAGCCCGGCAGCCCGTCCTTCTCATCAGCGTTGTTCGGCCTAATCCAGGACGCCAGCTCTTTTCGGAAGGCCTTATTTCCCAGCTGCATCTTCTGGGACCTGGCCAGTAGCTCTGCCATCCTGGCCTTGTCTTCATCACTGGTCAGGATATCCAGCCGAAAGCCATCTCTGTTGACGCAATCCTTTAATTTTTGAAGCTTCTCGCCCTCTATGGACCTCTTCTCAAAGCTCTTTCGGTTTGTATGACGTCTGATAATCTCCCTGAACAGGTCCGGAAACCTCGGGCTTGATGCCTTCTTGGATAATTGCACTGTTGCGGTTCTCTCTCCAGAGATGCCATCGGGCAGGCATAACACATCATATGCAAAGCCAAAGTGCTCGGCTGCCAGGAGAAGATTTGCGATAACGCAGCCATGACTTATGTAAAGAGTCCTGTTCGAAGGATCTAATGAAGGCAAAGCCCGGCTGAAGTCAGCTATCAAGGATATCTCATTATCTTTGATCGAGAACTTCCATGGCTGGGTGTTCGGCCCGGAGGGGGCCAGAACCGCATAATTGAGCAAGAACTTCAGCTGATCTGATATGGTGCCAGCCATCGGAAAGTCAGATCCTCGGACATCCCATGCTGCTAATTTATCGCTCACTTTAAACCATCTCCTCAACACAAATCTTAAGCAACTATCCTCTTTTGCCTATTTAACTTATCTTTTATGGTCCAGGAAATTTCCGTTCATGAATTCAGGTCATGGTTGCTATGAATACAAGGCAGCTTGATGCTGTAGCGACTCCTCTATTTATTTGAGAAATACCCCTTGCGAATCAGCGACAATTATTATAGAGAGCGGCTCCACAGTATATCCTTATGAGATCATTCGCCAGGCCTAAAGTGGTTTTGAGCAAGTGCATCGAATTTGCCAAATGCCGATATGACGGCAGCATGATTCCCAGCGATTTTGTCAAGGCGTTAGAGCCTCATGTGGACTTCATCCCAGTCTGCGCGGAGATGGAGATAGGCCTGGGAGTGCCCAGAGACTCCATAAGGATCGTATCGATTAATGGAGAACATAGGCTGTTCCAGCCAGCCACTGGCCTGGATATAACGGGAAAAATGGGGGACTTTTCAAGCAGCTTCCTGGCTTCCTTGCAGGAGGTGGACGGATTCATCCTCAAGTATCGCTCTCCTTCCTGCGGCATGAAGGATATCAAGGTCTATTCAGGCTCTGCAAAGTCAACAGCCGTATCCAAGACCGCGGGTTTCTTCGGAGGAGCCGTGGTCAAGTCCTTTCCCGATCTGGCAATTGAAGACGAAGGGCGGCTGAGAAATTTCAACATCAGAGAGCACTTCCTGACCAAGCTTTATGCTCTGGCCAGCTTCAGAGAAATGCAGAAACACGGTTCGGTCTCGGATCTCATCCAATTCCATACCGAAAATAAGCTGCTTCTTGCCGCTCATAGCCAGAAGGAGGCCAAGATCTTGGGAAATATAGTGGCCAACCGCGAGAGCCTGAATTTTACAGATCAAGCCCGACTGTATCGAATTCATCTGGCAGAAGCCCTCAAGAGGCCACCCCGATATGCCTCCAAAGCAAATGTGCTCAATCATTCTATAGGATACTTCTCCGAGGAGCTGTCTATTGACGAGAAGGCCAATTTTCTCAGGAACATAGAGCGATTTAAGGAGAAAAGGCTTCCTTTCAGTGCCCTTCTGGCCGTGCTACAGAGCTGGATAGCTCGTTTTGGGGTGGAGTACTTGAGGAATCAGACACTTTTCGAGCCTTTTCCTGAGGAGCTGATTGAGCTGTGCCGGGACACTCAATGCGAATGGTCTGGCTCTGAGCTTTTTGAAGGAAGAGAGGCTGCACAAGCGGCTAAGAGATCATGAAGATCGGCTATCCTACCATCGCCTTGGGTTTGGGCTGCACGCCCAGCCATACCTTTCGTCTCGCACCCTACTCGGAGGAGAGGCTTATCAAGACTGTCGCCAAAAACCTGGGTTGCCTGGAAAAAATCCTGGAATATAATCTGGATAATGATTTCCTGTTCTTTCGCATAAGCTCGGACATTGTGCCATTTGCATCGCATCCTATCTGCAAATTTGACTGGGCAAATTATTTTGCATCCAGCCTGGCGTATCAGCAATTCATAAGGATTGTCTTGAAATTAATATTATCACTAAAATTTCAATAGTCTTCGATACACCCATTATGAATGCCATTCTGGTGGCGAAACCCTTCGAGAGGCACTCGAAGAGATAAGGAAGACATGGCGTGATTCTGACGGAATTCCGATGGTTGACTACAGCAGCCAGGCTCCGGGGCAGAAGGCGGAAAAGCATGCAAAGTCCATTCATCCCTCCTCAGAAAACGTTCTCAAATAAATTTAATTATATTATTAATATATTGTTTGGTATTCCAAAGCTATAAATCTTACTAAGTTACTATTATATAGAAAGGTGAAAAATTATGGCCGGAACACTCGATGATTACAAAAGGCTTTTCCGAGAGGCAACTGTCTCGGACCAGATGAAGCTGTTTCAGCTTCACATAGTCATTTATCTGGTAGTGAACATTATCTGGCTGGCATTGAATACGATGGGCACAATAAAGATTGATCCGTCCTGGGCTATGTATTATTCGCCCGTGGGATGGGGTCTTCTGATAATCGTTCACTATTGGTTCTATGTGCGTGGTGCTGAGAACCTGTGCAGGCTCAGGGAGGAGACGGTAGAGTCAAAGATGATGTAGTCTCATAACACCATCTGAGAGGTTAATTTATGAATGTCTTGATAGCACATTACTCAATGCTAGGACATACTAATCGCCTGGCTGAAGCTATTATGCAGGGAGCAAAAGGCGAAGGTGCAACCGTATTTCTGATGCGCATTCCGGAGATACTGACAGAGGAGGATATTAAGCAAAAGGGCGTCTCCGAATTTCAGAAATCATTCAAAGAGATCCCAATCTGCACCCAGGATAGCCTGATTGAAGCTGACGCAATTATTCTCGGCGCGCCCACATATTTGGGCAATATGTGTGCCCAGATGCAGTATTTCCTCAATTCTCTGGGAAAGCTGTGGCGAGATGGCGCCTTGGTGGGAAAGATAGGCAGCGCTTTCACCAGCTCCGGCTCGCAGCACGGCGGACAAGAGGCCGCCCTTCTCAACGTGCATACGACTATGCTCCATCTGGGAATGATTGTAGTCGGTCTTCCATATACCTTTCAAGGCCAGTTGCGCATTGATGAGATAACGGGAGGAACGCCTTATGGAGCCACAACGATAGCTGGCCAAAAGGGAGAGCGCATGCCAAGCGAAAACGAGCTGGCTGCAGCTAGATTCCAGGGGAAGCACGTGGCATCTATTGCTGCCAAATTAGGAAAGAAATGAATAAGCAACGGATATAGCAAGGTAAGGACCCCTATCTGGCAAATCCAGGTTGTGATAAAACGTTATGGTCCTCCTGAATGCTTTAAACCCAATATATCCCCAACATTGACACCTGCTAACTTCCAGACACTGTTGCGCTCCTCGGTAAGCAAGGCATCAATTGGCTCATCTGGTGAATGCCCCAAAGCAGATAGCACATTTGATGATAGATTTTTCTTTTTAATCATTTCCACGAACTTCTGTCTTACAATGTTCTTGATTCCTTGATCTTGCACCTCTTCAAGGCGACCCGATAAGGCGACAAAGGCAAAATTGGAGAGGTCGGGAGTATACTTTTCAACCTCAACCGTTACAGAAGGATTTTGTTTGAAGTGCTGTAATTTTTTCCCATACTTTGTGGATAGAAAGTACATGAATTTGCCATCGAAGATGTATAAGAATGGGGCGATATAAGGATGACTTTCTCCTTTGAAGGCTATGCGACAAATGTACTCCTCAGTTATTAGCGTGTCATACTCCGACTTTTCCATTGAGGGCATTTTAAAAATTATCATGAGATCACCATATACATGTTGAAGCGAATTTCATGCACCAACGATCTTGATAGAATTATTCATTTTATCGAGGAACCCTTTTCTAAGCTCATCCACATATTAACACATTACGATCTCTAAGGATATAAATTCATCCCGCCGCAATATATTTTTAGGGAAACGAAAAATGACCGCTTCGTTATGCATCTGTGATTATTGGCTTTTTACAAACTTAGAGAGGATAGGCGGCATTGGCTTTGTGGAGTCCTCTTTTCCGTTACCGTTGCTTTTTATATAATTCTCGTTGAGCCAGTTCCATCAGTTCCCTGCACTCCTTCATGTCTAAGTTTACCACCTCTATACCATGAGATTCCATGAAATCACTTGCTTCTGGTGCGCTATTGGATTCTCCAACTACGACCTTTTTTATGCCGAACTGGACGATCGCCCCGGCACAAAGGTAGCAGGGCATGAGCGTGGAATAGAGCATCGTATTGTGATAGCCGCCCGTGAGCCTGGCATTGCGGAGACAATCGATCTCTGCATGCATGAGCTGAGCTCCCTGTTGCACTCTCTTGTTTCGTCCTCTTCCTATGATCTTCCCGTCCTCGACCAACACAGCGCCTATGGGAAATCCACCCTCTTTCAATCCCTTAAGGGCTTCTTCTATCGCCGCACGCATGATGATATTCATAATATCTAGTCGCCTATTGTTGTTACATAATTATATAAATTTCTAGGCAGGTCCTTTGAGATCGATCCCCCGGACCCGCAAAACGTGTACTGCCTCGCCTTCGCCTACATGGAGCTGAGCGACGTAGAGCAGGCCTTTGATTAAGCTATTGGTTATATTCAGGGCTTTTTTTTCTCCAAACCATTGATCCGGCAACGGCCCGCCTAAATCCGAACTAACTAGCCCATCACCGCTTTAGCGCAGTGCAACCAACAGCTTGTCAGGGCATATCAAGCCGTCGGCCATTAGGGCTTCCCTGACGGCAACGGCATGATTCAGCGATAGCCACATGGTAGCTGCTACACTGGCGCCTGAGGAACGTGGTGTGGGGCCAGATTCATATAGAACCATCCGAAGGGCAACTGCAAGCAAGGTGGAATTCGATAGAAACACACGATATTGATTTTCAAAAGGATCTGAACCGGCTGCAAGCCTCTCTGTCGCATATATGCAGCTTCCTGACCTAATCTCTTGTAGGTGTGAGCAGAGAACTGGTATGAGCGATTCTTGCCCTCTCCGCGGGCATCTATAATTCCGCTCTCTGTCAGTCGCTCAAGGATTGATCTCGCCTCTGCAATAGGTTTTTGAATGACAAAAGCGGCCTCTGAAACAGCCATGTGGCGCTCCAGCAATAACTGGTTAAGCAAGAGCAAATCATCCAGCCGGAAGGGCTGGCCTGCCTGGTTCTCCTCCACTACCAGCCGGACGAAATCCCGGTTTGCCTTCCCTCCCGGCAGGACCAGAATAATGTCGGTTTCAGAGCTACGCTCGTAAGAAAGGAGCCGGACGGCCATTTCTAAGTTGCTCAAAGAAGATTGTATCTATGCCTCTGGCAGTGTGCTCCACGATTCCGGCTCTCTTGAAGGCATCCGCAAGAGAAGGATTGCGTGGCCTGGGTGGTGTGACCAGCAGGTTATCCAGCCGGACGCCTTGCGAAAAGCCGCCCGGATTGGAGATCTCAATCCTGCCCTCGTGCCACTGCATATGCACAGCCCCGAGTCTGGAGTAATCGCGGTGAATCAGGGCATTGGCCAGCCCTTCACGAAAAGCCTGCTCTGAGTAATCAGGAATTCCGATGCGAAAGATGTTCACCATCAGCTCTTCTTCTTGGTTCCTGGCCTGCAGCCGGGACAATAGCTCCTCCATTATCCTTAGGAGCGGCCACTTGAAGAACTCATTGACTACAACCCTGGTATCGGAAAGAACCAGGAAGGCCACCTCATGAGTGGGAAGGTAGCGATGGACTGCATCCTCTCTTCCGAAGAGCAAAAGTCCGAGGACCCTAACTGCAGAGACCTCATGGTTCGCCTCCACTGCGCCAAGTGCCTTAGCTATCTCCTGGTCTGGAAGATCGGCCAGGGCGGCATCGCTTCTTCCCCAGCTCTCGCGTATCATTCTCCAAAAACCGTTCGAACTCCAGAGGGTCCAGATCCTCCCAGCGAGCATCGGGCACCACCAGAGCGGAGTAATCCTGTATCCCCCGGTCAGCTTGGCGGGCGAGCATCTCAGGGAAGAGGTAGGGCATGCTACTTGGGCTTTCCCTTGCCCCCTATCGCCCGGCGCTGATACTTGCCATCCGGAGTACTCACCGGCGTTCGGGATGAGGGGACCTCGATAGCTAGAACAGACAGACCATCAATCTCGATGATCTCTACACGGCAGGCCAGAGACGGACGGGTGCGATTGGCAATGAGAGCTGAAACACGGTATGTATCGGTCTTTTCTCCAGAGTGGCGCGGCCTGGAGCCTGTGATGCGGCCGTCGGCTGGATCGATGCCATGGGCAATGCTTGATGAGGTCGCCAAGTTCAACCCGGAATAGATTTTCTGTCCTTGAGATCGCTTTTTCAAGCCGCCTTTCGCAATCCTTATACCCCAGCAGCGAGAAGTGCCTATTATGGCCGGAGCAACCAGGGAAGCTGTCGTACATGATGCCAACGAGGCCGACCACACCGAAACAAAAGAGGATAGCTTTGCAGAAGGCATAATCAAAGGGCTCCATGACTATAAAGAAGGCCGATTCACGCGCCTCAAGAGTCCTGAAGAGCTGGCAGAGCATTTCCGCAACCTGTAGATCGTTATGGCCTACCAGACCTTAGCGACATACTATTTTGATAAAAAGTTTAAAAAGCTAACCAAAAAAGATGGATTATTAAAAGAAAGGATTATCAGGAAGCTCCAGGAGATCAGCATCAATCCAGATATTGGAGAAACTAAGCGCTATGCACTCAAAGGGTTGTGGGGCGAGCATCTTGATCCCTTTGTTGTTATATATGTAATAATTAAAGATACAATTTTATTAATTAATTTTGATCACCATGATAAGGCTTATGCGGAGACCCCTAAAATCATTGATGTCCTGCTGACCGATTCTCGCACAATCGAATCTCTAGAAAACGCGGGAATCACGCCGGAAGAGTATGCAGCCTTCTTGAAATTATTTAGAAAAAGAAAGTGATGGATCATGCACTTGATTGCCTCAAAGCGCATAGCTGTCACCGAGCCGGTATGGGTAGAGTTATCTGATCTTCGCAGGCCAGGTGAGACCTTCAGCCAGCACCTCGCAGATATGGTCGAAAGAGAGAAAAAGGCCCGTTTGATCGCGCATCTCAGGCAAATTGCCGATGAAGGCGACTATGTGGAGTTGCCCCCTTGAGACGCAAGGTGGTGATCGTATAAAGGCAAGCTCTATCTATTGCATGTCGGGCGATCATTCACTGTGTTTTATCAAATTTGTGAGGAGGAGAAGCTGGTTAAGATCCTGGAGATCGTGACCATCGACAAGGCGCACAAACTCTACAAACATTTTGAGGGGTGAGTTATGAGCTTAAAATGGTTTTAATTTGTGGCAAAATCGAACCTTTTTACCGGTAAAAATAGGCTGAAGTCTCACCCTCAGCGTTAAATTTTTTGGCAATGCATTCTTCTGCAATAGCAACCGGTATTGATGACTCGACGCCTCCCATAATCATTTTAATCCCAGCGCTTTTCTCGCTGCCGTAAGTGGATCACCGTAAAAGATGGGGTCCACCCGTTCCACAATATCAGCAGATACTTCCAGAAAATGCCTCTTGTTCTCGATTGGAATAAGTGCGCATCTGGCCCCGTTATCCATTCCTATTTGCAGCGGCTCGACCAGAGAGCGCACTGCTTTGATATTTCCCTGGATGCTCAAGTCTCCTAAAACCAATAAGCCCGGCAAAACAGGCTGTTTCAAGAGAGCTGAGTAGATGGCAACAACAAGACCGATACCCGCATCACAAGAGATGTGATTAGCCAGAAGGTCGATGGCCTCCACGTGGAAATCCGTGGTCTCAAAAGCCTGAGCAATGCCCATTTTTACCTTATGGCCATTGATATAAGCAAAAGCCCTTTGTATAGATTCCTTTGTGATGCTATCGATGCCGCCGGCCATCTTGAGCTTGCCAGTCCCAGGAGCCAGTCCAACCTCCAGCCGGAAAAGCCCGGCCTTGCCCTGATCGTCAACCGATGCCGCATATAACGAGCCAGGAGCAAGAGGGTCTTGGGAGATCAGGTCTCTTCCGCCTTCCTCAGGAACTCCGACGAATCGTTCCTCTCTTGTCACATTATCAATATATGAAAATGAGGTCTGATGATATTCAAAGGAACCCATTTTCTTGAGCTGTTCCTTGACGCGGCGGCGTCCTTCCAGAGCCAGCTCCAGCAATTCAGCCATCTCTTCTCTTGTGACCTCTCCATGAGGATAAATCAACTTGATCAGGCCGGATACAGTCCTTCGCACCGCTTTCACATCACGGGCATTTAAGTGGGAACCGAAGGAGAAGTAGCGGTCCACCATATCTACAAAATTCTGGCGGCGCAGCTCCCTTAAGGCCTCAGCCAGAAAGTCAACCACGAAGCCGTAATGGTCGGTGAAGAAATCTACCTGCATCTTGGGCACTTCCCAGCCCGGCAGATAGAAATGGATGCGGTCAAAGAAGGCCATATCATCCCGGATCACTTCAGGCATGGGCGCAAAGAGATGAGAAGACCGGACCATGATCTCCACAGGCTGGTTAGTGTTTCCGAACATGACGATGGATGCCGTCCCGGATAGGGCATCCTTGCCGCGGGCAAAAGTGCCAGACTCGCAGTAGGTCTTGAGGGTGGTTATGACCTCTTTTGGCATCTTTTGCAGGTCCGCCACTTCATCGAAGGCCACGGCGTCCCACAGGCCCACTAAACCCATCTTGCCCGTTCCGATATTATAGAAGAGGTTGGCCACGGTAGTCGGACCGGTGAGAAGAATGGCATAAGGTGTGAACTCCTGGTAGGCATAGGATTTACCAGTTCCACGCGGGCCCAGCTCGATGAGGTTGTAGTTCTGCTCGCAGAGCGGTATCATTCTGACCAAGAAGAGAAGCTTCAGCCTCCGGTCGAATTGAGAAGGCTCCATGCCGATGCTGCGGATAAGCAGATCTATCCACTCATCACTGTTGAACTGGCGACGCGACTCAATATATTCAGGAAGATCGAAGCTGGCGAGCTGGATCGGCTTCAGATCCTCAATCCAGAAGGGGCTTCTTTTCCCTCTGGCTTCTTCATCGAACCTGTGGATCAGGTCCACCTGTGCCCATATGCCGCCCATGAGGATTCGGTCGTACTTCTGGACATAGAGCTCTGGAATATGAACGTACTTATGGCCGAAGTTCACGAACTCAGCCCAGTATTTGTCATCTTCCGAAAGGTAGCGAACCTTGACCTTGTCGATGATGGTGTGCTTACCTTTTTCGCGGACGAATGACTGGGCTTTGTTGGCCTCATCAGGACGAACAAAGTTATCCGTCAGTGTGCTATTTACAAGCTTCAGCCCGGCCTGCATAGTGGCATCGTCATCGGTGGCACAGTACTTGCCGAGCAGATACTCCAGTACATAGATGGGAACATTGGCTCCAACCTTTACCTTTCGAACCAGGTCTTTGCGAACTACTCTGCCGGCAAAGACCGAGGTCACCTTTCTATCCAGCTCCGGCATTGTCAATACTCCTGGATAAACGCATCCAACTGCTTTTCCGGCATAAGCTCCACCCCAGTCCTGGCATCGATGAGGTGCATTCTCAGCTCCTTACCAGCAGGCTTCTTTGTTATCTTCAAAGTCACCACATTTGAGGCCAGGCCGTAGGGATCGCCCTCCAGCGTCGTGAGCTTGACTTCCCCGGTATCTTTAATAAAGCCATAAGAAGCATTATCGATCTCAGAGATGCAGGTGCCTGCATCCCTTAGCTCCAGCCGAACTGTCGGCGCCGAGAGAGCCTGGAATTTTTTTGCTCTGCCCGAGATTGTCACCAGGAAGATCCTCGTAGTAACTTTGCCGGCATGAGCGAGGGACCAGACGATTTCTCCATCTTCATCTCCATCATTTTCCTGCTCCTTTCTCAAAGCCGTCATGGTCAAAACGGGGATTATCAATTCTTGTGGTGAGAGCCCACCATGGAAATAAGCTCTCGCCCCGCCTTTAACTTTAAAGCAGGCAAATCTCCAGGGAACGGCCATCTCGAGGTCAGTCGCCTGGCCAAGATCGGATAGCTTCAGTCGAAGATAGGATGAATCAGCCGCGCCTCCTCTTCCGACCCACATTCTCCTGGTCAGATCAAGCGTCTCGCCTCCAGGGGGGTCTATCTTCATGTCCTCTCCAAGTTCCTCTCCGAAGATATAACCATGATCTGCTGTCAATACGAATCGGTTTATGCCAAGACTCGAAAGGATGCGAAGAGAGCCTTGCAGGCGGCTTAAAAGCCCGCTCATGGAGGACCGGGCTAAAGAGATTTTGTCGCTTTCACACAGTTCATCGATCTCCTGGGAGGTTACTACGATCAGATCTGCTTGCTCTATGGACTTGGAGATCGAATTCCTGGATTTGGCAAGCAGGTCGTCCATATTGAATGCAAAGAACCTCAAACCGGAATTTTTTGAGTAACCGTCCAAGTATTTCATGCGGTCAGGGCGTGACTTGATCGTGGTGCCACCGATCTCCAGGGCCAGGCGGCCATCTCCCACCGAGACTACTCTGCCGTCTTTTGCACCGGGAAGAAGAGAGGCCATGCCAATCTCGGTTACTGTGGGGGCTGTGGCTAAAGCAGGTGTGATCTTTACATCAAACTCATCCGAGAGAATATGGGCCAGGCAGTGTCCCATCTCCAGGCGCAGGGCATCGATCCAGAGATAGACAGTCTTGCCTTCATCAAGGCTTTGACGTACCTTTTTATCAAATATCTCTGCCTGCTGGAGGGCCTCAGGTACTTTGAAGCCGTCTTTTTTGTAGAGCCGGAGAAAGCATTCGGACATTTTGGAGCCTGCTTCCATGTACCTGGACCTGGCCATCAGAACCAATCTCTCCAGGAGCGCATCCTTATCCTTCAGAAACAGGTTTTGGTCGAGCTGGTCCATGCACCGCTGGGCCCCATCCAGAAGGAGCCAGGGGGCAGCACCTGAGGTGTAAGCATCAAAGAAGGCGCGAGAACTTTCAGGAAGAGATTTAAGCTCTCTCTCGACTCTTTCGGCCTGCAAGAGAAGTGCTCCCGCCGCAGCGATAAGCTCCCATCCGGCCTTGATTTGCACAATCTGAGCGGACCAAAATCCTTTCTGACGCCGCAAGGCGATCTGGACCAAATCCTCTCTGGCCGCTTGCAGCATTTGTGCTGCCACAACCGATTGCAGGAGCCTTTCCGTTTCCTGAAAGATCTCGATGCTTTGCAACTGGGGGAGAGATAACTGCATTCTTGAAAAGCCTGAAAGGCCAAGATCCTGAGCCACACTTTCAGAGAGGATGCGATAGCTTTCCCCAAGTTCGCGCCGGGAACGCCAGGTCTTCGAAAGGCGGATGCAGCCTTCCAGGCAGGTCGGGTTGGTAGGAATGGGGACGCAGGCAAGAGCAGAGGGCCTCTCGCCCAGACAGCCGATCAGCTCTGCTGCCAAGACGAACCTGGCGAATCTTTGCCTGAGGTCTTGCGGCCTGCTCTCTTCGCCGAGAAGAAGCTCGAACTCCTGGCTCAGGAGGCAGCAGAGGTCCGGCAGAGCTTCACGTTTGAGAATCTCCTCATCAAAGCCCTGTCCCGAGAGAAAGAGCAGAGCCATTTCGCCGGGCACTTTTGTCTTGAAGATGATCTCCAGAACGGGGGCGGTAACGCTTGTGACCTCTTGTGCGATGCGGTCCAGCTCGGCCAGGCTGATTTTGCCCTCTTCCACATCTTTCTCGATCTTGCGAAGCTTCTCTGGGCCGACGCATTCCCTGAGGACGCCTTTCGCCAGCACCGATAGCCTGGTATTGCGGATGAGGGGACGCGCTCCCGGCTGGAGGATTACGCCGGCCGCTTCCGCCTCGATCATGGCGTTTTTCGTCTTCTCTCTTTCCATTGGGATGTAGATGAGAAGTCTGGGGCGCTCCTCAACTGAGAGCAGCGGCTCAATCCTGCGGCGCAGAGCAAGAAAGCTCCCGTCATACTTCTCCACAGGAATTCCGGGAAGCTCTTCAGCGGACAGCAAGTCCAGGAAGCTCTTGTAGCGGCATTGCGGATCGTACCAGACCACGATGCCGTTCTGGTTGATCTGTCTGCGAATTGTGTCCAGCAGATGGCCGGAGACCTTGCCAAATGATTTAGCCAATTTTGTCATCTTCTCCCATCACGTCTTTTCTGGAAGGGATGAAAGGAATTATCCCCTCCCGGGCAAGATGCTCCTGAATGTGCAGCGGAAGTTTGCGGGCATCGACTATGAGGCCGTTCACGCTTACCCACCAGGCAAACGGGTTCTTCTCCATGTTGGATGGACGCCACCAATTCGGGTCGGCCTGGCCGATGTTCAGTACATCCCGAACGGTGCGGGCTTTGTTGGCGGCGGTCTTCTGGCTGACTCCAAAGAGTGCGGCCAGGTCCTCGGCACTCATGTACGGAACCTGAGATTTATCGAAGAGAAAGTTGATGCCTGCCAGGGCGTAGACGATGGCTGCCGCCCAGACGTCCCTTCTGCCCCTCTCCAGGGGCGAGGGCCGCTTTCGTGCCAATGCGGCTGCCATTTTGCAGGCCAACTGGGCATAATCCTCATCCAGGTGATTGCGGCAGACGGCATCGGTCTGGGCGGTGATCTCGTCGTAGACTGGCTGCATTTTGGCAGGAACTGAATAGGACTTCTTCTCAAGCATATTGGATTTCTCCCTGGCAGGTCATGGTGAATAGCTAATTTTATGCATCCTTTTATTCCTCCGTATACATTCTTTTGTTGGCAGTCAATCGAGGAACTGGACTGTTTTTGAAATCTGCATCGTTTGTAACAAGGATTAAACTATTTGTTTTGCAGATATCTTCAATTATGATGTCATTGTAATCCAGATTACCGGTTTTGAATTCATTCAGAAAAGCTTGGACTTTGAGCGAGTCAAACCTGGAATCGCAACTTTTGGCGAAACTCATGATGTCTTCCACATACAAAATTATTTTTTCTGCGATAGGCTTAAAAACGGGAAGTTTTCGAAATGCCTTTCTATCTGATTTAGATATGCCAAGAAGCCTTAATTCTTCATCGATGCATCTGTTTATAAATTCTGAAATTATTATTGAACATATATAAACTTTGCACCTATTAATTGATATATTAGCCAATGCTTGATTGTAAACATCTGCCCCGGTTTGACGCCTGTAGGAGATCGGCCCATAAGTGAATAGCCAAATATTCGTATCCAACAATAAGCGCTCTTCTTCCTGAAAGGTATGAGTGCTGATATCCTCAATCAAGTTCTCCCTCGGCAGCAAGGCTCTCTATGGCAGTCAGGAAGTGCATAGGATCTTTATAGAACTCCTTTGCCTCTTGAATAGCTCTTCTAACAAGAAATATTCTTTCGGGAGATATATCTTTTAACAGTACGTTGTCTTTTATGATCTCATATGAAAGATCACCGTTATAGAGCTGTCCAACTGATTCATCCAGGAAAGCTGCACTAATATTAGTAATACCTCTAAAAGATAGGTATACTTTCTTGCCCCGCATCAGCGCGGTCTTTATTGAATGCCGCAGCCTGCGTCCATCTGCAGAGGCTATGCAAAATCCATTACCTACGACCTCTAAAACGCTGATGGACTGCTCAGTATCGGCCTTCGAAATCTCCACGATATAATTACATGATTCTTCTGTATTTTTAAATTGCGGCGAGCTTTTTTCGGGAAGAGATGACAATCCCCTAAACAGTTCTTCGGGTTGTCTTGCTGCTCGATATTCGGCTCTAATCCCAATTTGCAAGGCAAGACTGGTGTTCGATGCATTGGTCGGGATTGGATAAGATAGCGCTTCACTCATGGCCTTCTTCCTCTTCCTCTACTGGCTGCCCAAATTTTCCGGTCAATACCAAAGCCACCCAGAGAACGCATCTGCATGTATATTCAACCGTATTATACAGCCTGCCCTCTGTGAGTTCGTCAAATGAGATCTGTTTACTGAACTGAATTGCATTGGGAACATCGGCACCCGCCGGGATGAACGCGAAAGAAGGTATTGCGAAGAACAGGTCTCTACGCAAACCCCACAGGAACTTGCCGAGCTCTTCATCGCTCATGGATTGAATTGCTAACAAATGAGAGGAATGGATATCTATCTGAGCTACTACGGCAAAAGAGCGTATCAGGTTTTGGGGTTGAATTATTGAGAAAACGACACCTGTATCAAATTTCCCGGTAAGCTGGAAGGCGGTTCCATCAGGCCGAAGCTCATCTTCCAGGTATCCCCTATCGCTCATCCATTTCTTGATGAACTTCTCAGCTTCATCGATAGTATCAACGGCCATGATGAAATAGCTCCTTTTTAGCTATCATGTGCATACCCAAGACATATAGGTTTGCAATTTTACTATTATTGTGACCTCACCTTGTGACCTCACCCCTCGTACACATCCATCCTTTCGTGGGCTATGGCAAAGGATTTGTTCTTCCTGCATTTCCCGCCCACCCTTTCGGGCCAGTAGCGCATGGCGGTGCGAGACCAGTCGTACTCGCCCGCCTCCAGAGCCCGCCAGAACTTCTCAGGCTCCTTCCAGGCGGGCATCAGTTCGGCCAGGGGAGCCAGATTTAATATCACACCGTCGTCGATCTCCATCGTCCAGCCGACGGTTTCCCCGCGCTCGTTCTTCCTCTCCAAAACGCGCCGCAAGGCCGCCTCGAACCTTTGCAGCTCCTGCAAGTCCGCCTCTCTCTCTGCCTCTTCCTTTTCCAGTTGTTTCTTCTCCCGGCCCTGGGCGGTTTTGAGCGCCTCCTCCAGCTCGGCCAGGCGGCTGTGCAGGTGGCTCTTCATGCCGCCCACGTAGCGGCTGCCTAAAATGAGGGGCAGGGTGTCTTTGGTGGCCCGCTCGTGGAAGATGTAGACGCTGAAGGCTTTATTGGCCGATTGCAGCAGCCAATAAACCGGTCGTTTGCGGTACTGCTGCAGGTGACGCTTGAAGAAGTCCCTCTCCAGGTAGCGGCGCAGCATCTCCTCGAGGTTGTCATATCCCAGAGCCTCCTCCACGACCTCGACAGCGCCCTGCTCGCCCAGAGCGATTTGCAGCGCCTGCCACACCTTGGCAGCCAGATCGTCCTGGTGGCCTTCCATGAGGGTGGCCACGCCGTCGCTGTCGGTCAGCGCCCGCAGCTCTGCTGCCACCGGTTGCGAGAAACGGCCCTGGCCCAGGTCTCCGACATCGGGCTGGAATCTGCCCATGACGATGCCCACGCAGTAGGAGATCCAGCGGCGGGCGATCTCCTCGTCGTCGATGTAATCAGGCTCCTTTGCCTCCTCGCCCTCGGCCACAGGCTGGGCCAGCTCGGACTCGATGGCTTTTCGGTCCTCTTCGGAGATGGCGTAGAGCCGGTAGACCTCCTCGTCGATGGCCTTCTCCACGTCCGCCAGGGCATCACCCCGCAAAAAGAGCTCGGTGGAGGTGTCATTCAGGGAGCAGGACCAGGGCGGGGCGATGAAATCGAAGGTGGTTTCGTCTTCGGAGCTGGCTTTCATGGCCAGGGAGATGGCACGATCGACGAGATTCTCAAGCTGCTTGCTGGACTGGGTGGGGACGGGCAGGCGGGCCAGGTCGCCGACTTGAAAGTTATTGTAGGATTGATGAACATCGTAAGAGAATTGTGCATAATGTTGAATTCAAAATACCAAGTAATGTATTTATAAGATTAATCGGAGGGAAACATGTCATGATCCATGTCACATCAAAAATGAAACCACCTGGAGAAATCCTCGCACTAAATCCCTTGGAGCTTAGGAGCGTCCATGTTACCCCACTGTGGAAAATAAAATCTGGACCTACGAATGGAATCCTTTTGTCTCAATAAGAATCTCGATTAAGCTTTGACCTTTTTCTCATAATTGAAGCACATATTCTTGATTTCCATACCATCTCTTAAATGATCCACCTTTCATGTATGGAACCATTTCTTGCATCACTGCTTCAAAGCTCCTCCAGCTCTTGAAATTAAATCCGATATTACGGTCTCCTGCTTCCCACCAAAATCGCAAGAAATCTAAAATTGTCATAAGTAGCAGTTCCATGAATTGCAGTGGGCAATCTCTCCCAACTTGTCCAGCTCCACGAACATTCGCCGCAGCCCCGGCGTGATCCAGTAGACCCAGGGGCTGCCAGGAATGGAGTTGAAGTCCGCTTGCTGGTAGACGTAGACATCCTCGGCCTGCCCGGCGAGCTGTTTTTCGAAGAGGTCTCTCTTCTCTTCGCCCTCTGCTTTCTTGAGCCGGTACCAGGTTCCGTACCAGCTTTCATCCGGATTGAAGAGTTTTACCTGATCCGAGCCCTTGCGGCAGGTGAAGGCCACAAATCCCTGCGCATTGGGATTGGAGATCTCAAACTCCGACCTGGGACCGAGATGGCAGCCGGATTCAATGGCCGCCCTGCGTACTGATATCTTCCCGGAACTTTTCATAGGAAGATACGAACATGAAGGAATGGATTGTTAACAGTCCAAAGCGTCCGAAGTCCTTCGTCAGTTCCAGACAGCGCTCGATGAAAGCCGTGTAAAAATCGCCCTTAGCCATTGGGATAGTTGGCCTCCAGGAAATCCGCTAGAGGTCGGCAGCATATTCTTGCGTGTCATGTACGGCGGATTGGTGAAGACGCAGTCGTACTTGCGCCGCATGATATCCAGCAGCCGCATCCCTTTGCTGGCCTCGCCCACGAAGTAGCTCTCGTCCGCTCCCGCTGCGGCCTGCTCGTCTGCGAAGCTGTTGAAGGCCTTGACGATCTGATCGCCTAAAACGTCCCAGAACTCCGGCCCCCAAACTGCCGTGCGGGCCACCTCCTGCGGAGCATCGGCCAGATCCTCGAACCTCTGCAAACTGGTTAAATGCGAATGCCGCTCCCGCTCCACCTCTGCCGTTATGGCGCCCTCCAGGGGCAGCAGCGAGCCGACGCCCTTGCCCGATCCGCCCCGCATGCTGCTCCACAGCTTGCGAATGATCCTCTCGTAGACGGGCAGGGTGAACTTGCTGGCCTTGAGGAACGTCTCCAGCCTGGCGTCATCGGGCAGCCTCAGCTCGGCGCAGGCCAGGTGGCTCTCTGTGATCACGGCCTTCGGGTTTAAACTCTTGGCCTTCAGGTAGAGGGCCAGAGCAGAGAGCTGCACCGCCCGAAGATCGATATCGATGCCGAAGATGTTGTTGGCCATGATGGCTGCCGGGATAGCCTCCGCAGAGGCGACGGAGGGCTTTTCCGGCCAGCCTGGGCCTCCGGCCTTTTCCATCTCCTCTTTGTACATCTCCGCCAGCAGATCGAAGGCGACCAGGCCAAAGTGCATGGTCCCGCAGGCCGGGTCGAGCACCTCGATCTCTCGGACGGGCTTCAACTTCTCCGGTGGAATCTCTCCGGCCAGGGGCACCAGATAATCCAGGGCTGGCGCCAGGCGCGAATCAGGATGCATCTGCATCCACTGGCTGCCAAGGGTGTTTTGCACCAGGAACTTGACAATCCAGCGGGGCGTAAAAAGCTGCGTGGCCGCCGGGATGTCCTCGGACCGGATCTTCTGCTTTTTCTTGTAAAGCCGGCTAAAAACGTCCGCCTTTTCCTGCTCATTGAAATACTGATAAATCCAGCCGATAGTCTCCTCCTCGGACCAGGCCGCCTCCAGCTCCGGACGGTTAAGAAGCTCAATGAGGGCCTTCAGGCTTCTGGGCCTGGGAAAGAGCAGGCTGGCCAGGTCGTCCGGATCGAAGAGCATGCGGATCTCCCGGGAGAGCAGACGGCACTGGTGCAGGAGGAAATGCCGGTAAGCCACATCCCTCGCTCCCTCGCCCAGAGGGTTTTGGCTGAGGCCCCCGGTCTCGTAAAGCCGCAGATCCTCAGCGTGCTCCGGCTCGGCCAGATAGAAGATGAAGCCCCGAGAATCCTGATAGCTGCCAAGCGTCCCCTCGATCAGGGAACGGCGCTCCATCATCTTCAGGGCCACCAGACGGTTGAGGTGAGTGAAAGCGGCCTCCTTGATGAGCAACGCCACCGCCTCCGCACGGGAGAGCCCGGCTCCCACCTCATCGGCCAGCCGCTTCTCCAGCCTGCGCCTGGTCTGAAGCAGATGTGGCATCTCTCGCAAGGCCGGGATCTTCTCCTCTTTTGCGAATTCGAACCGGGAGTCGAGGCCAAAGATTCCCTGCAGCATCTCCTCGATCTCGCTCGTCAGGATCTGGCGGGCCTGCAGAGTGGTTTCGTGAATGGCTGATTTATCCATAATATTTCATCCTCAAGGCTAAAAGTTCTATCAATCTCATCAAAGATCAACGGTATGCGCTTCGGCAATTCTGATGGCTTCCCTGAACATCTCCATCTGCTCCTTGCTGGGCTTCTTCGGGTTTCGCAGATCCTCCAGGAACTCCTGAGCATCCTCCCCTTCCAGGACCAGGCCAATCTCTATCGGGTGAGCCATTTAAAATTGCCTCCATTTAGGATTCTGATCAAAGAGTCTCCTGGCTGAGTTAGAAAACTTTGTGTCAAAGAAGGCATTATAAAATACATTAGTATCAATAAATATCAAAGATAAACCTCGCCCTCAAGCTCTTCTAGCCTCTCTGCAGAAGCTTTGCCGAACATACCGTAGTATTTCGAAAGATCTACCTTTTCAATCTTCTCCCTTGAACCTTCCATCACGTCTTCAACCCTGCCTTCTGTCTCCTTATTCTACGATCAGCTTGACCTTCTTTCTTATCAGGTCCAAAAGATGCTCTCTTAGCTTCGCTACCGCCAGGTTCACCGCCTCTTCCGAGTCCATTGGCTCGGAAAAGAAGCTCTTCAAAGCCACCTTTTGGGTCTCTCTCTCGACTGCGCCAACTGCAGTAGTAGTTGTCGTAGTGGTAATCGGACCGGCAATCGGCTTTGCCAGCCTCGCCAGCTCCTTTCCGGCCGCCTCTGTGAAGCCTGCCAGAGCCGCCAGGTCGGAGTCCATCTGCCCCACTCCAGCCCCGCATTTAGAGCATGCCGGCCCGCCTGCGGCATCAGCCGCTTGCAGGCAGGCTCGAAGGGAAAGCTGCCGAACAGCTTTCGTTCGGGCCGACTCCTCGACCCTGGCCCAGGTCTCGCTCTCTTCCAGCTCCTTCAATGCCGCAGCAAAAGCCTCTCCTCGCCGCTGGTGCAGATCCGAATAAAGCGCGTGATAGCTCTTCTCAATCTCCTCGCTCCGGACTCGCAGGGCCTCCTGGCCGGCGTAGATATCCTCAGATGCCAGCAGCGCCTGTAGCGCGCCTCTTGCATCAGCGATATCCTTCTGCCCCCTGGCCTCCAGGACCGGCGCCATCTCTCCCGCTGCCAGTCTGGCCCTCTTCACCAGATCCACAGACCGCCCGTCACTGTGCTGCCTGATCCGGCTCAGAAGGTCCACAAGTCCCCTGAGCCTCTCACCCTCATTTGCCAGCAGATTCACACAGTCGCTGGAGCTGCTCTTCCTCAGCGTCTCCAAAAATCCCTTCAGCTCTCCCAGGTGCTCTTTCCCGGGAAGGCCGTTGGCAGCGACGATAGCCTCGACCGGCAACAGCCTGGCAATGGTCTTATCGGCAAAGCTCCTGGCTGCTGAGGAGATGGCCACCATCTCCACCGCCTCGATCTTCTCGCCTGTCAGATTCTCGCAGGCTTTCAGCGCCCTGACGAGCGTGGGCGCAGGAGGAATTTCTACGGGATTGAAGACCGCCGCCCGGAAGGTCTTGACATTGGTAAAGGCCTCCCGGCTCCTGGGCTCCTGGTAGGAATCAAACCTCTGGCCGCCTGATGAAACCTCGATTCGGCCCGCCCGGAAGAGCAGGGCCAGCCCCAGCTTCACAACCTCTGGATCTGCCCCCAAGCCCTGCCCCCGGAAGTGCTCCTCCAGAGCCCGGCCCTGTAGTGCTGCGCTATCGCTGTAGGACTTCCTTTCTTTGAGATGATCCATTAATGAGCGCAGCAGCACCGCCCGATCGTTGGGCTTGTAGCTGGCCCCCTCCTTGACCAAAAGGGCCTCCTCCACATCTTCCCGGTAAAAGACCGAAGAGAGCCCATTGAGGTTGGCGGCCTTGAGAAGCTGCTCCACCTCTCCGCCTTTCAAATTTATGTTAAAATGCTGTAGCTGCGGGTAGAGTACCGGCACATTCTCCTCAAAGAGAGCCCTGAAAATTGCTTCCGGCTCTTCGCCCAGGTCCGAGGCGTCCCTGACCACTCCCCTAAATACAGCCGTGCCTTCACCAATCGCCTCCGTGATCCTTTGCTTCAGGAGCCCTTCCAGCCGTGCCTTCTCCCTCTTCTCCTCCTCCAGCAAAGTTGCCTCTTCGCTGTTGATCTTGCCCTGCGCCTTGAGCTGATTGTACTCCAGTATCATTTTATCCGATCGGTAGATACCGGCGGCCAGATCATCAACCCGGCCGTCCAGATAGATCAGGAAGTGAAAGTCGTCCTTGGAGGCCCAGCTCGCCTCCTGCAACTTTTTTCTCATCTCCTCCCGGTCCGTTGCGCCCTCATCAGAAAACAGCCGCAACTTGAGGCTGCCGGACGGTGCCTGCCCTTTTTCTACACCGTCCAGGCTGAGGGACAGCTCGAAGCTCTTGATATTTTTGTACCGATACTTCAGGATGCCCTGCTCTGCAAAAATGTTGCGGATGGCGTCTCTCACGATCTGCTTCTTCTCAGGCAGGGGAGTCTTGATGCCGTCTTTCTTCTTCTTCCAGTTGATGAAATCCCTTGTCGGCAAAGACCAGCCTGCCTGGGTGGCATGAAGGGCATTCTCCTTCTCCAGGAGCATAATGGCCTCCCTCACCTCCGGCAGAGGCATGGGCCTGCCCACCCCGTCCACCAAACATGCAGCAATGTTCACATCCGTTCGAGGCAGTTCCTTCAGAAACTCCAGAAGGCAGACGACCTTTACCACTCTTGCCGGCCAGCCGTCTTGAAAGCGTGTTATTATGTTATTGATGTCCTTGCTCTTTTCGCTGGAGAGATTGCCTTCCACCAGGTCAAAGATCCGATCCATTGTTACCAGAGTGCCGATGGGTTTGCTGGCCAGAGCGGTTCTCTCGTTTACGAGCAGCTCATAAGCCTGCTTAATTATGGTCCGGTTGCTCCCGCCATAATGCCGGAGAGCGCCTGCCTGGCTTCTCAGGCCGGACATTATGTCGATGGAGATGTCAATAAAATGCGGCAGATAAGGATAACACTGCAAAAAGCCTGCTTCATCAATCTCCCTGTAATAAAATGTCCTCTCCATTCGGGTCGCCTGGTTGAGCTGCCCCTGATTCTCCCGGAAAAGATTCAATATCAGAGGTTTTGCATCCCTTTTTTTGCCCAGGACTCTTCTGGTGGCAACCTCTTTGATGTCAGTAGGAGCCAGATCCACTCTCATTTTGAACCGGTCCTGCAGCTTGGCCAGCTCAATCTTCTTGGAGTCGATCTCAGCTACCACCTCCTCCAGACGCTCCTGAGAGGTTACGACCAGCCAGGCCGGACCCACGGCATTCCTGGCCTTTACCTGCTCCATGCCCACTCTTCCCATCTCCTCCACCAGGGCCCTCAGATCTTCGATCTTGTCCTTGCTTCTGGCCACATACTGGCCGACCTCGTCTATCACGAAGAATGGAGCCTTGCCATGGCATCTCCGGTTTGAAAGATCGAATATCCTTTTCACCACATCATGGACCGTCAAAGTGGGCTTCTTCCCCTGCACTGCCCGCAGCCACGAGTCAGCCTGGGGAAAGGTGCCCGGATCCATTTTTTGCATGATCGCTGAAGCATAGTTGAGCTTGCGGGCTCCGATCCTGGCCTGTGTCCACTCCTTTCCCGATACATCAGGGGAGAGGCTGACAAAATTATCCAGCTTGCCTTCGTTCTCCAGATCCATCTCCAGCTCTGCAATGTTATAGTCCTGAGCGTAGCCTAAATGGTTGAGCAGCGCTCTGTAAATGATCTCCGAGATCTTCTCATCTCCGCCGCTCACCTCCGATGCCTTGGAGACATCAAACATGATGATCTCGCATGGCATTGCCTGGTGAATGTAGTCCAATAGATCGCTTATCCTCTTATTCTCAAATTTTTCTTTAAAAAGATCCGAGACCGCCCTTCCTTTAACCGATCTTTCCGCCAGCATGTACCCCAGGTTTTTGGCAAAAGATGATTTCCCCGATCCAAAGAAGCCGGAAATCCAGATGCCTATTCTCTTATGAGGATCGCTCTTGTAATCAGCAAGCTCCCTCAGAATCTCCTCATATTGTGATTTCATGCGATCGGTTACTATGTACTCTTCGATCTCGCTGGAAATGGACTGATCATCGATCTGGTCCACTTGAATTATCTCTTCTATCTTCTTATTCAGGTCTCTGGCAAGAACATCTCTTATTATTTCCATTCTGGCATCCCTTCAACCGTAAATCTTCACTTTATAGTTTCCGTGGACCGGCTGGTCCAGGTTCATGAACCTCAAACCTGTAACGCCTTCCAGACTTCCCGGGTAGCAGAGAATTGTGATAACATCCGTCTTGCCTTTCATTTCGTCGAGAAGCCGGGACATGAAATAGATCCTCGGCGCCATAGAGGCGGCTCGGGTCAGGAATACAACATGCCTTTTTGCATCAAGCCCTGACATCTTCTCTTCAAGAAGCCGCGGAAGCGGCATCCAATTGTGGTTGGTGAGATAGCTAGCGATCTGTCGGCATGCTTCCTCAAATCCCATATCTTTCTCCAATTCCACAACGCTCTCTAATCCTTCAGATTTCTCAATAGCCTCCCAGAAGAGCGAAGAGAGAGAAATCTCCACCATTTCCAGGCCAAAAGCCCTGATTTTGGTGGCCAGGAGCCGCAAATGCTTGCGCATCTCCCACTCATCCCCCGGATCATAACGAAGGATTGCAAACGGCAGATCATGATAAACGCTTATTCGAGGCGGCGATGCCAGGAGATCACTCTCCAGCATCTCAATGCTCTCTTTCAAGGATAACACGGGAATATTCCTCCAAAGTCGCCACGGGAAAGTCGATTCTTATCACACAGCCTGCTGCCCTGTACTCGAGCAAATGCTCCTGATGGGCATCAATGAAAAGCCGCTCAACATCCTGCGCTTCAAGCAGGAATAGCTTCCACCCAGCACTCTCCAGTAAGCCCTTCCCGGACCGCCCAAGCAGATGCAGATAAAAGGCAATGTAGCAAAAAGCCCCGACGGGAACGTAAATTGCAGATATCTGTTTGTCTCTTTGGCCCTTGAGTACCCCAAAGTCCCGAAGTGCGCTCATCAGTCCCCGAGCAGATCTTTGAATGGTATTATTCGACCAGGGACAAAGGGTCTTTCCAGCAGAGATCTTTTTTTTAATCCACTCTGCGGTCTCATCAACCGATATATCTTGCAGGCCTCTTTTGTATTTGCCGGACACAAAATCTGCGGCAAAATCGTGAATAAGCAGATCCGACATGGCTGTATGAAAATAAAGGATGCAATTGATGCTCTCAGCCGGAATTCTTCCCTTTATTAAGAGAATCAGAGACCGCATGACTCTCTCATCAACCAGATACCTCTGACGAAAAGCCATGAGAATATCGTTAGCTCTGGAGCGAGACGCCTTTCCTAATATGTTTTCTTGCTTGAACCTGGCAATATTATCGACCGTTGATGCAAATTCGTCCCATGCAGACAGCAGCATCTTTGTTTCATCCAGTAACGCTCCTGCCTTGAGGATTCTGCTTGAATAGATCCGCTTCAGGGATTTCATTTGCAATTCCTTTCACATGGAGACGCCATAGATAGACCAGTCATTGAAGTTACACGCCGTTCTTTGTCATCCGAAACCCTTGAATCTTTATCACTGTTGTGGTGAATGGTTGCTGAAAATTGATCACCCTCGCCTTTATCAAAGAGCAATAGTTCCTTTTGCTCCTTTTGGCTACAGGAGGTGTCGCCCACGATCACGACGGGAAACTCCATGGCATGCCTGTGCCGGTGGACCGGGCCTGGCAGCCGGTACCAGAGTTTGGTATGCAATACCCCAAAAAAATTTAAATAGCAGCGTATTCCGCCGCCTCGTCGAGCTGCTCTTGTATTCGGAGAAGCTGGTTGTACTTGGCCGTCCTCTCCGAGCGGGCCGGCGCACCGGTCTTGAGCAGCTCGCAGCCCAGAGCTACAGCCACATCGGCAAGAGCATAGTCCTCTGTCTCTGCCGAGCGATGGGATGCCATAACCTTCCAGCCCGCCCGGAAGGCCATACGTGCTGCATCAAAGGCCTCGGAGACAGAGCCGATCTGGTTGAGTTTGAGCAGCAGGGCGTTGCCGGCATGCATCTTGATGCCCTTCTCCAGGCGCTTTATGTTGGTGACATAAAGGTCGTCACCTACTATTATCGTGCCCGGCAGCTTGGCAGTAAGCTCGGCAAAGCTGTCATAAGCCTCCTCCTCGAATGGGTCTTCCAGCAGAATAATGGGGTAGGTCTTGACCAGATCGACATAATAATCAATAAGCTCTCCCGGTGTAAGCCGGTTTCCGTCCACGGAATAGCCGCCTTCCATATAAAAGCTGGAGGCTGCCGAGTCAAGCCCTATCCTGATCTCCTCGCCATAGCCGCTAACATCAAGAGCGCTCATGATGGCATCCAGGGCATCGCGGGTCTTCACCAGCGGCGGTGCATATCCACCCTCGTAGCCGACGTTGGTTGCGCCTACACCGTACTTGCCCTTTAAAATCTTGCCCAGAGCATGATAGGTCTCAACTGCCATGCGCAGGCCTTCGCTGAATGTCCTGGCCCCGGTAGGCTCAATCATGAACTCCTGAATGGAGAGCTCATTGCCGGCATGCTGACCTCCATTGAGGACGTTGAAGGACGGAATAGGCAGGCGAGAGGTATTCACTCCGCCAAGGTACTTGTAGAGTGGCATTTCCGCAGAGGATGCTGCCGCCTTGGCCACTGCTATAGAGACGCCTAAAATGGCATTGGCACCCAGATTGGACTTATTGGGCGTGCCGTCCATCTCGATCATGAAATCATCGATCTCCCTTTGGGCAGAGGCGTTCATACCCAGCATCTCGGGCGCAATAACCTCATTGACATTCTTTACGGCCTTTAGGACGCCCTTGCCGCCATACCTGTCCCCACCATCACGTAGCTCCAAAGCCTCGTGCGTGCCGGTAGACGCACCGGAAGGCACAGCGGCGCGCCCGAACCCGCAGCAGGTGTAAACATCAACCTCTATCGTTGGGTTTCCTCGTGAGTCAAGGATCTCACGAGCATGGATCTTCTCGATCTGAAATGACATGCTATACCACGCCAGATACTTGGAATGCTTCTTTATTAAAGTTAGCGTGCCTGAACAGCAAGCCGCATTTTGAAAGAAGCTGATAGAAAAATAGGAAAGCAAATGAATTAAAAAATGGCCAGGGACAATAGCCCCAGGCACCTTACGACTTAAATGCTTATGCCTTCGTCGGATGTGTTAAGATCCAGTCAGGCGGTTGCCATTCGCCATACTTGACCGTCCTTGGAGCTATTCCCGTCTCCCTCACACCTATGAAGGCAGATGCATCAGCAGAACCGCTGCCTGATCCATCCACCGTGTTGGCATCCACGTGCACCCTATTAGTATAGGCCCCGTTCCTTGCCGCACGCATGCTATACTCAATGGTTACCAGTTCACCAGGCCGCAGATTAACGAAATTCCAGTGGATGTAATTCGAGTCAATGCTGTACGGCTTAACTGTTGAATTGAGCAGTCTTTCTGTTCCGGATACATATCGTCCCCGGCTGATCACCCTAAAAATAATGGTTGACAGGATCGCGCTACTTGATGGAAACGATGTTATTGCGTCACACCGCCGGTCAACCGAGAAACAGCAGTATTCACTGGACATCACCCATTACATCAAGACGGTCATGTATGTAATTCATTGAGTTGGTACCTTCCAGTTCATTAGTTCTTTCATCGTCCAAACGTGGTCTGCCAGCAGTTCTACCATCGCAGGCGTTTAGAATATCCATTTCTTAGGATTTTGTTGGAATCCCATCTCCATAATATCAATATTTATTTCTATTTTTAATGATTCATGTGGCTTTATGAGATTGTACCAAGCTTGAAAGAAGTCAATTACTCCTGTATGAATTCGCCGATCTTTGCTGAAGTTCATAGTTTTTCGTATGAACCTAGCTAAGTGATTCCTGAATGTGAGATTCATTCGCTCAATGTAAGATGTATGGACATGTCCTTTCGCCTCCGGACAAAGCAACTCGATCACTTCATTGGGATCTCCGAAGACAACTCGATGAAATATGCCAACTACTTCATTATTCTTTTTATTCTTTATAATTTGTGCATATTTCAGATCAGGATGTGGTATAAGCACAGGATTCGGTTTTCTGCCAGTTCCTTTGTATGCCGGTGTCTCCATAATGCCATATACTTCGAGGAGAGCATGGGCAAATGGATCCCAATCATCGGATACGAATACGGGAAGTGATGACCCAACCGCTCTCTTCTGTTCTAAGTCTCTGAATAGGGCATTTGCATCTTCTACAGATCTACTCCCTTCATGATGACATATCAGTAGCCTCGATTTTGAAGTTATAACTGTTAGGCTATAGATATCGCCTACGTCTTCAGGATCAGTGCAAGTCACGTTTTTTTGTTTTTTTACAGAATGACCATATCTCATCTATCTGCACTTGAGTGAGGTGAAGATTATGTAAAAAATATTTATTAACCGCTCTATAATGCTCGGCCGCTTTTTTAAGCCATCTACAGATTGTGTTTTTATCGTGTTTAGTGGCCCTTGCAACCCCTCGAATACTGCCCTTTTCGACTAATTGAGCCAAAACATCCAGGACTTCCTTTTCTGGGGTATTCAGACCAAAAAATATGGTGCCACGAGTCTCACTAAAGCAATAACCGCATGTCCTGCATTTGAGAAGCGCACGATCGTTCTTTCCGTAACGTTCTTTTATCAATATGTTGCCTAATCCTCTCTTGCCATAATCTGGGCACCCCTCATGGCAACACGAGTGATCTTGCAAATTAACTTGACATTGTCGCATAATACTATTACCCTGCCGATATAGCCGTCTGTCTCCGATGATACGATTCACTGGCTGAGAACCTGGCTTTGTGCTTTGCTTTAATAAGCTTGAGGATTTCATGTTCACTAATCTCTCTTTGGGGCATTATTACCTCCAAAATATCCTTAACATCCTGTAAAGTCAACATATCCGCTTTTGTCTTTAGCTCAAGCTGCATCATAAGGACCGCTAACATAGCTAGAAGTGACATGGCAACATGATGGTGCCAGCTTCTCCAGAATCGTGCTTCATAATCCTCCAAAGATCCAACGCCTTTTGCATCTTCGATAGCCCGCTCGATCCAGTACCGGCTGCACGACATTTTTGCCAGTCGCAATATATCTGTATCAGGAGCTGCATTTGATAACTGATACTTGACAATATCCTGACCTACCTCCTTTCTGATGATGAGCCACTGTTCCTTTCCAGGTAATCTGTTTCCAACAGGATATACTCGAAGGCAAACAATATCGATCTTGAGTTCTTTCCTCTCAGTATCCCTGACCGGGACTTGTCTCCATTGTGCAGGATCAACTTGTTCTTTAATCGTTTGAACCTCAATTGGCGCAGGCTCGCCATCAAGAACTCTCTCGCGAAGAGGTTGACGTCCTCTTTTTCCACTTCTTTCAGGAATCCCGGTCTTTGGCCGGCTGAGCCATACCCTTGTATCTCGTGGAATATCCGCGACAAAAATCAAGCCTTCCGCATCAAGCTCTTCCCGAAGCCAGGGCTGCTCGCCGTAAAAGCAATCCATACCGATCCAGCCAAAAGGAACGCCATTCTTGCGGGCATTCAAAATCATATCCAATCCAATCTGGGCTTTGGTTCTGAATCGAACCTCTTTAGGAACTTCACATTCGTTTCTCAGCTCTTTGCTTTTTGACCATTCTTCGGGAAGGTAAAGCTGTCCATCTATCAATATTCTTTGATTTTTATGAGAATATCCAAGAACCACACCTACCTGACAATTTTCAACTTTACCCAATCGGCCGCAATATTGTCTCTGTACACCCACTGAGTGAGTTCCTTGCTTCGGAAATCCAGTTTCATCGATATGGAGGGAACCCTCAACGGAATCGCCAATCAATTTACTGACCTTTTTTTGAATTCGGTCAATCACGACTCGTTCATTCCATGGCGAATGTGTTATAAAATGCTGTAGCGACTGATTTGTACTTTTTCGAACCTTCTTTGCAAATCTACTGCAATTGCCTCGATCTCGATTTAGCAGCAGACCTTGTAGGTACTTTCGAGCATTTCCGCTGCCATCTCGTGTACGTGCCATAAAGGCATCATTAAAATTCATTTGTATCAGTCTAAATATTGATCTTAATACATAAAGATCTTTTCGCTTAAGATTGAAGAACATCCCCTACTACCCCTTGGCGTAGAAGATTATTAATAATTACTATTATTTTATTTTTTTCCTATATTAATCTGGTTCTGCATAGCATGGTCTCAAATAGTAATACTTGACAATGTCAAGTTAATTTGTGACTCCATATGATACTTCCCTTCAAAAATGTATAACACTATAAACATATAAGTCTTTTCATTAAGTTACATACACGACCTGGCATTTAACATGAAGTTTTATTCCCACGTAGATCCCTCTTAGAATAGCTAATATCCTGCAAATATAAATAACTATACAAACTTATCATACTTAATTTGCTTAATAAGTATCTTATAGTCAATTGTCATAAAAAATATATTATATAATAAAATATAAACTTTACAATTGATTAGTTTTCCCCCCCGAAATCCATATAAGTTTAAAAACTTATATATACTACTAGTTATGTATTCAAAACAATGAATCAAACACCCCCTCTGCGCCAACACACATATATAAAATCATTTAGAACTCTAGAGAATAATATAAGAAGGTTAAGTTACAACCTAAGGGCTGCCCAAAGTTCTTCTATAAATATCAAGGATAGCTATGATTTTTACACTTTAGCGCTAAAAGAACTATATATGTCTAATGAGCAAGATGCCTTTCTTTATTACGATCGAGCCAATTATGAACTCATAAATGCTATAAATAACGCTAAGTGGGACATCAATGGACATAAGATGCATTCCGCCCGCACAATCTCATACTACTTCAAGCTTTGCGGACTCTATTCAATTATATATAGCATACTATGCACAATTATTTTTGCCTATTTCATATATTCCTACGGAGATATCAGAATACAAAATGTCCCATTGTGGAGTGCTTTTTATTCTGGATTAGGTGCCTATTCATATATCTTAGGTGAGACAATCAAAGAACTTTATAGTGAAGGAATAATCACAACTAGCAGACCAGGATGGTTTATAACTATACCTATACTCTGTATGATCTCCGGCTATATGGGGTATCTTATTTTCAACAATGGCATAATTGGAAATGGTGTAGAATCCCTGGACCGAGTTTCCATGACGGTCTTGATTTGCTTCCTTGTGGGTTCAATTTCTAGCTGGCATTTATTAAAAGATAGCCGGGCTCGCTGAGGACTTCCCCCGCTTCGTCCTTATCGATCCACGAGCCAAAAATGATTATCCCCACCTATTTCACAATCTTCTCTATCCTCTCCAGAGCCTGTTTGATTCGGCTTTGAGATGTGGCATAAGAGAGCCGAACATGATCTTTGCCACCCGGTCCAAAGGCCGATCCCGGCGTGGCCGCTATGAGGGCATCTTTAAGCAGCTTATCTGTGAAAGCATCCCCGCCCCCTAAACCGGACACATCCGGAAATACATAGAAGGCTCCCCCAGGCACAGAGCAGGGAATTCCTAAATCCTTAAGGCCTGCAACCAGCATATCCCGGCGAGCCCGAAACTCCTTCACCATGCAAGCAACCTCGTCCTGAGGCGCTTGCATCGCAACAACTCCTGCACGCTGAACGAAGGTTGTGGCCTGAGAGACAGAGTGAGAAAGAAGCCTCATTACCCATTTCATAGTCTCTTTGGGGCCGGTAAGGTAGCCCAGACGCCATCCCGTCATGGCATAAACCTTGGAGAAACCGTTAATTGTCACAGTTTTGTCCTCCATCCCCGCCATTGAACCTATGCTGATATGCTCTCGATCATAAATTATCTTCTCGTAGATCTCATCGGAGATGACGAACAGATTGTGATCCACAGCCAGATCGCGAACCTCCTCGAGAACCTTGCGATCGAATACCGATCCGGTGGGGTTGGAGGGAGAGTTGACAATGATGAGACGCGTCTTGGAATTGATATTTTCAGCGATGTTCTGTGGCATAAAATTGCCATCCACGTTTCCCCAGGCGACGCGCCCTCCAGCAAAGGCCACACAGGGCTCATAACTCACCCAGGAAGGCCCGATGAGAACGCACTCATCTCCCTCTTGAAGGAGAGCCTGGATAGCAGCAAATACGGCCATCTTGGCTCCCGGAGTTACAATGACATCATCTGCCGTAGCATGAAGCGAATTTTCCCGGGAAAGCTTCTCAGCAATGGCTCGCCGCAGTTCGGGAATTCCCCCCGTAGGAGCGTAGCGCGTCTCGCCCATCCGAATAGAACTACAGCCCGCCTCGACAATATGCTTAGGGGTATCGAAATCCGGCTCACCTACAGCCATATCTATGATGTCCAGGCCGCCAGCAGCCAGCTTCTTGGCCATAGCCGAGATCCTTAAAGTGGTTGATTCTTGAATAGAGGCAATCCGCGGAGATACCATTTGTCTAAACACCACCCAGATTTTGCAAGAGCTTGACCGCTGCTTCGACCGCCCGTTTGGCATAATCCACGCGCTTGTGGGCGTCCGGTCGAGACATCTTGGGACCTGTGATGCCGAGAGTTACCGGCTTGTCATACTCTAAAGACAGATCCATCAGCTTTCGGGCCGCTTGCGAAACCACAATTTCATCATGTGCAGTCTCCCCCTGAATGACGCAGCCGATTGTTACGACCGCATCGATGTCCTCGCGACGAAGCAGCGTCTTCACCACAATGGGCATATCAAAAACACCAGGAACATAAACGACAGTAGCGACCTCTGCACCCAGGAACCGAGCATGCTCTCTGCCCAGGAGCTCCATCTGATAGGTAATGTCCCGATTGAATTCCGAGACTACGAAACCAAGTCTTGCCATAAGCTCCAAACCTCATTAAAAGTAGGCACATCCCTTCCTTCCTTCACTAATAAACCCATCGATTCACTTATGATCACAACGCATTTAAGCTCGGCAATTGTCCGATGACGAGATGCTCTATGAACCTAATTTATCTTAACGGAAAGTTTGTTCCGGCGGAACAGGCTGCGGTTTCGGTCTTCGATCACGGATTTCTCTATGGAGACGGGGTCTTCGAGGGCATAAGGGCCTATGGAGGGCGCGTCTTCCGGCTCGAGGACCACGTTAGAAGGCTCTTCGATTCAGCCAAGGCCATCATGCTATGCGTTCCCATGAGCCAGGAAGAGATGTGCGAGGCAATCCTAGAGACGCTGAGGAAGAATAATCTGCGTGATGCTTATATCAGGCCTATTGTCACCCGAGGCTTCGGAGACCTTGGCCTTGATCCCAATAAGTGCAGCCAGGCTACGGTCGTCATCATTGCTGTCGAGTGGGGGGCAATGTATGGAGACCTTTACGAGGTAGGCCTCACGGCAGTCAGCGTCACTGTGCGCAGAAATCCCCCAGACACCCTGCCGCCCAACATCAAGAGCATGAACTATCTGAACAACATCCTGGCAAAGATTGAGGCCAATATAAAAGGCGGCAATGAAGCCATCATCCTCGATTCACGGGGATTATTGTCTGAAGGCAGCGGAGACAATATATTCATCATTAAAGAGGGAAAGATCTTCACACCCTTTACCATAAACAATCTCAAGGGCATAACCAGGGAAGCGGTCATAGAACTGGCCCTGGGCCGCGGCTACGATTTAAAGGAAAGGGATTTGGGCCTGTTTGACCTTTACACAGCGGACGAGGTCTTCGTTACCGGGACTGCAGCAGAGGTTGCGCCCGTTACCAAGGTCGACGGCAGAGTCGTAGGCAACGGCAAGCCTGGAACGGTCACAAAAGACCTCATGGCAGTCTTCAAAGAGTTGACTAAGAACACAGGCACTACCATATTCAAATAAGCAGAAGGCGGGAGGCATTCTCCCTCCAATTTTTGCATCAACCGGGCAGTATTCTGACAAAAATATTTCTGCGTCTTGGCCCATCCAGTTCAAAAAAGAGAACTCTCTGCCATGTTCCCATTGCCAGCCTCCCCTTCTCAACGGGAATCATAACGCTATTTCCCAGCAAAGTTGCCTGCAAATGGGCATGAGCATTTCCATCGCTTTGATCATGCAGGTAGCCTGCACCACGTGGTGCAATTCTCTGCAAAAGGTTCAATATATCATTTATGAGTGAGCCGTCCGCTTCATTGATAGTCAATCCAGTTGTTGTGTGAAGGGAATAGACCAGACAGATGCCGTTTTCTACAAAGCTATCTTGCAAGGTTCTCTCAACGTGATCTGTGATATCAACAACATCTACTGAATTTCGTGTTTCAATCGTGATCATGATTAAATATAACGGAAATATGAGAATTTAAGCCAAACGCACAAAAGGGATTTCAGATATGCGATAAGAATATTTCATAATTACTCTTTGGATTTTAAAGGGGAAGATCCGGGTCTATTCATCTCGAGGGGATGGATGACGTAAAAATTGCTTTAGGAAATCCCGGATCTGAAGTGAGATTATAGCTATTCATATATAAATTTTTCTGTATAGCACCGTGAGAATTTCAGTTAAGATAATTTTACTCTTGTTTTGCCAACGGATTGGAAAAGGAAAAACATAAAACAATATCATCGCATAAAAGTATTAACACATTTTCCCTGAGGAAAGAGAAATACGAGATGCAATGAAGAAAGTGAGGATTCAGTCAGACATCAATTCAATGGAGATGAATTCCTTAATGAAAAATGCCGCGAAAGGCATGATATTACTGGATCATAAGCCTTATCAAATATGGGGGAAGAAAAACGAATAAAGGCTGAATGTGCAAGCCCTCTTACCAAAACAGATATGCTATGTATACCGCTTATCTATTATTATGAAATATATTACATAACAAAAAGATTTCTTTCTCCAAATAAGTATCCACATTTTACATTATTATTAAGTTATATTCTAAGAGCAACAATTTAATAATGAGAAACTGCTAACGAGAATTCAGGAGGGAAATAAGACTATGCAAGAAACGAGGAAACAAAACATAGACACTCTAATCCTCAAAGACACTACTGCCAATCCAGCGCCACTAGGCTTGCTGGCTTTCGGGTTGACTACAGTGCTGCTGAACATCCACAATGCCGGCCACTATGAGCTTAACTCCATGATTTTGGCCATGGGGATATTCTACGGCGGCATGGCCCAGATCATCGCAGGAGCGATGGAATGGAAAAAGAACAACACCTTTGGAACTACCGCTTTCACATCATATGGCTTTTTCTGGCTCTCACTGGTAGGCCTGCTATTCCTGCCTAAGCTTGGACTTGCTGAACCCACATCCAAGGTAGCTTTTGCAGCCTACTTCTTCATGTGGGGGCTTTTCACCTTTGTTATGTTCCTGGGGACGCTGCGCATCAACAGAGCTCTGCAATTGGTCTTCCTTTCGCTGACCATCCTGTTCTTCTTGCTTGCCGCCCGTGATTACCTGGGCAGCGCCGCAATAGGAACGCTAGCAGGCTATGAAGGAATCATCTGCGGGCTGTCCGCCGTTTATGCCGGATTGGCACAGGTACTCAACGAGGTCTACAAAAAAGTTGTAGCACCACTCGGCCCAGTATAAAAACAGTATAAAAGACGATAAAATCAGGGAGATTTAATTTTCGGTAATCTCCTTTCTTTTTTTATCCAAAAAAGGACACAGCAAAAAATGCAGAAAAAGAAAAAGAGATAGACTGCTGGACTTCTAGCAATCTATGCCGTCGCAAACAGAGCGATCTCTTTCTGGCACGGGATTTTCATGGAATTTGATGGTCTTCTCCGCTTCGAATGTTCCGGAGAACATCTCGTGGGCTTTGATATCCTTGTAGAATATCTTGTGCATGGAAGAATCCGTTCCCCATGTGCCATTAAATGTGTTCTTGGTCTCAAGGCCTATCAGGTGAGCTGGATTATTGCCCATAAGAGCAGCCACCTGGGCCGTATCCCTTCCCGCATCCTTGAGCTTCTTGACGAGCTGCTCAGGAGTCATAGTATGCGTGGTCTGTGCCATGTACTGGGCATATTCCTGTGGATAATACAATGCCAGAAGCTGCAGGTAGTCCTGGTTGACAGGCATTGCCGGCTCCTGGGGATTGTAAGGTGTGGTCGAGGTAAAGAACGATGTTTGATCCTTCTCCATCTCATAAACAGCGAAAGATTCGTGTATCTCCGCGCCTATGCCACCATAAAACGCCTTGGATTTCAGGGACTTGGCGCCCATAAGAGGCGTGTCCTTGCTGGCGTAAGTGAGCTTGGTACTCTCAAATAGATTGAGCTGTGACTCGTTTCCACCGTTGACTGATGAAATATTTCTCAGCAACTTATCAGAATTCTGCGAGTAAGCATGCTCCTGATCAAGCTCAAAATCACCGTCTCCGGCCATGTTGTTGAAGTAATCCAGAGCGATCTTCTTATCGACTATGGAGGTACTGACGTCGACAACACCGGTTCCAGATATCTTCTGTGCTTCACAAAACTGTTCGTACTGAACTGGCGGCACCAATGGTGGATTCGCCAATGCGTTGCAGCAGCATAGCATCAAAATTGAAGCTACCGCTATTACTACTCCCTTCATTCTAATTCACCCCTATACTCTATTGAGTATACGAAGAATTTGCCTCTAAAGGATATAAACATATCGAAAGCAATATCGCTAAATTATATGATATTGATATTCAATAAAGTAATAGTAGCCATAATCGAGGCAGTAATAATGATGTTCAATACATCACTAGCATCCATTCAAATAAACAAAAAAATTTTGCAGTATTTCGCCAATCGCCAGGACATAAGAAGATAAATGTATCTCATATTTAGATCTAAAATTTAAATAATTTAGTATCAATACACACTTAAATCGTTAACATCGATCTAAATTGATGTCTATTGATATTTAATTTATATTTAATAAAAAATTAGTTATATTTAAAAATGTAATCCACATAGGACAAATTATTAATTGATTATATGCATCTGAATGAATAAGTTTATATGGTAGTCTCACTTACTATTATTATAATCCATGATCAAAGATCCTCTTCCCCATAAGAACAAAACGGCATCTTTCCACCCAGCCAACCGTCTCGCTTCCGAAAAAAGCCCCTACCTCCTTCAGCACGCCCAAAATCCCGTGCATTGGTACCCATGGGGCGAAGAGGCCTTCCAGGCCGCAGCAACGGAAGATAAGCCCATCTTCCTCTCCGTGGGCTACTCCACCTGCCACTGGTGCCATTTCATGGCCCACGAGTCCTTTGAAGACCCGGACGTAGCCACCCTCCTGAACCAGACCTTCATCTGCATAAAAGTGGACCGTGAGGAGAGGCCAGACATTGACCAGATTTACATGAGCGTGGCTCAGGCCATGACCGGCCGGGGCGGATGGCCTCTTACTATTATCATGACGCCGGAGAAAAAGCCCTTCTTCGCCGCTACCTACCTCCCCAAAAAAGGACGCCAGGGCCAATCGGGAATGATGGAGATCATCCCCCGGGTCCAGGAACTCTGGGCCAAAAACAGAGACGAGCTCTTGGGCTCCGCGGACAGGATTTTGGATTTCCTCAAGCAGACACAAAGCCAGCCTTCCGCCGATGCCGGGGCCACGAATTTAGATGTTGCATTTCTTGCCCGCGGATACGCGGCCCTGGTCTCCATTTACGACCCCCAAAACAGCGGGTTTGGCACCTTCCCCAAGTTTCCCACACCCCACAACCTTCTCTTCCTTCTGCGCTACTGGCACAGGACCGGGGATAAAAACGCTCTGCAAATGGTCGAGACCACGCTGCAGGCCATGCGCATGGGCGGGATCTACGATCACGTGGGATTCGGATTTCATAGATACTCGACGGATGGTGAATGGCTCGTTCCCCATTTTGAGAAGATGCTATATGACCAGGCGCTAATGGCCATGGCATACATCGAAGGCTACCAGGCCACGGGGAAAGAAGAGTACGCCAGAACAGCAAATGAAATACTGGAGTACGTGCTGCGGGATATGACCGCTTCTAATGGAGGATTTTTTTCAGCACAGGATGCAGACAGCGAGGGAGAAGAGGGCAAATTCTATGTCTGGATAGCAGAGGAGCTGAAAGAGACACTGGACAAAGAGGATTTCATGCTCTTCATCCGTCTCTTTGATGTTAACGAAAGCGGAAACTTCGAGAAAGGAGAAAACATCCTGCGCCAGAGGTCAACGCTCGGCGACGCTGCATCCGTCCTGAAGATAAGCGAGCAGGCTCTTTATGATCTGCAAGAGAAAATAAGAGCTAAGCTCTTTCTTGCCCGGGAGAGGAGAGTGCATCCATTTAAGGACGACAAGATTCTCACCGACTGGAATGGATTGATGATTGCCGCCCTGGCCAAAGCTGCGCAGGCCCTGCCTGGAGCAAAGGGCGAAAGGTATGCAGCAGCCGCAAAAAAGGCAGCAGATTTTTTCCTGAAAGATATGCTGACATCCGACGGCCGACTGCTGCATCGTTACCGTGGCGAGCCAGGCATCTCTGCTAATCTGGATGATTATGCTTTTATGATATGGGGCCTCCTCAATCTTTATGAGACAGTCTTTGATACCAGGTACCTGAAAGCGGCTTTGGAGCTGAACCGGATTATGATGCAGCATTTCTGGGACAGGGATCAGGGCGGCCTATTCTTTACGGCTGACGATGCAGAGAACCTGCTGCTACGCAGAAAGGAGTTTTATGATGGAGCAATTCCCTCAGGAAATTCCGTTGCCATGCTCTGCTTTCTGCGGCTCATGCACCTCTCCGGACAGGTCGAACTGGAAAAGAAGGCCTGGGACCTGGCGCAAAGCTTCGCCACTGAAGGTGGCCGGCCCCCAGGCCACAGCATGCTGCTCTGCTCTTTGGATTATGCTCTTGGGCCGACGTCTGAGATCACTCTAATAGGAAGTATGCTTGATGCCAACATAATTGAGATGCTGCAAGCCATAAGAACTCGCTATTTGCCGAACATTTCCATATTGCTGGTATGCGGAGAAGAGATTAGAGTGATTGCACCATTCACAAAGAATTTTTCCCAAGCAGAGGGAGGTATTGCAGCCTACGTCTGCACTGATCATGTATGCAGTCTTCCCGTTAGGAGCGCAAAAGAGATGATGAAGCTATTCGCGTAGACCTCTCCTTTAAGACGGGAAACCTAACGATCTCTTAGGAGCCTGAAATAGCAGCTGATGGCGAAAATACCGGATAGCATCGATACACAAGTCGATAACGCTAAATACTACCAGCTAGGTAGTAGGCCCAGAGGAGATCCAAATTTCTGAGAATGAAATGGCATCCGATCCGGACAGGCACCGTAGTCTAAACAAATACCGTAGGGTATCCTACGCAGAAAAAACAACAAATCGGTCTATTTTCTCACACGCAAGTCATGCGGTGATGTTTTAATGAACAAACGACGAGAGCACATTCCTAAAAAGGATATCATGTACACTTTGAAGGAAGATGACTCACAATATATTGTAAATGAGAGTTACTTTTACAAGACTGAGCCGTACTATACCATCGTGAAGAACGAGAACGAAGGCATCAAGACCACGCCCAGCAGCAGCGATGTGCTGGATGCCTATATCGTTCCTATCTGCCTGGAAAAGGCGAAGCTGGCAGGTATCCCTATCTGCGACTGGGTAATATCCAACCAGTATGTATCACTCCCCGCTATAGTCTACGGCTTGAACTACTTCTCAACGCCCTCCGACCACTTCTTGATCAGCGACCAGGAAGAAGCGAAGAAGGTCATCAAGCATGTCACCAATCATGGCAGGTATCCTTTCTGCTATCAGAAGATGAACGACACCTCAACCATAGCTAAATGCGTATCCATCTTCGGCAAAACCATTAATTGCTGCGAAAAAGCGAAGTCGCTGGCTGAGAAGATCTATGAGGTCTTCAGGCTGCCGTTGGTGGAGATACTGCTGGTCAAGGATGAGTCGGGCTGCCGGCTATCTTCACTGGCTCCCGTGAAATATTCGCAATTATCTAAGGATGAAACGGAAATGTTGCAGGACCTTCTAGATAAGAGGGTGAAACGCTTTGAGTAAACTAGGCATCTTCGTCAATCGACAGACGTTAAGCAGCTCTGAACAGCTCACGGCCGTGGTAAAATGCCGGGACGTGGCTGAGAGCATGGGCCACACCGCCGAGTTCATCTTCCCCGTGGACATCAAAAAAATACCCAGGCTGGATGCGCTCTTCATTCGCGCCAACACCGATCCCATGAACATCACCTATGTGGCGGCCAGGATGGCAGAAATGTACGGCATACCGGTGATAGACGATCCCGGCTCCATCCAGATCTGTGCCGACAAAATCAACATGTACATGCATCTGATGAAGAAGAATGTCTCCATGCCCAGGACTCGGTTTCTGAAGAAGAAAGAGCTGGACGAAACCATGGCAACACAACTCTTCGAGGAGCTGGGCACGCCCCTGGTGCTAAAAGAGCCATCTACGTCATTCTCAGTCAGGGTGGAGAAGGTCTCATCCGTAAGCGAGCTATTGAAAATCGCCAGGAGATTCTTCAAGCTCTCCGACTGGATTGTGGTGCAGGAGTACATCGAGAGCAGGTTTGACTGGAGAGTCGGCGTCATCAATGGGCAGCTGCTCTATGCCTGTCGTTACATCATCCCCTCGGAGACCTTCAAGATCCAGGCCTCTGTAAACGGCCACATCGTCTACTGCGATGTGGAAAGCGTGCCGGCCGATCAGGTTCCGCCTGAGGTTATTGAGCTGGGACGCGAAGCTGGCAATGCCATTGGCAAAGGAATGTATGGCGTGGACATCAAAGAGAGCAACGGAAAGCTCTACGTTATTGAGGTAAATGATAACCCTTCCCTGGATGGAGGTGAGGATGCCCATTATCCGGACATGTTCCAAAAGATCATCTCCTATCTGATGACCGGAGACGCATGCCGCTATGCCGATGAGCTTTCCAATGAGGCTCTGGGCCCGCATGGCTTTGAGGGTGAGTACGGCCTGGGAGCTGACGCGGGCATATCCAATTCACCTGCCCTGGCAGAAAACGCTGTCTGCTCTTACAAGATTGATTTCTCGGAGAGATGATATTTCGATGGACGATTACCTGTGTGAAGCAATAAGCCAGGCCTGCAGCAAATGCCATCTGGATGGAGGCTGCTGCTTTGAAGCAAGACCCCCTTTAAGCCAGGAGAGAATAGATATACTGCAAAAAAACGGCGTGTCTGAGGACGCTGTGGAGTTTGCCGGGTACAAGAGGCTACGCCTGAAGCAGGATGGATTTTGCGTTCTCTTTCAAAATGGAAAATGCAGCATCCACTCCATCAAGCCCGAGACCTGCGTCGCAGGACCATTTACCTTTGATATCAAGGACAACGTACTGCAAATCTTCCTTAAGAGAGAGAACATCTGCCCCATGGTCAGATTTCTCAAGTCCAATCGAAAAGCTTACGACGGGCTGTTCGAGACCTCTGTGGAGAATATCATGCACCTGGTAAAAAGCGTTCCCGCCGCAGAGATGACGGAGATCTTGAAAATCGAGGAGCCGGAGACGGATCTTGTTGCAGAGATTCGGCTTTCCGACTGAGTCATGAATAAAACAATGCATAAGGCGCTTGCAGCTGCATCGCCTATAGGAACGGAGCACGAGTACTCCATAAACGATAAAAACCACCGGCCACTGGCCATCTCGGACCGGATAATTGAAAGAATAAGCGGACAGATACAGCATGAGGTGCCTTTCGGTGGGATACTGGTCTCCAAGGAGCTGCAAAAGCATGCTATCGAATTGATCCCGGCCAGACCTGGGAGCCTCGGCTTTTTGGAAGACAATCTCTACCGGGGTCTCTCTGAACTGTACCGGGCCACTAATTATGAGTATGGCTTTATGGGTCTGGGAATGCATCCATTGCTCAAATTGGATGAGACGACTTACTGGGATCATGATGAGCAGGAGTATTATCAGGTATACGATAGGCTCTTTAATATCAAGCAGCACGGCTGGCTGAATATTCAGGCTCTGCAGGTCAACATTCCATACTCCGGCAAAGAGGAGCTACGAGCTATGTTCAACAAGATTCGCTCGCTCATGCCTTATCTTGTCGCCGTATCAGCCTCCTCGCCCATGGTAGAAGGAAAGCTTACCAGTTACATGGACAACCGACTGATCTATTACCGGAAAAACCAGGCGGCCATTCCAGAGATCTGCCATAACGTACTTCCGGAAAAGCTGCATAGCTGGGATGATTATGTCAAAATCAACCGGCGGATCTACTCTGAGCTGAAGAGATGCGGAGCGGAGATTCTCTGCAAAGAGTGGGTCAATTCCAGAGGCGTTATTGTTCGCTTCACAAGAAAGTGCCTGGAGGTCAAAGCCATAGACGAGCAGGAATGCCTGCATTCGGACATGGCGTTTTCGGCATTCTTGCTGGCGCTGCTTCGATCCGATCTGGAGCTGGAGGAGGATGAAAGCAGTCTTCTGGCCATGCTGGAAGATGCCATGCGCTGCGGCGTAGCGGCAATGAGACCGGAGCTGGAGAAGCTGCTCGCCCGGGCAGAAGAGAGCGCAACCATTGAAGAGAAGCGATATCTGCCCCTTGTGGCAAGAAGGATCGAGCAGGGCAGCCTGGCGGAGATCATTGTGCAAAGGCTAAAGGATGAGACAGATGGCAAGATAGAACCGATACTGGAGCAGATGCAGTGGTGCCTGAAGGAGAACATGCCTTATTTTGCCGAGCCGGGACGATGCGGATAGTGGATAAGGATTGCAAATAAAAAGGGAAAAATGATTATTGGCCCCCTACCTCGTCCAGACAGATCCGCCAAAGCCACCCGTCTTAGAAATGGCCGCGAATTTGTTATTGGACGCGATCTGAAGGATCAGATTGCCGTGCTGCATTACGCTTCCTTTGGGAACGTCTGTCCATTCTGCGGTGATCTTATTGCCGCTCATGCTGCCGCGCATGACATTAGACCAGTTCGGAGCATTGGGGTCCAGCTCACCATACCACCAGACGGTTGTTCCCAACTGGCGAACATAGTAAATGCCGCCGTCATCACAGTTCCAGACGCCGGTCAGATCCATTAGAGCCGGTGTGCTTCCGGGAATCGTTCCTCCGGGGCCCATATCACCTGGACCAATGCCACCAGGACCCGTGTTACCGGGACCAACGCCGCCGGGAGTCGAACCGCCGGGTGTAGTGCCTCCGGGTGCCTGGGCCTTCTGGAGAATATAGCTGGCCAGGTAATTGCTTCTGCCGCTGTTATCCTTGAAACGATCGTAAGAGTCCACTTTAAGCTGATTTCCAGCAGGCTTTATGACCAGAGTGGTCTCTGAAAAGTCGGTAGCAAAGACAGCGATCAGGGTATCAGCACCAGTGAGGATGTTAGAGGAAACACCGGAAGCAAAGGGCTGAGCCTGCACCGTCCCCCAATCACAATCATTGGGATGACACTTGCCCCAGGCATGCACATTGGCGTTTGTGCCCATGACGGCAATATCTAAATTAGTGACACCTCTGGTATTGGTATCCACATTCGTCCAGGAACCGGCAAATTGGGCCAGGCTGGCAAGACCGCCGGTGGCAGTCAATAAAAGCAGCAGAACTGCTGCCAGGCAAAGATAAGGTAATCTCATATTTTGACCTCGAATATGTTTTACTCATTTATCTGATTAATTGTCTCCGATCTTCCTCATAATAGGAAGAATTTCCAGCTTATTGTACTTTTGCAGCGGCGAAACTTCTGCGATCAAGCCGGTAGCACTGATGGAAGAACTCTTCTGGAAGATGCCACTGAATGAATAGTTGCTTCTGCCGCTATTATCCTTGAAGCGAGTGTATGACTGCACAGATAGCCTGCTACCCTGGGGACTGATGAAGAGAGTAGTCTCTTTGAAACCTTCATCGAATATCGCCATCATCGCCTGCGCCTGGCTGACCGGATCGGATGAGACATCAGGAGCAAAGGCGAAGGCATTAACACCTCCCCAGTCGCAGTCAGTGGGATGGCATTTGCCCCAGGCATGCACATTAGCGGATGCGCCAGAGATAGCAATGCTCAATTTGGTAATTCCTCCGGTGTTCGGGTCAACGTTGCTCCAGTCACCGGCAAATTGGGCCAGGCTGGCGGTACAGGTGGACAGCGAAATCAACAGCAATAGACTTGCTGTCACTAAAGACAGGAAAATTTTCATATTCCAACCTCACACAAAATATTCAGGATCATCATGCTTTATTAGTATAAATTATTATGGCATATCTCGAATGGAGTACAGAATCCTTAGATCGTGCTCATGCGCTCAGTAGTACCTGCTGAGCTCGTGAGGCGAGAGTCATTGCAGGACCAGGCAATAGTATGGCATCAAGATTCTTTTGACACATGGATGCAATCTCATGCAAACCCATACCTTATAAAGGGGAAGCCTCATTTGCTGCTACGAAACCAGGAACACTTTCAAGCCGATGGCAAAGCGCGCTGTTCTTGGCGGATTAAGAGGATAATAAATGGCAACCATCGAGGAACAGATCAAGGCACTGGAAGAGGAGATCTTTAACACTCAGAAAAATAAGGCTACTGAGCACCATCTGGGCAAGATCAAGGCCAAGATCGCGAAGCTAAAGGCGCAGCAAGAGCTTCAGAAGATCAAAGGCGGAGGCGGTGGTAGAAGATACTACATCAAGAAGTCTGGAGATGCAACTGTGGCCCTGGTGGGCTTTCCATCCGTCGGAAAGTCAAGTCTGCTCAACTACCTGACCGGCTCCAAATCAGAGGTTGCCGCATACCAATTCACTACCCTGGAGGTCATTCCCGGGGTCATGAAATATAAAGGAGCTGAAATCCAGATACTGGATATGCCGGGCATTATCAAGGGGGCTGCCAGGGGCAAGGGGCGGGGCAGAGAGGTCATAACAGCAGCTCGCGCCGCAGATATAATATTACTATTAGGTGACGTCTTCAACTACAGGCTGGATATTCTGGAGCGCGAGCTTTACGAGGCAGGGATCCGACTGGACAAACAGCCACCCAATATTCACATCACACAGGACAGGAAAGGCGGCATAATCATACGCAGCACTGTTCAGCTCACCCGCATGACGGAGTTTGAGATCGCGGACATCATTCGGGCCTATGGAATTGTCAATGCCGGTGTCACCATCCGCGAAGACATCGATACCGACAGCCTGGTGGATTTTTTAGCCGGAAACAGGGTTTATATCCCTTCCGTGGTGGCTATAAATAAATTCGACCTTCGATTCGGAGATGTAGAAACCATGATAAAAGAAAATCTGGGAAGGGATTATCTACCCATCTCTTGCGCCACCACCCAGGGCCTGGAAGATTTAAAGGATCTTATTTACGAACGGCTGGGCTTTATTCGCGTCTACCTCAAGCCGAAAGGTGGTAAAGCAGACCTGCAAGAGCCATTGGTACTCTTGGATGGAAGCAGCGTCAAATCGGTATGCGAGCATCTTCATCGTGACTTCGTGAATCTCTTCCGCTATGCCCTGGTCTGGGGCAAGAGCGCCAAGTTCCCCGGTCAATCAGTGGGACTGGAACATGAACTCAAAGACAACGATATACTCTCCATTATAACCAAGAGAAGGTAGGAAAAAAGCAAAGAATAAAGCTGCCGAACTAAACCTTTTTAGTCGAACCGGCAAGTATATAAGCTGAACGGTTCTTTAAGTGATGCTGGATTCGTCGATTCAAAGTGATTTGTTGAGATGTTTTCGGGAGCGGTTTCGATTCCTTGAATCGATCCAAAAGGTAAGTGAATTAAATGTTTGAAAGAAAATATGAGAACAGCGGAAGCAGCAGAAGTGGCTACAACAGCGGTCCTAGAGAAATGACAGACGTTACATGTTCAGAATGCGGCAAACAGACACAAGTGCCCTTCAAACCGGACGGGTCTAGGCCGGTATACTGTAGCGAATGTTATCAGAAGCACAGACCTGCCCGATCATCCGGCAGATACTGAACATTCAATATTTCTTAATTATCTATAAATAAGAGGGCAGCGTTCGTAGATAACGAGAAACTCGGACGAAAGGCCAGATGATTCATGCCCTCTCAATTTTTTGATATAATGGATGAAATAATGCATATTCATTAGAATGAATTAGAGATCGGGCATGGGGTAGAGTCGAAATGAAGCAACCAGAGAATCAAGACATAGCGAAGTTTGACGGCATTATATCTGAGTTAGGAAAGAGAGGAATAGTTGTGCTGATGCACCGTCCCACCCGCTGGGGTTATGTCGTGGACGCAGTCATTCCTTCAATTAAGATAGTCATTCTAAAGATGCCGGACCTGACTAAGCAGGTCAAAGTAGCCATGAGCCAGTTTCGAGACCTGATTAACAGGCTGGAGAGCGACGGGTATCAAGTCATGGTCATTCCCAAGAACAGCATGGATGAAGCACAGGTCAAAGCCTTCTGCGATCGGATCGCTGCAGAGCCATCTCTGGCTGCAGCCTGATTTCATAATTCATTCTCAAAATGTTTGGCTGTCTCTTTCTTTAGTTCCAGCAGCTCCTGCTAGATCACCTGAAGGACCTTGTCTTGGACTACCAGGTTTTTCAAAACGGCCCAACTCTCCTCAACATAGCCGTCAGTAATGCACGATGCCTGCTGCAGATCAGTTGCATAAGTCTCCTCTGGATCATCAAAACATAATTGATCATCTCCCCCAAATATAGCTATCCTTTCATCCAGGCATCTCGCTTGTCGCCGGAAAGTATGGCCGCACAAAGGCTAAACTAAAATATTAGCATATGCATAAACGAAAAGAAGCATCTGAGCAGAAAGGAGGAGATGAATGGACAAGAGATCAGTTCTAAGAGCTTTTTTTCGGTTTGTCAATCGATTTATTGTAGTCCCGGCATTTCGGAGAGGCTGGGGACGGTTCGTATCCAACCCCCTAACAGGAGATATTATGGTGCTGAGGATAACCGGCAGAAAGACCGGAAAGATTCGTTATACCCCTTTGAGCTACGCCCGGATCGGGCCGAATATCTATTGCTATCAGGGAAAAGAGATGAGAGGACAGTGGTACCTGAACCTTCTGGCCCATCCAAAGATTGAAGTGCTCCTGCCGGAAGGCCGCTTCTCCGGACATGGAGAAGAGATCCATGACACGGCAGAAAAGCTGCAGGCAATAAGGCAGATCCTGATGGGGAGCGGCCTTAATCGCTCCATGTACGAATTCGATCCAAAGACGGCAACGGATAAAGTAGTGCAGGAGAAGATAGGAGACATTCCCGTGATCCGGATCAGGCTCGATTCAGTGGGTAAAGTCGTAAACCAATGAGAAATCTATAACTCACTCCCGCTCAGAGTTGAAAATTGTGGACTGGCTTTTACTCTCTCTATTGGGTGCGTCTGCTCTCGCCGTTACCGGAGTCATCGATAAATTCATGCTGGGCAGGCATGTGCATGATCCTCTGGGCTGCCTACCTTTTCGCCCTTCAAATGGAGGAGACGAGCCGGGTGGCAGCTATGGTATTCGTCTTTCCAGTCTTCGTCTTTCTGGGGGCATTTCTCTTTTTAGGGGAGACTCTTGCCACAAAAGACTATGTGGGATGCGCTCTGCTGGTCTGCAGTGCCTTATTAATATCCTACCGGCCGGCGCAGGAAGCCGGACCTGCTATCTTCTCCCCGGCTCTGAGGTACATGACCGTCTTCTGGGTCTTCACTGCCGCCTATGCTCTGACAGCCAAGTACCTTCTCGCCTTCATGAATGAATGGCATTTGATTCTCTGGTCGTCTCTGGGCAGTCTGCTGGCTGTGTTGCCGTTTTTATGGCATGAGCCGGTTCGAAGAGAGTTTTTTGCTTATTTCCGGGGCGGTCCGTTTCTGCTCTCAGCCCTCCTGGCAAACGAACTCTTCGACTTCCTGGGCAGGGGAGCCTTCATCTTTGCCTATGCCGCAGGCTCTGTAGCCCTGGTCTCCAGCGTGGCTGCCCTTCAGCCCTTCATAACCCTGGTCTACGTCATCCTTCTGGGAGTGTTTGTTCCGGGAATTCTGGTGGAAGAGCTGGATAGAAAGACGACGGCCCTGAAGACCATCGCCATTCTCTTGATAGTAGTGGGAGTATATCTGGTTTCATGATCTTTTTCTCAAAAAAGAATGCCGGGAAAAAATCGCCCGGCATTGCATAGCCAATTATCCTGCCTTTGCGCCCTTATCCGTCCTGCAGCCATGCTACTGGCGCAGCGCCTTTTCCACTTCCGTCTTGAACTTTCCGCGATCGCTCTTTGCTGTATACCGGATGTGAATGAGCACATCATCGATATTCAGGATGTTATTGGCTAAGAGATCAGGATTGGTTCCCTGGGGTATCTCCAGCCTCCAGGATGAGACAAGTCCCGTGCCCTCGAAGGGGAAGTACCTATTGTCGAACATGAAGTCCATGCAGAACATGCCTGCATCTCTCTCATTGACTCGGGAGACGGCTACCTGCTGGTTTGCCCTCCAGTTCACCCTCACCGAGTCTGACTGTTCTTCCTTGCCCATGAGATACTTCACGCCATTGATGTCCGGAGTGAGCAAAGTCTTGTTGCCCAGTTGAATCAGCGTCACATTGACAGACTGATAGGGCTCAAGCTCCAGTTGCGTGACAACGGTCAGCTCTATGGTCTTTATCACCCGGAAGTAGTGACCGGGATAGTCCTGGTCGAAGATCTCCTCTTTGAGCTTGAATTCGCAGGCCCCCTTAGCTATGAGCAGCAGTAACGCTGCAGGGAAGGTATTCTTCATGGAGATGGTCTTCTCAATCTCGATGAAGCGGCTGTCCTGGGCCAGGTGTGACTTCTCCATTTGATCTATCTGTAGCAGTAGAGACTCTCCTGCCAGCAGGCCCTTTCTCAGGCTGTCCCAGTGAGTCGAAGTGATATAGGTCTGAGTGGAAGGTATATCGTACTGCAGGCACTTTTCCGCAGACTTGGCCATATCATAGGCGGTTTTGTAGGACTGGAAGTAGAGAGCGGACAGCCTGCTAATCATCCAGTTATAGAGAGCTTCATTGGAGAACTTGCTGCGGTAGAAGTACGCTATATCCTTGTTAAATTGAATCGTCTGCTCATGGAGCTGCAACTTCTAACGATTTGCTTGATCTATTTGCGATTGAGCTATCTGCAATTGAATGTCTATTTCTCTGATCTCCGATTCGGCCTCTTTCTTCTCTTGATCCCATTCTGCTCTCCTGCGCACTCTTTCGCTTGCGGTTTCAATAAGCTCCGCAATATGCTGGACTAACTCTATTCCTGCCTCCGTTGCTTCTGCAATTGCCTCTGCCGTACCATCAGTAATCACTTTCTTTTTTACGACATTATGTGGCCCAATTCCCGAGAAGCCAACCTCTACTTCGATTTCTGCTAGTGCCAAAATCGCCTTAGTAATCCTGAAAGCCATATCTATGGGATATCCTGCCAGGCTGATGGATGACAGGGTATATGCAGCTATTTCATAGCCATTCCAGTTTTCGTTCCATAGACCCTCATAGTAACTCTTCTTCTCCTCGGTCCTCGCTCTGCTCTCTTCTATAGCAGCCTTCGACTTTGTTGCTTCTTCAATATCTCTATATTTGCTCGTTGTCTGCAGCTTCAATAAAGTCTCTTCTTGAGTATTCTGAATGTACGCTAGTTTTTCTGCATCTTTCTTCTCGATTGCATCCAGGAGTGCCGAGCCCAGGCTGACGGCATTGGCAGCCATCTCCTTGGCCATGCCCACTACAATTGGATAGCGATAATGGGGCACGGCCATGTTCAGTTCGGCGAGAGCCCCACCAATACCCGCTCCTGATGCCACGGCCCCACCAGATCCATGGGCTCGATTGGTGGCGAGAACAGGGCAAGCTGCCGGTAGACGCCCTCGAAGTTCTGGCTGTGTCTGATCTTGAACATTCTATCCTCTACCAGATCCCAGTAGCCTATGAACTTCTCGTTCTCAGGCACGCAAAAGTCTGTAATGATGTTACTGTGAGGGCTTGTATAGGCAGGGCCTACGCTGCCTGACGCCTTCTTTTCCACCTCAGTTAAGAACTCGGAATCATCATAATCCTTGATGAAATCCTCGTAGGTGCCCATCTCTTTGAACCTCTTGATGATCTTGGACTTTGGCCTCGGCCCAAGCAGATTGTAGGCCAGCACATAGAGACCAACCGCCTCATTTATGGACTCACGACTGTCCTGCATAAAAAGGGCGTCTCCCCAGTCCAGCAGGTTGTCGATGTACTTCATGACCACTGCCTTCTTGTAGGCGGTCATGCGCAGCGCCGCAATGGCATGTGGATCGAAGGGATCCTCCCGATAGGCTGCCAGAGCCGGCCCGTAGGTGAGAAGCGTCTTCAAGCTCTCGAAGTGATCCTTCCTTGAAGGGCAGATATCTCCAGTACCTGTCTTTGCTGCTACCGTTGCCATCTGTCTCATCATTGGCGGTGGGATTGAAGATGTAATGATACCACCTTTGCGCCTCTTCGAACTTCTGATTGGAGTTGAGCTTGTTGGCGATCAGGAAAGGTATGTGGAAGAAGACCTCCTCATAATAGAGGCGATATGTGCTCCCTTGAAATCGATTGTGCTTTCGTATGTGGGTTTAGACTGCGTGGGACTAGGGCCTCATTCCTGGGTTACGATAGATATTCCAGAAGTCCAGTTCCACGGTTTTCTTGCGAGTTTATGCTGAGCAGCCCGTCGAAGCCGCCCGTGAATAGATTCTCACTGAGCTTATGAACGGCATAGGTGCTCAATCTCTCGAATGCAAATTCTATCTTCCTGGGCTCTTCAGGCACCTCAGATAAAGACCATACTTTTAGAGTCCTGTCGTTAGAGATAGATACAGCCATATCATTCCGGACACAGACCGCGGTCACCATCTGGCTATGCCCTTCAAAAGTCTTAAGAAGAGCACTATTTTCTGCATCCCATAATTTGACGGTTTTATCTCTCGATCCGGATATAATCCTATACTTGCCACTGTTCGTCTTGAAGATGCATAGTGAGCTAATGGAATCGGTATGACCTCCAGGCCCGTCTCCAATTTCTACCAGAGTTCCATTTATCAGATCCCATATACCGAGTTTTCTGCCGGACTGCACACATACCGCCCTGGTGGCGTCATCTGAAATTGCGATTGCATCAGATTCACCACAGACATGTCCAGATAGCGTTTTTATCAGAGACCTGGATTCAAGATCCCATAGCCTTAGAGTGCCATCTCTAGATGTAGATACCGCTTTTGATCCATCCGCTGTCACAGCCAGTCCGCAAATACTGTCTGTATGAGCACCCGGCAGGGAAATGCTGCTACCATCATTGACATACCACACCAAGAGTTTGTGATCGTTTCTAGTGGCCGAGACAACAATATTGGCGTTATCTGATACAGCCAACAAAGAAGTGAGTTCCAGGTATCCTGGATTTACGGTTCTCAAAGACCTTCCGCTTTCGCAATCCCACAGAGTGAATATGCCCCCCAAGCCGCTAAACATATCGAAAGCTGTATCAATAGTTGCCGCCAATTTGCCGTTCGCAGTCAAGGCTATGGCGCTGCAGCCTGCGAAAAAGAATCCCAAATATTTCGCCAAGGGGGTTGTTTTCTTCTGATTGGTAGGCAGATCTATTTGAGTAATTCTGCCAAGGACGAATCCATAATGATCCCCAGGATCTTCGGCACAAACGACTTTACTGCCGGCAGGAGACAGCGCCACTGCAACCACCCTTGTTATTCCTATGTCTCTGGATAAGATCCGGGATGTCTGGGCCAAGAGTGGGTTGTCGTACTCAAGCTCAAAGGTGACCGAAAGCTCCTGAGGCTCTCCGCCTTTGGCCGGTACGTTGCCGTAATCCACTTTCATTATTTCAGCGGTGGTTGGTATGGATAGGACCTGGTCATTCGCCAAATCCGTAATTATTACCCTGGCCAGCAGTTCCTCGTCACCGGAATTAACGATGTAACATCCTGGCTGGTTATTTACATCGAAAAAGGAGCATTCCGTTCCTTCTAAGTCTTTGAGCAGGAATTTTGCCTCGTCGACATAATTTACCGGCAGAATAATTGGCCTCGCCATTAGCTCCGCATCGCTGGTAGCGAAGTCGTTGATTGACATACCGTTGGTCTCAACCAGATGTAGTACCGCGTTGGACGACCCAGATAAATTGGCATTGTAGCTGAGATTGACATCCAGGACCACCTGATTCCAGTTCGGCTCCAAGGTGAGCTTAAAGCTCTTATCCTCGAGGTTATTTCTCAAGCTGGCTATCTGGTCTCCGAAAAACAGTATAAGCCTCTCTCTTCCAGCTATGCGGGCCAGCACTTTATTCAAGGGCAAAAGTGTGAAGTTGAATCCCGGTGAGGAGACAACCACCATAATACAGTCCTTTTCTGCTTTGTTAAGAGGCAAACAGAATAGGCCCGTAGCCACCGGTATTCTCGTTCTCATATTTTCCTTGATTTCCGTCTGAGAACGCTCCTGGCCCCAGAGCCGTAGCTCGCTCATCTGTGTGGAGAACGCATCCAAGACGTTCGCATCCTGCTTGCCGACAACCAGGATTTCTCCTTGCGGCATGGCGCTCAAATCAGTCCGGGTCCGTTTTAAAATCGATTCGCCATTTTTATAGATATTCAGATAATGGGTGCTGTTTGTTACCTGCTGGAGAATGGCTATATGATTCCAGGAATCGAAATCGACCTCAACTTCAAGGGGACTTAAATCAGAGACTTTGAAGCTGAAGCTGATGATGATATTTTTTGAATACCACTTGGGCTTTGCCTTCTCGGCATTTAACGCTGCTTGGGCGGCATTATCTGCCTCTGTGGCCTTTTGCTGGGCGTCAAGCTCGGCAGGCGCTACTTGCGCTTCCAGGCCAACGGCAATATCATCGAGCCTCTTCCATTCATTAAATGCGGCCTCTTTATTTGGATCACTATCATTCAGGCCATCATAATACGCTTTGGCATCATCAGCTGCAGCTCTGGCAGTAGCCGCATCCAATATTATTTGTGCTGCAACATTGGCGGCGTTCTTCGCAGACAATGCCTTTTGCGCCACATCGACGTGAGCATCAAATGTTGCAGTATCTGCCTTGGCTCTTGCCTGCTCTTCATAAGTCGCTCCCGCAGAGTACTGGGCACTGTTGATCAAACTCAGTGCTGTTGCAGTCTTTCCTGCTACATAAGTTGCTTCATCAACTTTTTGCTGGTATGAGGGAAATACAATCACGTTATTTGTGGCATCTGCCAACAAAGATCCTTCACCATAGCTGAATAATGTAGCAGATCGCGTGCAATCTCCACTTGTGACCGAATCTGGCCATCCGACAGAATTTTTATTCTCGAACCTCACCCAGAACTCCCAGGTGATTGTAGCCATATCAAATTCTTTGACAGTCTTTTCAATGAATGTCTCTTCATCGATCCGCAGCACCATAGCATCCTTTTCTTCATCATCCTGGGAGGAAATATCAGGAAGCGACAGATCCACTATCCTCTGAGCAAAGACTCTCTGCCAGATTGCAAGATTGTGATCTGTTTCAGATAATTCTACATTTTCCAGCTCTATCCAGGATTGGGGCGGCTTCCATTCCTGGCTGAAGTTGAAGTAGGAGTATTTTACAGAGGGCTTGTAGACGTCTTCAGTTTTGCCATCGGTCCCAACAGCCTTCTTGGACTTGGTAAACTCCATCCAGAAAAGGAACAGCTTGCCAAAAGCATATACAGGCGTTACAAAGTCGGAGTTCATTGCCAGATCTATCTTCTTCCAGGACAACCATCGTTCGCCAGATTGATCCTTTATGCGTTGCCTCAAATAGAATAATCCGGGCTGTGTCCTGGTTTTACCTACCAGATAAAGGAACTCCGGGCGATTTATGTCATCCAGATCGACATGCAGATAGCTTCCCACAATCCTGAGGTTGGCAACCTCAGCAAACTTCTCCAGGTAGTGGACATATGCCGATTCCACGGAATCCTGGCTGATGTCGGATTGCATCAGCTCCTGTTCCAGATCCTCGAAGAAAGGCGTCTTGGTGTCCCGCAGCTCCGGCTCGATATAGTTCTCAGGATAGAGGAAGACCTTGCGATTGGCTTCCCAGACCCGGTAGTTCTTCACCCACTCCCATTCCTGCAAGGGAATGGTGGACGGGTCGAATCCCGCTTCCAGATTCATCAAGCATCGCTGTATGTAGAACTGCAAGGCAGCGGTGGCCTGCACGATGCGGGAGGTCTCCATCTCGCTTCCCACCTGCAGATCAAGGAGGAAGTACTCGTGATAGATATCCGGGCCTTTCCGGAACATATTCTCTCGGTATATGTTCAATACGCCGTTGTTTAATTTGTCTTTTTCGAACTTGGTGATCAGTGTCAAATTCAGCCCATCGCTTGTGGTGAGAGTTGCCGTCCCTTGCTCATCCAAAGTCGCTTCTTTGACGATGGATATAATTGCACTATTTTCGTCCAATGTGATTTCAATAGTCTTGCTATCCTTTTTGCTGACTGTGACTTTTTCATCGTCAACCCAGCTTTGTTGCAGATCACGCCCCAGGAATATTTTGAGCAGATCAACATCATCGCCCGGAATGCTATCCCAGCAGAAAATATACTCCTGCCAGTACATAGGCAGCTTCAGGAGAGCCAGATCGAGCAGGGCGTCCCGGCATTTCACTGCCAGTTCGTCATGTACCGGCTTATACGCATCCGGCCACTCCTCCTCGGTGTATCCGGCGCGCAGCACCTCCAGCAGACCGGGGGCCTGCCTGCTGTAGAAGTCGTATTCTTCGTCAGATTCCAATGAAGAGGTATCTGCGAGCTGGATGAGAAGGTCGATGCCTGCCTGCATGCTTTGAGCAATATCAAAACAGCCCTTGAGGCGGGAGAGAGCCGGAATCCTGTTATAGCTCGTTACCTCAAAATAGGTAGCCAGGGATCTCAACTGGCGTGGATCCCAGCCCGCCAGATCCCAGAGTGCTTCTTCGATTACAGGCTTATCATCATGGTTCAAACTCAAGAGATCGATCAGCTTGCTCTGCGTGTCGCCAAAATCCGATTGGAGCTGCTTAAAGCCGCCAAGATTATCAAGATCCTGAAAAGATGGTTGCAGGCAATTGTCAACACTGAAATGCTCGGGATTCATGAGCAGTGCTTCCATCTCCTCCGCCGTCAGCTCAAAGGCATTGGCCAGGTAGATCAACTTGCTCAGTTTGAAAAGACAGACCTCAAGCTCCCCGGCTACAAGCCCAGATTCGAGGAAGTCTTTCAAATAGATGAGCAGATGAGATACATCCATCACCAGCATCTTGGTGAGATATCCTGATGCAACCGCTATCATCTCAATCTTGACCTGGAAAAGGCCGGCCAGCTCGGAATATAAGGCGCTTTCTGCGCGGTCGATTGAATTTCTCAGAACGGTGCGGACCGGCCCATCTGTATCCAGAATCTGGTCTTGAATTGCTTTCCGAAGCTCCAGGATCTCGGTAACTCTGGGCAGCATATCCAGGATTTTGGTTTCTGGAGTTTGGCCGTCGAAGATGGTCATCAGACTATCTTTGCCGTAGCCGCCGGACATTTCCAGCACCAGGCCAAATTCATCGATAAATTTGTGGGACGGGGCCTGCAGTCTCGCTATGATCTCATTTCCCAAACCCGCCCTGATTTTGTCGAATTCAGCCTTTAATGTATCGAAATTGACCATCCAGTTCTCAAGACTTGCCAGATCTTCCAGCAGACCAGTTAGATCGAGTTGCTCCCAGTAATTGGCAGTCACAGCTCCAATGATGTTGATTACCCCGTTGCTCTGCAGGAAGGAGAATATGTCCGCGGATTGAGCCTCGCTCAAAAGGTCGGACACGAATGATTTGCCATTGATAAGGAAGGTTGACGATTGATCAAAGAGGCTCTTGGCCATGGATAGAAGATCTCCCTCGCTGTAGAGGGTGAGTGCGCCCTCTGGAACGTTTGCATCATGGGTGAGGAAGATCAGATCGGTCACATTCAAACCTATGCCATTCAGCCACTCTGCAAAGCTGCAGACATCCAGAACATCTGCAAGAGAATCTACCGAGGTCTTGCCCTGCATTTCCAGCGCCAAGAGAAGATCCTTGACGCTAAAATGCAGCATCCCGGCAAGTCCCGAAAGCCGGAATAATCTGGTCAGATAATCCGTGTCCAGTTCGATGATATCCTCGTCCTCGCCGCTCAGGTATTCGACGATGAGATTGAGATCCTCATTAGATAAGCGCAAAGCTCCCATCAGGCGCGAGCGTATCTGACTATCACGCCGGCGATCTTCCTCTCCGCTCTTATCCCATCTCATGGGCTGATCAAGACAATAGTCCCAGTGTTCAATCACCGTACCTTTGGGGTTGAAGATACGGTCAAAGAGCGTGGCTTGATCATCCTTTCCCATGTAATTGATGCTATACCATAAAGCGGTCAAGCGATCAATGGGCTGCGAGTATTGCTCCTGAAGACGCTTGATCTCAGCTAATCCGTCCATCGTAGATGCTTCGAGAGAAATTACCGGAAGAGCATATTTCCCGGGAAGTTTTATGGGCTGAAGCTGTCCCACGGCGTATGTAGCAATATGACCTTTGTCGGACAGATCATTGATGGTACGGACATATGAATCGACACGGTCTGACTCCCACCATAGATCAAGATTCAAGAGATCTTCTGGATTAATTTCTTTTGAAACGGCTGTTTTCTCTGATATATCCGTGTCCCACGTATAGGTAATATGATCGAGCACCCAGCTCATATTACGGGCTCTGCCATTATGCTGCAATCCAGGAGAATTGCCAGGCAGGCTGTAAATGCTATCCCGGATCTGCTCGGCAGTCCTTGCGATCTTCCATACCCTTAGACTCAATATTTGGCCCAGGAAGTAATGTCCGGGGGCGCTTATACTCTCGCCATCGGGAGTATCATGAAACTTGATTGGACCCCTTAATCCGCCCAAAGAGATGGAAATATTTTCTGCCTGCAACTGAGAAGCCGGGCCCTCATCTATCCGCTTTCCATCCAGATAGGCCTGGAGAGATTCGTCCCGAAGCTGCGTCCTGCCATCCAGGACAAGAGCCGCGTGATGCCACCGGCCCGATTCAATCCGGTCAGTATGCAGCCACGTACCTTTCCACCGGTTCTCCGACAGGTTGTAGCCGCCAAAGTACAGAGAGCTGTCGCAAATATAGATGGCCAGTCCGCACTGGTCATCTCCTTCTTGATATATGACCTGTTTTTGCCGGGATATGGCCTTGTCCTCCACCCTAAACCAGACCTCTACAGTACGACGCTGCAAAATGGCATTTTCAGCTCCATATGTCAGCGGGATCATATCGCTGGTGCCATTGAAATCCAGAACATGGCGATTGGAATTCCAGAATCCGTCAGGCTCAGGATCGATCAACTCAGGGGAGCGATCTTCCTCCAGGCCGCCCAGCCTCATGAAATGCCCATTGCCGGAGAGATCGCTCGCCACATCTGCATCATCCTCTCCCAGGGACCAGTAACCGATAAGATCAGCAGATTCGATCGGCCGCTGATACATAGAGTATACTATGTCCTCTGTGCTTCGAGCAATATTCCATATCCTTACCTCTTTTATTTTGCCATGTAAGTATTGGCTGAACATGCCGTCTATGCCTTTGCCGATATCTAATCGAACCGCAATTGAGCCAAATATATTGCTCTGGCTCAGATTGGACACGGTGTTGATCAGCTCTCCGTCCATGAAGAAAGAGACGCGATTTGTGCCACTGCCCTTGATGCTCACTGCAACATGGCAGAACTTCTCTATCTGCAATGTTTTTCCGCTGGAGACGGATAATTGGGATACTATGCCAAGCTGCTTATGCATTAACCGGAGATTACCGTAGTCATCTATGCCAAAGACAACGATTGTTTCATCTCCGTTCGGATCCTTTCCGGTGAAGCTGATGATCGAGCTTTCTCGAATCGCAGAGGGACTGATCCAGATCCAGGCCTCAATTGTAAACTGGCTCAAAAAGGCAGTCTCAAAATGATCTGCGGAAAGATACTTATGCAGACCGTCGAACTCCATGGCTCTCTTGCTTAGAGGGCGCAGCAGGACGGGATATTGGGAATTGTTATCACTATTAGGGATGGCAACCCAGCGAGGAGCGTTGTCGAGCAGATCAACGGATTTGAAGAGGTCATCGACACTATCACCGCTTTGATAGACGCGCATAGTCACATCATGCCAGCTCTCAAGCGGTGACTTATCTGAGAGAAACACAGTTCCAACAACTTCCAGATCATCAAAGTAATTGGATCCGGGTTTCATGGACATGACACCAACCGTGCCGCTCCTTAAGCGACGGATGCCGTCATCATAGGCATCGATCTGGTAGTCTGCAGGTTCGTCTCCGGACTCAGGCCAAATCTTGACTTTGATGTTTGTTCTGCTCCCTGTATCCTCCACAACAATCAGGAAACGGTACCAGGTATTTTTTTTGGGTATCAGATTAAAAACGGGCTTTCCTTTTAACGGCAGAGCCGTTCCTATCGGGCTTGATGAAACATAGAACCTGTTCATCAACATATCACTGGGATTGTACAATAATGCATAGTATCCGGGATTGGCTAACTGGCCAACTCTAAACTGGCTGAGGAAAGTGACACCTATGCCGCCTAATTTGGTGCTTGTAGAGTCTCCTATTCGCATCCTGCCTGTGTATGTGTAATTCTTCCAGTTCGCGCTGACGGCTAAAGCACAATGCGAGTGTATAAGATCCTTCGAAGATTTTGTCCCAAAGACCATATTGCCATCTGAGGAAAATGTCTTGAAGAGGCTATTGTCTTCGTCGTTGCTACCATTCTCCTTGGTGTCCCTCCAGTTTAACGGGTCCTGATTAGCAGAGTATGAATCGAAGTTCTCAGATAGGAGGAAATCCCTGCAAACACTCAGGCTGCTATAATACTTTGAGCCGATCCCCGAAGCCCAAACACCAACCGTGCCTGATGTAATGCGAATACAGCTATCATCGTATGCATCGATCACATAGCCAGGACTGATCGCCGCAAATTCAGGCCAGATCTTGGCTTTGATTCTGGTCCGATCCCCCGTATCCTGTACTTCTATCAGGAAACGGTACCAAGAGTTAGGTTGTGGATCAATCCCTGAGTCTCTTTTGTCCTGGGTTAAATCAGAACTCTTAACATTCTGAATATTCTGGGGGTGGGCCACCAGATGGAAGGTACGGCTTACCTCATCCCGAACCAGCCCATAGTATTGATCAATACCTTCTGGCTGACGGCTGAGGAATATCACTCCAATGCCGCTGTCCTTATCAGAGATACGCATCCTGCCCTGATAAATATAATTATTCCAGGTTAATGGATTGACAATTGCATTTACGGGATTATAGTAGGAGTGGATGTTCAAATCTGTACTGTCTGTTCCAAAGGCAGTCTCTCCTCCGACACCTCCCAAGACACTTATCTGCTTGAATAATCCACCCTGGACCGGTAGCTTTTGGCGATCCTCTGCATCCAGCCAGTTATCAGGCTCCGGAACCTGGGATTCCGCCTCAAAGTTTATGTCTAAGAGAAGCTGTGAAGGGCTTGGGTCAATGATATTATTCGGCCATAACCTCAGATTGTCATATTGTCTCTCGGTTGTACTGGTGCCTGCGGTCCATAGACCCACCGTTCCTGAAATTGATCTAATGCAGCTCTCATCGTAGGCATCAATCTGGGGTGCAGGCGGCATAACGCCGGTCTCAGGCCAGATTTTAGCGCTGATATTCGTCCGGGTGCCTGTATCTTCTACCCTGATCTGGAAATAGTACCAGACATTAGGTTGGGGCACTATACCCGAATCCCTTTTATCCTGAACGGCATCGGAGCTTTTCAAATTATGAACACCGGATGGATGGGCAAACAGACAAAATGTCCTGTGATCGGCATCTCTTCCCAGCAGGTAGCATTGGTCGATGCCCTTCGGGTGGAGACTGAGGAATGTAACGCCGACAGAAGCGTTCTCTTCTGCGAAGCGCATCCTTCCCATATAAATATAATTCTTCCACAATAACGCGGCATCAACAGGACCGGGATAGGAGTAATGCGAGTAAATATTGATGAGTTCAGGATCAGATTTATCCGTAACAAGAGCAATGTTTCGATCCTGCAAGGTGCCTATATGCAAGTTCTCCTCTTCCCATCCACTTACCGTCCATCCTTTTCCTTCATCCATGGGCATATAAGTAATCAGATCTTCTGTAACCGCCGGTGCAAAGTATCTGCTTTCTGCTATCTCATCGACCGATTTGATGTTGTTGTATATCCCTAAATTTGCTATTTGGCCGGCAAAAAAGTAGATATGATCATGATCGGAATAAGCATCATCAAAGCAGGTCTTCCCTTCTTTGCCAAGACCTCCAAGATAGGCGGCGCCGACCGGACTCAACTTGTATCCCTTATAGATTCCACTGTAATTTTGCAGAAGCGTCCCGTCCAGATATGCTTTGAATTCAATATCTTCTTTTGTATAGAAACAATCATCCACCTGGAAACTGGCGTATTCTTCAATTTGCTTAGGGAACTCATTGTGAGTCAACGCTATATGGTGCCATTTGCCGTAATCGGTAAATGATGTTTTGAAGAGTGACCGATCCAGAGGGAGTATATTCTGAGCCGAACCTTCATAGCTATTATTCCACTCTATAACATGAATCATTAGATTGTAGAGGTATATGCATAGTCCGGCCTCAGCATCTCCCTGGGAGAATATCACCTGTTTACGGTTAGGGTCGCCTTTAGCAGAGGCATTGAACCACAGCTCTAAAGTCAGGCGCTCGTATCTGCCCATGCCCCAATTCTTTGGATTCTTGATAACTATGACATCGTTGTCTCCATCGAATTGCAGGACCGTTCCTCTAGCAGGCACCGGAAGAGATTGAGAAAGAGGCAGAAGATCCGTTACCACGCAGGAAGGCCTGTAGTCTTTGGGAAGGCCGCCCGTGTAGAGATGATTTTTATGGTAGGTAAGATCTGGGGCCATGCCATCAGTAATTTCATCGAGCGGCCAGTATCCGATCAGATCCAGGTTAGAGGAAGGGACGGGGCGGAAGAGATAGGAGTTGATCTCTTCAATGGTTCGAACCCGGCCCCAGATACGGACCTCCTTAATCTTGCCAGCAAAATATTCATCATCAGAGCGTTGTCCAATTCTTAATTCACCGTTGTTCAATTCCAGATCGAGGATTTTATGCAAATTTTCTGAATTATTAAGTACGCCATTTATATAAATCTGGACTATACCATCTTTTAAAACAATGCAAATATGCACCGGCTCGCCCAAGGAGATTTTTTCGCTGCTATTAACCGGAGTATCCAGCTGAGCGACCGAGAAATTCAGCATCTCCTGATCATCAACCCACAAAGCAAGCTTTTCGTTTTGCGATTCGTCCATCATGCATAGAATACATTCATTTCGCCATGGAGAAACTGCTTCAATACTTGCCTCTATTGTGATCTCGCTTGTCTTATCGAATCCAATCCAACCCGCCAGGTACTGGTCATAACCGTTGAATTGCAGAGATTTTCTATCTGCCTCTCTCCCGGGCAAAGGATCAAGGATAAGATCTCGAGATACCCATGCCGGCTGGGCGGTAAACTCTTCTTTGCCCATCGTTGCGTGCATTCTATTTAGCGAGAGATCGGGAAGATAATTCCACCGATCTTCTGTCAAAGGCCAGTAGCCGACATCTTCAGTCAGAGGCCAGTAGCCGACAAGATCATTTTCTTGACCGCTGAAGCGCTGGTAACGGTTTTCTTCAATAGCTGTCTCACTATGCGCTTTCTTCCAGATTCGAACCTCTTTTATGATGCCATCGAAGTATTTGTCAAAGATGTCTCTGCCCATGTTCATGTCAATGCCGGGCAGATCGGTGCCGCCTAAAGGATAAGCGCTCAGTACCTGCGCATCTATCTCAGTATCTTTCTTGCCATTAATGAAAAGCGATATCGTTTTATCTTTTCCGGTCACAGCGACATGAGTAAAGACGCCCAGAGGAATGAGGTCACTACTTTCTGCCTCGAATATCACCTCAGACACGGCTTTTCCATTCTGTGCCTCCAGCTTCATAACACAAAAAACCAGTTTATTTGAGGGGTTAACTCCAAAAAGCAGATGCAACTGCTTGGCGTCCCGGGTTACAAGCATTCCCAGTATAGCATTACTGCCGGAGCTATCCGGGCTTATCCAGGATTCCATAGTGAAATCCTCGAATGTCAGACACCTCAAGGAAGAAGCATTTTGGCAGTAAACGTAGTCATCAATACCATCGAAGTTGAGCGCCCTTTCAGGGATATATGGCTCATGCAGGGAACGGATAGACCAGTCCAGGTCAACAAAGGACCAGCCAATCTTGCCGGAGAGCTTCAGGAAGCGATAAAGCCTGTCCAGTTTGCTGGGGCTGAGATTTTCCAGTTTATCATAACCGATACCCTCATCCTGGGATATGGACAAGGGACCAAGACCATCACCTGTGCTATTGATCAAGAAAAGCCTGGATAATCCTGCATTGATTTCATGGCGACCTAAATTCTGGGTGATCAGTCCATTTAGCTCCTCACGTGTCAGCTTCGTCTGTTCCAGGAGAACATCCACATTCTCCAAACCATCTATGCCGGTTAGACCCACATCACCATAGTATTTTATGACTTCTTGAGGCGAGGTGATCTCGGTTTTAATGAGGTCGAAATCTTTGGGAGATAGCTCCAGGAATTCTCTGGCCATTTGACCATTTATATTATCATTAAATAAATTGACTTTTAACGGCTTTGCGAAGACATGGTATATTTGATAGAGGCTGGTATCATATTTCTTCAGGTAGCTATGGATCTGCTCAAGAGGCAGGTTGAAGGGAAGAGATTGGGGAAAGAATGCATTGTTAGCCACTTTATAAGCATCATTATAGTCTCCAGTTGTCTCCAGGAAGGCCTGCAAAAGCTCGTTTACGAGATCGATGGATGGAACCAGATCATTTGAATTGCTGCAGTCCAAACGGATCTTAACAAGGTCCGGCCTCCTGTATCTCAAAGTACAGTCGGTGGGAATTTTGGCATTTCTCGAGTCCTTGATGCAGGTGTCCACAAACCTCATGAGGTCGGCATAGTAAGCAGCCGGACCGAAGATTGAACTGCAGTGATCGCAATTCACATAATCGAGGCTGCCAAATATTCTATTATAAGCAGGGATCGAGCGCAGTTTATTCAAGAAATTATCCGGCAGATTATTGAAGATTGCCTGATTGTAGTAGGGATCAGCGGCATCTTTAATATTTGCCCATATCAGGGCAGCTTTTTCCTGAATATCGGCAGCAGTCCTATAAATCTGCCTGGCCTCCCTAGAACCTCCCGCAAGTATTCCTGCGAAATCCTGGACAAAGCTGTCTTCCCCACCCAAAGCAATGGGATAATGTGTCAATATCTTTTTAACAGAATTTATTTCGGGGTAAAATTCCTTAAAGCGATCCAGCATATCGTATACTTCAATCTCTTCTTCGCTTCCCATGAGTTGCATCTCCCTATGTGCCGGCAAATCATAATCATATCTCGATCAACAAGATCTCTATAGACCCGGGTATCTAAAAGATTACTATTTAAATTTTTTGACAGACATGTATTTTATCCATGAAAAGGGAAGTCATCCAGATTCAACGTTTTCGTTTTTGATGATATCTATGGTAAAAGGTTAACGAAACATATCAATAAAACATTTATCTATATCCGATTAAATAATAAAAAATATCGACAAAAACCCATAAAATTATTAGAAAATCTGCATATTTGGGGAGATGATTCGATAACCTTTGCAGCAACCGGGCCAGAATTCGTAAACGAAAGTGCGCGAAATCCAAAGGAGATGCAGATTGGTGGCACTTAGCGGTAAGCAGATGGTCGCCCTTCTGGAACAGGGAAAGTACGAGCGCCGTCTCTGCTGCCATGCCTGAGGAGAAGGCGACTCCGGCAGGCCCGCCCTCCAAAGAGCAGATCTTTTCGATGAAGGCTGCATGGGTGGGGGGTGTTGGGCGCAGAGCGTATGTACCTGTAGCCCGAACCGCCGGAGAAGGCCGAAGCGGCCTTTTCGGCGCTTTCAAAGACGTAGGCGGATGTCTGGTAAAAGAGGGTGGCATGAGTTGCCAAAAGGATTGTGCCCTTCAACGGCATGAACGCACTGCGTGGCGAAGCTCAACTCCTTCTCCATGAATTTTTCACCGAATAGAAAAGTATGGGCTCCTCGCTAATTTCCATGGGTAGCCAGGTAAGTCTTTATACCAACTTCTACTAGTGTTACAGTTCCAAATTAACATATCAACACTCCGCCTTCCTTGTCAACAACAATCCCTCCCGCCATTTTATCCATTTTGTATTTCCATTTAAATATTGTGGGAGTTTCATTCATATCATCTATATATTGACTCATGCGATCCTCCAACTCTTTTTTGGATGATACACGAATACCCCTCAGCATGCTTCGAGTCATTTTGCTGAATAAGCTCTCGATTATATTTAGCCAAGAAGCATGCTTTGGTGTAAAGACAAAATGAAAGCGTTGCGGAACTGTTTTGAGATAGTTCTTAGTTTCCTTAGAAGTATGCACACGAACATTGTCAAGAATAATAATTATTTTTATATCTCTTGGATAGGCTGAATCGACACATTTTAGGAATTCTATGAACTCACTACTTCTATGCCGATCAAATATCCTATAATGCACAATCCCAGTTAGCAGGTCAATTCCAGCAAGCAGAGATATTGTGCCATGCCTCACATATTCATAATCGCGAGAAAGCGTTGCATATTTGCCTGATACAGGCATTCGATCTGGATATTTATTTTCAATAGCTTGAATTCCCGGCTTCTCATCATATGAAATGATAACCATATCGAGCGGCTTTTTTTCTTTAGACATCTGTTGTAGCAATTCCACCTGCTTGTAGGTATGTAGTACGACCACGCTCTTTGGCTCAAATTCAGGATCAATTGGTGCAAGGTATGACGAAATTTTATGGGGCTTTACGTTGCTCGCGCTAAGTATTTTAGAGACCGTACCACGAGATAATTTTGATAATTCTGGAAACCCTTGGTCGCAACAATGATTCTTGATATGCTCTGCTAATAATCGTTGTGTCCATAATTCATAAGAATATACATGATCTAGTGGTTTTGAGCAAGCAAGAGATAAGATCCATGTCCTAGCGCCAGAGGATATTTTTCGCGGTCTGCCACTTCTTGGAATATCTTCCAACGCCGCACAAATTCCATAAGCAAAGGCCTTGTCAATCGTACGCTCAACTTTGGGCCTATTGGTGTCTAAGTCTCTCGCAATTTGCGAAATTGATTTGCGCTCATAGTATCCAAGAAGGATCTTGGAACGCTCAACAGCCCTTTCTGGTAGCGTTCTTGATTTGCTAGCTTTATTAAGGTACTCATGCTCTTCTTCAGTTAACTGCAAAGCAGGACGCTCACTCACAAATGGCATGATATTAGACTGAGTACCAAGTATTAAAATATTGCTATGTTATTTTGGAAGCTAAACACTAGAATTCAACTTACCCACGTGATACAGCGAGGAGCCTTCATTTTCATTGCTTTCCTGAGTATGATCATCAGGACACGACTGATGAGTATGATGAGGGAAACAAAGATACTCGATAAATATTCTGTGGAACTCCTTCTCATGCAATTGGAGAAATTGAGAAAAATTGCTCTTGCGGACGGACAGATAATAGTCACCGAAATGACAAAAAAACAGAGATATATTCTTCAGGCGCTACACTTGTGCCCCTGAACTTTTCGGGAGGTCAGGTAGCTGCGGTGAGACCACTGTTAGAATATCTCTTCTTTCAGCTACAGCCCCAGTTTATGGCCCTTCTCCAACTGCTGAATCTGTTCTTCGCCTTTGGCGGCCAATTCCTTGAACTGATTGATCGTATCCCGCATTTTGGGCAGAGCTTCCTGCTTATAGGTGCTGATGGAATCGAACGCTTCCATGACATCGGCAAATGCAGTCTTCAGCGTCTCGACAGAGATATCGGGTTGCATTGATTTTTTCTGAATTTCCGCCCCTTGCCCCTTCAGCATTCGCGCGTTGCTGCTGATGATATTATCCGTGACCTCATCGAGCATTTGAATCTTCTTCAGGACAATCTTCTGGTTATAGAGTGCTCCGGCAACCATCACTGAGATCCGCAAAGCGTTAATCGTCACATTTCTGGCCCTTTCTACCCCGCGCATCAGTTCCTTATTATTTCTGATCACAAGCTCTGTCGCCATTACGCCCTGCTGATTGACGACGATCATCTGCTGGCAGCCGCTCAATCTGATCGAGCAGCAAGTCAACGGTTACTTCGAATGTCTTGAGCCTCTTGTGAATATTCAGTGTTTCAATATAATCTTCCATTGTCATTTTAATGGGTGGAATTACTTCATCCGGTACGGTAAGGAGCTTATAATTGCCGTAGGTTAACCCGACGCCGCTTACGAAGATGAGTGTGATGCCAAGAGCGGTTTCCAATGCACTGCCCCCAATCACTATTCCGACCAATCCTGGCGAGAAGAAAATTATGCAGGCGGTAGCAATGCCTGAATTCAGGCTCAATAGGTTAATCAGCCTTTTTCTGTCCATGCAACTATTACCCTCAGATTTTTCTGTGCTGATTTTCACTCAACATACTTCATATTACCAGGGATTTAGCGCCTTCGAGCCTTCGAGCGAAACGAATCTTGCTCATAGCCCAAAGGCGCAAAGAAAGCTCTCAGGAAATGACCGCCCTGCCCTTCTCCAGCCGCACCCCTTCTGCCCCGCCCAGCTTGACCACGGGAAGCCCGGAGGGGCTGCTCTTCGGGGCCTGTCCGGCCTTAAATGCCTCCGGGTCCAAATCCTGCGAGCTCCAGGCTTCATTCATTCTCTCCAGCGGCTGTCCTTCACGGCTCAGGAGCAGATCCACCAGATGCACCACTGAGACGTCACCCTGGTTCATGAACTGAATGGGATCAAACTGCAGCAGCATTGTAGCATTGCCGGCAGATAGATAGCCCTCTGCGCTCTCTTCTCCCACCTCATCTCCTGCGTCATCCACAATGATGCCCTGCAGCTCATAGCGGCCGGGCTTGATGACAGTCACATTTACTCCAATGACGATACTGGTGGGGGTCGTTAGGTTGATATACTCACCGCTGAGGTAGGCGGCAGGTGGCTGAAACTCTTTCGGCTCCCGGTTTATGATGATCTCTTTATCGAATCGATCGATGTAGCTTCCACTCTTATCGTAGAGTATGAGATTTTGAATCTTCATCGGCCCGCACTTGCCACTGCGCCAAATATCGGTGCCGCTGGCATTGACCAATATGCTTCCACTCTCTTTGAGTGCAAAGCTGCGATCTATTGTCCCAATCCAACTGCCGCTACAGTCGGCCAGCACTCCATTTAACCGAAACTCTCCAGGTGCTGTGATGTTAAGACCAAAGCCCAATGTAAGCTCATCAAAGAGGCCGTCGTTGTCGAGGTCTATGGCCTCTTCTTTCGTGAGGCCCACCAGCCTGCTGCCGGCTATGGTCACGCTTACAGGAATCTCAAATGTGTGACTGTCCGAAGATATCTTGATGTATCCATCCTGCCTGGCAAGCGATGTACCTTCAGGTATGGTGAGATTGGCCACCACCGTCCCATTGGAGTCGCTCTCTAATCTTTCTGGGCCTCGGGTCTTGATCCAGGTCCACTCTTCCTCTGCATATTCCTTAATACGAACTGTAAAGGACTTTCCTGCCATCGGAACCTTGTATCCGTAAACCTTTAGCGTCCAGTTGCCTACCACAGGATTGGTGATTTCCAATGGACCAATATCGCCGGATCCTAAAGCCGCATTCTCCTCTTTAGCAATGCCCGAAGGGTTCTCGAATACAAGTGCAACCTCGCTGTCATTGCTGCCATCAACAGAGCCTAACTCTGCCGATATCTTCTTTGTACTCTCAGTGACATGTACGGTTTTGTTCCATGTTTCTTTATATCCTACATGGCCCTCAAATTCCAGAATCGTGGTGTTTTCGATCATACCGGTATAGCTAAGGTTATGCAGAGACAGGCCGGGGTTCCTGAGTGCAAACTGGATTTGCGTGCTCGTGCCGGCAGACGCCGACTCCAAATTCCAGCGGATGGGAGACGTCTCTAACTGAGACCGTTCTACCTGCAATGTGTAGTTGGCCGGATGAGATGCATTCTCGCTGTGCACGGCAATAAGCCATCTTCCCGAAGAAGGTCTTTGTATCATCTTCTTCTCCAGCCGGGTTAAATTCTCACCGGTGTAATACTCACTGGTGGGGGAGAGTAGGAAGAGATCGAGGTTAGCGTCCTGCTGCCAATTTAAAGTTGCTTCAAACTCCGTGGTTCCAGGCATCATCACCAGGTAGTAGTAATGCCATTCGCTTCCGTTAAGCGATCCTGCTATATTGCCCACACCTCGAGAGATATTCAAGGGCATGGCTACATTCACGCTGATGGGAATCCTGAGAAGATTCTCATCTTCTTTTGTGATCTCGATGGTGCCGTTATAAATCCCAGGAAGGGCGTCCTGCGGCACAGTCATCGATGCCGCAAAGACCTTCTGATCGTTGGCCAGAACGGTCTTGGGCAAGAGCTGCAGGCTTACCCAATCAGCTACCTCTCCTTGCACGGACGTTTTGAGGTTTTTTATCTCTTTATCGGAAAAGAACACAAAACGCAAATTCCAGTCTTCATCACCCGGAGCAAGAGCGTATATCTTCTTTTGCGGCCTGTCCGCGCCCGTATCCAGCCCTACATATACTCCTTTTCCTGCGGGTAGGTATGCCCATCGACCGGCGGTCCAGCAATCGGGAATCGCTCCACAGATATTGCTATTATTTAGCAGCAGCTCATAGGAAGAAAGAGCATCCAGCATTCCTGCACCCTGATAGTACTCTTCGTAGCTTTCACCCAGAGTGCTATTTAGTTTTCTTGCTCCCCGGGCCATAGCCGCCTTGACGCCTGCCGCGCTGAGGTTGCCGTCTGCCTGCAAGAGCAAGGCTGACAGGCCTGCCGCCACCGGTGCGGATAGGCTGGTGCCCGACTCGCTGGAATAATAAATATCGACTGATTTTGGCCTCTTTACGCCAAGAGGCACAATCGAGATTATATCAACACCCGGTGCCACAACATCGGGTTTGATGCGATCATCTCTGGTGGGCCCTGAACCGGAAAAACCGGCAATGTGGCCGCTGCTATCTGCGGCACCCACCGTGATTACCTTTACACCATCACCAGGAGAGTCGATCAATCCTGGTGGTAGGGCCAGGACGATGGGAACGAGGAGATAATACACATCCTTTTTGGCCCCGTTGGTCTGGGATATCTGGACAGGAGACCCGCTCCCGCTCCGGCCAACCTGGCTACTGGAGGTTCCTGACACCTGGCCTTTGGTTTCGCTGCTGTTGCGGTTGCCTGCCGCCACGCAGACCACGACTCCGGCGCTCACGGCATTGTCCGCAGCCATGGTTATGGGCGGATTGGTCTCGCCAAGATTTATGCCACCCAGGCTGAGACAGAGGACATCGGCCCCATTATAAACAGCCCACTCAATTCCCGCGATGATATCCGATACTTTGCCGTCCCCTTTGCCATCGATTACTTTGACACTGATCAGCTTTGCTCCGGGAGCAATTCCCTTATATCTCCCATTGGAGGCCGCACCTGAACCGGCAATTATTCCGGCTACCATTGTTCCGTGTCCCAGCAGATCGTCTGCAGTGATCTCATCTGCCAGGAAATTCTTCTCAGCTACTACCTTGCCGATCAGGTCGGGGTGATTTTTATCTATGCCTGAATCGATTACGGCCACGTTTATTCCCTGACCGTCAATTCCCTTTTCCCAAAGCCTGTCTGCCCTTATAATCTGGGCGGGAGATCTATATTTTCCGTCTGAGATCGCTTTTACCAGAGTTGAGTTCTCTTCAGGTGAAGATTCTTCTGGTAAAGATATTTGTGTTCTGCCGTCAAAATAGATTCCAGATACCCGGTCGTTTTCTGCAATCTTTTTTATGGCATCGGCAGTAGCTTCTCCTGCTAGACCGGGGATGAGACTATAAATGCGCCCAATGGTCAGGCTGTTGGAAAGGAGATCCTCCGGGATAAGATGGTTTGGGTCGGAATAGTCGATCGACTTGAACATCACAATTACCGGGATCTTTTCTGCAGGGGTCTTTACATTCTCTTCTGCCGCGAGCAGCGCTGCAAGCTCAGGATCTATCTTTTGGTGAGCGGCAAAAGGAAGATTTGCGGCCTGTACAGATGAAAAAGCTGTTAAAATTAAGCATACAGCAGAAATAAGAACTAAAACATTTTTATCCATAATTAACCAAACCTATCTATCGGTCTATCCCCAGGGCCTACCCTGGAATTCCAACAAATTATTGTTGGTAGATAATGCTAAATAAACCTGTGGTACTTCTAAGATTGATGATGCTGGAATGGATGGTTTCCTATCTGCTCTGGATTAGCCTGGCTTCGCTCCTGGCATCAGTTCTGACCAGGATCAGCCGTATCGCAGTTCCTGGATGGGGGCTCTTAGCATTCTTCTGGCTTGGCCAGATAAAGCATTACCTGGCTATAGAGGACTACTTTAATGTGGCTCTCTTTTTGGCAGCAGCTCTATTGAGCTTCTACATGGCCTGGATTGTGATGAGCAGAGGCTTTTCATCAAATGCATGCTATTGGGCGAGTTATGCGGCTGCCGTCTGTGGGATTGTCTATTTCCCATTTGCCGAAATACAGTCTCTTCAGGAGGCATTGATTGGATTTACCACCCAGATAACCGCAAAGATGCTGCAATTCCTATCCGTCCCCGTGACCATGGAAGGCGGGAACATAATGAGCCTCAATGGTCGATCGGTCGAGATAATCCTGGCCTGCACAGCCATTGAGAGCATTGCCCTCTTCGCCGGATTGATCTTATCGGTTAAGGCACCGCCAGGCCGCAAGCTTGTGGCTCTAGCGGCATCAACATTTTCCATCTATCTCTTGAACATTGTGAGAAATGGATTTGTCCTCATGGCCTATGGATGGAGCTGGTTTGGGGAAGACAGCTTTGATATCGCTCATAATGTCATTGCAAAGGTGGGATCGACAATAGCACTCCTGGCTATATCTTACCTGGTATTTATGCTCTTGCCGGAGCTTTTATCAATCATTGATGAGCTTGCAGCAGAGATTAAACCGAGAAGAGGAGGTGCAGCATGAAACTGGCAAGAGATTCAACCGTATGGGTATCGGCCCCCTTTTTTCTTACCGCCGGGTTGGCTGCGGCAGGAATTTGGCTACTGTCAGCCGTGGCTTTGGCGGGCTTCGTCTTCATGATCTTCTTTCACCGGGACCCGGATCGCTTGCCGCGTGGCGAAGGCATGCTATCGCCCGCAGATGGAAAGGTCATCCAGCTTATGCCGGACAGAATCACCATATTTATGAGTCCTTCCAACGTGCATGTCAACCGGGCTCCACTGGATGGCTTTGTGCGCAATATCGAATACCGGAAAGGCACTCATCTGCCTGCTTTTATGGGAAGGGCATGCAAGAATCAGCAGAACAGGATGCATTTAGAGACCGATGACGGAGACATGGAGCTTCGCCAGATTACGGGGACTCTGGTCCGGGAGATTGTCTGCTACGTCCATCCCGGAGATAAGGTCTCGCGAGGAGAAAGAATAGGCATGATCCGCTTCGGCTCGAGGGTGGAAGTCAGCATTCCCATTGGATACAGTCTGCTCGTAAATAAGGGTGACAAAGTTAGGGCGGGAGAGACCGTGATTGCTGTGAGGAGTTCATGAATGTCTTCCGGGTTATTCGGCTGCCGGACTTATTCACGCTTCTGAATGTTGTTTTCGGGTTTCTGGCACTTCTTGCCGCGGGCGGAGCCTGGGGCGGCATTTATCCTCAGTATGCCGTGGTGTTCATACTGCTGGCGGCAATGGCCGACGGCCTGGACGGGTTTTTGGCCAGAAAGGTGGGCGGCAGTCCCCTGGGAGCCAACTTGGACTCTCTGGCAGACCTGATCTCCTTTGGCACAGCGCCTGTTTTTCTTGCCATCACCGCCTTTCATCTTCCGCCCCACATCTGGCTGCTGGGCATCTTCTTCCTGCTCTGTGGGACACTGCGCCTGGCCAGATTCAATGTTGTCTCCGGGAAAAGCGATGCGTTCTTTGAGGGGCTTCCTATCCCTGCCGCCGGCATCGCGCTATCTGCCAGCGTTCTCCTGGGCAGGCCGGCACTGACCATCGTGCTCATGCTGTTTTTAGCGCTGCTCATGGTGAGCAGCATCTCCTATCCCAAGATCAGAGATCTTCGCGTCATGATAATCCTGGGCGGTATTTTTCTTGTAGTGGGATTGTTCCTTTTCCGCCAGGACGATATTCTTTATGCCACTCTCGCAGTCATAGCGCTTATCGCCCTTTATTTGACAAGTCCGGTGGTGATCTCACGCCTACGAAAAGAGAAATAGCCGCATTTGAGGCAGGTATCAAGCTGGGGGCGCTCTACCACCAGTTCGTTGGAGCGCCGGTGAGCCAGAAGACGGCAGCAAGCCTGGAAGAGGCCATGGAAAAGAGCATCTTCCTCCAGCCTTATGTGAAGAAGGTGAGCGTTCGCATAGAGCGAGAGATGCTGAAAGAGAACTTCTTTGGATACGGCGAGCTGGAGGGGCGAATGATAATCGCCCAGGTGCAGATAGATTATGAGGGCGAGATCGTGAGCGCCAAATTGGAGTACGACGCAGAAAAGAAATATCCGCTCATGAGCTTGGTTTAGTGCTTGAGAAAAGCGGTTTACGATTCTACCAATCTCAAAATCATGCTGTAGGTCAGGAGATTTGGCCCTGCTCTGGATGCCGCTGCCGAGCGGGAGGGCCAGGTGGAGCTGGCGGAAATGCAGGCCCGGCTGCGGGAGAGTAGAGGCTGCGCGGGCCGGAGTGGCAAATGTTTTTCGTAGAAATGATAATTCTTGAGTTCCCTGGAAGAGAAGCCTGATACAAGAAAGCACAAAGCAAATGCCCTATTCAATGCCTGCAAAAAAGGTTTTGCGGTTGATAGCTCATTGAGCGAATAGAGACATCCAGAGACTCTCACTCAAACTCGATTGTCCCGGGCGGCTTGGGAGTCAGATCATAAACCACTCTGGAAACGGTTGGAATCTCGCCGGTTATGCGACTGGAGATGCGTTTGAGTGTCTCCCAGGGAAGCTCCATCGCTTCCGCAGTCATGGCATCTCTCGATGAGACAGAACGAACAGCCACTACCCAGCCGTAGACCCGAACGTCGCCTTTCACGCCCGTGGCTTTGCCAAGCAATGCAGCAAAAGCCTGCCAGGGATTGAATTTCTCGACCTCTTCTTCTACAATGGAGTTGGCTTTGCGTACCACATCCAGCTTCTCGGCTGTGACCTCGCCCACTATGCGTACCGCCAAACCAGGTCCAGGATAAGGCATCCTCTCGCTGATCTCCTGGGGAAGGGCGAGTGCCCGGGCCACTTCGCGAACCTCGTCCTTGTAAAGGTCGCGCAGGGGCTCGACTATGGTCTTGAAATCCATGCAACTGGGCAAGCCCCCCACATTGTGGTGAGCTTTGATGCCCCCATCCGACTCGATTCTGTCCGGATAGATGGTGCCCTGCATGAGGCAGTCGCCGCCGATCTTACGTGACTCCTCCTCAAAGACACGGATGAAGGTCTCGCCTACGATCATTCTCTTCTCTTCCGGGTCCGTAACCCCTTTCAAAGCATTGAGAAAACGGTCATGAGCATTCACGCGCACCAGACCGATGCCCTGGAAGAGCTGCTCGATTCGGTCCGACTCAAACTGCCTCATGAGCCCTGAGTCCACATAAACAGGAACCAGGCGGTCTCCGATGGCGCGATGGGCCAGCATGGCGCATACCGAGCTGTCCACGCCACCCGATAATCCTATGATGGCGCGTCCCGGGACATCGCGCCTGATTTCCTCGATGGCATCCTCTATGAAACGTTGCACATTCATGGCCATAATAGCATGCCCGGCTTTGAGAATAATAGGCTTGCGGTTATGATTAACACTTATCTAGATGATCCCAATATGGCCCGTATCTGAGAAATAAGGCTATAAATTATGAAAGAGAAAGATATATTGGCGAGAAAGGAAATCTGAAGCTCGCCATTAAGACCTCCTCGGGAGGGCCCTCCTCCTGCCCTCCCAAGCTAATTAGATAATGAATGTACAAAAAAAATTAAAGAGGCAGGGAAAAGATGAGATATTTCAGAATTTTGCTGTGCATGACCGCGCTGGTCGCGTGTATGCTGATTGGTAATGCCTGGGGAGAAGATTATCTGTTAGGGGGATACGTACCAAGTTACGACCGTTCCAGGGTGATGGACCCGGGAATTGCCGGCATGGTGAAGTGGCTGGATGCGCCTGTTTCCAGTTTCCCCTGGTACAGCTCTGATCTCACCTTCTACAGACGGGCAGTTCCGAGCAGCTTATTCAATCCCTATCGAGAGTATTATACAACCACGAAAACCTCCCTGGTAAGCGGGGTAGTAAGCAATCCAGTCAAATTTGATATTTCCCGGGCAATGCCTTACAGCGTAAACTATGGAAATGGACAGGGATTGCCATATTCACAGTATGCATCCACAATGACTTCCAGGACCAATGATCTCTGGATTTCGGGGGCTACGAATTGGACACAGTATGCCATAAGCCCGATAGGAGCCTCTCTGCAACTTGTGGCCAATGTGCCCACCGGTGGAATGGGTGGCTTTTATGATGTGGTTCAAACCGATACGGTCAATACCAAGTACAAGACCTACCAGTTCAATCCAGGTTACAACACAATGAGCTACAAAGCCGACCAGATAGGAAGACATACGCTCTACTTCGTAATTAACAATCAACCAAGCAATGTAGTCATTATGGATGTGTTCTCCCAGGCGCCTGGGTAAACGGCTTTCGTGTGCATAAGAAAAAACAGATGAGGTCAATCAAGACCTATATCTCCTCTTGCTCCGGCGGGCAGCTGCACTCCAGCCACTCCTTTTTCGAGCTTACGGTCTTGTTGGCCCACTTCCATCTGGCCTTGCCCGTCAGTGTGAAGTTACCGGCCAGATGCGTATCGGTGAAGCCGCCAGGCCAGTAGGATGTGCGATCGGCTAGGCCCAGTACCTGGGCGGCAGTCTCCAGATAGGAGAGGGTCTTGCCCAGTTGTGCCCGGTAGCTAAGGTTGAGGCTTTTTCCCTCTGAGTATCTATCGCTCCAGCGAATGTCTCTGTAGTCATTCTCGACCCGCAGATTTGCCGACCAGTCCCCTTGCAGGGGAAGAGGAGTGCTATTCTTGGATAGGTTGATAAAGCCAGGAGAGAATGCAGCAAGGATGTTGCGATCTGCCTTGATGCTAACGGAATTGTATGTCAGTTTCTCCATAGCCTCATAGTCGCCTGCTCCATGCTCGCCGTATTGAAGGAGCGAGCCGATTATAGGCCTGATTCTGGTGGTGGCCGATCCTGAGAAGTTGAACTCACCAGCCATGATATGCACGTTGTTTGTGACCATGTAGCTATCAAACTCTGTAGAGAGCATGCCCTCGGTGGACATAAGTCCCTTGCCGGCAACGTGGCCATCGATACTGGCCCGGGCGGCGGGCTTGCGGGTCCTCATCTTGATCACGATCTGGCCGTGGGAGCCCGGCAAAAGATGAGGAAAGGTCCAGGTGTTGGTGGTGCCGGGATCAGGCGTTGGATAGGAAACGATGAATACGGTTTGCGGATCGTAATCCTCTTTGACGATCAAATCGACAGGCTCGATCCCATTATTTCCATAGGTTATAGTATAGGTCATCAGGCCACCCGGCGTCGCGGAAGATGGGCCGTCTTTTACATCCTCCTTTTCCAGGGGTTCGAAACTTATTATCTCGTCGCCAATCTTAATGTAATCGATAAAAGCAGATGTATCGGATACATTGATATCCTTAAAAATCGAGATGTAAATCTTCACAATTCTTTGGCCACCCAGCCTGCCCTTGCAGTCATCAAGGCTTCCTGGCATGAATTCTTCGTCCTTATACTTCTCATATTCCAGATCAAAACCATCAAGTTCATTCCAGGTATGATTGGACATTCCCTCCTCAGAGCATGATTTTTTTTGCGAGAGAATCCTTGCATCCTTGGGATTTTTGCTATCATAGCTGTCGTCACCGTCGCCATCAAAATAGAGTTCAACTTGAATCGTTCCATCGCCTGATTGGGGAAATATCCACATGCTGAGCTGATCAAGTTCTTCAATTGGCAGAGGAGGGTCCAGATAAATATAAATCCTGGCATAATTTCCTTCGCTATTTACGGATAGCTCAGCACTGTTGCCACCCTGAAAGCTCTGTATATCAGAGACAAAACCATCAGCATTCTTTAACTTGCTGAGATGATAATCCAGATCCGTGAGACAGGTGGAACAAGATACCCACATCTGTAGAAAGAAGATAACAATTAATAGAAGATTTAGTGATCGAATGTAATGTAATGGCTTTTCCATACAGTCATATATTTGTTTAACAGTAGAAATAAGATTCGCTCGAGAAAAATTCATCTCAATCACAGATGACCTAGATCAGATCTACATAACCTCTACATGAAAAAAAGAGTTATTAACTTCGGCGATAACCGACTATTCGGCGGGTTAGGAGAGTGGGGACTTGTCCTTACCGCCTGGGCAGGAGGAAAGGGGAAAGGGGGTATCCTCCTGCTCAGAATCCCTTGACTTGTGATTCTCAGAATCCCTCAATTCTTGATTATTACCATCATACGTCTCTCTCTTCATCTCTCTCTTTATCCATCTCTAAAATCCTTCTCAGTTCCTCTATTGCAATGGGCTTGCTGATGTAATCGTCCATACCGGCAGCCAGGCACCGCTCCCGGTCACCTTTCAGGGCGTAGGCCGTGATGGCTATGATCCTGGGGCCCTTGGGCCAGAGCTTGCGGATCTCTTGCGCAGCCACCAGGCCGTCCATCTCCGGCATCTGCACATCCATGAGAACCACATCGTAGGGCTGACGCTCTATCGCCTGCAAGACTTCGAGACCGTTGCCTGCTACATCCGCACTGTAGCCAAGCTTCTTCAGCATCTGAATTGCGACCATCTGGTTGATGGCATTGTCTTCCGCCAGCAAAATGCGCAGTGGTCTAAAGCTCTTCGGATCGGCGAGCGTTTTTGCTTTCGCGGCGCATGAATCTACGGGAGTCGATATATCTTCCGATTCCTCAGCCGAAATTGTAAAATGGAAGATGGAGCCCTGTCCCGGCGAACTGACAACCCATATCTCGCCGCCCATCAGCTCCACCAGCCTGCGGCTGATGGCCAGGCCCAGGCCGGTTCCGCCGTACTTGCGGGTAGTGGTGGAATCTACCTGGGAAAACGATTGAAATAGCCGATTGAGCTTTTCCTCAGGAATCCCAATACCTGTATCGCTAACGGAAAAATGCAGCTCATATTGTCCGCGATTATCTATAGTCTGTATGGGCTTTGCAGTCACACAGATCTCTACCGTCCCTGCATCTGTGAATTTCACGGCATTGATCAGCAGGTTGACCAATACCTGACGAAGCCTGGTAACATCGCCTTTGAAGCATGGCGGAATCGCTTCATCCAGGTCATATTTGATTACCAGCCCTTTTTGATCCGCTGCCGTTTTAACCAGATCTACAGCAGCGGCAATGCATTCACCCAGATGGAAGGGCTGGCTCTCCAGCTCCATCTTGCCTCCTTCAATCTTGGAAAAGTCAAGTATCTCATTTATGACTGAGAGCAAGATATTGCCGGAGCTTCTTACGGTCTCTACATAATCCCGATCCTGCGCAGTCAGGTTTGAGTTTAACAGCAATCCGGTCAGACCCAATACGGCATTGAGGGGGGTTCTGATCTCATGACTCATGTTGGCCAAAAAATCGGATTTTGACCTGGCTGCCGCTTCTGCAGCCTCTTTTGCCTTAATGAGACTGTCTTCAGCCTGTTTTTTCTCAGTGATGTCACGAATGGACTCTATGGCTCCAAAGACATTACCGGCAGAGTCATAGAGAACAGCAGCGCTGCCCATGAGGTAGACGACTCCGCCTCGCATGTTGGGCATGTAGGCTTCTCCCACGAGGACTCTTCCTTTTTTATCAATCTGTTTGTATCTGCCCTCAACCTCTCTGTCTGCTTTTAAAATCAGATCGATGAGTATGGGCCGGCGAGATCCATAAAAAGGCAATGCGTACTCATAATCGCCCTTTCCGATCATGTCTTTGGCCAGGATGCCGGTCATCGACTCGATGGCTCTGTTCCAGGCTACAACCTTTCCATTTCTATCGATGACAAAGGTAGCATCGGGCAGAAAATCAATGATGTCCATCAAACGCCGCTCAGATTCCGAAAGAGCCACCTCCGCACGCCTGCGCTCAGTTATATCGATGAGGAAATTCAATGTGGCCGGTTTGCCCTGCCATTCGATCAGGGCCGTATTGATTTCCACCCACTTGACAATGCCTTTCTGAGTAACCACTCGGAAGGCATACCGGGCAGGTGCTGCCTCGTTTGCGATCCTTCGGCGGTAATTTTCAACTACCATGCCCCGATCATCCGGGTGGATAAATTCGGAAAATGGTTTGCCAATGAGTTCATGCTCTGAATACTTCCCGAGCAGGCCAAGCATCATGGGATTGACAAACTTGAGGTGGCCATCTTGCGCGACGACGATTGATTCATTGGCGTTGTTTATCAGCAAGCTATACTTTTTCTCGCTCTCACGAAGCGCCACCTCGGCCCTCTTGCGGTCGGTGATATCTCTGGTCACTCCCACCAAAAACATGTTTTCCGATTTATCTTTATAGAGCGTCTTTTTGACCAGGACGGTGCAAATTACGCCAGGTGCATAGGTATTCACCTCTTCGTTTACGTTCTCCTCTCCCGTGGTAAACACCTCTTCGTCCTTCTGCCAGGAGATATCTGCGCTCTCCTGAGTGGAGAAGAGCTCATAAGCGGTCTTTCCCAAAATTTCCTCTCTTGGGCGGTCAAATAATTTGCAAGCGGCATCATTGACCAGAATAATCCGGTGCTGCCGGTCCTTGACATGAATCGGGTCGCCAATAGAATTGATTATCTTATCAAGGTGGTCTCTGGTATCAATTAATGCCCTGTTGGCTTTTTCCAATTCTGCCGTTCTCTCAAGGACTCTCTTCTCCAGTTCATCATGGGCCCTTTTTAGCTGCTCCTCTACCTTCTTGCTCGTTGTAACGTCCCTGGCAATGCCTACCAGAAACTGATTGCTGGCTTTGTCCACGTATAAGGTCTTCTTGGTGATCATGGTTCGAACAACGCCCTGACCATCAGTCACTAATTCTTCATTTATGCATTCTTTTCCAGTAGCAAAGACCTCTTCATCCTTTTCCCAGAAGATGTCGGCCTGCTCTTTGGGATAAAAATCGTAACATGTTTTGCCGATCATCTCTTCAAATTTTCGGCCGGTCAAGTTGCTTTCAGCCGCGTTGATCAATACGTATCTATGCCGCCTATCTTTGACGAATAAGGGATCGGTAAACGAATTAAGGATCTTATTTAGAAAAAGGCGCTGCGATTCCTCAGCGCTGCTTTTTTCTTCAAGCATTTTTTCTATTGTTTGCAGCTCTAAGGATGTATCGAATAGCGTGTTGCCCAGGCAAGCCGGGTCCAATTTGCTTTTGATTCTGAGATCATCTAATCGAGCGCGAAGACGGCATAGCCTCTGCATTGAGTCATTGGATTGCATTTCTTGTCCCGTAAAATACTACTTATGTTTTGGCAGTTATGCGAATCAGAATTTTTTTTGTTCTAAGCTCTGCGGTTATGACTGTTTGTGATAAATAATTATCCCCTAAATGAGCGGGATAAGATTTAATATAATTTCCTGCACATGCGATCTCAAGCTCATTGCCCAATGACGCTCTCGATCCAAAAAAGCCCCTTCTCCTCTTTGATCTCAATTTTCCGATCCAGGAAATGCCCGGCCGTCCAGATGTTGGTCCTGGTGTGTTTGGATGCCTCCCGCACCGTATAGCTTCCCCCTGCCAGGGCCAGATAGGGAATGAGCTGGTCGGCCAGATGCACATCCACTACTGCCGGGGATGTTAGCTCAATAATCAGCTCCTCTGCCACTCTTCTGCCCACGTTCTCAGCAGGAAGGCCCCTCTCGCCAAGACAGCTCGCCCCTTTGCAGCCCGACCAGAGTGTGATGCCGCTTCCCAGAGATGGCAGACGCGAGACCTCCCTGGTGATCTGGGCCTGAAAGCCTGCCTCTTGCAGCGCTTTTGCCGCCGAATCGGCCTGCCTGGCAGCCACGTGCTCCGGCAGGTTTGAGCAGTGTGAAACTCCTTGCACCATATTCTGCAAATCCGGTGTGCTTTGACAATTTTCAGCAGCCCGACTTCCCAGGTGAGAGGTCTTCAGCTTTGCCGGCTCGACCTCCAAGAGCACCTCACCCTGCCCACGTGGATAGTATCCTCTCTGCAAAACCGCCAGGCTCACCCTGGCACCAAATGATGATAGGGCAGGCAAGAAAACATTCTTAAAATAGTCAACCGCAGGAGACCAATTTACGTCCGTTCCTCCCTGAATATGCAAGGAAGAAGGAGCATCGGCGCAAAGCAGAGCGGGCAGAAGGCACTGCATGAGCAATGTCACGCTGCCGGCGGTTCCAATCTCTATCCTGTGCCTGCCGCCCCGAATTGTACCCGGTGAGAAAATGACCTCGGCAGATCCCGGCGTAGCTCCTGAGACCCTGGCATCGCAAATTGCAGCTAAAGCCGTTATGGCCCGGGCATGCTGCGCAGCCAGGCCGGGTTTGGACCGGCCCTGCCGGATCCTGGTAATGCGAACGGGCTTTGCCGTCACGGCAGAAAGGGCCACGGCTGTGCGCACGATCTGCCCGCCGCCCTCTCCAAATGAACCGTCTATCTCGATCATCAATGCAATCCATTATTTGTGCTATCAATTAATGAATGTTTGGGGGGGCTTCATGCATGCAAACAGAAACCTTCTAATTGTTGATGATCCTTCTGGCATCCCATTGAGAATCGGAGGCTTCCCGTGAAGAACATTGCATCAGATTGCCTGGAAAAGGTGAGAAAGGAAAAGCCGCTCATCCATCACCTCACGAACTGGGTTACTATTTACGATTGTGCCAATATCACAAAGGTATTTGGGGCCTCTCCGGTAATGGCTCATGCCAGAGAAGAGGTCGCGGAGATGGCAGGCATGGCATCGGCCCTGGTTTTAAATATCGGCACTCTGACAACTGATTTTGTCGAGGCCATGATAATTGCCGGAAAGAGTGCCAACCAAAAGACGATACCTGTGGTCCTTGATGTCTGCGGGGCTGGAGCCACAAAATTTCGCGATGAAAAGTGCTTTGAGATCCTGAATGAGGTAAGGGTCGGCATCATAAAAGGCAATTCCTCAGAGATTGCCCGCATGGCCGGGGAGAGCGTTTCCACCAGGGGCGTTGATGCCTCAGCCGTCGAGAAGAATCTACAAGAAATAGCGCGATCCCTGGCCGAAAAAAGGAATTGCACCGTGGTAATCACAGGAAAAGAAGATATTGTGGCCGATGAAAAGAGAGTGGTGTTGGTGAGAAACGGCCACGCCATGATGGCAAATATAGTGGGCACGGGATGTATGGCAACATCGGTAATAGGCACTTTTGCCGCTGTGGAAAGGGACTATGTTGCCGCCAGCGTAGCCGGTCTGGTCTGCTACGAGGTTGCCGCTGAGATTGCAGCCGCAAAAGCAGAGGGGCCGGGCAGCTTCAAGGAAATGATGTTTGATGCCGTATTCAATCTTGACATAGAAACGGTAAAGAGAATGCAGAGGATAGAAGTGTGAAAGGATATTACTTCATAACCGACTGCGAATTAAGCCTGGCCGGAAATGAGAAAGATGTGCGCTCCGCCGTCTCATGCGGTGTGGAAGTCGTCCAGTACAGAAACAAGAACGCAGAAACCAGGCGGATGTATGAGGAAGCAGTTTTGCTCAGAAAGATATGTCGGGACTTTGGCTCCATCTTTCTCGTAAACGATCGGGTCGATATTGCGCTGGCAACACAGGCCGATGGGGTCCATCTGGGTCAGTCCGATATGCCGTGCCTTGCAGCCCGCAAACTGCTGGGAAGCGAGAGCATCATCGGCGTGACCGTTCATAATGTCTCTGAAGCCTTGCAGGCAAAAAGCATGGGTGCCGACTATCTGGGAGTCTCGCCCATCTTCCAGACGGCCACAAAGCCTGATGCCGGAAAGCCGGCGGGCATCAGACTGATCGAAGAGATCCGGGCTCAGGTTACGATTCCCCTGATAGCTATTGGCGGCATCAATCATTCCAATGCAGGGGAGGTGGTCAGAGCAGGAGCGGATGGCCTGTGCGCCATATCATGCGTGGTTGCCAAAGAGAATGTGAGTGCGGAGATCATAAAGTTTCAGGATATATTTTCAGCACGACGACGAGAGATCTAGATCGGTATCGCCGCCTCTCTCTGCCCGCGCGTCCCATGCTCACTCAAATTACCATGAACCGGAGCGAAGCTTTTGCATCTGCATACGGTTACGGCAACAGCGGAGATGATAATCCGATCATCCCTTGGTAAGTACCCATATAAGACAATTCAATTGGGCCACGACTTTTCAGCCATGGAGACAGGTAAAGTTCCATTATAGCCTGCCAACTGAAAATGAAAGACCAAATCACGGCGCCGGTGCGGTGGCTGGCGGTATGCCCTCCGCCTCGAACTCCTTTTTGACCGCCTCTCTTATATCGCAGCCGATGCCTTTGGCGACGTTTCTGCCGGGAACGGTAACCTCGAGGCGCAGGGTAAGCTCCGAGTATCGGGAAGTTACCAGCTGCACGCTCATGGGCTTGTCTTTGAAGACCATGGGGTGATTCCTGGCATTCTTGAGAATGATCTCCCGGGCCCGGTCGATGTCGGAAGCCTTTTCCAGGTCGAAGTCCACCACCCAGCTTATTTCCGGGTCCCTGATGGACCAGTTGATTATCGGCTCGTTACTTATGATGCTATTGGGAACGATAATTCTCTTATTGTCGGTGGTTCTTATCACTGTATGCCGCAGTGTCAAATCCTCTACCTGGCCGTACTCTCCTCTGAAATCAACCAGATCCCCTACCCGAATGGGCTGAAAGATAGCTATGAAGATGCTGGAGGTGAAGTTGGAGAGAGAGTCCTTGGCGGCAAAGCCGATGGCCAAACCGGCGATACCCGCACCGGCGAGTATGGCTGTGACAAGGCTACGTAGCTGCGGTATCTGATAGATGATGAGCATCAGACCGATAACGTAGATGGTGGCCGAAACCAATCTGCGCATCATGAGCTGCATGGTCTCGTCCATCTTCATCTGCACCTTGCTCACCACCCTGGGAATATGATTCGCAAGCATGCGATCTACAATGCGCGCAGCGGCGCGGGTTAGTAGTGCAATTAATATTACGAAAAATACATTCAGGATAATAGATGCCAGATCGATGCTGCTGATGGTATTTGCCAGAATCTGGATAAAAATCAGGTCAACATGCCTGCCCGTAGCTGAATCCACAACTTGTTGAATCCAATTTGCCAGAAGAATCGGATCGGTCATGCCTGCCATTGCTGTAAGATTCATGCGAAGCTTTGGAAAGGAAAATGAAATATTTAAGCATTTCCGGACTTAGAGGAACAATAAAATAATAGCGGCTTAATGCCGCCTAAGAGAACATGCGCAGAGCTTCTTCCGATCCTTCGATCTCATCCCCGAGAACCTTTTTGATTGCCACATCGAAATCGCTCCGGCTAACCGAAGATGCGCCTCTTCGCAGAGCATTCATGCCCGCCTCAACCACAATGGCATTCAGGTCGGCACCGCTCGCTTCCTCAGTAGCTTTGACAATCTCCACCAGATCCACGTCCGCATCCTTTTTCATCTTCCGGGAATGGATCTCCAGGATCTTGAGCCGCCCTTCAACGGAAGGCATGGGAATCTCAATAATCCTGTCAAATCGACCTGGCCTCAGCAACGCCGGATCCAGAATATCGATTCTGTTAGTGGCTGCAATGATCTTGATGTCTCCCCTGGTTCTAAATCCGTCCATCTCCGCCAGGAGCTGCATCATAGTGCGGTTGACCTCAGCGCTTCCTGTGGTGCCGTCATGGGTACGGATGCTTCCTACGGCATCGATCTCATCGATGAATATGATACTGGGGGCCTTCTCGCGAGCCATCTGGAAGATATCGCGAACCAGTTGCGCGCCCTCTCCTATGAACTTGTGCACCAGCTCCGATCCGGACATGTGAATGAAAGTAGCCCTGGATTCATGAGCTACCGCCTTGGCGAGCATGGTTTTGCCCGTTCCCGGCAGACCGTAGAGCAAGACGCCTCTGGGCGGCTCTATGCCGATATCCTTGAAGATACCAGGATTCGTGAGCGGCAGCTCCACCGTCTCCCTGATCTCTTGAATCTGGTTTTCCAGACCTCCCACCTCATCATAGGAGACATCGGGAGCCTCTACCAGCTCCATTACTTTGGCCCGCACATCCACAGAACGGTCCAGGACGCGAACAATGGTCAGAGAGTTATTTATGGCCACACGAGAGTTGGTCTGGATCATCCCCAGCAGCTCCGGCGGAGCCGTGGTGATGAACTCCTGATTATTTCCGTGTTGCCTGAGCAGGACATAGTCCGAACCCATCTCCACAACCGTTGCCAGGAAAAGAGGCATCCTCTTGAGGAGGATATTCTCTTTCTTCAGCCGCTCAGCCTCTCGCAGATATTTCTTATTGGCAATGAGGGACTCGAAGAGTTTTGCTCTTACCTCTTCCCTCTCCATCCTGGTGGTTTCCAGCTCCTCGGAGAGGCTCTTGTTGTCGGACTGCAACGCGTTTATCCTCTTTACGAAGGACTCCTGAATGGTCTCTTGACCGGAAATGGCCGATGTTTCACTCATATAAAGAAGGTTTCAGTTTTTCAAGCTTATAAATTCATGCCTGGGGGCAGATGACCGGAATTTTTTTTGCCCCAAAAAAGTATTAATCATAACTCACCTAAATTATATCGGTGGTTTTATGATCATCCTGAATAAACACAATCCTTCCCCCTTCGAGGTGGTGGAAAGAAAAGGCCTCGGCCATCCGGATACCCTGGCAGACGGCATCTCCGAAGCCATCTCCCGCTCACTCTGCCGGTTTTATATGGACGAGTTTGGCCAAATTCTGCACCACAATGTAGACAAGGTCCTCATTATCGCCGGCAAGAGCGTGCCGCAATTTGGCGGTGGCACGATTTTAAAGCCACCTTCGGTAGTGGTAGGCGGCAGGGCCAGCAAACCCTCAGGAAAGCCGATCAGCGAGATCATCGAGGAGGCAGCAGCCTCACACTTTCATAAAACCGTGAAAAATCTGCGGCAATTCGAGGTCGAGCCGCGTGTGGAAGAGGGCGCACCGGAGCTACGAAGCCTCATAGGCAGGGGAGCGAATGACACCTCCATTGGAGTGGGTTATGCGCCTCTGAGCACCACAGAACAGCTCGTCCTGGATCTGGAGGGGGTTGTAGGAAGCGTGCCTGGCGTGGGCGAGGACACCAAGCTCATGGCGGTACGCATCGAAGATAAGCTGACTCTGGTAGTGGCCGCGGCCATGATCTCCCGGTTCATCAATTCGCGAGAAGAGTACGATGAGGCCAAGTCTCGCGTCCGGGAGGCTGTCTTGAGAAAAGCGCAGTCGGAGCGTGCCGGAGATTTAGAGGTCTTCGTGAACTGCGCCGATGCCGGGGAGAACATCTACCTGACGGTGACAGGCACCTCTATTGAGATGGGAGACGACGGAGCCACTGGCCGGGGCAATCGCGGCAACGGCCTCATCACGCCCATGCGGCCCATGACCATGGAAGCCATAGCCGGGAAAAATCCAGTCAGCCATGTGGGCAAGATCTACAATGTGCTGGCGCAAAAAGCAGCAGCCGAGATCGCCGAGCTGGAGGAGGTGGGGGAGGCATACGTCACATTGGTAAGCAAGATCGGCTCGCCCATCAATCAGCCGCTCCTGCGCAGCGTGCAGATCTCAGGCAAAACAACGCTCACGCCGGCCATGCAGTCCAAGGTCGATGCTATATTGGACTTCTGGCTGGAGAGCACCGACGACCTGGTTGAGCAGTTTGTCATGGGCTCGCTTACTCTATACTAAAAAACAAGAGCCTTAATCAGCTCCTTTGTTTGCATCTTTTTTGGCCATCTGCAGCCTCTGCTTGGCTGTATAGCCTGTGGCTTTCTCCAGGAAATTTCTAAAGCGTTTGTTGGTATCCATGGCCTGGGCGTCGCCGGCACCTATTACCGACTCTGTGGTCACGGTGAGCTTCTTTCCTGTGATCGAAACACAGATGCTTTTAAGAGCGCCGTAGCTAAGCAGAAGCTTGCCGTCTTCCTGCTTTATCTCTGCGGGAAACTCCTCTTCCAGGGCCTTTGAAATTCGCTCTAAATCGGGCTTGAAGCCTCGCTTGAATGAGTAGTCCATAAATCAGCGTTTGTGCCTGTTCCGGTATAGATCTTTCGAGCGTAGATGTGCAGAGCCTTTTATCCAATAAAACGAATAAAGTATTTCAAATGAGCGAAGATCTATTGAGAAGGGTCCGGGAAAGATGCTTGAAGATGGAGATCCCCTTGATGGGAGTGGCGAGCGTGGAGCGCTGGAAAAATTCGCCTTTTCAGCCCTGGATGCCTGAGGAGTTTTATCCACAGTCCATATTTCCCCAGGCTAAATCGGTAATAGTCATTGGCCTGCCCGTCAGCCTTCCCGTGCTGGAGACCTCTCCCTCGATTTTTTACCGGGAGCTGTACAACACCGTGAACAGCCTGCTCGACCAGTACACTTACCGTCTAGCCAATTTCCTGAGCGAAGAGGGCTTTCCATCCGTCTTCGTTCCGCGGGACGGATACTTCGGCATCAAAGCCCTCCAGAAAAATCCGGTGGCATTCTTCTCTCACCGGCACGCTGCCCTCCTGGCGGGATTGGGCAATTTCGGGACGAACAATATGCTGCTCACCCCCCAATTCGGCCCACGTGTGCGCTTTGGATCTGTTTTCACAGCGGCAAAGCTCCCATCCGATCCGCTCCTCGATGAGGAGCTATGCGTCCGATGCATGCGCTGCGCCAAGATGTGCCCGGCGCAGGCTCTGGATGAAAAGGACTATCCTCAGGGGCTCACGGACAAGAAGAGCTGCACCGCCCACAGTGCTGAACTAAACAGCAGAGGAATCTCGCCCTGCGGAATATGCATCAAGGTTTGCCCGGTAGGCGAGGACAGGAGACTGTACGGCAGGAGTGACGCTTCCATCTATTCTCGAAAGGACCGTTTCCCAGAGGAGCACAAATCCTGGGAGCATGTGCAAAAGTATGGAGGGCTGTGATGGTCAATGGTTGTATTGTATGGAAAAAGGGAGCCAAGAGAGTTGAGACTCCCCAAGCTCCTCTGCGATTTTTATTTCACCATACGTAGATCCAGACCACATTGCTCCAGCCGGATCTGCTGCCCCACATGGCCAGCTTGTGCCAGCCTCGGGAATCGCCGGTAAACCGGCCGTGGAAGTATCCAGGCATTCTGTAACCCATGTTTTGCCAGACCTGCTGCCCATTGGGATACCCCTCCCAGGACCACACCGTTTGGGCCTGATCGTTGTTAGACAGAATACTGGTGCTTCTCCAGAAGAAGACGGACGCAGGATCTGTTGTCCACATCCCATTGTATCGTGTCCAGATCTGCAGCCCGGTTACCATCATAAAGGCCATCGATCTGTCGGCGGTGGCCGTTCCGCTTCCAGAGGCCATCATTCCGCTGCTTGACACCTCTTGCTGGCTGAGAGATTGCCCCTGCGCGTAATTCAAGGCCTCTGTATTGGATCCCGATGGAGCAGAAAGTGGCTGCATGCTGCTTGGTCCATCAGATGGGTGTCCGCCATCACCGCTGCTTGATCCTGGAACGATCGCAGGACCCTGTTGAGGCACGGGGTTGTAGGGGTCTGTGGGATAGTTAGGATAACCAGGTTCTTCCGGATAATTGGGACCAGATGGGTAACCTGGATCCTGATAATCAGGCCCGGAAGGGTATTGTTGTTCGTACGGAACAGGCTGGGCAATAGTTGTCGCCGTCAAGAAAATAAAAACGGCAAACACCACGGATGTCATCACCAACTTGGCATTCATTTTTTCCACCTATATTTGGATTGGAGACAATGGTATATATTTTCATATGGCTGTCGAAATCATCGCAGTCATCAGCACCTGCACCCAGCTACCCACAGGACAGGTTGCATACCAGGACCAGCCGGCAGAAGATGACACCCAGAGCGCCGGAGAGTTGGCAGAGAACACCTGATAGAATGATGTCCAGGGCAGATACGAACCACCGTAGTAGACGGCGGCAGGCGGAGCGGCCTGAATATTATAAGTCATTAGGACATTTTGCTGTGCGACCGGTGGTGCCTGAGTATAATAGAAGGCGGTTACTGTGCCGGAGCTGGACACAGTTCCAGGATACGCCCCAAAACAGCCTGACTGCCTGTGGTGGTTGGTGTTGGATAAGCGGTTGGCGCTGGAACAGTGCTTGTCGGTGTTATTTGGGTGGGACTTGTTGGAGTTGGCTGTATGGGATAAGCACCAACTGGCTGTCCTGTGGTGGTAGTTGGCATTCCGGGATAAGCCCCATAGGTTTGATCACTTTGGGCGGCAACAACAAAGATTCCCAGGCATAAGATGCATAGGAACAACAAACCTTTTTGTATGCTGTATCTCATGTACGATCTTTCTACTGCGTCCATTTTTGACAATAGATAGTTTTAACGGACTTCCATTGATATATAAGAAACCCGTGTATCTTTCTAAAAAATAATGTAACTATTCAGCCAGTCAATCAAAACCTTATTTTTTCGGCATTTTGAGCTTAAGTTTCTTGGGCGATTTGCTGGAAGCCGGAGTTGACATACTTTCCTCAAGCTTGGCTTTCTTGGTCTGAAGCTCTGCTTTCCTGGTCGAAAGCACAATTAGCTCCTGTTCGATTTCTGCCATCTCTTTCTTGATTTTCTGCAGCTCAATCTTGCCCCTGGCTTTTGCCAGGTGTTCCGGTCCCAGCTCGGATGTGATGTATTCTTCAAGCTGGCGTCTTAGAATCCTGATAAAAGGACTGCCCCATACGGATGAATAGCGAAATTCGAGTTTGCCTGCCTCTACACCTTTGATGATGAATTCCTGATCTACCTTGTACTCTTTCCTTGCCGTTTTGTCGCTGAGCGACGCGCCCTTTCGATTCCATTCACCGTATTCGGCCATTTTATCCTCTCACAGTGCAAGTTAGCTTCTGGGCTTCGCCATTTCTCTTATGCTTTTTGCATCCGCCTCAATCTTGTCCAGCAGTGGACTGTCCTTGAGGGCACCGAAAGTACAGAGAAAGGTCAGTTCTATCTTTCTCGTCTTTGGGCCTTGCATCTATCCGGGATATGCTCCTGCAAATTCGCCTCTCATGAGATGCGTCCTTATCCTGATAGTCTGATGGTGGCATGATCTTTTCCACTCCGGGCTTTTTTTTAGTTCGGCCCGGCCTTTAGAATTACGACGCAGCGATTCCTGGTGCAGGAGATCATTTGCCGCATGAACTCGTCGGTAATTTCTGTCATGTGAGAGTGCACCTCAAGCGAGACGATAATCTAACATTTGCATCAAAGATCTGGTCTCTATCAATATATCTAATTTGGCTGAAATCAATGAGCTAGGGTGCAATTTGTGTCGCATCCATTAGCCAAGTCTCTTCTGCAACGCCCATAGCGTGAATGTACCAGGGAAGCCTTTCATAGCCACGCCATCGTGCTGCTGCCATCTTAACCGCTTGTGCTGTCTGGCACCGAGCCGATCGATATCTTCTTTGGCACGATCGCTCAGCCAGATTTCTGCGCCCTTGAAGGCTCCGACCACGCGGGAGGCGAAGTTCACAGTGCCGCCAAACACATCGCCTTCCTCTACATGCATCGGCCCGATATGAATGCCGGCACGAATTTTAATCTGGGGATGGCCAGTATTCCATTGTAACGCACTCGAATAATCCAGCGCTGCGTCTGCGGACTTGAAAGCTGCCATGAAGCTGTCGCCAATGGTTTTGATTTCTCGGCCTCTGAACTGGCCAATCAGTTTCCGGCTTTGGGCAAAGTGCGCTCGACGGACTTCGTTCATGGACTCATCTCTGATTTGCTCACCTAATGCCGTCGATCCGACCACATCGGTGAAGACAATAGCCAGAGTGACCTGGTCGCCTCCGGCCCATTCCTGGAAGCTCTTTGTGCTTGTCTCGCCTTTGGCCGACATGACGAATGCATCGAAGTCCCGGTGACGATCGGCGGACCTGTCCATCGCCTCGACTTCCGAATTGAAGTGAATCCGCTCCTTCGGTTCTGCCAGTGACACCGTTGCCCCACAAGGACAAGTGAATTCCTTCTTCCCTTGAGCTAACAGAAGCTTCACGTAGTCGTCGGGCACAGGGTGACCGGTGGAGCATACAAAGAACCGCACAAGGTCCACCATTCCATCTAACGCTCGGCGCTTGGCATGGGCCAGGACAAATTCCTCGAAGTGGAACCGTGTCTCTGGGCTCGCCTGTTCATCGAAGAAGAGAATCAATCTGCCGCGAGCCTCGGCGAATTCATTAAGGAAAAGCCCGCACTTTCCGCCAGCATTAGCGGTGAACACAGCTGCGTTTCGCCACATCTCTGCTCGGCCTGTGGTGAACAATCCACTGTGACCCAGTCGTACCGCCAGAGTCGCGTAAAGGCTCTGCACGGGTCCGTCAAAGGTGATCGCCAGCGCCTTGCCTTTCGGTTCGGGTGCATCCTCATAGTCTCTGTTAAACTGCGACGGAAAGACCAGATAGCGGCCATCGTCTGCATTCTCCCTTAGCGCCAGGTCGTGCTGGACAAGTTCCTCCACAGTCGCATGTAACAGCAACTGCTCCTGACCGTGGTCTGTGACCTTTTGCTCTTTCGGCACGAAAAATTTGCCGGCCAGGGCGACTTCTTCAGCCAGCGAGCCCAGGCCGTCCGGTTCCTCCTTGGCCGTGTTGACCATTGCCGAGGCGTAGGCGTCCAGCAGCTCTGGCTGAAGGAGCACATAGCCGCCGAAACTCAGTCGGCGAATTAAATCACGGTTTTCTAGACGCCCGATGCACGTGTCAAACTGATCCCGAAGGTTCGCCACTTTTGCCACCGTGTCGACATGCTTGCAGGCAAACTCGGCGTGAAGCTGACTCGCCGGCGTCAGGAGCTGCCCAGTCTTCTTGACCTCAAGCAGGAATGACTTGATTTCGGCGAACAACTGCGAAGACGAAACCTCCGGCAGATCTTCCCAGTGAATCGCCTGCTCAATAGCAGAGCGCAATTCGTTGATCTGCCAGCCTTCCATGGCACTGGTCTTGAAATAACCATCAAAGCCAAATTCTTTGAGGATCGCCAGCATCCGCTCCTCGCTGATGGACACACCGCCACGATCATTGCGTGCGGAGACCAGAAACTTCTTCATGGGCACGCCTGAAGTTCCCTGACGTTGCTGCGCCAGGCGCAAGGCGCGCTCCCAGTGCCGGACGCCAGCCAGGGGATCGATCTCACTGCGTGCATCAAACACCACCAGCGCTAAGGCCACTTCATTCAGATGCAATTGGTGGATGACACGGTAGCCCGGCTGGCCGGCCAAGTCCCACAACAGCGTCTCGCGAGTCTGTGTTATTCCGCCTTCGACTTTCACCTCCTGCGAATCTAACGTCCAGACACGCCTTCCCGGAGTGGAACCCGGATCTCCAAATGGCTGGTTGTTCAGCACCAGGCTCAGGCCTGTCTTGCCCACACCGGTGTCGCCCACCAGTACTACCTTGGCATTGACGTAGTGCGCGCTTGATTCTGCCACTTGGCCGAGAAGTACGGCGAGGTCCAGTTCAAAAATGTAGATAACATGGTCGTTCTCCTTTTTCTCTACATAATTGCCGTCCTCGATTTTCAGCACGCTTGGGTCCGAATCAGCAAATGCAATCCAGGATCGTGTGGGATGAAAGGCGAGACCCGATAAGGCATAACTCACTGAAGATAGACCAAGTTCAATCTTGGTGACGCATGCATTGGTATCTGTCCTCCATACGAAGATTTCTTTATGACCAAAGCCCCTGGAAGCAAGCAGTCTACTTCGGGGCGAAAATGCCACGCAGTTTACTGCTCCCAGGTGTCCTTCTAGCGTCTGAAGCAATCGACCTGTTGAGTTTTTTCGAAGATCGATTGTTTTATCTATTTTCCCAATGGCAATGCGATTGTCAAACGGATCGAAGGCCAAATGCAAGCCAAATCCGCCTGATTGCTTAATTATGCGAGAGATCTTGCCACGGTCCACATCCCACAGCTTGATGTCAGATTCATCACTAACGCTGGCCAGGATGCTGCCTGCTGGATCGAATGCGATGCTATCGACCGATTTGTTATGCCCTACCAGCGTGCGGAACAATCTACCGCTGGTCGGACCCCAAAATTTGATCGTCTTATCGGAGCTCCCGCTGGCCAGGATACGACCCCGCGGGTCAAATGCGACGCTCATGACACCGCTTTGGTGTCCTTTGAGCGTGTGAAGGAGTTTGCCGTTAGCTGGGTCCCACAGCTTGACTGTTTTGTCATTACTTCCACTGGCTAAGATGCCTCGGGATGGGTCAAATGCGACGCTCAAGACACTGCTTTGGTGCCCTTCGAGCTTGCGCAAGCATTGGCCCGTATCGGCATCCCACAGCCGGATTGTCTTGTCTGCCGGCGGTGACGCCAGGATCTGCCCGTCAGGAGACCAGGCGATGCGCCCGATCACGCCCGTATGCCCACGCAGCGTGCGCACGAGCTTCACGCCCGGCGGCAGGTTCATTCACACCTCTCCTTACGTTTGCCGCCATTGTTCTTCAGATCCATCACTCATGCGCATCAATCCTGTTCGGGCCCGCCACTCATCGACTCTCCGCTTTCCCTTTAGCTGTCAGTGTAAGTTCCGCTCTATGGTAATAAAACTGTTCCTTTCTTTTCTGACCGAGGACCAGGAAGACTGCAATCTTAAAGACGAGCCCCTCAGGCTACCAGCCCCCCAGCCCAGCCATCTCCTGGAAGAATCCCGGATAGGAGACATCCACCGCCTCCGCCGTATCGATCCGCATTCCCCCGCCACCAATCCCGCCACTGTCAACGCCATGACAATTCCGGCGCTCTTGGCCGTGCACGCTGGCCTCGTGCAGCTTTCGTCCCTCGATTCTCCCGCCCATTCCGCCTTCATCCCTTTCTTCCCGTAGCTTTGAAAAATGTGTAACAGAATACGCCATCCTCATCCGTGGTCCTGTAGAGGTCCCTTACCCCTGCCTCGAAATCCCCCGGCTCGATGATCCCCGTCCCTACGGCCTGCTCACGAACGCCCTCGATCATGGCCGTGAACGTCCTCCTGGTGAAGCCCTCCACAAGCTCCGGCTTGCTGGAATCGACATAAACCATGCGAGGAGAGACGCAGACCTCGGAGAAGCCCGCCTGGCAGAGCAGCGGATAAAGCTGTCTGCCGATCATGGCATTGCCGCCTGCTCTCCTCTGCAGCTCGACCTGGCACGAAATGGCTCTATGGGCCGCGGCGCTGTCCGGATAGAAGTAGGCGGAACCATGGTCCCCCTCGATTACTGTGATCGTGCCGCCGGGCTTGACGAAATCCATGAGGATGCGCAGCGCCTCGACCGGTTGGGGGAGATGCTCCAAAACAAAACAGAGGAAAAGATGGTCGAAAGAGCCCGGCTCAAATGGCAAATTGAATATGTCTGCTTGCAGAACCTGCACATTGGTCAGGCCCTCCGCAGCCACTTTTCTCCGAGCCTCGCCAGCTGATGCTTCTGATATATCGACTGCGGTGATCATTGCCTGCGGGCTATTTCTGGCCAGAGTAACCGTCTGTGCACCCACGCCACAGCCGGCTTCAAGAATGCGACACCCCGGCGGATACAGGGTATCGGAGTGCAAGAGCTCAACCAGAGTGAAAGCCTGGTCCTCTAAGCGCGTGTTTTCTCTCGGATGGTAGCCATGAACATACGCATTAACCATGATGGCCCGTTCGCTACAGATTTTATATCAGCTTTTCCGCCCGGATGACCAGGCGACGATCATCCATCAGCGCTTCTTTTGACGAGCTGCAAGGTGTTGCCCCACGGATCGCTCAATCACCCTACGCTCACCCTCGCCCCCAGCCTCGCCATCTGTTCGAAGAATCCCGGATAGCTCACATCCACCGCCTCCGCCGTGTCGATCTTCGTCTCCCCTGCCACCAAGCCCGCCACTGTCAGGGCCATGACAATCCTGTGGTCGTGCCAGCCGTGCACATTCGCTGGCCGGAGCGGGCCGCCCGTGATCTCCAGCCCGTCCGGCCTCTCCCGGATGTCGGCTCCCATTTTCGAGAGTTCCACGGCCACGGCGTGCAGCCGGTCCGTCTCCTTGTGGCGCACATGCTCCGCATTGACCACGGTCGTCTTGCCGCTTGCTACGGCCCCCAGCACGGCAATGGTAGGAACGAGATCAGGCGTGCGGCTGGCGTCCACCTGCACACCCACCAGGTCGCCGCCCTTGATGTGCAGGTCCCCCTTTTCCTTATCCCAGGAGACCTTTGCGCCCATGCGGCTCAGGATGTCGATGATTGCCGAGTCACCCTGCCGGGAGGGAAGTACCCCTTTGACTGTCAGCTCAGAGCCGGTGACCGCGGCCGCAGCCAGCGGATAAGAGGCTGAGGAGAAGTCCCCGGGAATGGTGTAGCTCTTCAGGCCATAGCTCTGTCCACCGGGCACAAAGAACTCCTGCGGCTGCGCCTCAATGCGCACACCTGCATTTGCCAGCATGTCCAGAGTTATCTCGGCGTAGGGGCGCGACTTCAGATCGCCCTCGATAACGATTCTTGTGTCCGCTTCCGCTAGAGGCGCAGCAATGAGCAGCGCGGAGAGGAACTGAGAGCTTACGCCTCCGTTGAGATGCGCTGTGCCGCCCCGCATCTTTCCTTTGATCACCAGAGGAGCCTTGCCGTTGTTACGAATGGAGAAGGCATGGGCTCCAAGCTCGGAGAGCGTGCTCAATAGAGGGCCGTTAGGCCTGGTGCGAATGGATGCATCGCCCGTGAGCACAGCTCCATCGGTAAGAGCTGCCACTGCCGAGCAGAAGCGTAGCGTGGTGCCGGAGTTTAGAACGTTGATGACATCCTCCGGAGTCTGGGGCCGGTCTGAGACGCCGGTGATAAACACTTCGTCGTTAAGTGAGACCCTGGCTCCAAAAGCCTCGCTGGCGGCAATTGTGGCCCTGGTGTCTGCGGAAATGAGGGGCCGCTTTACGGTTCCGCCCTGTCCCAGGGAAGTTATGAGGATGGCGCGGTGGGTGTAGCTTTTAGAGGGCGGGGCATAGACCTCACCAGAGAGAAAAGAGCGCTCGACTGACGCAATCATGATCGAGGAATGGTAGCGCAAGTATAAGAAATGTGTGCTATGACATACCTTGACAGTCGAATATAAATTTTGTGGCCCATCCCCGGCAAGATTGCAATAGATCAAAGATCAAAGCAGAAGATAAATCTATGAAGCATCCATGATATCGTTAATAGGATATGATGAACAAAACATCAGGCTTGCCAAGCGAGACTACTATGAATATCATTTGCGCCTATACCGTAAACGTCGATGCAGTCTGCAATATAGGGAGTGAAAAGGCATCGGCCCTCATCCCGGCCCATAATAAAATTGAGCTGAAAGAGTCGATAGAAAGCCACGAGGATCTTTTATCCTCGCTGCTATTTTGCATGCAGCAGGGATCGGGTGCAGAGGTCCTGATCGATAGCCAGGAAACGGCCCGCCAGATCGAAGAGTCCTTCTCCTGGCAATTTCGCCTGGGCGGAAATGCCGGCATCATGGCCAATGTCCTGGCAGCTCTGGGGGGCCAGCCGGTCCTTAATTCTCCTGCAATGGGACCGAGACTGGCCGGCATGCTACATGCCGGTGTGCATGTGCCAGCTTACCAGCCAGCAGAGCAGGCGGCAATGGAAACAAAAGCAGACCAGTTAAGTGATCAAGATGCTAAGACAGAAATGCTGCATTTCGTCTTCCAGTTCAAAAAAGGTGACACTATTGACACCGGGCAGAGCAGGATAACTGCGCCCAGCGATAATCGTTTTATTGCCACATACGATCCGGTGAATACCAGGCTCCTCTCCAGCCGGCATTTCGATTCCTATTGCCAGGAAAATATCCGGAATTTTGGTGGTGCTCTGCTCTCCGGTTTTCACCTGGCGCCTTTAAAAGAGTACCGGGAAATCTTTTCCCAGAAGATCGCCCAGATTAAATCCTGGAAGGATAAAAATCCGCATATCTTCATTCATTCTGAGATGGGCAGCTTCCAGAGTCCAGAGATCATGCAGTCTCTTCTACTACGCCTCCCCCAAATTCCCGTGGACAGCCTGGGACTCAATGAGGACGAGCTGGCGACAGCATCTGGACTGTTGCCCGGATCAATGCCCGACCAGTGGCAGGAGACAATGCGACAAGCGCAGAGTCTGCGTAGAAGCCTGGGGCTTTTTAGAGTAGCAGTTCACACCCGAGACTACATCTTGAGCATCATGTTGCCGGGCAAGATCACTGCCGTTGAAGAGCTTTCTGCTCTACGAAGCGGAGTTGATGCCGCAGCCGCTCTGGCTGCTACGGGCTATGTAAGCGGAGAGCCTCCCCGGGAGGTCAATCCCGCAGGGCTTGAGGCTAAAGAGGTGTTTTGTCACAAGGGAGCCACAGCATTTGGGAGGGGCGCATTCCTTCATTTTGAGGAAGAGATCATATCATTGATGCCGTCCCTTGTGGCGAAAAAACCAAAGATTACCGTGGGACTGGGCGATACTGCCACCGCAACCATTTTTTTTCAGGAGCTTCTGGCCATCAGGGAAGATCAGGTTTGATCTTCTTTTTTTCTTTCGTTTCGAGCAGTTTATCCCCTGCCAGATTTTTCACCATCTTCTCCAGATCGCCGAAGTTGATGAAGATCCGCTTCTCTCCCAGAAATATCTCGGCCTTCACCTTTCTTCCCACCAGATCATCGTGCCCGGGCATGACCCGAAAGACAACGCTTCCCGGCAGCATTGTGGTGTGGCCGGCCAGATGGTCCAGGTCTCCATCCACGATGCCGATAACAGGAATGCCCAGCCGGGCCAGGATATCTCCCGCAATAGCTGTGGTATCGTCTCCCACCGTAACGGCCACACCGGCCCCCAGCGCTGCCTCAAAGGCATCTTCTGCACAGTGATCGATGAGAACTGCCCATCTGCCTTCGCCCTGGCCCTCTTTCCCAGAGGCGCCAAGTCTCGCCTTGACCTCGCTTCTCCGGATGGATCCGCTGCGGATGATGGCCTTTCCCAGATCAACACCGGAGAGCTTCTCCAGACCATGCTGCTTGGAATTTGCACCTTTTATGGCCACAATCCTGCCGTCTTTGGCTTCAACCTCGACCCGGCTCTCTGTGGCCCTGCTGACCACCATCCCATTGATTGAAATAAGCTCACCTGGACAAACACCTGAGAGGGTTCGCTTAGTGGTCCTTTCCCCAAGAGAGACAGAGATCCCCGGCTGTGGCACATGGAGCAGGTTATCGAGGCCCAGGTCAGAGGCAACCTGCACAGCCAGATCACCATCTTTTCCGGCAAGGGTGGCCACGAATCTTCCGCCGCAGTCAATTTGAATGAGCGGCTTATGGATCCCCGCTGCCGCCGCCACCATTGTGCCGAAGACCAGGCCGCTTTCCCGGCTTTTGGCCTGGTTAAGAAGAAAAATAATATCAGATGTAGCCTCCAGATCCTGAATCGACTGGCTGGGCCTCCTCCTGGGACTGATAACGATAACGTCCTCCAGATGGGCATCGATGACGGCCACCCGGCCCATGGTTCCGCCCAAAACCGCCGTCAAGCTGCCCAGCCTTTTCAGATAATTGATCAGCCGCATAGCAAAGCCGCGATCTATGATCTCCGGGCCGTGCACAACTACGCCGATTTGCATCTCTGATCTTTAGCCGCCCGTCTCCAGGTTCTCGTCCTGCATTTTGACCGCATCCATCATATCTTGCGTCTGCTTGAACCTCTCCTGGATCTGTTCAATGGTCATGCCCTCCAGATCTTTTCTCTCCGGAGCCTTATCGATCAGCTCCAAAGTGTCCAGGCGGTAGTAAAGGCCGGTGCTATCCAAATAGGCCCACGTCTCTCCGTCATCTTCCACCTTAAGTACCTTGACTGTGCCAATGGTGCCTGTGCCCTTGTACCTGACCAGGCTGTCTTCTTTGATCTCCGCCATATATTCACCTATGCTATTGGCATCATTTACAACTTCTGCACAATTATATCGTACACATTGTTTGCCATGCCTAATATCTCTGCCCCCCCAGGCTCGGCCAGCACCTGGCCTTTGTGAAACTCTTCTGATCCACAGAGCACATCCTGCTCAGGATGCGTTCCCGGCTGGATCTTGCAACTCAAACGAGTGCTTGAGCCTATGGACACCACAGTCTTCAAGCGGGGCGATGCCGGATGGCCTTTAGGGAGCACGATCAAGGGTGCGCCCAGTTCTCGAAGCTGATAAATAGTGCAGCTTAGACCACGCATGACTTTTTTGCCCACGCCCTGAGAAGAAGCCACCAACAAATCTTCCGGATCTGTGAAGAGCACAATCTCCCCGGACTGCGTCTCCAGATAAAAAAAGTTTCCTTTCGTCTTGGCCATCGCTATAGTGCCCTTCTGGCCGACGAGATACGCGATATCGTCCTCTCTGATGAGTATATGCATAAGCCCTTAGACTGCCTTGACGTTTCTGGATTTGCAGGTAGGACACATGGGCCTTCTGCCCATTCCCTTAAACTTATTCTTGCAGTCCAGACATTCATAATCACTAGCTGCCAGAGTCTCGATATTCCCTATGTCCGGCCCGCCTCCAACAGTACACATCTTGCCTTCACCTCCGGCCTTTCTGTGGCACTTTGGCATATTTAAAATAGGCGGGAAACCGGCTTGAAAAGAATCCCGGCGGCCAATATCAGAGACGATCAGGGTCAGAAGCTCAATGCATGCTTCGGGCAGGCTTCTACGCATCTGCCGCATTTAATGCAGTCCGGCTTATCCAGGATCTCGTTTACTGGAAGCTGCATGGGGCAGACCTTCTGGCACTTGCCGCAATCGATGCATTTTTCCTCGTCCACTTTTAGCTGGAACTTCTTGCCCCCCAGCACTCTTTGCAGCGTGCCCATGGGACAGAAGGAGCACCAGGTCCGAGGAGCTATGATTATACCAAAGAGGATGGCAATTGATGTGGTTAGAATGCATAGTGTTACAAAAACCATTCCTATCCTGTCCACTATGCCCTCGGTCTGTATAATGCGAAAGACCATGAATCCCATGAGAGCTACGAAGATGGGGGCTCGAATCCACATGCTCCGAAGTCGTGGCGGAATCTTCAGCTTTCGGCTCAGGGGAGACAGCCAGAAATCAACAAAGCTTCCCCGCGGGCAGAGATTTCCACAAAACCATCGTCCTCTGAAGGGAGCAATGATCATCAGGCTGGCAAAGACCAGCAAAAGGAAATAGCCAAGCTTGGGGTAAAATATGCCGCCTATGGATACTATCAATACCATGATTCCCAGATATGGAGTAATCTTCAGCATGTATTACCCTTTCATGGAGCTGGCGAAGCTATATAAACAATTCCCGTCAGTAAAGCATTATAGCTATCAGCATCAATTGATCGAATAACAGAGCATAGTGAGGTTTTCTTTGGCTAATTTTCATAAAAAAGCCTCTGGCAAGCATTATGATTTGATTATCATAGGAGCTGGGCCCTCCGGGCTTTTTTGCGGCATAAACGCGATGCATAAGGGCAAAAAGATTTTGATTCTGGAAAAGAAGAACTCCCCAGGACATAAGCTCCTCATCTCGGGGACCGGCCAATGCAATATAACTCACGATGGCGACATTGAGGACTTTCTTGACCATTTCGGAGATTCCAGTCACGGCAGATTCCTGCGCCCGGCTCTTTTCGGTTTTACAAACCGCGATCTCATCTCGTTCTTTAAAGGTTTGGGGCTTGGCATGGTCCAGGAAAAGGGGGGAAAGGTGTTTCCAGAAAGCATGCGGGCCAGAGATGTGCTGAATATCTTGACTGTGCAGTGCCTGGAATTAGGGATAGAGATCAAGTGCAACCAGGCAGTCAAGTCTATAACCAGGAATGAGGATGGTTTTCTGGTAGAATGCATCGGAGGCAGCTATCCGAGCAGGCTGCTGGTAATAGCCACAGGAGGCTGCTCTTATCCCGCCACCGGTTCAAGCGGAGACGGCTACAGGTTTGCCGAAAATCTCGGCCACCGCATAGCCGAAATTGGACCGGGCCTAACCCCGCTCCACATAAAGAATTATCCGTTCTCTGATCTGGCCGGGCTCTCATTTCCGGATATGAAGATCTCGCTTTACCGTCATGGGAAAATCAGAGAGCATCGGGGCGATATTTTATTTACCCATGAGGGGCTCTCCGGCCCGGGAATTCTCGACCTATCCAGATATATCAGAGCAGGAGACATCGTAAAGCTCTCTTTTGTGCCGGGCGAGAAAAGGGAGGCTCTGGAGGAATGGCTCGTAAAAAAGGCGCGACTGGATGGTAGAAAGAGCTTATTGTCGGTGCTGGCAGATCTGTCTCACTTTGAGCTTCCTATTGTACCACTCTATCCCAGGCTGATAAAGAGAATTCTGGAGATCTCCCGAATACCTTCAGATCTGCAAACGGCTCAATTGACCAGAGAGATGCGTGGCTGCTTGATTGATAATCTCACTGGCTTATCTCTGATTGTATCCGATCTTTGCGGCTACAGCACCGCCATGGTCACCAGAGGCGGAGTGCAAAATAACGAGGTCGATCCCAAGACCATGCAGTCCAGGCTGGTTAAAGGACTGTATCTGGTAGGCGAGGTTTTGGATGTGGACGGGGATACGGGGGGCTATAACCTGCAAGCGGCATTTTCTACAGGATTTTTGGCTGCCAGGAGCATCAAGAGCAATTGGATGTAAATCAGGCATCAATCCCTGGCGTTTTGTTTTTGTCACTGACAAAGCAACGCTGGCAAAGCTATCCCGAGCTAAAGAGAGCGGCTCAAGCTTCTTGAAAGGAGCAGGCCTTTGTGTGGTTGTCTGCGCAGCAAAAGGTGAGTCGGATGTCTGGGTGGAGGACTGCTCCATTGCTGCCATCATCCTGCAGCTTGCCGGCTGCAGCCTGGGGCTCGGCTCCTGCTGGATTCAGATCCGAAATAGAATGCATAGCTACAACCTCTTCTCAGAGGATTACATCAAGCAAGTGCTTTCCAAAATAGAGAAGAAACCAGGCGAAGCGGCGCCGTTACAATGACACCATCACTTGATAGCATTCAGGCTGCCTGGAATCTCTAAACCAGGATTTCCAATTGATTAGACAAAAGCATCCAGATCGTCAATCCCGCAGACCCGGTCCACTTTGGCGTAAGAACTAGCCGAGCACACCGCAGGGTATATTTCATTTGATTCCATTGAGCGTTCTGCAACGCTCAAAATTGCATGAGGCTAAGAAATATGGGTGTTTCAACCACAAAGGTTGTTTTGATATGCATATTCCTGTTCATAGGAATGGTATTGCCGGGACTCTTAATGCAGCCCGAAGCATCTTTGCAGGTCTGGGATGTGAAAGAAGGCGACTTTCCCAGCAATTCGAGCTCTGATGAGAAGCTGACCTTCCTGCTCAATTACGCCATACTGGCCCCCTCCAGCCATAACAGCCAGCCCTGGAAATTTAACGTATCCGAGGGCGATATCCAGGTTTTCGCTGATAAATCCAGATGGCTGAAGGTGGCAGATGCCGACCGAAGGGAGCAATATCTAAGCCTCGGTGCCGCCCTGGAAAATCTGATAATTGCAGCGAAACATTTCGGCTACAACTGCAGCGTTTCCTATTTCCCCGGCCCTGATGACCTTGTGGCCACGCTCTCACTCTCGGCAAACTCCAGTCTCACCCCAGATTCCCGGCTCTTTTATGCCATAACTTCCCGCCAGACCAACCGCAATCCTTACGAGCCGCAGGCGATCTCAACGGTTGACCTGGAGACGATCAAGAAGCTTAGTTCCGATTCTGATGCAGAGATCTTTATAACTGGCGATTCTGCCGTCAAGAAGAGCTTCCTGGATCTGGTAATAGAGGCAAATGGCATTCAGTATTCGGATGTCAACTACAAGAGCGAGCTGGGCCGCTGGCTGGGCCTTGGCGTGATGGGGCCCACTGGCGTGCAGGCCAAGATGGCCCAACTTGCGGTTGTCTTCCTGGATGTGGGACCCGAGCAAACCCAAAAGGACGCAGATCTGATCAACAGCACACCCTACCTCGCCTTCATCAGCAGCGCAAATAACGATAGCATATCATCCATCAAGGCGGGAAGAACCCAGGAGCGTTTCTGGCTGGCTGCCACGGCTCTGGGCATAAGCGTGCATCCCATGAGCCAGGCCCTGGAGGTGGTGCAGACGAAGGCAAATCTGACCGATCTCTTGCCTGCCCAATCTGGAATGATGCAGGTGCAGCAGGCCTTCCGGCTGGGGTATGCCAAGCCGGCCATGGAGCATTCAACCAGAAGACCGCTAAAAGATGTGCTGGTGACTTCCTCCCAAACTCCTAAAGGGGCAGGGCTGGATAACTCTTAATCTAAATATCCCTTGACATTCGCGAGAGCCGGTTGATCAGCCACTTGGTGAGAAATCCCGTCAGGAAGCAGACGAACATGATAGAAAACTCCCGGCTCTGCGTGCTGCCGTCCATGGCGATAAAGCCGGAACTGACGAAGAGATAGGCCATGTAGCCGAAGACCATGGCCAGCAGCGGTATGGCCATGTACCAGAGCCTCTTGTAGCGCGAGGCCATGCCATATCGGCGCAGGTCGTCGGCAATCCCCGTCAGTATCTGGGCCGATGAGCCCAGGCCCGCGAAGAACGAAGACCAGAGGGGCACGCCCAGAACGCTCACCTCGGAGAACCTGGTGATCAGAATGCTGAAGAGAATGACGGCCAGAGAGGCGAAGATGACGGCATAAAGGCCGTAGAGCTTGAAGAAGTAAGAGAGGGTCCTCAGGCTATGAAACCTGGAGCCTTTGATCTTGATCTTGGAATCATTGATGGCTGAAGTAAGCTCGTACTTGGCCCGGTCGCAGTAGAGGTATGACTCGGAGAGGTTCTCCTTGTTGAACTCCTTTAAGGCCAGGACGTAAAAGTCATAGCTGTCTTTTATGTCGATGGAACTCCGGTGTGCAGCCTGAAGCATGCGGTCCAGCCTCTTGAGGTCAACTTCCACCTCAGAGCATGATTGCGGAATAGAGCAGGCTTTAGAGTCAGTGTCCACAACTAAATTAGTAACTAGATTAATATAAATAGTTTTCGTGCAGGATCGGACACACTCGACATATTTAAAATAATTTTTGTTTATTTGAATTTTTGGTTGGATGAGAATAATCCGGATATATTCCAGAGGGACTTTTGGGGGCACATAAAATATGAAAATAATTACGCTTGGATCATACCAGCGTCACACTCCTCGCGGCCCTTATCCGGCGAAGAAGCTTCTCCGTAAGCGAGCCTCTGTGCCTTCTATTGGCAGAAGGCGCCATGTTATACTCGGGCATTGAGATCTGATGTATCTCTTCGATCATGCTTTCGGCAATGCTGCAACATTCTTCCATGCTGCGATCCAGGGCAAAGTGGTTTTCTTTGACAACTTCTTTCATACGTATAGATAATTCGTCTTGATTAAAAAATTTTTCCCTCGTTAAAAATGCCTGCAGTCTTGAGTCTTAAGTCTTCAGTATTCAACCGTTTTCCAAAGACCGGTCAATCAATCAATTCAGGCTTTTTTGGTCCATGCTCATTTGCCCCATGCAAACGCAAGCTGCCGCGGCCGGCCGTCATACTTTAAATACTCTGTGGAATAATAATATGCTATGCTTGATGATCAGATCTACTGTCCTACCTGTGGTGCCGAAACGGAGCATTCAATGATCAAATCCGGACAGGAGAACCTAGTACGTTGTGAAGAATGCGGTACAGTTCATTCCGTTCAGATGGAGCGCGAGAGGCTGGTCAACCTCAAGGTCATAGTGAGCAATGACGAGTCATCCGAGCCATACTACATAAAAATCCCGGCTAAAGAGATGCTGCGCGTAGGAGATGAGCTTTTGGTGGACGATCCTGCCAAAGATGTGGTCATGACACAGATTGCATCTCTTGAGACAGATCGCAGGGTCAATAGCGCTTCCGCCGAGACGGTAAAGACCGTCTGGGCCCGGGCTACGGACGAGGTGCCACTCAAGATCTCAGTTTATCGAAACGGCAAGACTCATTCGCTCAAGATCCTCGTTGCCGGAGATGAGGTCTTTGAGGTAGGAGAAGCCAGAAAAGTAGAAGGGTTCAGATTTGTCATCGTTAAGATGAAACTGCGCGGCGAGGGCTTTGCCGAGATGGCCGAGGCCAAAGATATACAACGAGTGTGGGGTCGAGAGCTTTGAACAGAGAGCAACTCCTGGGCAGCTTGCAGGACAATGTAAAGGATTCTGTCATATCGGCAATGGCCCGCGTTCCCAGAGAACTCTTCCTCCCCGAAGCCCTCAGGAGCCGGGCCTACGATGACACGCCACTTCCCATTGGCCAAAACCAGACCATCTCCGCTCCTCACATGGTGGCCATAATGTGCGATCTTCTCGATCTGCAGCCGGGATTGACCGTCCTGGAGATAGGAGGAGGAAGCGGCTATCATGCTGCGGTGATGGCTGCAATGATAGGGCCCAACGGAAGGGTATATTCCGTAGAGCGCAGGCCGGAGCTGGTGGCCATGGCCAAAAGGAATCTGGAAAAAGCCGGCATACCAAATGTGACCATGATCGAGGCCGACGGCAGCATCGGCCTGGCGGAGCATGCCCCCTACGACAGGATAAGCGTGGCTGCGACCGCACCAAAGATTCCTGAGCCGCTCAAGCAGCAGCTGCGGGTGGGCGGCAAGATGGTCATTCCCGTGGGCCGTGACTATCAGGACCTCTATCTGGTGACAAGGAAGAACGGCTTCTCTGTGGAGGAGAGGATGGGCGTGATCTTCGTTCCACTCATTGGAGAAGAGGGTTTCAAAGAGCAGATCTAATATATTTGCGGCGACGATTGACCCAAGAGATGAAGCCCTTAGCAATCATAATCATGGACGGCTTCGGCATAAGCCCGGTAGTTGAGGGCAATGCAGTCGCCAGGGCAGATAAGCCCAACCTGGATCGATTCTGGAAAAATTACCCGACGACAACTCTCGCCGCTTCTGGCCTGGCTGTGGGACTGCCGCGCGGCCAGATGGGCAATTCTGAGGTGGGCCACCTCAACATAGGAGGCGGCAGAATCGTCTACCAGGACTACACCCGAATCAGTCTGGCAGTCGAGCAGGGCACATTCGCCGAGAACAAGGTCTTGCTGCGAGCAATGGAAAAAGCAAAAGGCGCCAGGCTCCATCTGATCGGCCTGCTCTCTGACGGTGGGGTGCACAGTCACAACACCCATCTTTATGCCCTTCTGGAGATGGCCAGGAAAATGGGTCTGGAGAATGTTTATGTGCACGCCGTCCTAGACGGCAGGGACGTGCCTCCCAGAAGCGCACTCACCTATTTGCAGGAGCTTGAGGAGAAGCTGCAGCAGATCGGCACGGGCAAGGTGGCTACAGTCTCGGGTCGCTACTACACTATGGACAGAGACAAACGCTGGGAGAGGGTGGAGAAAGCTTATCGCTGCCTTACCGAGGGAATTGGTCAGCGAGCTAAAACGGCTAAGGAAGCCGTGGAAAACAGCTACCTGCGAGGCGAGAATGACGAATTTCTCCTGCCGACACTGGTCGACGAAAAGGGACGGGTCCAGGATGGCGACTGCATCATATTCTTCAATTTTCGGCCGGACAGGGCCCGCGAGATTACCAGAGCCTTCGTAGATAAGGATTTTCAGGGTTTTGAGCCAAAGCCGATCAGGGTTTTTTACACCTGCATGACTCAGTACGACGCCGCATTAAACGTGCCCATTGCCTTCCCTGCGCAAAACCTGGACGACACTCTTGGCCAGGTGATCTGCGAAGCTGGCCTTCAACAGCTACGCATAGCCGAGACGGAGAAATATGCCCACGTCACTTACTTCTTTAATGGCGGAAAGGAAGAGCCCAATCCCGGAGAAGACCGATGCCTCATACCTTCTCCAAAAGTTGCCACCTACGACCTGATGCCTAAGATGAGCGCCCTGCTGGTCAGGGATGAGGTGATAAGGCGAATCGACTGTGGCAAGTACGACCTCATCGTGCTCAATTTTGCCAATCCCGATATGGTGGGCCACACCGGCATATTCGAGGCCGCCGTGAAAGCGGTCGAGGTGGTGGACGGCTGCGTGGGAGCAGTTGTCGATGTGATTCTCAAGAAAGGGGGGTGTGTGCTGTTAACTGCAGATCACGGCAATGCAGAAAAGATGATCGATCCGATCACCGGCCAGCCGCATACCGCTCACACTACCAATCCGGTGCCCTTCACGCTGATAATAAATGGCGGCCAGGAATACAGCCTTCGCAAGGACGGTATTCTGGCAGATATTGCGCCCACGGCACTACAACTCCTGCATATACCCCAGCCGAAAGCGATGAGCGGAAAGAGCCTCATCAGATAGGACGACCGAAATGGTGAGAGTGCCGCAGAAATACGAAGAATGCATTTACTGGAAGGACCAGGAGGAAGGCTTTCTTGGCTATTGCCTGCATCCAAAAGCCCGATCTGGTGAGCCATGCATTCTGAATGTTGAAGACTATTGCCCTCTTCGAGATCCGCCTATGGTCCAGGAGCCGGCATCAGTTTATAAATGCTTGATCTGTGGCAATACCATGAACTGTGACGAGTATGAGGCTCGTGGCTGCATTTTCTGTGGGTCCAACGCCGAGCCTCTCTTCTGCTCCGAATCTTATGATGCGCGCGATCGGGAGTGAGAAGACCCTTGACTAATTTGATTAAGAAAATGCCGCCCCACCTCCCTAAGCATGCCTTTTCACAAACAGGTCCCCGAAGATCTCCTCCTGCTCCAGCCACACCTGCCTTCTCTGGGCCATGAAGAGCAAAGAAACGTAATTGGTGACTCCATCCTCAGTCTTGCTGTTTATATCCTGGAAGCTGACGGTCTTCGTCTCCATGAACATGTCGTCCAGGATGGGGCCTAACGCCTTGATTCTCTCCTCGATTCCCTCGTCATGGGACACATCCATAGGCTTCTCCTCGATGATGGGCCATCTTTCACGCATGGCCTTCCTTCTGCCCACCATCTCTGCCTTTTTCAGCTCTGAGATGAGCTCGTCCAAGGTTACAGGCCGCTTGGTGAGCCTTCTCACCGGAGGTCGGGGCAGATTCTCTTCGATCTCCTCTTGCGACTCATCCACAATCTCCTCCATCTCCGGCTCTGGCTCCTCATCCTTTTGCTCTTCCATAGAGTCGGATTTCATGCGCAACAGGATGCTGGAGTAAAGCAGAGTTCGGCCGGGAATACGTAGATCCCTCCTCTCCAGAGAATCAATGTACTTCAGGAACTTCTCTGTGGCCAATGCGATATCGATATCCCAGGGATCGATCTCTCCTCTCCTGGCCAGCTCCACAAGGACCTCAGCCGGCTCTCCGAACTCGAACTCCTGGCCGCCTTTTCCCGCATCCGCGGCATCAGCTGAGTCAGAGGCTTTCGCGTCCTGGGCCGCCGGGATATTTTCAGATTGCCGATTTGAGCTGGGATCGGAATCGGAGACGGGGCCTGTGCTGGGGGCGGAGTTGGAACTGGGCTTTGATGTCTCCTGCTTTTCCGGAATAGATGGGTCGTCGCTCATTTTCGCCTCAGCTTGTGCATATGCCGGTCACGGTGGTGATGTTGTTCTCCTGCATGGTCACACCCAGAGTGTACTTGGACTGCAGTATCATGGGCTTACGCAGTGACACTACTATGAACTGGGCCTTGGAAGATATCTTCTTGATCAATTTCGCCACCCTCTCCACATTGGCCCCATCCAGGAACATATCGATCTCATCCATGGCATAGAAGGGAGCAGGCCGGTACATCTGAATCGAGAAAATAAAGGAAAGGGCAGTCAGGCTCTTCTCACCGCCTGACATGGCCTCCAGGCGGTGCAAGGACTTGCCTGCCGGACGGGCCTTGATGGTCATGCCTGCTGCCAGGGGATCTTCCGGATTTTCCAGGATCAGATCCCCCTCGCCCTTGGAAAGCTCCTGGAAGATCTGCTTGAAGTTCTTGTTGATCTCAGTGAAGCTGGCCAGGAAGGCCTCCCTCTTCATCAGATCATATTTTTCCAGCTTGTCGATGATCGCTTCCCTCTCGCTGGAGAGAGTAGTTCTCCTCTCAGCCAGAAAGTCGTAGCGAGTCTTGACATGGTCGTACTCCTGGATGGCCAGCATATTCACAGGCTCCAGATCTCGCATGGCCTGCTCCAGAGCTTTGATCTTCTCGGCCACAGTCTCGCTGTTGGGCGGCTCTTGTGACGAGTCAACGCCGGAACCCTCGATTTGAGAGCGCAAATCATTGACTTTGGACGAGATGGATTCTCTGGCGTAGGCTGTGGCATTCTTGCGGGCCTCGATTCTGTCCTTCTCCCTTTCCACCAGGTCGATCTCCCTTTGCAAGGCCAAGGTCTTTTCCAGGATCTCTCCACGCACACCCTTCAGGCCATGCAGCTCTCCCTCGATATCCGCCTCGCGCGTCTGGGAGAGGGCGAGCTTATCCTTCAGGTCCAGGATCAGCGCGGAAGCTGCTTCTTTTTTGGCCAGTGCCTCAGTCTTCTGGCCGTCGAGCGATTCTCTTCTGGTCGCAAGCTCAGCCAGCTTCTCTCTGCCGCTCTCCTCTCTGATTTTGTCCTTTAGAATCTCGGCATCAATGCCGGTAAGCCTATCTTGCAGGCGCTTTATCTCCAAAGCAGCAGCATCCGCTTTTTTGTTCAACCCGGGAATTTCCGAGCCCTTCAGCTCGCTATCCAGCTTATCGATCTTCTCCTGCACCTTGGCTAGTTTTTCCTCAGAGAACCCGATCTCGCCTTCCAGCAGGCCAAGCTGCTCCTTGAAGCCCAAAGACTCGCCCTCCATGGCCAGCAGGCGCTCGCGCTTCTCGGAAATGAACTTTTCCAGGCGCGGCCTGGACGAGCTCATCTCGTCTATCTGGAAGGTCTTCTTGGATATGACCCGGTTCAGCTCCTCCACCTCACGAGAGAGACGGGAGATCTGCTCCTCGATTCGATCCAGCTTATCAAGCCTCGTAGACCTTTCGCTTTCAGCATTGGCGATCTTCTCAGACAGCTCCAAAAGCTTCGTCTTCTCTTCGGCAGCAAACTTCATCTTGGAGCGGTAGTGGCCGCCGGTCATGGCTCCCGACTTCTCCACCAGGTCTCCTTCCAGGGTGACCATGCGATAACGGCCCATGAGCGGACGGGCAAATACGAGGCTCTCTACCACTAGAGTGTCCCGGAAGACGTACCAAAAAGCGGCCAGGAATTTGGGGTCGAAGTCTACCAGATTGAGTGCATAATCCACCACACCGGCATGATTGGGGCGGGGGGAGAGACCGCCCCTGTCCAGTTTGTTTAAAGGCAAAAAGGTGGCCCGGCCAATCTGCGACCTCTTGAGGTACTCAATGGCAGCAGAGGCATCCTGATCATTGTCGGCCACAATGCTCTGCAGGCGCGCTCCTGCTGCAACCTCAAGTGCCGAAGAGTAGCGAGATTCCACGTTACCCAGCTCTGCAATGGTTCCGTGAAGGCCCTGCAGCATCTGCCTCTTGATAGCGGAGCGAACTGCCTCAACCGCCCGGCTGTATCCGGCTTTGTCCTCGACGGCCCGCATGCGCCCGTCGCTTTTGGCAAACTCTCCCTGCAGCCTTTGCATCTCTCTTTCCGCTTCGGTGATCTCCCGGCGCAGTCTCAGACGCCCGCTCTCCAGGTCGTCCCGGTCCCGCTCCATGCCCATGGCCTGACTGTTGAGGGCAGCAAGCCCCACCTTCAACTTCTCAGTCTCATGATCCAGACCCGCCAGGGTGTCCAGCGCCTCTTTGATGCCGGAGGAAAGCTCCTCCCTTTCCAGGCCGCCCCGCCTCGTGGCATCTAGCAGCCGGTCCCTCTCCCGCACCTGGTCCCCAAGCTTTGATTTTAGCTCTTCCCGAATCTGCCGGACAGTGGCCAATTCATCCCGCTGCATGGAGAACCTTGCATCCGCCTGGGAGAGGCAGGCCCTTGCCGCGGTCTGTTGCTCGATTTGATCATCCAGTTCCCCTCGCAAGCTGGCGCCGCGTAGACCCGCGTCCCTTATCTTTTCGGCCAAAGATTCCAGCTCGGCGGAGAGGCTCCCCATCTGAATGAAGCAGGTCTTCTGCTGCCCATCCATCTCGATGACGGCCTTTTCCGCCATCTCGATACGAGCGGCCTCGCGGGATATTTCGCCCTTCAGCTCCTCGATCCTGCGTTTAACAGAGATCTGCTCATCCTCTCCTTTGTGGGTGATCTCAAAGCTGATGGACTGCAGCTTCAGATCAAGATCAGAAAGCTCTGACTTCTTGCTTGCCGTCTTTTCAAGAAGCGTCTGATTCTTTACATCAAGAGAACTGATCTCATCATCCAGGTCGGCCAGTTCCGTTGATGCTTCTTTTAGCCTCGCTAAGAGTAGAAAAGCCCCCTGTCTGGAAAGCTCTTCACGGTGCGCCTGGTAAGAATGGGCACGGTCTCGCTCTGCTTTAAGCCGGGCGAGCTGGGAGGCAACCTCCTCTAAAATCACATCAACGCGACCGATGCGCTCACGCACCACATCCAGCTCTTCCATAGCCTTCTTCTTCTTTTCATCAAACTCGGCTACGCCGGCAATCTCATCGATTATCTTTCTTCGTTCTACCGGTGTCATCTCGATGATGCGCGTCACATCGCCCTGCATGACGATGTTATAGCTCTCCGGGGTTATGCCTGCCTTGGCCAGCAGATCCAGCAGTTCTGCCTGGCCGCATGATTTTCCATTAAAATAATAAGAAGAAGCATATTTGTCGCCTTTTACTTTTATTTTCCTGGATACCTCAATCATATCCAGGTCCAAGGGAAAGAGGCGACTGGTATTGTCCAGCTTTACAGTAACCTGCGCAAAGTCCGGATTCTTGCCGTTATCGCCCCTGTAAATAAGGTCGGGCAGCCTCTCCGCACGCATAGCCCGCGAACTGGAAAGGCAGAGAGCAAAGAGCAATGCATCTACGATATTTGATTTGCCGCTGCCGTTAGGCCCGGTAACGGTCACAAAATCGTTCTTCAGAGGAACCCTGACGCTCTTGCCGAAGGACTTGAAGTTCTTGAGTTCTACCTCTTTAATGTACAAAGGTTACCTCCGCTCGCATCATTTTCTTCCCCGTGGGTTGTTGAAAGTTTCGCTCCGATGATCTCTGTGCACGGCGTCCTGCAAAGCTGCTTTCTGCCTACTGCATTTGCAATGCATTTTTTTATAACTTTAACTTTCTTATTTATTAGTATAAGTATATATTGTTTTCGCATTTGAAACGTGCTCTTTGGCACCGCTACATTATCTCGTGCGTTCTAAATAAATCTCTAAAAATTATTAGTCTATTGCTCCAATCGAGGGAAAAAATAGTCAAAACTTGAGGGTGTCGGCTCTGCTATGGCCAGCCCACTCTGCGCTTGCAGTCCTTTTCAGAGGGGCGAACCGCGAAGGCACTGGCTACATTTTGCTAAGTTCTGGCAAGAGAGGATGAGGATGAGAATGAGCAAGAACGCCCGGACGAAGTTTTGCCATGAACGAAAGCATAGCCCATTAGCCATGCATGTCGACTGACATAGCTCCAACTCTTCCTAAATTCATCTCTCTGGAGCACAGACTGCGAGAAATCACCAGCATCAAAGTCGATCTCGTATCTATTTGGCCTTTTCGGGCACATAGCAGCCCCATCGACCGTGCAGCATGGCTAGGATAGTAATAATCCAATAAAATCAAGCTTTGTGAAAAGAGATGTTAGGTGAGCACGGCAGCGATCTACAGTTCCCGAGAGCTCGCGCATCTGAGTACAGTGCAGAACGTGGACAGGCTTATCTTCTGAGTTCGGAATGGGTTCAGGAGTTTCCCTGTCGCTCTGGCCGCCATGCTCGATTCCAAGTTCCGGAATCGAACCGGTTTAGTTCCTCCCCGGGCCGTAACCCGGGGTCTTGGTTAATGTGCCTTAAAGCTTTGCGACCAGATTTCGCCCGAGATTAGTGGAGCGCTGCGGAGTTGTTAGTTGCTGCGAGCTGAACACCTCGTTGCCTTGGTGCTTACACACCAGCTCTATCAAACTCGTCTTCTACGAGTACTCTAAGCGGTCTCTTTTCAGGAGTGGTTTCGGGCTTAGATGCTTTCAGCCCTTATCCACGAGCACGTAGCTGCTCGGCATGCCTTGCCAGACAGCCGATAGACCAGAGGTGCCGTTAGTTTGTTCCTCTCGTACTAAAACTAACTTCCCCTCAGACCGCAATACACCCCTAACAGATAGTAACCGACCTGTCTCACGACGGTCTAAACCCAGCTCACGATCTCCTTTAATAGGCGAACAACCTCACCCTTGGCCGCTGCTGCACGGCCAGGATGGAAAGAACCGACATCGAGGTAGCAAGCCACCGGGTCGATATGTGCTCTTGCCGGTGACGACTCTGTTATCCCCGGGGTAGCTTTTCTGTCATCTAACGCTCTCACCAAGAGAGCTGAGAGGTTCGCTAAGCCCGACTTTCGTCTTATCACCTCTTGCTATGCGAGGTAACATCAGGCTGACTTATGCCTTTACACTCTTCGTTGGGTTTCCGACCCAACTGAGTCAACCTTAGGGCGCCCTTGATATCTTTTCAAGGGCGTGGCGCCCCACCCAAACTGCCCACCTACCGAGGTCCTCTTCTCAGAGTTAGGGCGGTAGCTCCGAAAGGGTAGTATTCCAAGGGCGACTCCACTCGAACTGGCGCCCGAGTTTCGACGTCTCCTACCTATGCTCTACAATCAGAACCACAACCCAACGGCAGGCTGCAGTAAAGCTCCACGGGGTCTTCACTTCCCATTAGGGGTCTCCAGACTCTGCACTGGAACGTAAGGTTCACCGGGTACCAGCTAGGGACAGTGGGACTCTCATTGATCCATTCATGCAAGCCGCCAATTAAGCGGCAAGGTACTACGCTACCTTAAGAGGGTCATAGTTACCCCCGCCGTTGACAGGCCCTTCTTCCCGTTGAACCGGGTTTTCAGGTACCTGCACTGGGCAGGATTCAGTGATTGTACTAGTCCTTACGGATTCGCAATCACCTATGTTGTTATTAGACAGTTAGAGTCCCCTCGTCGCTGCGACCTGCTTCTTGCAAAGCAGGCACCACTTATCCCGAAGTTACGTGGCTATTTTGCCGAATTCCCTTAGCTAGCATATGCCGACACGCCTTAGCCTTCTCAGCTTGGGGCACCTGTGTTGGTTCTCGGTACGGACTTTCAACTCCCTTTTCACGGACTCCTGGAATTTGCCAACTTGCGTCATCACGTTTTCGTCTGTTTCTCGCCATTACGGCTCTCCGCAGACTTCTGCGCTTGAACGTCCTGGCGCGAACGCTTGACATATCCGGAAGCGTCAGTTTTAATGTTGAAAGGTACAGGAATATTAACCTGTTTCCCATTTGGCGTACTCCGATTAAGGTACGTCTTAGGACCGACTGACCCTCGGCTGACGAACATTGCCGAGGAACCCTGGCCCATACGGCGATCGGGATTCTCACCCGACTTTGCTGCTACTGCTACCAGGATTTTCGTCTCTACGCGGTCCACATCTCCTCACGAAGATGCTTCTGCCCACGCAGAGCGCCTCCCTACTAGATCACCTTGCGGTGCTCCGTGGTATCGGTAATCGGCTTAGCCCCGTCCATTTTCGGGGCCCTGGATCTCGACTGGTGAGCTGTTACGCACTCTTTAAAGGATAGCTGCTTCTAAGCTAACCTCCCAGTTGTTTATGACCCAGGACACCCTTAAGTGTTGACACTTGGCCGATACTTAGGGACCTTAACCACGGTCAGGGTTGTCTCCCTCACGGACTAGAAGCTTACCCCCCAGCCCGGACTGCCGGTCTTCTACGACGACGGCGGTTTTGGAGTTTGACAAGAGAACAGACCCTTTCGGGTCCGGCTTCCCCAATCAGTGCTCTACTCCGCCGACTATCTCAGACCAGGTCATACTGCGATATGTTTCGGGAGGAACCAGCTATTTCCGACCTCGATTGGACTTTCACCCCTAGACGCAGGTCACGAGAGCGATTTGCATATCAACATCTCTAACGATCCTCCACGCAGCTTTCGCCACGCTTCGACCTACCAGCGCCTAGATCGCCCGGCTTCGGGTCGCATACGGGCGACTGCACGCACTTGTATACGTCGCGCCTCTCTTCATGCGCGCTTGTCGCTTTCGCTACGGCTTCCTCTGTTAAAGAATTAGCCTCGCCGCCAATATGCACTCCCTGGTTCGTTCTTCAAAACGCATGTTAGAACGCCGGCAACTCCTTTCGTACTGCGGCCTTGCAGCCGTTTCCTTCAAGGAGAAGATCCTTGCGCGCCCTAACGCACTATCGCCAGCCAATTTCAGGCTCTTTGCACCTCCCTATTTGGGGTACTTTTCAGCTTTCGTTCACACTACTACTACGCTATCGGTCTCAAGATGTATTTAGCCTTGGAGGTTGGTGACCCCCAATTTCCCGCGCGATTTCCGACGCACGGTACTCAAGACACGGCCCCGGTCTTGTCAAATTACGACTACGTGGCTCTCACACTCTATGGCAGGCCTTTCCAGGCCACTTCGACTTCTCTGACAAAACGTTTGGACCGGCTTATAACACCACATCTCCCTTGCGGGATTCGGTTTAGGCTGTTCCGCTTTCACTCGCCGTTAATAACGGAATCTCGTTTGATTTCTCTTCCTGTCCCTACTAAGATGTTTCAATCCGGGACGTTCCCGATCCTTACGGATCAGTCCGAAGACTAGGATTTCCCATTAGGACATCCTCGGTTCAATGGCTCCATGCGCCTCGCCGAGGCTTATCGCAGCTTGGCACGTCCTTCGTCAGCACTTGAGCCGAGCCATCCCCTGGCTGGCATAAGCAGCTTATGCCCCACTAAACTCAGTGAGCGTCTGGTCGCAAAGCTTGTGCACGGCTTCACAAGACCGCCCCGTCAATGAGCGGACCTCTGCCCTTCCACATCGAGTCAGCCTCAATGTGTGCATGTTAACTGGACTTGCTGGGATTCGAACCCAGGGCCTCCGCCTTGCAAAGGCGGCGCTCTACCAGCTGAGCTACAAGCCCGGGTTACCTTGCCCAGCTAATAATTAGAATAGCTGGCTAGTTTTGTCTCTTCTTTGGTCTCGGTCGACATTTTCAGCTTCCAACTGGCTACGGAGCAGTATGCGTTTGCATACTATAACGTTAGGAGGTGATCCAGCCGCAGATTCCCCTACGGCTACCTTGTTACGACTTAACCCCCCTTGCAAAGCCCAAATTCGAACGCCTCCGAAGGAAGCGCTCTCATTCAGACCCTACTCGGGTGGTTTGACGGGCGGTGTGTGCAAGGAGCAGGGACGTATTCACCGCGTTCTGTTGAAACGCGATTACTACGGATTCCAGCTTCATGAGGGCGAGTTGCAGCCCTCAATCCGGACTAAGATTGGCTTTAGGAGATTTCCATCCCCTTTCGGGGTAGATACCCATTGTACCAACCATTGTAGCTCGCGTGTAGCCCGGGATATTCGGGGCATACTGACCTACCGTTGCCCATTCCTTCCTCCGCTTTAGCAGCGGCGGTCCCCACAGTGTACCCGTCACTCCGGAGAGTACGCTGGCAACTGTGGGCGTGGGTCTCGCTCGTTGCCTGACTTAACAGGATGCTTCACAGTACGAACTGACGACGGCCATGCACCACCTCTCAGCTAATCCGGCAAAGTCTTCAGCCTGGCCTTCATATTGCTGTCGGTCCCGGTAAGATTTCCGGCGTTGAATCCAATTAAACCGCAAGCTCCACCCGTTGTGGTGCTCCCCCGCCAATTCCTTTAAGTTTCAGCCTTGCGGCCGTACTTCCCAGGTGGCTCGCTTCACGGCTTCCCTACGGCACCGACAACGGTCGCACCGTGGCCGACACCTAGCGAGTATCGTTTACGGCTAGGACTACCCGGGTATCTAATCCGGTTCGTGCCCCTAGCTTTCGTCCCTTGCCGTCAGGTCCGTTCTGGTGAGACGCCTTCGCCACTGGTGGTCCTTCAAGGATTACAAGATTTCACCCCTACCCCTGAAGTACCTCTCACCTCTCCCGGCCTCGAGCCAGACAGTATCTCCTGAAAGCCTGACAGTTAAGCTGCCAGATTTCCCAAGAGACTTATCCGGCCGGCTACAGACCCTTTAGACCCAATAATAACGGTTACCACTCGAGCCGCCGGTGTTACCGCGGCGGCTGGCACCGGTCTTGCCCGGCCCTTGCTATGCAATGCTTTTTAGGCATCACGACAGCCAGATTTGTAACCTGGCACTCGAGGTCCCCTTATCGCTGTTTCCAGCATTGTAAAGTTTTCGCGCCTGCTGCACCCCGTAGGGCCTGGATTCGTGTCTCAGAATCCATCTCCGGGCTCTTGCTCTCACAACCCGTACCCGTCGTAGGCTAGTAGGTACGCTACACCCACTACTACCTGATAGGCCGCAGATCCATCCTTGAGCGCCGGAGCTTTAGAACTCGGTGCATTCCAGCAGCCGAGATCTATCGGGTATTATACCCAGTTTCCCGGGTTTATCCCCGTCTCAAGGGCAGGTTATCCACGTGTTACTGAGCAGTACGCCATGTATTGCTACATTCGACTCGCATGGCTTAGTCGAACCTCGATAGCAGTAACCTCTGGCAGGATCAACCAGAATTCATATCCTTCTAGGAAGTTTTAAACTCAATCATGTTATTCCGATAACCAGTCGGAATTGGCTGAGTCGCCAAGACCAATGTCAGACACGAAAAAACTCGCGTCTCCATTTGTGTTAGATCACAACTTATTACCAGGACCTTCGTTGTTTCAGGGCCATGGTCTTTATGTTGCGACGCCTCATCGGCCCAATTCCGTACGCATTACTACTATTTAAAGATTGCCTTTCAGCAAACCTTTTACGCGTCCGTTTTTGGACCAACTCAAAAAGAGTTCGATGTATTTATAGCTATCGGTTCATCCGGACCTGCCCAAAAAGGGAAGTCGCGAATTAGACCCGAAAACCGGAACTCTTTTCGGCACCGAATGTGATCGAAGCTCGTATTTAAGGATTACGCCATCGTGACTTCATGCCTCCCTTTCGAATACCCGAAATCATTTCGCCATATCACCCAAAACCAGAACGCATAGTCCCGAATATGAGATCAAACAAGACGATAGTTCGCTATATCCTTCGTCAAAACCACTTGGATTTAGCCATAAGGAGATTGCGCGAGATGTCAGGGTCTCACATAGCACAATCCAGCAGATTATCACAAACCAGATTTCGTCCGGCAAGATCGCCCCCCCGCGAGACACAAATCGATCTGCTCCCCACCAACATCTGGGGCTAGGTCTGCTTTGGTCTAATCGAAAGCCACCAGAGCTTCCGCAATATGGACACCCCCGGACCGCGCTTTAAGTTGGTATCCTCCCACCTGGCCTGGAGCTTATGGCTTCTGCCTGCCCCGGGATCACCTTTGCTTCTACTTCACAGGATTATGGTCAATAGTGCTCAGGTAATCAAGCTTATCCAAAAGCCCAAAACCTATTTACGCTCCGGCAAAGTTGTTTTTGTCATGGAGATACTTGCCGATGTCGGTGGAAGACCTGGCCTGGATTGCAAAGGCTTTTGCAGCTACTGTTATTTCAAGAGAGTAAAAAGCGTCCCACCCTTCGGCTGCAAGTATTGCATGCCCTTCCAAAAGGGCTGCGACTACTGCTCCCGCGCCATTATGGAGGGCTATCCCGGCTTCAAGCCAATGGACGCCGTGGTTTTCGAGGTAGCGGGAAAATGCATGGGCAGCATCCCTGACAAAGTCACCATCAGCGGCGGCGGTGATCTGAGCTGCTACCCCGACCTTCTCCCCCTGACTAAGATGCTCTCTCAGGGCATGGTGCCCATAGCTTTAGGCTACACCTCAGGAAAAGGGTTCAAGAACGCTGATGATGCCGCTGCTCTGGTGGATGCGGGCGTAACTGAGGTCTCATTTACTGTCTTTTCAACGAATCCTGATCTTCGCCGCAAGTACATGAACGATAAGAATGCCGAGATTGCACTTTCCAACCTCGAGATATTCTGTAAGAGCTGCGAGGTTTACGCAGCGGCTGTTCTCATCCCCGGCGTCAACGACGGAGAGGAGCTGGAAAAGACCTGCTGCGACCTGGAAAAAATGGGTGCAAAAGGATTAATCCTGATGAGATTTGCCAACGCCCGAGAGCAGGGTCTGATCCTGGGCAATGCCCCAATCATACCAGACATAAAGCCACACTCCGTAGAAGAGTTTCAAAACATAGTCACAAAAACGGCAGCTAAGCATCGCCTGCGGATAACGGGAACTCCCCTCTGGGACCCGCTTACGGGAGCTCCCTTTGCCCTGGCCCGCCATCCTGAAAAGATCGCCACCCTGCCGCCCTTGCGCAGAAGTGCCACCCTCATCACCAGCAGTATAGCCCTGCCTTTGTTAACTGCCATCTTCCAGCAAATGGGAGAAAAAGTCAACGTGATGGGAGTCAACAAAGAGATCGGTTGCCTGATAACCTTAGAGGATTTCATGGACCTGGATCTCAAAGAGGTCAAGGACACAGTTATCATTCCAGGCCGCACCATGGCTCATGAGAAAGAGATAAAAAAGGCGCTTTCTCGCGACGGCCGGAACAGGATTGTGGCTCGGGGCCCGGACAGGCTCACCGTGGATGGAGAGATGAGCATCTCTATGACAGCAGAGGATGTCCTGGATCAGGAGATGGAAGCCTTTGGAGAGCTGATTGAAGCCATCAACGCACTGGGAATCTAGGCCAGGAGAAAAAGATGCAGAGAATCATATCACCAAAGGTCGGGCCACAAGTTCTCTCCAGCCAAAATCGAGTTCATGGCGCCTTATTCCCAAAAACTATTGATCATTCTTTTGGCCTACTATAATGATAGAATAAGAGCCGTCAACATCCTCGACTGTTGGATAGGCAGCGACATAAGAGAGCCATCGCATCATCTCAGGAGAATGCATGACCGGCTCGTCGCCGAGCTTTCGCATAAGTCGCTTGGCATTAGATAGTTGCTGCTCTCTTCGAAAGAGCGCTTTGGACCAGGACTGACCCAGCCGGTATATCACTTGCATCTCATGCCGCTGCACCAGCCTGGAGAGCGAGGCAAAATTGAACCACTGCTTATGAGCCTTATTCCTGGGAAGACCGCTACTGTCACCAGACTCGGAAAGGACGTTGGGAACCGAACAGATAAAAAAACCGCCGGGTTGCAGAATTTTTGAAAACTGGGCTACAGCCCGAGAGGGGTCGAGCAGATGCTCCAGGGTCTCGAAGCTGACCACAGCCGCAGCGCTGCCATCTTTGATTTCGGGATACAGGTCACCTTTATCGAGGTCTTTTTGGAGAAAATGCAGGTTTGGCATTTTGAACCTCTGGCGGGCCGATTCCATCAGAGCCCTATTTTCATCAACACCAATAACCCTCCCGGCCACGCCGCATAGCTGTGCAGCTCCGTATCCCAGGCCGCAGGAGATATCCGCCACAAGATCCGGCTTATGGGGCCTTAAGAAATCAGAAGCAAAGAGGTAGCGACCCAGGTACTCGGCTTTGCGCCAGAGGTTGGAGTCACCTGCATCAAATGGATCTATCTGATCAAGACCGTTTCCGCCATACGCCGAATATGAAGACATTTCCGGAATGCTGCTTGAATTCTACAGGTCGATATAACTTTCTATTCGATTGCGATCATTATTTATCGATTGAGACTTAGAACAATTTTTCTATGAAGGTTCTTGCAATTAACGGCAGCCCTCACATGGGAGAAGGAAATACGGCAATGATTCTCAATCCCTTCCTGGAGGGCATGAGGGAAAACGGCAGTGACGTGGAAGTATTTTACACCAGGAAGCTGAAGATAGCAGCCTGCAATGGAGATTTGAGCTGCTGGTTCAAAAATCCGGGAATATGCATCCAGATAGATGACATGCAGATGCTCGCCCCCAAGCTGAAAGAGGCAGACGTCATCGTTTGGGCCAGCCCGGTTTACTATGCAGGCTTAACAGGGCCTCTGAAGAACCTGATGGATAGACAGCTGCCCAACCACATGCAAGGAGAGCATGGTGCAAAGAAGCAGAAGATAGTCCTCGTTTCTACCTGCGGCGCCTGGGAACTGTCCATGTTCGATCCGCTGCTTATGCAGATGAAGGCCATCTACACCAGGCCAGACGGCAGCAATGACTTCGCAGGAGCCCTGCTCCGCCCCATGGCAGAAGGAGTCAAAGAGATGGTAAAGGCAGGAGAGACTGAATTGGTAGAGGGAATTTTCCAGGCGGCCAGAGAAGCAGGTCGCGAGCTCGCAAAAGAGGGCACGATCTCCGAGGAGCTGCAAAAAAAGGTGAGCAGGGAGTTGATGCCTCGCGATGCTTATTACAAAGCCGCCCAGATGATGATAGAACAGGCGAAAAAGCAATGATGAAATAGAAAGAAAGGAGCGGAAAGAAAACTTTCTTCAGCTCTTCTTGGGACGGATCACCATCACCGGGCTTAATGCCAGGCGAGCCACATCAAAGGTCGTGCTACCCACGCGAATCTGTCGGCTCCAGCTCTTTCCCTGAGAGCCCATCATAATCAGGGAGACGTCTTGCCTTTTAGCCAGAGAGAGGATCTCCTGGGCGGCATGGCCCTCCAGAACATGCACAGAGATCTTTCTGCCCTGACCGGCCAGTTCCTCACGCAGCAAGTTAAGCCCCTTTGCCGCCTCATCGAAATCCGACTCTTTGGCAATAACATGCACCAGCAAGATCTCACGAACGCCAGTCAAATTCTTGGCCGCAGATATTGCCTCCTGCCCTGCATCCGAGAAATCGGAGGGGAGCAACACTCTTGAAAACATGTCCCGGCAGAAACTCTCATGTTCTCCGTCTTTGCCGCCTTCCAGGACCTTGTGGCGAATGATGAGCAGATCCGTTTGGCCCTTTCTCAGCACCTCGGAGGATACAGACCCCAGGAGCATGCCCTCCACCAGCCCTTTGCCCTGCGCACCCATACAGATGAGGGAAGCTTTCTCATCCAAAGCAGTCTTGGCAATAGCCTCGCCTACACTGCCTCCTTCTATCGTTTCTTGGCCCGGTTTGGGCTGGAGTCTCTTCATATCGACACCGTCCGCACCGCTCATCGGCTCCACGATGACCTTTAATAGCGGCCGGACCAGGAGGCCTTTCTCGCCCAGATGGGCCAGGTGATCGGCCTGCTCGGCAAGCCTGGTCTGCGCCTCATCGATGAGAGAGTCGTAGCTCCATCCTTTCCTCTCCAGGTTCATGGGATTGCCGCCGTCCACCACATTAAGAAGCACGACCTCTTCTATGCCCGGCATCTGTGCCAGGCACTCTTGCATCTTGTGGGCATAGCTGGAGAAGTCGGTGGGAACCAGAACTTTTTTAAACATAATCTTCCTCTCTCCTGACTATAGCTACAAAATATATCAATTTAGTGATGTTATCAGATACTCAGCTACCCTTTTGCATAGAGGTCTTCTGCCACCTGCGTGAGGACCTCGCCCAATACCTCTCCCCCGTAGTCGGGCAGGATTGTAATGCGCTTTTCCCTGTATTCTTCCCTTAGCTGCTCGATGTAAGCGGTCTGAGAGGCCTTCTTCTCCTGGCAAAAACGGCAGTCGCAGTCCCGTATCACATGGTTGATAATAATGGAAGAGACAGCAACTCCGTGCGACTCGACCGTCTCAATCAGCCGCCGGCTTTCTTCCACAGCCGCTTTCTCGGGGATGGTAACAATAGTGATGCTGGAAGCCTCCGGATCGAGCAGGGCAGAGCGCATGGTCTCGGCTTTCTGGCGCATGGTCCGAACCTCAGAGAGTATGCGATCGCCAAAACCGGGCTGCAGAAGATCAAGCACACCCATCCATCTATTTCTCATGCCCAGCACTTTTGTGACAAATCCGGTAGTTATGGAAGGCAGTTGCAGCAAAGGCAGGACCATGGCTGTTGGTGCCGAGTCTATGACAACAAAGTCGTATCGCTTCTCAGCATAAATGTCGTTTAATTTGTCCATGAATATCAGCTCGGATACACCGGGCATGTTCCCGAAGTCTTCAGGCTTCACCTCCACCTCAAAGAGTCCGAAAAGTGCTGTGAAGATGTTCTTGTACCTGCGAAAGAAGCTTTGCGCTTCCTCGGCCAGATCGGGCTCGTAGGCATAGAGATGCTCGCGGATCTTCCTGGGCCGGCTTCCCAGATCGATGTCGAAGATATCCGAAAGCGAGTGGGCCGGGTCCATGGAGAAGACCAGGGTTTCCTTGCCCTGACGCGCCGTCCAGATTCCGGAAGCCGCCGAGCAGACGCTCTTGCCAACACCACCTTTGCCGGCCACATAAATCAGTTTCATAGGTCCCCAATCTTTCCCAAGGGGATTTAATGTTTTGCGCTGCAACAAAAGGTTTTTCTACTTCCAAGACATTTTAATAGACTTAATTATAAAAGGGGGCGAAAGGTTTGAGAGAGCGAATTATTCTGATCAGCATACTTGTTCTGTGGGCATCTGTGGCACAAGGCGCCGCAAGCGCAGAGGCGAATGGCCTGGACATCCTGGGAAGCCGGGCGAACAACACCATGATCATAACACCGGCAGGCGTACCGGTCGAGGTGAATATCGTAGGCAGCACAGCCAGCAACATCCAGATCGGCTGTCCAGCTGATACGATCGACATGACAAACGGAAAGGAATGCGGTCCATGCGGCGAGGAAAAAACCTATAAAACCCCATGGGACGACTTCAAGAGGCCGCTATGCTACCCATGGAGTGCGTATATTCCTGCGAGATATAACAGGCAGCTCATTAAAAAAGATCCGGTATACATAATCACTGCACCAAAGATCCTCACCTTGGGGAGTGTGACAACAAAAAATTAGCCAATGCTTCGACAAAAAAAAGACCAATTTTTTAAACATGCGAAAAATGCAGCATGATTTTAAAAGTATTATTTTTGTCCACTTTTTATACGTTTTCCAGTTATTATCCCTAATTTATTCCCGGCAATTGCCATCTTTAATAAAATTTTTTTCTAATTTTGCGTTAGAGAATCCGAACTTATCGGCCCGAAAGATTTTTCTACTTCCTGTATATATAAAACATAGGTTAAATATGTCCGGCTTAAATGTGAAATTTACTGGAGGGGAATGGTGTTGAGGAAATCAATTCTATTGGCTTTAGCGCTGATGCTGTCGGCCTGCAGCGCCTATGCATTTGGCGGCGCGGGATCTATAACAGTGGATATCGTGGGAAGCTCAACCGATAATACGAAGATCACTTCGTCCGGCATGGAAAAAGTGGAGCTGGAGTTCGTCGGAAGCAAGGCAAATAATACAATAATCTCTCCACCTGAGAAGGTTGTAATATGCCCGAAACCTATCTGCTATGACTCAATAAATCCGGAGGTAAAAACCGAACAGAAACAGAAACATTATCCCTGGGAGAATATGCATCTGGGAGTCGATGCCTGGTACGGCACCTTCTGGTACACCGATATTAATATGCCAAAGTGGCCCCAATTCTAGAGGGAATAAAACGGCCCAGGGAGAGGGGATGGCGAAGGGTAGAAGAAAACCCTGGCGCCGTTTCTTTTTTTGTTTGGTTCTTACATAATATTAATAATAACAATGTGATTATCATAGTATTTAACTCTTTCGATATTCAAATTAAGTAATCCTTTGAAGGCAGAACACCTTCTTTGTAGCCGGATGAAACCGATATGAAAGCGGTTAAATACACCCAGGATTTACCTCAAATAAATCCATGCATAATTCCAGCAAGTCATTCTATCCCGGCAAGAGCGAGCTATTCTGGTGCGATAAATGCTGCATCCCCCTTCTGGCGGAAAAATGCTCAACCTGCGATAGCTTTGGCCGCAAAATAGAACTCGCGCCGCCAGGCGACATTCGCCTCTGCTCCAGGGCGGCAAATGAGCTTCTCTCTTTGCTTTTCACTCAAAATTACGGCTTTGCAGAGTTTTTGGAAGGCAGGATAATCTTGCTCAACAAGATTGCCGGATTGGACCGTCGCGATCAGGTTATCCTGGAAGGACGGCACATCGCGACGCTCTGGTTTGATGTCACGTCGGGATGCCACAAGCTGGATCTGGAGCCTTTAGGCGCAGCCCTGCTCTGCAACACAGCAACAAAGGGCCTGGTTGTATGTGACGGCTCGATGTTAAAAGGCCACATAAAAGGCAAGTGGCTGGCAGAGGAGAAGATCATAAGCGGGCCTTGCGCTCTTGATGAAGGACAAAACGTCGTCCTGAAAATAGGGAAATTTTCCGGCGTGGGCGTGGCCAGGAAAAGGGCAGACGGCTCTTTGTCCATTCGCATCAAGGACGTGACGAAGAATGATTTTGCCCTCCACGAAGAGAGGCCTTCCCTGCAGGATATAATCTCTGCCAATGAAGAGTCTCTAAAAGGCCTGGAGAGGACAGCAATAAGTGAGATCAAGAGCTACCTCTCTCGAAACCGGCTTCCTGTAAACATCTCCTTTAGCGGGGGAAAAGACAGCCTGGCCTGCCTCTGCCTCGCCCAAAAAGTGCTCTCCCGACCGGAGGTTCTCTTCATAAACACCGGTCTGGAATTTCCCGAGACAGTGGAATATGTTCAAGATCTGTGCGCCAGCCAAAAGCTGCGACTGCAAGTGATCAAAGGAAATAGCGATTTTTTTGAGCAGGTGAAGATCTTCGGACCTCCAGCCAAAGATTTTCGCTGGTGCTGCAAGACCAACAAGCTGGGGCCAATGACTTCTTTCCTTAAAGAGCACTACCCCAGGGGCTGCGTGACCATTGATGGACGGCGCATCTACGAATCCTTCAACCGATCTACCATCCGGGCTGTGGAGAGGAACCCTTACGTCCCCAACCAAACCACCCTGGCCCCCATTAGAGACTGGCGAGCGCTGGAGGTCATGCTCTACATCCGCTGGAATAAGGCACAGCCCAATCCGCTCTATGAGGAGGACTTCGAACGCATTGGCTGCTGGCTGTGCCCGGCTGCACTGCAATCTGAGTATGCCGGCCTGAAAGGGACGCATCCCCAGCTTTATGACCGCTGGACAGCCTCTTTACGAGAATGGGCAGACGAGAACAAGCTGGATAGAAGATACATCGATTGGGGTTTTTGGCGCTGGAAGAGGCATCCACCCAAGATGCTCGAGATGGCAAAGGAGCACAATATTAACCTCCAAATCAGTGCCGCGGGAAAAGATGAAATCACTTTGAGGGCAGCGAGAGGCAGGTCGCCCTGCGGCCTCGAGTACTCCATCGAAGCGAACCTATGCGCCCCCCAGAATCATCCCTTCTCCTCCGTAGCTTCAGCTCTTAATATCCTGGGCGAGGTGAAATATGCAGAAGATCTGGGGGCAGCGGTGATCAAGACGGAAAAAGGAAGAGTCACCGCCTTTGCCAACGGACAGATCATGATCATTGCCGGCAAAGAGCAGGCGGAGGAGCTGCTAAGAGATGTCTGCATAACGATCCTGCGCGTGCAGATGTGCACGGGATGCAAGATCTGCGAGAAGAACTGCCCTTGCGGAGCAATTACCGTGGCAGAGACCATTACAATTGATGAGAAAAAGTGCAACCACTGCAAAAAATGCACCAAAGGTTGCATAGCCGCCGACCGGGCTGGGAAGATCTATGCCCAGCTGACCGCTGCATAGACGAATGATCTCTGCATTTCAGGAAGAATGTGATATGTCCGATCCCCAAATTAAGAATCTGGCTATGCAGTTATCTCTGGGCGAGAGAGAGGTCCAGGCCACTGTAGAGTTGCTGGACAGCGGCGCAACGCTTCCGTTCATCGCACGATACCGAAAAGAGGCCACCGGAAATCTGGATGAGGTGGCAATCGCCAGGATTCGTGATCAACTCTCCCGAAATCGGCAGCTCGAAGAGAGACGGGATGCCGTTTTGCATTCTCTGGCCAAACGGGAGCTTCTCACACCGGATCTGCAAGCCAAGCTGCAGGCTGCCGACACCCTGGCCCGCCTGGAAGACATTTACCTTCCCTACCGGCCCAGGAGGAAGACCCGGGCCACTGCTGCAAAAGAGCGCGGCCTGGAGCCACTGGCCAGGAGGGTCTTCACACAGGAGCGCGGCGGCAGGGACCCGGAATTGGAAGCATTATCTTTTGTAAATGCCGAGAAGGGCGTCGCCTCGGCAAAAGAAGCTCTGGCCGGGGCTAGAGACATCATGGCCGAATGGATGAGCGAGGATGCCGAGGCCCGGCTTCGCATGAGATCCCTCTTCCAATCACAGGGCGTCCTCCGGTCTGTGGCCGCAACCGGCAAAGAGGACGACAAATTCAGGGACTACCAGGACTGGTCCGAACCCATCGCCCGAGCAAGCCCGCACAGGCTCCTGGCCATGCTGCGAGGAGTGAAGACGGGCGCGCTCAGCCTGCATCTGGCCCCGGCGGAGGAGGACGGGGTGGCGGTCTTGGAGGAGCTCTTCATAAAAGGAAACAGTCAGGCCTCAGGCCAGGTGATGCAGGCGGCTGAGGACGGCTACCGCCGGCTCCTGGGCCCTTCCATGGAAAATGAGACACTTGCGACGGCACGCGCCCATGCCGAGGAGAAAGCCATCGAGGTCTTTTCCGAAAACCTGCGCCAGGTTCTCCTGGATCCCCCGCTGGGGCAAAAGTGCGTCCTGGCCGTTGATCCCGGTTTGCGGACGGGCTCTAAGCTGGCCGTGCTCGACCGTCTGGGCCGGCTGCAAGAGAGCCATGTGATCTATCCTCATGATACTCAGAAGAGGAGGGAAGAAGCGGCAGCCCTGGTGAGCGTGATCTGCAAGAAAAAAGGCATCGAGGTGATCGCGGTTGGCAACGGCACGGCGGGCAGAGAGACACAGGCCTTCTTGCAGAGCCTGCGGCTGGGGCCGCCAATCATGATGGTCAATGAATCGGGGGCTTCGGTCTATTCCACATCGGAGGTCGCCAGGCAGGAGTTTCCCCATGAGGATGCCACTGTGCGCGGTACGGTCTCCATTGGGCGGCGGCTCATGGACCCGCTGGCGGAGCTGGTGAAGATCGAGCCCAAGGCCATCGGAGTGGGCCAGTACCAGCATGACGTGGACCAGCCGGCGCTGAGGCGCGCATTGGACGATGTGGTCAGTTCCTGCGTGAACCTGGTGGGAGTGGATGTGAATGCCGCCAGCCGGGAGCTTCTGGCCTACGTCTCCGGTCTGGGGCCCAAGTTGGCTGAAGCGGTGGTGAAGTACAGGAATGAGCATGGCCTCTTTGGCTCGCGCCAGGATCTGCACAAAGTGCCCCGCCTGGGGCCAAAGGCATTCGAGCAGGCGGCAGGATTCTTGCGCATTCGGGATAGCTGCAATCCCCTGGACGGCACGGCGGTGCATCCGGAGAGCTACCCGCTGGTGGAAAAGATGGCGGGCGATTTGGGCGTCACGACAAAAGAGCTGATGCAAAATGAGAGCCTCCTCAAAAAGCTGGACCCCAAGAAATACATCAGCGAGAAAGCGGGCGCTGCCACGCTGCAAGACATTTTCGAGGAGCTGTCCCGGCCGGGCCGCGATCCTCGAGCGGAGTTTGAGGCCTTTTCTTTTGCTCCGGGAATCGAGAAGATGGAGGATCTCAAGGTGGGCATGAAGCTGCCAGGGCTTGTGACCAATGTCACCGCCTTCGGGGCCTTCGTGGACATTGGTGTACATCAAGACGGGCTGGTGCACATCAGCCAGCTTCGGGATGGGTTTGTGTTGAATCCAACCGACGTGGTGAAGACCCGGCAGAAGGTCATGGTCAGGGTGCTGGATGTCGATCTGGAGAGAAAGAGGATTTCGCTGTCGATGAAAAAATCCGACTGAGGCGAAATCTTTAAATATCGGCGAACGATTACAGCTAATTCGGCAAAAGTCGAATACCATCATTTAATCCCTCCTACACTAAGACTTTTGCCTCCCTCCTATTCATTACGGCGTTCAAATAATTTAATATCCGACAGGAGATCCTCTTTTAAAATAGGGATAGCCTGGAATCTGGCCATCCTGCAAGCATGAGTCCTGATTGTGCAAACACAGTATTGTCAAGCCCCTCTTTTTTATACTCAGCCGTGCATATATCCCGCAGGAGAATTTTGTTATGGCTATCACTACCAGGCTCTTCGGTAAGTCGGGCCCGCTCGTCACCCAGGTGGGCCTGGGCGGAGAGGGCGTGCTGCGCACGTACGGGCGCGAGCAGGAGGCAAAAGCGGTGATCGAGCAGGCTGCGGCGCAGGGCATAACCTACTTCGACTCGGCCCAGGCTTATGCTGGCAGCCAAGGCTACTATGGCAATTTTTGGCGCGGCCACGCACAGCTTCGCACGGGCATATTTCAGACCAGCAAGTCCGCTGCCCGCGACTACCGGGGCGCAGGGGCCGACCTGGCAGAGTCCCTGGAGATCATGAGCCTGGATCGCCTGGACCTGTGGCAGATTCACGACCTACGGACCCACCAGGATATCGAGGAGATCGAGGGGCCGGGCGGAGCCTTGCGGGCGTTTGTCGAGGCGAAAGACGCAGGATTGGTGCGCTTTTTAGGCGTCACAGGCCATCATGCCCCCCAAATCCTGGAGCATGCTGTGAAGAACTGGCCGGTGGACGCCGTGCTCATGCCCATAAACCCGGCTGAAGCCATCCTGGGCGGATTTCTGGACAGGGTCATGACTGCTGCCCTGGATCGTGGCCACGCTGTTATAGGCATGAAGGTGCTGGGCGGCTCGCACTACATATCCCCCAAGGATGGTGTGACAGCGGAACTGCTCCTGCGCTTTGCCCTTTCTCAGGAGATCAGCACGGCTATCGTGGGCTGCAAGGGCGCCAGAGAGGTGGAGGCGCTGGCCCGGGTGGGCCGGGAATTTCACCCCCTGACGGCAGAGGAGGAGAAGAAGCTGCTGGAGGTGTTCCGGCCCCATGCCCGCCAGCTGGCGTACTACCGGGAAGCGGTTTAGCGGAAAAAGACGCTTAAATTATTTTTCTAAAAGTGAAACGGCTGCAACGACGCCCACGCAGCAAGCTGCGGGGCATGCAAGAATTGCAGTAATTGCACTCACAAACCCTTCGCAGCATTTCCACGGTGGATGGTATCGGCCTAGCGATCTTGAGTTAAGCCCGAGCGAAAGTTACTTCCTCATTATTATTGTACATGGAACCGTAATTGAATTCAGGAGGAATGAGGATGCAGTCTAAAAAATCGCATTTGAGCGTCTATAATCATGGCTATCGATATGAAGAGAATGGTTGGATATACTTACATATTGAGGGAAAACCATACGAGAGGGGATTTCAGCATGGAAAATTGCTATCACAGGAGATCTGGGAAATTAAGCGAAGCCTGAAATATTTGACCTACTGGAATACTGGAAAGGAATGGCAATTCTTTGTGGATGCCTCTGAGCGGCTCTTCGTTCCCTGGATAGATCAGGAGTACTTGGATGAGATACGTGGCATCGCTGATGGTGCACAGACAGCTGGCGTGAAAGTATCCTGGCAGGAGATTCTCGCCTGGAACGGTTACGAAGAGCTCACTGACTATTGGTGGCCGAACGAGAAATCTGGCAAATATGCCAAAGGGGAAAAGGACGATAAAGATCATTGTAGCGCATTCATCGCTACCGGCAGCGCTACCAAGAACGGCAGGATTGTGATGGCTCACAACACTTGGAGCGAATTCGAGACCGGTCAGTTCTCAAACTTGATACTGGACATCGCGCCGTCAGAAGGACACAGGATATTTATGCAGTCAGTTCCTGGATACATCGACAGCTTTTCCGACTTTTTCGTAACAAATGCCGGACTGATGGGAACCGAGACCACAATCGGCGGTTTCAGCCTCTATGACCCCAACGAGGCCCCAGAGTTCTTCCGAGTCCGGAAAGCCATGCAGTATTCAGATAATCTGGATCAGTTCGTAGAGACGATGAAGAAGAATAATAACGGTGGCTACGCCAACACGTGGCTTTTGGGGGATGTCAATACCGGAGAGATCATGCGTTACGAGCTGGGCCTCCAGTACTACAACGTTACCAGGACAAAGGATGGAAGCTTCATCGGTTTCAACGCTCCATTGGACCCCAGGATCCGCAACCTTGAATGCTCTAACACCGGCTACGCCGACATCAGAAGGCACCAGGGAGCCCGTCAGGTGAGACTGGCCGAGCTGATGGCCAAGCATCATGGCCGATTAGACGTTGAATTGGGAAAGACCATATTGGCCGACCATCATGACGTTTATCTTCACAGGAACAATCCCTGTTCTCGCACGGTAGACGGTCACTACGAGTTGGACGCCAGGGAGTATATGTCACAGCCGGGACGACCTTTGCCCTTCCAGCCTCGTGGAACTGTTGATGGAAAGGTGATGGACAGCAAAATGGCCGAGGATCTTGCCTTCTGGGCCATATGGGGCAACTCTGCCGGCATGCCATTCAACGCCACCGAATTCCTGAAGAAACACATTCAGTGGGACCATTTAAACGGCTATCTGAAAGACAGGCCTAGCCAGCCTTGGACGTCATTTAAGGCAGATCAGAATGATCAGAACTGGATTTGCAGTTTCAAAGATGAGGGTCAGAGAGATAGGAGATGAGACCGATGAAAAGAACGATTTCTAACCTAAACTCCGCTTTTTTATCATGACCCAAATTATGGCCTAAGAGTATCCAAATAGTAATAGAAGGTGAGAATACTTATTGCCAAAATTATTATGGAAATGAAATAAACTCCTGGCCACGCTGAAAGGAAGTCTAATAGATGTGGTATACACTGTCCCAGTTATTGATCGCCTCTTAGAGACAGGAAAACCAGGCGTAACTAGCGGCATATTAAAGGATGAAGACATAGACTGCATATTGTTAGAAAAGGATAACGGCATGATGGAGTATGTGATGAAGACGGCCATAATAAGAATTGTCCCCAGGGTCCGAGAATAGGAATAGGGATGCATTGGAACCAGAATGGATGTAGTCAATTGAAAGAAATGGAAAAAAGCAATCTGTTAGTAGATTTAAAGAAGGCCTGGCCAGATAAATTCGCATCGGATGAAGAGATATTCAGCCATATACATGCTGGTGATAAGATCTTCATAGGCACGGGCTGCGGCGAACCTCAATACCTAGTCCAGGCTCTGGTGAACTTCATCAGCGCCAATCCCAAAGCCTTTTTCGGTATCGAGCTCCTACACGTATGGACCGTGGGCGCTGCTCCCTATATGGACGACAAATTCCGGGACAACTTCCGGATCGACTCATTCTTCATAAGCGAAGGAACGAGAAATGCGATCAACAGAGGTGCAGCAGACTACACGCCCATATCTCTATCAGCTGTTCCCGGCCTATTCCGAAGGGAGATCATACCAATTGACATAGCGTTAATCCAGACGTCTCCTCCCGATAAGCACGGATACATGAGCCTGGGGATAAGCGTGGATATCGTAAAGGCTGCCACCCAAAAGGCATCGTTGATCGTGGCCCAGATAAATACCCATATGCCTCGCACGCAGGGTGATGGTTTCATAAATATAAAAGATATTGATTTCATTATTCCTCACGATGAACCACTGCTGGAGTACACGGTAGAAGATCCAGGTGATATCATCAACGCGATAGGCAGGTATGTTGCCCGGATCATTGAAGATGAATCTACTCTGCAGGTTGGATATGGCATCATACCCAATGCTGCGGTCTCATACTTGGGTGAGAAAAAGCATCTTGGAGTACATACTGAGCTCTTAAGCGACGGCATCATTGATTTGATGCAAAAAGGCGTGGTTGATAACACCAAGAAGTCCATCGATGTGGGAAAAACTGTCGCCTCCTATTGCATGGGCAGGAAAGAGACTTATGAGTTTCTTGATGAGAATCCAACTGTTTTATTCAAAACCATTGACTATGTTAACAATCCGTTGATTATTGCTAAGAATAAATTGATGACTGCCATTAACAGCGCCATGGAAATTGATTTAACCGGTCAGGCTACTGCAGAATCACTTGCCGGGAAATTTTACTTTGGAATTGGCGGACAGGCAGATTTCATGAGAGGTGCTGCGCTTGCACAGGGCGGCAAGAGCATACTGGCTCTTCCCTCAACCGCTATCAACGACACCATTTCCAGGATAGTGCCCACCCTGCGGGAGGGGACGGGAGTGACTTTTACCAGAGGGGATGTCCACTATGTAGTAACTGAGTACGGCATAGCATATCTGCACGGCAAGAATATCAGGGAACGCGCCATGGATCTTATTGCTATTGCCCATCCCAAGTTCAGGCCGTGGCTCATTGAAGAAGCCAAGAAGCTTTTGCTCATCTACAAAGATCAAGCCTTCGTGCCCGGGGTGAATGGTGTGTACCCGGTGGCTCTTGAGACATTCAGGACCACCAGGAGCGGACTGCATCTTCTCCTCAGGCCGGTGAAGATCGGAGATGAGCCCCTGATGAAGGACTTTTTCTATGCCCTATCCAATGACAGCATGTACCGGAGGTTCATGTCCGTCAGGATGGATATGCCCCATAAGAGGTTGCAGGAGTTCGGATTAGTGGATTATGCCAACCGCATGATGATCCTGGCCATAGTTGAGGGTGATAGTAAAGAAAACATCGCTGCAATTGGACAGTATGAGATAAATGAGAAGATGCATACTGCCGAGGTTGCACTGGTGGTAAAGGATGTGTATCAAAATATGGGCGTAGGCCACGATTTGCTCTCTTATCTCACCCGCCTGGCCCGGCGGCGGGGCCTGCTGGGATTTACGGCCGAGGTCCTGGTTGAAAATAAGCCCATGATCAATCTCTTTAAAAATATGGGATTTGATACGGAAAAGAGAAGTGAGGACGGAGTCCACGAAATGCGCATGACGTTTCGAGATCTTGAGGGTTAGCCTGATAGATGGTGCCTGGAAAATACAACGGGATCCGAGTCAATCGAAGGATAACAAGAACTCCTGAGGCCATTTCTCAGGCTTACATTTGCAGTCTAAGCCTGGCAGCTCAACGGGCTACAACATCGGATTACTCTTCTATCTTCACATTGTGCTTCTCAAAGAACTCTCTGAGCGATTCCTCCACAACTTCGCTTTGAGCACGCAGGCTGCTCTTAGTTTGTGCTGTGTAAACTTTTAGAGTTTTAGCTATTGGTTCGGATAGAGTCAATGTAGTTTTTGCCATCTTTCACATTGATGGAGATCCGTCCTTATAAACCTTGCGTGCTTTAATATTTAAGTACCGAAAGCTATTTATGTACAAAAACACTATTAGATCTAGATTTATGAGGAAAGATAAAGATGACCAATGAAACTATAGAGAAGGCGAAAGCTGATACCAAGAAAGCTGTGGCTGACATAGGGAACAAGATGGCACATGCAAAAGCTGATGCAAAAGCTGATGTCGAGAAGGTGAAGGCTAAATTTGGGCATGATGATGAACTAGGAAAGAAGGCAGCTTATGCAAAGGCTGACATAACGGCTGGTGCGGAGAAAGCGAAGGCCGATGTCGAGAATAAGTTGAAACATGCCAAAGTTGATGCGGAGAAGGCGAAAGCAGACATTGGAAAAAATATGACTGATGTTCTGAAATAGACAGTGCTCATTGGAAACCATAAACAATTTTTTGGTGGTGTGCAGAAATGGCGGATTTACTTTATTTGGCGGTAGTGTTCTTTGTAATAGCACTGATACTAGGAATATTGGGAGTGCGTGGTGCTGGCATATCGATGGATATTGCCAAATGGCTGATAATAGTATTCATCATCCTTGCGGTACTATCGCTTATATTTGGTGGCTCATTCCACCTGGCGGTATTACAGATTGCACCGCTTGGATTCTAGGATTTGCGGATTAGAAATCACGACAGAATGAGGTTTTGATATGAAAAAAATATTAATAGCCATGCTTATTGCCACGATGATGCTGATGGCTCTAAGTGTAGCAGAGGATACAAAATCAACTACAGTTGCAACGACGAGCACAACACCAGGATCCGATGCCATGAAATCAACTACAACTGTGACTAGCTCGCCTCCAGGCACTGATGCTAAATCAACTACAACCACGACTAGCACAACTCCTGCTACTGAGCCTACAACTACGACTAAATCAACGACGACTACGACTCCTGGCTTCGAAGCAACCTTTGCTGTAGCTGGGATTCTCGCAGTGACCTTCATAGCGTTGAGAAGAAGACGCTAAGGCTCTCCAAAATTTTTTCATAATCTGAAAACAGTGTTTGTATTTTAGGTGAAATGACTATGATTTGGAAACTTATAAAAATATTGGTCATGCTAGGGACCATTATCCCGCTACTCTTGATTCTGGCGAGAGATGTTCACAGTGTTGTGAAAGAACGAAATATATTAGATAACAGATAGATTGGAGTGATCATTTTGAAGAAAGAAGAATTTATGCGGCTGATAGAGGGTTGCAAGCATCCAGGGATCTATGATCAAAATCTTTTGGATAATGCTTCCGTGATGTTCGGCAAATGGGGTATGAGCACACAAATGGACGAGAAGGAACACCTCTTTAAGAGTTTTGGACTGGACCCTAAACCAGAAGATAACGATGCCTTAAAGAAGGAAAAAAAGGCACTGCGTTGTGTGTGCGAGAAGATGATGGACTCACAGATAAATAGGAAAGATGCGGCAACGATCATCAAGAATTTCAATAATATCAAAGATCCGAAATTTGAGTGGGTTGATTAGATCCGCTCCAATAATTTTATAAAATATATATTATTAATATTATAGTGTGCAGTAGTTTGATTTCACACTTTGATATGTTTATAGCTTATGGATCTCTAAGATTATGATACCAAAAGCTTTTTATCTAATTACATCCTATTAGAATTCGAAATGACAGAAGGAGGATTCAAAATATGGCAACCGTAATCGAAGCACAACTAAAACAGCTTTACTCCTCTTTTCAGCATTGAGATCATTCAGAAATCTAAGAAGCTAATTTAAGCGAATAATAGGTGTTTAAAATGAAATATGACAAAATTTTGATGTATCTGACAGTGCTCGTCTGCCTTGCAGTTCAGGCGTCCGCACAGTCAGACTATCTGGAAGGCGGATACGTTAAAAGTTCCAGTGGCAGTAGCAGTTCAATGGGATCTAGCGCAGATTGGATCAGTCCCAACATGGGTCACGTGTCCACCCGTACAAATTCTGATCCGGGGCTGGCTGGCATGTTGCAATGGCTCGATGCTCCTGTCCCTAACTTCCCCTGGTACACTACGGGTGGTTCCTTCTACAGCCAAGCATATAGCAGCAATACATTCTCTCCCTATACAGAGTATTATACCACCACTGGTACACCTGTAGTTGGTGGGATAATAAGCAATCCTGCCAGGTTCGATATAACCCAAAAAACACCTTCTACTGTGTACTACGGTGCAGGTGTAGGATTGCCATTCACCCAGTATGCATCCACAGTGCCATCCAAGACCAACGACCTCTGGATCCAGGGAGCAACAAACTGGACACAGTATGTGGTAAGCCCAGTCGGAACCTCTTTGCAACTAATAGCCTATGCACCAGTTGAAGGACCGGCAGGCTTCTATGAGATGACCCAGACCGACACAACCAGTTCAAAGTACAATACTTACCAGTTCAACCAGGGTTATAACACTATGAACTTCAATGCCGACCAGGTTGGAAGACATATGCTGTACTTCGTGGTAAATAACCAACCAAGCAACTTGGTCATCGTGGATGTGTTTGCCCAGGCTCAGGCTGGATCAATGCCACCTGTACATGCAATATCTTAGATATAACACCTAACCGCCAGAACCAATAAAAATCCGAGATTGATGGTAGGCTCATTTCGGCCATCGTGCCTCACTATTATCAATCTCGCATATAAGTGTGAGGAATATGAAAAAGATTCTGATATCTATTGTACTCATCATTATTTTGATGGGGTGTGTCTCATCATTGGACAGAAACGGCGTAGAAACGCGTCCTGGTGAAGCTACGGCAGAAAAACTGTTTAATTATGGTATCGGTCAGCCCTGGATAGGTGGCAATCCACCGTCTTATGGTGCATCTGATATATATTCTCAATACTACTCGATGCACACAGGATCTGTTCCTACGAAGCATATTGAAGCTCCGAAGAAGGGTGAGATAAAAGACAAAACACCTACAACAGTTTACTTCACATATCAAATGCAGGCAATGCCGTATACTCAATACCAGACTTATGCCACATACACAGGTGGAAATTCACTGTGGATACAAGGCTCTTCAAGCTGGACTCAGTACGCCAAAGTCCCACAGGGATCGAGTTTGTCGTTAATGGCGACATCATCAACTGGTGAAAATGGTAACCTCTACGAAATACATCCTGACGGAAAGTTGTATAAGAATATCTTCTCTTTCTATCCAGGATATAATCAAATAGACTTCTACGCGGATTCGATAGGACAGCACATACTGCTCTTCGTTATTGGCAATCAGGTGAGCAATTCGATAGTCATCGATGTTACGAGCTACACTCCACCATCATACCAGCAGCCAGTTCTCATTTATCCACCTACTCAGGCTCTGCCTCCGGTAACAACACCATCTCCAACATATGGGGATACGCCAGCAACAATAGTCTCCCAGGGCATGAGAGGATATCAGGTATTTTTGGATGGAAATTACATCGGCACTGAGGGGTCGGGTGGAGATGCGCTCGACGGCAGGTTCAGCTTCAGTGTAGTCGGAAACCAAAACCACGACATTAGAGTCTACGATGGCCAGTTCAACTATCCTAAGACCATGTACTTCTCAAGGGGTATCCAAAAGATAATCAATGTGGAGCCAGGAACGGCGGTCTACATTTAGATCACGGCGATATTACTGGTAATATTACGGGCTTTTCCAGCTAGAACAATGCCTATAGATAATTATGTGGTAAGCCCAGTCGGAACCTCGCTGCAACTAATTGCCTATGCACCAGTTGAGGGACCGGCCGGTTTCTATGAGATGATCCAGACCGACACAACCAGCTGGTCTGCGGATCTTGCCCAAACTGATCAATGGCCAGATTCGTCTGAAAAGGATTAAGTCCTTCCACCGCCCAATAAACCCACCAATCGACTGGAAAATCTCGTGAGACAAGCGAAATGAAATCGATCATAATAAAAGGTGCCCGTGAGCATAACCTCAAAGACATAACCGTAACGCTTCCCCGTGATAAGTTCATCGTCATCACCGGTGTCTCCGGTTCAGGCAAATCCACTCTGGCCTTCGACACCATCTATGCAGAGGGCCAGCGCCGCTACGTAGAATCGCTCTCCGCTTACGCCCGCCAGTTCCTGGGCCAGATGGACAAGCCCGATGTGGACAGCATCGAAGGCCTCTCCCCGGCCATCTCCATCGAGCAGAAAACCACCTCCAAGAACCCCCGCAGCACCGTGGGAACGGTAACCGAGATCTACGACTACCTGCGTCTCCTCTTTGCCAGAATTGGGGTTCCCCACTGCCCGGTGCACGGCATAAGAATCGAGTCTCAGTCGCCGGATAGAATCGCAGAGAGCATTCTGGAAGAGGCGAAAAAATATGCTGAAAAGCCGGAAGGTAGCAGCATACCCAAGGACGAGGCAAAGCCCGCCTGCGGCTGCACGGTGACAGTTCTCGCTCCCGTCGTCCGCCAGAAGAAAGGATCCTACGGCCAGCTCTTCACCGACCTGAATAAAGAAGGCTTCATAAGGGTGCGGGTGAACGGAGAGATACGCAGAACTGATGAGACCATCGAGCTGGACCGCTACAAGATGCATGACATCGAAGTGGTCATGGACCGGCTCGATCCAGCCCTGGACAGATCACGGCTGGTAGAGGCCATCGAGAACGCTCTTAAAAAAGCCGAGGGCCTGGTCGTCGCCCTCTTCGCCGAAGGCAGGGAGCGGCTCTACTCCGCCAACATGGCCTGCCCGGTCTGCGGCATGGCATTCGAGGAGCTGCAGCCGCGCATGTTCTCCTTCAACAGCCCCTTTGGAGCCTGCGAATCGTGCAATGGTCTTGGCATTCGCATGGAGTTTGACCCCGATCTGATCATCCCGGACAGAGAGCTATGCATCGCCGACGGGGCGGTGGCGCTCTATCGAAATGCCATCGACGGCTGGCGGGGCCAGCATCTGGCGGCTGTGGCCAAGCACTTTGGCTTTGATGTCTTAACCCCCATGAAAGGCCTCTCCAAAGAGCAGTATAGCGCCCTGATGTACGGCTCGGATGAACGCATCCAATTCAGCATGAGCATGAAAAACGGTGACGCTTATTGGATGCATAACGGCCAGTGGGAGGGCTTGATTCCGCAAAGCGTCCGCCTCTACGGCCAGACCGCATCTGATTACAGGCGCGAGGAGCTGGAGAAGTTCATGCGCATCCTTCCCTGCCCGAATTGCGGCGGCCGCAGGCTGAAGGAGAAGGTGCTGGCCGTGAAGGTAGGAGAGAAGTCCATTGTGGATGTGACCGACCAATCCGTAGGTGAGAGCATCGAATTCTTCCAAACCCTCACCCCCAGGCTCACGGAAAAGGAGAAGGAGATCGCTCGCCAGGTCTTAAAGGAGATCTCCTCCCGCCTGGGATTTCTGGAGCACGTCGGCCTCGCCTACCTTACCCTATCCCGAAATGCCGGCACCCTCTCCGGAGGCGAAGCGCAGCGCATCCGCCTGGCCACGCAGATAGGCTCCAACCTGACCGGCGTGCTCTATGTGCTGGACGAGCCCTCCATCGGCCTTCATCAGCGGGATAACGCCCGGCTCATTGAGACGCTAAAAAAGCTGCGGGACCTGGGGAACACGCTCATCGTAGTAGAGCACGATGAAGAGACCATCCGTAGTGCGGACCATGTGCTGGACATTGGACCTGGTGCAGGAATTCACGGAGGCTACATAGTCGCGCAGGGCACGCCCCGGGAGATAGAAAAAAACGCAGAGTCGCTCACCGGCCAGTACCTCTCCGGGAAAAAGACGATTGACGTTCCGGCCAGCCGCAGGAAGAGCAATACCTTCATTCGCCTTTTGGGCTGCCGGGAGAATAATCTCAAAGACATAAATGCCGCCATTCCCCTGGGCGTCCTGACAGTTGTCACCGGCGTCTCGGGCTCGGGAAAGTCCACCCTCATCTACGACACCCTCTACCGGGCCCTCATGAAGAAGGTCTACAAATCAAGCACCGAGCCGGGGGTGTACGATGAGATCATCTTCGACTCCGAGGTGGACAAGGTCATCGTCATCGACCAGAGCCCCATCGGCCGGACGCCCCGCTCCAATCCGGCCACCTATACCAAGATCTTCGACCCCATCCGGCTGGCCTTTGCCGAGACAAAAGAGGCAAAGGTGCGCGGCTACAAAGCAGGTCGCTTCTCCTTTAATGTGAGGGGTGGTCGCTGTGAAGCCTGTCAGGGAGACGGTCTGATCAAGATTGAGATGAACTTTCTGCCGGACGTTTACATCGAATGCGAGGAGTGCAAGGGCACCCGCTACAACCGCGAGACCCTGGATGTCAAGTACAAAGGCAAGTCCATAGCCGAGGTGCTGGATATGAGTGTGGAAGAGGCCAGAGAGCACTTCCAGAACGTTCCGGCCATTAAAAACAAGCTGGATACCCTGCTCGGGGTGGGTTTAGGCTACATAAAGCTGGGGCAGAGCTCGACCACTCTCTCGGGCGGCGAGGCGCAGAGGATCAAGCTCACCCGGGAGCTGGCCAAGCGGGGCACAGGAAAGACCATCTACCTGCTCGATGAGCCTACAACCGGGCTGCACTTTGCCGACGTCAAGAAGCTCATCTCCGTCCTGGACGACCTGGTGGCCAAGGGCAACAGCGTGGTGGTCATCGAGCACAACCTCGATGTCATCAAATGCGCCGACTACATCATCGACCTGGGGCCGGAAGGGGGAAACGCCGGCGGGCGAATCGTGGCTGAGGGCACTCCGGAAGAGGTGGCTCTCGTGGAGGGAAGCCACACCGGCAGGTACCTCAGATCAAGGGTTGGCGAAAATGGGCAAAGAGCCAAAGCAGCCGGAAAAGCAATTGGATAGGATCAGGTCTAAATGCCATGCAAAGATGACCGGGGTGCCAAGATGACAAGAATAATTGCTCTTTCCGATACCCATCTGGATGATGGCGAAATTCCAGTAGCAATAGCAGAGCTGGCAAGAGGCGCCGACATCATTCTTCATTGCGGCGATTTCGTCTCTGTGAGGTGCCACGCCGCCCTGGCGGCTCTTGGCCGGCTGGAGGCGGTGCACGGAAACTCTGACTGCCCTGAACTGAAGCGGCTCCTGCCGGAGAGAAGAGTGATCGAGGTGGAGGGAGTCAGAATCGGCCTGGTGCACATGGCCTCGCACGGCTCCGACCTGGTAGGAGCAGAAATGATGGCCAGGGAGATGGATGTGCAGGTTCTGGTCTTCGGGCATATTCACCGCCCTCTCATCGAGAAGGGCAGGCGTCTTCTCGTTTGCCCGGGCAGCACCACGCTTCCCCGCATGTCTGCGCCCTGTGTGGCCGAACTGGTGATCGAAGACGGCAGTGTGCGGGGCAATATCATTCCTGTGGGAAGCCCTGCTTGCAACTATCTCAAGTTCGCAGGGGGGCTGGCGAAAAGGAGCTAGAATCACTTTTTTTGGTCCGGATCAACGCCGTGCCTAGCGTAAGCTTAAACCCTTCAAATGAGCATCGCTTTCAGGATTGTCTTGACCGCAGATTCCTATGCCAAAGCCGTCATCGAAGCCGCCCTATTCGCCTCGGGCAGAACGCTTGCTCCACGAGAGCTAGCCAATCTCTCCGGGCTATCCGAGGAGCGAGCGCGGGCTCTGGCTCTAGACCTGGCAGCAGAGTACGCTGCCCGCGACTCAGGGCTGGAGATCAAGAGCATCGGCGAGGGCTATTCCATGCAGGTTCGCTTCGGCCTGGCGGGACGGGTCCTCTCCTTTGCCCCAAAAGAGATCGAGGCTCCGCTCATCAGGACACTGGCCATCATCGCTTACAAACAGCCCATCAAGCAGAGCGTTCTGGTGGAGATCCGGGGCAACAAGAGCTACGATCATGTGAAGGAGCTGGAGGAAAGAGGCCTCATCAAGGCCGAGAAGTTCAGCCGCACCAAGCTTCTCACCACCACGAGCGGCTTTGCCGATTACTTCGGCATCAGCTCTGCCAATCCCCAGGCCATCAGAAGAGCCCTCCTCAAAGACAAGAGGCTGGTGGGTGTCTCTCCCATGTACGAGAGCCTGGCTCTCCGTCTTGCCCTGGACTACATAGTAGTAAACCCCTATAAGCCCGAGGCGGAGGACCTGGAGCGCCTGAAAGAGATCGAGCTTCTTGTGCTCGCCCCCGGCTACGCAAAAAGGGTCAGGCAGCACTATCACGGCCAGATACTCGAGGCTGGAGTACGCACGCTCTCCCAGCTCAAGGAGAGCGCAGAGAGAATCTGCCAGGAATCAGGCTGCGGGGACGTTGAGCCCCTGGCGGCGGAGGTGGATTCGCTGCTCAAGAGATTCCGGCAAAGGGCCAAAAGCGCTCGGGCAATCAAGCCACTCACACCCATGATTGAAGAGATGGCCCGCGACCTGCGCCTGAGCGTGCAGGAGGGCGGGCTGACGGTTGCGCCCAACTCTTCCGGAATGGAGGCGGATATCCTGGTGCCCGCCCACCAGCCCTACGAGATGGATATTCTGGAGAGAATTGTACAGCGCTATGAAAAGATCCTGGAAAAAAAGGCTTGATTAGATCCATTCCTTCTTCCGGAAGTAGACCATCATTACCACCACTACCATCAGCATCAATATCAAAACAGCCGGGTAGCCAAAAGGAGAGTCCAGCTCCGGCATGAACCTGAAGTTCATTCCATACAGCCCTGCCAGGAAGGTGAGGGGAATGAATATGGTGGAGATGATGGTGAGGAGCTTGATAACTTCGTTAAGTTTGTTGCTAAGGCTGGAGAGGTATGTCTCCAGCAGCGAGGCAGACATATCGCGGAAGGTCTCGACGTTCTCGATCACCTGGATGGTGTGGTCGTAAACATCTCTCAGGTAGATCTTGATAGCTTCCGAGACAAGGTGCGAATCACTCCTCTGCATCTTGCTGATGGCCTCTCGCAAAGGCCAGACGGATTTTCGCAGGAAAAGCATATCTCGCTTCAGATTGTATATGATAGGAAGAATGCCTGGCTCAGGATCGGATACCACCGCATCCTCCAGATCCTCGAACCGCTCCCCCAGCGTCTCCATGATCAGGAAATAGTGGTCCACGATGGCGTCTATCATGGAGTAGGCCAGATAGTCTGCGCCTTGCTTTCTTATTTTTCCCTTGGCTGTCCGCAGCCGATCTCGCAGGGGGTTGAAAACATCAACCTCTTTTTCTTTGAATGATATTATAAAATTGGGACCCAGGATCATGCTGACCTGGTCCACATCCAGGTTGGTATCTCCCAGACCGTCTTCGTCGTCCTCGTCATCTGCTTTGCGATCTCCCTCTTCATCGTAGTAGAGCATCTTGAGCACGATGAATATGTAATCATCATAATCCTCGATTTTGGGACGCTGATCGGTCAGGATATCTTCCAGTACCAATGGGTGAATTCCATAACATGAGCCGAGTTTCTCTAAGACATCCATCTGATGAAGGCCGTCAATGTTTATCCAGGTCACAGAGGACATATCTTTGAACCTGAAACATTCCTCGACCTCTTTTGCCTCAGCCTCGTGATAATGCTGTTCATCATAATCAATTATAGTGATCTTAGGCCTTTCCATGGGCTTTTCGCTTGTTATGGGCAGAGGGTGGACGGCGAGTTCTAAGATATCGGAGTTGGACGATTTATTTTTCGAGGAATTACCACTCTTCTTCGGTCCTCTTCCAGTGCTCGGGATGTGGTTGTTTGCCAGCAGTGGGCCCAAACCCTTTGCCTTCTCCGTAATGCTCTTGAATGTGGCCATTTCAACCTCTAAACCGGAGATGTCTCCTCTTTTACCCGCTCCACCACCACAATCTCATGCAGGTCTTCAATGCCTTCAATCGATCTTATGCGATCGTTTATGAGTGTATTCAGCTCATCAAGGCTTTTGGACCAGACCTTGAGGAAGAGGTCGTACTCACCCAAAATCCCGTAAACCTCAGTTATCTCCGGGATATTCGCCAAAGCCCTGACGGTCTGATCGTGTCTTTCGTTATTTGTCTGCACAAGCATAATCGCGGTCACAGCATAGCCCGTAGCCGCCGGATTGGTCATAATGGTGAACCGCTCTATGACCCCATTAGCTCTCATGCGTTTGAGACGAAACTGTATGGTAGCATCGGAGATGCCGGATCTTCTTGATATCTCTTGCAGGCTCATGCGCGCATTTTCCTTAAGACTATGAAGGATGGCCCGATCCACCTCATCAAGATCGACGCTACTGCCCATGTTAATCTGGTATTCTCCTCAATATTTCATTACTATATTGGCAAAGTACCAATATCAAATATAAAGTTTGCTATTTTTCCAAATATACATAGAAATATTGATTATTGAGTATATATTAATATCACCAGGAATCAGCAATTAGAAATGCATAGGATTAAGATAGCCAAAACAGATCAGTGAACTACCGCGTCCTGAAGGGCGCAGCTTCCCACTTCATTGCCAAAACTTGCATCACGGATATGTGATGTAGCGGTTTTGACTCTATGGGCGCTACGGGCTGTTCCATCCCTGTAATGAGTATGTTCATGGAAGCATTGTAGTCTCGATCACACGAGAATCCGCAATAAGGGCACTCATGTACTCTTACCGACAGATCTTTCTTTACGATGCTTCCACAAGCAGAACACCTCTGTGTGGTGTTCCTGGGATCTACTTTTATCAGCTTTCGACCAGCACTTTGAGCCTTGTACGAAAGCATAAATATGAACTTAGACCAGGATGCATCATGGATGCTGCGATGCATACCATTATTATGGCCTTTCTCTTTCAGACCTTTGACATCAAGATCCTCAACGCAAATTATATCGAAGCTATTGACATACATCCGAGAGAGCTTATGCAGGAAATCATCTCGTTGGCAGTTGATTCTCTTATGCAGCTTAGCGATTTTATCCTTGAGGGACTTATAATTATTCGATCCCCTCACCGCTCTAGCTAGCCTTCTTTGCAGTCTGGCAAGCTTATCTTCAGATTGCTCGGCACATCTCGGATTCTCTATCTCATTGCCCTCGGAGTCAACCACGAAGGAAGTCAAACCGACATCCAAACCTACTGCTTCCTCGGTTTCTGGTAATGGCAGTGGTTCCTGATCGGCCTGGACTATGGCGAACCATCTCTCGCTTTCTCTCTTGATGATGACGGCTTTGATGCAACCTTCGATCTTTCGATAGATCTTGATTCGCATATCTCCTATCTTGGAGAGATGCAATAAGCCATGATCCTGATCGACCTTGAATCCGGATTGGTTGTAATTCAAGGTATTGTACCAACCATACCCTTTGAAGCGAATATGACCGATCTTCCGACCATTCTTCTTTGATGCCGAGAGGCCTTTGATGTTAGACCAAAGAGTGTAATTCACCATCTGGAGGACTTTGGAATAGACCTGATTCAGCATTGGATTTACGAGCTTCAGAGAAGGGATCATATTCTGAGTATCATATGTCTTGAGCTTGATGCCTTTTTCTTTTGCTTCATTCAGGTCTTGGAGAAGCCGATTATAGAGCCACCTACAAGCATCCAAATTCTCCGCTAACTTCCATTGAGTCATCTTGTTAGGGAAGATGGGATACTTGTAGCTTACAATCATGCTTTCTCCATCTGAGATTCTACATATTGCATTAGAACATCGAGAGAGACCTGTCCGGTGCTGGCAATGAAGTAGGAATTTGACCAAAATGAGTCTCCCCAAAGGAACTCTTTGGTTTGTGGAAATTCTTGTCGGAGTCTTCTGGCAGTGACGCCCTTGATTACATTCACAACGTTGGATAGGTTGGTTGTGGGTGTCGCTGTGAACAGTATATGAAGATGATCTTCGGCTGGTTCCTGTGCTAATATTTCTATTCCAAGTTCATCTGCCAAACTCCAAATGATCTGCTTTAGCCTCTCGCGAATTGCTTCATCATAGAGTGCTTTCCTCCGGTACTTGATGACTACCACTAAGTGGTAGTGAAGTGAGTACACGGAGTGCGCAGACCTATCGAGTTTGTATTTCATCAGATTTACCAAAACATGTGTATCACATTATTACCTTAAATAGTTATCGTTAGATCGAAATTAGGGCAAAGGACTCCGCTTTCATCCCCACCCTGAAGGATGGGGACTTCCCGCTCCGTCCTTCGCAATCCTACAAGTTAAATTCGGTCAGAAAAAAAAGGGACCATCCATTTGAGGATGGTCAGCCATTTGTCCTATTTAGTCCAGATCTAGGGCGGTAGGGGTGATAAGTTCACAATACTTTCGGTAGTTTCCACGCATGCAACTGCACCACAATCGGTATGGACGCAGAATATCGTGCCTCAGGGTGTCGGGGAGGTTCACAGTGCCGCCAATTAACAGATTATCCAGAGTGACTGTAACAGTTGCACCCGGATTGACGGTTATTGGTACATTGTTGTATGTGCCCACGATTCCTACTAAGCTCCAATCCGTGACTGCCGGTCCGCTGAATGAATATGTTGCAAGTGGACTGTTCAACAATCCTCCTGTTCCGGTAATGCTGGTTATCGTAATTGGCACCAGGCCGGGATTTGTCACTGAGATATCGAACTTATGTCCAGGATTCAAATTCGTTCTGGTCACTTCTACTATCGGCGTAATACAGGTACTGGTATTGCCACATGGACCCTGCCCTTCGTATTTCATGCTCAGCAGCTCATTGAAGCTCCTGAACAGATTGGCCTCTACCCTGAGCAGATTTTCGTAAGCTGCCAGGAAATCGATCATATCCTGATGATTGGTGATGTCGATCTTATTGAGCAGCAGGTCGAAGCTCTTGAAGAGCCTGGTCTGTCTCTTGAGCAGATCCTCGAAGCTTGCGGTAAGCTCGGTCTGAGCATCCTGGGTATGGTCGTCCGCTGTGTAATTGCAAAGGCTCATCCAGCTGTCATTGATCTTCATATTAAAGGACGCGAAGAGGAAAGCCTCATCCCACAGCATCTGTTCATAGCTCTTGAGCAGGTAGGTCCTGTTCTCCTCAGAGTACGCGGTATCCCAGCCAGTGCTGGAGGAGTTTGTCAGCAGATCCTCGAAGCTGCTGGTGAGATCGGACTGAGAGCGGAGAAGCTGCTCGAAGCTGACCAGGAAGGTGTAGTTCTCCTCATCAGTAGCGGGTACGGTATGCAGCAAATCCTCGAACTGGAAAAGAAGTTGGGATTGGTTGTGCAGCAAATCCTCAAAGCTCTTGGCGGCCTCGGTCTGATCATACCCCACCTGGGGGACATATGTGGAGATGGTCACGCTGTTATTGCTGGGATTCGGGTCGTTGCCGTATCTGACGTTAACAATATTGTAAAGAGTGCTGGGGGTTGCAGAGGGAGCGACTACTGTGAAGTTGATGAACCTCGCTGCGCCTGCAGGAATCTCATCAAATCTAACATAGACGAGATCTCCGGATTTATTTATAGTATAGTCCAGAGGTGTCGCGGGAGTTATTGCAGTGCTCACATATACAACTTCATAGGGTAGCTTATCAGTAACCACAACCTCTGGTGCAGGATTGGCACCATTATTGGTTACCGTGACATTGTAGTTGAATGTCTGCCCAGGGTTTACCTCTTGAACAACAACGCCGTTGATCTGAGCAACCTTAGAAACGCTCAGATCATTCACCGGTGGATAAGCGGCCTGGGCGACACAGATCAATGCCACCAAGAAAGCCAGGAGGGCAAATCCACCCATTTTCAGTCCTTTTTTTGCAAAGCTCATTTCTGTCACCATATTTAATATGAGTTACCCTAAATATACAAAGTTCCAGTATATATGCATTACTGTCTAAATATAGATATAGTTCCCGGAGCTTATATTCTTAAAAAATATCAGTTATTAAGGATGACTAAAGATCTTTCTCACTCTCAGGAGATATTTAGGCCAATTTGAGGGCAAATTGGGTGCTATTAAATTTTTATATTTTGTAAGTAATAAATTATGGGGAGCAGATTGGCCTGCGCCCTCATTCCGGCCTCATAGACCACCTCGAAAATTCACTTTATCCAGATGGGGGACGATGTCAATCCTATCGAAAAATATTCATCATTGAGCTGGGACTGGCAGCTCCTAAATAGACAGGTCCTTTCCTCCCCGATATATTCAGTATCCCATGAGGAGATGAAGGCGTTGCTGGGAAGGTCCTCGAAGCTGATGGTTAGATTGGCCAAAGAGCACAAAAGCTCTGCGCGAATAATAAAAAAATATTGCCAGCCATTTAAGGCCGGCAGCATGTTTTATCAGATAGGAGGTTCTGATTTAGATTTACGGGCAAATCGGATTCTCGTACTTAATATCCAACAAATTGTAGAAGCTCCTGAACAGATTGGCCTCTACCCTGAGCAGATTTTCGTAAGCCGCCAGGAAGTCCACCATATCCTGATGATTGGTGATGTCGATCTTATTGAGCAGCAGGTCGAAGCTCTTGAAGAGCCTGGTCTGTCTCTTGAGCAGATCCTCGAAGCTTGCGGTAAGCTCGGTCTGAGCATCCTGGGTATGGTCGTCCGCTGTGTAATTGCACAGGCTCATCCAGCTGTCATTGATCTTCATATTGAAGGACGCGAAGAGGAATGACTCATCCCACAGCATCTGTTCGTAGCTCTTGAGCAGGTAGGTCCTGTTCTCCTCAGTATACTCGGTATCCCAGCCAGTGCTGGAGGAGTTTGTCAGCAGATCCTCGAAGCTGCTGGTGAGATCGGACTGAGAACGCAGTAGCTGCTCGAAGCTGACCAGGAAGGTGTAGTTCTCCTCATCAGTGGCAGGGACGGTGTGCAGCAAATCCTCGAACTGGAAAAGGAGCTGGGATTGGTTGTGCAGCAAATCCTCAAAGCTCTTAGCGGCCTCGGTCTGATCATACCCCACCTGTGGAACATATGTGGAGATGGTCTTGCTGTTATTGCTGGGATCCGGGTCGTTGCCGTATCTGAGGTTGACTATGTTGTAGAGCGTGGTGGGAGACGCAGTAGGAGCGGTCACTGTTATGGTGATGTTTCCCGTGGTATTGGCAGGGATCTCATCAAACCTTACATAGATCAGGTCTCCGGATTTATTTATGGTGCTTGTCCCGAGAATGGGGTCCACTACTATTGAAACATATCCTACCTCATAGGGCAGCTTATCTGTAACCACAACTTCTGGTGCACTGTTCATCATAGCGTTATTGGTAACGTTGATTACATACTGAAATGTCTGTTCGGGGTTTACTTCTTCTATAGCAATGCCTGCAATCTGAGCCTCTTTAGATACGCTCAAATCCGCTTCTGGGGGGTAGGCTGCCTGGGCGACAAAGATCGATGCCACCAAAAAAGCCAGGACGGCCAACCCACCAAATCTTAGATGTCTTCTTGCTGGTCCCATAGTTTTCACCGTAATTATTTTTAGTAATTAATGCAATTACTTTATCATTTATAAATTTTACTATAAAAACATATAACGATTGATTAGATGGTTAGTCTATCCAAATTCCCCTATATTATTTGAATAATTGGCATTTACTCGATGCAGCAGATGGGAAGAGAGTCAGCCATGTTTTATTTTCATTTAAAATATATCATATTTATGTATAGATAGATAATGCAATAAAGATAAATTAAGAAACGAAGGAAGTGGGCTTTTGCCCCCCCCTCAAAGCACGACCTTCGCGATCAAATTTTACTATTATACATCTTCCCGCGATTCGAAGGATATATCTCTGAAGAGAGCCCTAACGACAAGAGATTGGAGCTGACACATTCATGCAAGGCATCAAAGATAAATTCCCCCATCTGCCGGAAAAGATCTCAGGACTAAGAGAGCTGGCCTATAACCTCTGGTGGAGCTGGCACCCCGAGGGCCGGGCGCTCTTCAAGCTCCTCAATCGCCAGGGCTGGTATCTGAGCAACCATAACCCTGTTAAAATGATCAACCGCATGGACGGAAATGCCCTGGAGGAGGCCACATCCGATGCCCACTTCATGAGGCATTATGACTATGTGATGAACCGCTTTGAGAGCTACATGAATCCCTCGAGCGGCTGGTTTTGCAGCCGTGTAGCTGATACGGAAAAGTGCAAGATCGCCTACTTCTCGGCGGAGTACGGCCTGCACCATGCCCTGCCTTTTTATGCCGGCGGTCTCGGCTTCTTGGCGGGAGACTTTCTCAAGGAGTGCAGCGACCTGGGTCTGCCTCTGGTGGCTGTGGGTTTCATGTACCCGCAAGGGTACCTTCGCCAGATGATCTCGCCGGAGGGCTGGCAGATGGGGGCCTGCGAGATGATAGACCGGGAGAACGCACCTATTAGACGGCTGGAGGAGCCAAATGGCGATCCCATCACCATCAAGGTGCCGGTCATGGACCCGCCTATCTATCTGGAGGTCTGGAAGGTTCAGGTGGGTAAGACCAGCCTCTATTTGATCGATACATCCAGCGAGGCCAATGATCCCAAGAACCGCGTCATATCCGACCGGCTTTATACTGGAGACCTTGAGCAGCGCCTGCGCCAGGAGATAGTCCTTGGCATTGGCGGTGTATGCATATTGCGCCATCTGGGTGTTGACTATTCCGTTCTTCATTGCAACGAGGGCCATCCAGCTTTCGCCGTTCTGGAGAGGATTCGAGAGAAGGTAGAAAAAGGAGCAAGCTACGCGGATGCCTTTGAGCAGGTCCGCAGCACTACGGTCTTCACCACACACACACCTGTTCCCGCCGGCCATGATGTCTTTTCCTATCAGCTGATGGACAAGTACTTCAGATCATACCTTCCCACACTCAACCTCTCTCGGGATGAGCTCTTTCGCCTGGGAATGAATCCGAACAATCCGACGGGCTTCAACATGACTGCCTTTGCCCTGCGCTGCAGTGCTTTTAGAAATGCGGTGAGCAAGAAGCACGGAGAAGTAAGCAGAGAGATGTGGCAGCAACTTTGGCCTGAACTTGCCGTGGACAGGGTTCCCATTGAGTACATCACCAATGGGGTGCACGTGCCCACCTGGATTGACCGGCGCCTGGGCGATGTGATCTTCAACCGTTACCTCGGACGAACCTGGCTTGAGGATCATGATCAGCCTGCCATCTGGCAGTTGGTCGACGAGATACCGGACAGCGTTCTCTGGGATCATCACCGTTTCATGAAAGAGATGGCAATTGCCAAGATAAGAGAAAGGGCTCGCAACAAGTGGCGCATATCCGGCTCGGACCCCAACAATGTCATGGCCTCTGGAGCTCTGCTCGATCCGGCAGCCCTTACGCTGGGCTTTGCCAGGCGCTTCGCTTCCTACAAAAGGCCGACGCTCCTCTTGCATGATATTGCCCGTCTGGCTAAAATCGTGAGCGATCCCGGCAGGCCGGTGCAGATTATCTTTGCCGGCAAAGCTCATCAGGACGACCAGCAGAGCAAGCAGCTCTTGCAGCAGGTCTTCAATGCTGCCAAGGACCAGGCCTTCGGTGGGCGCATCGCCTTTGTGGAGGACTACGATGAGCTCCTGGCACAGTATCTGGTGCATGGCGTTGATGTCTGGGTGAACAATCCTCTGCCGCCCATGGAAGCGAGTGGAACGAGCGGCATGAAAGCCACCTTGAACGGCGTGCCGCAGCTTTCTATTCTGGACGGCTGGTGGATTGAGGGCTACAACGGCAAGAACGGCTGGGCGGTGGAGGGTGCAAAAGAGGGACCAGACAGGAACGCACGTGATGCGTCAGCCATTTACGATCTGCTGGAGAAGGATATTGTGCCGCTCTACTACGATGTGGATGAGGATGGCGTCTCGCACGGCTGGGCGGCTATCATGAAGGAGGCCATCAAAATGACCGGGCCGTGTTTCTCTGCTCGCAGGATGGCCAAGGAGTACACAGAGAGATTCTACCAAAAAGCCCTGGAGGCGGCCATGAAGACATACCGTGGAGGGGAAAGAGGGCGCACCAAATCGGATTTGTTCGGCGGGATCTAGAAAGATTAATATTTTTTGATTCATCTCAGTAGACGCTTTCTTTGCGAAGGGTTTATCTACCTTCATGCCAACCCGATGGTTTCAAAGGTCATCACCATGATTTCTAAAGAAGATATTCAGGAGATTTTGAAGGGATACGACAAAAACGACCTAACCATTGCTACCATCTGCTCACACAGCAGCCTGCAAATTTTCCATGGGGCGCGCATGGAGGGCTTTAAAACTATTGGAATTTGCATCGGTCAGCCGCCCCGTTTCTACGATGCATTTCCCTTGGCAAAGCCGGATAAGTTCTTCTCCGTGGAGAGCTATAAGGCACTCCTGGATTATGCCGAGGACCTCGTAGCCGAGAACGTGATCATAATTCCGCATGGCTCTTTGGTTGAGTATTTGGGAATCGAGAGGTTTGAGTCCCTGGCGGTTCCCACCTTCGGAAACCGGCGCGTCTTAGCCTGGGAAAGCGACCGGGAGATGGAGCGAGAATGGCTTCTCAAGGCCGGAGTAAACGTTCCCATGCGATTTGAGACTGCGGAGGATATCGATCGGCCAGTCATCATAAAATATCATGGCGCCAAAGGCGGGCGTGGTTTTTTCATCGCCAAGACCAAAGAAGAGCTATGTTCAAAGATGAATACGGATGAGAAGTACACTATCCAGGAGTTCATCTTAGGCACCAGATATTACATCCATTTCTTCTATTCGCCCATAAAACAGGATGGCTATCTTCTGCGCAAGGGCTCCTTGCAGATGCTGGGCATCGATCGACGCATCGAGTCAAATGCCGACGAGATCTTTCGCATCGGAAGCATGAAAGAGCTGGCTGAGGCCGGTATCTATCCAAGTTTTGTGGTCACGGGCAACCTGCCGCTGGTACTGCGTGAGTCTCTCCTGCCCCGTGCCTTTGAGCTGGGAGAAAGGGTCGTGGAAACCAGCTTGGACCTCTTCGGCGGGATGATCGGTGCTTTCAGCCTGGAGACGATAGTCACAGACGAGCTGGAGTTCAAGGTATTCGAGATCTCGGCCAGAATCGTCGCGGGCACCAATCTCTACATGAGCGGATCGCCCTACTCGGATCTCGTAGAACCGGGACTCTCCAATGGCCGGCGTATAGCCCAGGAGATCAAGTCGGCCAATGAGAGGAATCTGCTGCATGAGATCATATCGTGAACGCTAAGCTTATCTTGGTGTGATCTACAAAGGTGCCCATATGTCAGGCCTTATTAAGACCTTCCAAGAGGCCACGCTGCTCCAGTGCGGCTTTTTAGAGAAGCTGCTGGATCTGGACATGGCGAGCGTTGCAGCCTTTTCCGACTCCATGGTGGAGTTTTTAAGACCATCTCCGGACAACAAGTTCGTCTATGGCCTTGCGGCGGGCAGGTCAGCTCTCGCCCTTTACAGCTTCCTGCAGCTTATCCAGAATCACTTTGATAACGTATTTCCGTTCACCCTGGAAGACCCTGTGCAAAGGCATTACCGCAAGGGCAAGAACCTGGGGATAGCCATCTCCGGCTCCGGAGAGACACAGGCTGTAAATAAATATATAGATGATATTATCACTCTGGGTGGTGATATCAAGCTGATAACTGCTAATGAGAATGGAACTGCTTATAAGATGGTGAGCGAGTACGAGCGGGGATCGGTACTGGTTTTCACGGCCAGGACAAAACAGTCCACTGATAAGGATATGAGGTCGCGGCTCTCTCCCATGGGTACTGAATTTGAACTGCAGGTGCTGGCCTTTTTAAATGCCCTTTTCGCAGACATTCAGTCCCGGCTGAGAGGGATATGCGACCTTGCCTGTCCGAAATACCGCTCCACAATAAAGGACTTTGAACAAAACGCTCGCCTCATTTCTAAGATGGACCCCGAGCATATGGAGAACTGGTTTGGCCGGCTGCTGCCCAGGAGCGGCAGATACATCATCGGCGGAGTGGGAAGATCTGGCCTGGTGGCCCGCGCCTTTGAGATGAGGTTCACCCATCTAAATAAGATCAGCTATTGGGAGAGAGATTTCAATACACCCAGCTTTCAAATTGGAGACGTTTACATCCCCATCACCGGAATTGGCAACACCTATGAGGCTTTGGAGGGAACGGCCGCGGCTCTGAGCAAAGGGGCTGATGTAATGCCGATTACCGCCAATCCCACCTCCCGACAGGTACTGATGCTTAAGAAGAAGGGCAAGGAAAAGGACATTGCCGTGATACCTGTAAATCCGGAGTATAGGGATCTCTTTTCCGGAGACACCAGCTCCACTACCTGGCTGATGTCCGAATACACCAAGCTGCGTTATCCCATATTTGAGATCAATGCTTCCGTGTTCACCAACAGCGTTGTGGCTGTGGGCGCAGAGTTCCTGGGCATTGTTGAAGCAGGCATGAGACGGATGCACGTTTGAGCCCCGGCGTTCTTGGAGATCGGAAATTGGCATGACTTCGGGCACAAATCGACGACAAACCCCTGCTCATGTTCATTTCCCTGAGCGATATCTTTTTGGCAGTGAGAAATCCAGGTTCCATATGGTCCTAAAAATAGTACTGTTAGCTATCATGCTCATCTCTGTAGCTGCGGGCGCCGACTCTCCCGATTATCCATCCGGAATCGTTACCAGAGTTGTGGATGGTGATACCTTTGAGGTGCAGGGCTTCGGCCTTGTCACCCTCTCTCATGTGAAAAGCCCTGAGATGGGGACCATGAATGGGGTTCATGCCAGGGAATATGCCCTGGAACGGCTTCTCGATGTTGTAGTGTTCCTCGACAGAGATGATTTGGCGAGCGCAAGACCCGACGGGTCTATTCCTTGCCTGGTTTATCTGTCCGGACCCAACGGAAAGCCGAATTTAAATACCAGCTTCAACAAAATGGTCGTAGAAGCGGGCTTTGGCGTGATCAAGAACGAGACGCAAAGCGAGTTTAATCCCGCTCTCTGATTGCTTGGATAATTCGATTCAATCGCTGTCGCTCTTGGAAACCGAGATCAGACGCTGCACACCGCCTTTCTCCTCTATGAATGCTGCCACCGCCGCTGGCACCAGCTTGGACCAGTCGCATTTTTCCCTCATCAGCTTCCTGATGGTCGTCCCGGAATAAAGGTCTCTTTGGAACATGGGCGACTTTCTGATCTGAATGCCAGCTTCCGATATAAGCTGGATGACGAGTGGATTATTGGAATAGACCACATCAAAGCGAGGCACCATGGATTGCAGGTGAGAGACCCACACAGAGTTTCGTTGGATATCCTGCAAAGGCGTGACGACGCATCGCTCTCTCAGATTGCTTTCGCTTAAAGCCGCATAGATCATATCCATCCTCTCGCCGCCGGTGAAGGGATTCTCGGGAGTGTGGCTCTCCTGGGCGCTGCCGATTACTATCAAGATCTCATCTACCTCTTCGGCGATCTTCTCCAGGACCGCCTGATGCCCCAGGTGATAGGGCTGGAAGCGCCCAATGTAAAGCCCGCGCATGAACCTCAAATCACTTACTTGCCAATAACTTGCTTTCCAATCAGCTTGATGGCGCTCTCCTTATTGGGACCGATGGGCGAGCCCACTACAATCTGGGTGACTCCGGTCTTGAGAAGCTCATCCACCCGTGCCCGACAGTCCACCGGCGCACCTGATACAGAGAAAGCCTCGGTCATCCTGGCTGTTACCGCCCCCATAGCCGTCTTGAAGTCGTATTTGGCTATGGCTTCGGAGATCGTCTTCGCCTCATCCATGCTGATTTCGTGCCTCTCCAATACATTCTGGGGCGAGCCGGCCACGATGAAGGCCACCACGATCCTGGAGGCATTGATGGCTTTGGCCGGATCTTTGTCGGTGCTGAAGCTGGCGTAGGCGCAGATCTGCACATCCTCCGGTTTTCGGCCTGCTTTCTCTGCCCCCTGCTTGATCATGGGCACGGCGAACTTGAAGTCATCAGGATGAGAGGCATTGATGAGCACGCCGTCCGCAATGGCGCCGGACAACTCCAGCATCTTCGGCCCCTGAGCGCCGATGTAGATGGGAATCTTGCTGGTGGCAAAGGCCATCTGCGCACCTTTGAATCCGGCCTGGTTTACCTGCTCGCGGGCCAGGAAAGCCCGAATGGCCTGAACTGATTCCTTGACGCGGGTGAGCGGCTTGTCCCAGTCGATACCCATCTTCTCGAAAGTGGCTTTATCCCCCGGGCCTATGCCCAGGATGGCCCGCCCGCCGGACAGCTCGTTTATGGAGGCGATGGACGAGGCGATGATGGCCGCATTTCTGGTGTAGGGATTGGTGACGCCCGTTCCCAGCGAGATCTTGTTGGTCATCATGGAGAGCACTGCCAAAGTGGTCCAAACATCCCGGTTATTATAATGATCTGTGATCCAGATATTCTTAAATCCGGCATCCTCTGCCAGCTTTGCCATATAGCCGATCTTCAAGACCGATTCATCGGGCACAAACTCAATTCCAAACAACTCAAATCTCCTCCAGCTCGATGCGGTCCCCCGCCTTGAAGCAGAACGCCTCGGCGGCATTTCCCTGGTTGACCGCAATTTCTGCAAAGCCATGGCTTCCCTGGGTTATAAGTGGTTCGATCCTGCGTGCCTGGGCATAGGTTCTGCAAGCTTTCAGCTTGATCCCTTTCAGGCTCACGGGGAAGGCCGGAAGCTTTCGCATATTTAAAATGAGGTTGCCAAAACGATCCACATAGATGACCGTGGCCTCGATTCCCTTATCCGTCTTCTTCGCCTCTCCAAAATTCAGGTCTCTGGGCCGGACACGAGGGCCTATGCTCGCGGGACTTTTGCCTGAGGCCAGCAGGGCGGCCACCGGCGCGAAGACATCCCGGCCGTGGAAAGTATCGGAGATCGGGCCCAAGCCAGAGCCCAGTGCCCCGTTACAGATGGCGATCCTGTAGGCCAGGGGGAAATTGCCAGGCGTGCCAAGGCTTCGTGCTGCCGGCAGGAGCAGGCCGTTGTCAGGTCCCACGAAGACCTGCCCGCCGCTCTCCACCACCAGGCCCAGCCTGTCTGTGCCCACGCCGGGATCGACCACACATATGTGGATGGTGCCGTGGGGAAAGTAGCGGGCAGTGGAGAGCAGGGCGAAAGCACCGGCGCGCACATCCTGGGGCGGGATGTCGTGGGCGATGTCCACGAAGGTGATATCCTGAGCTTTGTCCGCAAGCCTGGATAGAATCACGCCCTTCATCTGGGCCGGGTAAAAGGAGCCGAAGTCGGTGAGCAGCGTTATGATTGTCATCACTAATGTGTTGTTCAATCCTTATTTTTCACTGGCGACTTATCAGCTATTCTCTCATGAAGCCTCATATTCAACTCTTTTAAATCTTGCTTGTACTCTCCTCTGAGATCCAATTCATTGGCCAGCCGGCAGCATTTCAAGGCCTTCCTGGCAATGAGCGAATCACTCATTGATTGGGGATTACATAAATTCATTTTGCTTTCGTATGCCATAGCCAGATGCAAATATGCGGATGATCTTGCTTGTTTGGAGACGGAGTTCTCAAGCCGGTCTATCCCTACATTCACCAGGCCCAGATTATAATAAATCCAGCCCATGCAATCTTCGTAATCGGCGTCCAAGCAACGCAACCTATCAATGCGGACATTTCTGCAATTATGGTCATCACTAATGTATTCTGGGAGTTTGATATATTCTTTAGCAAGACTGGCATTATCCAAGGCAATACAAAGGTTACCATTGCGTTCCATGCATGAGATAGCTTTACCCAGACAGGCTTTTATTATGATATCATTAAAATAGATAGGATCGCCATATTTTTTGCCAGGAATGTCACTTATCATATAGTCATCAAGGTCTTTTCTTTTCCCGATTATCAGATCGAATAGTCTTTCCGATTCATCGAATGACTTCGCCTTAAGATAAGCCTGAGCAAGTGCTAGAGCGATTATGAGCGTGTCTCTGTCAGAATCGATCTTTGCGCATCTAACATTGTAGAGAATTCTAAAATGCGGTATTGCTTTTTTGTACTCACCCATCTCATAATGCACTTTGCCAAGCCAGTAACGAGCCACACCTCGCTTTAATATCAGAGATTTATCATAGATCCTCAGAGCTTGATTAAGTTTATCACAGGCATTAGCCAGGATTTTCCGACGATGCTCCTTATCGCCGCAATTTTGTGCCTGTTTGAGATATGATCTACCCATCTCGACCAGGATCTCGGGTCCGTCAGGCTTCCATGATTGGGCATAGTCCAGTTCTTGCAGACCAAAATCATACTCCTCCAGCTCGCAGAATATTCTGCCCAGCTCACGGCGCTCATCATAGCCAAGCGGGTTGGCCATTCTTCCTTTTTGGGCACCTTTAAGTGCATCCGACATTTCATCTCCCTGTTCACTCTGCGATCGGGAGAGTAGCGTCCACAGGCTTCTGCTTTTTATATCCAGGGGTCGCTCAGGCTCCAATAGCTCAATTGCTTCCCGGAAGGCCTTTTCCGCTTCTCCTGGATTTTTCATCTTGAGATAAAGCTGACCGGATTCAATTAGGATGTGAGAATATTCTTGAAGATACAGAGAGTAAATTATTGATATTTTCTTTTGAATTTTTGAAATATACTCAGAAATATCTGAACCCGATGGTTCATTCTTATCTCCAATAATTTCATTGATCTCAATAAGCGTTTCTTTGCACTCGTCTACATAAATATTGCGTCGATTGAGATCTTCATTTTCAAGGACTTTAAAAGTTTCTAAATACACCTTTTTGCAAATTTCTTTGGCTTTATTTTTGCAATCAAGTGGATCGTCCGGATTTGAATTTGAATATATATCTTTATATTTTTTATATATATCTAATTTGCACTTAAGTATGCGTTTCGCATCAGTAAGATAAATTTCAGACTTATATTTTTTTTCAAGATACAGTTCTTTAAACAGAGTATCCAATTTATCTCCCGCTTGCTTAATGGAAATAGTGTCATCTTCGAGAAATTTTTTTGCATTTATTATCTTTTCATCAAAATCACTGATATCTTGAATTCTATTTCTATTAGTCTCCAAAAACTTAATCGAATTAATAAGACATTTACAGGCTTTGTCTGATCTACCCAATTTCAAATAATGCTTATATCTATCAAACCCTTCTCTAGCTTCTCTGAAAGACTCGTATCTGTATTCATAGTGTAGATATGAAAGATAACTGCACGAAAAGAGAATCTGTGCTTTCCCCCATCCTTTGGTAAATTTGGCTTTTAATTTTAAATCTTCAATAATCATTTTGATGTAGTTTTCATAGGCATTTTCGATTTTATTTCTATCTAAATCATCTAATAATTGTATTAACGTCGCGAATACGTTGGCAAGTTTCCAACCTCGAAAGTTCATCTCGTCATTTCCAGGCCCACTTTCTTCAAGCACCCCACATTCGAGCATCATATTGAGACATTTGATAATTGAATCTCCTTTCTTTGAATCATGCTCTAATCTTGCCAAAAAGGATGCATTTTTCAGACGTTGGCATTGATCGTCCATATTCATCGATTTATAGACTTCTGCTGCCACATCTAAAGCGGAGCTGCAGGCATCAGGACCATAAGCGGTGATACTATCACATTTTTGAAACGCTCTTTCTTTTTCTCCTAATTCATTTAAGACATATCCGAGGCAGGCCTTGAACCTGGGATCTTCCGGCGCCATTTTCATTCCTAATTCGTATATTTTTTTGGCATCCTTCTGGTGCGAATTCGAACAAAGGACTTTGCCCAGATGAAGATGTAGATTGGAGTCAGAGGGGTTGAGACTTATAGCTTGTTCAAGGGTTTTTCTTGATTCATACATATTCTTGTTTAAAAAATATAACTCTGCCAAATCAATTAAGCATTCACTAACTAGCTTCCTTGAATCTGATGCATTATCTTTCCAAAATTCTGCTTCAAACAAAGCCAACCAGGAATAATACACCGCCTTTTTGCAGTGCTTCAGTGAATCGTTTAGCTTATTTTTATTTATATTATCTCTCTTTGCATCACCAATCTTATCTGCACAGATAAGCTCTCGTTTTTTTTCATCTATCCTGGCCAGATGGCTGCAGGCATCTCCTTTCAGATTATATGCTTTTGCCAGGCATTGGAAATCTTTCGATATGAAGAAAGCTTCTTCCTTTTTCAAATTTATTATATAATCACTCAAATCAATAACTCGTTGATATTGTTCTTCAATTGTCTTATTGCAACGGTTAATAAGCCGATCATCATGATACGAATTAGAAAGTTCTTTTTGGTCTCTTGCTCTATCATAAATATTAAGCCCTAGTGCATAATATGCATCCCATACATTAGGATTTTTCTTAATGGCCCCTGAGAACGCGACCTCGGCAGAGTCGAATTGCTGAAGCTCGGTATAGACAACGCCTAAATTATAATAGGCATGAATGGAGCCACCCTCCTCTTCGGCGGCGTTGATGAAGTGTTTTTCGGCATCCTTTAGGTAATATTGTCTTTTTTTGATAGAATGCAGACAATCACGATAAGCGCGAAGACCTTCATTGAAATTCCAAACCGCTTTCCAGGGCACCACTTCTCCAGGTTCTCCAAAGGCCAGCTTTGCGAAAATACGGTGGGAGAGCTCATTGACCATATCGTCAATAGTCCGGGCCTCTGAGCCACCATTCAGGGATGTCTGCTCATAAACAACCCAGCTATATGGCTCACTTCCAGTCATAGTTGCAGTCAGGTAAAAGATACTTCCATTCTCCTTCGTTGTATCTTTTGTCTTATGTAATCCTATAGTTATCCTTGGTCCCTGCATCAAGCGACCGATCATACCAGTAATAGACCCCAGGGGGATGCTTATTGGGCCCAGTCCGATCTCTGATTTTTCGCTGGTTGAGCTCTTTAGAATTTCTCCTATTTCCCCTGATTTAAGGGTGGCTTCGACGGGCCTGCCTGCTCCGGATTCGGATCGAATGGCCCGTTGCTCATCTACATCTCCATATAATTCGCTTATTCTATTGAGATTTGTTGCCAGCAGGTCGGCCAGCCCGCTAGAGACTGGGTTATCGTTCTCGGCGTCCTTTGCATCTTTATCATGCGATTTTTTCTCTTGCAGGCAACCATTTGTATAGTCTTCTACCTCTATTGATAATTGATGAGATGCTCTCATAACATACATTATTAATTCTAAGATAAACCAGATTACCAGGATCTTCTCCCAATGAAACCAGATAGTTGTTATTATGCTTGATGTCATTGCATAGAAAAAAGTTATCTCCTAAATAATTCCAAAATAATATTACACCCTTTGTCGAATCCATGTTGAGCAATAACCCGTCAAATGGTCCTTCCAGCAGCGATCCCTGTGTATACCCTGCACCCAGATATGTTACGTTAGATATGTGTCCATTGATCTGGGATGTGCCTTCGATTACCGTCCTTGAGATCGATGCCATCAGGATATTATTGTAGGCTTTTTCTATCAACCAGATCACGATTGCGACATCTGTCAGCCTTATTACTGGAGCTGGGCATCCACTGACCAAGAAACGGTAGATTTTTCCCAGCCATCTGGATATCCATAATAGTAGGTGTTGAGCAGGGGTGAAAATAATAGTATATCTTGAAAGAAGCAATAACATTCCGAGGATTGAGATTATTATTAAGAGAAACACAATCGAAGTACACAACATTGCCCATAGTGAATATTGTGATAAGTCACCAGACCCTCCAATGAAGAGGTCTAATATATTTTGTCCAAAGGCCCGATCAGCCATATAAAGTATGAGAAGCGAAGTAAGAATAACGCCAATACCCAGGAAAGGTACTGTTAAAAAAGTCGACCATTTTTTATGCAATGGGACAATATAATAAATAAGGACCGGAATAAAAAAAAGTATTAGGGTGGCAAGTGGCGCCCAAAAATATATCACATTCGATATATTCGCTTTTGCTAAGATGCTGATTAATGCGCTGGATATGAACAGTGAAATTGCAAAGAGAAAGAAAAACGTTGAAGCCCCATTCCTTATCTTGTGCATCGCCTTCCCTCTCGTGCCATTTTTTTGGTGAAAGCATTATTTATATCTCTGTGATTGTACGCCGCACAAAAATCTTTGGTACTTTTTCTTAATTACTATTGCGTTGTTTTACTATATTTAGTTTTTCGAATACCTACAGAATGACTATTCAAGCACAAATCAGATTAGCTTTCAATAGAAACCACATCTGTCACTCGATTCACTATTATCTCGTCATTACCTTGAAAAGATGAAACAGTCCCCTTGATCCGGATGCGATCGCCTAAATTCACCTTATCCTGAATCTCTCCAGCCCCTGCATTCGATGGAATGAAAATAGGCAAAGGCGTCGAGTCCAGTCTGATAATCAGGTTGCCGCCACTCTTGGTAGGCTTTTTCTCCAGGACCAGACCCTCCACAAAAAGACTTGCCTCTTTTTTCGTGTCGGAATTGCCATTTATGGTGCCTTGCAAAGCATCATCTTCAGGGGCGAAGGCCCAGAAAGCCACAGCCAGAGATCCCAGGGCCATGAGGAGCAATACTACTACGACCTTCTCCTCTTTTTGCATCCTCATGGTATCTCATCCTGGGCCAGAGCCAAAGCTAAGGCGCAAGCTCTGTGCGATTGTGCAAAAATATATTTGAAATAATATTTTATTTTTTAACCTCGGGCTTTGTCCCAAAATGCTCCTGCCAGCCCTTCTCCAGGTTATCCAGGCAGATGTCGCATACGCCCTTGTATGCGCCCTCGGGGTAAGTGAGGTTGTGAACGGGGGCCTTTATGGGAAAGAGCAGCGGTCGTGCGCGGGTACATAATTCACAATCAGCCATTTGAATTCATCTCCTACGAAATGTTGGATGTAGCTTCTCATGTTTAAGTTTTCTGCCCTGGCTCCAGGAGCTTCCCGGCTCCAGGACGCAAACCCCATGCTGGTCCTTTCGCATCTTACTTCTCAGCTCTGTAGTCCTCCATCTCCCTAACCATCACCGCCAGTTCCTCCACCAGCGCCTCGTCCACCTCTTCGAGCCTCACCCTGCGCACAGCATTCGTCACCTCAATATCGCCCATGACGATCTTGGGTAGAGTGCTGTGCTTGAAGCCCTCCACCAAGACATAGTTCACTCCATCGGCCTGCAGCTCCGCCAGTGCAGAATCCAGGTCTCCGCGCTCGCGTGTTACCTTGAGGCGTGCTTCACCCAGACCAATCACTTCGTCCGCTCCTGCATCATAGTGGCGTTTGGTGTCGCCCCGGTCTACATCGTGGCCGGCCATGTTCTTGATTGTGCCCACCTTGCCGTGTTTGGCCAGCGCTGCCACCAGGGAGGTCACCAATGTGGTCTTACCTGTCTTCTTGGTTCCTGCGACGGATATCACTTTCATATCGCGTCAGGCTCGCAGGAGTTCAATTAAGAATTTCGCGAAACCATTCAGGTCTGCTATGCGCACGTTCTCGTTCAGGCCATGGATATTGCTCTCCATTTGCCTGCCCACCCCAAAGACACAGGTGGGAATGCCAATCTTCTCTGTGGCATAGGCCTGATCCAGGCTGCCCTGCGCTCCGGAAAGACGGGGGAAAAAGCCCATGCCTCTTTGCACCGCTTCCCTTACCTCCAAGACCCAGGGGTGATCCGGATTCACGCTCATGGGCGGATAGCCGGGATAGAACTTGAGATCAAATTCGACATCAAGAGGTTTTAGTGTCCTCTCGATCTCCGCCATGGCCTCCTCCATGCTCTCCTCCGGTATCACCCGCCGGTCGCCGCGAATGGTGCATCTGTCCGGAACTATGTTCTCTTTGATGCCCCCGTTGATCATAGTAATATTGAGGATGGGCATGAGGTTCTTCTTGCCCACGGCTTCCAGGGCGGTGCTTGCGGGCAGAAGAGATCGTCTGGCCTGCACGACCTTTTTATGGTCCATGAGTGCCAGCATGACCGGAATCGACCTTTCCACTGCATTTATCCCCAGGAAGCTGGAGCCGCTGTGCGCAGATCTGCCATGCACCACCACATCCCAGGTTATGATGCCGTTGCTGCCTATCACCACATCATCGGAAAAGCCGTCCATGCAGAGCATCAGGTCTCCCTTTACCTGTCCTAAATCGGTGAGATAGCACAGGCCTGAGTAGCCGCCCACCTCTTCGTCCGTGGTCAGGAGAACCGAGAGATTGTACTTCGGCTTGCTGCTCGCCAGGAGCGCCTTCAAAGCGGCAATTAGGGCAGCGATCGATCCCTTGCAATCGGAGACGCCCCGTCCATAGACCCTCCCGTTCTTCGCCACAGCCTGAAAGGGATCGCTATCCCAGTTTCCTTCAGCCGGAACCACATCCAGATGAGCATATATCACCAGCGTCTTTTCCGCTCCCACAAAGAGGTCGGCGCGCAAATTGACGCGATCGCCGACCAGCCGCGGGTCACAGCATTTTGCCGCGAAGACATCCTCGGGCATGACCATCTTTTGCGTAGCAAAGCCCATATCCCGAAAGATAGGGACCAGCCAGTCCACTATCTCCTGGTAATTGCTGCCCGGAGGTGCGACGGTCTTAATACTGATGATTTTTTTCAGCAGGTCCATTAAATAGTTGCTATCGGGCGAGGGGGTAATTTCGGGCATCTTGCATTCCTTCTTAAAATCAGGCATAATAAGGCTCGACGGCATATTAAATGCTTTTGAGAGGTGCCAATAAAGGTCCAATATCATGAATGTCGCGAATGATATCCACTCTCCATATGTTTTTTCTAATCGGGCATGCGATGGTGAACATCTATGTATCTTCCTGGACTAATTTTGGAGAACAATAGCTATCGCCTTGATAGTTCCGCACTTGCTGATATGGCTTTGACATCCTTCATCCACCCCGAGATAGTTTTCTTTTGCATATTAATACCATGCAAGTTTAAAAATTTTTCCATTGTTTAACGTATATGATTACTTATTAATTATGAGATGGTTACCAAAAACCGCGCTCTATTGATATTAATGGTATTTTCTGCAGAATAGTTCTTAGGCTTAATAAGTTTATTATTTATTTCTATTTTATAATATAGTTAAATTTAAATGCTTTGAGATGAAGGGTATTGTTGAAGGGCAATTATAGTAGCTGGGGATTCGCGAAGGGGAGGCGGAAAAAAATGCGCGCGTATTATCTAGTAGTATTGTTTTGCATAGTGTTATCGTGGTCCTGTTCGCAGGCCAGTAATTGTGGAGACTGTGAGATCAAATCCGGCAATATGACCAATATCGGCATCATGAATGACTACAGCAGCATGGGCAAGGCTATGGGCCCCTATGCCACTTATGAGAACGTAAACGTCTCATATTGCGGCTGTCCGGAAATGGTTAACACAGCTATCGCCAACTCTTCAGATAAGTTTGGCCGCGCCAGCGGCCCCATCGTTGTTTATGAAAAGGTTAACCTCAGCTACTTCTCAAGCCTGGATATCACCAAAATACCTCATCTTGTGACCAACATGACTGAGGTGGGCACCGACCTGGTCTTGCTGGAGTACAACATAACCGTGACCAATACCGGCCAGGTCAATATCACTGGCATCCAGTTAATCGATCCGCGTCTTGGAGAATATAAATTAGGAATGCTTATGCCGGGCGAAAATGTCTCCATTACTCCCAATCCGTATTACATCATAACCCCGGATGACGTCAAGTATTGCTCAATAAACAATATTGCTCTGGTGATAGGAAAAGACAGATGCTGCAAGACTGTCGGGCCAAGTCTTGCCTATGTCAACTTCCCAATGGCTGCCAAGAATCTGGAGACCTATTTAAAAGAATACACCTACCAACTCCTCACATATGGCTATGACCTCCATGATGATAATGATGCAGAGAGCCTTGCGGACTTTGAGGAGAAGATCAGGATTCAGGCCAACCGGTTGATGGTGCTCGAAGATGCCATGCACGGCAATGTAAGCTGCTGCCAGGTACCCCCGGCGATCAACTTCGCAGTGCTCGAATCAACCGACCATGCGGGTGGCCACACCAGCCCGCAGGTGACCTACAATACGATCAACCCCCAGATCAGCAAATGCAGCAGTCCGTGATCATGTCCATTGCATGATCCAGACTGCCTCTTTTTTTCTCTATTCAAACCTCATAACAACCTGCGGGTAAGTCGAGTTGCCCGGTCCCAATGGTCCCAAATTCGCCCAGGTGATGACATTGCCGACGACCACTCCCGGAGGATTCGACGATAGGTAAGTCATCTCGACAGGCATGATATCCGTCACTTTTACCGTTTCCTGGATCATATTTCCCGTGTTGGTCACATTTATGGTATAGGTGACGTTCTGCATTACCTCCGGATTTGTGATGTCCGCCGTTTTAACTACCGTTATAGATGATACGATATCAGGAAGCGTCTTATTATCGTCGTCCATGACATCCTTGCCCACCGGTGGCTTGCCCGAGGCGTTGACGTAATTCACAAATCCGTCATAACTCTTGCCATTGAATTTAGCCTGGATCTCGACAAAGATCGAGCCGCCGGGATAAAGCAGGCCGGCAATGGTGCCGTTTACATATCTTCCTATGACAGTTGCCGACATATTATCGCTGACATGCTCCATTCCATACGGCAGGAGGTCGGATACGAAAATTGGATCCAGGATCGTCTCTCCTATATTGGTCACATTTATGATGAATGTGACGTTTTCGTTGGGGTAATTGGCTGTCAGTAAAGCCTCCTTCACCACAGATATGGCCGGAAGCTTGAGTATGCCTGAAGAATCATTGCCTTGATATATCGTGCCGTTAATATCCTTCCATCGCGATGTGGCATTATTTGCCTTTATGATTCCGCCGTCCCGGTTATCTGCCGTATCGGCCACAGTGCCATTGAATTTCAGAGTAACATCCTGATCCTGTGAATTGTTTACCGAACCCAGGCTGATATTGATTGTGGATATCTGGGTACCGTCGTTGATCAGAGGATTCACCAGCACCGGCGGGACGACGCTTGTTGTCGCCCCGGATACGCTTAGGGTACTATTATCGTATATCAGACCAATCGGCAGGGTATCGTTTAACCAAACGTTCAAGGCTATGGCGCGGGGCAAATCCAGGATTATGGTGTAATTGACAGAGAGACCAATCGATACATTGCGTGAACCATCGGGCAGCTTGATAAGGCCGCCTTGCGTCTTAACCCGAACGAGATCGGCTGTGGTGCGGTTGTAGTTGTCCAGTGTCGTGTAGTTTCCGAACCTCTCGTCCGGATTGGGGCCGGCCGTACTGGTCCAGGTAACATTGGCCTGGTTTTGCAGTATCTGGCCAGCTATAACGGTCGAATTCACAGTAACCGTGTAGCTCAGGTTCTTGGTGCTGCCCACCGGAAGTAAGGGGAAGTTCCAGAACGCTCCATTGGCATAGGAGCTATTAGCAGCCGGATCGGTCGAGATGAGCTTCAGACCCGGAGGAATGATGTCTGTGATATTGACATCATAGGCAGTGCTGTTGCTTGAGGCTGAATGGTTCAGGGTGATATTGTAGAGTATGGTTGATCCGGCATCCGTCTCGGTGACATTTGCGGACTTGATGATCTGCAGATCCGGCTCGACCAGAGCTATGGGTCCTGATTCATCAGAAGCGAAATGGGTCGATCCGCCATAGTTTCGCCATTTGAGAGTGGCATTGTTGTTTGCCAGGATGGCTCCATCCTGATTGGCTATCACATCTGCCACAGTCACATTGAACTTGATCACAATATCTCGATCTTCAGAGTTATTGAAGTTCCCGAAATCCCATTTGATGATGACCGGAACTGTTCCGTCATTTGGTATGCTGGGAACGCCGCCTGATGGCGTAAGTGTTACGCCGTTCTTATCTTTGACCTCAAACGAAGCGGTATCGTACTTCAGGCCAGCCGGAAGCGTATCGTTCACCCAGACGTTAATGAGATTGTCCTTGGGCAGGTCGACCTGGATGGTATAGTTGGCCTTCTCGCCGATGGTTCGGATGCGTAAGCCATCAGGCAGCTTGATCAGACCGCTTTGCGTTTTGGCTGTGATGGGATAAGCATCCGAGCGGTTGTAGTTGTCCAGAGTCGTGTAGTTTCCGAACCGCTCATCCGGATTGGGGCCGGCTGTGCTGGTCCAGGTAACATTGGCCTGGTTTTGCAGTATCTCGCCTGCAGTAATGGTCGAGTTCACGGTAACCATGTAGCTGAGGTTCTTGATGCTGCCCACCGGAAGTACAGGGGAAATTCCAGAACGCTCCATTGGCATAGGAGCTATTAGCAGCCGGATCGGTCGAGATGAGCTTCAGACCCGGAGGAATGATGTCTGTGATATTGACATCATAGGCAGTGCTGTTGCTTGAGGCTGAATGGTTCAGGGTGATATTGTAGAGTATGGTTGATCCGGCATCCGTCTCGGTGACATTTGCGGACTTGATGATCTGCAGATCCGGCTCGATAAGCGTTAAATTGGCCGTATCATATGCCTGGAAGGATTTATCTGTGTTGTCGATATGACTGGCGTCCACTCGATTCAAAATATTCGTTCCAGCCCTATTCGATGCAATATCTTTGGCTATTGTGCTCAAGTTTATTGCTACTACCCTAGGTCCGGTGAAGTTACCTAGCTTCCAGGAGAGAATTGAATTGCTTGCCGATGGCAATATTGAAAAATTGCCATCGCCGCCGCAGGGCAAACAACTGCCGCAGCTATCTGACTTGCAGCTCCAGTTATAGTATTTCAGGCCAGAAGGCAGCGTATCATTTATCCAGGTATCATTGTAATATTCACCAACTCCCCAGAACTCTGCTGTAATGGTAAAGTTCACCTTATCTCCTATGGTCTCAATAGAGTCTGGCTCTTTGGTAACATTTAGCCTGGCAGTATAGGCCTGGTCGCTGGAATGGCTGTAGATGCATCCACCCAGGCAACTCCCCTCGACAAATACGCTGTTATTTAGGTCACCTGATGCAACGGCGTTGGCAGTAACATGAACCGTCCAGACATCAATTCCTATCGGGATGGTCAGGCCTGTCCAGTTGATCGTAGTCCAACCGGCCAGAGGGTAATCAGGTGTTACAGTTCCTGCGGGATTGCTGGTGATATCTTTGAATCCATCACCCAAAATTTCAGTTATGGTAACGTTATGGGCATCAGATGTCCCGGTGTTATTGACGGTGATAGTCCAACTGGCCGCGCCAACACTTTGTGTTTTAGGAACCTTTTTGATTTGCAGGTTCGGGCGAGTCGGAGTGATGGGATCTGTTGTTATGTTATTATGCAAAAGGCCGCACGAATCGGTAAAGTTAAATGATACATTGTTCCAAGAAGGAGTTACAAGGCCACAGGAATTCGGAGAATTTATGATGCCGAATTCAATATTTATTGACTCGTTGGCCCTTATCTCGTCGATATTGGTGGAGTTCCAAATTATCGTACCGTCAATTGAGGAGTTGTCTACAGGTTCCTCATTAGCGAAAGTGCGGCCCAAACTGCTACTTATATTGGACGATCCCGTTTTATATATGAAGCCGGCTGGAAGGATGTCGGTTATGTTTGCAGTAGATGCCGTCGATCCAGAATTGGTTATATTGATAGTATAGTTTCCACCACATGTGTCCACACTACTGCGGGTAGACGAGATAGTGATCACAGGCAAGGTCCTCACTCTCGCTGTGGCCATTGAATTGCTCTTAGGTGAACAGCATCCCCAGAGCACTGTAGCATTATTTTCTTTATCTGTTTTGCATTCTGTTACAGTTACATTAAGATATACGGTTGTTTTGGTCCCCGCAGTCATGTTGGCCAGGTCCCATACAAAAGGATCGGTCAGAGTACCGTTGCCGCTATTGTAAGTCGGACTGGCGGAATGGAAGAGAGTACCCTCAGGTAGTACATCCTGGAGGGAGACGTTCTTGGCTATGTAATCTCCTGCGCTGCTGATGTTTATCGTCCAGTTTATAAAGTCGCCTTGGTCTGCTATGGCAAATGTTGGGGTCTTGGTAACAGTGAGAAGGGGCTGGTATTTTTGCACCGGAATCTGGCTCACAATCACAGGGCCGGCGCGCCCACAGGGCTCGATGTAGTTCAGCCTCAATGTAGAGTCGTCACCATTGAAATCACATGCGCCTGTGACAGAGGCATTGAATTTTATGGCTATTTTTGTCCCCGAGGCAATGCCCTGGGTTTGATTGAAGCTCCAGATCAGAATAGAAGGATTGCTGTAGTCAAATGATGTGAGTGTAGCTCCTGTTACTACGGGTGTGTCGTTGAGCTTTAGGCCTGCGGGAAGTATCTCTTTTATGCTTAAATTGTAGACGTAAGCCGCGGCTGAATTCCTAACTTCGATGGAGAATGGAACGTTGGCTCCGCAGTCGTCCACCTTTCCAACCTGGTGTTTCGCGACCAGTAACTCGGTAATGACCAGTTCCACTTGGGAAGATTTGCTGACGTTTTGGCATTCCGTTCCTCCACAGCCAATGGTTGCATAAACATAATTTTTCCGATTGTCGCAACCGCATAGTGTGGCATTGACCTCGATTACAACCTGCTGCTTGGGCAGCATGCTTCCTATTTTCCAGGTTACCTTATCTGGCCCGCAGGGATCATTGTTGATTACGCTTGGATTCAGCGGTTCCGAAATCATGGGACAGGTGGGGCACTGACGAATACGAGAGCCGGTGTAGTTGAGGCCCGATTCCATGCTATCGACTACAGTAACATTATTAGCATTACCCGACCCCGAGTTGGTTACATAGATCTTCCAGCTCGCGTTTCTGTCCAGCGTATAAACTACCTCTGGTGTCTTTTCGAGATTGATTAACCCAAAAGTCAACAGAGACGGCGAAGAGATGGCAGTCCTGGTTACAAGACCACCGCAATTATCTGTATAATTCATAGAAGCAAGGGCATCCTTATTTGCAGGGCATCGCAACTCTACCTTGAAGGTGATATTGCCACCTCGGATCACATTCTGGCCCAGCTCCCAGGTTAAATTATTGCCTATGGGCGTGGGCTCAAAGCTTTGTACTGCGCCGGACTGATTGACGATACCTGTGATGTTAGCAGGTCCAATGTAGCGATAATTGGTGTCATTGTACAATACGCTCATAAAGTGAGCGATCCAGTTGGGATCATCATTCGGACTGTTCTTGGTAATATTTAGGGTCAAGTTGAAAATCCTGCATGATGAGATCCAAGATGGAACACCAATTATGCTTATGCCGTAATCCGCCTGGTTCACAGTAACCGAAGTCTCCTCCTGGAAACAGCCTACTTCTGCACAGCCGGAGTTATACCCTTTCACGCAGAGACGAGACCAATCTATGAAACTGCCTGCGTTTGGCTGGCGCAAAGTATAATTTATTTTTAGAATATCCCCATCTCGTATTTGTCCACAGCTTGTCTCTAGGAAGCTCAGGTTCTTGCCAACATTTAGAGTAATTTGCAAGATATCAATGCAGCCGTTGAGATTGAACGAAGCATTGCCAGTAATGTTGCCATCAGGGAATGTCTGGCCATTATAGCCTTCTTCTGTAAAATTGATATCTGCCCAACTCAGGGATGTGGAATTATTGATGACGTAGGTGTTGGTATAATTTATCAGGCGACAATTCTCCTGCATGGTGGGATCAGCAGTCTTGTTAGAAGAGCTCAATACAGTTGTATTAAAGCATTTTACAATTATTGGCAAGGATGTACTGGCAGTCAAAGGACAGCCACAACAATCTACGGAGGCATTTACGCTGAAATCATTGTAATAGACCCCACCGCAATTACAGCTGTCAGAGTTCTTTACTTTGAGCTCTATGGTCTTAGACCAGGAAGTTGTGCTGTTCAGATCCTGGTTATTCCAGATGATGGTCTGATTTGTATCATTAACTGTCCCGTCCGCAGCATTCACAACTTCGAAGTTCGGGGGATAATGATCTATGATGGTATTCTTGGGTAAAGTGCCAGAACAAGATCCATTCTGGTAATTGACTGTCAGAATATAGTTATCGCTCTCGCCCAGGTAGAGACTATCTTTGCCGCTTTGGCTGCTCTTGGTTACGGAGATGAGTGGTATGGTGCTAGCATCCATGGAATAAGATATCTGATCCCAAGGCGGAAACCATTGGTCACCACAATCGTCAAAATAATCAACCTCTGTGTTGAAAACTCCACTGGCCCCCGATACATTGCATTGCCCAAGAGGCATTCCAAAATCGAAGGTGATGCTCTTTGAATAGCCAAAAGAGATGCTTCCGCCTGCGAGAAGATTGCCCAGGTAGAATGTATGGTTGTTCTCAAAGTATTGTGCACCCGACACATTTGTGATCGAATATGGTGCATTGAATTCGGAAAATATCATGTAAATACCAGATGCATTTCCCGTTCCTGAGTTGTTAATGGTCACATTTACAAAAGTCTTATTGCAGTAAGGGACAACTATTGGACTGGGATTAAAGGTGTAATCTAGGTCAGGTTCATAGGGGATGAACTGCACACTACCCTTAGCATAGGTCTTCTGGCAGTCATTTCCGCCGCAGCCCCAACTGACATTCACCAGGTTCACAAGGTTGCTGCACGCAATCACTTGGAAGCTGGTGTTAACCGTTTTCACCTCGCCAGGATCAATCCTGGCATATGACCAGTTCATGGAGCCTCCTGGGGAGTCGATGCTCAGCAGCTTGAGACCTGTGTTGTTTGTATCATTCACTTTCACATTGAATGCGGGTCCGGTTCCCAGGTTCTCTATCTTTACTGTCCAGTTGACAGTATCCCACTTACCGGCTTCGATGACATTGGGCTCTTTGGTGATCTTCAATAGTCCCTGATTGACCAGTATGGATGGAGAGCTGTATGGAGTGGGAACGCCGCCGCTGTAGCTTGCCTTGACGGTCAGCCGCTCTCCTGAAGGCGCTCCGCAGCCTGCTGTAAGATTGAAACATATTTTGAGGCTTCCGCCATTTCCAAGTATCCAACTGCTATTGGTCCAGTTCAGATATTGCCCGAATATGACGGGCTCCTCTACAGAAATATTGCTTATCGGGTAGGTTATGAGCGTGCTTCCCACCTGGTAGGCGAATCCCTGAGGAATGGTGACATTGATTGATATATTGCCGGCCGATGGATTTGTATTGTTGGCATAAGCCACAAATTGCAAAGAATTGCATATATCTACTTCAGAAGGAGTGGCAGCGTTGAGCGTCAAAGCCGCCATGGCTCCGGGAATAGCCAACATCAGTATAAATAACAGAGAAACGATCTTTATTGGTGCAAAGAGCGGACTTATGCGATCAAAGATACAAGACTTTGTCCAAGGCAACCGCAGATTAGGCCTGCTTTCAGGCCGGCATCTATCTAATACTCCCTTCATATCCTCATTCCTCTAATAAAGTAACATCTGGTTTCTTAATAATTAAACTTTTCCATTATATTTATACACTTTTAGATTATACATTTCAAAAGTCCCAGTCATCCCCAGCTTCATCCCTGGCCTGAACCCGTTGATATTCTTCCCAGTTATTAGGACCTAATTGATCATATTTTTGGGACATTAAATCCTCAAAGCTCATGAGCAGATTGGACTGCAGTCGTAGCAGATCCTCGAGGCTGGCCAAAAAGTCCACCAGGGCCTCGCGCTCCTGCGGGTCTGCATGCTCATCTATCCCTTGCAAGAGCCCGACAAAGCCCTTGTAGAGCTTTGCCTGCCTCTTTAGCAGATCCTCCAGACTTGCCAGGAGCTCCCACTGCGCATTCATGGAGTGGCCGGGGGCCGTGTAATCGTCCAGGCTATCCCAGGCCTGCGTAAGCTTCACCTCGAATCCGGCGAAGAGAAAAGCCTCGTCTCTGAGCATATCCTCATAACTTTTTAGAAGGTATGTTCGCTCCTCCTTGCCAAAATCCCTGTCCCAGCCCCGGGAACTGGAGAGCAGGTCCTCAAAGCTGCTGGTGAGGGCGGCCTGAGACCTGAGAAGCTGCTCGAAGCTGGCAATAAAGGAATAGTTCTCCGCTCTGTCTCTGGGAATCTCCAGGAGCAGATTCTGGAAGCAGAAGAGGAGATAGGACTGGTTATGGAGCAGGTCCTCAAAGCTCTTCACAGCAGCAGTTTTGTTGTATCCCGGAAAGGGCACATAAATCGATAGTGTCGCAGCATTGTTGCTGAGATTGGGGTCATTTGCGTACCTCAGATTGGCTATGCTGTAGAGGGTAGTCAGGAGGCTTGCAAAGGAGCCGTCAGAGATATGTTGACAAACCTCATCGAGCCGCTCGCAATTTTTTCAAATCCGATCTCCAGCAGGTCTCCGCTCTTATGCATGGAAAAATCCGCAAACATGGTAGGATAGGTTTTAGCATCAATATAGATCGCGTCATAAGGCATCTTCACCAGCAAGTTGACCATTAATGCATCATTGCTGGGATCATTATTTTTCACAGTTATATTATAAAAAAAATTATGGCCGGGCGGGACTTCTGCCACGCTCTTGCCGTCCATCAGGGCCTCCTGGCTCACGCTCAGGTCCACTGATGATGCCGTAAATCCTTGAACCGGGCCAATGGTGGCCAGGGAAATAAGAACCAGAAGCATAAGGCTTTCTACTTTGTCCGGAGAGCCAAGCAAATTTACCACCTTATTAATTTTATTACTATTACATCACGTTCGCTCTTCACATTTAAAAGGCTTTCTATATTCTTCATAAATTACCTAATCAGATAGATTTTTTACTATTAATATCAAAAAAAATTTTTTGTTAAATATACTCGCGGCATCCCTTCACCGGTCCAATAGCAGGGCGTAATGCCGCGAGACTTCATTGCTTACTCCTGGTTGGTGACGATCTTGATCTCATTGCTCGACTGGCCAGTGGCAATCCCGGCGGCCTTCTGATCCCCCAGGCGGATATGCTCTGTATTGTTCTGCTTTTGACAATTTATCTTCTGGTTTTTCTTTATCTCCACGGCATTGGAGGCGACGGGCGGGTCTGACCCTGAAGAGAAAGCATACTGTCTGCCCACGACTACCGTGTCCAGATTAGAGCCGGTCAATATGAGCAAATTTATGCAAACGGTATTGCTATCATCAATGAGCAACTCACCGCACGGCCCCTCGCCATAGGCTCTGGCCGTGTTGCAGGTGGCTCCGACCAAGACCGTCTTCTTCGAGAATGTCCTCTCCTCTCCCGGCCCCAAAGTGAAATTCTGGGCGATATTTCCCAGGTGATCATCGACGATCCTCACTTTCGTTATGCTCTGATTGTACCAGTTCTTAACTACAAAGCGGTACGTCACCGTATCTCCGGGTCTTATGCAGCTCTTATCAGCATACTTCTCCAAAGTAAGTCCGCCATTGGTCATCTTATACAGATCTTCAAAGCCCTTGAGCAAATTGGTCTGACGGCGCAGCAGATCTTCAAAGCTGGCCGTCAGCTTTACCTGCTGCTCGCGAGGAAGCACTTCCCAGCTCTCTTGGGTATGATTGGCAAAGCTCGCGAATAGGATGGTTTCCCGATGGAGCAGATCCTCAAAGCTTTCCAGAAATTTCTTCTGCTCATCGCAGTTCATCCTATACCACTGGCTCTTTAAGATGCTCTCAAATCCGCTGTATAGAACGGACTGCCTTCTCAAAAGGTCTTCAAAGCTATCCAAGAAGGATATTGTCTCATTTAAAGTAGTATTGGTATTGCGAAGCTGCTCCTCAAAGCTGGAGAGTAACTGGGCCTCGCTTCTCAAGAGATTCTCCAAACTGGCAATGGGGTCATGACTGCCGGTATATTCCTGATAAGACATAACATCTGACGTGGTCGAATTATTGTAGCCGACGGATAGACCACCCACAGTTCCGAATAATAGTATGACCAGCAAAGCAAGCAAATTCAAACACAGGATGCGGGTCCTGGTTAAATCCGGTTTCTTATCCTCGGAACTGATCTTGTCAATGATTATCATAATGATATGTAAGTCAGTCTAACTATTTAAATTTTTGGCACAATCAATATTACTATCACAGTAAATAAATTAATATTTATATTAAAAGGAACCAACCGCATTCTGCTGTAGTGTTGCTCCGTAACCACATTAGAGCTCGTGGACATGGCTGCGTCCAGAATGCGAGGCGGCCATATGGGTGCCATAACTCAGAGGAATGATAGCAAATTCGAGAACATTCTGGCCCAATTTTATGAACTGTGCCGGGGTACTCTTTTTTTCTTCATCTCAGCGAAGCTATAAATAACTGCCTGGCAGTTTACCTCTTTAAATGAGCCGCTTGGGATTTTTTCATGAAAATGCCGCAGGATGGATAGCGAGGTCACACGACCATGCTCACTGAATTTCTGATCATTTTTCTTCTGTTCCTGGCCAACGGCGCGTTTTCCATGGCCGAGATGGCAGTGGTCTCCTCCAGCAAAGCCCGGCTCAGGGCCCTGGTAGAAGAGGGCCATGGTGGTGCAAAGGCAGCCCTGGAGCTGGCTGATAATCCCAACCGACTCCTCTCCACAGTGCAAACAGGCATAACTCTCATCACTACATTGACGGGAGCCTACGGAGGCGCAACAATTGCTGAAGAGCTGGCTTCTTACATCAGCACCATTCCCAATCTTTCCCCTTACAGCAGCGGCCTGGCCCTGGTTGCAGTCGTCCTGATGATCACATTTTTCAGCCTGGTCATAGGCGAGCTGGTCCCCAAGAGGATCGCGCTGAGCAATTCGGAGCGCTTCGCATCTCTTTCTGCCGCCCCCCTGGTTGCTTTCTCCCGTCTTGTCTCTCCTGCAATTGTCCTGCTCAGCTTTTGCACCGATCTGGTGCTGAGGGCTCTGGGTGTGAAGGCCTACACCGAGCCTGCTGTGACCGAAGAGGAGATTCGCATCCTGATCGACCAGGGAACGACGGCAGGTGTGATCGAAGAAGAGGAACAGGATATCGTGGAGAGAGTATTTTCTCTGGGAGACAGAAGGGTGAACTCCATCATGACCCCCAGAGGCGAGATCGTGTGGCTGGACATCGACGATTCCGGAGCAGAGATCTCTCAAAAGATAGCAGGCGGCACTTACTCCATGTTTCCGGTCTGCAGCAAAAAGCTGGATAATGTCCTGGGGGTAGTTCAGTCCAAAGACCTGCTCAGCTGCAACCTGGCCGACAAAAAGGTTGACCTAAAGGATTCCCTCCTCCCTCCGCTCTTTGTGCCGGAGAGCATGAGGGCTTTGAAGGTGCTGGAGAAATTCAAGCAGACGGGAATTCATTTGGCCATTGTTTTGGATGAGTATGGCTCAGTTCAGGGAATAGTGACCCTGGTCGATCTACTGGAGGGGCTGGTGGGAGATATTCCGCACATTGACGAGCTGTCAGAGCCGCAAATAGTGAAGAGGCAGGACGGCTCCTGGCTGGTGGACGGCGCTCTGCCGGTGGACGACCTCAGAGAGATGATCGACCTGGAATGGCTGCCCGAAGGTGAGGATTATCAATATATAACTCTCGGCGGATTTGTGATGACGCATTTAGAGAAGATTCCCACTGCAGGAGATTATTTCGAATGGGGTGGCTACCGCTTTGAAGTTGTGGACATGGATGGACGCAGAGTGGACAAGATTATGGTCACTCCACTGGAAATAACTGAATAGGATATTTACACGAAGCTTGCGGGGAATAAATGAGAGGCGTTTTAATTCTTTCAGGAGGTGTGGATTCTACCACCTTGCTCTACAAAATGATATCTGACGGCTATGAGGTGGACGCTCTCACCTTCAACTACGCCCAGAGGCACAAAAAGGAGATAGCATCTGCAAAAGCGATTGCAGAAAAGCTGAACATTGTTCACCGCATCGTTGATCTCAGCTCGCTGGCTTCTCTCTTAGGCGACAGCGCCCTGCTGGGAGGAAAGGATGTGCCTAGCTGCCACTACACCGAGGAGGCCGCCAGGAAGACGGTGGTGCCCAATCGAAACATGATCATGCTCTCCGTGGCAGCAGGCTATGCCGAGGCTCAGGAGATTCCTGAGGTCTTTTATGCGGCTCATAAAAATGATAGCACCATCTATCCCGACTGCCGGCCGGAATTTGTTCAGGCGCTTCGCCCTGCCATCCGGCTGGCTACCGCCTGGCATCCCGTAGAGTTGCAGGCTCCATTTGTGGATATGAGCAAGGCGGAGATCGTAAGGATGGGCCTTGCCTTAGAGGTTCCCTACGAGCTAACCTGGTCCTGCTACAGGGGAGAGGAGCGGCCCTGTCGCAATTGCCCAACATGCATCGAGAGGGAGGAAGCGTTTTCCTTGAACGGGCGAAAAGATCCGCTGCTGGAAGACGGGAATTGATCAGGGATTGCTGCAGAAATGCCCGCCCCGACTCCCACCGCTCTGCCCGTCTCCCCAGAAGACGCCGCTCTACTCTCCCTCTTCGACCCCATCGTGCGGGACTGGTGGCACTCCACTTTTTGCTCAGCCGAAGACCTCTTCACCCAGCCCCAGCGTCTGGGCGTGCCCCTCATCGCAGAGGGCAAGAACGTGCTCATCTGCTCGCCCACTGGTTCGGGCAAGACCCTCGCAGCCTTCATCTCCATCATCAACCAGCTCTTCATCATGGCTGGAAAGGGCGAGCTGGAAGACCTGGTCTACTGCCTCTATATTTCTCCACTAAAGTCTCTGGCCAATGATATTCACAAAAACCTGGAGCATCCTCTCAGGCAGATGCAGGCCCTGGCAGAAGAGCGAGGGCAGAAGGTACAGGAGATCAGGCACGCCATCCGGCACGGAGATGTCTCTGCTCAGGATAAGGCCCGCATGCTGAAGAGGACGCCACATATCCTTAACACCACACCAGAGTCACTGGCCATCCTTCTCAGCTCTCCTCGCTTTAGGGAGAAGCTGAAGAGAGTAAGATGGGTCATCGTGGACGAGATTCATTCCCTGGCCGCCTCCAAGCGCGGCGTGCACCTCTCCCTCAGCCTGGAGCGGCTGGAGGAGCTGAAAAGAGAGCTGCAAGGCGAAGGAGGCAGGGATGGGTTGCTCTTTGAGTCGATCGATCCCGCATCCGGAAGCTTCGTTCGTATCGGCTGCTCGGCTACTGTGGAACCGCTGCAAGAGGTGGCCGATTTTCTGGCAGGAAACTTACGGCCTGTAGAGGTGGTGGACTGCCGCATCTCCCGCCAGAGCGACCTGCGCCTGCTCTGCCCGGTGCCCGATCTGATCCTTGCCGACCAAAAGGAGCTGGCCGACAGGCTCTACGAGCTGCTCCACCGCTATATTCAGGAACACAGGTGCACCCTCATCTTTGCTAACAGCAGGAATGGAGCAGAAAGGATGCCCCTCAACCTCAAGCTGCGCTATCCTCAGTTCTACAATGCCGGGAACACCGCCTGCCACCACGGCTCCATGGGCCTGGATGCAAGGCTGCAAACGGAGAGCCGGCTTAAGCAAGGAACGCAAAAGGCCGTCTGCTCCTCCACATCCCTGGAACTGGGCATAGACATGCCCTACATCGATCTCGTCATACAGATTGGCTCGCCCAGGTCCGTAGCCGCGCTTTTGCAGCGCTTTGGCAGAGGGGGCCACAGCTTAAGCAGGGTGGTACTGGGCCGGATAATTGTTCTGGACAGAGAGCAGCTGACAGAGTGCGCCGTGATGCTGGAGAGGGCAAGAGCCGGCGACGTGGACAGAATTCATATACCTCGAAATGCCCTGGACGCCCTCTGCCAGCACCTGCTGGGCATGGCGCTGGAGAGAGACTGGACTGTAGACGAAGTGCTGCGGGTGGTGAGGAGATCCTACTGCTACCGGAGCCTAAGCGAAGAGGAGCTGATGAGCGTTGTTCTCTACCTATCTGCAGCTCACGAAGGCATGCAAGAGAGGCGCATCTACCCCAAGATTCGCTACGATCCCGAGAAGATGACCATAGGAACGCGAGGCGGCAGCTCTCGCATGATCTACTACACCAACTCGGGCATGATACCCGACCAGTTCACCTGCGATGTGTTCACCCGGGAAGGCCGCTTCGTGGGAAGGCTGGATGAGAAATACATGGAAAAGCTGGATAGAGGAGACGTCTTTTCCATCGGCGGGGGAGCCTATTCCTTCTGCTACCGGCGAGGCGGCAAGATCTACGTGGACGAGGCCGCCGGCAGGCCCAATATCCCCACCTGGTCCTCGGAGAGGCTGCCATTATCCTTTGATCTGGCCAGAAGCATTCTGTCCTTCAACAGTGATATGCTCTGGATAATGAAAAGCCGGAAGATGGAAGGCCGGCTGGACCATGGTGAAATGGAACATGATGAGATAGTGCATGGTGATTGTAATAATAATGATATTAGCGGCGCCACCGTTCGCTGGCTGCAAAGCCAGTATCCCATCGACGAGAACAGCGCCCGCTCCATCTGCGAGATCTTCCGCCAGCAGATAGGCCATCTGGGTGAGGATGCCGTTTCCACAAACAGCAGAATGGTTGTGCAGGAGTGCCTTGACCAGGAGACCGGCCGCAGGAACTACTATTTTCTTTCAGGTTACGGCCTGCGCTTTAACGAGGGATTCTCTCGCATGATAGCTTACCTCCTCAGCCGCCAGAGAATTAGCGAGACCTGCATCACCACCACCGACGCGGGCTTTGTCCTCTCCCTTCCCTCATGCAGCAAAGCAAATCTTCCCGCCATCATCGGGTCCATCCGGGAGGAGAACTGCGAGCAGCTTCTATTCCGATCCCTGCAAAACACGAGCCTCCTGAAAAGCGTTTTTCGCATCAACGCCACCCGCTCTTTCATGATCCTGAAGAGCTACAAGGGACGAAAGAAGAGCGCCCGGTGGCAACAACTGGACGCAGACATGCTCATCGGCTTTGCCGGCAAGCTGGATGAGTTTGCCGTGCTGAGGGAGAGCTTTCGGGAGATCATCGAGGATCGGTTCGAGGTGGAAAACATCAAAGAGGTGCTGCGGGGCTTTGCCTCTGGGGAGATCGAGGTGGTAATGAAAAAGGGCAGCACGCCCTGCCCCATGGCCTTCGGGCTGGCGGCGGCTGGTGCAGCCGGGGATAGGCGAGAGCGAATGAGGGAGATGCAGGGGAAGGTGATGGGTAAGACATGTGGACCGCTAATCAATAGTGTCCCTAAGATCGGTACGACACCGCCCCGAATAATTAACCGCAAATTTTTTTAAGTTTGAATACCACATATGATGAGATTAATAGTTATAAAATCGGCCTGGATTTCATCGATATGGAGGATCGTTCGTGTCCCAAGCTTCCAGTCACTTTTCCCCGATAGAGATGTTCATCTGCGGAATAAGAACGTTCATTATCGACCCTCATAATGAGATCATGCACTATTGGTTTGAGGAATACCTCCGCCGAAAATGTAGCCTCGTAGCCGTGCGCATAGATGCCCATCACGATATTTTTCTGGAAAGACTGCGGCCCTACATCCAGCACTACAGCAGGATGAAGGTCAATGAGGGCAACTTCACCTGCCCGGCATTTCATTACGGGGCATTGGGTGCTCTCTACCATTTTCACCCGGCCAAAGGGCGGCTGAACGCTTACGGCAGGGCTTGTGGGTCAGAGACAAAGGACGCGCCAAATACCATTGAGAAGAGGGAAACAGGGGCTGCCAGATGGATCTTGTGGGACGAAGATGAAACACGGCTCAAAGGCGACGCAAATAGCCCCAAGACCGCCCCTCTACCACGACAAATAAGCCTGAATGATTTCCACAAAGACATGCAAGACAGTCTGCTTCCTATTGCGATTGGCATTGATCTGGACGGAATCTATGCAAATGAGGATCGAAGGCGATTGGAGGATATCGTCCCCGAGAGGCTGAAAGCGGTAGGAAGATTGCTGGAGAGCATACCCTGCCCTGCGTTCATCTGCCTGGCCAGATCCCAGACTCCAAGATCCTATATTCCGGCAAAAGCAGTGGACCAGGTACAGGATGCAACATTAGGATTGATCAGACAGGTCTATGGAAAGGGGCAGTAGAAGGACGTCTCTCGAAGGCAACCTGGGTTAGATCCCAAACGATGAGGACGATGCGTATCTATTTTTCAGATTGCCAGCAGAGGCACTATAGGTCAGATAGCTCTTCCTGATATATATGGACACATTCCTTGAAATTGATACAAAGGTACAACGATACAGAGATATACTCAGGACGGAAAAAAGCTAAATAGAATCAGCCTTAGGCGTAGCGGGGTGACTTTATGCCAACTAGTAAGAAACAATTAGAGAAACTCAACAAAGTGAAGAAAGCCAAAGCAGAAGAACTATCGAAGCAGGCAGCTCTGGGTAGCCAATCCGCCAAGAAGAAGCTCAAGAAGCTCGAGAAAAAGCTCAAGTGAGCCGCCCGGACTTTCCGCATAATTTATTCCCTTTTTAGAAGGATAATTTTAGAGGCGAATCGAAAATAACCAGAACAGTTGTAATGGGCAGTATCATCCTGGCGCAGCAAAAAATAATAATACCAGTATGTCTACATAATGTCTGGTGATCTCTTCTTGAGCGCTTGTGAATCGAAAACCATCTGGTGGGACGACGGCCTGTGGCTGATCGATCAGACCCGTCTGCCTGGCGAGCTTCTGCCAATCCGCATAAAAAGCGTCAGGCAGCTAGTCGAAGCTATAAAGACCCTCGCCGTGCGCGGCGCGCCTGCTCTGGGAGCCGCCGGTGGTTATGGGATAGCACTGGCAGCCAGTCTCTCCCGGACATGCAATGCACAAGAGTTGATGGATGAGCTGGAGAATGCCGCAGTTATGATCAAAGGCTCGCGCCCCACCGCCATCAACCTCTCCTGGGGCGTGGATAGGACGATGCGAGCTTCAGCCCTTGGAGAGACGGCTGAAGAGATTCGAATAGCCGCTCTTCGTGAGGCAGAGGAGATCGCCGGAGAAGATATTCGCATCAACAAGCTCCTGGGCAAGAACGGGGCCAAGCTTCTTGATGACGGAGACAGTGTCCTCACCCACTGCAATGCCGGAAGGCTGGCCTGTGTGGGCTGGGGCACGGCTCTGGGCGTCATCCGGTCCGCAGTTGCCGCAGGCAAGCACATTCATGTCTACGCCTGCGAGACCCGGCCTTTGCACCAGGGCTCGCGACTGACCGCCTGGGAGCTGCACCAGGACAAGATCCCGGTCACGCTCATCTGCGAGGGCATGTCCGGCAGCCTGATGAGGAAGGGCAAGATCGACAAGGTCATCGTGGGCGCGGACCGCATCACCAGGGATGCAGTCTTCAACAAGATCGGCACCTACAGCCATGCTGTTTTGGCCAGGTATCATAAGATCCCCTTCTACGTCGCAGCCCCGCTCTCCACCTTCGATCCCCAGCATGGGGAAGATGACATTGTTGTGGAGGAGCGAGACCGTGAGGAGATCTGCAGCCTGTTCGGAAAACGCCTGGCGCCCCAGGGCATCGAGGTCTACAATCCGGCTTTTGATGCCACGCCTCTTGAGCTGGTATCCGGACTGATCACGGAGAAGGGAGTATTCCGGCCGCCGCTCATGCCGCCGATCTGAAAAAGCATTTCAAGAAGGAAGACGAAAATGCCCCTTATGAATTCCGATCTGGCCGTCATCGGCGGCGTGGGCTATGCCCTGGAAGGGCTGGCAGATGAGATGGAGACGCCCTATGGCAAAGTTCCCATTGTACGCAGCAGGATGAAAGGACAGAAGATTGTTTTCATCTCCCGCCACGGCGACAATCACCTTCCTCCCCACAAAGTCAACTACCGGGCCATCATCTCCGCTGTCAGAATAGCGGGCGCAAGCGCAGTCATCTCCACCAACACGGTGGGCAGCATGGCCGGGCACCCCCTGGGCAGCATCTTTTTGCCAAGCGACTTAGTGGAGTTCACCAAATGCCGGCCCAATACCTTCTTTGAAGATAGAGCCGTTCATGTGGATATGAGCCGCCCCTATTGCCCGGCGCTTCGCAGCACTTTGGCCGGGGCGGCCCGCTCTCTGGGCCAGACGGTCGGCGAGGGGGTCTACGTCTGCGCCGAAGGGCCGCATCTGGAGTCGCCCGCCCAGATCAGGATGATGCGCCAGTTCGGGGATGTGGTGGGCATGACCGGCTATCCAGAGGTAGCTTTAGCTAGAGAGGCGGCGCTTTGTTATGCGTCGCTATGCATCGTCACCAATCCCGCTGCGGGAATGGCGGGCGAAAGCGTCCTCGCCATCTCTGAGATCAACGATATTATGAAGAATTCTCGGGAAATTGTGGGGGAGATTATCTATCAGGCCGCGCAGGAAATTCCTGAGGAAAGGTCATGCGGCTGCCGGGATGCTCTGGAAAATGCAGAGCTTTAAGCCGCGGATTATCTGAAATCTTATCCTTTGCTCAGGTAAGATTTCCCATGTCCATCGCTGTTCTCTTCCCGGGAGGGTTAACTCTAGGCTCCCTGGTACTGTTTGTGCTTGGGGCCCACCTGGGACTGGGGCCGGGCGAAATGGAGAAAGGATGATCGTCTATCCGGTGATCCTCTGGGGAGCTAGGCTTTGGAAGATATCTGATGGCCTCTGAGCGAAAGTGAGATCGAATCATCGAGCTTTCATCAATCCCGAAATGTAATTGAATCTCGTCGTTCATCCTCCGTGCGCTTCTCTCGACTCTGTGGTTATACTCCGTAAACCGCAAGGACTTAGTTATCAAGCATTCCATTATTTACTCAATACAGCGAGGAGCCGGAGAAAATTATGCCTGAACTTCCTGAGGTAGAGATGGCGCGAAGGCATTTAGAGGCCACAGCGCTCCGCCAGACCATCCGCACGACAGAGGTCAGAGACGAGCGTATCCTGGCCGGGGTATCGGCGACGAAGTTTCAGGAGGCCCTGGCTGGCAAGCAGTTTCACTGCGCGATTCGTCACGGCAAGAGGCTCTTTTTAAAGCGGGACGATTCGCTCTGGCTGACACTCCACCTGGGCCTCACAGGGAGATTGATCTGCCTGGAAAGCGGGGCAGAGGAGCCGCGTCACACCCGCTTGCGAATAGTCTTCGAGAACGGCCGCAACCTGGCCTTCGATGACCTCAGGATCTTTGGCGAAGCAGGCCTCACGAAGAGCCCGGCGGCTTTTTTAAAGGAGCGAAAAATCGGACCGGATGCCCTGCTGCTTGGCCGGGAGGACTTTTTAAAGATCATGACCGGCAGACAAGGCCTGATCAAACCGGCTTTGCTCAATCAGAACCTTGTGGCGGGCCTCGGCAATCTCTATGCTGATGAGGCTCTCTTTCAGGCAGGGATAAGTCCGAAGACTCGCGGCCTGACAATTGAGCAGCTCACATCCCTCTTTATATCCATTCAGGAAGTGCTGAAGACGGCTCTTGTCACTCATGCCGATCTGGAAAAGCTTCCGCCTTCCTATCTCCTGCCCCACCGTCATCCAGGGGGGACCTGCCCGCGGGACGGTGCTCTTCTCCACCACGAAAAGATCGCAGGGAGGACCAGTTACTTCTGCCCTGAGCATCAAAAATAGGTAGAAAGTTAAGGATAAATAGTACGAAACATGTAAGACTAGCTGTCCAGCAGCACTCTTAGAATTACGGCTGCATGCGGGGATGGTAGGAGATTGAAAGAAGGAGAAGATGTGATCGATCGGTCGGTACTGGCCAGCCTTCGAGAACTGCAAGATGAAGGCGATCCCGATATCGTTGCAGAGGTAGGTGGCCTATTCATCAAGCATTCGCCGAATAAGGTAAATGCCATTCTGCAGTCTGTGGAAAAGGGAGACGCCAAGGGGCTTCATCTAGCTGCCCACAGCCTGAAGTCGAGCAGCGCTTACGTAGGCGCTATGCGCCTTTCGGCCCTCGCCAAGGAACTGGAAATGATGGGACGCTCCAATTCGCTGGAAGGGACGAAAGAGCTGGCACAGAGACTGAAAACTGAGTTTATGCTTGCCAAGAAAGTCCTGGAAGAGGAGATCAATGAGCAGGGCAAAGGCCGTTTGTGATCGCGTTTATGCCGTAGGAGGGCCGGACATCTCCGCGCCCGAAGACGCTTTCATCTATCTGGTGGATGCCGGATCAGAGCAGGTGCTGATCGATGCAGGAGTAGGCTATGGGATGCGCAGAATCGAGGAGAATATCCGGTCACTGGGCTTTGAGCCTGCCGGAATTTGGCACATCATTGCCACTCACTGCCATATCGATCATATCGGTGGCCTTTTCGCCTGGAAGGAGCGCTACGGCTGCAAGATAATCGCCCATGAACTGGACCGGGCGGGAATTGAGGGCGAAAACAACGAGCTAACTGCGGCCAGTATGTACGGCGTGGATTACAAACCGGTTAAAGTGGACACGCTCCTCAATGGTGAATCGGAAAAGCAAACCTACGGCGATTTGGAGTTTAATTTCCTGCACACCCCTGGACACACGCCCGGCAGCATCTGCGTTTACATAGATACCAAGGACGGCCGGGTCTTATTCGGACAGGACATTCACGGGCCGTTCTCGCCTGCCTGGGGCTCGGATCTCAAGAAGTGGCGCGTTTCCATGCAAAAGCTGCTGGCTTTGCACTCTGATGTGCTCTGCGAGGGGCATGCAGGCATTTACCGGGGCGCGAAGATAGAAAAATATATAGAGTCATATTTGAAGAGATACGCCTGAATTGTTGAGGTGATCTGCATAACCAACAAGAACTGGCTCATAATGATTGCCGCGATTCTGATCGCAGGCACAATATTTTTTTCAGATGGGCCAAGGTCATTATGATAGGAGATTCTGCACACTTACCGGCATAGCCTCTTTTTTCCGTTCAGTTTCAGTCTTTTCGTGCTGCCCGCGCCGCCAGCCTGGCCAACCTCACCGGTTCCGGCACCCGGCCGTCTAGCGTGAATTTGTTGAGCAGAATTCTCGCCTCGTCGAGCGAGGCCCCCCTGACCCGGACGAAGACCTCATGGCCCGTCCTGAGCCGGACACTCTGGCGCCCCTGCAGCCCACGATAGCGTCGAAGCTTCTCCTCAGGACGGGGAAAATATTCGCGAATATATTTTTCCAGGCCGGGAGATTCTTCGTAGGTCAGGCAGATCAAAGGCCTCTGCGTTTTTTCGAATACTTCCTGCAAATCGATGATGTTAAACCAGCTGATAGCCGCGCCGCTTAGAATCAGGGCGTTCACATCTTCCCTGCTAAGTTGCTCGTAAAGTCTGAGCACAGCCTGTGTACCATCATCCCCTCCCACCGTGGCATGGGCATAGGCCAGGCCGTCCACGCGCAGATCTGCACGCATGACCACGCCCGCAATTGTTGAGGTGGGGCAAGAGCGTTCAAAGCTCTCCGCAATCCCCAAAGCCCGCAGAGCCGGCTTGTTGAGATGAAGAGACAATTTTGCTATTCCACCTTTATCCTGAAAGTACCACGCGCTTTCTCCAGGACATCTCTCAGGGGACGAGCCAGCTTCGTAATGGCCTCGATGGTCATCGGCTCTCCGGCAAAGGATACCGCATATTGTTCTGCAGGCTCGATGACGAGCATAGCCAGAGGCGTGATCTGGATTGCCAAAACATTTTCCCCACGGGTCTTTAGAATCGAGATTCTCATCACGGGCCAGATGGCTTTGTCGCCCGCTTTTATCTCTTTGCCCACAACAACTCGATTATCCATCTCGGGAAGCCTGATACTCACCATAGTTATGCCCACCCCAGCATCTCTCTCAAGAGCAACCTGATTTCTCTCTCCCGCAAAGCCGAGACCACGGCAAAGACAGCACACAACACTCTGGCCTCGATATCCGCCACGAGTTCACCCTCCAGCCGCACCCCCTCAAACCAGGGCTCTATGAAGATCCTGGGCGGAAAAAAGCCGAGCGCTGATGCCAAAAACCAGAGGTATCCGCTCATAACAGCAGTTTGAGAGGGGTCACTCAGGCCGAAACATAAACGGCAGGACCTCAGATTTACGTGTATTGACTTGAGAAGATCCCGGATGATATTCACCAGGGCGGGAGCGGCGTTAATCAGAGACTGGATCTTGGGGGACTTAACACCGCCAGTCTTCTGATTATCGATCTCGCTACTTTCTTCTTTTCCGGCTTGCTCTTCCCCGGCACAGGCCGGCAAATCGCCTGCTGGATGAGAAGAACTCTCTGCCTTCTTTAATGTGCGACCAAGCCAGGCCAGCTTGATACTGTACTCGACCCGTGGTCCCTTCTTACCGATATTCAGGGATAAGCTAAAGGGAGCGAGGAAAAGAAGAGCTAAAAGAATAATCAAAAGCAGGATAAATATAGCGAGATAAGAAAATTGCATCCTCAAATCCCCAAGCAGGCGGTTATTCTATTATAATACCAGCCACAACATCGGTTATTTTTTTTCTCATATTCTTATGGGCCATTATTTATCCATAAAGACATGAGCGATGTCGGATATCGATTCCCCCGGCGGCGACAGGGTAACAACCTTCACGCCCTCCGGCCCGGATATTCCTTTGTAGACGATCACCACTGCGACGGGAAAGAGCCCCACCCCCCCACCGACTGTGCGCCTCTCCAGGCATTCTTGGCTCTCATCCAAGCCTGTCCGGCCCATATTGGTGCATAAGCCCATGCCCATCTTTGTGATGGGTATGATGACCTTGTCCTCCAACTCTATCGGCTCAGAGATCAACAGGGATGAGAGAGACTCGAATAGTTCATCAAGAGTGGCTTTTATGACATCATATCCTCTTTATTAACTATTTTCTCAGGATATAAACATTTTTCTGCCTGGAAAAAAGCCGGGCGGGACGATGCAACTTCTCATTGGGATGCGGATCGTAGGAGTGGCTGCGGCTGCCTTCCTCCATAGCACTAAAAAATTTATTTGCCTGCAAGTCCGCTCGACCTGCAGGTGTTTTCTTCTCACTTCTAATTTGCGGCCAGTATGTGCCCGATGATCCTGCCGTAAGCAGGCCTGGCTATGAAAGTGCCCAGGATCACACCCAGAATGATGATGAGCGCAAATCCGGTGAGCGAGCCAAAGCCCATGACGAGCAATGGCAACATAGCCACAACGGTGGTCGCAGCAGCTCCCATTATGATGATGAAAGCCTTGGACAGCCGGGCCAGATAGACCTTGTTGCTGGTGGCGACAATATTGCCAACACCTGCTTTATCAGCCGCTTCCGCAGCCCTCTCTTTGATGCTGCGCTCAACTGTTGATACCGCCGCCTCGCCGCCTTTCAAAAGTTCATCGGTGATGATGACAAGCTGGTCCACGCCCGTCCCTATCACCATGATGATACCGGCAAGGCTGGCCAGATCAAGCTGCCATCCGGCTATTGACCAGACGCCCAGCATCATTACGACCTCGAAAAAGGAGGTGGTAACCATGGGCAGGACAATTCTTCTCTCCCGGTAGCGGTAGAAGATCATTCCGGCTACGGCAAAGAGAGCAATAAGCCCGGCTATAATCATCTGCAGCTTGAACTGCCTGCCCAAAGCCGCCGATACCTGACCGGAGCCTACAACCTCGACATTGACAGGCAGGGCGCCTTCTCGCAGGTGAATGTAAAGCTCTTTAGCCTTAGCAGAACCCGCATCGCCTCCACCTACAGTCGCCTGCATGCTTCGAGATGGTGCCTTCTGCAGGCTGCTTGCCAGCTCAGGAGCAAGAGGAGCGGAAAAGATCTCATCCTTATCCAGGTACATGGCTATGTAATGGTCCTCGGGTCTCTTGGTGGCACCGGAATCTATTGCCGCCTTCTGGAAGGTCATCGCACCTTCTTCCGAGAGAACAAAGGGAACGCCCCATCCACCATTGCGTTCTCCCTGGGGGATGTCCACGCTCTCCACGGCATCACCGTAGAGTACATGCATGCTCTCATTGTTCTCGGTCTGGATTCTTATCTCGAACTTGCCGGGCTTGCCCACTACCTCCTGGGCAGCGGCCACATCCATTCCCGCCAGATCGATGAGGATGTATTTATTATCTACAACTCTGACCTTGATGTCCTGCAGACCCAGGCGGTTGAGCTTGGAGTCTAAAACCTTCTTGGTCTCATCCACGGTCTCCTTGGACACGCCCATTACAAATGCGTCTTCACCGGGGGGCACTTTTCCACCCACCGGAGCTAAGAGAGCGTTGAGCGATTCCCGAGTAACATTAGTTCGTATCTCATAGCGGATGGGTGCGACAGCAACATTAAGCTGTACATCTGCATCCAGATTCTTCTTGAGATAATTGATTACTATCGTCTCAGGAGATTCTACTATTGTGATCTTGGTGCTGTTATCTCCTTTTGCGACTTTCGAACCAATGTAGCCGAGATCATCGGTAAATGTTGAATTGACACTTCCCGGTACAGTCACCACATAGCTCTGTCCGTGCTTCTCGACTGAGGAGGCATTAAACTGCACTTCCAGAATATTTTCCGGCGATACATCAATTTGCGCCTCGGCGCCCTGCAATTGAAGTTGCAGATACGAGCCACCCTCCAGATCCAGTCCGAACTTCAAACCGAAAAAGCCGATAGAAATAATGGCCAAAGCCACAAATACCGCATACAAGATGACTCGTCGATCCTTGGATAAATCCTCGAATAGGCTCATCTTCTCTGCCCCCTTACCGCCTTCTTCGTTCTATTCAGATACCATCTCAAACCCTGGGCGTTGGTGACCCATGTATTGAATACATCCGCCGCCAGGCCGAATATGAGTACCGTGGACATATCGGCGATGATGTCCATTCTGGTAAATGACGGTATTATTATGTATAGGAAGTTTGAGACTAATATGAGAGATATTACCGCACAAATCGATGTCCCGGCCATGGTCAGGCCGGTTCCCATCGCACCCTTGATCTTCTCATCCACGAGGCCCTTACGCTTCAAAACCCTCATGGAAAGCAAGATATCGGTATCTACCGAATAACCGATGAGCATGAGAAGAGCTGCTACCGTCCCGAGCGAGAGCTGTACGCCCGTCAAATTCATGGAAGCCGCTGCCGTTAAGATGTCAGCCAGCGCACTGACCACAATGAGCAGAGAAACGATAGGTTCCCTGAACACCAGGAAGACCACGATGGCCATCAATAGGAACGAAAGAGGAAGGTACTTGACAACCTGCGCCTGAAGCTCCTTGCTATAAATCGGTCCAATATGCCTGATCTCCGGACTATCGAAATTGGCATTGGTCAGCTTGACAAGATCGGCATACAGAGATTCGCTCATGGGGCCGAACTGGAGCATATATCTGCTGCCGATGTTTCTTATGTCCACCAGTGGATAAGAAGCAAACTGCTGCGCCACTATTTCTTCCGAATCCGAAGAAAGCACTGTAACAAGAGTGCCCCCCGTAAACTCTATTCCCAGCTTCACAGGCGAACCTGTGGTAAGATAGGTCGCGCCCAAGCTGATAAGTGCTAATATTATGATAGCGATAGGAATCAGCATTATCTGCTTGGGCGGGTACTTAGAAACGATGTTCTCCAATTCCATGTATTTTCTCCTCGAACGTCCTCTATATCCAAACCCACCGCATAATATTACTTTGCCAATATGCTTCTATTGCGAATGTGTTACTTGATCCTTAAGCGCCTTCCTAAGAATATTTCAATCTATTTACGGCTTGTCGTCAATGCTTTTCCTCAAAGCTCGCAGTCAAAGCCAGAACTGCCATCATACTTTCTCCCATTTTTTAAGGTTCGCCACCTGAGAGAGGGTCTTGCCGCGCCGGATCTCCTCGTAGAGCCTGCTTTCCATCTTCTCCACCTCTTTGGCTCTCCTGGCAATCTCGTAAGCCCTCTCTTTGGGTATGACCACAACTCCGCTTTCGTCTCCCACTATATAGTCACCGGGGCGCACCGTCTGGCCGCCGCAGGTGATCTCGGAGTTGATCTCACCCATACCCTTGGGGTCGCCTGCATTAGGTGTGATCCCTGAGGAGAATATGGGATAATTCAGAGCTCTGATCTCGTCCACATCCCGCACAGCTCCGTCTATTACCACGCCTTCAATTCCCTTATTCTTGCAACTCAAAGTGGCAAGCCCCCCCCAGGGAGCGATATAATTGCTGCCGTTGTAGATAACCAGCACATCCCCCGGTCCGCACAGGTCGATGGCCTCCACAGGCTTGGCCCAGTCTCCGGCAAAGGTCTGCACGGTGACAGCCCTGCCTACGATCTTGGTGCCCAGATTTATGGGAAGGATGCCGCGCATGGCCCCTTTGCGGTGCATGGCATCGGAGATATTGGGAGCAGATACCTCTCGCAAAATGGTGACCAGCTCCTCCGCCATGCTTATTTTTGGAGCCACGCTCAATTGAGCATGATCGATTGCCTCGCGAACCTTGCGGGCGGATGCAGTCACATCGGCGCTTCTCACAATGCTTCCACCCACAATGACGATAGCAGCGCCGTTAGCGACGGCTTCGGCACCGGTGAGGGCATCTATGCCGCCTGCTGCCGCCACAGGAGTCTTGACCACCCTTACAATCTCTTTGAGGAAATCGACTGTGTCGCGGCCGGTCATCTGCTGGTCGATCCCAACGTGAACGCAGATGTAGTCAACACCAAGAGCTTCCAACTCGCGAGAGCGCTTTACCGGGTCCGGGACGGTGAGAAGGTCCATCATGATCTGCACGCCGTATTTTCGTGCCGCTCGCAGGGCATCCTCGATGGTGGAGTTATCTGAGGCGGCAAGCAATGCCACTATATCTGCTCCGGCTTTGGCTGCCATCTCCACCTCCATGGCCCCCGTGTCCACGGTCTTCATATCGGCTAAGATCTTGGTGCCGGGCAGGGCTTTTTTCATCTCGCGCACAGCGTCCATGCCCTCGCTCTTGATGAGAGGCGTTCCTGCCTCAATCCAGTCTGCGCCGCCCGAGATTGCCTCTTTGGCTATCTGAATTGATCTGTCCAGCTCCAAAAGATCCAGTGCCACCTGTAGAATGGGTTTAATATGACATCACCACACATCAGCACACATTAGCACAGGCTAAGTAAAAAGATGCATGGTATATAAAATGAAGCTGGCAGATATTTCTGAGATAGAGCTTGATGACAGTCCCTTTGGTCCTTGTGGCCTGACCTTCACCAAGCTGCACGGAAACGGCAACGACTTCATACTGGTAGATGAGATAAATCGCGAGCAAGTAGCTGAGGGCAAAAAGAAAAAGTTCGCCATAGCCTGCTGCCACCGCCACTTTGGCATAGGTGCGGATGGGGTCCTGTTCCTGACAAACAGCTCGCGAGCCGATCTGGGCATGAGGCTCATTCAGCCGGACGGCTCGGAGGCGGAGATGTGCGGCAACGGCATTCGCTGCCTGGCCAAGTATGCCTGGGACACAGGATACGTGGGCGAGTTTTTCGATGTGGAAACCCTGGCGGGCATAATTCCCGTGCAGGTCCGGGAGATGGATGGCTCCTTCTGGGCCAAGGTGAATATGGGTGCGCCCAGGTTCGACCGGCCTTCCATACCTGCCTATGGCCCCGGCGAATTTATCTCAGAAGATATCGAAGGCTGCATGGTGTCGGCGGTCAATACCGGTGTACCCCATGCCGTTATTTTCGTCAATGATATGGATTTTGACATTCGGGCGGCGGCATCCTCTATAAGACATAACAGCCACTTTCCGGAAGGGACCAATGTGAATTTTGTCAAGATCGGCCAGCCTTTGGAGATCAGAACCTTCGAGCGGGGAGTGGAAGGAGAGACCCTCTCCTGCGGCACTGGATCTGTGGCTGCAGCCAGTGTGGCCCGGCGTCTGGGACTGGTGGAGGATGAGGTCAATGTGCAGACCAAAGGCGGACCTTTGCTGATAACCTTCGAAGATGGCAAAGCCTTCATGGAAGGGCCGGCAGTAACGGTCTGCTCGGGAGAGCTCTCTGAAGAATATCTGTGGAACCTCTCTATGGAGCCCTGAGAAAATTGTTGAGGCAAAAATGAAAACAAAAACGGCATTTTTAGGGCTGGTAATCGCCATCTCTTTCATTTTTGTCCAATGCATTGTCATGAGCCCGGCCTATGCCGAGCATTATGTGATGGAGATAGGCAGCAAGAGCAATCCCAATGCTCATCTTTTCTCTTACGACCAGAAGTTTCGGGAGAGCACCAATTTGCATAACTATCCCATGAAGATGAGTGCATCCAAGGAGTTTACCGATGCTACCCGTCTCTCCACCAAGATGGAATTGTTGGCGCAGCCCAACCTCACACAGATAACCATAGATGCCGACTTCATAGGCATAGGACGCATCGGCTACCTGCTGCTCGACCCGGAGACAGGCGACATAAAGGACGAGGTGTCACGCATCAATCACATGTTCGTGGGCAACTTTTCCATTAATGAGCAGATAATAGTGGCCAAGGATCACATGTGCGAGTGCGGGTATCTGCCCTGCGCCTGATCCACTGATAGCGAAATTTTATAATTTCCTTATTGTGCAAAACACAGATTATTCCCGGGAAATCTGCCTGCCTACGGCATCGTCCATAAGCACCAGAAATTCCTCTTTAGCCTGGGGCGGTATGGTCGCCCCGGCGGCGACGTTGTGACCCCCGCCCACCCCTCCAACGGCGCGGGCAGAGCGCGACAGGGCATCGGCCAGATCCAGGCCAGACCTGACGAGGTCCTGAGTGCCTCGTGCCGAGACTTTGAGCTCCCCTTCCGCAGTCCGGGCAAAGGCCAGGATGGGCCGGGAGCGGTCTGCCATCTGAAAGCTCATGCCGGCCACTATGCCCACTATGGTGTCCAAAATGGCATCTCCGGCATCAAAGTACTGGATGCTCTTAAGGGCTGTAATGCCGCTCTCGCGAACCAGCTTCAGGCCGTTCACCAGATTCTGGCGGTGCTGGCCCAGCAGCCTTTGCGCCTCAGCGAAGGCTTTGTCTCTGTCGCCCATGCATACTTGCAGCCCCACGCCGGCATGACCGTAACGGGCGGTAGCATTGAGAAGAGTCGAGTACTCGCTGGCGTCACGTAGCTCCGTTCCCTCCTGCTCTGCTAAAAGGATATACACCTCTCCGATCAAGCGTTCCAGCTTGACATTGGAGATGCCGCTTCTTAGACCCTTCCTAAGAATGGCTGTGACGAAGCCGGACTTCTCCTCCTGAGATAGATCGATCCAGCGCCGCCACCTCTCCCCGCCCAGCCGTATGCCGATATCTTTAAGGAAAGCGATGCAGGCGTCCTCATTTCCCGAAAGCCCGGGCAGGTACGGGTCCGAAGAGTACACCAGCATCTTGTATACGGGACGGGTCTGTCTGCCGAAGAGCTTGATGTCGCGGGAGAAGGAAACGGCTCTTGCATCAGAGCCTATCTCCAGGATATGACGGTTGATGCCGACCAGCTGGCCGCGCGCCATGTCCTGCAGATCCCCCACTGCCCCCACTACCGCTAAAGCTGCCAGATCATCATTGCTGCCCGGGGTTGATGCCAGAGCCCTGGCCAGGAGAAAAGAGGTTCCACTGCCTGAGAGCTGTGTTGCACCATCTGCGCCTACCAGATGGGGGTTTATGTGTGCGATAGGACGGGCTTCACAGGCAGCAGGCTTGTGATGATCGGCAACTACTGCAGAAAGGCCGCATTCGCATATCTGCTGAATCATTCCGCTGCCAAGGTCCGTGAATATGACCAGATCGGCGCCATAATCAGCAACCTCGTTTATTGCCGCCCCATCAAGCTGGCGGTAAAATCTAGGCTCGAAGTCCAGGCCGCACCTCTCCAGGGCAGTGCAGACGATAGCCGCTGCCGTGAGCCCATCTGCATCCACGTGAGAGACGACGAGAAGATTTTTTTTCGTCTTGATAACCTCAGCAGGGCTCCTACATAGCTCGCAAAGCGCGCGAAACTTCCCGGCGATCTCCTGGACGTCTTGCATGTCTATAGCAACTTAGAGTGAGCATCTGATAAACCTTTGGCGTGCGAAGCGAAACTAATCATTTTGCATGGTAAGGTTTATTTTTGCTGCCCAACTGGTTCCAAGAAGGCGAAAGCTTCCTGGCGTTTTAGTCATCTGAGGATAGTCGCGAATAGTAATCTCATGGTTGATCGAGGCCTTTGTAAAAAGGAACTGGTCTTCGATGGAGACGTTCTCGGTGTTGTTGCTGACAAAAACATATTTGTTTACGACCTCTCCGCTCCCCCGTATCCTTCCCGTAGCCAGCGTGCTCTCAACGGACCCCATCTTGAAATCGGACATTACTGTCCCGGTACCTACAACGTTATGGCTGTAATCGATATCCAAATTTGTGGAAGTGGCATACGCACCGGCCATCACCATCGTTATGGCTAGAATCAGCAAGGCTATAAGGAGCAGGCCGAAATTAAGCGGAGGCATAAGTGCGTTTCTTTTTTTCATGGTTTCATTGCCTGACTCTGTTCTTGCATAACCAGAATTATGCCTGGCTTATATCTATACTTATTTAAGGCTCTTCGCCATTATTGCAGCCAGTGACAAAGACCCTTATGACAGGTCAAGAGACCATGCCGCCATTAAGCCAGCTAGACATCGCACCCACGGCAGCCCTTATCCTGGGTCTGCAGCTTCCTGAAGCAGATGGGCGCCCAATTGATTTTGCGACGGCCAAAGGCTGCAAAAATGTCGCGCTCATCATTGTCGACAGCCTGGGCTATGATCTATTGATGTGGCTCTTGCCAGCGCTGGAGAACTTGAGGGCTCTTGGTATAGTCGGGCAGCTCTTACGCATGACTGCCGTCTCCAATCACACCACCCCGGCCATCGCCAGCATCCTCAGCGGGCTGCTACCTGAGCACCACGAAATTTTCGATAAGGCCGGCGCCAAAGAGTCACGCATCCTCAGCCTGCCGGAGATTGCAGCGGCAGCCGGCCTGAGCTGCGCCGTAATAATGGAGCAGAATGGTGCTGATGTTTACGAGGGCCTGATTGAGATGGTGCATGGCATATCAGACAGCATTCCTCCGCAAGACTTCGATAAAGAGTCTTGCCGCATGACCTGCCAGGCCCTTTTGGAGAAGCCCAGGCTTCTCGTCTCCTACTTCATAGGAATTGATAAGTGCATTCATCTGGGCCGGGGCCTGGAAGGCATAAAAGAGGCGGCTTTGCTTATCGATCGCTGCATAGGTAAGCTAGTAAATGCGGCAAACGAAGAGACTCTATTCATCATCTGCGGAGACCATCCTATACACGCCGGGCCGCTAAAAAGAACCAGAGAGCCTTACGATGTGGCTATGATCCTGGCTAAAGGAAAAGCGCAAAAATGAGATTCTAGCATGGTTTCGATAAGTTTAAATGCCGTAAGCAGCTAACATTGGTCTAATGGATGAAGATCTTTCTGAGGTTTTTCAATTAATTGCCGAAGATGAACGCAAGCGCAGATATCTTAAGGAGGTCGGCGACTGGCTTGTAGAAGAATACTTCGAACTTCGTCAAGCATCTTGAACCATTTTCAAATTTCTTGGTTTTCCTTTATTCAAATTTATGGGCATGTCTTGCGGCAACTTCGCGCGCATTAATTCTCAATGTTTTTTAGAATAGGACAGATTTTCGAGTAATTTTTCCAAAATATCCGCACCGGTCGATCATTGTGAAATGGTTTCACAAAGCAAACGTTCTCCGCGCATAAGCATAGGACCTACTGATAGCTATTATTATGATAGTATTCGCCTGAAAACACTTTTCACAACACAATACAATACATTTTCCCCGTCTTAAGCATACCTTGTGAAATACTATCCTGAATACTATTAGAGATTTATTTCAAAAAATAACTCCAAATACGAGTTTTAAGCTATTAAACACAACTACCAACTATTGGAAAGGTTTATATATCTCAAAATCTAGGTTAATAGTGTGCCAGAATGGCCAGACAACCTGTCTGAATAAATCTGATAGGATGACTAAAGAGGGCTTATTCGTCTGAGGGGATGGATGGACCTTGGCAATATATCTAAGCAGTAAGGAAGCGTATCGGGTGAATAAATCCAATGTATCGGCTCTATTTGTTCCGCATAATTGTGGAAGAGCGGCATCGTCCGGAAACATTCGCCACTGTGAAAGCATAACGTCACCGTAAGGGATGGCACGAGAAGTAGCAATGAAGGGGGAAATCGAAGCCGTAAAAGGCATTTTCGATATCCAGCTATGTGCTTCACAGCAATACACTTTCCCACATGGATGGCACAAGGGGTAGCGAAAGGGAGTTCATATCGGATCAGGATACATGCACCTGTATATAGACTGTTCACTGTCGGAAAGGGACGACAAAATAGCTCAGTGCTGATACAGACGATGAATTCCTTGGCCGGTGCAATCATCATTGCCGAAAGGGACGGCAATGAGGATCTGAAGGGAACGGCTGAGACAGAGATACGATATGAATTATTGTAGGCCAGGGCTGTGAAAGCCAAAAAGACTGTCACCAAATGTACAGGAATGACTTTCACAACCTGGCAATAATTGGGGATGGCACGAAAACAAAATTGATCGGGTCGGCTGGAAGGTGATTAATAAACAAGGCTGATCCGATAAGGAAAAGAGAGAGTAGTTGGCGAAGAGCGAGCATTAGGCTTTAGGAAGAGGGGAGAAAATATGAGAGGGCACCTAAAATTATTTATGCTACAGATGAACCTGGAGAGGTCCAGGCAGCCTATGAATGCCGCAATGGCAGAAAATGTCTGCTTTGGCGCCTGCCAAGATGAAGCTTCATCTATGCAGCACATATTCCTTCCATATTTGAAGATAATATCCGGAAGATGATCGAAGGGGGTTTAAAATGAGGATCCGGATAGAGATAGAAGACAAAGGCCTTAAGTCCTCCCATGAGTTTGAGTCGCAAAACATGGATGGAGAGGCATTAAGAGACAGGATTATTGGCTTTCTGTCAGCTTCCGGTATCTTTGAGAGCAGAGGTGAGAGCATTGCATCAAACACATCTGCTCATGATTATAGCAGCGGAACGCTAATGGACCGATTGGAAAGCTTCATTCGACATGAGTTTACAAATACCTGGTTCACAACCCAGGAATTAAGAGAGCGATATGAAACCATAGCCGATGATATAAAGCTCTCCACAGTCTCTACATATCTATCCCGCATGAATCACGACGGTCTGCTGGATAAGAGAGGAAATAGAAACAACCGGCAGTACAAATTGATGGTGATCATTGAACCGGAGATGGCATCACAACATAATTATCAACGCCAAACTAGCTATGAGAAGAAGAGAATAGAAAGCCGATGAGAAAATAGCCAGACCGGAAAGCATCTCATGGATCTTTCCCACCACCAAGACATTCTTTGCCATAGATTTCCGGTCCGGCTCTTCTGCTTTTCGAGCGGCAGTATTTTTCAGATTTTATGCATACGGTCATTTACCGAATGTCTTTGTTCACTCATAAACAGGAGTAGCGTTGAGACTGGCCTGAGTTAGATTGATGGCGTACCTGGCAAATGAATTATCCGCATCCAACTCCAAGACCCCTTCAAAGGCACGAATGGCTTCTTGGTAGCGTTTCATTGCCACCATGACCAGACCCTTGCAGTATTTGGCATCAATGTTTTGCGGCTGCAGCAGGGCAGCCGTCTCAAAGCTCTGCAAAGCCAGATCAAGTTTTCCACTCTGTCTTTGCGCCTTTCCCAACTGCATCCAGGCGGATGCATCCTGGGGATTTAGCCTCGTAGCATTTTGGAAAGCTTCTGCTGATTGACTGTAGCGGCCCAAATAGTAGTACACCTGGCCCAGATTACACCAGGCCTCCTCATGAGATGAATCGACCTGGCATGCCTCTTCCAGGCTCCCGGCTGCCTCATCATACCGGCCAATGGTGGCCTGCATGCTCCCCAGATTGGACCAGGCAGCATAGTTTGCCGGATTTAAGGAAACAATCTCTTGGAAGCATTTTAGGGCCAGAGATCTGTTGCCAAGAGCTGCCAGAGCCAGGCCCTTGCCCTGCAATGCATCGACATCCGCTGGATTTAGGTCCAGAGATCTATCAAAGAGAGGCAGAGATCTGTTGTACTCACCCTGAGCGGCAAGAGTATTGCCAAGTCCCCTATAGCCATGGCCGCTGGGACTTAAGGCGGTAGCTCGCTCATAATAGTCTTGAGCATCACTGTAATCGCCCCTTTCATAAAACACGTCACCCATGCCCAGGAGAGCAGCCACGTTTTGCGGCTCGATAGCAAGAGCCCGCTGGTAGCTTTGCAAAGCGAGATCTACATCCTTGCTGCAGAAAAGCGCATCGCCTTTGCCTGCCCAGGCGGCAGCGTTATTCTCGTCAAGTGCCAGGATCTGATCATAAGAATGCAGAGCGGATTTGCAATCGGACATTACATACTGAATTTTGGCTTCTCCCAAGAGTGCCCGAATATTTTGCCGGTCTATTTGCAGAGATTTTTCATACAGTGGCAACGCCTTATCAGGGAGGCCATTATACAGAAAAGCATCGCCCCTGCCCAGCATAGCCCGCAGGTTGCCGGGCTCCCGATCGAGGACCCGGCCATAGGCCAGCAAAGCTCCAGAGAGATCGTTTTGCTGCATTAGCACATCTCCCTTACCAAGCAGTGCTGCAGTATTATCCGGCTCTCGCAAAAGAGCCTGATCATAGCACGAGTGTGCTTGCTCGTTATTTCCTTGCTGGTAGAAGGCCTCTCCTTTTCCGAGCAATGCAGGTAAGCTTTTCGAATCCTGAGTCAGAGCACGAGAAAAAATCTCCAGAGCAAAAGAATAATCATGCAACGCCAGAAGGCAGTTTCCATCTCCCAGCAATGCCCGAAGATCATGGGGATCAATTCTCAGAGCCTGAGAAAATGCCATTCGAGAGGAGTTATAGTCCTGCCGGGCATAAAGAGCCTCAGCCTTTCCGAGCATTGATGCAAGATCGCTGGAGTTTAGCACAAGTGCCGCCCCGTAAGACTCCAAAGCTTGGTCGTATTCCTGGAGAGCCAGGTTGGCATCTCCGATCCTACGCAGGGCAGTGGCATTTTCTTTGTCCTTTTCTAAGAACAGGGAAAAACACTGCGCAGCCTCACGGTACTTTGCCATTTCCATCAAGAGGCTGCCTTTGCCAAACAGAGTCTGTGTATTATTACCATCGAGCTTTTGTGCCCTGTCGTAGCTTTGCAGGGCACCGTTATAGTCTTGCAGCCTCTCTTGCACCCATGCCTTATCATTCCACAGGGCTATATTCTGCGGGTCTTGACGCAGGGCAGAGTCGATGAACAAACCAGCCATTCTGTATTTGCCTATCGTGGCCAGGATGCGCCCTTTTAATGCCAGGGCAGGCAGGCTGGACTGATTGATCTTAATGGCCCGATCCAGTGAATCGAGGGCCTCGGTCCGCCTTCCCAGGCGGAAAAGAATTTCTCCTTTGAGCTGCCAGGCCTCGGCCCGTCCATCAAGAGCAAGGGATTTGTTGAGGCTCTCTAGAGCCAGAGAATAAGAGCCGTTTATGCTCTGGTTTCTTGCCAGCTCAAAATAATAGGAGTATTCTGGGGCATAAGATGCTTTTTTCAGGGAAGCGTTCCCTGATTTTGCCTCTCCCACCCTTAAGATTTGTGCTGCCGATGCATTCTCTTTTCCGGCCAGTGCGTTTGGGTCCGAAGGCAAAAGGACAAGGGCGGTTTCGTAACTCTTGAGAGCCTCTGAGAAGAGACCATCGCGCGAAGCCTGGTCACCCTTAGCCGTCAGGGCTTTGACCAAACCGGAAACAGTTTCTGCGCTTTGGGGTGCAAGCCGGGAAGCCTCCTCAAAATTATCAAGTGCCTGGGAGACTCTCCCCGCCGCCAGCTCTCTGTCACCCAGCCCCACCAGAGACCGGGCCTTGCCCTCTTTTCCCATCTCATCGGATGGGTGGCCGGCCAGCATCTCGTCATAGCAGGCCAATGCCTCCTCAAATCGACCCAGGCGGTTCAGGGTTGCTCCCTTTAGCGTCAGTGCCTGGAAATTTTGCGGATCGATGGCAATAGCCGCGTTGCTGCTATTATAAGCTGCCTCTAATTTGCCTTCCTTCAGGAGAGTCGAGCCATGAGCCAGAAGCACTCTAACCTGGCCCGTTTTGCCTGCATCGCTCTGCCCGTAAAGAGAGGCGTTGTTGTAGCTTTGCATAGCCTCATCAAAACTTTCCTGGGCTAGAGACACATTGGCTTTGCCCAGCCACGCCCCGGCCAGGCTTGACTGCAATGCCAGGGCCCGCTCGTAGCTCTGCCCGGCTTCGTCCCAATCACCGGCCAGCTCCTTGGCCCTGCCGTCCTCCAGCCAGAGCTGCGCGTTTTTTGCATCCTTTCCCAGAGCATAGCCAAAGCACAGCCCGGCCATCTTGTAGCGGCCCAGCCGAGAAAAAGCAATGCCCTTGCCGCCCCAGGCCGATGCATTCTCTGAATCGATCTTTATGGCCCGGTCAAAGCTCTCTACGGCCTGCGAAAAGCTGCCGTTTAAAAGAGATGCCTGGCCATTTTCCAGCCAGTAGGCGGCACTATCTTGAGCCGCAGCAGATGCTAAAACGAAGAGCAGCAGCACACAAGCCAGCATAGCGCAAGAACGCACCGGGGACGGGATGGAAAAGGACCTTCGCAAAGCAATCACTGAATCTACTGAGAATTGCAGATGGGATATATTTCCAGCGCCCTTAGAGATGCACCTGGGGATGCTCCTCAAACACCGAGGGCATCTCGCCCTCATCCTAGTAGTAAACTAAATAAGATTGTAATGCTAATAAACATGAATGTCAAATATAAGATGAGGTTTGACGTATTTTGGAGATGAGACAAATGAAAAAAATATTTTCTGAGACGAGACTTTGCTTGGCAACAATAGTATTGGCAGCATTGATTCTTACCATAAGTACAGTCGCTATGGGGGAGGAGAGTCATAAGACGATAACTCAAGACCTCATAAATTTAATAGAAAAAAATCCGGAAATCGGAAGGATGTTGGAAACATCCATTGCAAAAGCTAAAGAGATTAATCCTGATCCAAAGACAAATCCTGTTCAGAACTTATCGGACTACTATGATTTCATAGACCGTGCATCAGAGCTTATCCCTCAAGATGTGATTAATGATCCGTCCAATCTCACGAGCGACCAAATACTGCAAAGCATATGCTACTTTTATTTCCTGGTTGACCAGCCCCTGCCCGAATTAGAGGGCAAGGGCCTGTTCGACAATACCATTCAGTACTACGAGCCGTTCTCCACATGGCTGCGCAGTTTTGCCGATGCCTGGGGATTATTCCTTGATACCAATGCATCATGGAACCAGGAGATTTATCAAGAGTTTTATGACGACCCGAGCTTCGGTTTGCAGGAAGGTTGGTATGAGTCTCCGTCCAACTGGAGCACCTTTAACCAGTTCTTCTCCAGACACTTAGCATCACCTGATGCGAGGCCCATCGCTATGCCAAACAACACGAGTGTCGTTGTCTCGCCTGCGGATTCCGTTCCTCAGGGAACCTGGGCAATTGATAACAATTCAACCATCCAGGTAGATGGCGGATTGCAGGTCAAGCTTGTGCGTTATTTCAGCATCGAGGATCTGCTTGGCAATGACAGCGAGTACAAGGATGCCTTTGCCAACGGCGTGCTCACCCATACCTTCCTTAATGTAAATGACTACCACCGTTATCATTTCGGGGTTGGCGGAAAGATTGTGGACAATAAATCCATAGTGCAAAATGTGGCTTTAGAGGTGGCCTGGAATTCGACAGAGAAGAAGTATGATCCAATCGATTCGACTGGCTGGCAGTTCTCTCAGACTCGGGGTTACGTAATAGTGGATACGGAAAAATATGGGCTGGTGGCGCTCATTCCCATGGGCATGGCCCAGGTGTCTTCCGTCAACTTCGAGGACGGTGTTGAGGTTGGATCCACTCATAAAAAAGGCGACATGCTCGGCTATTTCCTGTTTGGAGGGTCCGATTTTGTTATGCTCTTCCAAAAACGTGCCGGGTTTGAAATGACGACTCCGCCCGGTGTTCATATTCATATGGGCGATGAATACGGAGTGATGAAGGGCACGGCCTGAGACCCGGGTCCAGGAAAACTGGTGAATGAAAGCGAATCGAGAGTCCGGCCCCCACGCGAGCGGAACCGCAGGAGCACACCCGTCAGGAAGGGGGGCCGGCATCTCAGCTTTTTTTGGGCGTTGTTTGACGGCATCCGATCATAATAATATTACTTCAACTGGATCGCCATCTTTCAGCCCCTGCGCTCGCAGCTTTACGGGCGCTATGATCTCAATCAGCTCTGCTGGATAGCGGCTCCTCTCAGGCCGGACCACAGCAGCCTCGATGCCGTTCAGCTTGATGCGGTAGCATTTGCACTCGCCAAAGCTCTTGCCCTCCATAGAGAAGCCCTCGATTTTGATCGCCTGCCTCTGTGCCGGGAAGGGCTCCTCCAGGAGCACATTCAGGGTGCCGGGGAAGGGGACGAAGCCCAGTTTTTCCACGAACTGGCGGCTGTAGCCTTCCCGGGTGAGGAAGTACTGGGCTTGCCCCAGGCCCGACAAAATTTTTCCGCGCATGAATTCGACCTGCTCGCTCTCAAATGCATCGTTGGAAACGGTGATCATCTACAATTCAAAGCATTTTGGCAATAGCTTCCGAGATCGTCCAGACCTCAATTATCCTTGCCCCCTTGATCTTGTCAAAATGCCGGTCATTTGAGATCAGGATTCCACCAGCACTCAAGCATGTAGCAGCATGGAGTATGTCCGCGTCTTGTCCCTCCGGGAAAAGAGGCTTGCATCGAGTTATGACTTCATCGGAGACCTCTAAAACAACTACCTTATGCAAAAGCTGATCAAGAAGAAGCTGGCCGTAATCGCCATGTTCGCGGGCATACTTCCTGTACTCACCGATGAGGGCTTCATTGGCGATGAGATCCTCCTCGCCATCGACAAGCCTTAAGACCAGATCCGTGGTCCTTGTCCATCCTCTTTTTGCAGCAGCAATGAAGACGTTAGTGTCCAGCAAAAATCTTGTATTTCTCTCGCGCAATTCTGTTGCCCTCTTCCTCGACATCCCTCTCAAGCTTATCGAGATCCACCTTCCGGGCCTCTTTTATAACGCCTTCCAATATGGTTCGTAGATCCTTCTTTTTCAGGAGTATCGAGTCGCTTGTGGCTTCGCCTATGACAAACTCGTCGCCTGGGTTCATTTTAAGCCTGGCTATCAAATCGGTAGGGAGAACGATCCTACCCTTTTCATCAATCTTTGCCGTGGACATAGGCTTTTCATTCACCTTGCATTTTATAGCTCTGCTAATGATATTAATTTATCGGTATTGACAGGTCTTGGGAGAGTTCTGAGGGAGGCTTCGCTCGGCGCAGCTGCACAGGCGCATTGGCCTAGATCATCTCTGGCGGATAGCGGCTCCTCTCGGGCCGGACGACAGCGGCCTCGATGCCGTTCAGCTTGATGCGATAGCACTTGCACTCGCCAAAAGTGCGGCCTTCCTCGGCGAAGCCCTCGATCTTTGATCGCCTGCCTCTCCGTCGGGAAGGGCTCATCGAGTAGCACATTCAGGGTGCCGGGGAAGGGAACGAAGCCCAAGCGCTCCAGGAACTGGCGGCTGTAGCCCTCACGGGTGAGGAAGTACTGGGCCTGACCGAGACCTGATAGGATTTTTCCGCGCATTACATCATCAATCAAGCGACAAGATCCTCTTGTATTCCCTCTCACTCAGACGAAATCCGACCGATTTGAGGTCATCCATGGTCTTTTTCAGGCTCAGCGTTCCATCCTTCGAAGCAAGAAACAGAATGCCTACGGTTCCTGTTATCTTGACACCTAACAATTCTGCAGTCTTCCTGCCTGCTCCATCATCGATTATCAAAAGAGATTCTTTTTCCTTGGAGAGAACAATGGCTTCTGCCTCGCCCTTATCCAGGGACAGACTGAGTGTCTCTACTGCCATCCGGTTCTTCACCGGCTCCACTTTGATCCAGTTGCAGGATGCCACCTCGGAACTGCCCGCCAGGTTCCCACCCCTTCTTACTACTTCGTCGTAGACTTCTTCAGGGATGTAGATCTCGCCGAAGTAGTCCTTCAGAAGATCAAGTCGATCGATCTTCGCAAGAACTATCAAGGGAGTAGAATTGGATACTGCTGTCATCGCCCCAGAACTTCTTTGAGAGTTTGGAGATCCTTTTCAGCATCATCGGCGGTATAGTCCAGAGGCACTCCCCTCTCGCTGAGCAGCATCAGCATCTCCCACTTGCTCCTGGCCCCCGCCAGCTCCGCGGCCTTGCCCAGGGAGAGCCTGCCTTCACGATAGAGCTCCACCGCTAAAGAGCGCTTTATGAAAGGGCCTAGCTGGTCTTTATCGACTTTAATCAGAGCCAGAACAGAGCCAGGAAGATCCACAACAGCTTGAACCGTCTTCATCACCTGAGGATAGTCTCTGATGTCAAACTAGATATTACTATCTTAGCTTTCGATTCAAAAAGGATCGCCGTCCTCCAGCCCCAGCGCTCGCAGCTTTACGGACGCAATGATCTCAATCAGCTCTGCTGGATAGCGGCTCTTCTCGGGCCGGACCACAGCGGCCTCGATCCCGTTTATTTTGATGCGGTAGCATTTGCACTCACCAAAAGTTCGGCCCTCCTCAACGAAGCCCTCGATTTCGATCGCCTGCCTCTGTGCCGGGAAGGGCGACTCCAGGAGCACGTTCAGGGTGCCGGGGAAGGGAACGAAGCCCAGGAGCTCCAGGAACTGGCGGCTGTAGCCCTCGCGAGTGAGGAAGTACTGGGCCTGACCGAGACCTGATAGGATTTTTCCGCGCATGAATTCGACCTGCTCATTCTCAAAATGCATCAAGCATCTTCGATTACAGGGCATATTGCTCTTTCTATTTCTTGCATAGACTAAATTTTGTTTCCATTTCGTATTGCTTGGTTAATTTTTTGCATCATGTAGCCCAATCCTCTACAATTAGCTAGCGGATTTGAGACGGATTTGCCAGGAAAAACTTTCTCTGCGATAGCAACATATGTTTTTCCACCAAGGACAACTATTTGTTCTATTTCATCCAGTTTTTTTAGTTTAATTTGTTGGGTGAGTTCGTCTATCGTAATAGGACATGTTTTTTGATCGTTGAAACTTACGTCATACGGCCCAGAAATCATCTCTTCGGGTAGTACGAATCCATATTTTGCAGATAGTATGCACCATTCGCTTGGATAAAATTTCTTTGCATATTCCTGGCATTTTGTCGAAAAAAGTCCTGTGTATACATATTTGGCTTCAACGGAACCCAAATCATGCTTACGTATCTCATTCCATATCTTGCGCTTTCCGCAGGGAACAATACATAGTGTTTTCATTTTTGACCTCCAGATATTTGTATCTATTAAATAATCTTGGGACATAGATCATTGAGGTAGCAATTGATACAATCAGGATTTTTTGGTCTGCATAGTTTTGTACCAATCTCCCACGCGGGGAAATCAAAAACACCTGGATATTTTGGATACAATTGCCTTGCACAATAGTTTAATTCTTCGATTTTTGCGTCCATCGAGATCAATCCCAATCGAGAAAAAACACGCATGACATGAATATCTGGGGATATGTCGATGCAGCATTTATCCTGGAATTCAATCTTAAATTCTCTGACCAAGATATTGGCTGCCATCGTAGCTATCTTAATCCCAATGCCTTTAAATCCTAGAAAATTTCGAACAACTTCTGAGCTGGGGGGTTTGTTTGCCCAAATTCGTGACGCATCATCATTATAATTCTCATGAATCCTCAAAATAGCACAATAAAAATATTCTGCCTTATCGTTAGGATAGCGCATCCCAAAATTGTTATTCTTATTATTAAAAATGTCTGCAATTGTGCTTTTTTCTAATTTTAGCAGCTTTTCAAAATCAAATCCACCGATCACTTGACTAAAACGATATGGTACTTGCCATGCTCGTTTAGATTTTACTCCCGTATCCATTATACATGCTAACACAAAAGCATGTGGATATGCTTTTAAATTATTTATTAGATCATTTGCCTTTTTTATCTGCAAAGAATTGAATTCTGGATCGTTTAGATCTCCTGGATTCTCGGGATCTCCGGCTGCTTTTGTCGGTTCATAATCGCTTTTTAATATAAAATTGCCTCTTTTGATTAGCTTTTGCGCAATATGGTTGTTATCGAGTTCCATGAAATAAGATTGAATCAATTGCATATAAAATTATACTTGTCGTCTAATTTTTGATTCCAAAATCATGTTACAAGTGGAGGCAAATCGGTCTCGACCGGCACTTCCTCGCCGCGCATAGTCATGCACTCTATGAAGCCTTCTATGGCTTCCTTTGCCATTTCAAGAGCCTCTTCGACGGCGTGCCCAAAGGTGAGGCAGCCGGGAAGCGATGGCACAATTACGGTATATGTCTCATCTTCCTCTTTTCTAAGAAGAATTTTGTAATGAAGAGTAGTCATTGCTTTAATTTTGCCTTTCCAGCGGATAGACTTTTTGGCCCCAGGCTCATTCCTTGACCTATGAACTAAACCATCCGCCCTCTCCTCACTTTCTTCCTCACAATCGTGCAAATCGACTGCACAGTATTCCCGATGAAAAACCGCGGCGGCGTCCGCTTGCCCACCACCCTTGTGTGCCCGGCCCGGATGGCAGCCAGGGCCTCCGCGGCATTTGTGGCCTCGATCTCAGTCACACCCAGCCCCACAGTAGCGGCAAAGTGCGAGTCGCTTCCCGCCACCATGGGCAGGCCCAGCTTTTTGGCGTTCCTCCGGGCCCGGGCATTGGCTATGCCGAAGAGGTGCTTGGAGTTGTAGACCTCCACTGCATCGCAGTCCGGTATGCGGCCGATGGCATGGCGAAAAGGATGGTAAGGATGGGGAACGATAGTGATGCCCCCCTGCTCGCGGGCCATCTCCGCCGTCTCCTCCGGGCTTAAGCCACAGGGCGGCAACTCCTCTACCCCCAAAACCAGCAGATGGCCCTCGGCGGTGGTGACCTCCCCACCGGGGATGAGTATCAGGTCCAGCCTCTCTTCCCGGATGATCTTCAGGGCTTTTAGTGAGCCTTGCAGGGTGTCATGATCGGTTATGGACAGACCGGCCAGGCCGCGGCGCACTGCGGCGCGCAGGATGGTCCGAACCTCATCGTGGCCGTCGGAACAGTTGGAATGCACATGCAGATCAAATCTCATCTTCGCCAGGGCTCCATCTCCTTGTGCGTACTTTGTGGCTTTGTGCCTTTGTGGTGGAATCGTCGTTAACCGCTGGTTATAGCCAAAACGGTTGCGGACTACTACCCACTAATTTCCGGCACAGTCAGATAACCTTTCAGGGCCGAGGCCGCCGCGGTGGCCGGGCTTGCCAGATAAACCAGCCCTCCTTTGCCCATCCGCCCTGGAAAATTACGGTTGGATGTGGAGACGCAAACCTCGCCCTCCGCCAGTACGCCCATGTGCGCACCCAGGCAGGGACCGCATCCGGGAGGACCTATCATCGCCCCGGCTTCCACCAGCGTCTGGATGGTGCCATTTTGCAGAGCAGCCAGCAGAACTGCTCGCGAGGCTGGGATGACCAGGGTTCTGGCTATAACCCGCTTTCCCTTCAAAATGCGGGCCGCCACATCCAGGTCCTCCAGCCTTCCGTTGGTGCAGGTGCCTATGAAGACCTGATCGACCTCCAGCCCCTCCAGCTCCGATACGGGACGCACGTTGTCCACCCGGTAGGGCACCGCCACCTGCGGCTCTAAATCGGTTATGTCATACTCATATTCGTAATCGTATGAATCTGGATCGGAATGCACCGGCTTGTAAGGCCGGCGCGCCCGGCCCTCCAGCCAGTCATCCGTCTTTTTATCGGGCGGAACTATTGTAGCCTTGGCCCCCATCTCCACGCCCAAATTGCATAGCGTCATCCTTCCCGAAATGCTGAGGGCCTCAATTGCCCTGCCGATGTACTCGACGGCCTTGTAGGTAGCACCATCCGCACCCTGCTTGCCTATTATCATGAGCGCAATGTCCTTGGCAGAGACGTTGGGCCTGAGAATGCCTGACACCCGCACTGCTATGGTCTCCGGCACCTTGAACCACAATCTTCCACGCGAATAGATCTCGGCCATGTCCGTGGCACCCACACCTGTGCCGAAAGCCCCCAGGGCACCATAGGTGCAGGAATGCGAATCAGCTCCTACCAACAGCAGACCGGGCAATGCAAATCCCTGCTCTGGAAAGACCTGATGGCACACCCCGCAGCCGCTGTCAAAAAAGTTGGCGATATTCTGCTCTCTTGCCCAGGAGCGCACATCCTTTTGCAGCTGCGCTGCCGTCTCATTATTAGCAGGAACGATATGGTCGAAGGGTATGACAATCTTTTCCGGGTCCCATACCTTCTCCGAGCCCATCTCCTGGAAAGCCTTGATGGCCAGAACACTTGTTCCATCATGAGACATTGCATAGTCCACGCTTGCCTCAACAATCTCCCCCGACTCCACCATTTTAGTGGAACCGGAGGCCCGCGAAAAAATTTTTTGGCTTATCGTTCCTCTCGCCATCTCGCCCGCCTCGGGGCTTAAACGACGATCATATCACTTAAGCCCGACGCTTGCATTTTATGTCCTCCGCAGAAGGCATCATGTAAGCGATATCTTCCGCAGGATGGCGATAGAGCCTTGAACCCAGCCGCTTCTGATCCAGGATATGACCGATCAGGCCGATGCTTCTGCCCAGGGCAAACAGCCCGTTGAGATAGCCCAGACGCACCACCTCATCGATCTCCACCTTGCTGAAAACACCGCACGAGGCCATCAGATCCAGGAAGAGAATACCGATGCATCCATCCACGTTCAATATCAGATTACCCTTCTTGGCCGTGGTGAGCTCTTCCACCTGCAGGGCATAGTTGAGAAGCTCTGTTTGGGGAAAATTCGCTTTGGCGTAGCTGATGAGCAACTGGACGCGCTTGTCCGGGTTCTTGACGCTCTTGATCTTGTGGCCGATGCCCGGGATGTTGATGCCCTTCCTCTTCATGTCACTGACAAACTGCTCGGGCGTCAGATCCGACTCTTTGGCATGCTTGAACTCGCGAGCTGCATCATCGATGGCTCCACCAAAACGCGGGCCGATGGTCAGAAGGCCGCTACATAGTGATGATATGAGATCTTTTCCGGCGCAGGAAGCCACAATGGCATTGTGAGCCCCGGATACTGCCGGACCATGGTCGGCCACAATCTGCAAGACAAGCTCAATGAAGTCAGCGGCATAGTTGGGCAGCTCCTTCTTAAACCAGAGCAGGCCGATGACGCCGCCAATTCCCATCTTATCTTCCAGGACCGTAGAGAGTCTCTTGCCGGCATAGAGCACCTCTTCTCCGCTGTCATCGGATACCGTGCAGATGAATGTGGTCGGCTTTCTGATATCGCCGGAAGCCATAGCTTTGCCGTAGTCCGCCGGAATTTTGGGTACCTCTGGCTCAATGAGCGGCAAGACTGTGCCCTGGGAGAGCAGCATCTCGTATACCTCCCGCACCGTATCGCCATAGCCGTCGAATGATGCAGGAACATAGGCACCTGCCTCTCTAAAGGCGTTATTCTTGGCCTGAGCCGTCTCCTTGTGACTATCCGCCTTGGCTCCGGCATGACCGAATTGAACGCTGGCGGGAAGCACCGGCGAGCAGGTTCCCGTAACCCAGGCCACCAGCGGCTTTTTGATCTTGCCCTCTTTTAAGGCGGATATGATCTTGTACTCGTCCTCACCGCCCAGTTCTCCAAGGCAGGCGATCATCTTGATGGCGGGATTTTCCTCGTAACGCAGGATATGGTCGAGCATGGTCGAGCCGGGATAACGATCTCCGCCAATGGCCACGCCCTCGAAAATGCCGTCAGAGTTTCTGGAGATGATGTTGAAGGCCTCGTTGAGCATGCCACCCGACTTGGAGACAAAGCCCACACACCCGGGCCGGTAGAGCTTGGAGGCGATGATGTTCTCAATGGTTCCGGCAGTATTGCCGATGCGAAAAGCTCCCGCCGTCATTCCTCCCACAGTAGCCGGACCGATGATTATCTTGCCCTTGTTTTTGGCTGTGGCGCTCATGATCCGCGACTGCCTTTCCGGCACGCCCTCGGCTATGACCGCTACAACGCGAATGCTCTTCTCGGCCAGCGCCTCCATGGTGGTATCGAAGGCAGAACGGTGCGACGCAAAATTGACCATCACATCGGCCTCTGGATAGGCCTTGGCCGCCATGGAGATGCTCTTGTACATGGGCAGGATTATCTCTTTGCTTCCCCAGAAGGCCTTGTGAATTCCGGCCCGGCTGGGATTGATGATGGCAGAGATGCTGGGGCCGGTGCGATTGCAGATGTAATCGAAATCCAGCATGCGCTGGATGGCATTGGTCTGATAGCCGTAGACGAAGGCTTTCGTGTTTTTATCAAATAAGACATAATTCTTGCTCAATGTTTGGCTCATTCAGATACACCACCCAGGGCCAGGGGAACAATTCTGGTCATATGCGTCTCAGGTCCGTACACTTCAATGGGCACGCCCAACCTTTTGCCTAAACCGCGCATGAGCTTCAGGCCCTGCTCATAATTGGGGCCGCCCCTTCTCACATAAATCTTGACGCCCGCATCCTGCAGCTTTTGCTGGTACTCCTCCAAAGCCATGACCACCCCTTTGAAGGTCTTGGCCACATCTGTAAAGTTGGCAATAGCGCCTCCGATGAGCAGCATCTTTCCGCGAGGGTCAATGCGACGCGTCATCAGGTCCAAAATCGTCTTGGTATAGTAGTAAGTCTCCTCGGTATTGGGATCGCCGCTGTATTCGCCGTAATTGGCCATCTCACTGGCAAAGCCCAGATCGCTGATGGTATCGGCGTAGATCACGCTGGCCCCGCCTCCAGCCACCATGGTCCAGACCCTTCCTTCCGGATTTAAAATGGTCAGCTTCAAAGAGGCGCCGGTCTTGGAATCAAGATCCTTGATGAACTGCTCCTCCTTGGACAGACTTCTGCCGAAGGGCTCGGGAAAAGCAAGACCTGACCATCTTTTCCTCTGCCAGTACTCCTCGGCATCATCGAGCTTGGCCACCATATCCAGAGACACAATAGAGCCGTTATGGAAGGTGAATGGATTGATCTCCAGGTAGGAAAAACCCGTTTCTGCATAAAAGCGCCACAATGCCTTGACGAAATTCTCAATGGTGGTGCTCTTTTCCCCCAGATCCCCGGGCAACCTGGACTTGATGTCAACATCATCTATTCCAGCCAGTACGTCTACATGAAAACGGACCACTTTATCCCAATTTTCTTCAACGAAGACGCCGCCTTGCATCGAAAAGAAGATGTTGTCCCCATCACCATCCGAGCTGATTGCCACATAAAACTCCTCTTCGTGGGGTATGAAGGTTTCAATTAAGAAATGAGTTAACCTTCCGGTTATGCTTCCCACCTCTACTTCTGCGCCCAAGTTCTTCTGAAGGTATTTCTTTGCCGTATCCCAATCTGCATCCAGAAGAACCAGCCCGCTTTTGCCTCTCTTTCCAAAGAGCTGGTCCGGCTTGACGACTAGCCTGGCCGTCTTGAGCCAGGGATGAGTTGATACCAGTTCCTCCAGATCAGTCTCTGGTCCCACAAGGGCAAGATCGCCTTTATAGGAGAATTCGTTGAGGTACTGGGGAAGGAATCCGGCCAGCAAACGCTTTGCATCATACTCCCTGATGCCTCTCTGTGCCATGTCCAAAACCACCTTCGCCGCTTCAATGATATTCTTATTTACAAACCTTTCTAAAGGAAAAAGCCATAAGATCTCTCGAATGGCGAAATACTCCTGGGAGATCGGCATATTATGAAGTGTCCTGTTTGCGGAAAAGGCTGTGTTCAGCCTGCAAAAGAGGTTCTGGCAGAGATAGAGCATAGGTACCTGGCCTGCCCCGCGTGCGCGCCGGAACCCAATTTAGACAAGACCAAAGGAGCAAAGCTTCTTCCAAAGAGTGTGGAAAGGTGCCAATCCTGTAAAAGAGCCACTCTTGACGGTGTAATGCTCGATGCCCTGCGCTTGCTGCAACACTTCGGCCTGCGCGATAAAGATGATACATTGCGCTGTGTGGGCTCGCCGCTCATTGAGGTGGGCTACCCCCTGGCGTACTCGCCCAGACTCGGGCCCAGGAGCCTGATAATTTCCGGTGACGGATACAGCAAAGAGGCTGCCGAGGCAATGATAGAGCAAATTCCAGAGATCAAGGGAGTTATTCTGAGCCGGGGCGTTGCTGGCGTGGTCGACTCGGGAACAAAGCCACGGGAGAACGTGCTGATGGCTGGATGCGACCTGCGCGCCGACATATCTCAGAGCCTCTTTGGAGAGACTGTGATATACAAAAGCCAGTCGCGAATTCACATTGAATTTTCCCGTCAGAGCGCCCCCAAGATGAGAATTCTAGAGCAGCTATATTTACAGGGAAAGCTTCGCGATGTGGTGGATGGTCTCTGTGGTCCGGGAACACTGGGACTTATGTGCGTTTTAGCCGGAGCTAAGCGCGTGGTGCTCAATGATATTTGGCTTGCCGGCGTGCAAAATGTGCTGCTCAATCTGCAGGCCAATAGAAGCTTGCTTGGAATCGATGAGATTGAGTATCCCGAAGCGTCCAAGAAAGCCGTGGGAAAGGAGCCGGTGCTCGTCGGTCGAGCCCACGGATCCTGTGAGATCGAGGTATATCATGGCGACCTTTCAAATCTCTTTTCCAGAGCGCAGCCAGCCGACATCTGCCTGATCGATCATTTCCCCGGCGCGAATACGGTGAAACTGAAAAAGGCCTGCCGCAGCTGCAGAGAGATAGTAATCATATAATTGAGAAAAAAAGATAAGTGGGACAGCGCGGATTCGAACCGCGGTCCAAGAGTCCCAAACCCTCGAGGATAGACCAGGCTACCCCACTGTCCCAAAAATACAGTAGGCCCTACTGGTCAGTGGTCTTTAAAAGGCTTTTGCTAAGCACTTCCCTGAGTGCGGGCATCAAAGCATTGCGATTCGAGAAAACCCTAATCACAACCTTTTTAAATCCTGCATTGATAGGGACATCTCATGGGAAAGACAGGAAGTATAGTATGGGTCAAGATCAAGGGCAGAAATGGTCAGGTCCGGCTGGTTACCAAAGCTGAGGCCACTCACAAGAAGCCCGGTCCAATGCAGAGATACACAGCTACAGGTTCCAGAGTCAAGAAGATAAAAAGATCTGCGAAGGCTACTCAAATCAGAACATGATCACCCAGGACGTTGTCCTGGTTCGGTATGGGGAGATTACCCTAAAAGATAGCTGGACCAGACAGAACTGGGAACGCATTTTGGCCGGCAATATCGCTTTTACCTTGCATAGAGCCGGGGTGGAGCATAAAATGGAGAGGGGCGAGGGCAGGATCTTCGTCCATACCTCTGACTCCAGGGCAAGCGAGATTGTAGCACGAGTTTTCGGGGTAGTTTCAACCAGTCCCGCAATAACTGTAGCATCCGATCTGGATGAGATCAGCCGGGCGGCAGTGGAGCTGGCAAGCCTTGCCAAGCCGGATACCTTTGCCATCCGGCCCAGGAGATCCGGTGTTTCGTTCTCCAGCGAACAGATGGGCCGGGTCGTGGGCGAAGCAGTTAGAGTCGCGACTCATTCAACCGTAGACCTGGATGATCCGGAGCTGGAGATCTTCGTCGAGGCCAGGAAGGATCGGTCCTTCATCTTCACCAAGGTGGTGAAAGGAGTGGGCGGCCTGCCCCTGGGCTCACAGGGCAAGATGTTAGTACTAATTTCCGGTGGCATTGACTCACCAGTGGCCGCCTGGATGATGATGAAGAGGGGCTGTCCGGTCACCCTCCTGCATTTCGACTCCAGACCTTATGCCGATGCCATAAACCAGTCCATGAAATGCGCCGAGGTTCTGGCGGAATGGACGGCCGGTCGAAAGACTGATTTTATAACCATTCCCATCAGCAGGGGAATTGAGAAGATCGCATCACACTATCCCAGAGCCACCTGCGTTCTCTGCCGGCGCTTGATGTACCGCATTGCCTCGGAGGTCATGGAGATTCAAGGCTGCCTGGGCATCGTCACCGGCTATTCTATGGGTCAGGTGGCCTCGCAGACCGCAGACAACATCCTGGCCGAGCAGGCGGCCTTGGGAGTTCCAGTATTTCATCCGCTCATCTCTCTAGACAAGACAGAGATTACGGATCTTGCCAGAAAAATCGGAACTTATGGCATTACCACAGAGACAAAATCCTGCTCAGCCGTGCCGAGCAAGCCCATGACCCGGGCCAAGAAGGACGAGATCCTCCTGGCAGAAGAAGAGCTGGGGCTGAAGGAAATAGCCAGAGCGCTGGTCAAAGAGATGACGATAACCAGAATCGAATACCAGGATGTCAAAGAGCGACAGGAAGACCTGGAAGAGATGGCATGATTTGTGGGTTATCAGTATCTAAATTCATTGATGGTAATATCTGAACAATGAATAATGCCATTAAGTAATGAACTAAATTATGGATTATAGACAGATATTCTCTTATTTAGTGGATTCTTGCTAATCGCTAATCTATCAACGTTTTTGCTTCGGGATGATATTGTCATGGCCAAAATAATGCACAATTTTAAAAATTTGATCCATAATTTAGACAACGATAGCAGACAAATAAAAGGCGTAAAACATAAATATTTAAAGAAGATAGTATGGACATTGATTGAAAATTAAATGATCCTTATTGATCTAAGACTACCTAAGACAACCAGGATTTGCATTTAGAAACAATGGTGAACAGGGCACATTGATCCCATTGTCGCTAATACCGCAAAGAAAGGAAGGATATTAGCAGATGTATCAACAAAGAAAAAACTGTAATTAATTTTTGGAGAGATATGGATGGCACAAGATAAGAGCAGTTCCAAAAGAGATACAAAAGGCACGATGACGGTTCAAGAGGCAGGCAGAAGAGGCGGTATGAAGACGGCCCAGACGCACGGCAAGGATTTTTATGAAGAAATCGGCCACAAGGGCGGCCAGAAGGTCAAAGAACTCATTGAAGAAGGAAAGAGGTCTAGGGCACTAAGCGCTGAAAAGCAATAACGCTTTTATTTGCAGGAACGCGAGAAGATGATTTACTCTGACGTAATAACCAGAGCGCGAAGGCAACCCGAAAGTCCCTTCTCAAAAGCCCCAAAGACGGCTTCATCTCCACCCCCCACCCATGGCACGGTAGAAAGCCAAGACCCCCCTCCGCCTCCATGTCATTCGGACCGATACCAGCATTTTAGAGCTTCTCGATGAAGCCCAAGCGCGATCATACACATGAGCACGCCCGCAACGCCGCAGATTATTGCTCCTGCCGGGGAGAGCCAACGCCCAGAGAAGCCGGGGAGTTTCGATAGCATTCTAAGACTGAATGAAAACGAGAATACTACCCAAAACCATGCCCAGAAGTTGTTGTAAGGAACGCCGAAGTACTGATAATCAAGACCTTTTCCCCAATCCCACATACCCCCAGGCGAATGGCTATGGCATCCATGGAAAGATCGATGCTCAAGGCCAGCTGGACGTCCAGCACCGGCCGGGCCCATTCTGGAAGGTTGGTGCTATCGGAAAAGGCACGAACGCTGTAAATGATAGTTCCCCAGGCGACGCCAATGATCACAGGAACGGGGCCCAGCATTAGCAGAAAATGACCGTACTCGTAAGCATTGAGCTGTTGGATAGTAGCCCATTCAAGCAGCAAGCCGAAGAGCACCCCGGCAATAAGCTGCCAGATAACCCAGGAGCCTCGCTACCATGCATTTAGTCGAGGAGGCGGTGGTTCCTGGCACAAAAAAGTTGAGACTAAAGTCTTCTTCTGATCAAGTCGATGTCAATTCCCTAAGTCTTTGAATGGACTCCATTGCCCGGACCGATTCGCGATTTCTCTCTTCTTCATAGTGCTGTATGATCATATTGAGAGGTAAACTGAGCATGTAGACCTTCATGGGCCGACCTTTTCCCTCCGCGTTGATATCGCCTTCCTCTACCCAGTTATTTTGACGTAGTGAGCGCATGGCTATGCTCACTTCAGGCTGTCTCATGCGCGTTGCCGTCTCGATTTCTCGGGAGCTAGCTTCGCTGACGCCCGCCAGAAAAGTGATCAACATGGCTACGTTTCTTGGCACATCCAAGCTTCGCAATGCTTCGACGAATTCCAGATCCTTTTCATCCAGCACTTTGACAGAAGTTTGTTTTATTAGAATCCCTCAAGATTTATGCATAAATTAGTCGCATATAAATATTTCTTTAAAAACAGGTTATCATAAAAACGTAAGGGCCGCAAAAAAAAATTGATCATTGTCTTACGGCTCAGACTCCACCGAGGAAATCTGCACCCTGGGTTTTTCCTTGTTGCGATGTTGCATATTTTGCTATGGCTGCATCAGACATGAGGTTGACATCGTTGGTGGTATATTTCGCGCCATCACCACTTATATCATGGGTTATTCCCTTGCTTGTTGTATTGTTTCCAGCAGCGATATAGGGCTTTTGCAAATTGAGTGGTACGGCCATCTTTGCCATAAGCAAACTAGTTTCATTTCCAAAGTTCTTTGCGACCCATGCATTCCACTGATCGACCTGGGCATTGAAGGCAGGAACATCCTGACCCTGAACGGCTTTTTCGTATGATTGACCGAGCTGGAAGGACAGGCGCACGCCGTCCACTGTGGCTTGTTGTTCTGGGGTATACGCAGCAGCCAGAGAAACGGCTGCCAAGAGGCTTACGAGAATTATGATTGTCTTCATGATATTGGCTATTCTATTGAGATTATTAATACCCTTGGTACGCCAATCTTCACAAAGAGCCCTCTGCATTTTCGCTCACCGTTTTTGCCAGACACCAATCCCATTTCATCTCACTCATGACTTATAATGTAGTATATCCGGCACTGGCTACATTATTGGTCTCATCTGCCTCGTCTACCTGATTCAAGTCGTCCGCAGTAACACGGTACTTATAGCTCTCGCCCAGTGGCACCTGGTGATTGAAGGATAAGGTCTTTCTATTCTTGATTGCAGCCGATGCCAAATCGTAGTCCAGGTTTACCACGCCGCCACTGCCTAACAGGTTGAAGCCCCTGGTTGGATTATTAGTCCACTCCACCTTTACCTTGAAAGGTCCAGTAGCAGTATTTCCCACGGGGTTGACTACAGTCACATTGATCTGCACATTGTGCCCGGCGGGAACCACGTTGAGTCTATTGATCTTCAGATCGCTGATTACGATATCCGGCTTTATCTTCACGACAGTCGGAGAATCCGGAGCCTTTGCAGCTTCAACCAGTACAGCGGATGTCATGACTATTGCTATACATACCATCAAATGCAGGAAGCTAAACCTTTTCATGATAAACACACCCCATTCTTTCTGAATAACCATGTAATTCAATGCATTTAATTTGATCGCTCATGCACAGGTCAGTTCTACCTCATACCAATGAAATTTGCTGTATGCTTGGCATGATACGAAACCATCCTTGGAGTCAATTCCCATTTCCTATGCCCTATTCAAGTCCTTGGCCATCTTTATCCAGGACTGAACCTGCAGCTCGCCGGGCGGCTGGTAGAAAGTGCTGTTGATCTACACTTTCGCCCCGCACCCGGCTCGCCCTCATATCCCCGTAGCTCCAGCCTTTAAGCATGGACTTCGAGCTTCTTTCCACAGTCTCCCTCCGGCCCCGGTCCTTCAATGCCCTGACGGCCCCCGGGGAGATGTTCATCCAGGCCCTGAACCGCAACCTCAACCTGCAAAGATTCAAGGTGCTCTACGTCACCGGCAACAACTCTGCTATCCTATGCGGGCTGGATCGCAGGTTTGAGGCCCTGGAAATTCGCAGAGGATTTACTGTCTTCCAGCTCATGACCATCCTGGAGGATGCCCACCATTCGTTGATTCTCATCGAGCACGACCCTCTCCTTTACGAGGACGCTCGAGAGATGACCGAGTACGTCTCCCATGCTCTCTGCGATGCCGCAAAAGAGGCCGCCGTGCTGCTCTACGCTCCGGGAATTGACCCATTCTTCGAGGACCTGGTGCAAAATGCCGACCGGGTGTTCCACTTCGAGGAAGGCCCCCGTGAAATTCCACAGCTGGCGGCCAAATCCCGTCCGCCGGCAAGGGCAGCGAGGGCTACGAGGGAGAAACAGAGAACTCTGGAGGCATACTCATGAGATGGCCCTGGGAGCAGAAGGCGATTTTGTCTGAGTGATTAGCTATGGGACGAAGTTTCGAGAGCGTGAGGATGGGCGTAAAGGATGTCTCTGCCAGATGGCAAAAGGCCAGCCGTGCACTTAAGAAGGAGGACCAGGTTTACGGGCAAAAGGTGGCGGAAATGGCCAGGAAGCACTCCAGCGAGGCGTTCTATGCGTTGGATGACCCGCTGGAGGCGGCGGTATTCTCGGTGCTGGTGGAGCTGCTAAGAGAGCTGGAGAAGAGGCGAGAAGAATAGAAATATGTGGATCTTCGACTCTTACTACAAGGGCTGTGTGGAGCTGTGGGGCAGGGAAAGGGGCCTTCGCAAAGCCAGCGCTGCCTATCCTCCCTCGTTCTACATGCACCTCAAGGATCCTCCCGCCTACCAGGAAATGATCGAGGCCCTGGAGAGCCGCTTCAAAGCAGAGGAATGCAGCTTCAGGACCATCTTCGGCGCCTTTCAGGGCCACAAAATCTACGCCAGCCGCAAAGTTGCCGAGAAGATCGAGATCCAGACCCGCCACCAGGCAGAGCTCTACAACGTCGATGTCCGCCAGGATCTGCGATATATGGCGGAGAAAGACCTGTTTCCCTGCGGAGACCGAGAAGGATCCCGATTCTCGCCAAACTTCGAGATCCCTTTGACCAGCATAGAGCTACAGGTGGCCGGCGATCCTTCCATGCCCGAAGAGATCTGCTGCATTGAGATTCTCAATGACCGCAAGCAGAGGCTGGAAGGGCCGGAGAGACAGGTCATCTCCGACCTCCTGGACCTCATCAAAACCCATGATCCAGACCTGATCCTCTGCCCCCATGCCGACACCTGGATCCCCATCATAATCCGCAAGGCCGGAAGATACGGCCTGGAGCCGACCATCAGCCGCACCGGCTTCTTCAAGCCTATGGCCCCCAAATCCTACCGGAGCTATGGAAAAGTCAACCATAAAGAGGGGGCAATGATTCCCGAGGGCCGCATTCTCATAGACACCGCCAAGAGCTTCGTTTATGCCGAGAGCGGCCTGAAGGGCGTCCTAATGGCTTCCCGGCTCTCCGGCCTCTCCCCCAATCTCACCTCTCGCTTCACGCCAGGCACGCTCATCTCCAGCTATGAGGTCTTCGAGGCGTTGCGCAGAGGCGTGGCCGTGCCCTTCAGAAAGAGGGATGCAGAGGGCTTGAGGAACATCTCCGAGCTGAGGGCCTGCGACAAGGGAGGCATGATGTTCCAGCCGGAGCCGGGCGTGTACGAGAGGGTGCATCAGATCGACTTTACCTCTCTTTACCCGTCGATCATCGTAAAGTACAACCTCTCCCCTGAGACCATCGAACACCCCGAGTTGAAGGGTTTCTTGAGCACCGTAATCTCCTCGCTGCTCAATTTGCGCATCGAGACCAAGCGGCTGAAGAAGACTAATCCGGATTACGCAGGCATAGACTCGGTCCTGAAGTGGATGCTAGTAACCTGTTTTGGCTATACCGGCTACAAGAATGCCAAGTTCGGCCAGATACAGGTGCATGAGCGGATCACGGAAATCTCCAGGGAGCTGCTCATGCAGATCAAGGAGCTGGCCGAGAGCATGAACTTCAAGGTGCTGCACGGCATCGTGGACTGCCTCTGGGTTATAGGCGAGCTCATAGCGAGCTTCAAGGAGGCCGTGGAGAGGAAGACAGGCATCTTGACAGAGGTGGACTCCTACGACTGGATCGCCTTCCTGCCCATGGCCGACGGCTCGGGAGCCTACAACCGCTACTTTGGGCGGCTGGACACGGGCAAGATGAAGATCCGGGGCGTCATGGCTCGCAAAGGAGACACTCCCGAGTACGTGCGCCGAATGCAACAGGAGCTGTTCGAGACCCTGGCCAACGCGAGGAGCCGGGAGGAGCTTAAGAGGATAGTGCTCAAGGCCCGGGAAGTGCGCCGGCGGTACATGGACGGGCTTGGGGGAGCGAATGTCAGGGAACTGGCCATTCATCGCACAGTAAGTCGCCTCAGCTACTCTCGCAGGTGTGCTGAAGCCTCGGCAGTGCAGGCTCACCTGAAGCAGGGCATTGCTCTGGCGCCGGGGATGGAGATAGGCTACGTGGTGAAGGACGCCAAAAAGTGGGAGGTTGCCCCGGAGAGGACGGCGTCGGAGTTTGATATAGGGTACTACGGGAAGCTTCTGGAGAAGGCTTGGGAAGAGGTGGCGTATGTGCTCAGGTAGGGCTCTTCGCAGCTTTCGAGCGCCGCCGCTTTTACACTTATATATGCGGCAGGCCCGAGTATGGTGCAACCCAAAAAAACAGAGACAACTTGGTTGATGGGGCAGGCCGACAGGCTATAGAGCATGAAGATCATCGTGATTCGCAGAAGTGGGAACACAGCAAAGAGACATTGGCCGGATTTGTGCGATGAACCGAAAAGAAGCTTGCAAGAAGGAGAGAATAAAATGAGTGATGAAGCAGTTAAGTCAAGCATTTGCCCAGGTATGGGTGTGTGCCATTTGGAAACGGGCGTGCAGACAATCATCCCCATGCAGATAGAGCAGGAAATGATTGTGGAAGCACTGGAGGCCATTCTAAACGCCATTAAGAACAATGTCTCGGAGGGCATTGGGTGTTACCAAATAGCATGCATGATGTCGAACGACGTCGGCGCAATGTTGGTCGTAAGTACCAATACCGATGATGGTATACCCGAAGCTCTTGACGCACTCCAAGTTGCGGCTACAGCGTTTACAAAGGGTGCGGGCAACGCAAAAGCTCAATGGGAAAAGCAGAATAAAGACGATACTTCAGATCCGCAAGATAATCAATAAATGTCCTGGGCCACCTCAGACACTCCTTGCAACCCTTGCCCCCAGGGGACGAGTTGCTGGTGAACGAGATTGTCATCCTGGATAGGTTACCTGTACGCTATTCCCAGTTCCAGAGACTCTCCACCAGTGAAATCCCGAGTAGCTCAGAGGCTTCTTCCTGGCCACCATATCGTCGTTGGACAAGACATGGGAACATAGGTAGACTGGATTGTGCTACATTCTCTCGCTTTTGGGAGATTTAAGTATGGCCCCAAAGCGGTTGAAATCGGTGGATTGGAGCATTAAGGCAGAAGTAGAGAATTTTAAGCCCATCGTGTGGGCCGGTTCCTTAGATATGCTCAAACCGACCAGCCTACTGTAGATACTGCAAAAGCCTATCGAGATCAATTGATAGCGAAAAATCTTGCAAGAAGCACAATAAATAATTGTAGTTTTGCTTTGAAGCAGTTTTATGAAATGATCGGCATAAAAATAGTGAAACAATATCTTTTAGTTCGACCGAATCTATCCATTAATGGGTGTCAACCATGTTTGTGATATTAGAATAATTTAAAAAATATTAATAAATAACGATATTAGGACTACCTTGCGATATGCCCATGTGTCGGATAAAACGCCGCGTCCTTCCCCGTATACATGACCATCTTTGAACCGAAAGCAGGCGCAAAATATGTTCAGGGAAATGTCCGATACATCAGGATGAAGTTCAGTTTATCTACGAATGGCCACCCTCCGAGGATGCAAATTATAATCCTTAGTGAGGAATCCCGCCATGACCTGGGCGGGATGTCTCCTCCTGGTCTTCGTGGTTAGAGCTGCCTGTAATAGACGAACTGGACAGACTGCCGGTGTAGACCTGCGTCCACTGACCGACACGTTCCCGAGTGAATCGAATTTGTCCGTCGGAGAATATAGTGCCGCTGATGGTGCCGCGCATTACGTTGGGCCTGTTAGGATGATTGGATCTGGCTCGCCAAACCACCAGACAGTCGTACTCAGCTGGCGCACAGGCCCCCACTCAGCCGCTAGTCTGCATTCTCTTGGCTAACTCATGCACGCGTTTCTTCGAGTGTTCTACACTGCCCCTCAGCAACGGGGCAGGTACTGACCGAAAATGTCATTAATGAATAATGATATAAGTAGTGATAAAAGATGGTGGTGGAATAAAATGAGACATATTGCGCTAACCATATTGGCGGCCCTATTGCTTGTATCGACAGCTCTCGCTGTTGATGCTAGGTTGATAGTGAATGCAGCATCGGAAGATACAATTGCAGCTCCGGAAAATAGAGAACCCAACTATATCGTGGTCTCTGTGACAGACGGAAATGGGATACCAGTAAATGGACTTGCCGTCGCTAACTTTAAAGTGGATGCCACGATCGTAGGACCGGGTGGAGCGCTGGTGGATATCACGCGGGTCGCTCCAGGCAGGCTGCCGGGCTTCTACTTTGTCGATGTAGTTCCCATCAAAAAGGAGACCTGGAAGAGCGGGGTTTACATCTTTGCGGTGGCTGTTACACGTGGGAGAGACCAAGGCCAAGCGTTGACTACGGTGAATATGGATTGATTTGAGATCAAGATACTTTTATAAATTTTTATAAACGCAAATTTTTAAAGGATTCTGTTGTTTTCGCCGGTCCAAATTTGGCCCCCTATTTAAGCTAACCAACCATCTTATAAATAAAGTTCATGTCTCTCTACCCATCGTCTCATATCACGTTGCAAGCAACTGAAAAAGCAGTTTTGCGCCGGCGAGATCGAATGTGACATATCCGAGTTCATCAAGGATCTGAAGATCGATCTTCTTGAACTGCCAGAGATATATGGAGAGCCGGTTCTCGTTTCGTGCCTCGACCACCTCATTGATCAGACCAGCTGCCGTACGAAACGATAATCTTCCGATCCTATGCTCAGTTCGCGGGCTACTTTTTTGTAGGAACCATAGAGTTCGGGAATTCAATTTATACAAGCAGTTCCATCATTACTTATCTGTCTAGGATGGGATAATTTGGCTGAGAAAGATATGAGGAACTTTGCCCTGCGGGATAAGGATGGAAACGAGATCGGTATCTTCACTGGTAAGGCACCCAGACAAGCCGCCCTGAAAGCTGCTAACAGAGGTCACACAGATATCAAGCTTCGGGAGAGAGGCACAAAGAAGGTACATTTATTCACTGGTGAGCGTGTGCAAGTAAAGAAACCCAAGAACGCACCAGCATGGATGCCGGATAAGATCTGGAAACCCAAGGTCAAGAAAGTGTGCATGGAATATTTGGATAAGCCCGAAACAGATGTGGAAAAAGTAGTAGTGGTCAAGCGTAACACCAAGAAAACCGCTAAATAAATTAAATATTATTTTTTGCCATTCTATTCCAACGGTATATCTAATCTAAATAAATCTAGCATCAGCACACCGATATTGACCTGCACCAATCATTTTTATCGAATGAGCACTGATTATCCCGGGAGGGGGATGAGATATAGTCGGTGTCATGACCCATGAAATAGTACTTGCTTCCCTTCCTAATAGCGAGGCTGAAGCCAAATCTCTGAAAGACATCGCGCAGGCAATTGGTTTGGAGATATATACACATACTGATTGGATCAGAGCAGAGCGCAGCCTTGCCAGTGTTCTCAGGATTCTGATCAAATGGGGTTGGGCTGCTCGTGACCGTAGGCAGAGAATTGATAATAGATTCTGGCACAACGTCTACTGGAATCTGCAAGTCAAAAATAAATCGCAACAGCACGCAAAGAATTTTTTATAGAATAACCATATGATATCATCACGATTAATTATATCGTAATTGATATTTCTTTCCAACACAGATAATAGTAGAAATGCCCTATATAAACCATATAAAGCGTCCTTTTTAATGCTTACAGAAATATTTTCGAATTATTCGCTAAAGCTTGATGATCTACCATTGTATTCTCGATGCTTCATTTTTAAATACCTAAATACCTATAAATAGAAAAATTTATATACCTTTAATGTCTCTATCATATATAACCAATTTAGTATAGGTGAAATGTCATGAAGATACGAATAATTAGTTCCCGCGAAGAGATCAATTCGATAAGACCGAATGAGAAAGCAGTTCATCTGGCATTCAGAGCATCCAACGTGGACTTTCTGAACCTACTTCAGAAAGCACCTCGCTTGCAGATGGTCCAGATACCGCCATCATATCACAAAACCATGTCCAAATCAAATGAGGTGTTCCTGGATATGCAGGGTGTTAAACTGCTGAAAGGAGATGTGTGGGGTCACCGAAAGGACCTAGATGAGTACTTCACCATCTCTGATGAAGCCTTGACTGCGATCAAGTCCATGACCAAAGAAGGCACGGCACCGGATGAGATCACGAAAGAAGTCCAAAGGACAACCAAGATGGGAGCGGAACTCATAAAATTCATCGCCCAGACGGAGATAGCTGCTTGAAGCCTGAAGTTCAAGCAGGCACATTTCTTTTATGCCACCTAAGTCTACCTACTTGGTTACGCCTCGATCTTCACATTGTGCCTCTCGAAGAACTCTATTAGTGCATCTTCAACTACCTGACTTTGAGCACGCAAGCTGCTCTTGGTTTGTGCGGTGTAAACCTTCAGAGTTTTGGCTACAGGTTCAGATAGGGTCAATGTAGTTTTTTGCATGATTATCCATAACGTGGCTTCCTGTTTATAAATTTTACGTGTCTAAAATTTTAAGTACCTAAATAAGTTGTAATGTTTAATAGAAGAATAATTTTATGTATGTTATTGAAATCGATAGAACAACTCAGCGGTCCTGTTATTCTCAATTCTCGTCCTTTTAAGTCGCGCAGCTACAAAGTCCTGATTCCCTTGGGAAACGTCTTTCATTTGTATATGCATAGCTTATAGCACTTTAATATTTTTACACTAAAATATTTCATCCAGAAACGTCCTATTAGGTTCAGAATCACAAATGGAGGATTCTAAATATAGCAGGATTTTGCTGATTATGACGGCGCTCTTATGCCTTGCATTTCAGGGTTGTGCTGTATTGGAAGTTTTGAACAACATAACTCCAAGTAACTTGACTCCAAGCAGCTCAACGGTGTCCAGTGGAGATTGGATTAGCCCCAACATAGGCCAAGTATCCACCCGTACAAATTCTGATCCGGGGCTGGCGGGCATGTTGCATTGGCTTGATACGCCTGTACCAAACTTCCCATGGTACACGACAGGTGGTTCATTCTTCTACAGCCAACCATATAAGCGAGATCACGTTCTCGCCCTTTACAGAGTACTATACAACCACTGGTTCGCCTGTCGTGGGTGGGATCATAAGCAATCCAACCAAGTTCGATATAACCCAGAAAACACCTTCCACTGTGTACTACGGTGCAGGTGTAGGCTTACCATTCACCCAGTATGCATCCACAGTGCCATCCAAGACCAATGACCTCTGGATTCAAGGAGCAACAAACTGGACACAGTATGTGGTAAGCCCGGTTGGAACCTGGTTGCAGCTAATTGCCTACGCACCCGCGGAAGGACCAGCAGGCTTCTATGAGATGACCCAGACAGACACAACCAGCCCAGTAATGTGGTCGTTGTGGATGTGTTTGCACAGGCATCAGCATGGTCAACGCCGCCAATAGTACATGCAATATCTTAGAGATAATGCACAATTTTTATCATACTAATTTTTCTTTCAACGCGATTAATAGTACAAATGACCCATGTAATGTAACCAATTCTTCAACATGTGATTACTTGGTCTGCTTCTGGATGCCAATTGACTGGAGAAAGCTCAAAGAGGGAAAACTACTTAGCTTAACTACGAAACCTTATATTGGGAATATCAAATGAAATATTACTTTGCATTTATCATATTAGCTTTCTGTTTCGGTTTAGTCGCTACTGGAATGGCTCAAGAGTTCTCCTCTACATCCCCACAGGGTCAGGGACAGGAGATTGAATCTCTGGATTCTTATTACCCCGCTTATTATCCCTCAGCATATTGGAGCTACCCTTACGTTCCTGCAAAAATTGCGGTACAGGCTACGAAAGAACGTCTTTGGGCTAATAAGTATATGAATCCCAATTCTGTCTTTTGGCAAGTACAAGAAACAAAGGAACGCTTGTGGACGGTCAAGAATGCCTGCTACGGCTGCTGGCAAGACTATAGCTGGGTGGGGAGGAGCAGTCTTTGGAATGACAGATACTAGCCCCTGTAGATATGGGCTATTCACGCCACTATTTCTCACACTTTTTTGTGTTGAATCGCGAAATCCAATATTTCTGTGTTTTCGCCGATCCGATTTTGACCCCCTATTTAAGCTAACCAACCATCTTGTAAATAAAGTTCACGTCTCTCTACCTTCTCCGAAAACTCTGTCCGTTCATATTCAGAATCATTGCGTGATGGGTAATCCGATCCAGAATTGCGGCAGTAAGAGCTCTGTCATGGAACACTTTTACCCAGTCCGAGAATCCCAGATTCGACGTAATGATAGTACTCATCGTCCCGTATCGCGTTGCCAGCAACTGAAAAAGCAGTTATGCGCCGGCGAGTATTCCGATTGCAATCGCCATATGCGTCTTCCCAGTTCCTGAGAGCCACTCTTTCATCCTGTGGTAGGGTATCGGTCACAAGGTCTTCGAACCGTTTCTTCGTTGGAAAACCAGCCTGGCGTAGTAGCCTCATCTGGCGGACGATCTCTGTTAGGACGCGAGAAGGCTGGATGATCTTCCTATCCTATGCTCAGTTCGCGGGCTACTTTTTTGTAGGAACCATAGAGTTCGTACAAATCGACGATTCTACGTATATCTGCCATCGTTTTCACCTTAGAGCCCACCTCTCAGCATACTTGGTGAGAGGAGGCTTTCCTTCTTAGGAGGGGGTCAAAATTGAGTCGGCGAAAACACTAAAAAAAGGCAGATGAAACCAAGCACCTTAGAGTTAAGCTTTCAACTTAAAGGGTTAGATCTCTTTCGAAATCTATGCCGTCACGGTTGTTGAGTTCCCTGGCGGGAGGTTCTCAGTTCCCATATCGGGAGATCCTGGGTCTTCAACCTCAAGAATGAAGCTGTCGACGATGTCATCGAAACTCTCCCCCTCCGAGCTGTTGAGATTCCAATTCGGTGGCTCCCAGCTGCCATATCTAAATGTCCTGGGAGCGACACCAGTGCCCCTGACCACGATATAGGCCGCTGCATCCCTTGTATCGTAGCTCGTGCCGTTTATGGTCGTGGCATCGATATGGACAGTGCTGGTGTAGCCTCCATCACGCGGGGCCTTTGTCATGTAATCTATGGCTTTGCTTTCACTGGGCATAATCTCAGGCAAGACCCAGATCATTTGGCCTACAGCGTTCGTATTGGGACCTACCGAAGCATTAAGTAATGTCATGCCTCCCGGTAGCTGATCTGTCACTGTCACAGCTACACTATCGGACGCTTTATTAGCCACAACGATGCTGTAGTGAACCATGGTCGGATTTAAAGCATCTAGCCATGCTCTTTTTGATACCAGAACCTTGGTAGGGCAGCAGGTCATTGCGCCAAACTCCAGAGCGGAATAGTTTCCAGCGCAAACATTATTCCCGGAGTAAGATCCGCACGCTTGAACACGGTTGATTATATTTGCCGGCGCAGCGTCGGTGACGTTCAGCGTGAGACCAATGGTTACTGTATCGCCTATGCCCAGGTTGATAAAGGTCCAGTTGGCCTGGTTTGGCCAGAGGCCGCTAGGCCTTACGGTCGATTTGATGTACTGGGTACCTGGCGGGAAGACATCCGAAACATAGATAGGCGCAAGAGCGGTGTTGCCATCATTGGTTATTCTTATGGTGTAGTCTGCAAGTGTAGCTAGTACGCCGTTATACCATTCGTTCCTGGTTTGGCCTTCCTTAATTACTGTCAAGTGAGGCATGTCGTAATTAGACACACCAGTCAAGAGCACATGTCTATTGATGTCGTATTTGCCTACATAGCGCTCCTCGTTATCTACGCTATTCGAGTTATTTGTGCCATGTGATACAACCCTGTAATCAGCTTGACCGCTGAAGCTTGCCTGTGTCTTCATTTCGTTAAGGCCGGATGCAACTGTTTCTTTTTTCAAACTATCCAGATACGAATACATCTCACTGATCAGGCTTGATGGAGTGATGCTACCGGTACCAGTGTCGTTAATATTGCAGCTACCAATGAGGACACCTCCTGGCAATCCCCCGCCCTTGGACGACATGCCCTCACTCCATTTGATGTCCTGATTGGTCTTGAAGCTCGGGGAATAATTGTAGCTGAAGGGTGCGTGAACGAGGCTGATATTCTTAGCCATGTAGCTCGTCGGGGTGTCGATCAGCTCCTCACTCTGATAAGAGCCCGTGCCCGATTCGTAGGTCCTCTGGATGTTCGCGATTCGCTTGTCAACCGCCACATAGCCAAAGCCTGTAGTTGATTTGTTGGATACGACGCTGGTGCCATACTCATCCACGTACTCCGCGGCTTTGAAGTTACCTACATAGTCTTCCTGGGATTCCATAACATGTTTGACATTGGAATTATGGGCAGAGACCGTCGCGGAATTAGGCTCATCCTTCAAAACGCCAATATGCCCCACGCCCTCAAACTCCACGTCGGTCTTTATGGTTGAGCCATTCTTGTCCAGCTCTACGGAGCTATCTTTTGTGATCTTGTTAGCAGAGGTATACTCTTCGTTCATGGTGGCGTTTGTTATCTCATTCCTGGCCTTGGACTTATCAGTCCATTTGGTGCCATAATTGAGGGAGCGGCCCATGGGCAAGGAGAAGGTGGTGGGTTTGTAGACGGCGGAAAGACTGGTTGCCGTCTTGATGGACTTGTTCTCAGTACAAATCTTGGTGAGCTCCTCATTGGCATATGTGCCGCTGCCAAATTGGCGTCTCTTGAGTTCTGTTCCAGGATCATATATGCCGGTGGAGGCGCAATCCGAAATAGTAGGACTGAAATCCGCCGAGGCGTAGGCACAGTTCATTACCGATTTAGGACCAAGTGATGTATCGTAATCGTTATGCACATTTGCGAATCCCTCTCCTTTTACTCTCTGAGACATATCGTAATTGATGTTTGTTTTTTTGACGATTACCACCAAATCCACTAGAAAGTGCTGGCCGACTTCAAGAGTGTCAATGTGCCACGCGTAATTGGAGACTGGTTCAGGAGAGATGTAAACCAGATCTACCGAGTCTGGCAAGGCATCCCATAGAGTGACATTATGCAATGGATCTGGTCCATCGTTCCAGACATCGATTGTGAAATAGATATCTTGGTCTCTTGTTACGGTTGCATTCAGAGCAGTCTTTTTCAGCTTCAAGCCACCTCCGCAACTCTTTACGGTTATCTTCTGATCGCAAGTAGCCTTATTGCCTGCAGCATCCGTGGCAGTCCAGGTTACAGTTGTGGTGCCAATTGGATACTGGTTGTTTGATGGTGCATTGTTGGTTATCACTGCCGCAGGATCGTCTACAGTTGGTGTTCCAAGGTCTGCCAAGGGGATTGTGGAATAGGTCTTTCCTTGATCGTTGCAGACTTCTTTATCGTCAGGACAGGTTATTCTGGGCGCATCACAATCTTTTACCGTTATCTTCTGATCGCAAGTAGCCTTATTGCCTGCAGCATCCGTGGCAGTCCAGGTTACAGTTGTGGTGCCAATTGGATACTGGTTGTTTGATGGTGCATTGTTGGTTATCACTGCCGCAGGATCGTCTACAGTTGGTGTTCCAAGGTCTGCCAAGGGGATTGTGGAATAGGTCTTTCCTTGATCGTTGCAGACTTCTTTATCGTCAGGACAGGTTATTCTGGGCGCCTCACAATCTTTTACCGTTATCTTCTGATCGCAAGTAGCCTTATTGCCTGCAGCATCCGTGGCAGTCCAGGTTACAGTTGTGGTGCCAATTGGATACTGGTTGTTTGATGGTGCATTGTTGGTTATCACTGCCGCGGGATCGTCTACAGTTGGTGTTCCAAGGTCTGCCAAGGGGATTGTGGCATAGGTCTTTCCTTGATCGTTGCAGACTTCTTTATCGTCAGGACAGGTTATTCTGGGCGCCTCACAATCTTTTACCGTTATCTTCTGATCGCAAGTAGCCTTATTGCCTGCGGCATCCGTGGCAGTCCAGGTTACAGTTGTGGTGCCAATTGGATACTGGTTGTTTGATGGTGCATTGTTGGTTATCACTGCCGCAGGATCGTTTGCAGTTGGTGTTCCAAGGTCTGCCAAGGGGATTGTGGCATAGGTCTTTCCTTGATCGTTGCAGACTTCTTTATCGTCAGGACAGGTTATTCTGGGCGCATCACAATCTTTTACCGTTATCTTCTGATCGCAAGTAGCCTTATTGCCTGCGGCATCCGTGGCGGTCCAGGTTACAGTTGTGGTGCCAATTGGATACTGGTTGTTTGATGGTACATTGTTGGTTATCACTGCCGCGGGATCGTCTACAGTTGGTGTTCCAAGGTCTGTCAAGGGGATTGTGGAATAGGTCTTTCCTTGATCGTTGCAGACTTCTTTATCGTCAGGACAGGTTATCTTGAGTAGAGGCTTGTGGATATTGGATACGCTAGCTGTTCCTGTGCCTTCCGCATCTAACGACACCGGACTGCCCGTTACAATAAAAGTCCATTCAACGCCAGGATTTGTCTCGGTTACCATATATATGCCTGGGATCAGGTCGGACCAGACCAAATCGCCGCCTTCATATCCTATCGTCTTGCAAGCACCATCTTCTGTTCCTAAGGGATAAGAAGGTCCTTTGATACAGATAGTAAAGGTCTTGGTGGTATCAGGAGTTACACCATTCCAGTTAACCACATCTGTGACGGTCAGATCGGCAAGCGGCTGTACGATGATTTTAAATTCATCCATGTCCTTACATGACATTAAATTTTTATCAGAAACTACTACAGAAATAGTTACCTCAGTAGGTTCATCTACGTTAGGTGCTGTAAAAACAAATGTACTTTTATCATTTTTTGTTGGGTCATAGCAACAAGGTTCAGTGGGACTTGGGTCATTGCAACAGGGAGTTGCATACCAAGAATAAATCCAGTCTTCGTCATAAGGTGTAGTAAATGTATAATGTTGTCCTGAATAATAATCTGTTGCATTTCCGGCCATGCAAAGGTCTAATAGAAGTGCTGTCCCAAGCAGTATTGAAATCAAGGAGACTTTGGCTAGGATCGAAGTCATTTTGGGTCTTGCCGATGGACTCATTGGCCTACCCCAGTTATCCAATTCTGCGTTTCTATCAGACATTCGCATAATCGCTCCTAGCGATCCCTTTAAGGAGGCACTAATATTATCCCGCGGGCTCTATGATTGTAATAGTTGCTATGGGATGTATGACAACGTATATGTTCACGTCATCACTGACATCCGGACAAACCCCTTGGGCTGTGAAGGTTAGAACGGCCAAAGATTCGCCCGTGAGGGGCGAAGTATAGGCCGCCTTATAGTCGGAGCCGCCATATGGCCAGACAAGAGTTCCGGATCCCGTCTTGATGGACCACGAAACGGATGTTGCATCCGTTGCAGAACCTTCCACGACCAATTGATCTCCTGAACAAACTCTCCTATCGACCCCGGCATTCGCTGTCTGGCATTTCATATTGGCGATGGTCGCTGTAGCGGTCGTACCCTTTGATACCGTGATGGTTTGGGGTGAGCCGCTTGCAGCAATCCAGCCCGACGTAGCCGTTTCTGTTATCGTATATGTCCCTGTAGGCAGGCTTGTAAATGTGTAGGATCCTCCTGAACAGACGAAGGTGTGACTGGCGAAATAACTTCCGGGACCGCTTATCGAGACAACAAACTGCGTGCCAGACACACACTGACCCTGGATCTGTTTGGTAACTGTGAGGCTTCCGGTATCTCTGGTGTTGGTTATGATCGCTGTAGAGGTCACATCCTTTGATACGGTGACTGTTTGCGGTGAGCCTGTAGCTCCCCAATTTGCCGGAACTGTTTCTGTTATGGTGTATGTCCCCGTAGGCAGATTTGTGAATTTGTAGGACCCGCCTGAACAGTCGAAGGTGTGACTGGCGAAATAGCTTCCGGGACCGCTTATCGAGACAACAAACTGCGTCCCAGACTCGCACGGGCCTTGAATCTGTTTATTGACGGCGAGGCTTCCCATATCTCTGGTGTTGGTTACAGTAGCCGTGGCGGTCGCGCCTTTAGACACTGTTACAGTCTGTGGTGAGCCTGTAACTGTCCAGCCCGGCGTAGCCGTTTCTGTTATCGTATACGTCCCCGTAGGCAGGCTTGTAAATGTGTAGGATCCTCCTGAACAGTCGAAGGTGTGACTGGCTGAATAGCTCCCGGGACCGCTTATCGAGACAACAAACTGCGTGCCAGACACACACGGACCCTGGATCTGTTTGGTAACTGTGAGGCTTCCGGTATCTCTGGTGTTGGTTACAGTAGCCATAGCAGTCGCGCCTTTAGAGACCGTTGCAGTTTGTGGTGAGCCTGTAACTGTCCATCCTCCGGGGACTGTTTCTGTTATGGTGTATGTCCCCGTAGGTAGATTTGTGAAGGTGTGTGATCCGCCTGAACAGTCGAAGGTGTAGGTGGCTGAATAGCTTCCCGGACCGGTTATGGTGACCGGGAAAGTCGTGCCATATTCACACTGACCTTGAACTTGTTTGGTGACTGAAAGGCTCCCGGTATCACTAGTATTGCTTACAGTCGCCGTCGATATCAAGCCTGAAACTGCGGTGACTGTTTGGGGCGAGCCTGAGGCTGTCCAGCCAATCGGAACAGTCTCTGTCACAGTATAGGTCCCTGCCGCCATATTGGTGAATATGAAGTGCCCGCCTGAGCAGTCGAAGGTATGGCTAGCTGAATAGCCAGTGCCTGTTACAGTAATCGGGAAAGCGGTGCCTGATTCGCACAGACCGTTTACAACTTTAGTAACATCTATACCTGGAATTAATACTCCTAAATCTGCAGGCTGAGAGCACTTAGAACCTGAGCCGCTACTGCAATCATAAGCGCAGGGACTAGGACTTGGATCATTTCAGGGAAGCTCTCAACAGATTGTTAACCTAATGGTTGATGTCACCGGGTCTTTAGATCCTACCGAAGAGCAATCAGCGGTTGAGAGGGATAATATCGCAAATATATATAACGCGATGATAAAAGATAAAATACCATCAACTTGGTTCTTGACCCAGGACGTATCCTCGTCTCATATAGTCTTGTATCTCACGCAGCTTGGTCTTTTTGGAAATATCGAATTTGGCATCGCAGGCAACCATTCTGATGAAAAATTGAGCGCCTTACCTTACTCGAAACAGTTGGCTATTCTAGAGAATTCCAAACGGTTTGCAAGTGCGGCTCATGTATGCGGCAAAAATGAGAAGAACATCTTGGGCTTTAAGCCCCAGTCCTTCGACCAGAACCAAGATACCTACAAAGCGCTGGATGTTATCGGCATTCAGTACGATGCTGGTTTCCAGTCAGGGATTCTATATGCCCCTAGCCATGAGAACGATGTATGGCCCTATCCAGTTGAATCCCACAATTTCTATGCTGTGCCGATAAGTAATTACATAATATCTGGCAAAAAGGTGGCGCTCCAGGATAGCTACTCCAAAGAAAGCGGGCTTGGTGCCAGCCAGTGGTACGATGCCCTGGAAGCCAAGTTCAACGAAGCCTCGACAAAGAATGAGCCCCTGGTGGTAAGCTTGACCACATCTATATCAGGCTCCGGGGATTATCTGAATGCCTTTAAGAAGTTCATTGAGTATGCCAAATCTAAGAATGCAAGCTTTGTCAACTCTACTCAGCTCGTAGATATGGCCAAAGCAGGAGTATCCAGCGTGTCGGAAATACCTGCCTCGACTAACGTATCGACCGAATGCCAAGTATGCGATCAAACCAGAAACAATCAGACCAAAAACGATAATATTAGCAATGAAACGATAACAATATTCGTGGATATGTATAATACGACTCAGTCGCCATTTGCCAATAACGTAACTGCCCCCTAATTAGGTATTCTCAGCGTGAAAGGCACCGTTTTGCAACGGTGCTATATCCCTAATTTTTCAGAATGACTTTTTTCTTTTTTCTTCTATCTTTAAATGGTATGTGTTTAGCTCCTCTAGAATAGCTCGGAATCGCTCGATGGAAGGAGAGTCATACTGGATTTCCATCCAGGCAGAAGATGTGAATGGAGAAAGTTCGTCCTGTTGTCACCTGTGAAGAGTACCCTTGTTGCTCAAATTGACGGCCATTTGTAGAATCGGGATTCATGAGTTAACCCCTCCACCCCTTAGCACGCCCACTCCTTCCACAGCAGCTCCGCCTGCTCCAGAACCGTCTGCGTCGCCTTCTCCTGTTTATCCGGCGGATAGCCGTACTTGCGCATCATCCGCCTGACTATCACCCGCAGCCTGGCCCTGGCTGGTGCCAGATTTCATAGTGATGTGCACATTCATCTTTGAAATATCCGATTTTTCCATTTTTGTGAATATTTGATAGAGTTTATTGGCATATCCCTTGCTTTCAGGGTTGTCTATATCATAATTTATCTTATATGGTAAGTCGGCAAATCCATCTCGATCAGGGTTGTGTATGCGAATCTGCGTTGGATAGAACAAGGTCTGCAGCATGGCCAGGTGTTTCAGATTATTGCATGCGCTAAAGACTCTTGCCACCTCATCCCCATCGAAGTAATAGGGGATCTCGTCATTCCTCTTCATGAATGGAAATGATACTTCTTCGCCATACATGCTGTGATAGCAGGCCATTGCAAAAGAGTAGTTGTTGATCGTGCTGCGTGCCAGGTTCTTGTCGTGGAGTGTGTCTCGGAAACACGTTGCGGTATCAGTGGTTGGCCGATCGGTCTTGGCGAACTTGAGATATCTTCCCACATTCCCCACATAGGACTCCAAAGTTGATTCCCGGAACCCTTGGTCTTCAAGATATCTCCTGTATCTCCTCAGTGGCATCTCAAAATCGACAGGAACACCTAGATGCCAGTTGACTTCTAACTTCTTCCTTTCCATATCGCCCTCTCCCAAGCAGGAAGAATGGGCGCAACCCGGTCGCCAACCTCCAATTATTTATATTGTCGGCTGTAGAAAACAAGTATCAGTAATGCGGGAGACGGGATTCGAACCCGCGAACGCCTGCGCGACAGGGCCCTCAACCCTGCTCCTTTGACCTGGCTTGGAAACCCCCGCTCGAAATTGGGTTTGTAGATCGGACTCCTGCTGAGCCGATCCTTATGATTCTAAGCTAGCTCCGCCAGCTTTGCGTCTAAGTCCTCTGCCCTCAACTTGATCTCTTCCGCAGCTTTCGCCACCAGATCCTTGACGGGCAAAGTGCCGCTGCTTTCAATGGACACCACAAACGAGTCCATAATGGGCGAGAGCTTGATGGCCCCCGGCTCGCACGCATCAACACAGAGCTTGCACAGAGAGCATTCCAGTATATTTGAAGTTTTCGCTCTGCCGCCTTCCAGAACCAGGATGTTCCTGGGGCAGACCTCAACGCACTTTCCGCATCCGTCGCAGGAATCCGCCACAACTATGCAGGGCTGATTCTTATAGCCGCACAGCGTGCCTGCCTGCCATTTAGTGTGCTCTTTGCCCACATGTTTGGTGGCATAGCCCTCAATGACCAGCTTTTCGCCCTCGCCTAAGATGACTATGGGAATTCCGTCGAAGGCGGGCTTAACACCCGGATCGGTGAACTGAATTTCTTTGGAGTATACCGTTCCCGGCCCTTCCGAGGAGAGCATGAAATCCACCCGACAGCCAGGACAGCCTGTCCCGCCGCACTGGCATTCCTCCGGCTGGGTGAAGATATCCAGATCCTCCGCCTTCAAGGGCACCTCTCCTAAGCGTAGCCCAATCTGCTCATCGAAGAGCACTGACGTGTTGTCATAGATACCGATTTCATCTATGGCCAACACAGGCACCTCGCTCATGCAGGCGCGGCGAATGCCGTTGGCGAAAGCGGCCGTGGCGCCGCTGAGGAGGTACCGGATGCGGTCCTCCTCGAGCTGCAGCAATTCAAATTTCAAACTTTACACCCTTCGACCCCTCTTTCCGCCAGCAGGCTTGGTGCCGTCGTGGGGTATGGGGGTTGCATCCTCTATTCTGCCAATGCGCAGGCCCGCACGGGCCAGAGCGCGTATGGCTGCCTGAGCTCCCGGCCCGGGAGATCTCTGCTTGTTGCCGCCGGGTGCGCGCACTTTAACGTGAACCCCGACAATTCCCTTGTCTTTCACAGCGTCAGCGACCTGCATGGCCATCTGCATGGCTGTGTAGGGACTACTCTCGTCTCTGGCTGCCTTTACCACCATGCCGCCCGAGATCTTGGCCATCGTCTCGGCGCCGGTTATGTCGGTGATGGTGATAAGCGTGTTGTTAAAAGACGAGTAGATATGGGCAATGCCCCATTTTCCTTCTGCCATTTATGCACCCACCTTAGTTGTCCGGGATGCCCTCTCTGGATGGCCTTCCTTGGCCATTGGGGAACCCATGTAATAATCAATGTTCATTTCCTCGCCTCGCTCAACCAGAAATCCCGGAACATCTACTCTGCGCCCGGATACCTGGATATGGCCGTGAACTATGAACTGTCGAGACTGCTTCAAGGAATTGGCGAGACCCTGGCGGTAGACCTGCGTCTGCAGTCTCCTCTCCAGGACGTCGGAAACCTTCATGGATAGGACGGCGTCGAGATCTCCTTCCGTTTTAAGCATTCCCAGCCTCTTCAAGCGAGCGAGAATGGCTCCTGCCTCAGGGGGCGCCTGGCCGATGGAGACCGCCGCGAGCATCTTTCTGCTGATCTGCCTGTACTTGCGAAGAAATGCCTGAGCCTTCCAAAGCTCTCTCTTGTTTCTAAGACCGAAGGCCTTGACGACCTCTACTTCCCCTGCGATGCGCTCCGCCTGCCAGGGAGTGCGGGGCCGCTCGAACATCTTGCGGCTCTTGCCTGGATATCCCATTATTTACCACCTACTCCTTGGTTGCAGCTGGTGCTGCGACTGGTGCTCCTTCCTTCTTGCGGCTGACACCTACGATGGCGCCCGTGCGTCCGGAAGATCTGGTCTTCTGGCCCCTGACACGCAGTCCTCTCTCGTGCCTGATGCCCTTGTAGCTCCTCATCTTCTTCATGAGGTCCAGGTCCTCGCGTAGCGTCATGTTGAGGTCCATGGCCATAACGTGGATATCAGTGCCGGTTTCGATATCACCGCGCCGGTTGACCATCCAGACAGGCAGGATCTTGGTGGCGTCCTCCTCAATGACCTTCTTGAGCTTGTCGATCTCCGCATCGGGAAGCAATCCCAGTGTGGCGTAGGGATCCACGCCTGCTTTATCGGTAAAGACCTTGGCGCATCTGCGGCCCACACCTTTGATGCCCGTCAGAGCCATGTGAACCTGCTTCTTTCCTACCAGGTCTGTATTTAGAATGCGAACTATGTACCTGAGATTTTCATCAACTGTAGCCTTCTTAGGCTTCTCATCAGCCTTTTTAGGCTTCTCTTTTCCTGTAACTGGTTTAGCCAAGTTTGTCCTCCAGGGAGTTTAAATCCTCTGGATCAGCCCCGGGTCAGAGCCCGACGCCGCCCGCTCACCGTTGTTGTGGGGCGAAATAATCCATTGAACCAGAGTGATGCTATGCTCCTCGTATAAAAGACTTATCGCTGCTGCAACCAGCAATCAACTAGCGGGAAGACGGGAAGCGGCTCAATTTATATTTTTCGCCATAATGAGCTTTCAGTTTTTGGGTGATTTGCCGGCATCCGGAGTTGAAAGCCGGAGTTGAAATATTGTGTACGAGTAATTATTTAATGCTCAACAGCATATATTGTGACATTTGGTGATACAATGAATTTTGAACATGTCGCAGGAAAAGATAAAGGTAAGATCAGGCTCTTTGCCCTGAGCACCTGCATTTGGTGCAAGAAGACCCGAGAGTTCTTATCATCTATGGGCGTGGCCTTCGACTACATTTATGTGGACCTTTTAAAAGGAGAGGAAAGGGCCGAAGCCATAGCCGAGGTTAAGAAATACAACCCGAGCACCTCCTTTCCCACGCTCGTCATCGGTGAGAAATGCATTATAGGCCTGAAAGAAAAAGAGATCAAGGAGGCTTTGGCCTGATGGCGCCGGACTTTATTGAGCCTGCGGCCCAGGAAGTGGACAAATTATGTACCAGTCTGGATAAAGATGCCAGGCAGGGTGGGTACAATCTCAATCCGGATGCTGATTTTGTGAGAGGCCTGGCGAAAGGTCTTCTTGTAAACGAGAGACGGTACGGCTATCGTGCCTGTCCCTGTCGCCTGGCTTCCGGTGATAAGGCCGAGGACCTGGACCTCATCTGCCCCTGCGACTACAGAGATGCGGATGTCACTGAATTTGGGGCCTGCTACTGCGCTCTTTATGTCTCCAAAGCCGTCCTGTTGGGCAAGCAGGAACTGTCTTCCATTCCGGAAAGAAGGCTGCCTGCAGAAGAGAGGGAGAAGCTACGGCAAAAGCAAAAATCACCGACGGTGGCGCTGGGAGACGATATCGCAAAAGTGGCCTTCAAGCTTTCCGTTCCCGTTTGGAGGTGTACTGTCTGCGGCTATCTCTGCGCTCGAGATGCCCCTCCTGAGGTCTGCCCCATCTGCAAGGTGGGCAAGGAAAGATTTGAGCGGTTTATCTAGGCAAGATCAGAAATGAGAACCTATGGCCGCAAATAAGAAAGCTGAGTTGAAGGTAACAGGCATGGTTTGCGCCGCCTGCACACAGGCCATCGAGAAGGCTCTGCGTAGTCTGGACGGAGTCGCATTAGCACAGGTCAACCTGGGAACAGAGATTGCATCAGTAGAATATGATTCAGGGAAGGCGAGCCTTGTCGATCTGGAAAAGGCGATAAGGGACACGGGCTACGATGTGATCGATGAGAAGGTCGTTCTCAGAATAGGCGGCATGGTCTGTGCCATGTGTGTGGGTGCGCTGGAGATCGCCCTCAAGAAGCTGGATGGCGTTGTGGAGGTGCGCGTGAACCTGGCGTCTGAGAAGGCCTATGTCACCTTCAATCCCCGCATGGTTGGCCTGGAGGATATGAAGAAGGCCGTTCTTGATACAGGCTATCAATTTTTGGGGCTCGAAGGCGAGGAGGCTCTGGCCGACCGGGAGAAGGAGGCCCTTGCCAGGGACCAGTCAGACAAGAAGAAGCGCATCATCATCGGCTTTGCTACCAGTCTCTTTCTTATGGCTGTCATGTACCTGCCCGTGCACAAAATCGTGCCCATGCAGTTCGCCATGGCCATTCCCAATTTTATGAGCCTCTTCATGCTCATAGTATCGGCACCAGTCTTTGTTTATGTGAGCTACCCCATCTTTCGGGCTGCTCTTCGGGCGCTTGCCAACAGGAATCTGGACATGGACGTCATGTACGGCATGGGTATTGGCGTAGCCTATGGCTCCAGCATTCTTGGAACATTTGGTATTGTTCTGACAGCCGACTTCATGTTCTACGAGACGGCAGTGATGCTGGCCACTTTTCTCACTCTGGGCCGCTATCTGGAGGCCAGGGCCAAAGGCCGCACCTCAGAGGCCATCAAGAAACTGGTAGGCCTTGTGCCCAAGAGAGCCACCATTTTCAAAGATGGGCGAGAGATCGAAGTATCTGTGGAAGAGGTGTTAGTGGGCGATTTGCTCCTGGTCAGGCCCGGCGAAAAGATTCCGGCGGACGGCGTGGTCACAGCGGGAGAGAGCTACGTGGATGAAGCCATGATCACGGGCGAGAGCGTTCCTGCCTTTAAGGAGCCGGGTAGCAAGGTAGTGGGCGGCACCATCAACAAGAACGGCTCTCTCCAGTTCACCGCCACCCACATAGGAAAAGACACCGTTCTGGCCCAGATCATCTCTTTAGTGGAAGAGGCCCAGGGGACCAGGCCAGCCGTGCAGAGGATCGCTGACCGGGCGGTGGCCTATTTCATCCCCACCATCCTTGCATTCGCAGCAGCATCATTTGCTTACTGGTATTTTGTGGCCCATAATACTCTGCTCTTCTCTCTTACCGCTCTCATATCCGTATTAGTAGTAGCCTGCCCCTGTGCCCTGGGTCTGGCCACTCCCACGGCCATTACGGTAGGCATTGGCCGTGCCGCGGAACTGGGCATACTCATCAAGAGCGGCGAAGCCTTGGAAGCCTCAGATAAGCTCAAGGTGGTGGCCTTCGACAAGACCGGCACATTAACCGTTGGCAGGCCCGATGTTACAGACATGGCTGCCTTCGGCCTGAGCGAAGAGGAGATGCTGCGCCTGGCTGCCAGCGCCGAGCAGCCTTCTGAGCATCCCCTGGCGGAGGCGGTGCTGCGAAAAGCCCAGGAGCTGAATCTCGATCTAGAAGATGCGGAAAAATTCGAGGCCCGGCCGGGGAAAGGTGTGCTGGCCCAGGTGGGGGGCAGGAGCGTAGTGGCTGGAAACAGGATGCTTTTCACGGATTTAGGCATCGAAATTATCTCCGATCTGCGGGAAAGAGCATCAGGCTATGAAGAGCAGGGCAAGACTGCCATGCTTATCGCCCTGGACAGCCGGGCCAGCGGCGTTCTGGCCATCTCCGACCGGCTGAAAGATTCTGCCCGTCAGGCTGTATCTGATCTGCAGAAGATGAATTTGTCCGTGGTGATGATAACCGGCGATAACGCAAAAAGTGCGGCAGCGGTGGCCGGCCAGCTCGGCATAAAAGAGGTTCTCTCGCAGGTTTTGCCGGAAGACAAATCCCATGAGATCAAGAGGCTGCAGCAGAGCGGGAGCAAGGTGGCATTTGTGGGCGACGGCATCAATGACGCTCCGGCTCTGGCCCAGGCCGATGTAGGCATCGCTATTGGCAGCGGCACGGATGTGGCCATTGAGACCGGCGAGATTGTGCTGATGAAAGACGACCTGCTAGCAGTCGTGGCGGCCATTGAGCTGAGCCGCAAGGTGATCTCGCGAATCAAGCTGAACATCTTCTGGGCCTTTGCCTATAACGTGGCCATGGTTCCCGTGGCAGCGGGCGCGCTCTATCCGGCATTTGGCATAACCTTCCGCCCGGAGCTGGCAGGTCTTGCCATGGCTCTTAGCTCAGTGACAGTAATCTCCTTCTCGCTCCTGCTCAAAAAGTATATACCGCCGTCAATACAAAACAGGAACATTGGAGGCTAAAAAAATGGCAATAGATCCGATATGCAAGATGACTGTCGATGAGAAGACGACCAGGATCAAGAGCGAGTATAAAGGCACGACGTACTACTTCTGCGCGCCGGGGTGCAAGAAGGCCTTTGAGGAGAATCCGGAAAAATATCTGGGAAGCTAGGCTCGGCAGGGGATGCGCTCGAAATTGAAAGGCCAGCAAGCAGGCCAAAGGCGCCGTGGAGTTCATCATTACCAGCAAGCTTACGGAGGAGAGAGGGCGTGCAGCCACTACGGCTTAAGCCCTATCTGCGCCAGTCCTTTGAGATCGATCCCCTAGGACCTGCAGACAGTGTACGGCCTAGCCTGGAATTAGTCATGAACGATTGCTCTCAAGCAATAAACGCCCCTTTCCCGTAAGCCGGTATCTCTGTTTGCTGCTATGCGGTTTATCGGGCAGCGTCATCTCTATCAAGTTTTCCTTGATGGATGGCAAAAGGTATGCTTTTCTGAAGTGTTCGTCATCCTTCAGACCAAGAAGGCGCTGCAGATCTCGCCGCTGCATATCCCCCACAAATGCCCTAAGCATCTGCAAGACTTCCGGGGTAACTTGCAGGGCAACTTCCTGGGTGACTTCAGGGGTAACTTCCGTGGTGACTTCCGGAGCAAAAAAAGTCAGAGTTACACCTGTCTTTTCATCAGATGTCCAAACGGGCTCTGCAAGCCCCCTTTCTTTGCATTTTCTCAAGATTAGGACACTACCACGCCCTATCTTCTCCATAAAGCCACGTAAATAAAGAACATGTGCGATATCGGGGTTCCTAAGCACGGAAAGATGTCCGTTGATCAGTGTCTCGGGGGTAATCCCTTCTGGCAAGCTGCCTGAGTTCCAAATTTCCAGTCGTTTTGGATAAATATGCACCGCAATGCCGCCGGAAGAGTCGGTATAGTCCCGGTGTGCAAATGCGTTGACAATGGCCTCTCGCAGGGCAACCTCTGGGTACTCATAAATGTCCTGCCTGGTAACGCCTCGGATAAGCTATGAAGAGCTGAAGCTCAAAGATCTGGGGACAAACGCCGAACATCAGCGTTATCTTCAAGAGCCTGCAAACGCAGGATGCCATGAACAGTAGTTGTGAAGATGTTTGGATTATCTACTGAAATTCCTGAAGTTATTTAAGCCACAAACTCTGCTTACCACTACCATGGACAAATTCGACCTTATTGTAATCGGCTCGGGCGCGGGAACGAATGTGGTCTCCCAGGCCAGACACGAGGGCTTAAAAGTCGCGCTGGTGGACCAGGGCCCCACGGGCGGCACCTGTCTGAACAATGGCTGCATCCCTTCCAAGATGCTCATCTATCCGGCAGATGCGATCAGGGCCATCCAGGATGCAAGGGCCGTGGGTGTGCACACTGAGATCCTTGATATTGATTTTTCGGCCATCATGAGCCGCATGCATGCTGTGGTTGACAAAACGCGCACAGATCTCGAAGAGGCTCTCAAAGCCAAAGAGAATTTGACCTACTATCAGGGACGGGCGGAGTTTGTCGACGATTACGTATTGGCAGTAGGTGGCAAGACCATTACCGCTCCAAAAATAGTAATCGCCACAGGCGCCCGGTCTCTGGTGCCGCCTATTCCCGGCCTGCTGGAGACGGGCTATTTGGATAATGTCTCTTTGCTGCAGCTAGAGGCATTGCCAGCAAGCCTGATCATCATTGGGGCAGGCTACATCGGCTGCGAATTCGGCCACTTCTTCTCGGCCATGGGAACGCATGTTACAATACTGGGGCGCAGCCCTCTGGTGCTCAAGGGCGAGGACCCGGAAGCGTCCAGATTGGTGCAAAAGGTGCTCTCCCGGCATATGGAAGTGATTACCGGCCATGAGGTAATCTCTGTCGAGAAAAGGGGTGACAAGAAGGTCGTCTCTGCCAAAAATATGGAGGACGGCAGTGTCCACCGGTTTGAAGCTGACGAGATCCTCCTGGCTGCTGGCCGCCGCTCCAACTCCGATCTGCTTCGCCCGGAGAAGAGCGGCATAAAGACAGACAGCAAGGGCTGGATTGTCGTGAATGAGTTTCTGGAGACCGGCAAAAAAGATATCTGGGCAATAGGAGACGCCATCGGCAAGCATATGTTCCGGCATACGGCCAACTACGAGTCTGAGATAGTCTCTCATAATTTGCTTCGCGCCAAAGATAGCGATGACCGGGAAGCCGTCGACTACCATGCGGTGCCTTATGCCATTTTCACCTATCCTCAGGTGGCAAGCGTGGGTATGAAAGAAGCGGACGCAATCGCTGCCGGACTGAAAGTGCTGATAGGGCGGGCTACATATTTGGATGTAGCCAAGGGTGTGGCCATGGCCGAAGAGAATGGCCTGGTCAAAGTGATCCTGGAAGAGGAGACGGGACGCATCCTGGGAGCAACGGTTGTGGGTTCAATGGCTTCGGAACTGGTGCAGCAGGTGGTCTACCTCATGAATACCGAGTACCAGGATCTGATGCCTGTTATAAAATCGCAGGTAATTCATCCTACCATTAATGAGGTTATGGTGCGCGCTTTCTCGGAACTGTCGCATCCTTATCATCATCATGAGCAGAGCGGCCAGTAAAAAGAGGGCGCTTTTTGCATCGTGTGGCTAATGTAATACTGGAAAGTATACTAACCGCAAAGGGTGAACACTGGAAAATCGCGAAGAGCCATAAAGGAAGAACAGCGTGCCGGCCGGAAAAAAACTTAAATGGCGGCGCAGCATGCTGCAAGTTTTTTTCATGTGGCAAATTCTGGATTATAAAACCGGTTCAATTATCGTTATGATCCTCCACCAGGTGCAGCTTCAATTCTTCTTTTGATTCAAAGACCAGACGACATATCTTGCATTTGAATTTGCCTTCTCGTTTGGATGCGGCGTTGGCCATTATTACACCCCGATAGTGCATATGTGTTGAATTTCATTATTATTTAGTTTTTTCCTTGCGATTGGACTAAATACTTTGCAGGCGTAAATATGACTATGTCTCAAAAATATAAATGCACTATTTGCGGATATGTTTACGATCCCGAAAAAGGAGATCCCGACTCAGGAATAGCTCCTGGAACCGCCTTCGCAGATCTGCCGGAAACATGGACCTGCCCGCAGTGCGGAGCCTCGAAGAATGATTTCGAAGAGATGAAATAGTTGGGACTGAGGAAAAGATATAGATGACGCTCATAAGAGATATCAAACCTGGCGTTAAGTGGGTCGGAGCAATCGACTGGGATCGCAGGCTCTTTGATGCTCTGATCCCTCTGCCTGAGGGAACCAGCTATAACTCCTATCTGATCGAGGGAAGCGAGAAAACGGTGCTTATCGACGCCGTTGACGATTCCATGGCCGCTGTGCTTCTGGGCAACCTGTTAGCACTGGGCATTAAGAGAATTGATTACATAATCGCCCAGCATGCCGAACAGGACCATTCGGGAAGCCTAAAACGGCTGCTTGATCTTTACCCCGATGCTAAAGTGCTCGGCTCCGCCAGGTGCCTGGATTTGCTGGTATTGTTTGGCCTGGTGAGCAAGGACCGAATTCAAGAAGTAAAAGATGGAGAGCAGATATCTCTTGGCGACAAGAGCCTCCAGTTCATTCATGCACCCTGGGTGCACTGGCCTGATACGATATTCACCTATCTGGCCGAGGAGCGCATACTCTTTACCTGCGATTTTCTGGGCTCGCACCTGGCCAGCAGCGACCTTTATGCCGGCGATGAAGCAGCCGTCTACAGGGCTGCTAAAAGATATTACGCCGAGATCATGATGCCCTTCCGTCAGAGCATCAACCGGCACCTGGACAGGATTGAGGGTATGGCAATTGAGATCATCGCTCCCAGCCACGGCCTGCTCTACGCCAGGCCCCGTTTCATACTGGATGCTTATCGCGATTGGGCCTCTGATGGGGTGAAAAATCAGGTGGTTTTGCCTTACGTTTCCATGCATGGGTCCACCCGCATCATGGTCAACTACCTGGTAGATGCTCTCATCTCCCGGGGAGTGGGTGTGAGACAATTCGATCTCACAAACTACGATGTAGGAGAGCTGGCCGAGTCACTCGTAGACGCGGCGACCGTGGTCATAGGCACGCCCACCATTCTGGCCGGAGCCCATCCCCTGGCCCTTTATGCTGCCATGCTGGCCAATGCTTTGCGGCCCAAGACAAGATATGCCTCCATCATCGGCTCCTTTGGCTGGGGTGGCAAGATGCTGGAGCAGATCACCGCCGCCATGCCCAATCTGAAGGTGCAATTCTTTGATCCCGTAGTGGCCAAAGGCATTCCCAAAGAGGCAGATTTTCTGGCTTTGGACCGGCTGGCGGAGGAGATTGCAGCCAAGCACAGGGAACTGTAATGCAATTAATTTGCAGTTGGATGCAATGACACAATTTGACCCCATCTGGGCAAGAAGCGAAACTTGATTGAGTCATCCTTTTTCCAATATGTTTTGGTGCTGCTGGCCACAGGTGTAGCAGTCGGTTTTTCCTGCGGCCTACTCGGCATCGGGGGCGGCTTTCTCATGGTGCCCGTGCAGATCTGGGTGCTGACCTCCATGGGAATCGATCCCACCCTGGCCACCAGGATTGCCTTTGGTACCTCTCTGGCCGTCGTTTTGCCCACAGCTCTCTCCGGATGCCGGGGCCATAGCTGCCGGGGCGTGGTTCTCTGGCGACCGGGAATCATCATGGGCCTTTGTGGCCTGATTGGTGCATTTTTGGGCGGGAGCATTGCGGCTCATGCACCCGGAGACCTGCTCAGGATGGTCTTTGGGTTTGTGGTATTGCTAGCAGCGCTGAGGATGCTCTTTGCCAGGAGTCTGCTGCCCAGACAGGATGGTTTGGAGGGAGAGACAAAAGAAAGCCTTTTGCAGTATGTTTTTTGGGGACTATGTGTTGGGGTCTTATCCGGTCTGACTGGGATCGGAGGCGGAGTGATACTGGTGCCTGCCATGGTCATTGCCATGCGCTTTGGCATGTATCAGGCCATCGGCACCTCGTCGGTAACAATTGCCTTCAATGCAGTGGGCGGTGTCATCGCCTATGTGGTTAACGGGTGGGGTGTGCCCGGGCTTCCGGCATACTGTGTGGGCTACATCGATCTGCTTCAGTTTGTTCTGCTGGCGGGAGCAAGCATCTTCACCACTCGGTGGGGCGTAAGGATGGCTCATAGGCTGCCTGCGGAGAAGCTGAAGTACATCTTTGTAATGTTGATGGTCTATATCGGACTGAAGATGGTCGGGGTCCTAGGATGATCGGGACTATTAAACTCGCCAACCGCTGGATAATATGATTTTTCGATAGAGGCAACTTGGATAAGCGTATTCTTTATGTCGATGGCACTTTCAAACCATTTTAGCTTCTCATCTTCGCCTTCGACGATAATCCCTACCCTGCCGTCGTCCAGGTTCTCGACTATTCCTTTTAGGCCGAAGGCTTTCGCTGTCTGCGTGACTCTCCTTCTATAGCCTACCTTCTGGACCTGACCTGAGACACAGGCAATAAGGCGCTTCATTTAATAGGGTTTTTAGACTTCTTTGTATTTGGCTTTATCCGTGCTGATGGCATTGGTTACCTAAATAAAGGAGGATAACATCCGAAAATACCGTTCCAACCCCAAATGATGGAATGATAGATGAGGTCTGCAAAATGGAGTATGTTCTTTCCCCTAAATCAGAGATCGAGTGCAGGATAAAGACGTTTCAGTCACAGATGGACGAGATGGATGGCGCACTTTTGTTTCATGCCGTAGATGTGTGTTATTTTTCCGGTACCGCCCAGGATGGACTGGTCTACATCCCCAGAGACGGCGAGCCGGTGGTGATGATGAGGAGAAGCCTGGAGAGGGCTGTGCAGGAGTCGCCCCTCGAGGTGCGGCCGCTTAAGAATATGAGAAATTTGAAATCTGACCTGAATATCCCGGAAAAAGCCACCGTCGGCCTGGAGATGGATGTGCTCCCCTGTAGCTTCTACTTCAAAGTGGATAAATCCCTGGAAGATGCCAGGTTTGTTGATGTTGCTGAAAAGATCAAACACATTCGCTCGGTCAAGTCCGATTTTGAATTGGGCCTGATAAAAGAGGCGGCCAGGATCTTAGAGGTGGGCTTCTCCTCAGTCCCGAACTATCTGGAAGAAGGCATGAAAGAGGTTGACCTGATCTGCCACATCGAGTCGGTGATGCGTTCCATTGGCCATCAGGGGTCGCTGCGTTTTCGCAGGTTCAACAGCATAGTGCCGTTAGGCCATGTCATGTCCGGGGCGGAGGCGGCCTTCCCCAGCTTCCTGGCTTCGCCCAGTGGCGGCCGGGGCACATCTTTGATATTTCCTCAGGGGGCAAGTTTTTCCAAGATCAAGAGAAATGAGCCGGTATTCGTGGACTGCGTGGGCATCTACAATGGGTACATTGCAGACGCCACCCGCATATTCTCGCTAGGAAAGCTGGAGGCAGAGCTGGAGGATGCCTATCAAGCCGCCTGCCAGATAGAAGAGACTGTGGCCGGAGAGCTTGCTGCGGGCCGGACGGGAAGAGAGCTTTTTGAGCTGTCCGAGGCAGAGGGAGCAAGGCTCGGCTACCAGGACTCTCTGGGCGGGACCAACGGCAATAAATGCGGTTTTGTGGGCCACGGCGTTGGGCTAGAGCTGGACGAATACCCGGTGATCGGCCCTCTGGATCATAAGTTGCAAAACAACATGGCCATCGCCATCGAGCCCAAGATATTCTATCCAGACAAGGGCGTGCTGGGAATAGAGGACACCTACCTGACCACGCCTGGGGGGGCCGTGCGCCTCACCAATATGCCAAGAGAGATCTGGCAGGTTTGATGGAGTGCTGCGGCACACGGATCATTATTTTTCCTGCAAATCGAAATTTGTGATGTTCAGGAACCAGTAGCCTTCTTTATGAATTGGATCGCTCCTGGTTATTACTATCTTCTTCTTGAATATGGGACCGTCCAGGACGAGGGTATGAAACTCTCCATTCTCGCCGCATGCATCGACAGTGCTGTTGGCCGCTCTCAAATCGGCTAAGAATTTATCATCGATCCTGCGGCCCAGCCACTCCTTTCCCAGAAAACCGTCCCTCACACTGACCAAAATCGCATCAAATCCGGCGTCGATGATCTCATTTATGATTTTCTCGGTGTTCTCTTTCCAGAGAGGCAGGATCAAATCGATATGCAGATCACGACAGATCCTGTCCACCAGCGGCTTGTGGGTCTCGATATGCCCGAAAACTGCAGCGTCAATTCCTTCGCCCCGACTTCGCAGCTCCTGGGCTGCCTTCTTGAACTCCTCCTCGTAGGAATGAAAATTGCGCTGCAGGAGAGGAAGGCCCAGGGCCTGGGATTGTGCTCGAATGAGGGCGGGGTTGAGTTCATGTGAGCCGGTCTTCTTGAGGTTAGTGAAATGCAGGAGATGGGTGATATTGTAGCCATCTTTCATAGCTTTGTAGCAGGAGTAGCAGCCGTCCTTTCCACCAGTCCAGGAGACGACGGCGTTTTTCTGGGTGAGGTTGTTGGAATGCATGAGTAGTGAGGTGCAACAAGTAGGTAATCAAGAATTCGGATGTAGAATCTGGAAAAGAGAGCTGAGTTTGCCACTCCCGGCCTTTCTTATCTGAAAGTCACAGTTCTTGCACCAGCTCTTTCCAATGCGTTTAGATAATATAACGGTTGTTGCATTCCTATGCTTTAACAGGGGATGTGCTTGACAGACAGATTGATCCATCCCAACAAAAATTATGCTAAACAATAGAGGAGATACGTAAAATGAATAAAGAAACAAATCCAAAAAACGATGACATCCATAGCCGCGTCACCCTGCAGAACATCGCCAGGCGAGTCATGCTTACGCGGGGGCTGCTCCCAGAATTTTCCACTCAAGCCGTCTCGGAGCTTGCCGGGATTAAGGGTCCGGCAAAGGTAAGCGGCGTTGCTGAGACTCGTGACTTGAGAGGCCTGCTCTGGGCTTCCATTGACAATGATGACTCTGAGGACCTCGACCAGCTCTCCTTTGCCGAAGAGTTGCCGCAAGGAAAGACAAAGATTCGCGTCGCTGTGGCGGATGTGGATGCACTGGTCAAGAAGGATTCCGCCATCGACAGGGACGCCCAGCACAACACCACCTCGATCTACACCGCCGCCCAGATATTTCCTATGCTGCCGGTGAAGCTGTCCACCAATCTCACCTCCCTGAATCTTGAAGTGGACCGCCTGGCCATTGTAGTGGAGATGACAATCGGCCCGGACGGATCTCTCCTGGACTCGGACGTCTACCGGGCGGCTGTGCGCAATCATGCCAAGCTGGCCTACAATAGCGTGGGTGCCTGGCTGGAGGGAAAGACGCCCGTGCCCCAGGCGGTGGCAGCTGTGGAGGGGCTGGCCGAGAACCTTCTGCTTCAGGATCAGGTCGCCCAGAAGATGAAGGGCCTTCGCCATGCTCAAGGCGCGCTCAGCCTGGAGACCATTGAGGCCAAGCCGGTATTTGATGGCGACAAAATCAGCGATCTGCAGGTGGAGGAAAAGAACCGGGCCAAGGAGATCATCGAGGATTTCATGATTGCCGCCAACGGCGTAACGGTGCGCTACCTCTCAGCCCGAAATTTCCCCTCAATCCGTCGTGTGGTGCGCATTCCCAGAAGATGGGGTCGAATCGTCGAGATTGCTGCTGAGCACGCCTTCAAGCTTCCCAAGAATCCCAATGCCAGAAAGCTGGAGATGTTTCTCCACATGATGAAAGAGTCCGATCCGCTGCGTTTCCCGGATCTCTCTTTAGCCGTGATCAAGCTTCTGGGAAATGGCGAATACGTGGCTGAGCTGCCTGGAGAAGAAGCCACCGGACACTTTGGCCTGGCAGTCAAGGATTACACCCATTCCACTGCTCCCAACCGCCGCTATCCCGACCTGATCACGCAGCGCCTGCTCAAAGCGGCCATTGAAAAGAGGCCGATGCCCTACAGCCTGGACGAGCTGGATTTTCTGGCCGAGAATTGCACGAAAAAAGAGGATGCAGCTACCAAAGTTGAGCGGCAAGTGGGCAAGTCTGCAGCCGCGCTTCTGCTCGAATCGAGAATTGGAGAGCGCTTTGAGGCGATGGTTACGGGTGCATCGGAAAAAGGCACCTGGGCCCGGCTTTTGGATATTCCTGTGGAAGGAATGCTCAGGAGCGGAAGCAAAGGCCTTGATGTGGGAGACCAGATCCGTGTAGAGCTGGTGTCTGTAGACGTGGAGCAGGGATTTATTGATTTCATGAGACGGTAAAGGTATCATCACATTTGCATTAGTTATCTATTTTTTTCATGAATGCAGCCAAATTACCGAAATGCCCTTTAATCAGTTTAACATATTAAAAGAGCATGATGGATGTTGTTAGATCTGAAGGGCATGTTATTGGGTCAAAGGTCTCTGCCTGGGAATTAGAGCAGATCAGGCAATTAGTTACCTCTGGAATCTACCTGAACACCTCAGACTTTGTCAGAGATGCCATCAGGGACAAGCTTGCGGCCATTAAAACGATAAAATATCGCGACGTGGATTATGAGACCGCCAAAAAGGAAGTCAGGGGATACTTCCAGGAAAGAGGAGAAGCCTATCCTTCTGATATTGAGGAAGACCTTGAACTCGATTACAAATTGGTATGCCAGATTGTAGAAGAGTTGAAGAGAGAAGGACGCCTGGAGGTTCTTTGATGGAGTATTACGAGGTTGGAGACTCCATAAAAGGCTATAGGATCAGGGCCGAAGCCAGAAAGATCAGTGACCCACATGTAATAGCAAAAACCGGAAGGCACAAGGCACAACGCTTAATCCTGACTGAGAACGCCGAGGCCATCATCGAACGGAAACTGGGATGGATACCTGAGAGAGAGACATATCTAAAATAGGCATATCCAAAGGTTTCCCATCGTGTATGATTTAGTTCACCCCGCCGGCTGCTGCTGGCTGATGCAGTGGATCGTGCCCAGCCCGTGCACCATTTCCAGGCAGTTGATGCCCACGACCTTTCGCTCCGGGAAGGCATCCTGAATTATCCTCAGCGCCACACTGTCGTTCCTGTGCCCGAAGACCGGCACCATGACCACATCGTTGCCGATGTAGAAGTTGGCATAGCTGGCGGGCAGCCGCCGCTCTGCCCCAACGCGCCCGGGCATGGGCAGCTTGATGACCGTCAGGGGAAGGCCGTCCTGGTCCGTCTCCCGGCAGAGCTGCTCGTAGTTTTGTTTCAGGGCCGGGTAGTTTTCATCCTCGGGATCATCCTCATAGGCGCATAAAACCGTGGTCGGATCCACGAACCTGGCGATGTCGTCCACATGCCCGTCCGTGTCGTCTCCGGCGATGCCCTCTTTCAGCCAGATGACCTTCTGCACACCCAAGAATTCCCGGAGGTAGCTCTCGATCTCCTCTTTGTTCAATGATGGATTTCGGTTCTTATTGAGCAGGCACTGCTTCGTGGTGAGCACAGTCCCGCAGCCATTCACATCGATGGAGCCGCCTTCCATGACGATTCCCGGCAGGAAGTACTTCATCTTGAGGTCGTCGTTGATGAGGCTGCCAATTTTTGTGTCTCCCATCAGCTCTGCATATTTCTCGCCCCAGGCATTGAAGATCCAGTTTACGCCGGCAACGCTCTTTCCCGCCTCATTCTCACGGACCACAAAGGTGGGGCCGTAGTCTCTGAACCACACATCTGCATAATTTATCTGGTGGAAATGAACCCGGTGCAAATCGACCTTTTCGTCTCTCAGCCGGTCCGCCACATCCTTTTGCACAAGCTCGTCTTTGACCAGCAGATTGACAACCTCGCTTTTGTGAATGGCTTTGATGATGGCCAGGTAGACATTCTCCACCGCCTTGATCTCCGGGAAGCTGTCTTGGTCATAAGGCCAGGAGAGCCAGATGGCCTCATGGCGCTCCCACTCTGCCGGCATATGGTAGCCTAAAGAGCGGGGCGTCTCCTGCCGGCAGAGATCCATTCTTGCCTTGCTATCCGGCCTTTCCTCTTGCACCATCTCGATGAGAGGCCAGTAGACATCTGGCCGGCGGTTTCTGAAAAAGCCCCAGCCCTCCCGCACCACCTTGTTCCTGGCCAGGTCCAGCTCCGCCACCAGCACCTCCTCCTCGCTGCTGCCGGCCCGGGCCAGGATTTTGCCGAAGGGGTCGCAGACAAAGGAGCTGCCCCAAAATACCAGGGATTCCTCATAGCCGACCCTGTTGGCCGCAGCCACATAGACGCTATTGGCGATGGCATGGCTTCTTTGCACCGTCTCCCAGGCATCATGCCAATCGCCCTCATCCGGCCCCTCCTCGTCTTTAATCCAGCCGATGGCTGTGGGATAGAAAATAATCTGGGCTCCTTGCAGGGCAGCTACACGCGCCGCTTCCGGGAACCACTGGTCATAGCAGATGAGCGCCGCAAATCTGGCATAGCGAGTATCGTAAACCCGGATCTCCTCGCCGGGGGTGAAATAGCTCTGCTCGTAAAAAAGAGGATCATGGGGAATATGGACCTTGCGATAGGTGGGAAGAAAGCAGCCGTTCGCGTCGATCACAGAAACAGAGTTGTAGAAGCCGGACTCATCCATCTCGAATACGGGTACTATTATCACTATCTCCAGCTCCTTCGCCAGTTCCGAAAAGGCCTTTGTGGTCGGGCCGGGAATGGTCTCCGCTAGAGCGGCAGCGTCTTTTTGATCCCACTGGGGAAAGTAGCGCGTGCGGAAAAGCTCCTGCAGGCAGACGATCTGGGCACCTTTGCTTGCTGCCTTTCTCACCATTTCCATGGTTCTTTTCAGGTTGAGATCGAGATCCTCGGAGACAGAGGTTTGAATCAATGCGATAGTGATCTTTTTTGCTGCCATTCTTGCTTCCCCACAGATTTATTGGACATTTATTGGGCGGTTGGTTTAACTAGCTGGCGGGAATTTTTATGAAATCGACGGTTTTCTTCCCGCCATCAAGGCAATGCAAAGGTACTGCCAGAGAATATTGACCTGCACAAATCCCGCCTGCCTCCACCACTCTTCTTTCTCGGCCTTGCTGGCGTAGTAATGCGTCTCCTTCTCGTCCCGCAGCCGTGCCACGAAATCGGAGAGCCTGGGATCAACTGCTTTGCGCCGCTCTTCCATCTCCTGGAAGAACCACTCTTGCATATCGCTTCCCGCTTCTGCGTAGCCCTCTGCCGCCAGGAGCCAGCCGCCAGGCCGAAGCAGACTGTAGCATTTTGCCATGGCCATTTTGTAGCGATCAAAGGGCAGGTGCTCCAAGACCAGAGTGGAGATGATGGCGTCATACCCTTCGCCTACAAGGCCCACTCCCCCGATGCCTTCGTCCCAATCGCTTCCCGCCAGGTCTGCCACCTTGCAGCCCAGGATCGCCCGGGGATAGGCGCGGGAGATCTTCTCAGCAGCCACCCTGACCATTCTCTCCGAGCCGTCGATGAGATAGATCCTGGCCGATGGCATCTTTTGGAGAACGGCCAGAGCGGCATTGCCTGTCCCGCAGCCCAGATCGATGAGCTTCGCTTCCTGGGGCAGATAGCGCCGGCATGCTTCGGCTACGAGGTCGAGCATCTCCTGATAGCCGGAAACCACAGCAGACTGATAGAGGTCATAATCTCTCGCATGTCTGTCGTAGCATGAGACTGTCGAGTCCTCGTTCATCCTTGTTCTATCTGTTTTTATCATTATTTAAAGAAATAGCCAGTAAACCAGCACGTTCAGCACCGTCAGCGGCACCCCCGCCCTGGCAAACTCCAGGAAGGTCAGTGTCTCGCCGCCCTTCTCCGCATTCTGAATGATTATCACGTTGCTCGCCGCTCCTAAGATGAAGAGGTTTCCTGCGATGGTGCTTCCTGCGGCCAGGGCCATGAGCGCTTGCGGCGTTGGATTGACGAGCAGCGGCTGACAGAGGGCCACCAGCGGCACATTGGAGATGAGCTGGCTTAAGAGGACACTGAAAGCCAGAATGGTGGGAATAGAGGCCAGATCGACATTCGATGCAGCCAGAAGAGACTGAAAAGACCCCGACCTCCAGACCGCATCCATGAGAACGAACATGGCGGCAAAGAAGATCAGAGTGCACCAGTCTATGTTTTTCAAGACCACGCACCTTTTGCTGCTGAAAAGGAGGATAGGCAGCGCCGAGATAAGGGCGATGTAGGTCAGTCGAAACTCGCCGCCAACGCCCAGGATTACTGCCCCCATCTTGGCCAGAATCAAAGCGAAGAGGAGAACGAAAGATATGCGGGAGAGACGGGCTAATGCCGGATCCGAGATCTCTTCCCTGCAGATCTGCAGCGTTCTGTTCTGAAACTGCCCTTTGTAGAGGTGTCTGAGCAGCAGATAGGCCAGCAGAAGATTTGCAACTGTGGGCAGCAGCAGATAATGCAAAAATACGAAAAATGGATTGGGGATATTTGCATTGACGGCGATGAGCAGATTTTGCGGATTGCCGATGGGGCTCATAGCGCTGCCTATGGTCACGGCAAAGGCCAGAGTGAGGAGCAGAAGCTTAGGGTCGATCTTGAGCGTCCGGGCGAAGTAGAGCATGAGCGGCGTGCCGATGATGGCCAGGGTGTCATTCATGAGCAGAGCCGAGAGAGAGCCCATGGCAAACAGAATGAGAAGCAGAAGCTGATCGAGATTGCGGGCCCGGCAAAAGAGTCGATTGAACAGGAAAAGGAGATAGCCGCTTCTTTGCATGGATTCACCGATCACGAACATTGCTCCCAGAAAGATCATCACATCCGGGTTTATGGCGAAAAGCGCATCCTCAGGCGATATCTGGCCGGTGAAGAGAACCACTAACGCGCCCAGCAGCATAATCTGCCAGATGGCGAGACTATTCTTGCCCACCTGCCGGACGGCGATGAGGATGAGAACCGCAGCCAAAGCCACGACGGAAATATTGGCAAATTCAGGGTTTCGAGCATCGCAAGATCCCGAAATCCACGCAAGTAGTCTTATACTTTTCCCAAATCACCCCCCTACAAAAAAGGTCCCGTACAGCTACGGTAATGCCTGGACGACAACAAATCAGATCTGCATTAATTGTAATATATATTCCTGACCGACATCCTTATAGCTTGCTATAATGCTACATGCTACCACACATCACAATAAGCAGCAATCGATTTGGTGGAAAGCATGCTCGGCATTGATGATCCTTGGATTTGGGGTGTCTACCTTCTTTGCATCTTCAGCGCACTGTTGTGTCTGATTTACGGTATGGTAAACTGGAATCGAGAAGGAGAACTGGAGGCTTTGGAGATAAGAGCGGAAGAAGCCTGGGAAGAGAGTGAAGAAGAGATGCAGGAAAAAGAGCTGGGATATGTGATCTAGAATGAATCTTCTTCTGCTTAATTTAATTATTATAATTTACCTTCTTGCCACCCTCTATCTGGGTTACAGAGGCTGGAAATCAACCAAGGACTCAGAGGGCTACCTGGTGGCGGGCAGAAAGACCCATCCCTACATCATGGCTATGAGCTACGGTGCCACCTTTATCAGCACCTCGGCCATCGTCGGCTTCGGCGGCACAGCCGGCCTTTTCGGCATGGGCCTGTTATGGCTGACATTCTTGAACATCTTCGTGGGCATCTTCGTGGCCTTCATCGTCTATGGCAAGCGAACCCGCAAGATGGGCCACAATCTCAATGCCATGACCTTCCCCGAGCTTTTGGGAAAGAGATTTGACAGCAGGTTTATCCAGTACTTCAGCGGCATTGTGATATTCCTGGGAATGCCCCTTTACGCCTCGGTGGTCCTGATAGGCGCGGCCCGTTTCATGGAGACGACTCTTGCCATAGATTTTGATGTGGCGCTTCTCGTATATTCGGTAATAATAGCTGCATATGTAATCTGGGGGGGGCTACGCGGCGTCATGTACACCGATGCCTTGCAGGGAACAATTATGTTCGTAGGCATGATATTTCTGCTCTTCATCACCTATTCCCATCTGGGAGGAATCATTCCTGCCCATCAGGCTCTCACCGATATGGCAAATCTGGTTCCGGCAAAGCTTGCCGCTCAGGGAGATGCCGGCTGGACGGCAATGCCAGTTTTGGGAAGCACCTGGTGGTGGACACTGGTATCGACTATCGTGCTTGGTGTGGGAATCGGCGTTTTGGCAATGCCCCAGCTTGTGGTGCGCTTTATGACCGTCAAGTCCAACCGGGAGCTTAACCGGGGCGTCTTGATCGGTGGCATCTTCATTCTCATGATGACAGGTGTGGCTTTCACTGTGGGAGCTCTCTCCAATGTCTTCTTCCTGCAAAACCAGGGAAATATATCCATAAACATTGCCGCGGGAAATGCAGACAGCATAATTCCCCTTTACATCAACGCGGCCACTCCGGAGTGGTTTGTCTACCTCTTCATGCTCACGCTTCTGGCGGCTGCCATGTCCACCTCCAGCTCCCAGTTCCACACCCAGGGAAGCGCTATTGGCAGGGATATTTATGAGACGATTACTCATAAAAAAGGCGGCAAGTCCATACTGGTCACCAGGATGGGAATAATTGTCGCCATGATAATTGCCGTAACCCTGGGTTATATCCTGCCCGACAACATCATCGCTCGTGGCACCGCCATCTTCTTCGGCCTGTGCGCTGCCGCCTTCCTGCCCATGTACACCAGTGCACTCTACTGGAAAGGAGCTACCAAAGCCGGAGCCATTGCCGGGCTATTCACCGGGACGCTCGTGACAATCTTTTGGTATCTGTTCATCCATAAAGCCGAGGCCGTGCCTCTGGGGATATGCAAGATGATCTTTGGCCGGGATGTGCTGGTAGCTTCGATGCCCTGGCCGGTGGTAGATCCGATATTAGTAGCTCTACCGCTGGGGATACTGGCAACAGTGGCCGTAAGCCTGATGACAAAAAGGCCAAGAGATAAGCATCTGGAGGAGTGCTTTAAAGGAATAAAATAATCCTTTTTTGCTATCGTTAAATTTTTTTGTTTTCATCTTGATAGTGATGCAAAAAGCTAAAAGCTTATGCAATGTTAGCAGATCTCCTGGAGATGACATTTAGAATGAAGTTGATCGCGGCATTAGCCGTTTTATTTATGCTCATGATAGTCGTTCCGGCCGTTTTCGGGGAGATGACCGACTATCAGAGAGGAGTGGCCAATGGGCTGAAGATCGGGCTGTTTATGGGCGAGTACCATGGAAAAGGCCAGTATGTCATGGAATCTGCCGGGCAGTTTAACACCTACCTGGAGAACTATAACCAGTTTCTTTGGACCTCTTTTGCTGACAACCAGACCTTGATTAATGAGTTCATGCTCTCGCCCATTGCCGTTTCGCCTCGATCATCGAGCACCGGAGTACTGATACCGGATGCCAGTGGAAGAGTTCTTGGCTATCCGGCTGATTCATACTTCACATGGATTGGGGCGGTTCCCGGGACAACGCCCCTAAATCCAGGAGATGCGCTCCCCGGTGTGTAGAATGCAACTTGATCTGCCAATGCGCTTGGACAGGAAAAATTGGCTGATGGGCTTCACGCTAGCCCTTATCATCTTGCTTTCTTACTACATCTGGCCGCTTCTCGACGGTCTGGTCCTGGGCCTCGTCTTTGCCTATGTGGGCCGACCAGTACGTGATCTATTCGGAAAGAGGCGGCGCATCGGCTCTCTGGCGGCTATCATCTGCATTGTGGTTCCGCTCTCTGCGATCTTTGCCACGGGGGTCATCGAGGCATCAAAACAGATCATTTGGCTGGAGAGCCATGAGAAGGTGATCATCTCCCTCATCTTTGAATTGGTCACCAGCGTCCATATCCCACAAGCGATATTCGATGAAATCTCGCGGGGCATGGCCAATTTGATGGGAATGGGCCTCAATCTCCTGGCAAGTCTGCCATTCTTCAGTCTGGGCTCAACCATTACCCTGGGGATAGTCAATTTCTTAATTGCCTTTTGCGTCTGCTACTTTTTATTGCTCGATGGAGACCAGCTAAGAGAGGCCGTAAGGGGGCTTTTCCGTCTGGAAAACGACAGCTTTGAGTTGCGCTGCCTGACCAGAATAGACCGCATTCTTTGCGGCATCTATATGGGCAGCATCTACACAGCCATCGTGGGCGGGATTACCTCGGTGGCCATATTTTACATATTTGCCGTTCCCCGGCCCCTCGCCATGGCCAGCATCGTCTTCCTGGCCGGTATGGTGCCATTTCTGACATGGCTGGTCTTCATACCCACAGCAGTGGGCCGGTACATCGAGGTCGGGCCTCTGGATGCCGCTCTCTTCTTCCTGGCCGCCTCGATTCTGGTCCATATCGCGGAGCTGGTCATCCGGCCTTATATCGTCTACACCAAGTCATCGCTGCATCCGCTGCTGGTGCTGCTTGCCTTCCTAGGAGGTGGCCTTGTCGCCGGAATCGCCGGATTCTTCCTGGCTCCGGCAATGGTCGGCGTGGTGACTGGAGTCTTTCGAGTGATGACGGAAGAGAGAGCGAAAAGGAACATCGACGTTGATCAGAAAAAGAACCCCAGCTTGACAAACGCTATTCGTTAATGGACGAATACCAAAAACTGTTTATTCGTTGATCGCAGAGGTATGAGCGGCAAAAGTCAATTCTGTTTTCCCCTCCTACACGAAGGCTTTTGCCTCCCTCCTTTTCATTTCTCTTTCCTGGAATCGGGGCTTGGCCTGTGCAAAAACCTTTTCTTCTCTGCTAAATATGATGTTTTGGGAGGAGAACCAAATGAAATCTGCTTTGCTTATAATGATAGCTATAATTTCCGCATCAGTCGGAATAATCTCGGCCACATCGGATGAGGAGATACTGCAGTTTGCCAGGGGCGTTCTGGCCAACGAATATTATGAGAGGACGGCCAGCATAAATGGAGAGAACCTATCCATTCAGGGCAATCTCAGTGAGTTTAGTGACGGCGGCGTGGATACCATTGGGTACGAGTTGCAGAATATGGCAGTAAGCGCAAACAAGATCGTCAAAGAGTATCCCGATAGATTCCATCAATTGGATTTTAAGCTGTTCGATTTTTCGGGCAACAAAATCGTGGGGACAATGCGCATATTTGCGTAAAAAACACTTATATTTTTACTCTTCGCAGTTTTTTTCATATGATATTCGAAGATATTCTTTTCCCCCAAATAATTTCATTACGCTGGATGGGCTTAAAGTTTATATATATCATGGCACTTAAAAATTTTGGTACCAAAAGCCTTTTATTTAAAGACACCATTATAGATAATGCACAGGCCAGTTTCATGGCTGCAAGAGCAGAGAAGAATAAAGCTGAAGGAATGAAGATGGCTTCCAAGCAGAATTAATCAATTTATCATCTTCCGTGTGAAATGGCCTGACGAATACAAGGCTGGCATCAAGCTAGATACATTTTTTATTGCCGGGTTTAGTTCATCATCACAAGGGATCGTGACTGTCGGGCAGTAATAACTGGTAATAGACGTAGGTGAAATAAAATGTTAAAGAGATTATCAAATTTTGATTGGGCTAGAATCGCTATCCAAGCAAAGAATAAGGAAGTTCCCTTGGTGGATATGTGCGCAGGCAATTTCCGATTGCGTAAACGCTTAATTTCGGACCCAAAGAAACAAGAAACTGTTTAGCTAATTTGCTTTTTCTCATGAACCATGTGAGAGTTGTTGAGTGTCCTGGAAGAGATTGATTTGAGCAAACGCCTTATCTTATCTTTTTTTCAACTGACTGCAGGGAGCAATCCGTATATACTTTGCCAATCTCACAATAATTTTGAATGGAAGATAAGAGCCGCCTTTCCCTTGTTGCTGAAATGATCCGCGATCATATCTCCCTGAACGGAATTGACCGGTATCAGGCCGAGACGGGGGTGCAAAGCAGCGACTTCGTACTCGTGGAGCCCTGTGAATTTGCCGGAGAGATCTTCGCAGTGGACGGCTCCAATGTCTCCATCTGCAACTGGTCGACGGCCAATGTGAACCTGATCCGGGCAGGCTATGCCGTCTACCAGGGAAGAGTATGGAGGCGCACAGTCATCACCTTTGACGATGTCTTTCTGGCTGACCCGAAGCAATGCACAAATATGTTCGACCCCTATCTGGAGCAATTCTTCGGCCTGAAAGGAGTCGATTTCAAGGAATCGGATCTGGATCGACTCTCCAGCTACTATCGAGAGATGCAGGAGTATGTGGCCATAAATGAAGCTCTGAGCGAGGCCCATGCCGGAGACATCATCCTTTACGACGGCAGCTTTGACGTCTTTGAACTCCTGAGGGGCGCTCTTGCCGTCATCTTCGCCCGGGCAGAGGAAAAGGGAGTCGCCCTTCTGGCGGTGGCCAAGTCCAGCTCCCTCTTTTGGGGTGAGGAGATCACTCTTCCCTTTGTGCAGCATACCGCCATGGCCGGCAGCCTGCTTACAGCCGGAATGAAATACATTTGGATTATTAACTAATGGAAATATAATAATCAAAATATAGAGGGGAGACTCTGATATGGGATTACTTGATTGGTTTAAAAAGTCCAGCAATAAAGTCTCGGATATATCAACAAAACTAGAAAAAGCTGTATCGTATCCATCAACTTCGTCAGGACAATCGCATTCCGGAGCCAAAGAATTTATATCATTCATTAAATCTCCTTTATTTATAATCTCGGGTTCTTTTCAATTACAAGTTGATGAGTACATTGGTTGGGATGATTTTTTTGTAAATGGAAAGCAAACAGAAAAATTGCCTGGTTTTGATCTTAGATCAAGGCGCAAATATAAGCTACACTACCATGGAGTCAATTGTTTTATAGCAGAGGCTAATAAAACGCTTTTTATTATTAGGCCGATCAGAAGTAATAAAATTTGCATGGAACATTCAGCACTCGAATCGATGCATATTCTGGACTTAGATGAAAAATGTGCAATTTTATCTTCGGAAAACTCATTAGCATATCTTGATCTTAATACCGGTTTGGTTATGCTATATCAATTCAATTGGCATCCATTTAGAATTGCGATTGGTAAGGAGTTTTGGTTGGTTAGCACAAGAGAGACTACTGAAGGTCCCGGAGAACTCTATAGTTTTTCTCCAAAAGGAGAATGCTTATGGGGAATTCGATTTAGTGAGGAATTTGAAACAGCGTTTGGTACTATCAAAGCAACTGCATATCATTTACTCATCCTAAGAGATAACAAGCAAATTATTGTGTCCACAATGGATCGAGTGTATCGCCTGAATCATAATGGCACATTGATTTCCAGAATTGCACTTGCGGATTTGCGCGAGGCTGAAATTAAAATTAAAGAAGCTAAACGCAGATCCAATCTCCCTAAGAACCCTAGAACCAAAGAAGAACTAATTCAAGTACGGGCTCATGAGATGTCGGAACAGCTATTAGGTGGAATGATAAGGGCCACCTCGTTGAATACCCCACTAGCAGGCTTTATTCTAGACCCGATAACAAATAATATATTCATATTAGAATATAACGGTCGATTAACCTCATGGAATTCCCTCGGTAATCTTGATTGGGTATATTCATTTAATGAATCTGGAAATTACATAGGACTTTTAGGTGACTCACTTGTAGTGTCCCTTAGGACAGGCGATATCTTTTGGCTTGACCAGCGAGGTGAGACTCAATTTTCTTCAAAGCTACCTAAGCAGGCTAAAGCAGTCTTCGCGATTCCTGAGCAAGAAAGATATTTGATCGCTTGCGACGACGGACGCCGCTACGAATTAGATAGACAGACCGGAGAGTTGATTCAAGGCCCAGAAGGTGATAGAGACATGGAATTATTTAAGTTCCAGGATCGAATCATATTCTACGACAATTATCTATGGGCGGCACCACCCGCTTCTTCCTGGCAAACATATCAACCTAAGAAGACGGATCATGCGGCTCTAGCTGAAGGGTCCTCTCCAGATGATTTTGCGCCGCAGGTGAAAATTTGTAAGGGATTTCAAAAGACTTCAATACTTAGCAATCTAAACGAATACCCATTTCATTACTATGCAATTGATAAGAAAAACCGGCGGATATGCATAGGAAGAAGAAAGGCAGAACTCTCCAAAAAAGAGCGGGAAATGCAGGACAAACTTTCTAAGAATAGCAGTTTTTCAACATGGAATGAGGTGTTATGCTATGACTTTTCATCAAAGCTGCTATGGTCAACTTCATTTCTATCAGAAATTACATCAATCGCAATATCTCTAGAGGGAGATGCAGTCTTTGTTGGTCTATGGGGCGAAGGTTTGGCCTATGACCCAGGTAAGCTAATTGTTTTGGATACAAATGGAAAGGAAATACTTGCATTAGGCACTGTGGCAAATCCCACTGCATTTAATTTTAAAAACCCAGATCAAGGAAAAATGCATGTATTTCAAGGACCTTCATATTTGGTACAGCGTATTAATATTGGGAAATGGAGAATAGAACCAGATTCAAAATCCTTTGATTCAGAGACATGTGAGGATTATGGAGCAGGGTTAGACGAAGCTACTTTGGACAATTACAGGATAATCAGAGTAGGTAAAAAGAACTATCAAATAGCCTATAAGGAAATGCAGCGTGATCTTAAAACTAGTGCAGCTATTTATGAAGCGGTATCGATTCAAAATTCAGATAATTTATTGTTACGTATTGGAAATAAAACTGTTCGGGGTATTTCCCCAGGAATAGATATACTCTGGGAAATAAAAGTCAAAGCGAATATCAAATCAATAACAACAGGCTACAATGGATTCTTAATTTTAGCTAAAGAGGAAATAACATTTTGTAATTCAGATGGAACTGCTAAATGGAGGTTGGGATGCCCGCCAAACTCTGAATACAATATTGCAGTCTGGTTAGAGATGCATAAACTGTTTTTCTGGGGTGCTGGAGATCGGAACTATTTTCAAATTTGTCTAATATCGCAGGATGGTCAAATAAACAAGAGCCAATTATTTAAGGATGTTACGATCCAGGATAATTACCCACGTGTAGATGTATTAGTGGATGGTTCTCATTTTATTTTGAAGACGGGCGGATCAATAGAGTGTTACGAGATCAAATAAGTGATACAATTATGTGAGGATTGAATGATCGATAAAAATTTGCTTGGTTTAATAGCGGAACAAATTAAGAGTTACATATCACTGGAAAATACAGCCCAATACTTTGAAGAAACAAAAGTTAATAATAATGATTTCATCAAAATAGACCCAAGGGAGGAGTTTGGAGGAGATATATTCGCAGTTGATGGAAGTAATGGGGTAATTTTCGATATGACCTCTCTGAAATATAACCTAATAAGGGCAGGATATGTTATTTATAATAAAAAATGTTGGCAAAAAACTGTTATATTTGATAAGATTTTTAAAGCCGATCCAGAAGATTATGGGAGGCAATTCGAACAAGATTTAAAAAAACATTTTAATATAGATACTGGTTTCGTTTTAGCTAAAACAGAACTTGATCGTATTTCTACTTACTACAGGGAGCTTCAAGAATATGTGGCATTATCAGATGCCATATCTGAGGCTAAGGCGGGAGACCTCGTTCTCTATGATGGAGATTTTGCATATTGGACAGACCCTTTTAAAAAGGTTCTTGAGAACATATCCATTCAAGCAGAGTATAAAGACGTAGATCTGCTGGCAATTAGTAAATCGAGTACGTTTTCTTGGGGCAAAGAGTATTCTAAACCATTTGTACTCCATACGGGTCAAGTCGGGAGTAGAATTGTCTCAGATTACCCTTGGTATCTGGAATTGAGCAAAAAAAATATAAAACCAGAACCTGAAGGAAAGAATTGGAACGGAACGATTTATGTGATAAAACTCCATCAGGATTCAGAATTTGTTTTCAGGCTTGATGTGCCACCTTATGTTTCAAAAAGGATTGATGAGGCATTAGGCCATTTAGTCTTGTATTCAACCTCAGCAGAATGTTTGGGCTATCCACATGCTTTATTTAGAGCACATCGAGATATTAGAATTACTTACCAAGAAAGAATGCATATCAATAATCTACTCTTAGATGAATTGAGTGGCAAAGGAGTCACCGATCTACAAGTTCGCGGCACATTGGATTACCATACGGTTCTAGGAATGAAACAAGGACGGCGATTAATGTGAATGCTACCATGGAAAAAGAGACCTCATTAAAAGATGAAGAAACGACTTCTGAAAGTGCACTGTTAGAGAAGCGGATAATAACTGGAATAAAAACGACTACTTTCAAAATCATCTCTAAAGATGTTCGAGAATTTCATTTTATAATTCCGTTCGATAACAGAGTTGAGTTAGGCGAGATTTTTTCTATCAAAGACAATGTTATCAAAGGAGAGGAAATTACTTTCCTTGCAAGAATTACGGATATTCGACATGATTCAAACTATGAAGGAAAATGGGACACTGCGCTTAAAGGAACCGAGTTCTTTGATGAAGATCAAATATTTAATAGAGTTGTAGCAGAGCCGCTTGGTTGTATTGTTTTCGATAAAAAGAGTGGTAAAAAAGAGTTTAAAAAATCTAAGACAATACCTTCAAAATTTTCAGTGGTAGAAAGGGCGAAATTTGAAGAATTTGAAATCTTAAAAGAGAAAATAAGTAGCGACTTAGAAGTAGGTTACCTGAGAAATGGAAGTAGAGTTGTTGAAGAGATTTCCGTGGGATTAAACAGCAAAGTCATGGACCATCATATGGGTGTCTTTGCAACTACGGGTATGGGAAAGTCGAATTTCATGAAGGTATTTGCTGCATCGTGCATGAAAAAGGCATCGGATGGTACTTCCGAGTTTGGCCTCCTAATTATCGACCCACATGGTGAATACCTTCTAGGAAATCGCAAAAAAAATTTAAATGACACAAAAGGTCTTATGCATTTAAATAAGTACAGCGATGGCCTTAAATGTTATTCTACAGATAAAAAAAATGCGCAGATACCAAACGTGGTGGAGCTAAAATTAGGATGGGATGACATAAATCCGTCAGATCTTTTTGCCAGATACAATGATTGGAGCACGCCCCAAAAAGAAGGCATCCTCTCAATAGAACGTTCGATAAAGAGGGGCTCCTTCAAAGGAAAATCCTGGCTTGAAAAGATGAGGGATGGAGAGAGTGTTGTCTCTTCAAAATACCAAGATAGTACTGTCGATGTCATCACCAGAAGAGTAGAAGATATTTTGGATCTTGATTATATCGATGGACATAGGTCGAATATCCGAGAAATAATAGCAAATATTCAAAATGGGAATGTTGTTTTAATAGATATGCATAGAATCAGCGAACGAGATGAGCTTTTCTTACTATCAGTACTTTCACGCCATATTCTTGAACGGTACAAAGACGATGATTTAGATCATGCTCGAAAGAATTGCCTTATAACCATCGAAGAGGCGCAACGGGTCCTCGGTGGAGGAGAAGGAAGCGTATCTAGATTTGAGAAGATCGCAAGGGAAGGAAGAAAATTTGGTGTGGGGCTCTGTGCGATTACTCAACAACCCAAGCTAATCGATAAGCAATTACTATCTCAATTCAATACTCTAGTCATCATGGGACTGGGGGATAAAAATGATAGAAAATGCTTAGAAGAGTCCGCTAAGCAAGATTTAACGACTCTTGATGTAGAAATACAGACTTTGGAAAAAGGAGAAGCCATAATAAGCACTTTAAATGTACCTTTCCCTATACCAGCCACTATCCATTTGTATGAGGAATACTTAGAGCGCTTGAAAGAAAAAGATCATGCAGAAGGAAATTGTACATCAAAGGCCAGAAAGTTGAGTAGACCACCTGATTAAAACTATGAGGTATCGAGAAGAATGAGAATAGTCCACATGGCTGATTCGCACCTAGGCTTTTCTGCCTACAATAAGGTAGATCAATACGGAAGAAACATCGTAGAAGAAAAGATATATGACGGTTTTAAGCAGGTGATAAAAAAGATAATCGAGGATATAAAACCAGATGCAATTATTCATGCAGGAGATGTTTTCCACCATGTAAGACCCCGGATAAGGACACTATATATATTCAAGAGCGAACTGGAAAAACTAGAAAAGGAAAAGATTCCCACTATTATTATTAGTGGGAATCATGATTCTCCAAAGTCGTCCTCAACCACAAGTCCTTTTTCTCTCTTCGAAGGTTTAGAGCACATTCATATAGTACATAACAATGAATATCAGTGCATTCCAATTAAGAACTACGTTTTTCATTGCATACCCTTCTGCCTTGATAGCAAAGCCTACTTGGATGAATTTAGCAAAATAAAACCTACAGGATCTGATGTTCTTGTTATGCATGGTCTTATCGAATCAATAAGAGATAAGCGCCTTAGAACGGTTGGTGAACACGAACTCAGTGATAGCTTTCTTAAAAGCTATTTTTCATATATAGCTTTAGGGCATTATCATAATCAGGCCCGAGTTGCAGGAAATGCATGGTATAGTGGATCTATTGAATATTTTAATTTTGGCGAATCATCAGATCGGAAAGGAATTCTTCTTGTCGACCTTGAGACGAATAAGGTAGAACAAATAGACATAAGACCAAAATATATGATTGATCATCCTCCCATAGACTGTAACGGATTTTCTTCAATGGATTTAGCAGAAAAACTCTTAAATTTATGCAACGAGGAAGAAATTAAGGATAAAATAATTAGAATTAATCTAAAAAATGTGTCTCGGGCAGCATTTAAAGGCATTGATCAATCAAGCAAAACAAGATTTGGATCTTCAGCATTATTTCTAAAAATAAAAGTAGACTATTCTGAAGAAAAAGATAAGCATGATATGCAATTGGATTCTAAACGTCTCGATAAAGCTTTTTCAACATTTCTTGAAGAAGAATCACAAAAAGAAAGGATACGCAAAGCAATAGCAAAGGATGTTATTACCTATGGAACAGATGTGGTAAAAAAGGCAATTTCAATCCATAACACAGGGAGGCTCCATGCTTCTGAATAGACTCGTTTTGCGCAATTTTAAAAAATATAGACGCGCAACAATTGAGTTTCAAGAAGGTCTAACAGGCATAGTAGGCAGTAATGGCTCAGGAAAAAGTACAATAGTAGAAGCAATCGCATGGGCGCTATATGGCAGCAAAGCGTCTTCAATTAAAAGGACTTTTATAAAAAACACTCATGCTAATGAAAACGAACCCGTAGAAGTTACACTATCCATTAGACAGGATAATAAAGATATAATGATATTAAGAAGCATGAAAGGAAAGAATCTAGGTCCAGATGCAACATTGTATATAAATGATGAAATAATATCTTCAGGAACACGAGATGTAGACCAGAAATTAGAAGAAATTATCAACATTAACTATCAGGACTTCATGAAGACCTTCTATGCCCGGCAAAAAGACCTGGACAATCTGCTCAAAGAGGGGGGGATGGGCAAGAGGGAATATCTGCTCAAGCTCCTGGGCCTGGAAGACATCAAAGAAAATGCCATTATGCAGATCAAAGCCGATCGTGATTCCCTGGAGGAGAAGAAAAGCTGGCTGGCAGGAGCACTGGCGGAGACGGGGGACGCTATGGCCCGGCTGGAGAAAGCCTCTTTGGAGATTACAACCGGGCAAAAGGGCCTGCAAGAAGCTGAGGTGAAAAGGGAAGACCTGCGGGAAGTCGCAAAAAAGATGCACCAGGAACTGGAGGCCATGGCCGAGAAGATGCGCCTGCATGGCCTTTTTGCAGAGCGTGAAAGAAGCCTGGAGGCCGCGGATAAAGAGCTAAAAGAGGCCGCAAAAGCGACAGAGAAGCGGCTCTTTGAGATCGATGGCTGCAAAAGTAGGCTCCTGGATCTTGCGCCCATGCAAGAGAGGCTGGCCGGCATAAGGAATCGGCTGGAAATCCTTGAGCCCAGGAGAGCGATCTACGAGGAGACCGCGCGGCGCATAGCCGCCCAGGAGGCCGCTATCCAGGGCGAGAGAAAAGCGTTTGCTGAAAGCCAGAAGCGTCTCCTGGAGCTGGACAAAGATGCCGCAATGAGAGAGGAACTGCAGCCTAAAGAGGAAGCTCACACAAAATTGCAGGCCCAGCTTCTTGCTCTGGAGGCTCTCCGGGATTCTCATGGCGAGATGCAGGCCAGGCAAAAGGAGGATGCCGTTAGAGAGCAAGCGATCGTTGCCAGCATCTCCCGCACAAAAAAACGGATCGAAGATCTCTATGTTGCCAGTTCCCGGCTAAAGGAGATTGCAACCTGCCCGCAGGAAGAGAAGAGGTGCAGGATCGAGCTGGCGGAGATTGTCCGGCAAAGGGAGCTACAAAAGGAGCTGGATGGACTGCTGGGACGAAAAAAAGCTCAGGAAGAGCGGCAAGACAGGCTGAAAAGCCAGGCATCAGAAGCGCGCTGCGGGGTGGAGGCTCTTCAGAGCATCGAAGAGAAGGAAGCAGCGCTGCGCCGCCAGGATAAGGATCTGGATCAACTGGGCAGCGACTTAAACCGCGCCCTGGCAGAGCTGAGAGGAAGCTACAGGGTGGAAGAGCTGGCCCAGGCCGAGGCGGAGCGTTCCATAAAGAAAGTTATGGCGCTGGGAACAGACGGGCTCTGCCCCACCTGCGAGCGGCCGCTTGAGGGCCAGCGCGTTCTGCTAATCAAGAAGTACGAAAATTCCGCAACTATTGCCAAGGCGGAGAAGGAAAAGCTTGCCGCCCGGATTGCCGCTCAAATGGAGAGAATTGAGGGGGCAACCAGGTCGAGGAGCAATTTGCGAGCGGCTTTTGATGAAATCAATGCCCAAAAGAGCCGGCGCTCGGCTTTGCAGGCCGATTTAAAGAGCCTGGCCATGCAGATCTACGAGTCGCAGTCTGAGATCAGGGAGATCTCGACAAAGATCGAGGGCCTGGGAACAGTCAGCTTCGATGCCGGAAAGCTGGCCGAGGTCGAAACGGCCCTGAAGGCTCTTGCGCCTTTGGTCATGGAGTACGCAGGCCTATCCCGGCGACTGGAAGATCTGCCCGGCCTGGAAAGCGAGATTGCCGGGCGAGAGAAGGAGCTGGTGTCTCTCAGGGAAAGGCAGGAGCAGCTCACAATGCAGATACAGGCCCTGGGCTACGCCGAATCGGATTACCTGGAAGCGAGAAAGCTCCAGGCCAGCCTCAAGTTGCTGCACGATCGCTTCCTTTCTTTATCGGAAAGGGCGGCACAAATTCCCGCTTTAAAAGAGAGGATAAAGAGGCAAGAGCAGGAGATCGAGAGGCTCGACCTGGCCCTCAAGGCTTTGCATAGCTCGCAAAGCGACCTGGGCTACAATCCACAGGAATATGGGGCTCTCTCTAAGGAGAAGAAAGACCTCGGTCCAGCCGAGAAGGAAGCCCAGAAGATTCGCCTGATGATGGCAGGAGAAAATGAGGCAAGAGAGAGGCTGGCCGCCGCCCATGAGGCCCAAGAAAAGCTCAATTTGGATCTTTTGGAGTGCAGGCAGAATCTGTCCGATCTGGCATACAGCTTGCAGGATCACGAAAAGGCGAAAGCCATGCTGGCCCGCGCTGAGGAAGAGCTGGAGATGGCCAGGAAGGCAGTTTCTGAGCGGCAGGTGCAAATGGGCATTTTGCTGGCTGCCCGGGAGCGGCAAGTTCTGGAAGTGCAGAGGAAGGGGGAGCTGGAAAGGAAGGCTGCCCTGGTAGGCAGCAGGCTGGAGGTGGTGGAGGTGACCAGAAGTTTGGTCAACAGCTTCATGGATCAGGTCCTGATCCGGGTCAAGAATGACATCGCCAGATCTGCCGGAGAGATCCTGGAGGAGGTATCCGGCAAATACAGCCTGCTCAAGATCGATGACGACTTCAACATCCAGGTGGAGGACGGTGCCAATTTTTATCCCATCTCCCGCTACTCAGGCGGGGAGGTCGACATGATCGCCGTCTCGGTGCGGGTGGCCATCAGCGAGTATTTGATGCGCTTTGGTCCCGATGGAGAGAGCTACTCCTTCCTGATTCTGGACGAAGTCTTCGGCAGCCAGGACATAGAGCACAGAGAGAAGATGATCCAGATGCTGAGAAGCCTGGAGGAGCGTTTTCCCCAGATCATCGCCATCAGCCATATCAGCGACGTGCAGGGGCAGTTTGACAACACATTGCTGGTGGTGGAGGATGAGCTGGGAAATAGCAAGGTGGAGGCGATTTAGAAAATGAAAGACCGTTCATCTCTTCTGAAAAGTGCCGACCCGGCCTATGCCACCATCGACGATTGGATCCAACGTGAAGCTATTCCGTTCTCCCTCGATTCCTCCCAAACCTTCAACGCCTCCATCGACAGGGTCATGGCCTCACTTGGCGCTTCGCTGAAGCTTTTAGGCTTTGGAGAAGCATTGCACGGTGGCGAGGATATTCTGATGCTGCGTAACCACCTCTTCTCGCGCCTGGTGAAGAAGCATGGCTACAGCGCCATTGCCATGGAGAGCAGTTTCCCGCGGGCGCGCGCCGTGAACGAGTACGTGGCCGGTCGCGGCCCGGCTTCGTATGACGCTTTGCAGGAGGCGGGATTTAGCCACGGTTTTGGCCGGCTCGACGCCAATCGAGAGCTTGTGGAGTGGATGAGGGAGTACAATGCCGATGCAGCGCATCGCATCAAACTCCGGTTTTACGGCTTCGACAGTCCCACCGAGATGATGTTCGCCGATAGTCCTGCCCAGGTTTTGCATTTCGTTCTCGATTATTTCGCCTCGATCGACAGCGCCAGCGGCGAGGAGAAACGCCAGCGCATCGAGCCGCTTTTGGGCCAGGACTTCGACTGGGAGAACCCCGCTGCAATGATGGATCCGGAGAAGTCGATCGGCCTCTCGCCAGCCGCCACCGCCTTGCGAATTGAGGTAGAGGATCTCATTGCAAAGTTGCAAGTGCGCCGTCCCGAACTGGTGGCCAGAAGCGATGCTGGCAGCTATTTGGAGGCAGTACAGTATGCAAAGGTGGCACGTCAATTGCTGAACTATCACGCCGCTCTGGCGCGAAAATCGAATTCGAACAAAAGGATTGTCGATTGTCTCGGCCTGCGCGACGCGATGATGGCGGATAATCTGGCGTATGCGCTGGCCCGTGAGCATGGCCGGGGAAAGGTGCTGGCCTTTGCCCACAACAGCCATCTACAGCTAGGAAAGGCAGAGTGGCAATTGGGCAGCAACCAATTGTCCTGGTGGCCGGCGGGAGCGCACCTTTCTGAGATATTAGGCCCGCGCTATGCGGTCATCGGGACAGCGGTGGGCGTTTCTGTTGCCAACGGCATAGGCCAGCCACAAGCCGGCACTCTTGAGGCGCGGCTGACCGGCGCACCGGGGCCGGGGCGATTCATTCCCACTCACAAAGGCCGGGGGCTTCCAAATTCGGAAATCGCGGCACTTCCCAAACGCTTCTCAAGCACATTGAACACGACCTATTTTCCACTAACATCTCAGAGCTTCACAGATTTCGACGCTCTGGCGGTCCTGGATAAAACAAGATATAGCCGCGGTGGTCCGTTTCTGCCTGCAACAGCCCGGACGGAGTGACAATTAGGGAGACTTACGAAACGGATTTTATAAATAAAGTAACATGAGATGGTAGCGAACGCTCGCAAGGTCTTTATTTTCAGCACACGTAGCGTCAGAAAACGCTTAAGGGACTTACAGATCTACCTAACCAAAGCATCCACTGTGCTGCATTAAGTCGCAGGTGATGCCAGTCGATATATCTGAACCGTAAAATGGGAGATGGGATTCTTAATGACCGCAAATTATAATCTGATTGCCGTTCAGGTCGGTGATGCTTTAAAGAATGCGACTACCATTAACGAGATTAATCGAATAGCGGGTGCTATCTTTCCATTCCGGTGTGAGAAATTTCCCAACAATTCCATTACTTCATCTCGCGCACAGATGGTTTATGATTGGATTCAGTCGTTAGCAAGACATAGAATGGGAGAGGACGAACGTAATAGGCTCCTAAGATCATTTTGCGATCAGTTGTGTGGCGATGATGACCTCCGCGCCAAAGTGCATTCGATCCTACGAGCAGCAAATGTTCCATTAGGTGAAGAGAGCAAAGACAAAAAGGAATTTCTCCAACGAGGTTTTCATAGTGAGGTTATCAGTCACTGTCAAGTGCTGTTTGTACAGGGCAACTACTTCCACGCGGTTTTTGAGGCGTGTAAGGTGTACAACAAATTAGTTGGCGAAAAAGCACTCAGCTTAAAGGACGGCGAATCTCTAATGATGGATGTGTGGGGTTGGCAGAACGGAGTTCTGAAAGTTACTGCTTGTCAAACTGAGACGGACAAAAACGTGCAGGACGGAATCAAATTCCTATCTGCAGGTCTCATGAGGGCCATGCGGAACCCAACAGCTCACGAACCAGCACTGCATTGGCCGATAACCAAGGAAGACTGTTTAGATATGCTCAACTTCGTATCTTTCCTGCTTCGACAACTCGACAAAGCAGTGTACTATAAAGAGAAGACATAACAAGGCTCCTCACTCATTTATCCCAAAGCATATCCCAGCAGCCTGGCCAGCCGGATGGCATCCCAGTCCAGGTGGCGCAGCATGCGGGCCATGAGTCGGCTGGGCCGGTCGATATCCCCATGCTCTTCTATGGCTTTTATGAGGCGGGGCTTGCCGGCCAAATAGCCCACCAGCTCATCCAATTCGGTAGCGCTCATTTTATTCAGCATGCGATTAACCCTCATGCCTATCTCCAGCTCCCGGCCCAATGCCGCCCTCCAGAGCCGGTCGTACTCCATAAGTCGCTCTGCTGAGCCGTCACCTTCCATGCTGGCCGCCGCCGCCACGCCGCCCGCAATTTTCGCAGCCACCAGTCCCGGATAGATCCCGCCACCTGAGGTGGGCTTGACCTGGCCTGCCGCATCTCCCACAGCCATCAGGCCCGGGGCTGCAGTGACGGCAGCCGGGCCCAGAGGCAGACCGCCCACATTCAGGGCCACAGGGGAGCCCTGCAGCCTTTTTTTGATGACATCCGTTTTCAAGAAAGAGCGCAAGTGCTCGCACCCCCGATCGCGGGCGCACAGACCGATGCGAGCCGAGCTTTCGTCCAGGGGAATCACCCAGGCGAAAAGCCCCGGCGCCGACCCCAGGTGCACCTCCACCTTCTCAGGATCTTCTACCGCAAAGGGTACCTGCACCTGTGCCCCGGAGAGGATCATCTGGGGGGCGGCAATGCCAGCCCGGCGGGCCAGAAGGGCAGAGACGCCTTCTGCAGATATCACTATCCTGGCGGAGATCTCCTCGCCCCCGGCCAGGCAGAGGACACTGCCCTCTTTTTCCCGTCTTATTTTTCGCACCGATGAACAAAGACGAAGATCTGCGCCCTCCTGCACGGCTCGCCGCAACATTGTCTGGTCAAAGAGCCTCCTATCCACAACCCAGGCCTTTTTGGCTTTGGCTTTGAAGTCCAGGCGCTGGCCTCCGGGCGAAAAGACCGTCGCGCCCAACATGCCGCCCAGGATAAAGGAGCCTTCCGGCAGCTCTGACTCGGCCATAGCCTCCTGGCCTAAGAGGCCGGCACACTGCACCGGCCAGCCCGCTCCGGCGTGCTCCTCCAGCAAAATAGTGCAGGCACCGGCTTTGGCAGCATACTTGGCAGCCATTGAGCCCGCCGGCCCGGCGCCGATGACGGCCACATCGAAGAAGTCCATATTCGAGAAGAGAGACGGAAGGCAATGATGTTAACTTTTTCTCAGGCGCAGCCTTTCACGGCTTATGCAAAGCACCTCTCCAGGAACGCCGCCAGATCCTCGATGCTCTCCACATTCTCGCCTATTGGCTGGCCTTCCGAGACGCGCTTGTAAACAACCTCCCAGGTGGAGTACTCGCGTAGCCGCATAACCAATTCGCCGGCAGGCGTTGTGGCCAAATCGGTCAGAAAGCGCATCCACCGGTCGCCTTCCCGCTCCACCTCGAAATTCTGCGAGGCTCCGCAGGTGCCTGCGTAAAAAACGCCATCCACCACATCGATGTACAGCCTGATCCAGGAGATGCATTTCGAGTAGCGAAAAACTCCCTCTGTGATGCAATCGGGTCCATCCCATCCGGCGAGTGGCAACATAGCATGCAGGTTTGCAGGGCTTTATTTATGCACCTTGCGCCGCGATTGTCTTGATTCGATCCAAAAATTTTTCTAGAAGCCCATGCTCGCGATCTCCGGCCAGCTACGTTGTCTTTGATATCCTCTTCGCGAATGAGAGGAGCGTCATGGACCTTCCTCTCCGGCAGCGAAAGCAGATCTTATGGACTACTTTCAGGCGGCTCAGGAGATGGTGATCGAAGGAATCGTAGCCAAGAAGCTGGACTCGGTCTACTTGCCGGGCACGAGAAGCCAGGACTGGATTAAGATCAAGAAGAGCCTCAAGCTGGACCTGGCGGTTGGGGGCTATATTCCGGGAAAGGGAGGGCGCGCCCCTTACTTTGGCGGCCCTCTCCTGGGTGCATACAGCCCTGGTAGTGCAGGTCTCCGCCCTGGAGGTCACACTGGACGGCCACCTTCGCGCACCGATCTTCCTGCGCACCAGAGATGACAAAGAGCCGCAAGAGTGCACATCGGATCAGCTAAATTGATTCCCCTGTCTTATAAAAAACAGAACTGAGGGCTGGACTACAGCCGGCACCTGATTGTCTGCGGCCACTTATGCCATCACCTGCTCCTTGAGAATATAGCGTATCAAGTCTTCCGAGAGCTTGGTCTCCCTTTGTAGCTTCTTTACAGTCTCGTCGATGCTGTTGCCTTCCGCCATGAGGTTTGATATGCGGCCCACAATCTTCTCGCCAACTGCATAATACTCATCAATATCCTTCCTATGGCCCCAGACATCTCCCCTCAGCAGCTGTACACCCTGAATCTCCAGGAATTGCTGGGCGGCCTTGGACATAGTCTCATGATATGATGGCGGAATCTGCACGGCCCGCAGGCGCGGGCAGGATTGAACCAGGTTCATCACATCCATATTTGAGGCCCGGAATGCCAGATGAACCAGTTGCTCGTTCCTGTTCAGATCGGTTATCTCTTTCTTAGAACTAACTACCCTCAGTTTCATGCCACTTACCAATGCTCTTAAAATATTTATAGATAATGGTAATCATAGTAATCCTTAATTAGATATACTGAGATCAGTAACTGAACCTGTAAAATATTTATGCATAAGCGCTGATCGTCTGAGATATTTGCAGAGTTATGTCAATCATTTGAATATGTTTATGTGATACATCGATTTTTATATTAGGAAAGCCAGTGCTTAACTAGTTAGCGGTAATATAGAAAATATGGTAAAATAGAATATCAGGTCCAGCTAATTGTGTCCCGCTGTTGCTTTAATGCCAGACCCCCGAGCGTCGCTTGGCTACGTGCCATCCTGCCGGAAGGACCGTATTGCATCGGCGCAGTTGGCCAGCAATCTGCCGGCCAGATCTTGACTGGGCCAGGAACCAAGGCCACAATCAGGGCCTGTCGCCCTCAGTCGGTCCCCAAATTGAGCATAGGCTCTGTCCAGCCTCTTCCTCATGACCTGGGACGATTCCAATTTCATGATCTCTCTTTCCAGCCTTGGCATGTCCTGCCAGAGATTGGTGCCAAGCTGTTCGTTCAGGTGAGCGGACAATGAAAGAATATCGGTTCGAGCGATCCCGGCGCGAAGATAACTATCCGTCTCCTCCAGGACCTTCCTATCGATCAATTGCAGGTAGTCGGGATGCGCCGCCGACTCGATGCCCACGATGCTGATACCTGGAACGCGAGCACAGGCCTCGGCATAAAGTGGCGAATGCAGGTGTACTTCACAGTCCATGCCCAGACAGGGCGCGCTCGCGATCTGCAGGGCATCAAGGATCTCATCCTCAGAAAAAACGATGTTGGAATTCAAACCAAGGCTGGGCTCGTCAAGAGATGCAACGGACATCTTTCTTTCCTCCAACGCCGCGCCAAAGAATCTGGCCACGCTCTTCGCCAGGGTTTCTAAAATATCCGGATAATGCGTGGCCCCGAAGGCGGAGATATATAGTTCCAAAGGTCCAGTGACGCAGACGCGCACATCCCGGCCTGCGGGTACTGCTTCCAGCTCCATGATCCTGGCATGCTCTTTTTTGATCAGGTAAGGGCTCTGTGCCAGGTCCGGGTTCTCGATGCCGTCCATGAACATGCGGATCATATCACGAAACTGTGGATATGTGGGGACCTCTACCCCGGCACGACTTTTTTGAGCCAGAACATCGCGAACCAGCTCCAGGTATTGATCGCGCGACAGGTTTTCCACCCTGACTCCTTTAGGCAGGGGAAAGCTTCCTATATCGTCGAAGAATATGCCCTCAATTTGCCGCAACATCCTTTAATCACCACTAAAGAAAGCGCCTCAGGTAATTCTTTAAAGAGGAGTACTGTCCATCCATCTTATCGAAGTTCTCTTCCAGCCCATCCAGCCTGGCCATGGCCTCAGGCAATGGCGGATTTATGCCGGTGGCCCGCACGATCTCCTCAGGAAACTTGGCAGGGTCGGCCGTCTCCAGGGAGACACAAGGACTCCAGTCCCCGCATTCCTGCAAGTATTTCATGAGCCCGGCCCAGGCCACGGCTCCATGCGGCTCCAGCAAAGCGCGGTGCCTGCTATATGTCTCCTTGATGGTCTGGCGGGTCTCTTCATCGGTGATGCAGACGGCATAAATATCTTCACGCATGGCCGCCAGATCCGGCTGCTTGCTCACCTGGCCGGTCTCATCCATTTGGCCGCCGTAAAGACAAAAGAGGCGGGCTAGATTGCTGGGGTGGCCGACGTTCATGGCATTGGAGATGCAGTTCTTGCTGGGCCGGATGGGCTCGTAGATGCCTGTATTCATGAAGCGAGGGAACTCATCATTCTCATTGGTCGCCACCACGAACCTTTGCACGGGAAGGCCCATATTCATGGCTAAAAGGCCGCCCATGAGGTCTCCGAAGTTGCCGCTGGGCACCGAGAAGACAATCTCCTCCCCCTTTGCAGCGACTCGCGAGTAAGCGTAGAAGTAATAGACGGCCTGGGGCAGCAGTCTGCCGATATTGATGGAATTGGCCGAAGAGAGATTGAGAGCGGACAGATCTGCATCGACAAATGCCTGCTTGACCAGAGCCTGGCAGTCATCAAACTTGCCTTTTACGGCGATCGGGAAGATGTTTTTGCCCAGGGTAGTCATCTGGCGGCGCTGCCTTTCTGTTACCTCATTCTCCGGGAATAATACTACTACCTGTACGTTATCCAGACCGTAGAAGGCATGAGCTACGGCTGAGCCCGTGTCTCCCGATGTGGCGGTGAGGATGAGTATGCTTCTGCCTTCCTGTTTTAGGAAGTACTCGGATCAGCCGGCCCATGGCCCGGGCGGCGAAGTCCTTAAAAGAGCAGGTGGGGCCGCGATCCAGCCTCATTACATACTTTTCGTCATAAACTCGCTCCACCGGAACAGCGTAATCGTAGGCGTCTTCCAGCATGGCCTGCAGGTCCGAGTCGATGACCAGATCGCCCAAATAAGGTTTGATAACCTCGTAGGCGATTTGCGGATAGCTCATCTTGGAGAATTGCCCCATCTGGCTCGTGGGTATTTGGGGGATCTCTTCGGGCATATAGAGACCCTTATCCGGTGCCTGGCCCACCAAGAGCGCCTCTCGTAAGTCTACGCGCTTGGGATGGCCGTTGGTGCTGAAGAATTTTATCAGAGGCATGGTTGAATAAATAGGTTGAAGCTGATCTTTAAGGCTTTTCCATGTAAAGACCAAAATCCTTATATTCGATTATTGTCTTATCCGAATTCGTCTAATATCGAAATAATTAGACTGAAATGCAAAGCTTAGAAGTCCCATTGATCGGGAGGATACCTTGCTAAGATTCGAAGCAGACTACTTGTTTGAAGATGCCCCTGGCATCGGCACAGGCATGAGACCGGCGAATAGGGATATGCCCGAGGGCCCGCTCCCCGGACCCCAGTGGCCCAGAAAGAGAAGGCCGCAGATCCTTTGAAGTAAGAATTGGGCCAGCAGGTGGCCTATGCGGCCCTGGCCCAAAGACGATTTGAAAAAGCCCGCCTTTTTTTAGCGCTATACGCAAAGCTTTTTAATAATCCGATTTCTTATGCAACCTCTCTCATTGGGAGCAATTTCGGGCGGCGGTGAGGGAATATTTAAGTATTAGTTGTCAGGTAAGTTGGACACAAATGATGGTCGTATCGCCCCGATATTATGATAAATATAACGAGGAGGAAATGAGATGGCGTTCTACACGTTGGGCCTCACTTTTAATCTTGTGATATTCCTGACAGTTATTGTACTTGCTGTTTGGGTATATGGTATATATTTCAACTTTAAGAAATGGGGCCTCGGATCCACCGGCTACCACGACCAGTTGCGCAATAGCTTCTGGCTCTTCCTTGCCACCTGGATTCACGAGGCATTTAAGGATGGATTATGGGTATTTTTGAGGACAGTTGTGCTTGATGTTCTTCTATTGAGGAGGACGCTGGCCAGAAGCCCGGTGCGATGGGTTATGCACATGTCCATGTTTTATGGGTTCCTGATGCTGGCGGCACTTTCCGGCCTTGGACTTATGCTTGATATCATCGAGCATTTCAACCTGTTCGGGCTCTTTGAGCAAGCCGAGATGGCCAAGGAACTCCTGGCGCTGCCTTTCGATATCTTCGGCTACCTGCTCCTCATCGGAGCCACCATCGCCGTATCCAGGAGAATCCTGCTTAAGTTCGTCCGGGATAACACCAGCGCCTATGATGCTTTCTTGATCGGCGCCGTGTTTCTAATTACGATTACCGGATTTTATGCTGAGTGGATGCGCGGCAATTCCTTCCTCATCGGGAATGCTTTTGAATATCCCATCTATGCACCTCACTTCGCATTGATTCACACTGTCATGGCAATTGGTCTGTTCGCCCTGGTTTTGCCATGGAGCAAGTATATTCACGTCATAGCCACACCCATGACCCTGATAGCCAACAGAGGAGGAGAATAAAATGGCTAATAACAAAGAATCAAAGCCCTTGATGACAGGCTTTATGCTTTCCACTCAGCTCATGGAAGTAGATGGCTGCAACAGGTGCATGGAATGTATGAAATGGTGCCGACCTTCGCGGTTAGACCGGATCGGCCCGGCATTACACCCATGTATAAGAACGCAAGGTGGAGAGAGCTGCAAGCCAAGAGCCAGAGCCTGCGCGCCAAGATCTTCGGCCCCAAGTCCCTCACCGACGATGAGATGAAGGTCTTCACCGATGACACTTACAGCTGCACCACCTGCGGCGTCTGCGGCACGGTATGCGAGGCAGGAATCAAGACCGTCGAGCTCTGGGAGGCCATGCGGCCTAACCTGGTAGCGCGCGGCGACGGTCCTGTTGGAAAACAGAACATGTTTCCCAAGCTAGTCAAAGCAGATAGAAACCCCTACATGGCCAAGCAAGAAGATAGGCTGTGCTGGGTTCCGAAGGACATAAAAGTAGAGGAATCTGGTGAGATAGTATACTTCGCTGGCTGCACTGCGGCCTACAGACAGCAAGCACTGGGCGTCGCCACTGTCAGGATTCTGGACAATCTTGGCGTGCCCTTCGCGATGCTGGGCAAGGATGAATGGTGCTGTGCTTCTGCTATGGTAAGAACCGGGCAGAGAGATATCATGGCCGAGCATGCCGTGCATAATGTCGATGCTCTCAAGGACGCAGGAGCGAAGACTGTGCTCTTTGCCTGTGCCGGCTGCATTAGAAATTCCACTGTTGATTGGCCCAAATGGTACGAGGGTTACATCCCTTACAAGAACGTGCCGCTCTCGGTGTTCCTCAGGGATAAGATACGAAATGGGGAAGTAGAGTACAAGATCCCGCTAAACTACAATGTTAGTACCACGACCCCTGCCACAATGGTCGGCACCTTATGCATGAGATCGGAAAGGATTGGGCTTTTGAAGCCTCTCGTGATTGCATCACATCCATTCCGGGTGTGAAGTTCACAGACATGGTGAGAACCAGGAGCCCTGCAGAGGTGCTGCGGCGCAGGCGGCGGCGTTAAAGCTGGCATTCCCGATCTGGCACTGGATTGTGCCAAGGCCAGGGTCAAGGACGGAGAAGATATTTCCGCTGATGTCATGGCATCTACCTGTCCGTTCTGCAGAAGGAACATCATGGACGGCAGAAACGACGCCAAGTCCGGCATAAAGGTGCTGGACGTTGTTGAGCTCATGCGCTGCATCCATGGGACTGGATACAACCATACCGGAGAATCCGTACACCAAATACCAGGAGCAAGATGTGCTGGTTTGCGGCCCGGCAACCTGTAAGATAGAGACCGTCGAGCGCAAGGCGCCCGGCAAGGATCTGGTGGGCGAGGCTCACTAAAGGATGCCCGGAATTCCGGACATTCTTTTTTCTCAGTTTTTTTAAAAATAGTTATTATTTTTTATTTAAAATGTTAATTAGGGGCGGAAAAGTCTTGAGCTATTTCAGGCACTTGTCCGTAAACGCTTTTGGCAGGAGATCGGCGAGCGTAGCTGTCAAAGCATCTCCTTTTGCGTTGCTCATAATGACGACAATATCCTCTCCGAACTCTATCAGGCTCTGCCGGCATATGCCGCAGGGCGATACCGGCTCGACGGGCATTTCCTACAATCGCTATCGCCTCAAATTCCCTCTCGCCGCAGGCTATGGCTCTGGCAAGAGCTGCTCTCTCCGCACAGATGCTCGCTCCGGATGCTGCATTCTAAATGTTGCCAGCCGTGTAGATCCGGCCACTGCGGGAGAGAAGCGCTGCGCCCACCAAAAATCCGGAGTAAGGGGCATAGGCACCACTTCGCCTGCCTGCGCGGCCTGCTCGATGAGATGATCATACCCGCCGGTGTAAGGACGGGGAGCACTGCGAAGTGCTCCTATGTACATGCACTCCTGGGGTGCAATGGTAGGTATGGCGCTATGCACCTCGCTGATGGATACAGGTGCGCCCTTTATGATCACAGCTGGAATTCCCTCGTCTCCTTCACCCATAACTATCTGGGCGGCAGAGACCAAATTGTCCGCCACTGCCTTGCGGGTGATCTTGAGCTCCCGGCCAAAGAGGTCCTTTTGGCCTCGTGCGTCTTCTACCGGCTCCAGGCCCACGCAGGCCAGGGCCACGCCTACGCAGCCCAGTCGCAGAGGATGAGTTCTGCTGTCACCTATGATAACTGCGATCTTCCGGCCTTTAGCCATATGCTTCCTGATCTCAAGAGCCGATTTTTGGGCATCGGCGGGAAACAAAACCACGTGACCGGGTGGAGCATTGGAGCTATCGATGCCGGCATTGGGGTAAAGAAAGCCCTCTCGCAGCGTCAGCACCACTCCCGGAATGCCCCCCATTATCTCATCCGATTCCTGCAGGATCAGCTCCATCTCGCGCGGATCTTTGCAGTACTTGGCGGCCATAGATAGCGCGAGAGGTCCGGCTGTGACATCATGCAAGTTCACAACCCTTCCCTCTGCAGTAGCTACAGTGCTCTCCGAGATAACCAGAATGTCGCCGTCCTGCAAGGACAGGCCCGATACGGCCATGGCCTTCTCAAGGGCCTGCACCAGGTCATCGCCCGGGCTTATAAGATCCGTCTTTATGCCTAATACCTGCAATATACTCACCTGTAACGCTCAGGGCTTTCTATCATTTTAGTAGCCTCATCTATCCTGGCGGCCAGACGCGAGAGCCGAAAAGGCTGGCTGCTCAAGTTCTTCACCAGACCGGCTATCTGATGGGCGGTGCCGAATATTAAAACCTCTTCCGGTCGGGGATCACAGCGAAGAGCAAGCTTTGGAATGGCGGTATCTCCGCCTCGAGCCAGCATCTCCTGCTTTATTATTATGGCCTCCATGCTGCTAACACCGCGCACGGCCAGGATGCGAAAAGTGCTTTTCTTGCAGAGCGTGCCAAATCCCCGCTCATCTACCTGAGTCCTGCGAAGGGTCTCGGCGAGATCCTCTCCATGGCCTAAACAGCCCAGCACCTCTACCTCCATCTCTTCGTCCCCCGACTGAGCCGGGTGGCCCCTGATGGCCTTTGCCATGGTCACCGTATCCAGGCTGGCGGCGATGTCATGCGTCCTGATGATATGGGCCCCAAGATAAACAGCTATGGCTGTGGCCGCCAGCGTCCCAGCCAGCCGCTGGGAAGGATCGGGCTTATTGATACACTCTCCGATGAAGGATTTGCGGGAAATAGCTGCAACCACCGGTCGCTCCAAAGAGCGCATACGGAGCATGCCGTCCAAAATGGCCAGATCGTGGGCCGGAGTTTTTTCAGGAATCCATTTGCCAATTCCCGGATCAACTGAGATCTTAGCCGGGCATACGCCGGCCTGGGCTGCTGCCCTCACTTTCTCACCCAGCAGGCCAATTATCTCGCTAATTTGGAGCAGATCGCCTGCTCTTTGACGGGAGGCCATGATGATCAAGGAGCCGTCGTGCTCGGCTACACTGGCAGCCATGTTGGGGTCAGACAGCCCGGAGACATCATTTATGCAAACGGCGCCACGAGAGAGCGTCCGACGCAATGCAAGACCTCTGCGTGTCTATAGAGACTGTAATATCCAGGTTATCCAGGATATCTTTGAGTGCAGGAAAGAGCCTTTCTCGTTCCACTGCCTCGCTTATGGGAGGAGAGCCAGGGGCCGTGGAGACGGCTCCCAGGTCGATCATGTCCGCACCCTGCTCTTGCATAGCTGTCGCCAGGGAGAGAGCCTCATGGGGACCGGCCACTGAGCCCTGGTAGAAGGACTCTCGACTGAGATTGATGATACCCATCAGCCGTACCTTCTGACTGTCTCCTACCGGGACGCGACCCAAAATGCCTTCTATCAATCCCAACACCTCACAAACCCGAATTATATCGACGCATTTTTTTGCAATACTACTCCGATAGTCGCAGTAAGATTCCAGTCCTTCTCGCCCTCTCAATCGCCCGGTCCAGGAGGATCAGCCCCAGACCCAGGTAGAAAACGGCCAGAATTGCGCCAATGGTCAGATGGTGGGGCCCTGGAATAAATATTGACCTGTAGTATTCTAAAAAGTAAGTCAGGGGAATGGCTCTGGCAAGCGTCTGCAACGAGGCAGGCAGCACCTCTACCGGATAGTAAATTCCACTCACGAGCAGGACCATACCGCTCAGACTCCAGGCGGCAACATCCGCCTTCTGGCCGAAGGTGAGAATTGATATGCACACCGTAATGCCGATAACAGCGGCCGTAGCGAAAACACCTGCAAGAAATATCAGCACTGGCAGAAGGCCGCCTGCCTGGAAATCAAAGCCAAACAGGTAGTGGCTGACTATCGCCAGGATGAAGAAGACCACACTGCCCCGTAGGATGCCGAAAAGTGTAGCTCCAAAGACCAGATGGTAGCTTTGAATGGGTGCGATGAAGGTGTTCTTGATGCTCTTGGACCACATGTCAAACAAGAGAACGTAGGCTACATCGATCTGGGCCACCTGCAAAATGGTAAGAGCAATTGCGCCTACCAAGAGAAAGGAGACCATTGAGCCCCCCACATTCAAGAACCGCGTGAGCAGACCGATGGATAGCAGGCTGATCATGGGCCAGAAGAATAGCTCGAATAAGGTGAAGATGTTCCTCTTGGATATGATCCAGTTCTTGTAGGCGCTAGCCAGATACTTATTCAATTCACCTCGCCAGTTCAAGGAAAACATCCTCCAAATCGGGTTCTTTTATGGTTATGTCAAGTATTCTGGCATTGCAAAAGAGCTTGACTATCCTGTCCAGACTATCCTCGCTTCTGTCGATCACAATCTCCACGCGGCCGGTCTCCGTCTTTATGCCCAAAACGCCCGGCAGGCGTTCCAGGGCCGCGATGTCTACCGGGCCATCGTAAGAGACCGTCACCCTTTCTCCCAGCCCCAGATGCTTCTTTAAATTGCGTGGCGTATCCAGTGCCACAATCTGGCCCTTGCGCAAAAAGGCAATTCTGTCGCAGAGCATCTCAGCTTCTGGCATGTAGTGAGTGGACAAAATCACGGAGATGTTCTGTTCTTCATGAATTCTCTCAATCAGTTTGCGTGTCTTTATGGATATATCAGGATCAAGGCCTGTGGTGGGCTCATCCAAGAACAGCAGACGGGGTTGGTTGAGCATCGCCTTGGCCAGAGAGAGACGCTGCTTTATGCCTGTAGAGAGGTTCTCGAATCTGGCATCCTTATACTCTCCCAGCTCAAAGGCATCGATCTGGTCTTCCACCGTTCTGGAAAGAGCGGAGCCATAAAGGCCGTAGAGCATTGCGTAATGGCGCAGGTTCTCTTGCACGGTCAAGCTCCAGGGAAAATTGGGCTTAGCAGTGCTGATGTTTATGACTTTGCGTATCTCTTTGCTGCTGGCGCGTGCATCCATTCCCAGGATGAAGAGACTGCCCTGTTCCGGGTAGATGAGAGTGGAGAAGATGGAGATGAGAGTGGTCTTGCCTGAACCGTTAGGGCCGAGCAGACCGAAGATCTCTCCCGGCTCTATCTCCAGAGATATGTTCTGAAGAACTGGGGTGCTGCTCCCGAGGAAGCTCTTATATATCTTGCTTATTCCCTTAGCTACGATCGGTTTTTCTGTCATTTCCATCTCTTGATCTATATTTCAGCAACTAGCAAGCTACCGTCTTCTTCTCTTGCGACGATTGAGCAGATCTCCTCTTTTCCATATCAGAATTGCTGCCAGGCCGGCTATTGTCAGCCCCCCCAATAAAGGCCCTGCATAGTCTCCCAAAACCCAGGCACGTGAGAGAGTGATTTGCAGGGGGACAATTATGCTTTTCTCCTGGCAATCAATCTCACAGCCCAGTTGGTAATCCTGCATACCGGCATCTCCATCCACATGCACCTTGAATGTGATCACTTCCGGCGATCCGGGGTCCAGATCACCGAGCACAATAGCCTGGCTCTCTATGCAGAAGGGAGGCGCTGCCAGGAGCTTTGCCGAGCAATTATGAAGCTTAGTGCCGCCATTATTGCTGATCACCATGCTCAAGCTTTCGCTTCCGCCCGCATAAAGCTCGGATTTGATCCCGGAGATGCACAAAGTCTGATTTGATCCTGCTAGAAACACAGGACAGGTGAAGTTTTGCCTTTCCGCTTCATAAAGGGGAAAGACCTCACCGTTCTTCACGCTGACATCCACCTGCCTCTCATAATCAACGATTAAGGGAAGAGCATACCAGCCGCTTGCATTCTTCTGAGCGGTGATATTAAACTGCAACATTGCTGCGGCACCTCCAGGAAGGATCTTGATGCTCTGTTTGATATTTTGCGGCTCCGCTGTCACCTTTATGGGTCCAGATCCCCCCAGGACGGCGTTGATGTTCAGGGCATCACTGCTATTGGTCTCCTCCTTCATCTCCAGCAATATGTCTTCATTCGAGCCGCTCTCGTTGATGGGTATCAGTTCATTCAGCTCGCCCATATTGGCCAGGTTTATTCGCAGAATACATTCACCCGGGGCCAGAGCTGGATTGGCCACAGAAGCTGTAAGCTCCGGGCGGCCCAGAGATTTGTAGTGATCATCTGCGAAAAATATGAGGTCTTCTGCCAGGCTCGTCCCGGAAAGAAGAAGCAGAATGCTGATGACATGCAGGAGCTTCATCCTCTTTGAAGTTTAATTGCATCCATTAATTAAACCTATCTATTTGGAAAGCGCGGTGCTCAGGAAAAAGGCTACTGCTGCCGTCAATATTATGGTCGCCCCGGAGGGGACATTCAATTCATAAGATATCAAGAGCCCTACGGTAACAAATACCATGCCCAGGAATATGGATCCTGCCATGATAGCAGGTAGACCTGACATGTGCCGCCTGCTTATGGCTCCTGGAATAGTCAGAAGCGCTATGACCATGATTATTCCCACGATCTTGATGAGAATGACCACGCTAAAGGCCACCATGGCCAGTAGCAAGAGGCGAAGGCTTTGCACGGGAAGGCCGATGGCTTGTGCGTAAATGGGATCGAAGCTCAGGAGAAGAAACTCTTTGTAGAGCAGGATTACAAGAGAGATGATGATCAATGTGAGTACTGAAATAAGCAGAACATCGCTCTTCGTCACTGCTAAAATATTTCCGAACAGATAGCCGTAAAGGTCTCGGGCATAACCCTGGGAAAGAGTGAGCAGCATTATTCCTAAAGCCATGCCGGTGGCCATGAAGACCCCGATGGCCGTGTCCTCGGAGACGCGTGCCCTGGAGCTGACCATGCCTATGCCAAGAGCGGTTATTACGGCCGATACTATTCCGAAGGCCAGAGGATCATAGCCCAGGAAGTAACCAAGACCAATGCCCCCAAAGGCCGCATGGGCGATGCCGTCGCTGATAAACACTATTTTATTTAAAATTATGTATATCCCAATTACACCGCAGAGCACCGAGGCTCCCAGGCCTGCAGCCAGGGCATTTCTCATGAAATCGTACTGGAGAAAATCCAAATCAATCATGTTCCCTCAAGACCCGATGGGGTGTGCCGTGCGCTATCATTTCTACCGGGCAGCCGTAGGCCTTCTCGATGTCTTCATTGCTCAGTTCCTTGGAGTCGTGATAATAAAGGCGCTGGTTTAAGCAGGCAATCTTGTTCACATACTTGGAGATGGCTGTAACATCATGGGAAACCAGCACAATAGCGATCTGAAGATCGCGATTCAGGTGACAGAGCAGATCGTAAAAATCCGTCTGCTGGGCGGAATCAACCCCTGCCGTGGGCTCGTCCAGGAGGAGCAGCTCGGGATCGGAGACCAATGAGCGGGCTACAAAGACTCTTTGCTGCTCTCCTCCCGAGAGAGCGCCTATCTCGCGAAGGGCCCTATCTTCCATTCCCACGGCCTCAAGAGCCTTGAGCGCAGCCTGGCGGTCCGTCTGGCCATAGCGGTGCATGAAGCCCGTGCGGCTATATCTTCCCATGAGCACGACATCCAGCACATTGACGGGAAAGCTCTGGTCGAAGACGGTCTTCTGGGGCATGTAGCCAACGCGGCTACGCGCCGCCTCGGGCGGCAAGCCGAAGATGGTAATGCTGCCCCGATCGGGCTTGATCAGACCCAGCATTGCTTTTAGCAGTGTGGATTTGCCTCCACCGTTGGGACCGATTATGCCCAGAAAATCCGCAGCATAAAGCTCCAGATTTATGTTCTCAAGCACGGCGTTCTCTGCCCGGCAGACCCAAAGGTCGCTAATGGATACAATCTTCTTTGTCATGTTTGGCTCAGGGCAATCTCTCTGCTCGTATCTCTCATATTATCCAGGTAATTTCCCGCTAGCGGATCAATGGTGACGATGCGAGCGTTCATCTCCCTGGCGATCACTTCCGCCGACTTGGGGTTGAATTGCGGCTCTACAAAGATCGTAGTGATATTATTCTTTCGGGCCAGTTCGATCACATCGCCCAGGTATTTGGGTCCGGGCTCCTTCTCGTCTTCCATGAGCGGTATCTGAATGAGGCCGTAGTCCCTGACAAAGTAGGTCCAGGCAGGATGCTGCACAATGAATATCTTCATCTTTTTGCCGGCAAAGGTCTGGTTGAATTCCTGGTCCAGAGCCTTCAGCTTTTCTAAATAATTGTCCCGGTTCTTGATATAGTAATCTTTATTTTGAGGATCAACCTCTATCAGACCTGTGCAGATATTTTCCACCTGAAGCGCAGCATTTCGCAGGGAGAGCCAGATATGCGGATTTATTTCACCCCGGTTCTCCTGCAGCAGGGTGATCCCCGTTGAAGAATCTACTACCAGCATTTTCTTATTGGCCGTCAGCAGCTTGTCCATCCAAAACTCTAGACCTGCCCCGTTCATGACATATAGATCGGCTTTGGCCATATCAACCATCAGAGAAGGCGTTGGCTCGAAGGTATGGGGCTCGGCCCCAGGCGGAACTACCACAGTGACTTCGACCTTTTCGCCGCCTACTGCTCTTACGAACTCGCCCAGAGGAGCTATGGTTGTGGCCACCTTGATCATGTGGGAAGCGTTGCCAGAAGGAGTGGCAAGAGTGGACTCATCTTGCGAGATACAACCGGAGAGAAGGGTCGCCGCAAGCAGCAAAACAAAGATCTTGATATTATTAATGAGGATAGTCATATTACTGCACCTTTTTTTTGTTTCTTGAACTCAGACTCTTGCCGATATATTTGGAATGTGTCTTGCCACCCTCTCGCCAGTAGCCATACCAATAGGGGCCGTGCGGGCATCCTTTGCAGTTCTTGCCACAGGAGACCTTCTCCAGGCGGTAGGTGATGCAGCCGGTAGTCTGCACGTCCAACACCTCCCTGCCATCCGGCAGGTCCTCTGCCAGGGGCGGTTTGCCGCTCTCTATGATGAGGTGCTCGACGAGGTCTCTTATCTCGCAAAGCACGGAAAGATCCTGATGCTCCAGTGTGTGAATAATGGTTTTGGGTATCAAGAATGCCTCTTATGTAACTGCCATTTATAACCTTATTGCTTGATTACATAAGAATATGAAAAAAAGAGATCAAATTAACCTCATGCATCTTTATGCGGCACCATTATACAGCACCATAAAGAATCTGCGCTCCTGTTATATCGCCGTTTCCAAGCGTCCTTTGCGGTCCGTTGTAGACATTCATGATTGCTGGTCATCTGGGCAGTACTGAGACTTGTCGTCCACTTATAGTCGAGGTTGTACCAGATATCAGATTCTGTAAGTGAATAGTATCCACCTACCTTGATGCCATTGGTCCACCAGCGGTTCAGTGCGATAAAGCTATTCCCAAAATTTTTCCAGCCATTTGCATTGTAGCCGTCTTTCTTGGGCTTAATGGAGAATGGCTCGTCCACCACCTTTTTGGAATCTACTATTACCGTAGTTTTATCTGCAAAGATATGGTCGGCCACAGCGTTATCCCCGGTGTTAGCAGCAGCATCGATAGCGCTTTTCGTTTCAAAATCAATCAAATCCCGCTCATTTTTCCTGCACCGGTTCAATCTTTTTCATATAGCGCTTCTGCTGTTCTTTCTATTCACCCATTGTCACGATTACTGCGGGACATATACGGCATAACCCCGAGGTGGAGCCCAAAGATCAGTCCAGCCGCAGTCGTTGGTCCACTTGTCTGCAGGAATCCCATTGTCATTGCTTCCCCACCAGGCATCTGGAGAGAGATGTGTGCCGGTCCATCGGGTTTGGACCCATGTGCCATTCCAGGTGCTGCGGTTGTTCAACACGAGAACTAATCCGCGTTGAGCATCCTGTCCGTCGCGTTGCATCACGTACAGATCATCGTCCACATAAAGGATGCACGTGCTGCCACCAGCATGTTTTTCATGAATCTGGACCAGCGCAGCGATGCCATTGTGGTTGCCTTCCTGTGCGAGGTTCCAGTTGAAGTAATCCTGCCAGAAGACACATGGGTAGCCTTCGTGGGTGAAGATGTAAGCATAGGCGAGCATTTTGTCGCAGATGATGGGGTTGCTGCGTGCTACATCGTGATTCTCTACGAAAGTGACGGTTTCCGCCGGACGATCATACATGAGCTGTCCGGGTTGTGGTATGAGATTACGCAGACAAAATCCGTAACTGTCGCATAAGTTTTGCAGACGGTTGCGGAGCGGAAAGTCAAAGGCGCCAACCAAGTTGTCAGACCACGCGTTAGCTTCACAAAGCCAGTCCTCAATGGCACGGTCTTCATCCCAGCATTCGCCGACACCGTAGGGCTTGAAGACCACACCGCTGCGCAAAGCTCGCAGTTCCAGGATGGCGCGGATCAACCAGCCACCGTAACCCTTTACCATGTCGAAGCGAAAGCCGTCAAATCCGATGGTCTCTAATAGCCATTTGGCGTACTTTATCAATTCCGTATAAACGAGGGGATTGCGATGGCAGAGGTCTGGCATTTCTCCGAACGTAGCATCATCCCACTGCTCATAGAGGCTAGGATGGAAGTAGGACCAATCGCGGAGGAATTGTCTGCTCTCAGGTCGAAATTGGGTCCAACGCATCTTGGAATCGATGGGATTTTTTTCTTCGGCATCTCCTCCGCTGTTGTGGTTGAACACCATATCTGCGTAAACCTGCATTCCATGTTTATGCGCACACTCAATCAGATCAAGTAAATCTGCTTTGGAACCGAACCATGTCGGTTTGCCGCCTTTCTGATCGAGCTCGCCGATGTCGTAGTAATCGTAAGGATCGTAGCCCATTGACTTCCACGAGGATGCCTTGCTGACAGGTGGCAGCCAGAGGGCCGTGAAACCGGCTTGCTGCAGCGCAGGGATGCAATTCTTGATTTCCGTCCACCACTTATGTTCTCGGGATTCTACAACGGGACAATCCCAGTAAAACGCTTGAAGCATGACTCCCACTATTTTTCCACTCCTTTAGTCTGGATTTAGGGTATGGCAATAATGATGTTACATCTAAAAATTGTTAAAACATTTCACTTCTTGCTATTTAAAGATAGTGGGCCGAAAACACCGATGGTATTTAAAAATGAATGTGTTGAGTTTCATAATAGCTGGCGAGCAATGACTTCTTCCGCCTGCATTTGGAGAAGTGCCTGGAACCTATTTTGGAATAAATTTATATATTGTTGATGACATTAATTCTGAGATGCTTGCCACTTCCTGCATGATTGAATGCAAAGTTGAGGCGATTGACTTTATTGCAGGAAGCGAAGAGCTTACTTAATGGCGGTGGCGGAATCAATGATAAAATATGCTATAATGCTTGGAGTCTTTCTAGCTGTGCTCATATGTAACTGTGAAGCATCGGATGAAGTCGTTTTCTCGAACAACTTTGCAATGCCACCTATCAACCCGGCAGGGATCGTGCCTTGTGCAAATGCAGTAGCACCGATTCCATACGGGGTCGCAACTCTTTATTGGGCAGAATTAGTATCTCCTGGCGGTAAGAATCTATGGTTATATGTCAATGGTTGTTGGCGATCTTTATCTCAGCCAACTGATGCCGTCCTAGCTTCTGTTCAGGATGCGTTTGGCGATCCAGAACATTTCCAAGTAATTGCCTGGTATGATAATACCAAAATTATTGGCTTAGTGGTGAGATCTCCTATGCCATGTTGATACTATAATATAGTCAGATTCAGGTTATCCCTGTTATTATTTATTCTAAAATTTTAAATCAAGTAATAATCCATATAAACCATTGCCTTGCACAGAGTCACGATTCATTGGTATTTCATCGCGAAGTCATCATCTGACATGGTCAAGAGCATGATGAAATCATATATGCTCAAAATCGCAGTAATGACCAGACCAATAGCAGTTAAGCTTATTAAAATATAAATTACGCCCATCCTGGTATTTCCAAGATAGAACTTATGTGCGCCGGCTACACCCAAAAATAGAGCAATCAATGCGGCAGCAATTTTATTCCTTCCACTTCTTGTTCTATATGGCGGTGGGCTTACTCGGACACCACACCTGGGACATATCTCGGCTTTAAGATTGATCTGTTCACCGCATTTTGGACAATGCCTTGCAGTTTTGACGGGAATGCTCTTAACTTGCTGGTTGTTGACTGATTGTAGATTATCATTCTTGTCGTTATTTGCATTAATTTCGCTCATGCCAGACACCTCAATCTGGCCGCTCAAAATAAAAACTTGGCTATTACTACTTTATTAATTTCTTGATTGAACTCATAAATCCACCGCTACTCTCATCAGAGGCGAAAAGCTCCTTTATTGCTCCGGCAGCATCTGGTGAGGAGGACATAGCAATTTTGGATTGTTCTCCCAGTAACTTTGAAAGATCATTCGATCCCATATTTTGCTTGGGAGAACTCTTACTCAACGATCCAAGCACTAACGGTAATGCCATCGATAGCAATTGGCCGACTGCACCGTTAGGCATTCCTGTACTCTTGGAGATCGCCTGTTGAATCGGCTGCAAACTGCTTCCCAGGATTGAGCTTAACATATCCGTTCCCTGAGATGAACCTGAGCCCCCGATGTAACTCGCCATGCTGTCCATTGGATTATTGCTGCCCAGTTGAGCAAGACGGCCCATGATCGCATTAGCACCTTCTGGTTTTGACGCTTTTTTGCTCATAGCTCCTAATATTAGCGGCAAACCCATTTTCAAAGCTGATGTGGTGGTTTTCTCATCCGCTCCTACCTGCTTGCTCATGAGCGATAGGTTATCTCCTGACATAAGCTGTTTCATCAGATCTTCAACCATTGATTCCATTAACTCCTCTCCCTATTGAACTTCATTATGATATAATAGGAATCTATCCTAATTAATTGTTCTCATCGTGGGCGAAGGCTTCTTGATTTTAGGCATTATATCGGCATCTATCGCTATTTTCGGTTTCAAGCAACTTAGTTAGAAAATCGTCTGCACCAGCATCAAGGCAAGCATCCTGGCAATTGGTTAATGATGTGATAACTATGATCTTGCCATTGTTCTTATTACCATCTCGGACCTGACAATGCCCGCTTCCCTTGATTGGTTAAACCTGCCCCACATATGCCGTTGGGGAGGCAAGACCCCACCATATCCGTTTCGGTTTTGGTCTTGACATATCCTTGCATCTCCAGGACTCCCAGGCGTGCCCCGAGCTCTTCCGGATCGAGTTTTACCAGAGAATTGATCCTATTTGCTTTTGGGTCAGGAACCTTGAGGTCGGATATTGCTTTTAGGATCTCAAAATCGATAGTGTCCATTGTTATCACCCCAGGTCAATTAAAGTGCAATCCGGTTATAGTTGTCGTTCCCTGTGAGAGTCCTGAATCGTTATGTGGGGGTAGCGACATTTTTCGATAAGGTTTTATCGGAAGAGGGCATCATTATTGATATGGCTATCGAAAGAAGTATTAAGAACTTGCTTTTGTTGGTTTTTGCAATCATAATCGTTGCTCTCCTTTGGAGAATCATGTGGTTCTTGGGCGGATTGGCTCTATTCGCAATTGTGGTCTTTTTCGTTTACCAGTTGCTTAAAGGCAATCACTAGCGATCGAGGCTTTTCATCTCCGTTGCAAGTTCGCATTGATGCCTTGCACGATGTCTCTTGCCTTGAAAAGGTCCCACCGCCCCAGGCACGGACCATAGAATGCGACGGCGACAGCAGGCGAGGCGTGCAGGCGGCGGGCCGCGGTGCGGGCGCCCGGCCCGCCACGATCACCAGCGAGCCACGGGAGATCTCGGTCAGCGGATGCATCGGGCTTTAGCAGGATGGACTTTGGAGACGGCGATGGAGTTGCCCCCCTGGATCCAATTGGTCGTCCCCAATAATTATAATTATCTGTTGATAGATATATCGCATACTTCCTTCATCCAATACCTTTATTTCCCGGATTAAGAATAATAAGAATTGAGGCTCAATCAATGCTGGAAAGGCTCACGAAATCATTACTGGAGGCTCCTATCTTCAAGAGGGGCGAATACAACTACTTCATACATCCCATCACCGACGGCGTCCCCGAGGTCAGGCCGGAGCTGATCCGGGAAGTTACCGGCCATATCATGCGCATTGCCGATCTGGAGGTAGACAAGATTGTGACGGTGGAAGCCATGGGAATTCCCATAGGCACAGGCCTTTCCATTATCTGCGACATCCCCCTGGTGATAATAAGAAAACGCAAATATGGCCTTCCCGGCGAGATCGAGGTCAGTCAGGTCACAGGTTACTCCAAGTCGCAGCTCTTCTTAAACGGCATAAACAAGGGGGATCGTGTCATTGTAGTGGATGATGTGATCAGCACGGGCGGAACGCTTCTTGCCGTGCTCAAGTCCCTGAAGGTAGCCGGCGCAATTGTCAAAGATGTGGTAGTAGTGGTAAAACGGGGCCAGGGCGTGGAAAGGCTGAGGAAGGAGGGCTACTCTGTCAAGACCATGGTCGATGTCGAAGTGGACGAGACCCGTGTAACCAGCGTCAAAGAGTCCGATAATGACTATAGTAGCCACAGCTCTGCTGGCACAGCCAGAAGCAGCGAATAAGGCATTGGGGCTGAAATGAACAGAGAAAAAGGATGCCCGGGAAGAAATATCGAAAAGGCAGAAGAGCCCACCCCGGTCTGTGGCCCCATGAGATGCGCCAAAGGAAGACTGGAAGAAGATCTGCATGCCGAGACCGTGAAATGGCAAAAGAAAGCGCATGATCTCTACGAGAATGTATCGGGGGAAGGAGAGTTCCTGGATAATGTCTCCGCCTACATTCGCGACTGCCAGTACTTCTTGGAGAAGGGCGACCTCATCAGGGCATTTGAGGCAGTGATCTGGGCCTGGGCCTGGATGGAAATAGGCCTGCAAAAAGGGCTTTTGCAGCAGAGAAAATGAGAAGAAGGCCGGAATCATGCAGCAAGCATCACCCTTCTTTTCTGATGCCACAGGGCAACTCCAACCACAGTAACTTCAAGTTAGTATTATATACTTAGACTGGCCTACGTACATTTCAAATGAGCACTAATTACTGCGCCCGTCTGGATGAAGCAAGGTCCCTGCCTGATATCTTCGAACTGGTCAAGTCATTGGTATTGAAGAGCATGGGCAAGAGCCGGGGAGGCCTGATGCTGGGCATGGCCAACCTGGGAAACCATCCGCAGGGCTTTTTCGGAGGCTTCTTCACCACAGGAACCAACGTCATAGTCCTCAATAGGATCCCTCTGCAAAGGATCAAGGAGTCGCGCCCCGAACTCTACAAGCCCTATGTCTTTCATGTTCTGTTGCATGAATACATCCATTCCCTGGGCTACCTCGATGAGGCAGATGTAAAGTCAAAGGTCACTATGATCACGAGAGAGGCTCTGGGTGAAGAGCACCTGGCCACGCAGATGGCGCAAAACTGCAGCGAGTTCATCAAGCATCTGGCCTACCCAGATGTATCCTGGAAGCCGGAAGATACAGGGCTGGAACTGGTGCAGGGCTTTGACCGGTCAAGTGTCTCCTACATTGCTTAGAATGAAAATCAACTCTTTTTTTAAATAATATTAAAAAATAATATGGCCGTTACGGGAATTAAGAGGTTGTCATCCACCGGCGTGTCCAGGCTTTCCACAATTGCGGCCAACGCTGCCAGCACTACCCCAATCCAGCCCACAAACAGACAGGCCGGCAGAGTGAAGACAAAAAATGCCATGGAACCTTCCAGTGTTTTTCGAGGGTTGTGATGAAGCGGATGCCGACCTCGGATGCCGAAGATCGTGGCAGCGGAGTCTCCAGCAGCCAGAGCCATAATTGCGGCAGCTATCTCATCGGCACTGCCCAGAAAAAGAGCTAAAAGCAGCACTCCCACAACATACCAGAAGGCTCCATAGCCGGGAAACCTGACATTCTCCCTTTCGAATGTCTCCTCAAACCAATCAGCAACCGGAATCCTCCGCCCCTTTTGCATCACTACTATCATTATGCTGCCTAGGGCGAGAAAAAAGCTGAGAAAAATAAACAGATTTATCCTGCCGGAATAAAACAGAATGAATATCAGAAAAAGGCCGAAAAAAAAGTGGAAGAGCTTTCTTCTCAGCTCAAAGTTGAAATTGCCTCTTTTATTTGCGCCCGGCAAGCCCGATAGCAGCAACAACGTGGGGTCTATAAGAAAGCTCATGAGTAATACCCTCATCTCATCCTGGATATAGCATTGCCACAAGTCAAATAAATACTACCATCCTGTGTGATCGACTGCGGTAGCAATGGCAAATCCTTAATTATCAGGCCGATAAGAAACGGACGGTGAAAAATATGTCAAGAATCCACAAGCTTGTGCTCTTATTCCTTGCAGTATCGATTCTCTCGATATCGGCTCTGGCAGAGAGCAATTACACTGTGAACCTTACGGCGAATAAATTTCTGGGAAACTATCTGGTAAATCAGAGCGGATTTGCTCTTTATTATTTCTCAGATGACGGCGGCGCAAATGGTGCCAGCACCTGTTATGACGATTGTGCCTCCAAATGGCCCCCCTTCTATGTCGAAACGATAATCGTGCCGGACACTCTGAGAACGGCTGACTTTGCCACCATAACCAGAACCGATGGATCAAAGCAGACTACATTCAAGGGCTGGCCGCTCTACTTCTCAACCCGGGACCAAGCCGCAGGAGATGTCTATGGAAACGGAAAGGAAGATAATCGCTGGCATGTAATAGACCCCCTGGAGCAGCCTCAGCTATTTTAAGGCCAATTATCCAGAAAATACCGGGTGATGATGCAGGAGAATTGCCAGGAGTGGGGAGGGAGAGACTCTCCGAGAACACTCCCCACCAGACAACTGTATTTACTTGATAAGGTAATAAGGCATTATATTTATATCAAATGAGTGCAAAGTAAAATTAATAGAATGGCAAAGAACGCTGCTTTCATCCATCCGTTTCGACTTCTCGTCGAAGATTTCACAGGCCCGCGCTCAACAATCTGCGTCCTATGCGATCCACCCAGTTAAATTGTATGCAGAGGTATTTTCGATATGGCAAGAGTCCAGGACAACATGGGCAAAGTGAAGAGAAAGCCCGTTGTGCCTCGCGAAAACTCGCGAATAAGCGGTGACGACTTGATAGATCTGAAGCTTCATGCTGCCCAGGAAATTCTGGCTGAGGTCTTTGGCATCACAGTTGTTGATGCAGAAGAGATGATAAAACAAAGAAGCAAAGAGAGAATGCTCTGGCCGGAGAGGTTTCAAACCGATAGATAATATTATATCCGGACAAGCAATGATTAGTTCTGATGGGAATGCTGACAAAGTTGATAAAAACCGTTATTGGTGCCGCTCTGCTTAATAAAGCGTTAAGGAATGCCTTCCTGGTAGCACTGATCAAATCGGTGAACTGGGTCCTCCAGCCATCGACGAGATCAGGAATAATGGCATTTTTCAGCAAACTGGCAAAGTCAGCGCCAGGCAGCAATGGCTCTAATCTTCTTTCAATTATTTTCAAGGGTGCCGCAGAATTATTGCTGCTTCGGTTTGCAAAACGAAGCGGTCTTCTCGGGACAGCGGCATTCTCCGCCCTCGCTGCGCTCCTGCTGAGCACATTGAGAAAAAGTGACGAAAATTTGGGCACGAGCAGCAAGAGGCAAAAAGATCGGATCATTGTCCATGATGATTACACCATACTGGATGACAGCCATTGACGGATTGAAGAATCATATAAATACGAATCCGTTTATTCCCTTTTCATGACCGATAAAGCCGTAGAAATGGTAGCAGAGCTCATGGCACTCTCGGCACGCACCGCGCCCAAAGGCCGGGGCCAGGACTCCATTGTAATAAGAGTTGTGACCGGCAAAGAGCTGGTGCAGCTCTCTCAGGAGCTGCGCCGTCTGGGCGAAGCGCGGGGCATCAAATTCTTTTTGCGGGACGCAGGCAACCTGGAAAAGAGCGAGGCGTGCCTTCTTTTGGGCAGCAAGGCCGCCGATAGCGCGGGCCTGGACTGCGGGGGCTGCGGCTATGCCACCTGCAAAGAGATGCAGGATGCACAAAAGCAGTTCCGAGAAAATGAGCCGGAAAAACCCTTCCACGGCCCCAATTGCGTCATCAAGATGGCAGACCTTGGCATTGCTTTGGGCTCGGCAGCCAAGACAGCCAGCCTGCACAATGTCGACAACCGCGTCATGTTCACTGCAGGAGTTGCGGCGCTCTCCCTGAATTGGCTGGAGGGTTGCAGCGTAGCCTATGGATTGCCACTCAAAGCCTCGGGAAAGAGCATCTTTTTCGATAGACCGGTCTGATAATGGGTGTGTATTCTTGGCTAAAATGAAGATTAGAGGCGGGGACCTGGACCTGGTTGAGTACGATTTCCAGCCCTTTCAACCGGGTGAGAGCATCCATACACTGGGAATTGCCAGGGACTGCATTCTCGCGCCCTATTCCGGGATAGTCAGGGTGACAGCTCCCGGGCGAATTCACCTCACCGTGCTGGACATGAACCGCTTTGCTCCCAACCGGCCGGGCGGCGGTGGCGTGGGCTTTGCTCTGCAGATCTACTGCTCTGCGATGGTAGAGTGCACCGCCTCCGGCCTTGAGATCGACTACTCACGCGAGCCCATCATCCGTCATTTCGCAGAGGTCTTCAGAAAGACGGTGCATTATGAGGGCGGCTTTAAGATTGCGATCTCGGATCACGAAAAGAAGCACGTCGGTCTGGGCTCGACCGGATCGGTGCTCTTGGCCCTGGGCCATGCCATGAACTCGTCTCTCGGATCCCCCCTCAATTCTGAGCAGATTCGCCTGCTCTTAGGTCACAACTATGTAGAGGAGACGGAAGACGGAAGAGTGACCAATGGCTTTGAGACGGGTGTGGGCCCTGCGGCTGCTACCTACGGGGGCATGGTCATTACCGGCGACGAGCTGGCTCTGGCCTACCGCCACCGCTTTGCAGAAGGCAAAAACGTCTTTGTCACAATACCACCCACAGTCGTCTCCTCAGCAGGAAGAGCTGAGTTCGACCTGCTAATGAACCGGGCCAGGAACCTGGATTATCAGGACCGTGAACTCAAGGCCTATCTTCTGCTCATGGATCTCATCCCGGCCCTGGAGAGAGACGATCTGAAAAAAATTGGCGATATCGTCTGGGAGATCGAGTTTCGTGGCTCGAAGAGGGCAGAGGTAGAACACCATGGCTTCGAGATCTACCGGCAGATGAGCCTCTTGCGGGAAAGCGGCCTTGAATTCGTGGGCATGAGCTCGGTAGGTCCTTCCATTGCCATTGTAACCGACAGGGGCCGGGAGGAAGTGGCAGGGCTTATCGAGCCTTTGGGGCTGAAGATTGCCATTGAGACCAAAGTGGACAACGAGGGACTGAAGATAGAGTATCAATAGACATATCTGTAGAAAAATTTAAATAGTAAACTAATATATTTTCTCCTGTGCAAAAGAATAAATTTAGCCAATACATAAGGCTTTTAGTCCTACTGACATTGCTCGGTTCATCCATTATATTTTCACAAGGATATCCCCCTCAAAATAATTCGAGTTGTACCGTCTCTGGATCCGTATTCCATGCAGTCCGATCGCAGCAGTGGACGGATGGTTACCCCGGCATCCTGCCCTATTGGCCGGAGCCGTTTATCTGTGCAGGAACTCATAATAATATTCCAAAAATACCGGTTATCCCCGTAGAACCCGTCATTGGCGTCCCTGGCACATCCTATAGCTACTCCACCTCGTCCGTAGATCCGGATGGAGACCAGGTGTTGTACATCTTCGATTGGGGAGACAAAACCGAATCAACCACGTCTCTCATCAATTCCGGAGAAGCAACGAGCGTGAATCACACCTGGAACAAAGCAGGCACATATGAGATCAGAGCCATGGCCATAGATAGCAAGGGAGCCACATCCCGGTGGTCGGAGCCGCTCTGCCTCACTTTAAATACACCACCCGGTAAGCCTAACGCGCCCTCAGGCCCGATTTCCAGCCAGCCGAAAGTCTCCAATAATTATACAGTATCCTCCACCGATCCGGATGAGGATCAGCTGAGGTACACCATTGATTGGGGCGACGAAACTGAATCGATCACAGGCTTTCTCGCCTCCGGTGCTAGAGCGAGCGCGAATCATACCTGGAGCAAAACTGGAACATACCGGATCAGAGTAATTGCCAGTGACGAAAGAGGTGCCACTTCTGCATGGTCAGAGGCGCAAAATGTCACCATAAATACACCACCCGATAACCCCTCAAAACCTTCCGGACCCGGATCGGTCTATGCCTGGGCCGCAAATACTTACACAGCGGTCACATCAGATCCTGATGGAGATAAAGCAGAGTACACCTTCGACTGGGGAGACGGGAATGTGTCCAGCACGGATTTTATCAGATCTGGGGGCAATGCAAGCGTTGTGCACAGTTGGAGCGGTGAAGGAGATCGCTTGATTAGAGTCATTGCCAGAGATCGGCTGGGGGCCAAATCAAGTTGGTCCCAGGATTTGATAGTCACCGTTATTGCAAACGACAGACCGAATGAACCAAAGGAAATATTCGGACCGGCCTTCGGCTATATGGGGATATCTCATAGTTATTTTACAATGGCCAAAGATATCGATGGTGACAGAGTCATGTACTCCTTCGACTGGGGTGATGGCGCAACATCCACTACAGATATGGTCGATTCCGGCTCAGTAGAAAGCGCACCTCATGCCTGGGTCCAAGCAGGAAGATACCGGATCAAAGCCGAAGCTACAGACAGCAAAGGCGCATCATCCGGGTGGGCGGATCTAATGAATGTTACTATTAACGAAAATGATCCACCCCATTCGCCGGCCGTACCGGCGGGACCGACCTATGGACGACGCCAGGCCACTTATCGATATGCGACATCCGCAAATGATCCAGATGGAGACCGGGTCAAGTATGTCTTCGACTGGGGAGACAAAACAACTTCCTGGACCGGGCTGGTCTTCATTGACTCCGGAAAGAACGAAAGCGTATCTCACAAATGGAGCCGGGCCGGAGTATACCAGGTCAAAGCCATGGCCCTGGATGATAAAGGTGCAGCTTCCGAATGGTCCAATTCGCTGATGATAAATATATCCTCGGATTGAAAGCCCCTCGCGTGAACTACCGCGTCCTGAAGGATGGGGACTTCTCGCTCCGTCCTTCGCAATCCTACAAGTTAAAGCATGACAGCTTACTATAATTAAAGTTGTATTAGAGTTCACAACGGATCTGGAACTTAGGCAGAATTCAATCCTCGGTATATGGAGACCAGAGAACCGATTATACACAGTAACCCTGCCAGCATCATTACTCTGCTTATGGTTACGGAGATCAGCCCCGGCCCTGCTCCCATAAGGGTTCCGTAGTATCCCGCCTGGGCGAGCTGCAGCGACACCAAAACCCCTGAAAAGGATACCCCCAATGCCATTCCCAGGTTTCTGACAGTGGCTGTAAAGCTGGAAGCGATATTCAGCTTTGCTCTGGGCAGGGCCCTCATTATCTCCGTATTATTGGGGCTCTGGAAGAAGACTCCGCCTATGCCCATGAACACAAAGGTGAGCAGCATCAACCTGTGATCACGATCCGCGCTTGCAGCCAGATATCCCAGGAGGATCATGGAAATTGCCATAACCGACATTCCCAGGGCAGCTAAGTAACGAAACTGGCGTTTATCGTAGATCAAGCCGGTTAAAGGCGCACCAATAGCCATTATGGCTGGGACGATAAGATAGATCAACCCTACCTGTGATGCCGAATAACCCATCACGCCCTCAAAATAAAATGGCCCCAGTATGGATATCATCAGGTTTGATACAAAGAAGAGCATCATACTGATACAGGACAGCACAAACATCTTGTAGCGGAATATGGTGAGGTCCAGAAGCGGAGACTTGTGCCCTGACTCATTTTTCATAAAAGCTGCCAGAGAGACCAGAAAGATCAAAGATAGTGCAATAATGTCGGGCTGAAAAGTGAAGCTAATGGAGAGTTGGCCTAATATCGCCATCAGAGAAACTATGAAAGTTATCAGGGTTACCGCACCAATCCAGTCTACATCAAAGCCGGAAGATCTGATATCCTCGATTTTCATGTACCGGGAAGAGAGCAGCAACTGCATAATGCCAATAGGCACGTTGATGAGAAATATATACTTCCAGCCCAATAGATCAACGATAAGGCCGCCTAATGTGGGCCCCAACATACTGCCGATGGCGACCGTTGCTCCAATGTAACCCATAGCCCGGCCCTGCTCACCCCTGGGGAAAGCCTGGAAGATAATGGCCGAGCTTATGGAAAACATCATGGCCGCCCCCGTGGCCTGGATTATCCGGCAAAGCACAAGGAGGTTCAAGCTTGTGGACAAGCCGCAGGCTAAAGAACTCAAGGAAAATAGGGCAATCCCTAAGAAGAAGAGCCTGGCCTTGCCCACATATTCTGCGACCTTGCCGAAGATAATGAGCAAGCTTGTGAGTGTGACAAGATAAGAGGTCATGATCATCTGTGACTGGGCGATGCTGACGCGAAAATATTCTGTAATGGTAGGAAGGGCGATGCTGACTACAGATCCATCAACTACCGCCATCAAGACGCCAGTGAGAACAAGCAGCAAAACTATGTAACGATTCTTGCTGCCCGATTCCACTTCCAAATCCAGTTCTTTCGCGTGCATTTCTAATTGAGCCTCATTCATTCTCCCAATTGAAAAGGTGCAGCATCGACAGCTAAGGGCCTGGAATAATAGAGGCATCCTGCTCCGGCACAATAACCTAAATACATTTCTTTTTCGCCCTCATCCCAACCATGGCACTTGCCAGCATCACCGGCCCGTCGAATCCGCCCCTAGCCCGGCTGGAGTCCACGAAGACCCGGTCCATAAGCACCGGCGCGCCAAAAGACTGTGCCCCGCATAATAGTAATAGCGTGCGAAAGATGAGGTTCCCGGAAACCCCCTCCGGCGCAATGACGATGTCATCATCCCGGCAATTCTCGATCAATATTCCTTTATGGCAGGCTTGCAGGCCCGCTTCCTGCGCCCGAGCGGCGATCAGCTCACCCTCAACCAGGCTTCGGTCCACACGCTCGCACCGGCCCCGGTCCTCCATCCGGCCCCCGGAGAGCACGGCAGCCTTCGCCTCCTGGCCCATGGCTTGCAGGAATTTTGCGCCACCTTGCAATAGCTCCAGCCGATCTAGCGCAGTCTCGCCCTCATCGATGCCCACCGGCCCTAAAAGGAAAGCCCAGCCGGAGAGCTCCAGCAGAGCCAGGCGCCGCAAGCGGATCTGAAACTGCTCAGCCAGGGCCCGCATGGTCCTTCCCGCGGGCAGGTTTCCCCTCACTGCGCCCTCTATCTCACCCTCAGCCAGGAGGTGCACCAGCTCCGTCCAGGGCTCTTTGCTGGCAACGTAATCCAGAGAACAGTCGCATCCGATATCGCCTACTACAAGCAGGTCGGCATACTCTGTGGCCGATTGCAGGGAGGCGATAAGCTGTGCGTCTGCGTTCCAAATGCCGATGCCGATACGAGCGCGCCTGGTTCTGGCCTTTTCCTGTAACGAGCGTACGAAGTTGGAGTCCATATCAGTGAATTCCGGTTACGCACTCCTTTTCCAGATCGAAAAGAACTGTCTCTAGAGCGCCCTGGCGAATGATGAGCTTTCTCTCTTTCGTAACCCGTCCAATCACCCTTGCCACGAGCCCGCGCTTCTCAAATACCTCCAGAACCTTCGGCGCGTTTTCAGGTTTTGCGGTTACGACAAATCCCATTCCCGGATACATCTTCAGCCAGCTTAACAGGTCCAGACCCGCAGGAACCGGGATCGCCTCTATATCCACCACTGCACCAACCTGGCTTGTCTCCAGCAGCATGCCAAGTGTCCCCAGCAGTCCTGGATTGCTGATATCCTTGCCCGCCTTGACGAGGCCCCTCTCGCCCAGCTCCTGCATGCTGCCCAGCTGTGTGAGAAGGGTCTCGCTATCCTTGAAGCTGGTGGAATCGAAGTTTATGGCAAACCGGGGATGCACCTTGCCATCCATATCGACTGCGACTATCACCACCTCGCCGGATTTTGCCGCGCTGCTCAGGATGACACCGCTCTTCTTGGCTTTGCCCAAAATGGCAACGTCGAGAGCGCTGTAGGGCGTGTCCGGATGCAGGTGTCCGCCGACGATGGGCACACAAAACTTCTCAATTGCAGTCTTCATGCCTCGCAGGACTCTCTTTGCAATCTCGTCATTGCCTACGGAGAGCACATCCACCATGGCTACCGGCCAGCCGCCCATGGCAGCGATATCGTGCACATTGACCAGGACGGAACAGTAACCGGACCACTCCGGATCGACCTCCATGAGCTTGGACCAGATGCCGTCTGCAGCCAGGAGCATGACCTCCTCTCCATCATCAATCACGGCCGCATCCTCACCAAAAGAGGCGATGATGCGCTCAGACTCTACAGGGAAAAATTGCAAAAGGCTACCGATCTGCTTTTTGCGAGTGATGCCTACAAATCCTCGCAGCTGGGATGCCAGAGACTCCAGATTCATTGTACATTCTTGTGGCTTTGATCAAAAATAGATGACGCTTTGATAGGCCGCAAGGTTCTTAAACTTCCGGCTATGATTGGGAAGTCCCGCGCTCTGACAGGAGATTCTCCACCAAAAGCAGTTCCAGTGGAAAAATGTCGTAAAGAAATTTTGAAAGAGTTTATAGTTATCGAAAAAAAGAGACTTGGTAAATAATAATATTAAATGAATTTGACTTTATTTTCTGAAAACAATATACATTATGACATTGTCACACGCGAAGCAGAGGGGTTGATTGTCAATATATTTTTGAAAGTAGGCCAGAAAATGTATCAATCGGCCCATTATCGTCAATAAGACCCCGTCTAAATCTGATCCCAAAAACTAGAAAAGCCATTATTAACTTTTCCAGGATGCTGCTATAAGTGTCTGCCCATCTCTTTTCTCAGCATGCTTGCCCTTCGAAAGCATTATGACCTCCTGCCGCAATGAGAAAGCCTGGAGACCAGGGTTAAATGCTGATAAGGGATTTCAAGCAGGGTCGCGCCATCTTAACCAGGCTCGACCACGGCGCAGATATCATCAGCCAGATCACCAATCTGGCAGAGGAGAACGGAATTGAGGCCGGCGCTCTGAGCGCAATCGGCGCTCTCTCTCGTGCGAAGCTCGGCTACTACGATCAGCTCTCTCACGAGTACGGCATTATTTCTCTGGAAGAGCCCGTGGAATTGGCCTCTTGCCTGGGAAATATATCCTTGCGGGATGGACGGCCATTTGTGCATGCTCACGCCGTTGTGTCGAACAGGGAAGGAAAGACCTGGGGCGGCCACCTGACCTCGGGCACCATCTTTGCCGCCGAGGTCTATTTGCAGGAGCTTTCCGGCTTGCCCTTAATAAGAGTCTCTGATTCTATCACGGACCTCAAGCTCTGGGGAAAAGAGTAATGAACGGAAAAGGATTTGAAAGATAAAGAGACAAAATGAAAAATTACGAATACTTCGAGCATCTACAACTGGGCCTCAAAAACGCCATGGACATAGCCAAGGCGGCACGAAGTCAGGGATTGGACCCCAGCACTGAGGTGGAGATACCGCTGGCTGTGGACCTGGCGGAAAGAGTGGAGAAGCTGATAGGCATTCCCGGGATTGCTGTACGTATTCGGGAGCTGGAAGAGAAGGGCATGAGCCGGGAGGAAGCTGCTCTGGCCATCGGTATCGATTTTGCGGAAGGGCGTCTGGGAGAAGGCGCTTCCAAGATTCAGTCCGTGGAAAACGCCATTCGCACATCGGTTGCTTTGCTAACCGAGGGCGTGGTGGCAGCGCCCATTGAAGGAATTGCTCGCGTGGACCTGGGAAAAAATGATGATGGAACAGAATACCTCAAGGTCTACTACGCCGGTCCCATTCGCTCCGCAGGTGGAACCGCCCAGGCACTCTCCGTTCTCGTGGCCGATTATGTGAGAAGGGCGGTAGGCATTGCTCCCTGGAAACCAAGGCCGGAAGAGGTAGAGCGCTACGTCGAGGAGATCGGCCTTTACAAGCGCGTGGCTGGCCTCCAGTATTCCCCATCAGACGATGAGATTCGCATCATTGTGCGTAACTGCCCTATCTGCATCGAGGGCGAGCCCACCGAAGAAGAAGAGGTCTCAGGATACCGCGACCTTCCCAGAATCGAGACCAACCGCGTGCGAGGTGGCATTGCTCTGGTCTCAGCCGAGGGCATCGCCCTGAAGAGGCCTAAGCTCAAGAAGCATGTCACCAAATTAGGCATAACCGGCTGGGAGTGGCTGGATTTGCTGGCCAGCGGCAAAAAGGAAGGCGGTGACTCAACCCCCAAGTTCTTGCGAGACCTGATTGCGGGGCGTCCCGTTTTTTCTCATCCCTCCCGGCCGGGCGGCTTTCGGCTTCGTTATGGGCGGGCCAGAAATACGGGCCTCGCCGCCGCTGGAATCAATCCCGCCAGCATGCTGCTTTTAGGCCAGTTCATGGCTGCCGGAACCCAGATCAAGGTGGAGCAGCCGGGAAAAGCGGCGGCGGTGGCACCGGTCAGCTCCATCGAGGGGCCGACGGTCAGGCTCTTAAACGGCGATGTGGTTCGCTTCGATTCCGATAAGGATATCCTGGATTGGATGCCCAGAAGCTGCAAAGATCCCAGAACGATTCATGCAGCGCTCAAAGCCCACGTCGCCAATATTTTAGACATCGGAGAAATTTTAATAAGTTACGGTGAGTTCCTGGAGAACAACCGGCCTTTGGCTGCCGCATCTTATGTCTTTGAGTGGTGGGCAGAGGAGCTAATAAAAGCAGGAGGCGATCCGACCGGCAAAGAGAAGATCGGCGGAGAGGAAGCCATAGCGTTATCCCGAGAATACGGCGTGCCACTGCATCCGACTCATACCTATCTCTGGCATGATCTTCCCATGCAGGAGTTTGAGAGTCTTGTCTCCCTGGTATTCTCAGAAGGCGGCCTTGAATCAGGAACCCTCTTGCTTCCCATGGCTGCCAAGAACGCCCTGGAGACGCTGCTGGTCCTTCATAAAGTAAGTGCAGGAAAAATCATCATCGAGGATCCGCTGCCTCTCTTGCTCTGCCTGGGATTGGAGCCGGACGGCGCTGCCCTGAAAAAGGTCAATGCCAAGCATGAAAGAGCCCCGAAAAAGGAGGTGAACGGGGCAAACGACGAAAAAGCAGATGCAGAGAAGAAAGAGTGCTTTGCGCTGGCAGCAGTCAACGAACTCTCCGGCCTCGTTGTTCGCGCTCGGGCTCCTACACGCATCGGTGCTCGCATGGGCCGGCCCGAGAAATCGGATAAAAGACTTATGCGCCCGCCCCCGCATGTGCTCTTTCCGGCTGGAGAAGAAGGCGGCAAATCCAGATCCATTCAAGAGGCGGCCAAACACTCCACAAGCAATACCACCGGCATCATCAATGTGGAGATCGAGCGGAGGGTATGCAAAGTCTGCAACAAGGTGGGCTTTTCCTTCCGCTGCCAATGCGGCGGCCACACGGAAAAGAAGAGGACCTGCCCCAAATGCAACATTCCCGCCCCGGATAAGTGCCCCAAATGCGGCAAAGAGACGACGGCCGTTGCCAAGATGCAGATCGATGTAAAGAAGCTGTATCACCAGGCGCTGGAGCATTTAGGCGAGCGGGAGCCGGATTCTCTCAAGGGCGTCCTCGGCCTCTCCTCGCGTGATAAGACACCCGAGCCTCTGGAGAAAGGCATACTGCGAGCCAAACACGGAGTGAACATCTTCAAAGACGGCACAGTGAGATACGATTTAACCGATCTGCCTCTCACTCATTTCCGGCCGGATGAGATCGGCACGAGCCCGGAGATTCTGTGCAGTTTGGGCTACACAGAGGACATGCACGGCCAGCCGCTGACAACAGTCGATCAGGTCTGCGAGCTTCGTGTTCAGGACATAATTTTGGCAGGGGATGCTGGCGATTATCTGCTCAAAGTTGCCAGGTTCGTGGATGATCTTCTCGTCAAGTTCTACGGTCTTGCGCCCTACTACAATGCATTGACCCCGGCGGACCTGATCGGCACCCTCATGGTGGGCCTGGCCCCCCACACATCGGCAGGAGTGCTCTGCCGCCTCATAGGCTACAGTTCCGCTTCAGCAGGTTTTGGCCATCCCTTCTTTCATGCTGCCAAACGTCGTAACTGCGACGGCGATGAAGACTGCGTGATGATGCTCATGGATGCTCTGCTCAACTTTTCCATGTCTTACCTGCCTGCCAAGCGAGGGGGAAAGATGGACGCCTGCCTGGTTATGACCACCATTCTCAATCCTTCCGAGGTTGACAAAGAGGCTCATAACCTCGATCTGACGCGCGTCTACCCTCTGGAGTTTTATGAGGCCACCCTCAGAGGCGCCAGCCCCAAAGACCTGGAAGCCAGATTTGATCTGGTCTCCAAGCGTCTGGGCTCTGATGCCCAGTACGTGGGATTCAATTTCAGCCACAGCACAACGGATATAGCCGCCGGACCCAAGAACAGCGCCTACAAGACCCTGGAGACCATGGTGGACAAGATGGATGCCCAACTGGAGCTGGCGCGCATGATCCGGGCTGTAGATGAGCAGGATGTGGCGGAGCGAGTTATCAACTCTCACTTTCTGCCCGATCTGATCGGCAATCTTCATGCCTTCTCCAAGCAGAAGGTGAGGTGTGTTAAGTGCGGTGCCAAATTCCGGCGTCCGCCGCTGAAAGAGACCTGTCCCAAGTGCGGCGGCAAGATAATCCTCACGGTGCATGAGGGCAGCGTTCGGAAATATCTGGAAGTATCCATAAAGGTGGCAGAGGAGTACGGCGTGAGCAGCTACACCAAGCAGAGGCTGCAGCTTTTAAAGATCGAGATCAACTCCCTCTTCAAGAATGAAAAGGCCAAACAGATGGGTCTGGCAGACTTCATGTAATCTGAAACTGAATCTATAAATTTAAATATGAATCGAATAGATAGATTATGGAAAAAGAAGGGGATGACAGTTCATGCTTAGAAGGGGGATAATGCTTTTGCTGCTGGCGGCGTTTCTCGCCGGCAATGCGCTGTGTAATGAGCCGGGCAATGTGACCACAATTCCTGCCCTGCAGGATGTTTACATCAGCATGGGGGAGAATAGAGTCTCCGTTTATAATCAAACCGGGATGCTTCTGTGTGCCGTCGATGTGGCGGATGGCAACAATACCGAAATGGTCAGCTATCCCGGCGCACCAGTGGTTCAGTTTGATATCTCCGGCCTTAACATCACAGATAACGATGTTGCGATTCTGGTGCTCAAAGCCACCTCGATCCGTACGGAAAATGATCCCGTCATGGTGGCATTGATGTCCATCGGTTCAGATTGGAATGAAAGCTCGGACTACACCACATTTCTGGTCAATATTCTTCCTGCCTGGAACATCATCAAGAAGAACGATGCCACTGCCATGAGCAGCAACACCGATGGCGACAGCATCTTTGCCTTTGATGTCTCCCAAAAGCTCAGGGATGCCAGGGCAAAGGGAGACAAAATATCCTTCCTCCTGGAGGCCATCAGCAACAGCAGCGCGGAAATATCATTCCTGTCCAAAGAGAGCGACCAGGGGCCGTGCTTGATGATCATGCCCTACCCAGAGACGCCATTGTCCGATCAAAATATGCTTAACTCGAGCTTGCAGCTTGATCAGGCTCCAAAGCTCTCCGAAAACATGAGCGACATAGATCTGCAGAGAAATCTGGATGAGAAAGAAATTCTCGACATGGGCGGATTGCCGGTCAATTGACCTACAATCTAATTTTAATTATGTTCGAATATACCATGCCTGCGTGGTTCAATTGAGCGCAAAAATTTGTCAATTTAGCCATTTTATGATTAATTTCCCGGATTTAGCACCTTAATGATAATTATGAGTTTAGCATTATTTTTTAGCAAAAGAGTTTTATACTATTTTTGACGAAAATGAATTAGCCAAATCAAATTTGGCCACTTGTCTAAGAGCATTATGGATGGACGATTTATGGACGGACAATGAGGCTGGTTATTGTATCAAACCGTCTGCCAGTGACTGTGGTAGAAGAAAATCACGTGCTGAAATTCAAAGAAAGCGTGGGTGGGTTAGCGACGGGCCTGTCCTCATACGTAAATTCATTGATGAAAAACCCTTCCGGAAATGCGAATTATCTCTGGGTAGGCTGGCCGGGTATAAACCTTCCTGAAAAGAAACAGCAAGAATTAGGGTCCAGATTAGAAAAAGACTTCTCTTGCTATCCGGTTTTCCTTCCAGGACAGGTGATTGAGAAATTCTATCACGGGCTATGCAATAAAACCATATGGCCGTTATTTCATTATTTTCCATCACTGACTTCTTACGATGAAGAACTATGGAATAACTATAAGCATGTCAATAGTGTATTTTGTGAAGCTCTTTCAAAGATCTTATTGCCTGGTGACGTGCTGTGGATTCACGATTATCATTTCATGCTGCTGCCGGAAATGATCAGGCAAAGGTTTCCGGACATCCCTATAGGCTTCTTTTTGCATATTCCCTTCCCGTCCTTCGAACTCTTTCGAATCCTGCCAAGTGAATGGCGCAAGGAGATTTTAAAGGGTCTTTTAGGAGCCAATCTGATTGGTTTTCATACCTATGATTATACCCTGCATTTTCTCAGATGCATCCAACGTATATTGGGACTTGAAAACGATCTTGGCCAGATGGTCTTCAAAGGTCGAATGATAAAGGCAGAGACATTCCCCATGGGAATAAGCTTTAAGAAATTTCAGTATTCCAGCAGCCAGCCGGAAGTACGTAAGGAGATGGAGGCTCTAAAGGACAACTTCGATGGAAAGAAAACGATTCTTTCTGTAGATCGGCTGGATTACACAAAAGGCATCGCTAAGAGGCTGCAAGGATACGAAGAATTTCTCAATAGACATCCCTCCTGGCATGGCAGGGTGACCCTAATCTTAGCAGTTGTTCCCTCACGAATTAAGGTGGAGCACTACCATCTGATGAAGAGGCAGATAGACGAGAAGGTCGGAGAGATCAATGGCAGATTTGGAAGCATCAATTGGACGCCCATACTCTACTCATATAGATATTTGCCTGAATCCCAGCTTCTCGCTTTGTATAATATTTGCGATGTCGCTCTGATTACTCCTTTAAGAGACGGAATGAACCTGGTAGCCAAGGAGTACGTATCGTGCAAATCTGACAAGAAGGGGGTTCTCATCCTCAGCGAGATGGCAGGAGCCTCAAAAGAGACTGTAGAGGCCATTATCATCAATCCAAATTATGTAAAAGAAATCGCCAGTGCACTTGATGAGGCCCTAAAGATGCCTGAAGAAGAGCAGATCCGTCGCAATGAAATGATGCAAATAAGACTGAGTCGCTATGATATAGATTATTGGGCTGAAGACTTCATCCAATCTTTGCAATCCGTGGTTAATGATCAGAGATCCAAAGAGATCAAGCTGCTGGGAAAAGAACAAAGGAAAGCATTGATCAAAGCCTATAAGAGCGCGAGCAAAAGACTGATATTCTCTGATTATGACGGAACCCTTGTTCCTTTTGCGGAGCATCCCCTCCTGGCAAGGCCGGATAAACGGTTATATGATCTGCTGGAAAAACTCACCAAAGATGCAAAGAACGACTTCGTTTTAATAAGCGGCCGCAGCAAGGATACCTTGCAGGAATGGTTTTGCGACAATAAGGTAGGCCTGGTAGCTGAGCACGGCGTCTGGATCAAAAAGAAAGAATGCGAATGGGAGAATCCAAAAAGCTTCAAGAAGGATTGGATGAGCAAGATCCAGCCCATTTTGGAGGTATATGCCGACAGGATTCCTGGGTCTTTTGTGGAGATAAAGGAGTTCTCTTTAGTCTGGCACTTCCGAATGGCAGATCCTGAGATTGCTTCTCTCAAAGCCAAAGAGCTGGTTGATGTCCTGGTAAACTTCACTGCCAATATAGATGTCCAGATTCTTCCCGGCAACAAGGTAATTGAGGTTCGCAACGCCGGAATCAACAAAGGAGATGCCAGTATGCATTGGCTCAATAAGGATGAATACGATTTCATTATGGCGATGGGAGATGACCTCACCGATGAGGATCTATTCAGGTCGATGCCTGAATCGGCCTATTCCCTAAAAGTTGGAACTGATAAATCGCTGGCCAAATTCATTATTAAAGATAGCAACGATGCACTGGATTTGCTGGAGGAAATGGTTGCATGAGTGAAGGATTCAATTTCCATACACAATACCATCTTGTCGAACTGCTGGGACGCAAAGCTAGAAACCCGGGGGAGCTGCTGGCAGGTATAAAGACTGTTCCTGCTTCCTGCATATACTATCATACGCATAGATTTCTGCAACAGCACCACTATTTATCTCCTGAACCGCCTAACGACTTTGCTTTCTGGCTGATGGAGATATTGCACCTCAGCAGCCTGGGGGAAGAATTTCTGAGCGTGGACACAGTCAGCTACTGCGATTTGGAGAAGCTTCGCAGAGACTTTGTGGACATACTCGAAGATTATATCTCGAAGAACGGGGAAAACGCTGATTGCATCCCCGGTTTTGAATTTCATTTTATGGCCTGCAAGACATTGGTTCTGCCGCTGCCGTATACTGCCCATAATTTACTGGAATTTGCACAGATGCTAAGCAAGGTTAGCATTCGCTCCCTGTATTTTCACATGTTCGAGGCCCGCATGAGATTGCACGTCCCGGATAATGACTTTTCTCAATGGCTGAAAAACATGGGAGAGGATCAACTCGCTCAGGAGATTTCCAAATTGGATCCGTACAACATAACCCTGGAAAGCTTAAGAAAAAAATTGATTGGGATGGTCGAGAAGTATGCCCATGATTGATGATTACAGGGCCATCGTTGGAGACAACGAAGTGGACGAGCTGTATATTCTGGCAGATAGGCTCAAGGGAAAATCGGTCCAGAACATCAACTCCACTGCAGTTGGCGGCGGCGTTGCCGAGATACTGTCCAGAATGATTCCACTTCTCAAAGACTTGGGTGTTGATGCCTATTGGAACGTGATCAAGGGCGACGAGAAATTCTTTACAATTACTAAAGATATGCACAATGCTCTGCATGGCATGAATGTCGAGATCACCCCCCAAGATCTGGATTATTTCCTGGAAGTAAACCGGCAGAACACAGAGACGCTGGACCTGTTCGGGGACATCATGTTCATTCACGATCCCCAGCCGATCGGCCTCGTAAAGCAAAAAGAGCAAAAAGGGAATAAATGGATATGGCGCTGTCACATAGATGTATCTGATCCGCATAAAGCGACCATGAATTTCCTGAAAGGCTACATTGATCGATATGATGCGGCGGTATTTTCCGCTCCCAGCTTTGCCCGAAACGACCTGGCCATCAAACAGATACTGATATCTCCATCCATCGATCCGCTGAGCGAAAAGAATAGAGATCTCCCTCAGGAGACCATCGATTCCGTCGTGAAGAAATACGGCCTTGACGGTGATCGACCGATTGTGACCCAGATCTCCAGATTCGACTATTTCAAGGATCCTCTGGGCGTTATTGAGGTCTATAAAAAGGTCAAAAATCACATCGACTGTCAATTGGTGCTGGCGGGCGGCGGCGCCACAGATGATCCGGAAGGGCCTCGCATCCTGGATCAAATCCGATCTGTTGCAGAGTCGGATCCGGATATTCACATCATATATCTTCCACCATCCAGCGATATAGAGGTTAATGCTCTGCAAAGAGCCTCGACGGTTATAATGCAAAAGTCTCTTCGTGAAGGTTTCGGATTGACTGTGACCGAAGGTCTCTGGAAGGCAAAGCCGGTTATAGCCACCGCGGTAGGCGGCATTCCTCTGCAGATAACACATAAGCATTCCGGGATCCTCACATACTCAGTAGCGGGAACGGCGCATTATTTGAAGGAGTTGTTGAGCGAGCCGGAGTATGCTCAGAAATTGGGAGCTAATGGAAGAGAACATGTGAAGAACAACTTCCTTATAACCAGACATATCAAAGACTACATGGGTTTATTCATATCATTATATTATAAGGAAGACCTAGTCTACTTATGAGTGTGAGGTTTAAATATAAATGCAGTTGCTCTCGTCAGAAAACGGAACACTATGGTCACTGGCTGTCTTCATCGCCGGCCTGGCCATAACTTTTATTGCAACGTATTATTTAAATAAAATTTTAATAAAATCGTTTAATAACGTTGCATTTTCACAGCCAAGGCTTCTCACAACGACAACCACAATGAGGCGGTTGGTTGTCCTTTCTGCGGCACTTGTGGGAGTGATGGCTTCTACGTTCACGGCTTTCCCGGGATCATTGGGCGCCATAACCTCGATATTTGTTGCGGCTGGCTTTGCATCCATTGTCATAGGCATGGCAGCTCAATCCAGCTTTTCCAATGTCATATCAGGAATTATCAACTCTGTATCTCAGCCCTTTCGCATCTCTGATGCCGTAATGTTCCGAGATGAATTTTGCTATATCGAAGATATGAGACTGATTCATACTATTATGAGGACATGGGATAATCGGCGTCTGGTAGTGCCGAATTCAATACTGCAAAATGAGGTCATCATAAACTATAGCATGAGCGACCCCTCGGTCCTGGTTCCCATCAATGTCAAGGTGAGCTATGAATCAGATCTTTCCAAAGCCATGCAAATCATGGTTGATATCGCGAGAAAACATCCCGAATGCCGGCCCGTAGGAGACATTCCCAATGCAGTTGTTATGGAATTTCAAGACTCGGGCGCCTTATTGCGCCTGCTTTCCAGAGCGAAGGATCAGTCTGCAGCCTTTGGCATGGCCCGTGATCTTCTCTTATCGATAAAGATGGAATTTGATGCCCAAGATATCGAAATTCCTTACCCCAAGCGCCAGTTGGTCCTGGGAAAGGATCTTTCGGATAGACTTTCCGAGTTTAAAAACAGAGACTCTCGTTCCTCTATGAACTAATGCCGGGTGAATCGAAGATTTTGCCGCCATGCACAAGAGAAAAATAGTTCCGGATACTATAGAATAGCTTAATGGACTTCTTCTCCCACGCGCTGCTGCCATATCTGCTGGGCAGCTATCTCCGCCTTGATAAAAGGCTCATTGCTGCCCTGGTGCTGGGCGGGATCGCTCCTGACCTCGATATTCTCATATCCTGGATCAATAGCGTCTATCCGACCTCTCTTCTCCTGGTGCACAGAGGAGTCACGCATACTCTCTTCTTTGGCTTCTTCTTTGCTCTGCTTATCTTTTATCTCGCTTCACGAGAGCAGATTAAGGGCTTTCTAAGCAGGTTCATCAAATTCGATCTAAAATTTTCCGCAGAAAGCCTTGTCTTTGTCTATGCCGGTGTTCTCATGCACCTCTTTGTGGACTATACAACAACGAGAGGCGTTCCACTCTTTTATCCCTGGCTGGACGCCCGATATTCGGCCAACATCTTTTCCCAAATAGAGCCGCTTGCCCTGATCGCCAGCCTCCTGATTTTGGCTGAACTTATAAGAGAGCGGCATAGAATGAAATCTAATAAAAATATATTAATAGTATTTGTGCTCTTTTTCGTGATCATGGGCGGGATAAGAATTGAGGGTAAAGCATCTGCAGAGAGCTTTTTTGACGGCTGCAATGCAGAGATCTACCCGGATTCCAATCTATTCTCGTGGGTCGTTTTGGAGAATGACCGCGATCAGTTCCTGGTTTATAAGTATGACTGCCTTGATGGAAAAGTCATCAACAGCTCGGCCTTTGCCAAAATAACCGTAGCCTCCAGCATCACTGAGGCGAGAGCTGCCATAAGTGCAGCCGAAAAGCTGCCCCAGGTCAAGCTCTTTCGCTGGAGAGCTTACGGCGTGGCCATAAACGCCACCTTGCAGCAGAACGGTTCATGGATTATAGAGTACTACGATCCTCTGGTCAGGGCACAGATGGCCAACACCGGGCCAGTCTTCAGGCCGGCCCTAAAAGGCTATGGATCGGTTTGGGTCCGCGTGGAAGACGGGGTAGCGAGCATGTATTATAGATAATTGATCCACGCAGGAAACGATTCTGCAAAAGCTATATCTAGAAATTCAACATGTAATATCTGACATGGATCAACGCCGACGATTCTACATTATCACAATCGCGATTATCATTATTATAATTGCCTTTGCCGTATACATTACCAAAGATTTTTTATCAACCATTCTCCTGAGTTTTTTTCTTGCATATATTTTGGACCCAGTATTTATGTATATCTCCAAGCATGTCGGCCAACATCGTCGGGTATCAGCTCTGGTGTCCATGTTAATAATATTTTTTATACTTATATTTGTTTTCTTTGTTGTAGCCAATGCACTCATTATGGAGATTTCGAACTTATTGGGACTGGGTGGCATAGCCTATCTTCAGATACAGTCTTCCAACTTTTCCAGCACCATTAACGGCTTAGCAAACATATACCTACCAGCTCAGGTTGCCGATTACCTGAAGGCGATAGGTGACATTCCCACCGCCCTTATTCTAATGGTCCAACCAGTTTTGCAGGACAATATCATAAGCTTCGCCTCAAATTTGCCCATATACTTTGCTCAGATTCTGCTGGTGATAATTTTCACCTATTACTTCCTCGTTGACGGCAGGTGGATAATAAATGAATTTGTAGAGCTGCTTCCTGAAGAAAAGGCCGTCGTTCATTTTCTCCAGGAGCTGAACCTCATCTATTCAAGCCTTTTTCGAGTATTTTTCATGATCGCTCTGCTTACAGGTACCATCGGCGCAATCGGGTTTATCTTGTTTGGGATTCCCTATCCTTTGCTTTTTGGAGTGATAATAGCTATAGCCGCCCTGGTCCCAATATTAGGACCTGAAATGATCTTTGGGCCGTTCGCTCTATATTACATATTGACCGGGGACTATACAAGGGGCCTGGCCCTGCTAGCCTTCGGAGTGATCTTCCTCACCATAATCCCCAATAACTTGATTCTCCCCCGCCTGGCATCAGCGCGCTCTTCCATCCACCCTCTGATTACCCTCACAGCATTTACGGCCCCGGTCTTTGTCATGGGATTCATGGGCGTGATCGTCGGGCCCGCAGTCTATGGGTTTATTCTCGCGGCTTTCCGGACAATGACATGCCTGCGCGAAAAAAAGCCGTCAGAACCTGGCGCAGTAGATACGTCCCAGCTTTCATCAAAGTAACCATAAAATTTCATAGTTTTAGGTGCGAATTGTAAATTTCATCGATGCTTTCTATGTCATTCACATCAATTTCAGCAAAAATGTCAGAGAACCAAATTGCAGGTTACACGCACTGCCTTATGCAATCTTCCCAGACCTGCCTAAATTCTCTTCTGGCAAAATGCCTATTCCACACACGTTGGAATTCTGCACAATCTTACTTGATCGGTCTCCGCATAGCGGTCAATCTTTGCCACTGCTCGCGGTTCTTGTAGGCATGTTTACCATAGCGCACCATCGCGCGGGGTTTGAGCGGGGAAGTATCCTTATAATAATATCTTGCAGTTTAAAGCATATCGAAAAAAGAGAGATAGGATTACAGGTTACATGCACCGATAGATGAGGATCAACCTGTATATCTAATCTCCTTTAACTTACCTAATTCTTCGGATCGAACTTTATTGCCCTATCGTACACTATCTCTGAGTAGGATGACCCGGTCTTTGTAGCCTTTTCCAGATAGCTCCTCCAGGCAATGAAGAGCGGTTGATCCAGACCTATGCCGTAGGCTCCCGGACCAGTGGGAACCCTAAAGCAGTGCGGATCGCCATTGCAATTCCTGGCAATCTTGTAGACATAGAGGTACTTCGCGTTGGGATTGTCGGGTAGGTATTCCTCAGCAGTTCCATTGAATTCCGCGTCATGGATTGCTCCAACGCCATTCCATCCGTCTGCTCCATAGATGACAAAGTTCTCGTACGTCACTTTTCCTGTGGCTACATGGTTGACGCCATAGACGATTATGAACTCATTGGTGGCGTTGCCCAAAGTAATCGCTGGATTCGGCATGAAATCATAGTACTGCGAGAGATTAGGGAACGGAGATGTCGGCAAATTGGGAGTTCGGGTTGATGTCCATAGATAGCAGGCATCGTTGTCAGGACCTAAGGCATCAATTCCTCTCTGGATAGCATCACTTCCCGATGGGACTGCTACACTAGTTGGAAGCTCTGCAGCGTTCAAATCGTTATATTTATTGAGAATCGCATTCCTCAGCTGTTCTAGATCATCCATAAGGTCAAACTCTGTTTTACCCGTTCCACGAACCTTTAGTTCTGGATAATTATACAGATCCAGCTTTGTAGATTCGTTGGGAGTTATGCGGAAAACAGTTGCAGGTGTGTTATTGAGGTAGTTATCGCCAGCTTGCTTATCTTTGTATAGTGCTGGGCGAATTAACATTATAAAATTATCGGAGCTATTCTCTAAGCCCATATTCAGGACGGCTGAGGGAAGCGCCTGAGTGTTAAATATGCCGCTTGGATATCCTGCTGATAAAGCAGCAGCCTGGATGCGTTGATCAATGCCTCTGTCGGCCGTAGCGACTATCACCGTAGTTTGATTAAATGGATTTCCCGCCGACCCATTGGGCGTCCCTTCAGTATTGATCACTAAGTTGTTTACTGTATCGGCTAAGTTGGCAAAGATCCATCGTGTCTCATTTCCATATGTCCGAGACAACAAATAATGATCGAAACTAAAGTATCTACACTCTGGTGGCGTTCTTCCTACGAAAACAACGGCTTCATCTGGACCAATAGTCCAAAAAGCAGATGTGTCCTGACCCATTCCAAGTGCTTTGGTTATTCTAGAAAACAGCTCAGGTACGTTACGGCCAGGCGCAGGTGGAACAAAATATGTCAAATATCTTGTGCTGGGGTTGTTTCCATATGCAGAAGGCAACACTCCTGTGTCGTATAACTTGATTATATCCAAATAACCGATCCTGCCTTGTTGTACAGTGAATCCATCTTTTTCTAAGGTCTGTTTAAAAGCTGTTACGTTACCTATGTCCACATTCTCTGCATGGCATGCTCCAATTAACATGGCAAATAAAATTGCAAATATTATATAGATTTTCATATATTATATTCCTCCTACCAGTTAATTTATCATTAATTATCATAAGCCCTACAAAAATCTTTGGACGCGTTGTCGAAGCAATGTATTGGAGAAATGGTGAGAAAACGAATAATAGTACGGGGTTCTCATCCCCCGCACGTAATCTCATATTCAGAACCTAAACACAACATAGGTAGGCATCTACCAATTCCGGAAAAATGAAAACGCCCATGCACCTCAAGCATAGGCAGAAGCTGAGAATTGTGTTATACTCATGGTTTTGGTAGCTCTCCCACAACATTTTCTTCGAAATAATACATTGTTTTCAGCTCTTCATCACTCATGCCTGGGAATATTGCCAATTTTTTCTGCATAATCTCCTTTTGCTTCTCGTCTACAAAAGATCTGACATTGCCGGGAACCATGTTGCCGAAAGGTGCCAGCTTCACTCCGCCTTCCGCCAGGCCGTACCCCCATTCATGTCCGGGTTGAGAATTCCAGGTCCCGTTATGCACAGATTCTACAATATCGGTCATAATGGGTCCCATGTCCCAGTTTACGCCAGTTAGGCATACACGAGGAGAGAACCTGCCGGTTTCTGAGCCGGAAGATATGAAGTAAGTGCCCATCTCATCAGCAATTTGGCCAGTAGTATCGGAATTGGACGCATGGGTTATGATATCGCATCCCTTATGGATAAGTGATAGGGCCACAGCCCGCTCTTTTCCCGGGTCATACCAGTCTCCGATCCACTCTACATAAACTTTAGCATCGGGGTTGGAAGATGCGATTCCCCTTGCAAAGGCATTGAGGTAATTTATTACCAGGGATGTGGGAAGGGCTGCGGAAAAACCGATCTTATCCGTCTTGGTCATATTGCCTGCCACTATTCCTGCAAGATACATAGCCTCATACATCCTTTCGTAATAAAATCCTGCGTTGGTGGCCAGTTTTTCTGTCCCCCCGCCCCACATGAAAGTGACATCCGGATATTCAGGAGCTACTTCCTTGATTGCATTTATAAAGTCGTAGCTGTGACAGAATATAAGTTTAGATCCTTTTTCAGCGCATTCTCTCAATATTCGGGGTGCATTCGGGGCGTCAGCATTCTCTATCTCGGAAAGTTTCACATAAGGAAGTTCTTGGGCCATTTTGGATGCGCCCACGTGGCCCTCGTAAGCCCAGCCGTAGGCTCCAACAGGACCAGTTACGATCAGAGTCACATTTAGCTCGGATTTTTCCGATGAGTTATCAACTGCCGCACTGCAATCTCCGGCAAAGCCAGCCAAGAGAATAGCACAAAGAATCACATTCCACAATGTTGATACATATATTTTCTTTTGCATTATCATTATCCCCTGAGCAAAGTCTGGTCAGGTCGTTTTCCCTGACCGCAATTTTTCAAGATCCATCTCCAGGTCTGGGCTAATCTTGGCCCCATCTATCTTGGATGTGGCGAAAAATCCCAGTGCTACGGAATCGTACTTGACTCCCTGCAAATTTGCACCCCTAAAATCAGTGTTTTCGAAGGCACAAGTGTCAAAGACGGCGCCACTAAGATCCGCGCCCGAGAAGTTTATGTTATTAAAATAGGTCTGGGCAAAACGGGTATTCCTCAGATCTGCACCGCTGAAATCTGCATCCAAGAAGTTCAACAAAATTATGTTAGAAGATCTCAAGTTCGCCTTGCGCCAGAGAGTTCCTTCAAGTGTCATGCCATATATGTAAGATCCTTTGAGGTCAGCGCCAGAGAGGTCAGCGCCATTAAGGAATAAGTTAACAATTCTTGCCAGGCTCATTTGGGCATTTCTCAGGTTTGCGCCAGTAAGGTCCGCGTAATCCAAGGTAGCGCCCTTCAGAGTGCATCCAGATAGATTAGCTCTCACCAAATATGCTCGAGTGAAGTCCGAATTGGTCAGGTCGGAATTGCTCAGATTGGCTCCGAATAGTTCCGATCTGGTGAACTGGCAATCTGTGAGACTGCTGCCGCTCAGATCCGCCCAGCTCATTTTGGCACCGATCATGTTGGTCCTGATCATATATGTGCCTTCCATGATCGCAAGGCTAAGATCCGCACCAAGCAGCCTGGCTCCATTCAGATTGGCACCAGTCAGATTGCACCCGCCAAGCAATGCGCCGGTGAGATCGGCGCCTTCAAGATCACAGCTTGATAGGTCGGAGTCTTCCAGGTGCGTTCCGGGCAAACTGGCGCTTGATAGATCTGCTCCAATAAGTCTCGTTTTATGCAGATAAGCATTTTCGATATTTGCACCGGCTAGATTTGCTTTGGAGAGATCGGAACCATCAAGGCCCGAAGCCACAAGATACGAACCGGAGAGGTTCGCCATGCTGAAGTTTGTGCCGGTCAGATTGGCAAACCCAATGCGGGAATTTATTAACCGGGAGCCGACGAACTTTGCACCATGACCGCGAATCTCCGAAAGATCCGCACCGGTAAGATCCGCTTCAGACAGATTTGCATCAATCATGTTAGCCCCAACTAGGTTTGCTCCGGTGAGATTGGCGCCAAACAACAGGGAATTCTGGAGGTTAGAACGGTCCATGAGTGCTTTTATGAAGCTTGCCCCGGCTAGATTTGCATAGCCAATTTTCGCTCCCCACAAGCTTGCGCCATTTAGCCTGGCACCAACTAATGTTGAATTATCCATCATGACCTGATCCAGGTAGGAACCGGAAAGGTCCGCTCCCGTCAGATTTGAGGAGACTAAATAGTTAATGGGCATGTAGGCACCTCTGAGATCGGCGTTGGATAGATCGGAGCCATGAAGATCTGAGGCCGGCATGAAAGCGCCACTGAGATTGGCTCCTATAAGCTTGGTGTTGGGGATCAGGGCTTGCACCAAAGAAGATCGGCTCAAGTTCGTCTTGCAGAGATTGGATCCTTGCAGCTTAGAATTATTCAAGTCGGTCCCGGACAGATCCAAGCCGCTCAGGTTTTTGCCGCTCAGATCGACGAGGGGCTGGAAAGGCTGATTAACCATGACGCTCTCCTGCGGAATCTCTGAGGGCCTGATATTGAAGCGTCGCAGTTCTATCATATCGAACATATAAGTGCTGAGGTTCGTCTTTATTACCGGTATTTCGTCTGCAGATTCACCTCGCAAAACGCGAATAGCCAGATCTGCGGCCAATCTGCCCTGGATTGAACTGGTGGGCATATATCCGCCAAGCACACCAAAGCCCATGTAGACGTCCAGCGTACCATAAATCGGAACCGAACTTGCGCTTCGAAGAAGCCATGCGCTCTCTTCATGAGTCAGAATTCTTCCTGCTCGATCGCGATTGAAAAGCAAAAGAAGGAGCAAACTGCCCTCTTTCAGAGCAGATGCGTTTTGTTGCAGCTCCTCTACAGTCATGTTATCCCATATAGCGAAGCTGACATTTTTGTTGAAAAGCGAAAGGGTCTGGTTCACGACCTCTCTGTTGGCCTTGCCAGTGGTGGTCTGGTCGTTTACTATGACGATTTGCTCAGTTTTCGGATGTAAGTTGAGCATCAGAGAGAGGGTGCCTGGCAGATCAAACGCCTCCACAACGCCCGTGAAGCCCTTCTGGCCAGCCAGCATTTTGTCTTCGAAGAAGTTTACTCCGCAAAAGACCACCGGACAGCCAGGGAATAGCTCGTCTCTGTTGTCGAGCAGGAACTGGAAGGCATCATTATCCGAACAGATTATCACATCGAAATGGCGATCCTTGTACTTATTTTTATACAATTCCAATAATTCGGCCAGGCGGGCCTTTGTGGGTGCCTGTTTTTTAGTATCCATATACTCAAAAGAGAAATCTGTTGTGGGATAGTATATGGATATTTGATTTTCTATAGCACTTCCTGATGAATCGGTCCATTTCAAGCCAGGATTGTAAGAGGCGAGAATTAGAATTTGCTTTGATGCATTTTCTTCAACCGCTAAAGAATCCGTAACCAGAAAAGCGATCAGAATAACTCCTATCATGAATCTTATCAAGGCTCCTTGGCGCATAAATTTAATCTCCTAATTTATAATAAAACGTATCAAGATGTCAAGGTCTCATTGGCCAGTCCGGGATATTGACCATTGGGCACCAACTTGTAGACTGTATCATCTATATTGACTTCGACGTGGTCTCTCTTCGGAACGGCATCAAAATCATGTGTGACCAAAAAGAATGCAAGATCTCTTACGCCCATCCGGGAATCCTCATTCTGAGAAATCAATTTCATGAGGGCCGAATTATCAGCCGCAGCAGAGGACAAAGTGGCTAAAGGCTGCAATGCGAGAAGGATGAGGATTATTGCCAGATGGTTCGGGCTCACGATATTATTCAAACATATTTTTCTTATCATCTTTTTCTCTCGGTAACTATATCTCAAATCATCCTTATCATCTCGATCTTGGTTAAGGTCAGGGTTGTCCTGACCTTAACTTTTCAAGATCATTTCGCATGTCTGCACTCATTTTAGCGTTATCGAGTTTTGAACTCGCAATCATGGGTAGTATTAGGTCATCATACTTTATCCCCACGAGATTAGCTCCAGTCAAATCAACATTCACCAGTGCAGTCTGATTTAAATCCGCATTCCTCAGATCTGCCCTGGAAAGGTTTACATTTTGCAAGAAAACTGCTTTGAATTTGGCATTTCTTAGGTTTGCGTCTCTGAGATCAACCTCTTTAAGTATCATCCAATTCAAGCTCGCGGATCTCAACACAGCTCTCTTCATAACAGTTCCATTTAGGTTAATGGATTCCAGGTTACACCCAGATAGATCTGCCCCTGATAAGTTAGCCGCATCTAGATCTGCCTTAATAATGTGTACACCAGCAAGATCTGCCCCTGACATATCTGTGCTGGAAAGATCTGCATTGTCCAATTTTGCGTTTCTCAGATTAGACCTGTGCAATTTGGCCCTTGGCAGATATGCCCGAGTGAAGTCCGAACCTGTCAGGTCGGAATTACTCAGGTCGGCTCCAAATAGCTCTGCTCTGGAGAATTGGCAACGCATGAGTTTGCTGCCACTAAGATTTGCCCAACTTAGTTTGGCACCAACCAGGTTTGCTTCACTCAGATCCGAACCTTTTAGGAGTGCAAGGGTAAGATCCGCACCCCAAAGCCTGGCTCCATTCAGATTGGCACCAGTCAGATTGGCATCACTAAGCAAGGCACCGGTGAGATCGGCCTTTGCGAGATCGCAGTTAGATAGATCAGAATTTTTCAAATGCACTCTGGCTAAATTTGCGCCTATTGCCCTGGTTTCGACAAGTCTAGCTCGATTCATTATGGCATTTTCGAAGTTCGCGCCTGTTAGATTCGCTTTGGAAAGATCGGAGTCGTCCAGACAGGAAGCCATGAGATATGATCCGGATAGGTTCGCCATGCTGAAGTTTGTGCTGGTTAGGTTGGCACGAACCAATTTTGATTTGACCAGCTTGGAGCCAGAAAAATTTGCTCCCGAACAGCGCGACTCAGAGATATCCGCACGGGAGAGGTCTGCGTTTGATATAGTGGCATTAATCAGGTTTGAACCAACCAGGCTTGCCCCGGTCAGATTGACACCAATCAATAGGGAATTATGGAAGGTAGAACGATCCATGAACGCGCTTATGAAGCTGGCTCCGCTCAGGTTTGTGTCGCTCATTTTCACGCCCCCTAAGCTGGCTTTATTCAGGTTAGTACGAACCAGAGTTGAGCGATCCGCAAAAGATTGATCCATAATGAGCTGGGCATGATCTTTGAAGGTCTGGCTAAAATTCATATCTTGAGGCAGTTGGCTATTGAACGGAACTTGTTTAGATGAATTTTCTTCGATTGCAAATGAAGTCGTAGATAGCAGAACGAAAAGCAAAAACGCACCCAAAGCCAATCGCATCACAGAAACACCCTGATAAGACTATATGCACTACTGATATAAATTCTATTTGTAAGATCTGTTTTCTTCATGAGGGGTGTTGCACGAAGGTTGATGAAAACCTCTAAAGCAAAAAGGACATAATCGCAAGTTATACATAGTCAATTATACAGCATCTACAGCCGGTATAAGAGGCCCGCATAATTTTATAAATATGCTTTCGACCTCGTAACCCCAGTTGCGCTCCGGGTTTTATTTCATCTTTTGGCACGATGGGTTGCGATTTTTCGATAACGGGCAATTGTCGATAAATCATTCCATAGTGTAATGGAATGGGCAGTTAGCTTGAAGCGATTTTGGACTTGTTGAGTGAAGTCCTCAAAAGAGAAGTAAATCTAGCAAGTTACACGCACTTACCCTCAACAATCTACATCCCGGAGATTCAATGTGGCCATGACCCTCCTGTCATGGAAAGGCAAGTTGCTTGATGGCAAAGTGCGGGCACTGGTGCGGTTCGGGCCGATTCCCAATGGGAACCAGCCCGGCAGTCTACCGAACTTGTTCTGGCATTTAAATAGCAACTTCAATGCTTCTAGCGGATACGGTCGGTTGTGGTATGGGTAGTCTATCCTCTTTCAATCCCTCGATGTGTAGCTCTATCGCTTCCTCCATCAGCGTTATGGTTTCCTCTTCAGTTTCGCCAGCAGCGACCACGCCAGGAAGATCGGGAGCATATGCAGAGAAATTTCCTTCGCCACCCTCAATAATGATCGTGTATTTAGTCATCTAATATGTCCTCTATGCCGGCTTGCTTTAATATACTTTTCAGGGTTTTCGGGTGCAGGTTCATATCCGGTTTGCCTGCAATCGTAACCCGTCCTTTTTTAAAGGAGTGCTTGTATTGCCTATGGCTGCTTTTTATAGTTACAAGCTGCCAGCCATCGGCTTCAACGAGCTTGAAGACGTCTCTGATTCTCAATTCAGGCTTCATTTTATTTTACGGGACCATCGTAGGGCGGTCTCCTGATCTATCTTTGCGCGGCCTTCTCCCCAGGTGCATTATGTGGATGCAGCAAATAAATCTGTTCTGGTGTTATGCTCCTTCCACAATCCTAATCTCCACTTCAGTCTGCCCGTAAAGCTCGTAGACCAGGGCGTCTATCTGTTCATCTGTAGCTTCTATTGAGACTATTTTTGAATTTTTTAGAGCATGAACTCCAGTCTGGCTTGTGTTTCGTTGTAAGTGCTGGTCTTGTATTCCAGAAGATTGCGTTCAAATTTTTCGACCAGATCCACGATTTCTTTAGGTGCTGTCAAATCTTCTCCCTCTGGTTGCCCCAACAGTCGCTCACGGGGAAAATACTTTGGGTTACCCATAAAACACAACCGGCCCATAGGGCATATTGCTATCTCTATAAAAACAAAAATTTAGACTTTTTGCTAATTTTGCCCTAAAATCGGTTTTGCGCAGGATTTAGTGACATTTTTCGGTAAACGGTATCATCGACGCTTATATCGCTGTGATACCTTAATTTTAGTCCAAAATGCATCAAAAAACGCTATTTCATGCACACATAGTACGGAATAACCCGTTCCTCAAACGACTAACAAGTCGCTCCAAATATAGCTATCAGTGGGATAAATCGCATACCTGAAAAGTAAGCAAAAAACACTATGCAGCTGCCTGGTATTTAATTCACACTTCTGATCACACCAATTCTGCTTTTTCGATAACGGGCAATTGTCGATAAATCATTCCATAGTGTCCTGGAATGGTCTGTTTGCCAGAACCGAATTTGTGACCATCCAGGCCAAGTGAGAAAATGAGCCGCAAGACTTACAGGTTATACGCACATATCTAATCAAGCCGCTTTCAGATCCATCCACTCCCCGGCCCGAATCCATGCAGATCATACGCCTCCTTCGCCAGGGGCCAGCGCCACGGTGGCGTAGATCTCCGTCGCGGACAGCCTCTTGTGCCCTATTAGCACCGGCACACTGACCACCAGCGCATTCACCACATGGCTATTCCTGAGGATGTGAGGCGTGACCTTCCCTCTGGAGAGCTTCTGCTTGCGCGAACCCCCCTGGACCCCTGCCTCTTTTGCCAGGCGGTCCTGAATGCCGTCTTGGTGCTCAGGTGCCCGGAGCTCCTGCCTGAGAAGAGCCCACACCTGGCCAGGCAGCAGGCTCTCCAGAACTGCTTGCTAAAGCGGCCTGACTCCTGAGTCATGACTCTGGACTCACACACCCGGACCCTTGCATCCGGATGCCAGACACCAGAGTCAGCCGGATTCGATCGCAAGCCACACATCGAGATGATGTCTTGGGCGCGGGTCAGGCCGTCACTTTGGTGATCGGTCCCTATGCAAAGGGCACTGTGGGTCGGCGTTGGCCCGGTTTCAAACTTTAATCACGATTTTTTACCCTAAAGTCAATGACCACATTGTGTCTATGAGGTGCATAGCTTCTCACGATCTCTTTGTAGAGCACCTCCCCATCGGCATTTATCTCTTCAGCCGCTCTTCTTATCAGTGCCTCATCTTTGTAAAGATCCTCTTCAGGCGCTATGCAGTAGTAATGGACCACTCCATCCGGCTTTGCAGCCCGCAGGGCAGGAAGAAGGAAGGCAGAGGCGCTGTGAGGAAGGTTCATGATCACGTGATCTGCCCGGTTCTCATAACGCAGGGCAAGCTCCGATGCATCGCCTTCCAGGATTTTTATGTTGTTTACTTTGTTTAGGCGCGCATTTTCTCGCAGGTATTTCACAGCTACGGGATTCTTGTCCATGGCGATGACTTCTGCTCCCTTCTTAGCCAGGAGCAGGGCAAACGGTCCCACACCTGCAAACATATCCAGTACTACCTCGCCGGGCGAGACCAGGCCGGCGATACGAAGCCTCTCCGTGCCCAGGCGGGGCGTGAAATAAGCCCTTTCCAGGTCCACCCGGTAGCGCAGGCCGTGCTCCTTGTGGAGAGTGACGGTGCGAGCCTCTCCGGCTACATGCCGGTAGCGACGGGTGCGAAACTCCCCTTCCACATCGGAGATAGGAGCAATGACGGTTTTTATGCTCTTGTTGGTGGACATGAGGGCCGCAGCCACGCGCTGTGCATCGTTGTCATCCACCATAGCAATATCGCCCACTACCTCAAAGCCGGGCCGAAAGCCCAAAATATCCTCCGGGCTTAATATGCGCTCTTCCTGCAGAAAATTGATTTGCACCAGCTCAAACTCTGCAATGTCGCGAATACTGGTGAGTGCATTTTCATCCATCTCTAAAACCGGCAGATAGACATGAGATTCATCCGAGACTATCTTGCGGCCGGCGTCGAAAGCGTCCGCTGCCACCAGCGCCCTGCGAATTTTTTCTCCATTTTTTCTGCAAACCTTCAAACCCATGGATTTTTCCGGCATCTTAAAAGAGCTAATAGCGAGCTTCTATTAATATGATAGCTTTATCTCTGATCGGATGCTGGACAAAATCATTATGCTAAAACGCAAAAATGGCAGCAAGCCAATATCTGCATCAGAGATCTCTCAATATGTTTACTGCCCCGTCTCCTGGTATCTGAAAAGATGTGGGGTGCAGCCGCAATCAAGCGGTCTGAAGAGAGGAATCGATGCGCATGAAAAAGCAGGAGACCGGCTGGTCCTCCTGGAGAGGCGGGAGAAGGCGGGCGAAATGTTCCGGTTGCTGGGTTATTTCTCTGCTATTGTTGCGGTTTTGCTCACAGGATGGTTTTTATGGAATCATTTTTAATTTTATTTTTCTTGATATTATCTCTTTCAATTCTAGCTGTCGCTTTTCGATTTCTGTCAAGGAGAGAGTCGTCATCGGCAAAAACCATGCGCATGGTTTATGGAATTCCAGAAGGAAAGGTGATCTACTCTGATCTGGATCGCCCGGCAAAGATCCTGTATTCCAGAAATCTCGGCATCAGCGGCAAGCCGGATTACATTGTTAAAAGCAGAGGTCGCAGCTTAATTCCTGTGGAGATCAAGAGCGGACGGGCCCAGAAGCCCCATAAAAACCACATAATGCAATTGGCGGCATACTGCTACCTGGTGGAAGAGAACTACCACAGGTCGGTGCCCTATGGGATAATCGTCTATTCCGATGGTTTGCAGCATAGGATCAATTTCGATAAAAACTTGCGCACTGATTTGCGGGCAACGGTAGACGGGATGAAGAAAGCATTAGGGCACGATTGTCCTGAAAGAACGCATAACTATCAACAAAGATGCCGACACTGTTCATATAACGCTAGCTGCAAGAGAAGTCTGGTATGAATTGTTGTGAGGATTCAGGCATTGCGGATTTTGATTAACAGCTATATCGAGGGGAACGATTATAAATTTTGAAAGCCGCAGAACGATCTGGCTATTGCAGCAAATATTACTGGAAGGTTGCCAAGACGAGAGAACCCAAGTTTTGATGGAGAAAGGATTGTCATGATGCGGCAGTTGGCCTTATTGGTATTGTTATTGGTTTTGTCTTTCATGCCCGCGGCTTTTGCACTGCCCGACGAGGCTGTCGGGCGTGTGGTAAGCGTTGTCAGCGGCGACTCGCTGGGCATAGAGATGCTGATAGCTGATGCGAGAACAAACAACATCGACAGCATCAAGCTCGCTGATATACAGGCGCCCTCAACCGTAACCGCCCAGGGCAAAGCCGCCCAAAAATACGCCCTTTCTTTGCTCAAGAACCAATTGGTGTATCTGGATATCAATGACAACAACACCGGCACGCGCAACGAATGGAGCCAGCTTATCTGTGTCATTTATCTTATGGATTCACAATTTCGGCCGGTCTGGCCGCCCGTTAACAGAATACTTGTGGATGGCGGCTATGCCCGACTAGATGCCGACCCGAATAATGAATTCGATTCATCCGCCTGGTGGCAGAAGCCACCTGTCTTTCCACCGGGAGAAAAGAGAGCTCTGCTAATGGCCATGCTGGAAAAACCGTCGCAGCCTGAACAGATGACGCTTGCAAAGCCATCTTCCATTCCATCCGGTGCAATAATGGGCAATTCCAATCCCAGTTTAATGATGAACAGTCCCAAGAAGAGTAGCGTCTTGGAGAAGGACAACGTATCCGGGCGCGTCAGCATTGGCTATCGAACGTAATGATTAAAAGATAAAAAATCGGCAAAAGCGTCTGCAGGAGCAAATTCCTAATAACGCCTTATTCAAATGGTCAATTGAAGATGAAGATAAGGATCGTCCTGAAGACCCTGGGTTTGCTGGCAGTCCTGCTCGGAATACTCATGTTGATACCGGGCATTGTCTCTGCCACATATAAAGAGCCCTTGGGCGTGTTAACTTTTGGCTTAAGCTCCTTAATCGCCATCGTAACTGGGCTCATCTTCAAGCGTTTTAGCGAAGATTCGATAATGGGCCACAGAGAGGCTTTTGCTACCGTTTCTTTAGCCTGGTTCCTGGCGGCCCTGCTGGGCGCTCTTCCCTACATGATCCTGGGATTAAGTCCAATGGATGCAATCTTCGAATCAATGTCGGGATTCACAACGGCCGGCGCGACTATTCTCAGCGAATATAATTCGCAGGGCTATTGGATCTTAAACAATGATCTGGTGCAGGGCAGCCTGGCCTATGCACTGGCTGACCGAGTCGCAAGTTATTTGCTTTCTTGCTCAACCTCCGACACAATTTGCCTTCACTTCGGCGTGACAATAGATCTCAAGGATATGCTGGCCATCAAGGGAACTTACTTCGGCCTTCTATTTTGGAGGTCCTTCACCCAGCTCCTGGGCGGTTTGGGGATTGTACTGCTATTTATCGCGATACTGCCCAATCTCGGTGTTGCCGGCAGAGAGCTCTATTCCGTGGAAGGCCTGGGGCTTACGAAGGAGGCCATAACGCCGAGGGTGAAAAATACCGCCAAAACCTTCTGGGGGATATACCTGGGACTGGCAGGCCTTGAAGCTCTGCTGTTGGTAGCGGCAGGTCTGCCGTTCTACGACTCTCTTTGCACCGCATTTGCCAGCATTGCTACTGGCGGTTTTTCTCCTGTTGCCTACAGCATTGCAAAATACAATAGTGTGTTAGTGGAATTCATTGTCTGCATATTCCTCCTGCTGGGCGGCACCAACTTTATTATCTACCACCAGATAATACTGAAAAAAGACATAAAAACCATTTTTCAAGATTCCGAGTTCAGATTCTACATCCTGATTATGAGCATCTCTATATTGATATTGATGATCTTTGGCAAGATACCGGGATTTTTTCATACACAGCTACGCTCCTCCATCTTCCAGGTTATCTCTACCATGACCACAACGGGCTTTGTAAACAACTTTGATTATGATGCCTGGTCCCTGGCAGCCAAGATTACATTGATACTACTGATGCTGATCGGTGGCTGCACCGGATCGACAGGCGGAGGTATAAAAGTTGGAAGAGTACTTATCGTCCTGAAATACACTTACAATGAGCTGATTCGAAGTCTTCACCCCAAGGCTGTGATGGCCATAAAGGTGGGCGATAAGATAATAAAAGAAAATACCATCAAATCCGTTCTGCTGTTTGTGCAGCTATACCTTCTGACCTTCATATTTGCAACGCTGGCCTTTGCCATTACAGAGGGCGCAAATCCTCAGTTCAATGCTCTGTCCGCAGTTTCCGCAGCAGCAAGCTGCCTTGGCGTTGTAGGTCCGGGTTTTGGTGTTGTAGCACTCGATTTTACCAGCATCTCGCCTTCAGGGCGCGCTTTGGGAGTCTTTTGCATGTACATTGGGCGTCTGGAAATCCTTCCCGTGATACTGATGTTCCTGCCGGAGACCTGGAAAAAATAGCTTGGGGAAAAATAGAAGTAAAATGTCTCTCAAAGATAACAATGATATGACTGCTAGATGGGAAGAATGCTGGGAGGCTGCACCTGAACTATATGTGCTGCTAAAAGAGAGCAAGACTTTAGAGAGTGCCCGCAATAAGGTGGCACGCTACATAGAAGCCAGAGAATGGACTTATTCCTGCGATTTGGGAGAGATAGAAAACTGGGATTATGTCCTCTTTAGAGAAGTGATACGTATATTGAAAAATATCATCTCTCCCAGAAATGAGCGAATTTCCGGCACTTCATCTTTAGAGAATCTGTGGATGGCTGCTGTAAATGGCGATGCGGATGTCAGCGACGACTTCGTTGCCGAGTTTATCCATTTCTTTAAGGCTCTAAAATTGAAAGCAGACGTCTATCCTTCTCGACTGATGGAAGGAATCAAGATTCCCAAATTTGAAGATTATGAGGGGCGAGTTGCCGGCCAGATGCGCTCGGACTTTCTGGATCAGATGGGAAAGCGCATGGACGGATACCTGGCAAGATATCTATCCGGCCTTGATCCTCAGATAGCTGCCAAACGTGACGAGAATAGAAAACGGATCCTGGAGACGCTAGACTCCACAGAGGATGATTGGACGGATTGGCACTGGCAATTCCGGCACGTATTCAAAGACATCCAGGGCCTGGATACAATAAAAAAAATAATCAAACTGGAGCTGCACCATGAAAAATCCATAAGGCTGGCCCTGGAAAATCATGTGCCGTTTGGAGTGACTCCTTATTATCTGCATCTTATGGACAAGGAGCCCAGCGATCTCGACTATGCAGTTAGGAGACAGGTCTTCCCTCCGCTAAGCTATGTGCAGAATATGATAACACATAGAATGGACAAGAAGTGGGCTTTCGATTTCATGAAGGAAGGAGACACTTCGCCCATAGACCTGGTCACTCGCCGCTATCCCAGGGTCGCGATAATTAAGCCCTATGAATCATGTCCCCAGATCTGCGTCTACTGCCAGCGTAACTGGGAGTTGACCTCACCCCTCATGGCCTCGGCACTGGCACCTATGGAGAAGATCGAGGCTGCTTTGCAGTGGTTTTCAGAACACGAGGAGATGATGGACGTCTTGCTCACGGGTGGCGACCCACTGGTGATGGACGACTCTCTAATTGATAAGATCCTGGGCAAGCTATCCCAGATACCGCATCTTAGGTGCATAAGGGTCGCTACCAGAACACCGGCAACCGTTCCCCAGAGGATTACCAGTGAGCTTTGTGAGATACTGGCCCAATACCATGAGATTGGAAAGAGGAACATTTGCATGGTGACGCACTTCATGCATCCTTATGAGGTAACGCCTGAGACTCTGGTGGCCTTGAAGAAGGTGAAGATGACCGGCATTATGGTTTACAACCAGCAGGTCTTCACCTTTGCCAACAGCCGCAAGTTCGAGACAGCCGCCCTTCGAATGATTCTCAAGCAGATTGGTGTGGACCCGTACTATACCTTCAATATGAAGGGCAAGACGGAGATGGAGGACTATGCTGTGCCCATATCTCGCATCCTGCAGGAACGAAAGGAAGAGGCACGGCTGCTTCCGGGAATGATGCGCACCGACGAGCCGGTCTTCAATGTTCCGGGACTTGGCAAAGACCATCTGCGGGCCTGGCAAAACCACGAGCTGATCGCCATTACTCCTGAAGGCAGGAGGATGTATTCTTTCCTACCCTGGGAGAAGAACATAGCTCAGGTAAAGCCCTACATCTACACGGACGTTTCCATCCAGAAGTATCTGCAAAGGCTAAAGGAGAGAGGAGAAGATCCGGAAGACTACAGGAGCATATGGTATTACTATTAGGATCAAAAAGTTCCCTTGGGTGCCGATACTATCTGCAGCATTAGCCTGATATATTCAGGCACCATTTTTTTTTCAGCAGCAGTAAAACGGCGGCGCACCTGCATAGCGAGCTAGCAGGGTATCCAAATAATAATTTGCCGCAAAGAAAAAGCTAAAAGGAATTAACCTGGCTGCCTTCCCTCATCATATCATCCACCAGACACTCATAGAAATCAGTGGGTATCGTTGCCTTTCCCTCAGCAGAGATGCCCCTCGCCTCCAGATCTTCTCGGCAGGCTAAGATTCTATTACTGGCCACAAGCGTCACCAAATCCTGGCCGGCCTGACCTGCCTCAACGGCCTCTGCCCGGCTCAGAAGATTGTAGACACCATCCCCGGCCAGATAGACCACAGCATCCTCAGAGCCGGCTACAAGTCGCAGGCAGAGTCTTGTGCGCTCGCTGTGAGGCGTCTTTGTCAAAAGAAATATTCTCATAAAAGTATAATGCCATCCGATTCCCGCATCTCCTCAAAGAATTTCTCCTCGTCCATTAGCTCAACTCTTTCCACTAGGCTGGCATTCATAAGGCTTCGATCTGCCAGGGAGAGCTCATGGGCCAAGATCCTCATCTCCGGATAGGCATAGAGGATATCGGAGTGATTGGGCAATCCTAGAGCTCTACAGTCCTGACCGGCCAGGGCCAGGTAGACGCCGTCTCCATAAAGGCCTACGACAACATCCATCTTGCTGCTCACTGCGGCGGCATTGAGCAGGCCGAATGCCTTCTCGCTGCCGTAGGGGGCACTGTCTAGGAGAAAGAAAACCGATCTCATCTTGCTAGAGTCACCACTCTGTCGCTCTCTTCCAGCATCTGTGCCAGGCGATAGAGGCTGGTTATCTTGATCCCCTCGACATAGTCCTCGCTTGTTCCATCCTCTGGCGCATAGCCTCGCGCCGTGGCGCACCTGGGGCAGGCCTCCACCTTTGCCCCCAGCCGGGCTAGCTTGGCAAAGAGCTCTCCCGCATTGGCAAAAAAAGCGGGATTCTGGCCGGCTTTGGGGATATGAACCGCATCCAGGTAGAGGAAGATATTTACTCGGTGCGCTTTCATGGCCGCTTTGGCAATCTTGTAGGCCATCTCGGCATACTGCGAGATGTAAGGCCCGTCCGTCAGGATGATGGTCAGTGTGCCCATCTGCAATTCCTCATATTTTCCATACAGCTCATAACATATTGCTCACAACATGCAGTTCACAAATTCTCTCGTAGGGCTCGCAGCGTCTCCTGGCTGGTGGCAAATTTGGGCTCTAGAAGGGGCGTGCACTTCTCTAAGGCAATCTCTCCTCCCACCAGCCGAATGGCAAAGGTGTAGCAGCTCTGCTCTCCGCAGATCTTGCAGTCGGTCTTGGGCAGATATTTGTAGATCTCAGCGTGATCCACTTTGACCTTCTCCCTGGGAACTGGAGTTACGCCGCTGGCGATGGCTTTATTGATGGTCTCTTTCAGGCTTTCCAAAACTGCCCGGGCTTCGGCCTCGCTGCCGATCATGGTCATGGTCACGTTGCCTGTTGAGTAGTGGGTGATGAGGACATTGCCCTTTTGAATGATGAGGGCTCCGATCCTCTCAGAGTACCTGGCCCTGGGAAAGAGGGGCTCCAGTAGTTTTAGGGCCCCACCCAAATTCGGCTCCAGCCGGGCGATGATGCGAAATTTGGAGGCGTCAGCTATGCAGGGCAATAGCTGCCGGACCTGTGTGATCTGCAGGGGCGGCGTCCCAGAAAGGTCCTTCCTGGCAACGGCTGGCTTCTCGGTCTTGGTATCCATGAAGTTCTTTCCGAATTCAGTCAGGACTATCACTCCTTCCTTGATATCGGCAAGGCCTGCCTGCTGTAGCATCTGCAGGTGATAGTCCAGCATGCTGAATCCCGCTGCCTGCTCGACCTCACCTCTGGTTCTCTCTTTCTCAACCAGCATGGCCATGATCTTCTTTCTCGTGGCATTGGCCATGGCGTTGCTCACGAGCTTGACGTCTGCCTGTCCTCCAACCATATTGTCCACCCGATCCGCAAATCAATCATTTTCTCTTAAGCCGCCCGGCTAAGTTGAGCATATAAGTAACTGCCCCATCCGAGATCCTGTAGTGACACCATTTTCCTTCTTTTCTCTCTTTTACGAGGCCAGCGTCCTCAAGTATGGATAGATTATGGGATATGGAGGACTGCGGTCTTTTCAGAGCCAGCATTATTCTCACAAATGCAAAGCTCTCCTCTGCTTAGAAGTTTGAGAATCTTGAGGCGGGTTGCATCCGCTGCAGCCTTAAAGACCTTCATCTCGGCAGTCAGTTCTTCTTCGTCGATATTTTTTACTTGAGTGCATACCTGGAGACATCGCTCTCTGGCTATGCTTCTATCTCCATAAAGCCTGGCCAGAGTTTTTTCTGCTTCACAGCAAGCGCTATTGTCCTGGCAGGAGTCTTTCCCTCTCTTTTTGCAGGAAATCATTGGCAGTTCTTTGTCCCGCATCAGCACAGCCTACCATGGTGATTTATTCTAAATCAAATCAATTTATTCATATATAAGTATTTCTAGATTCATAAAGTACTTGAGAAGATGTGGATTTTGCCAGAATACGGTTTTTGGGGAAATAAAAGAACTGAGTGAGAGCATTCGACCATTTACAGCACAGTACTAGCACTATTATTGGGACAAAAGAAGGTCTTGTGCAAATTACGAGACGCAAGCGAGCTACCCTAAATGCGGTGAAATACTATGTGTTCACAAGCCGCAATTCCTATATGGTCAGCACACATGGCGCTAGAAATGATCAAAGGAAGGTGTGAGTTGGACATGAACATCGTTATCCGCAATGAGATCAAGTCGGACATAAAAGCGATATTGGAGATCACAAAAGCAGCTTTTGCGAATCTTGCAATTAGTAACCACACAGAACAATTCATTATTGATGCACTGCGAGATGCGAACGCTCTTACAATCTCGTTGGTGGCAGTTGCTGGGGAAAAGGTAGTCGGCCACATAGCTTTCTCGCCTGTGACTATTTCTGATGGTAGCCTAGGTTGGTATGGTCTGGGTCCCATCTCGGTCTTGCCGGAATTACAGAAGCAGGGTATCGGAAAATCCCTGATTCGTGAAGGCCTGTCCTCATTAAAGTCATTGGGTGCAAAGGGCTGCGTGCTCGTGGGGGATCCTGGCTACTACGAACGTTTGGGCTTCAGAAGTCCCCAGGACCTGGTTATTGACGGCGTTCCGCAAGAGTACGTTCTTGCATTGCCATTCGTTGAAAGCAAAACCAGTGGTACTGTTGTATTTCATGATGGCTTTGCTGCAACCGGCTAACAGGGCGCCGGGGCCAATGGGCGGAATAGGGCGTTCCGTCTCTAGCTCAGCTCTGTGTTGGTGAGCGCCATTATGCTAATTCGGAAAGCAACGGTGGCGAACTTGACCACGATTATGCGCCACCGCAAAGGCATGTTTTATGATATGGGCTTTTGTGACAAAGCCAGCGCCGGACCAACAATAAGGATATAGCAGAGTCACTCTGCGACGAACTCTGCTCGATTCCGTAGATCTGCTGAATCGCCGCCATTGGGTAAAGGAGAGATGATGAAATCAAAACTACAAGTTTTTATTTCCTCCACCTACGCCCTTCTTGCTTAGCGTATTCATGCCGAGCATCGAATAGAGCGGACAGGTCCCAATAACCCCGGTCACGAGCAGGATAAGTCCGATAAGCGCAACAAGATACGACCACGGTGCTGCAACCATATTCACCACGAATAGGTACAGCAGGGTAATACCAAGAATGATTCGGATAACACGATCAATCATGCCAACATTTTTTTCGCCAATTTTCATCTTTTTTCACCAGCATATGATGGTATGGATGAGAATATAAAATTATTGCAAATCTACAACGGACTCAGAAAATTGAAATTTAGTTAATTTTAAAAAATTCTAAACAATCCATTTTTAGCTATGGGCGGCACACATTGCCTTGGCCCCCCTGCAAAATACCTCTCCTTCAGCTTCAGTGCCACATTCACCAGCCCGATCAGCATCGGAACCTCGATCAAAGGCCCGATTACTGCAGCAAAGGCCTCCTGGGAGGCAATGCCAAAGACCCCCACAGCTAACGGCGATGGCCAGCTCGAAGTTGTTGCTGGCCGCGGTGAAGGTGAGAGCAGCCGTGTTCTCGTAGTTGACTCTGAATTTCCCGCAGCGCTACCCTGGGCGCTGACTGTGCGGGCTGGCCCGTTCCCTGCTCAGAGTTCAGGAAAGCACTGGGATCCCAGTTGCCTCCCACTGCAACTACAGCCTGCGTCCACCACGAGAGCCAAAGCTTTCAAAGAAATAACCAGAATTCCAATCGTATTGAATTTTGTCATGGATCTGACTTATCTTCTTTCATCAGCTTCACTAAATTGAGCATCTCAATCACAGCGCCTTCGGACAGCCGGTATCTGGACCATCTTCCGTCCTTGCGCTCTTTGATGAGCCCAGCATCCTTGAGGATAGAGAGGTGGTGAGATGTGCTAGATTGCGGTCGGTCCACGCCGACCATGATCTCGCAGACGCATAGCTCGCCTTCCCGCAAAAGCGACAGGATCTTGAGGCGGCAAGGATCGGCCATGGCCTTAAATATTTCCGCCTCAACCTCAATGTCCTTCTCGTCCAGCTTGCTTGTTATGGAACGCAGCTTATTGACTTTGCACTCGGCTTTGTCGACATCGCCGATCAGCCGTGTCATCCTGTTGACGGCCTCTTTTGGAACACATGCCATGCAATGATCCTCTCTTAACAGCAACAGCAGCTTTTTGAAGCCAGGAGGTTATTTGCTTCTCGCTTCAAACAAAGCTCGCATATCCTTATTCTCCCTCGCTCTTTGTGGCTTACTATGAAGAGGGAATCTACTTCTCTATTGCATATTTCGCATTTCACGGAGCTCATTTTTTTCATTCACCTTTTTGTGTCTTCTATGTAGATCTGCTGAGGTAATAGCTTCTAAAATGGAGGGCTATTCGTATTCATATCAAGCTTTTTCGATATATAAGATTTTCCCGTCATACGGCTTAACTCAAGTACGACATCTGTCTTTAATTACATACAATAAATTAGATCTAAATAGTTACGCCACGTTCGGGATAAAATTAACAATTGATAAGGCTTTAACTCTATGAAATCTAGTTGAATTGAAGGGATTTAAACCAATATATTTTTTATTTATGGCTCTAGAGATCATAAAGTCGAAAGACTTATATCCAACAATGTCGATATGCAGGCCCAGGCTTGCCCAGCAAATGGCAAGATAGCGATGCTATCGGTGCTATCTGCATTGGGAATGAGTGTGGGAAAGGATCTCAAACAAATGGGAGTGTGTATTCAATGGACATAATTACGAAAACAGTTTGCATAGCATCATTAATTACGACCATTCTTCTTGCATCCGGCTTTAGCGCCATGGGAGCCGAATATTCTCTGGGATCGGGAAATGATGACTGGTGGACGGCATATCCCGATCAGTCCTCGGGTGCCGACGGTCAGGTAAATCATCCGTCCTGGGTTTTGGATGCCCTGAAAAGCAAGCCTGTGCTGATATATGTGCACAAGTCGTGCAGTTATTGTACGCCTCAGACAGAAGCCGTGCAGAATATAACCGATGAATTCAATGGCCAGATTACATTTTTTGATATAGGTGCTGAAGGCAGTGATTCCCGGTCAGAGGAAGCCCTGCAGGTCTATGATCCCAACGGCGGCACCATGTATGTGCCTTTGACCGTTTTGGTAACTTTGGCCCCCAATTCAGAAGGAAAAGTTGAGCCGGTCTGGCACAGCACAGATGAGGTTACGGGCGATGGCTGGGTCAAGAATTATGTGGTGGATGCCATAAGCCACTACAATGATAACTCGGCTAACTGGAATCCTTGAAGGCAGACCTCCGATAAAGGGATCGTTGCCATGTCGATAAAATGTAATAAATCCCTCTCATCGGGGTCAATCACACTTTTTGTCATCTTGATTTCTCTCTTCTTCTTATGCTCGTCCGCTGGCCTATCTCAGGAGGCTGTAGCTCCTGATTTTAAGGCAGTGGACATTAATGGGAAAGATATATCTCTAAGCGACTATCGAGGCGAGGCTGTCCTCCTGCATATCACCAACATCGAAAATCCTCTCTGCCGGGAGTGCGAGCATGCTTTAAGCGCTCAGACCCGCCAGCTTTCCCTGCTCGCAGAGAAAGATCCAGGCATAAAAATCATAACCCTCAACGTCCGCAAGAATCCCTACTCCAAGGACGGGACAACCCTGGCCGGTGCCTGGTGGAACATCAATGTAACCTGGCCCTGGATTGAGGACTTCGAGCCCTATCCTCTCACTGGCAAGTACATCGACTACTCCACTCTGGAAGGCGGCTTTGCCAATCCCACCCTGATCCTGATCGACAAAGAGGGAAAGGTGGCAGGGCTCTACCACGTCTATCAGCTTGGCAAGGGAGAGATAGACGGCATTCAGAGTGCAGATTCTCTTTACCGTGAGCTGAAAGGCATGGAGCGGGGGGAGGCCTCCGCATTTCAGGGCATAGCATCGAGCCGAAGCGTAAATTACCTGGGCATGTTTGGCTTAGGAATTGTAACCTCCCTTTCCCCTTGCTCTGTGGCCCTGCTCCTGGCCATGTTCTCCTACGTCATGACCGCTCGCAGAAAGGAGGAGTACCTCAAGAAGTCCGCTTCGGCATCCAAGGAGGGCTTCATGATCGGGGTGGCCTTCACTTTAGGCATGGCCATGGTCTTCTTCGTGGTGGGGCTGTTTCTCTCAGACATCGGCGTCTTCATCCGCCAGGCCCGCTTCTTTGATCTGGCTGCTGGACTGCTGATGGTAATCCTGGGCATAAATATCATCAAGCCCGTGGGCGAGATAATTGAGCCTGTACGCTCTCGCCTCTCTTTGCGTCGGGTTCATTCCGAGGCCATTCCAGGTGACTGTGCGGCGGAGAAGAAGGGGATCATGGAGAGGCTGGTTCATTTCTCCATGGGCTTATTCCAGTACTCGGCCTTCATCGGCGCTTTTACTTTGGGCGTCTTCTTTGCCCTGGGCTGGGCCCCCTGTGCCGTCTCTCTGGTCTTTCCGGTGCTCATTTGGCTTATCTCCCAGAATGTAACGCCCCTGGCGGGTGGTCTGATGCTCTTCGTCTTCGGCGTCGGGCATGGCGTGCCGGTCATTCCCATTGCTACATTTTCCCGGGCAGTGGGCGGGCAGATCGGGGAGAAGTACATCTCTGCCGGAAAGTATGTAACCAAGGTCTTCGGGCTGACGGTGATTGTGATCGGGCTGATCTATGCGGTGAGGTTTTTGGGGTACAAGATGTGGTGAGGATTTCATCGGCCATACAAATCAATCGAAATGCAGGCGACGAAGCGATCCAACTCCTTATTCCTTCGTTTTTTCATCCCTCTTCTGGGCCCTGATTATCAGCGCAAAGTCTCTTTCTTCCGCTTCCGCCCCAAAGCCGGCTTCTTCGAAGATTCGTTCCCAGTCGCCTCCCGAATGGTTCGGGCCGTGATGGTGTCCGATAGGTTCCACCGCCACAAATCGCCCCTGCTTTTGGAGCACGCGCCGGATTTCCAGCAAACCTTTCGGGATCTCGTCGAGGTGGTGGAGCATGAAAAATGAGTTGACCGTTTCAAAAGAACCGTCTTCAAAGGGTAGGCAGTAGACGCTTGCCGTCTTGAACTCGACGTTTTTTATGCCCAGAACTTCGGCGTTCATCCGGGCCTGCCCGGTAAGGGAATCGAAAAGATCAACCCCGAAAACCTCGGATTCTGGGTTCTTCTCTGCGATATCGAGGGTCAGCCTTCCAAAACCGCATCCGACATCGAGGATCGTCTTGCCCTCTATCTCTGAACGGACCGTAGGCCACACCCGGTTTCTCGTGACCGTGGGCCGGGATTCCGGGAAGCTCGCATCTTTGCAAGCAGCCGCATCGATGTGGGTGTAAGGAAGGATCGCATAAACCTTTGACTCATTTGCGGCCATGAGCCCCTTGACGTAAATCGCATCTCCCCTGCCATCTATCAATTCAACGATCGAAACCCCAGCACCGCCGCAAAAACGCTCGTTCCATTCCTTTCCGTGTCCCGAATACTCCATGTCAAGCGGGGTGTGGACGACGATGTAATGAGAATATTCGGGGCTGAAATATGCTGAGGAATCAACGCTTTGGAGATGCTGAATTTCGCTTATGCTGTCTTTGAAAAGGGCGAGAAATTGCAGGGCAGCGGCGTCTGCACAGTTTCGGACGGTTCCGATCTCTTCAAACATATTTCATGAACATGGACATTCCTAAATAAATAGCCGCCTATTGAATCGCATCCCCAGGGCCGGGCCCCGGTGCCGTATCCCTGGTCTTACTCTTGCTCATTGGATGCTCCATCTAGCCCGTCAGCCAGTTTGCAAGCGTCTTCGTGGCCTCTATGGTCTCCTCGCAGTGAGCCTGGATGAATTCCGGGGGCAGCTCATGATGCATGGCGATCGTCTCGCTGGCAGCCAGGGACCTTGCTCCTGCAAAATTTATGTAGGAGATCCTGGCAGTAAGCTCTTCGCAGGGTCTCTCGAATACTCTTCCCGGAAGCATGGCAACTCCTGTCTCGTGCAGCAGTCGCTCACAGAGCGTTGCGCTGTTTTTGATATTCCTCTTTGCCAGCTTCTCGGCAAAGGGTGAAAAATCGGGAAACATGTAAAAAGCGCCCTCCGGTGGATGAATTTGCACCCCTGCATCCGCCAGTATCTGGTAGCATTTCTGCCCCAAGGTTGAGAGGATGCGTCGAGCATGCCAGAGGTAACGTTCGATGGCCATAGATCCCCGAAAAGCTTCCACCGCAGCATACTGAATGGGCGCGCTAACTGAAGTGTATGTCTCGCTGGCAACGGCGGCCATTGCTTCCATCAGCCAGTCCAGGCTGCGAGGGAAGGTGAATGTTCCCAGTCTCCAGCCGCCCGCTCCGCACCACTTGGAAAGACCGGAGCTGATTATGGTGCCTTCCGGGTAGTAGCGAGCCACAGAAACATGGCCACCCTGGTGATGGAGCTGGCCGTAGATCTCATCAGATAGAAGGATGATCTCATATTCTCGGGCTACATCTGCAATCTCCTTGAGTTCATTAGCCGTGTAGGTGAGGCCGTCGGGATTTCCAGGATAATTGAGAACAAGCATGCGTGGACGATACATGTCCTGCTCTTCTTCCAGGAACGAAGCAAGGAGATTTGCGCTGATATGCCATTTATCTTCGAAGGTGGTGTGAATCAGGCTCACCCGTTTTCCCAGAATCTTAGCCTGAGGCACATAGGAGACCCAGCACGGCGTAGGCAGGATGATCTCTCCGTAAAATACCAGTTGCAACAGGAACATGAGTTCCTTTGAGCCTGGGCCTACCATAACACAATCGGCATTAGCTTCCACCAGGTCTTTCTGCCGGTGAAATCCGGCTACTGCCTCTTTAAGAGCCAGAAGGCCTTTAACGGGTAGGTAATCCTTCTCATGAGCATGCAGCCGCAAAGCTTCAACAACCGGTGCCGGCACAGGGAATGGGGATTGGCCCAATCCAAAGTTGTATACCTTTTTTCCCTGGCTTTGCAATAGTTTTACTCTCTCGTTAATAGCCAGAGTGGGTGATTCACCCAAGCCGCGAACATTGATATTCAAGCTGACACGCTTTTGCAAGGTCATTTTAGAGTTCCTCTGTTATTTATACTCAGAATTCGCAGGTCATTGGTTATAAAGATAGTCGTTTTATACTTGCAGGAATGGCATATTATGATTGCAGAATCGTTATATTATAAGGATTACTATTCTTTGATATCAGATATTATTTTTTGTATAATACATACTGATCAGCTTTTCCCCTGCACAGGGAATCTGCTTATATTCTTCGGTAAAAATTCTCACTGCCCCGTTACTGCTTACCAGCATTAGTGGAAAAGTATTTGCATCATGAAAAGGCGTTTTTGGATCATACTTGAAGTTTTCTGTAAATTCGTTGATCACCAAAGACGCTCCGGATTTGAACTTTTCTTCCAGGAAAGAGTATGTCAACTGGGGGGAAAAAAGAAACCGCCCGCGCAAATGTTCCGGTGCAAGTGTCTCCATTCCCCGAAAACCGATGGTCTCTACGCGAATTTGATAGACCTCTTTTCTTCCGAATATATCCCTGAATCTTATGGCTGCAAGGGAATTGACCATATCATCTGAAGTAAGGGCCATGAAGTGACCGAGATTAGAAATATCTATTTCATCTAATATCGATTCGGAAATAATGCTGCCGTGGTATGTGGGCAAACCCTCCTCGTAAGCTTTGGCAATTTCCGTGCAGCTCGTATCGACCAGAAGAACTGGAAGGCCCTGATCTCTAATAATTGATGCGATCTTTCTCGCCCAGGGATGGGCTCCCGCAATCAAAAATCCACTTTGTTTTCTCGATGAGAGATGCAAATACCTGGCAAGCGGTCCCGCAGTTAGACTGTAAATTGCCACCGTCCCGGCAACTACGAAAAAAGTAATAGGTGCCAGCATTTCTGCTTGGGGAAGGCCCTGCTCAGATAAGAAAAGGCCGAAGATGGAGGCTACAGCCGCCGCCACTATTCCTCTGGGAGCCATCCCGGCGATAAAGACCCTCTCTTGCCAGGTCAGGCCCAACCGGTGTGTAGAAAGAATAACCGCCGCAGGACGCGCTATAAATATCAGACATCCAATATATATTATAGAATTTAAATGGATATATCTGAAATATTCCATAGGCAGTTTTGCAACCAGTATGATAAATAGAAGCGAAATTAAAAGCGTCCTCAGATCCTCTTTGAACTTGATTATAGGCGTGATATTGACCTTGTTCTGATTGGCCAGTACCACTCCCATCAGGGTGGCAGCTAATAGCCCGGATTCTTCTTGAATAAGTTCCGAGGCGGTGAAGACCAGTACTACGAGCATGAGTGATATTACTTCCAGCAATCTATCCGGGGCCCAATAGTTTTTCATCACTTTTATTATTATGAATGCTCCCAGAAATCCGAAGGAGCATCCTGCGATTATCGTAACCATAATTCCCAATGCCGCTGTTAGAGCCGCTTCATGTGGGCCGGAGGCGAGGATACCTTCCAGGACAATTATGGCTAGAATCGCACCAATCGGGTCATTCATTATTCCTTCCCATTTGACAATGGGCCCAACTCTTCCCGAGGGGCGCACGTACAGAAGTAAAGGTGTTACAACCGTAGGGCCCGTCACAACCAGAATCGAGCCAAGAAGAATTGATAAGAGCGGATTTAGCCCTAGAATAATATATGCCGAGCTTGAGGCTATCAGCCATGTTGTTAAAACACCAATGGTAAGGAGGTTTCTGACAACAATTCTCGTTCCAATCAGCTCTCTGATCTTCAAGCTCATTCCGCCTTCAAAGAGGATCAAAGCCAGAGAGATGCTTATGAACGGGGAAAGGAGCGGCCCCAATAATTGATCAGGATGCAGAAAACCGGTGACAGGTCCTGCCACAAATCCAAAGACCATAAGCAGTAGGATAGATGGGAGCTTAATACGCCAGGCAAGCCACTGGGCGGATATCCCAATGATGATAATACCTGCCAGCTGCATTAAGGGGGTTTGATCCATGGACAATCTTAGGTCCTAGTGATCCTGATCTAGATAAGCCTTTTTGGATAGCACCAGACGTGTGATTCTGGTGAATCGCTTTATCCTGAGAAAACGTATGAATTTCTTTCAGAGATATTTTGGCCGTAAATTCTTTAAATTATAAAATGTTTAAAATTAGCATCTAATTGGCGTTGATTTATAAATTTTATTATCATTTTTTTCGTATTAGTTGGTTATTGCGAGACAATAGTGGTATTTTAGGCAAAAAAAAAGGTAAATACGATGAAGGATCTGTTTTTGTTGGGCTCGAGTTCAATACTGCCTGGCCATATAGGTCCTGACGGCGCTCTTCTTGCCGCAGACAGCACAGGCAGCCTCTGGGAAGCTTTGGTACTGCGGCTCGCCCAGCATGTTGGCTTCCACCTGGCCCTCCAATTGATGGCCGCATTCAACCGCCCCACACCAGGGCACCAGAGCCACGCCGACCTGTGCCTGCGTCCTGGCTTGCTCAATGCTGACGACCTCTTTTATCTTTGCCTCATGAAGATTCGCGGCCTTTGTGTAGAGCACCTGATGTTGCTCTTCCGCCTCTTTGTTGATGGCTTCGACCAGTCCAACCATCGGCACTGTTTTCTTAGCCCCATCGCGACGGACCAGGGTGACGACACCGTTCTCAATATCTCTGGGCCCTACCTCAAGACGAATGGGCACGCCCTTCATCTCCCACTTGTAGAACTTGGCCCCGGGCCGTTCATCACTGGTATCCAGTTGCACGCGCATGCGGGCCATAGAGAGTTCGTCTTGCAGCTGCCGGCTAACGGCCAGAACCTTCTCTTTGTCTCCCAGAAGAATGGGAACTATTACTACCTGGATGGGGGCCACACCCCAGGGCAGTACCAGACCCCTCTCATCTCCATGCACGGAAATGAGGGCGGCAATGCAGCGCTCCGATATGCCGTAGCAGGTCTGAGAGACCAGCTTCTGCTCACCGTTTTCCGCCTCGTATGTGATCTCGTAGGTCTTGGCAAAGGTCGAGCCCAGGTGGTGTGCCGTGCCCACCTGCAGCGTTTTGCCGTCGGGCATGATCACATCAATGGCTGTGGTGTAGTCCGCGCCTGGGAATTTGTCCCAACTGGGGCGGCGGCTTACCAGGAAGGGCAGGGCCAGGCGGCGGTAGAACTCCGAGTATCTGGAAATGGCCACTTCCACCTGCTGCGCTGCTTCTTCCCAGGTGGCATGAACCGTGTGTGCCTCTTTGAAGGACGTGATCTCGCGCAGGCGTATGAGCGGCCGGGTGTGCTTGGTCTCATAGCGGAAGGTGTTGACGATCTGGTAAATTCGCAGCGGCAGATCGGCATGTGACCTGATCCAGAGCTTGAACATGGGGTAGATGGCCGTCTCGCTGGTAGGCCGCAAGGCGAGCTTGACCTCCAGTGGCGATGTCCCGCCGCTGGTCACCCAGTAGACCTCCTCCTCGAAGCCCTTGATGTGCTGCGCCTCTTTCATGAACTCATTCTCTGGTATCAGAAGGGGAAATTGAGTCTCCTGGTGATCGGGATCTAAAAGCTCCCTGATAACTGCGTAGACATTCTTTTTAAGGGCAAAGCCGAAGGGAAACCAGACGCACATGCCTTTGACAGGATAACGGTTATCGACTATCTCCGCTGTCATGAGCAGCTCGTGATACCACTCGCTGAAGCTGTCCTTGCCAGGAAGCTTGGCTTGTTTTCCATTCTTTATCTGGGACTTTGTTTTGGAATCGATCATGTAACCACCGATATTGCAATAGGTGTGATAAAGGTTTCAATGGCCGCGGCCAGGAAGAGCAGCGGCGCAACATAGCGCCCGAGGAAATGAATAGCGATCCTGGTCTCGCCGCTAAGGTCGGCCTTTTCTTTGGCGAGAGTCAAAGCCAGCAGATAGCCCAGCCTAAAACCGATTGCAATGCTGACCAGGACCACAGGCAGCTCAATGATGCCATGAGGCAGGATGCCTGCCGCCAGAAATGGGAAGCCCGCCTTCTGCACGGAAGCGTAGCCCACAATTCCCAGAAGAAAGCCGTTGCTGGTAACGACCATCAAGGGAATAAGCCCCAGACCCAGGCCCAGAAGCATGGCCATAGCTGAGGCGAGAAGATTCTTCAGGAATATTATTATCATTATGAGAATGGGTGGCTGATCCAAAATCCACTTCAGCATCTCCAGCTCTTTCGTCCAGTTGGACGCCAGCTTTGGATCGACCGCGGCGGCATAATAACCCATTACCGTCGTAAGCCCGAAGATGAAGACAGATAGGCAAATGAATATGCGAATCGATTTCAGATAGGCCAGATCATCCTTAATTGACAAGCAATATCTCCCCTTCAACCTCGCCCGGCCTTTATTTAAGGATAGCGCGGCCTTAAGATAGTGAAGTGCTCAGGAAATAGACGCCAAAGCAGACCAAAAATACGCTGCATATTCCCAGGATTTGTCGATAATTCTCCAGAGAGAGTATGTTTCGTCCCCTATCCAGGCTGATCGAGACCAGAATCAGCCATCCGAAGTCCGCAACCCAGTGGCCGATCATGAAGATTCCAGCCATGATTACTCCTGAATGCAGGCCGGAGAGCACCAGGGCGCTGCCGATGGAGAGCCACCAAATCCAGAAGTAGGGATTGGCCGCGCTGGTGATAATTCCTGCCAGGTAGGCATTGCCTATCATTTGGCTGTGCGGTGCCACCAATGTGGCGCTTTTGATCCCTCTTGCGGTCATGATTCCAAAAACTATGAGTGCAAGGCCCCCTACTATGGAAATTGCACGGGAGTACTGCTGCATAACTGCTGCCATCCCGGCAATAATGGACAGAAAGATCAGGACCTCAACCAGAGCATGGCCTGCCGCCACCTTTGGGCCTGCCGTCCAGCCGTCTTTGAGGGAGGTGTTGACGGTGGCTACCAATGTCGGTCCGGGAGCCAGCGCGCCCGTAAGGCCTATGGCAAACGCCATGAAGAACATCTGAAGAACCTCGAACATCTCTCACTCCTTTGCCACATTTCCCGGCAATGAGCCTGTGACTTCCGGTCAAGGATTATTAGAAAACAGACAAAATGGACAGGTCGGGATTTGAACCCGAGGCCTCTACCATGCCAAGGTAGCGATCTTCCAGCTGATCTACCTGCCCAACAGGACTGAAGGTAAGCCGTACCCCATTTAAACATGTCGGTAGAAGGGCAGCTAATGGGCCATCTGCGTGTTCGCTTTTCCCCATTCATCCCGCAGGAAAAGCAATATCATACTATTATCGGGCTTTAAAATGAATGGATAGCATCCTGATTGACCTGAAAAGTCAATTCCGTTTTCAGATTTAACAAATTATTGGATTGGAGTCAAATTTTCTTTTTATAATGCGGCAAAGGGCAGTTTCCATTCTTCGGGCATTGTGCGCGGAATGGTTCGAAACAGCTTGCTACAAATCCTAAGGTTTATATCTACCCATCTCGAAAGTAGTGGCGACTATCATGAAACACCGGGCACAGATATTTCTCTTAATCATCCTTCTTGCGGGCAGCGGCGAAGGGACCATGTATCCATATGGCAGCAGTGACGCCTACGGCCAGGGATTGATCTATCCCAGTTACAGCAGGCCCCTCTCCTTCGCCTCCTTTGCCACCGGCAATAATACCATCCCCGTATCGCCGGTCCTGCTGAAGGCTACTATCTTCCGGCCCGAGTTCAGACTTCTTAAATACAATAACCAAACCGGCCATTATCATCCTATTCAGCCCCTCTGGGATCAATTTACCTTTTACCTGCCATTTCTCGGCATGCAAGACTGGTTACCCGGAAGCTACGACAGCGTTGTTCCCACGGTCAAGGATTTCATGAAAGAGAACTGGAAACCGGCTGCGTCGGACTATGATACTCAGACGATCAGGCAGTTTATGAAAGAAGACGGCTATAGGGAAGGCATCGAGCCGCATGATGATCCAGACCGCATGGGGCTGAATCATTTTATGGATGATGATGAGCAGCCGGGAAGACCATTATTATGATTTAATGTTCTGTGACAAGATATCAAGAAACTATTTAACGAAGAGAAGACTAACATTATATCACTTAGAATGGTGTTGATTATGATTCATCCCGAGCGCGTATTCTCCTTCAAGGAACTGGAAAACGAGGACGATCTGGTGGAGGCCATGATCAACCATATATGGCCTGTATGCTATGGTTTCTACTTTGGAAATCTGCTCTACCTGGGTGACGGAGACAGCGAGGACAAGCCCGAATACGCCGTCATGACCGTCGATAAAACAGAAGGCCACCATGGGGTCCATGGCCGCGAGGTGGGGAGGATCAACCCCAAGGGAATGTCCGCAGAAAAGGTTCATGAGTTCATCCAGGAGATGACAGCAGGCCACTACAACAGCGAGAATCAGGTGGAGATCGTGGCCGAACCCATATGGCATCATGGCTGCCATTTCTGCCGGCTGGAGGATGAATAGACAGGAAACTGTCACATCCTTTTGGCCTTAAGATGTTGTTAAATTCACCTGCAGTCTGGATAAAATTAATATAATGGTATTCAGTATAACAATAATTCGAATATCATTTGTTATAACTGGGAAGAACGGAGGGATTTTTAATGGCTGAGACAAGAAATTTCGCCCTCAGGGACGAGAAAGGCGATGAGATTGGGGTATTTACAGGAAAGCAACCAAGACAAGCAGCCTTAAAAGCAGCAAACCGAGGCTTCACCGATATCAAGCTGCGGGAAAGAGGCACAAAAAAGGTGCACATCTTTACCGGGGAAAGGGTTCAAGTAACAAAGCCCAAAGGAGCGCCTGCCTGGATGCCGGACAAGATCTGGAAGCCAAAGGTTAAAAAAATGGGCGTCGAGAAGCTGGAGGAACTATAGAAATATATCACTCCCCCAACAATGAGTTTTGTCCTGTCTGAACATTCAGATGAACATATCTCATTGCGTCTCTTATTTTATTCATATTATGAGCTCGCCCGCACATTTGACCAACCTCTATTGACAAAATCTATCAAAACCATCGCGAAATCAGGCGGTCAAGGACAGTTGTATCTTGCCCGTAACGTACGATAAGATTGCAGCGTAAGATCGGTTCGATCACGGCCGGCAAGAAACATAGGAGGAAAATTGAGATGGTAGATCGCCTTTTCCCTGACTGTACCACACTTAGGCACCCGGGAATCAAGTGGCTAAAGGGCCAGAAAGCCGACGTCTTGTAGCCGCAATCTATATCAATTCTGACATGGACGGTGGGCATGGTAACTATGGCAAAAGACAACAAGAAGAGCAAGGGTCCCCAAGATCGCAACAGCAATTACCAGATGAAAAACGGCAATTCCGTCTCCAAAAAGAAGGATAAGAAATCCAATCTACCCAAGTCCACAGGGACGAAATCTGCTGCCCAGACAAAGCCTGCAGAGCAAAAAAGCCTCATTTCAGGCATCTCCAGCAGCATTTCCAATGCCACAAACAGCATAAGCAAGATGTTCAAACACTAACTGACATTCAGAATTTATAGGTCCGGCGCAACGCGACTATCTGCGCCGGAAATCCAAGGCCTTTTTAGGCAATTTAGGCCAAAAGAGATTCAGAAGGCCCGGCCGGATTACTTGTGGTTGTGACAGATGGCCTGTGAGCCTAGCCTGCGAGTCAATTAGCGATATTGCATTTATTCCTGATGCAAGTTTCGGCAATCTAGTGGGGAAGGCTGCGCCCCCCCAGGACGCAGTAGTTTTGCCAGGTGAGTTATGTCGGTTTCTTTCCCTTGGTGTGGCCATTGGGCTTGGTGATGAAATAGGTATAGCCTTTTAGCGTCCTGTTCAGTTGTGATTCAATCAGCTCCAGCTCTCTCTTAGGTATGCACAAGTGCTTGTCCACACAGCGATCCATGATCTCCCAGATGTAGTCCTTGGTCTCGTAGTTAAAAAAGTCCAGGAGCTTTCGACAGGTATCACCTTCCACCTTCTGACAAATGTACCAGTCGTCGCCGTCGGCCATGACATGCACCTCGTGAGCGCAGCCCAGCAGGTTGTGAAAGTCGCCCAGGGTGTCCTGGTAGGCACCAAGCAAGAAGATGCCCAGGTAATAGTCCTCGTTCTCCAGAAGGGTGTGCATATCCAGGTACTCCAGGCCCTCGCTATCCCCGGCGTAGCGTTTGATCTCCCCGTCCGAGTCACAGGTGATATCCACAATCCTTCCTCTCTCAATGGGCATCTCATTCAAGCGATGCAGGGGAATGGTGGGAAAGATCTGCTCCACACCCCACATATCCGGCACAGACTGAAATAGAGAGAAGTTGCCGATGTACTTCTGGCTGACCAGCTTCTTTAGCTCCTGAAACTCATCAGACTCGTCCTCGGCCTGCTTGGCAAGGACTGCAGCTTTCTTGCAGACCATCCAGAAGAGAGTCTCGCCTTTGGCTCGCTCTTCAAGGCCGATATTGCCCAGGTTGAAGGAGTCATAAAGCTCGTCACGATACTGCAAAGCATCGTGATAGTGCTCCTTGTAGTTGTCGATGTTGATCTCCTTAAAAGCACTGCACAGATCATCGATCTGAATGGGGTCCTCCTCTTTTGGGGTGCGAAGCTGCGAGTCCTTGGCATTCTTTCGGCCAATGATCTTGAATATAAGCATGCTGTGGTAAGCGGCAATGGCCCTCCCGCTCTCCGAGACAATGGTGGGGCAGGGGACATCCTCGTCATCGCAGATCTTCTGCACGGTGTAGACCACATCGTTGGCATACTCGCGCAGAGTATAGTTGGCGCTGGAAGGTGTGGCCGTGTTGGAGCCGTTATAGTCCACAGAAAGGCCGCCACCCACGTTCAGGTATTCGATATTGGCCATCTTGCGCGCCTTGGCATAGATACGAGCCGCCTCGTTCATGGCGTTTTTGATGGTCCTGATATCCGTGATCTGCGAGCCAATGTGAAAGTGAATCATCTTCAGGCTGTCTATGATACCCCTTTCTCGCAGGATCTTCATCAACTCCAAGGCCTCGCTGGTAGACAGGCCGAACTTGGCCGATTCGCCGCCCGATTCCACCCAGCGACCGGAGCCGCGAGCAAATAGTTTGACTCTCATGCCCACGCGGGGAGTGATGCCCATCTGCTCGGCGTACTTCAGAATATCAAAGATCTCAGAGAAAAGGTCTACAACTATTACTATATTATTTACATTATGAATACTCAGAGCCAGGCGCAGATAATCCTCGTCCTTGTAGCCATTGCAGATGAGAAGCGCCTCTCTGGGCAGGCCCAGGGATAGCGCAGCCAGTAGTTCCGCCTTAGTCCCCACTTCCAGGCCGATGCCGTGCTTGGCTCCGTATTTGATGATATACTCGATTACCTCTTTTCTCTGATTGACCTTCATGGGGAAGATGGGCTGATAGCTGCCCTTGTACGAGAATTCAGCGATGGAGCCCAAGAATGCGCCTGTGATCTCATTGATCCTATCCTCCAAAATCTGAGGGAAGCGAAGGAGCACGGGAAACTCCAGGTCACTGGATTTTTCGATCTCCTCGATGAGGTCCATAACATCTACGAACGTTGCCCGATCTTTGTTAGGAAATATAATGATATTGCCTTTATCATTAACAGAAAAATAGCCGTTGCCCCAATTTTCTATCCCGTAGAGATCCAAAGAATCTTCAGCTTTCCACATGTCACTTCGCCTTCTCCCTGAAACCTGTCCGACCCTTGACCCTCATCGCTATTATACCCACATGCCGGTTAAATTCTTCGTTGACCAACATAGCGATTCGTAACCCTCCCATGAAAACACGGCCAATCGCATCGAAGTTTGCTTAAGAGTGCTTTTTGATATATAAAGCTTCATGCCTGCACAGATCATTCATCCAGATCGACAATCTTTAAATGCATCCAGACCGAGACTGATATTGAGAAATCTTGAGGGATAAAATGCATCACGTTCACGGTCATAGTAACGATTCTATCTGCAGTGGCGAGAAGATAAGGACGACAATACCCATGAAACCGAGAGGTGTTGCCGACTTGGTCGCAGATATGGGGATGATGGGCTTTCAGGGTGGCCAGCTCGGCACATCTCTGAAGGTCTGGCAACGCATGCACGACGAAGACGTTACCATATTCCTGGGTCTCGCCGGTGCCATGGTGCCTGCGGGCCTGGGCGAGTTCATTGCCTACCTTTTGCGGGAGAGAAAGGTAGACTGCCTGGTCAGCACTGGCGCCAATCTGTTTCACGACCTGTGCGAGGGACTGGGCATCGTTCACTATCAAGGCAGTGCCTGCGCGGATGATGCCTATCTTAACGAATGCAAGATCGACAGAATCTATGACGTATTCGTATCGGAGATTGAGCTGCACAAAGCCGACAACCACATATCGAACTTCGCGAAGAACCTGGACCCGGTCCGTCGCTACTCGTCACGCGAGCTGATGTACATGGTAGGAGAAGACCTGCCCGATACCACCATCCTTGGCGCGGCCCACAAAGCCGGAGTGCCCATATTCGTGCCTGCATTAGGAGACAGCTCCTGGGGAATTGGCATGGTCATGGCTCTGCGCGATGGACATAGCATTATGGTCGATGGTATCAAGGACGTGGACGAGATCACTCAGATCGTGGAAAAGTCAGCCCAGACAGGTGTGATTTACATTGGCGGAGGCGTTCCCAAGAACTTTATCCAGCAGACAGAGGTCATCGCGGAATTGATCGGCGATTACTCGGGTGGCCACAGCTATGCCATTCAGTACACAACAGATTCTCCGCACTGGGGAGGACTTTCCGGCTGCACCTTCGAAGAGGCGGTCTCCTGGGGCAAGGTCAAGAAGGAGGCAAGCAAAGTGCAGGTTTTCTCCGATGCCACCATCACCGTGCCGCTTGTGGTGCAGGCTCTGCGAGAGTCGGGCTATCCGCGTGTAAGCGTTCCTGTCTTTGATTGGAAAGAAGAGGGGCTGAAGCTCGCCTACGAAAAGAGGTGATCTGTAAGCAGTATCTAATTTTTTTAGTGCTAATAACTTTTTGCTCTTCGATCAGTGCTAGCCATTCGCTCGCATCTGCTTGTCCTCTTCATGTGTTATGGAGAGAATAGCCGGAACAACCTTCATTTTGGCAAGTGTCTTCCCAGGACCTGGTTTTTCAACCACATGGACAGCAAACCAGAGTGTCTGTCCATCTCAGATCATCTGCCTGTTTAGCAATATGTTTGACCCAAATTTGAACATCTTCAGACTTATTAGGGCAAATCCTCTTTTCTAAATCGTCTATATATCTGGCATATGTCAAGTAGTCAGCCATGAGATGGTTGAAGATAATGATGGCAATCTGCATAATTGCTGTCTTGCAAAACCCGGTATCGGCATTTGGCGAGGTTGAGAATATCTCCTGTTTAAGGAATCTTCTCTCCTCTTTCGATGATCAAGGCATTGATTCTCAGGATCTGGCATTCTTCCTTGTTACCCATAATTACGATGCAACCCCCATGGGCTCCCATGTCGAGGTCAAGCTCAACGGAAAGGTCTACTTGCTTACTCCAAATGGCGATCGTCCCGGTTTGTGCGACATTATGCTCTAAAGACATCTCGACAATTTCCGCAAAACCATTCTCGTGCATGGATTTTTAAAAATATAAATTGCAATAAAAATAAAATGTTTAAAAATTGATTATAGCCGGTCCAATGGAATAGTAGATCTCCGCAGGAATTCCGCTGATCATGCCATGAGCATCTGGCTCGGGCAACATCGATTTGCTTTGATTCCAGCTGGCATCAATGTTGTGAATGGGATTGAAGGTCTTGCTTATGGAATATGGCTGTGGTTTTGTCGATTCCGGAAATGGCTGCAAGATTAGCGACTCATTCATGCCAAAGATTGACTGAATCCAGGCATTGTATTCTGGGACTGCCTGGTTATAGGGAACTATATCTCCCACTTTTGCCTGATCGTATCTTTGGGACATGTTCCATCCCCGGCTCAAGCCATCCAGAATACCCCTCTGATAGTCGCTCAAGGCCGGCGATGGATCTATCAGGATGAATATGAAGAGCAGAATTGCCAGTGTGAATAATGCGCGTTTCATCTTTACCTCCTCCTTACTATCCGATCATATGGCAGTACCAGACCAAAAAGATTTGGGCAAAATATGGCTTTACATAATGGCAGCTTCATCATCCTTGAGGAGAGCCTCTATCACTTCTGGCCGGGCATGGCCACTGATCGGCGCGAAATCGCTCTTCTTGCGCCCGCCAGCATCAGACCTCGACAATTCGCCGTGGATCCATTCCTCATGAGTTATCAGGTCGAGGGATAACGCCTCTTGCGCACTGCGACAGATGCGCCCGGCAAACGCGATAGCTGATTTTTTCAGGACACATGCCGAGACATAAACGGGGCTCACGAAAAAAGTCGATTCGGCTTTCAAAGGCTGCTCCAGCACAATATGCAGTATATCTCTTCCCGCATATCTATCCAGGCCACCCGCACCCAGACCATAAAGGTCCATCTCCACCACAGCATAGCGGCTGTGTGGGGATATGATGGCGATTGCTGCAAACGCTCGGCTGTGCACAGAGCACCAATCCCAGTATTGTTTCAAGACCTTGCGCTTATCCATCCAGACAACGTGACGGGCCAAGACGGCCTCTTCCAGAGTGTTATGCGGCTTTAGCACAAATATGGTCTGATGCAGTCAAAGTAGGTGTAGCTTTTGGGCCGTAACAGATTGCCCCAAATTTTCAAATGATGTAGAGAATTGATTTGTTTAGTTAATTATATATACTGTAATTGAGTAAATCATGACAAGCAATAGAGGTTAAATCATGAAAATCAAATTCATCTGCAAAAATTGTGGCTCCGTGAATGAAAAAGATAAAGAGGTGCTTCTTGATCCAACATATAGTCAAGATGACTGGATTGGCGATCTTCCTTTAGGGTTCCAATGGGTTTTGCCGGTAGGTAAGATCACGCCGATTGTCGGAAACCCATTGTACGTCTCCAGCCAGGGTGGCAACCTCTCCCGAAGTGAATATCTGGAGAGATTTAATTTGGATCCGGAGATCGCCTATCAGTTGATGCGCAAAGACAAGGGAAAACCTCTGGCCAAGGCAATGGACCCGACCAAAGTGCAATCTCTGATCATGTCATCTCGCTTGCCAAATGCAGATGATTGGCCTGCTTAGGTGTTTGCAACGAAAAATTTGAAAAATATGGGTCTAGCCCACCCATTTCTCTGAGCATGCTCTGCACTGAGTACCGGGACCCAGATAGAAAGACCTAAAGTCAATAGTAAGGGAAATACGATCGACATTGTCCAAAGCAAGGGACATAATATATTCCCGACCATTCCCAGCCCGGGTAGCCCGGACGATAGATGTAATAAACTGGATTTTCCCCGCCGCTATATACATTGCGAATGTTAATATCATTAAGATAAGCTTCACATACCATCCGACCCAGAATATCTCTTCCCTTTGTCTCGAATTGCAACTCTTTTCCCTTGAAACGACCAAGACCTGCCACAGGTTTGTCGAGAAGAACTTCGAGGGTTGCCTGCAACCCATAAGTGCCGGGTTGTGTAACATTCACCGTCATGCTGTTGGGCTCTGAGACTTTCACAACCGTTCCCGTAAAATCATATGCAAGAGCTGGAAATACCAACAAAGACAAAGATACAAGCAAAAAAAGTGTTATGCGAGCACCAATCCGTGATTCTACAATTTTTGAGTTCATAACATATAATATCTTCTCTTTAACCTTTAAGTTTGTCCTATGATCGCAGTCCTGGCAGCACTTTCTTCATGACCTCGGCAGCCACAATCACCAGCAGACCGACACCCATAACCATGAACCAGCTCTCTGATGTCAGTGGCCTGGTCTGGAAGATCGACTGCATGAAAGGAATGTACACCACCGCCAGGATGGAAAATATCGATCCGGCAATTCCCAGGAGAAGCGTCTTATTGCCCAAAGGATTCATTTGGAATATGGACTCATCCAGAGAGCGGCAGCTGTATGCGTTATATGCCGTGAAAAATCCCAGCCCCACAAATGCCATAGTTCTGGCATAGCTAAGATCCTGTCCCATCTCCAGCGATGCCATGTACAGGCCCAATGTGCCGGTCACGATCGCTGCAGCAATTCCCAGGGTATAAATCAGCAGGCTTCTTGACGGCATGCTCTCCTTGGGATCGCGCGGTTTCTTTGTCATGATCTGCGCATGTGCCGGCTCCAGGGCCAGGCCGATAGCCGGGAACTCCTCAGCTACGACATTTATCCATAGAATTTGCGCGGCCAGAAGAGGAATTGGATAGCCAAGAACAACGGCAACAAAGATCGTAGCCAGCTCGGCAAAGCTGACGGCCAGAAGGTAGGTGGTTCCCTTTCTTATGTTGTCGTAGATTCTTCTGCCTTCCAAAACTGCCCCGACAATGGTAGCGAAGTTATCATCGGCGATGACCATATCCGATGCTTCCTTGGTAACCTCGGTTCCCGTCTTTCCCATGGCGATACCGATGTCTGCTGCCTTCAAAGCGGGAGCATCGTTCACACCGTCTCCCGTCATGGCTGCAATGTTGCCTCGCTTTTTCAGGGCCTCGACTATGCGGACCTTGTGCTCGGCTGTGACCCTGGCAAATATCGAGACCTCATCGATTCGGGCCTGCAGCTCTTCCTCGCTCATCCTCTCCAGATCCGCTCCCTCGATAACCTCCCCATTGCCAATATCCAGCTCCTTGCCAATGGCCAGGGCAGTGAGACGGTGGTCGCCTGTGATCATGACCGTCCTGATGCCTGCCCTCTTGCTGACGGAAATGGCATCCATTACCTCTTTTCGGGGTGGGTCCATCATGCCGCCAAGACCGGCAAAGATGAGATCAGATTCCACAAAATCCTTTTCCAGAGGATCGGTACTGTCCAGGGTTTTGCCGGCAAATGCCAATACCCTCAGGGCCCGGCCTGCCATGCCGTCGGCTCTCTCCAGGATCATCTTCTTGTCCTCTTCCGTTAGGTGCGAAACACCATCTGCACGGGCAATGCGGCTGCATTTGCCAAGGACCGTCTCGGGTGAGCCCTTCATAGATACAATTTTGCCCTCATCCTGAATCTCATCGACCGTTGTCATCCTTCGGCGATCGGAATCAAAAGGATATTCCACTATTCTGGTGCAGCTTTTCCTGATGTTATCCAGGATGCCAGCCTTTTTGGCAGCAACAATTATTGCTCCTTCCGTTGGGTCTCCGACTATGCGCCAGTTGCCGTTGGCCTTCTCGATATCGGCATTATTTGTAAGCGTTCCAATCTTAAGAAGTCGGACCAGATCCTCTTCCTGAGGATCTATGAGCCTGCCCTGCTCTGAGAAGGATCCTTCCGGAGTGTAGCCAGGCCCATCCACATCGATGGTCCTGAAGGTTTGAACCTCTCGCAAGGTCATCTCGCCGGTGGTGAGGGTACCGGTCTTATCGGTACAGATCACCGTAGTCGATCCCAGAGTCTCAACTGCAGGAAGCCTTCTGATTATGGCATTCTTCCTGGCCATGGCCTGAGTTCCAAAAGCCAAAGACAGAGTAACCACAAAAGGAAGAGCTTCCGGCACCCCAGCTACGGCAAGAGCGATGGCGGCGATAAGTGAATTCATGACGGGCGAGCCACGGCTGGCGTCCAGCACAAAGACAATTGCAGCTATGGCAAATACCAGGAGGGCCTGTCTCTTGGCCAGCTGTTCCAGCTTTATCTTGAGGGGTGGATCTGCCTGCCGGTGTTTGATCATGCCCGAGATTCGGCCAAGTTCAGTAGCAAGGCCTGTTGCGGTTACAACAGCCCGGCAATTGCCATAGGAGACGATGGTTCCCATGAAGACCATATTCTTTCGGTCGGCGAGATTTGCCCCTTCTGGCTGCGGCTCTTTGCTCTTTTTGATGGGCAGCGATTCCCCGGTTAAGGAGGCCTCAATGACCTGCAGGGCAGTCTCCTCAACAATTCGGGCATCTGCCGGAACCTTATCACCCGCCTCCAGGAAGACCATATCGCCGGGAACAAGGTCAGAGGCGGCAATGGTGCTCATCTTGCCATCCCGCATGATGTCCGCCTCCGGGGCCACCATCTCCCGGAGCGCCTCCATGGCCCTTTCCGCTTTGTACTCCTGAATGAATCCAATGATGGCCACGAGAATGACTATTCCTAAAATGACGTAGGCGTTGGTGCTCTCGCCAGCGATATATGAGATCAGGGCGGCAAAAATAAGCACCAAGACCATATAATCTTTAAATTTGCCCAGAAAGATTTTCAAAGGCGAGGGTTTGGAGGGGCTTTCCAGTTGGTTGGGACCGTACTCGGAGAGTCTGCGGGCCGCATCATCAGAGTTAAGTCCCTCTTGTCCGGATTTCAGCTCGGAAAGGACCTCATCGATTGGAATTGAATGCCATTTCACGCGTCTAGCCTCACTTGCGAGAAAATAAAAACTACGGCAATTGTAGATATAGTTGTCGCAAACATAATCGGAGAAAATGGAAAGGTCAGCTTGTTTTCCATCCAGGTTTACGTCTTGAATAGACGATTAAAGGCACCAGCGTAATGAAAGTGACACCCCCAAGCATGAATATCAAGTACTGTAACGTTGATAAACCTGTGATGGCGATCTGGCTGGGAGGGATTATATAGAACTATACCTATTTATGAATTATGTAGTTTCAGCTTTTAACAATGATTGCGATATCAATCAGCAAGTATTTATCAAGTTTCGGCATTATTGATATCGAAATATTATCTCAGATCAGCCTTTGCATAGGGAGATGAATAGCTCTACCCATAATTAGCTACGATAGCTCCCGCGGGCGTGCACACGGGGGCGAGAGTGCTCATGCGAGAATGCGCTCAGGCGAGAGCAAGAATGTACCTCGTATTAGTGATAAATATGAGACCAATAGAGAAACAACCGGCAAGTGACTGATTTGGAAGCTGTGATTCGAAAAGGTGGATTGTTAGAGCTTCCCAGCTCAATATTATCAGAGATCGGACTTTGTAAAGGGAGACGAGTAGCTCTAACCGTAAAGGATGGAGAGATGCATGTCAAGCCAGTCAAGAGCCTCACTGAGCAGCTCATTGGTTCGATCAAATTAGATGATCAAAAACTGATCGAAGAGATAATTGAATCTGATGATTGGCTGCGATAAGCTCCCGCGGGAGCGCGCTTGCTGGCGCCTGCCTGGGGCGGCGGGGCAGTTCGGCGGCGGAAATCCGGGGGAGCGGGGGGGAGGGCGCGGTCGGGCCCCTGCTGGGAGGGCCACAGGTCGGAGGCGGCCCGAGGGCCAGGCTCCGTCGTTGGGGCTCGGGCGCTGGGTCGTGGATGATGCCGGCAAAGAAGGCAGGGCCAGGTGGCAGCCGAAGCGCGGAGCGAGGGGTTTTGTTGTCCTACTGTGAGAGCGGCCAAGATAGTTCGGTGCAAGAATTTGACATGATGACCAGAAATCATTAAAACTTGATCGCTAGGGCCGCGGCTTTCATCGCCCTGGCTTTCTGCTTGGCGGTCTCTTCATCCGTCTTCCCGCAGTTCCCAAGATGCACGTTTTGCACCTTCCCGCCCACTCTCAATGTAGCCATCCAATAGTGATAGGACCGGTTGCCTTTCTTTGTGGGCTTGACCTTCCCCATCACCCACACGGAGAGATCTTCCAGCCGGGCCGCTTCCTTTAGGATTTCAGCTTCAGCCTTCAGATTATCTGCCTGGCTTTTCAGCTTGCGGGCCGTCTCTCCGGCCTCGGGCAATGTCTCTGCCGCCTTCATCGCTGCCTTTGCTCTCATTTCAAAACGCACAGAATTTGGCTTCAGGCCGTTTACCGTTTTAGATGACGTTTCAAATCAGGCGACATCACAGCCCATAGCTCTGGAAATTCGTATTCGATGTTTCCGAGAATCTTTGGGGACTCTTTATATACAAAATCGTGGTGATCTAAGTATAGAAATAAAATAGTATCGCTAATAATCATATAAACAATAACAAAAGGATCAACATGTGATCCTCGTGTGTATTTCAGATCATGGCTTTTTGGATCGCCTAGTTCTGGATTTTTTATAATCTGTTTAATTTTCTTGGATAGCCTTTCATCCAATTTTCCGTCTTTTTTGGTTAATTTTTTGAATTGTGTTTTAAAATCAAGCGTTCGCTCAATTTTATATGACATATATTAATAAATTACTCTGGGCTATGGAGGTCGGCCAAAAAATCTTCTGCATTAGCAAAGGTCTTGACTAAGCCCGCATTATACTGTTTCATGCTTCGGACCACGCCAGCTTTGAATTCCACCAGCGCAGGCTCTTCCTTAGTGATGCCCGATATCATGATTAAGCTTTTTTCCCTAGCAACCTCTGAGCATACCATCAAGTGCGCCTCTGATTAGTCTATTAATAAGAATACTATCAATTCATAAGGATTCATTCTATTTATAGCTTCTTAAATCTTTTTAACAGTTCTGAAAATTTCTAGGTGTCCTCAGATATTAGGTAGCAAGGGCCAGAGGTTAAAAACCGGTTTACTTGGTACCAATAGACTTTAACCACGAAAGGGTAGACCAGGCCGGCTTTGGTGCTCATAGGCGGGCTCGTCTGCCAGTAAATCTGTGAGCGAAAGGGCTGTTATCTCCATCAGGCCCTCTATAATCTCCTCATCGGTCTTGTCTGCGTCAGACTCGTAGGGAATGGCCTGTCTTCGATCTTTACGCTCCAAAAGCTCGCACATAGATATTACCTGGTAATTCTTGCTATTTAAATCTTGATCGCCAGGGCCGCAGGCCTTTCGCCCATCAAGCTGAATGTAGTGGTCCTCAAGGAGAACGAGGCCGATATTTCCGATTTGATCGATTTTTGCCGGGAGAAGGGGCTGATACTGCAGCTCATCGAGCTACTGGATCTGCAGCACCTGGGGATTTCGGGAGACATCGACGCCATCGAGCGCGGGCTCGCTTTGCAGGCGGACCGCGTGCGCACCCGGCAGATGCACCGGCGCAAGAAGTATTTCCTGGATGGGGCGGAGGTAGAAGTGGTGCGGCCCATGGACAACACCGAGTTTTGCGCCAACTGCACGCGCCTGAGGGTGACCTCGGACGGGAAGATCAAGCCCTGCCTGCTGCGAAGCGACAATCTTGTGGAGATCGGCACCTGTGACTGTGAGAAGATTATGGGGAAATTCGATTTGATCGATTTTTGCCGGAAGAAGGGCCTGATACTGCAGCTCATCGAGCTACTGGATCTGCAGCACCTGGGGATTTCGGGAGACATCGACGCCATCGAGCGCGGGCTCGCTTTGCAGGCGGACCGCGTGCGCACCCGGCAGATGCACCGGCGCAAGAAGTATTTCCTGGATGGGGCGGAGGTAGAAGTGGTGCGGCCCATGGACAACACCGAGTTTTGCGCCAACTGCACGCGCCTGAGGGTGACCTCGGACGGGAAGATCAAACCCTGCCTGCTGCGAAGCGACAATCTGGTGGAGATCGGCACCTGCGACTGTGAGAAGATTAAGGGGCTGCTGCAAGAGGCGAATAAGAGGAGAGCGCCGTATTTTGGGAAAGATCTGTGAGTCCTCCGTGCGCTCTGTGCCTTTGTGTCGAGATCTAGTCTCAGTGCACAGATCAGCCTTGCCTATGACTCTATGGGTTTTTCATGCTTTGGGCATGATCCCAGCCTGAGGATCATGGGCTCTTTACCACCTCTTCGATCGTCGTCAGCTCGCCCGCCCGCCGGGCCGCTTCCAGCCCCACCGTGAACGCCAGCTCATAGTCCCCACCCGCGCTCATCGCTATGCTTCGCTTTCTTGGCCCAATCTCTTTTCTCTGATTGTTGAATGTGGTATTAATCTCCTCGCTCCAGCGGGCTGCTAAATCCAGAATTTTAATGATGATATTACACGCAAGTGTCTATTAATATTAGGAATGCTGTTTAGGGTCTGGAGAGTAAAATGAGACTTAGAGTAATCAGCGCCAGAAATGAGATCCCCAATTTGAACCCAAATGAGAAGACAGTTCACCTGGCCTTCCGGGCCAGCAATGTAGATTTCCTTAACCTGATGCAGAGATGCCCCAGGCTGAGAATGATTCAGGTTCCGCCATCCTACCACAAGACCATGTCCAGTGCCATCCAGGTATTCCTGGAGATGCAGGGCGTTGAGATGCTGGAAGGCGACGTATGGGGCCACAGAAAGGACCTGGATGAGTACTTCACCGTGGAAGACACCACGCTTGAGGAGATTCGCGCCCTGGCAGCCGGCGGCGCATCCGCAGATGATGTGGCCAATCAGATACAGAGGAAGGCCAGGATCGGCCCGGAGCTGATCAAGTACATCGCCAAGACCAAGATCACCGCTTGAGCCGCACGCTGTGCCTGGCTCAGCTACACCCCTACCTATTTTTGGTTCCTCAGATAATAGAATAATAGAGTCCTCTGTGAGTCCTCAGTGCGCTCTGTGCCTCTGTGGTTGTAGTTCGTAAACCATTGGTTATAACCAGTGGCTAACGACTATCCACCACAGAGACACCACAGTTCACAGAGTACGCACAGAGCGACGAACTAACAACCGGACGGGAAATAGCGAAGAGCTCTATTTTTGTTATTGGTCTATGGCAGCTCTCGACCGCCAACTACAAATATCTATAACGATTGTATAGATAGTTTGCCGCTTCATGCCATTGAATAGGGTGGCGGGAGTGCCGTGGGCTAAAACGTATCCGATGATGCTCTGATGACAAGGGTATTTGCCCCACCGGGGGGCTGGCCGATCACGAACCCTTGGTACAGGAGATGTATGCCTTCGTGGCACTGCATTTGGCTACGGGCCTGTGAGGCTGAAACATTCGGCAGGCTGAAAAAGTTGCGCGCTGTAAAATGCGCAGTAATCTGCCGGATCTCACGCTAATACACGGTCGGGGCATGACGGCGGCAAAAGTCAAACCAAGGGCAAGAAGGCGAGCATGAGGCCCCATGAGAACGGGTTCCCTTAGAACGGACGCTGCGCTAGATTCCAGCGCTATTGCCGCCTTCAAAGCCCGGCTAATTAAAGTCGAGCATCGGGCAGGGTCAGGCCACCACTTCGCGGTGATTGGCTCCTCCCAAGAGGGCGCTGTGGATTTCGGCGCTGGCCTGCCTGGGACTTGATACCTTATTCTCTTATGGTTCTTTGGTGTGGAGAAAGGTCTCCTCTAAACTTGAAGCGAAAGCCTTATATCTCGGCAATTGACGTACAGTGTATTGGCGAAAGTCGATGGCCATTTTTCCCTCCTACATCCAATTGACTTTCTCCTCCCTCCTTCTTATCCATCTTTCATGAGGACCTACAGCGTCCCATTTCATTTCATGCTCCGCTTCCTCAAAGAAAGACTTATAGCCTGACTCGTCCTTCATTCCTTGCAGAACGCCAGCCATTAAGGAGGAGAGGCAATTTAAGTCGGAGCGATGGGGCTTGATGGCTGGCCAGGCCCGCAGCTCCCATTTATGATGACCAGTGCCAACAAAAGAAGGCCGGGTTTTGGGAATTAAGAATAGAAAATTACTCTGGGCTATGGAGGTCGGCCAGAAAATCTTCTGCATTAGCAAAGGTCTTGACTAAGCCCACATTATACTGTTTCATGCTTCGGACCACGCCAGCTTTGAATTCCACCAGCGCGGGCTCTTCCTCTGTGATGCCCGATATCATGATTAAGCTTTTTTTCCTAGCAACCTCTGAGCATACCATCAAGTGCGCCTCTGATTAGTCTATTAATAAGAATACTATCAATTCATAAGGATTCATTCTATTTATGGCATCTTAAATCTTTTTAACAGTTATGAAAACATCTGGGTGTCCTCTGATATTAGATGGCAAGGGCCTGGGGCAAAAATCGGTTTACTTTCCCCCTGAGATCTTCGTCCGCTTCCCTTAGCTTCCTGTTTACCAGGATTCTTTTAACCATTGCAGTCCAATAGACCTTAACCACGGATGGGTAGACCAGGCCTGCTTTGGTGCTCATAGGCGTGCCATCGGGGATTAATATGTCATATGGTCTTGGTCTGGCGGGGACCTTGCTTGATATGTATGCAACAGTTAGTTGCATTATATCCATATCATGATACAGCACAAGCGAAGGCCTGAGCTTATTATTGACCAGGTCTGAATAAGAAAGAGGTGCTAAAACTATGTCGCCCTTTTTCAGGTCTTCATTCATAGGCGGGCTCGTCTGCCAGTAAATCTGTGAGCGAAAGGGCTGTTATCTCCATCAGGCCCTCTACAATCTCCTCATCGGTCTTGTCTGCGTCAGACTCGTAGGGAATGGCCTGTTTTCGATCTTTACGCTCCAAAAGCTCGCACATAGATATTACCTGGTAATTCTTGCTATTTAAAACTTGATCGCCAGGGCCGCGGCTTTCATCGCCCTGGCTTTCTGCTTGGCGGTCTCTTCATCCGTCTTCCCGCAGTTCCCAAGATGCACGTTTTGCACCTTCCCGCCCTCTCTCCATGTAGCCATCCAATAGCGATAGGACCTTTTGCCTTTCTTTGTGGGCTTGACCTTTCCCATCACCCACACAGAGAGATCTTCCAGCCGGGCCGCTTCCTTTAGGGTTTCAGCTTCTGTCTTCAGATTATCTGCCTGGCTTTTCAGCTTGCGGGCCTTCTCTCCTGCATCGGGAAATGTCTCTGCCACCTTCATTGCTGCCTTTGCTCTCCTGGCCAGTTTCTCGGCTTCGGCCATCAAAATTTTTGCATTCTCTCCCGAGTTGTCATAGAACTTTTTGAGAGCATGTACTTAAAACTTGTAAGTTATATGTACTGCATTATACAACCGTCTCAAATCGGCCTAAATCCACTTCTGGCAAAGCTGTCATTCCATAGACTTTGGAATTTTGCGCAATTTAGTTTGATCGATCTCCTCATAGCGGCCAATCTTCGCTACTGCTCGCGGTTCTTGTAGGCATGTTTACCATAGCGCACCATCATGGAGATTGATGTTGGAATGTTATTTATAAATTCGGGTGTCGGTTCTAAAATCCATAAAATGATGTGAAGAAGCGAGCAGGTTGTATATACTTACTTAGTAAGCCGTCACAGTCTCCAAATCTCTTTTAATTTATCGAGTAGTTCTCCTTGTCGCCTCTTTACAACATCTGGAGTCCACGATGTCTCAAGTATTACCTGTTTTGTCAGATCGAATGATGTAACCCCGCTCTTGCCGCAAAAATATTTGTTCTTCTTTTCATTGAACTCATAATTACTGGCCTCTGGGTTCTTCTTTCGCGTCAGAAGTACTAGATTACCTAACTTATGAACACAGCTTTCTGGATTAGGGAAACAGGTCCATTGACCTTGTTTAGGGTTTTGAGGTAGAACATGTTCAATTGTAATTACGGTGCGATCATGCTGCACGCCTCCCGCTGATAAAGCACTATCAAGACGGAGCAACACATACAATCGGAATTGGGACTCAAGGTACAGATCACCACGGAGCCTATCGATAATGTCTTTGCGCTCATTAGGAGTTAGCTGTAAAAGAGCTTGTTCTGGATCTAATGGGGGCGTTTCATCATAGAGGTTCTGGTTATTCTCTATTGCCTCTAAAATGCGACCATAACGCCTTATTCGTTCATTCACATCTGCACGAAGGATCATTAATCCAGCCGCGAGGCGTTCAAGATCGCTGAAGAAACGGATTAGCTCTCGGGGATCGTCATTATGCAATGACATATACCGCATAGCTGGCGGAATCCAATCTGCATTATCAATCTGATTTAACCATCTCAATTTTGCGTTAATCGCTTCCGCGCCGAAATCGCTCTCATATGCGGGCTTCTTGATATCTTCGTAGATGTCTCCATATTTCACAATCTCTTCGATTACCTTTCTAGGATCATTAATAGGTTTGATTACATATTCACGAAACTCATTCAGGATGTCTTTCCGCAGCTTCTTCCGATGTTTTATCATGCGAATATATGGGAATAAATCAATAAATGCGTCTCTCCCCAATTTGTCCTCTGTAGCCTCCCACCGTTTCGCATAATCTTCATGTAGCTCTTCCTTTATTTTCCCAATTAGTTCAGATTTCAGAATGTCTGCATGAGAAAGGTTCAACCCTCTGTCATTCAATATCGAAAAAATTCGATAGGCTGAATCCGAATCAGGAGTGAACACTACAACCATGTAGCATTGGGCTGCAATGAAATCAATTAAACGTTCGCGTTCTTCTTCTGTTTTTCCCTCTATTCCTTCTTTCGCGTTTCCCTTGAGTATATTATAGAATAATTTTGCGTTATCTCTAATATTTTTTTGACTATCCTTATCGGTCTTAGTCAGCTTTATTAATTGCTCGATATTTCCACTTGTTTGGATGTACTTCTGGAAAAACTCTTTGTCTCTTTCACTTAAGGTCAAACGATAGGTATCCTTCAACTTTAGACTTACTTTTCCTTTCTGGGTAATATAATCATTTAAGTCGTTAAGGTATTCCTTATTGTTGCAGAGGTCACGAAGCACAGAAAGCAAAATGGTTATAGTTGCAAGACGTTGTTGTCCGTCTACCACCTGAGCGTTGGGGTCATCTTCTTTTATCAGTACGATGCTCCCTAAAAAATATTGGTTCAACTCTTCATGCGATATACCCGTTGAATCAATAGATTCTAAGAGATCCTCTAACAGTTCTCTGGCTTCCTCCGTAGTCCATGCATAAGGCCGTTGGTAATAAGGGATTTTAAAGACAAAATCATTACTGAAGATCTTACTCAGGGGATACTCACCCGCTTTGATCTTTGCAAAACTCATGCGTAATTCCTCACATGCAAAGAAGCTACAAGTGATATAAATATTCAAATGCCGAAAGATGTGCGGCGGTCTCATCCCTCGCACACAAACATCAGTAGCAGTAAATTTTCGTTCATGTTTCTTACTGGTAATAAAATCTGGAGCGTAGAATGATGCATCACGAAGGCAGAAGCATATTTATAAAACGTTCTTATGGTCTTCTTAAACTTCTGGGTCGATCTCCAGAGAAGCAACTTCGATCTGCCGTTTAACGTTAAATACTCAAAAGACTTAGGCATCCTAACGCTTTAAGAGGTTTTATGAGCGACCCTGATGAACTTCACGATCCATCGACACATGGTGAGTCATTCGAGTCTGTGTGGTCATTCACATGGATCAATCCTGGCCCTATCGAGGCCGGCGAGTCAATTGTACCAGCTAGACTATCCTCTGCCGCAGCTCGAACGTTTGCAGCACAGCACCTGATCTTGGAAGACCTGGAATTCGCCGAAGAATGCCTTAGGGCAGCAGACAACCTTGGAATACCGGATGGCAGCAATCTTAACTCAAAGGCGCTTATCTTTTCTGGAGTCGTCGTATATGCCCGCTGTTTCAAGTCCGGAGTTCGAGCGCTTACCTTAGTTCCGGGTGATTTGACTGCCAAAGGCGCACCGTTTGATTACGACATCCATCAATACTTGATCGCCCTGCGCGATAAGCACATATCTCATTCTGTTAATGACTTCGAACAATGTGATGCGATTGCGGTGATGATCGAGAAGCCTGGATCGGTTTGTCGAGATGGAAGCGGAATTGGGGTGGTGAAGAAGCAGACAATAGGAATCTCTCGGACACTGGTTCACAAAGCAATATCCCACATCAGAGCGCTGAGGCAGTTCCTAGAATCCGAACTTCCAGCACAGCGTGAAGCTCTTCACGCAGAGTTTCAGGACAATCTTGCGAAGACTGGTAAGTGGGAGTGGGCACCAGTCGTGAACTTTTCAGACCGCAGTAAAGTTGCGGAGAGGCGTAAATGATGAGTATCCGCCAGGTAACCATCGCAGCGCTAACGAGGTGCATCTGGAGCCGTTATTGACATGAGTAGCATGTTATGTAGGCTCATTACCCGTATTGAGCACACTGCATGTGAGAGCGTAATCTCGGAATTAAATTCATTATCAAGATTGCATGGGCCAAAGCTATCGAAGTTATATAATTTCCTATTTGATGCGTAATCGGAATAGAACGGGTTTCAAGCCAGGTATACTTCCTGCATAGTATTCAAGAACTGTAAGGTTCACCATAGAATCTATGCGTCTGCGAACTCACTTTACAACAGCTAATGAAGAACTGGTCGCGCTAGTCAACGAGGGGTACCAAGCCCTTTCCAATATGCAGGGTGATTATCAGCGCAGGAAAGAAGAAGGCACCTATGACGATACGAAGGATGTCGACGAAATCATGGCTCCAGCAAACGCTTGGGGAGACAAAGTAGTGGAATCGCTTGGGCGAATTTTTCCAACGCAACTTGAGACGAACCTATTCCTCAACCCAGAGATGTCATTTGGCACCGTTAGCGGCGACTACAAATACGCTAGCGCATTATGGAGGTATCGCTACTTCCTCTTCGGCCTGAACAAAATTCGACTACAAAGCCTTCCTGAGTACACCGATTTGCCGCTGGACACTCGGCTATACGTCGAAGATATCGATAGTTTTCGCAAAGTTCGTGATGTTAACCCTACGACCGTGATGAACGTGCTGACGGATGGCTATTTAGACCGATCAGAAGACTCAGTACAGACCGCACTAGAGAGGATTCTCAACGTTTCGTTCCACAAAAAGGATTGGGGTGGGGAGTTAAACGACCTGTACACCGCTAACGTTATCATAAACGGTGCGCGTTGCGAGACTGCTTTTCTTTTGAAGGGAAATGGACTTCGGAGCCCAACTATGGAGATTAAGCATTGCGGTGTTAATGGGGATCAGATTCTTCGCCTCGTTAACTCTCCTGCGAAGCTCTTTGTTATTCAATTCGTTGGTAGAATTTCAGAGGCTGTCATCTCGGACATTGATGGAAAGGTGCGACTAGTGCGATCTCAGGGGAAAGATGCTTGGTATTGCATTATGGATGGACAAGACACTGCAAGGGTTCTCCGCGCGTATGGAGAGTTGTAGCGGGCCGTATATTGGCTGAGATCGAGACTTTTCTCTTACACGTACTCGGTTTGCACTTTGTATATACTGGCTTATACGGTCTAAAAGATACTATCAAGCCCAAAAATATTTTTATAAACATGCTTTCGACCTCGTAAGGTCTGATGTTGCGCGACGGATTTTATTTTGATTTTTGCCGCCATGGGTTGCGATTTTCCGATATCGCGCAATCGTCGATGTAGCATTCCATAGTGTCCCAGAATGGGTAGTTTGCCAGAACCAAAATTCGTGACCATCCAGGCCAAGTGAGAAAATGGGCGGAGAGACTCGCAGGTTGTACACACCTCGAATCCAGCCGCTTTTAGATCCATGCACTCTCCGGCCAAAATCCATGCAGATCATACGCCACCTATCACCAGCGCCACCGTGACATAAATCTCCGTCGTGGACAGCCTCGTTCTTCAAAATATCTGCCGGGAATTCAATCCATCCCCCCGATCCGGTGCTCGTACCCCCTCGCCTCCATCCGTCGCCTTTGGCCCCCCTGCTCCATCCAGATCCCTTCCTCCACCACCTCGCCAATCACCGTCAGGGCGCAGGCCTCGCTGGCCGCCTCCAGGCCCCCTGGCCGCACCGTGAACACGAGCTCGAAGTCCCCGCCCGCGCTCATCACAGTCTCCAGCGCCTTCTCCTCTCCCACCATCTCCGCCAGGCCCGCGGCCACGGGCAGCGCCTCCTCCTGCACCACAAAGCCCACGTGGCTGGTCTGCGCCAGGTCAGAGAGCGAGAGCGCCAGGCCGTCGCTGTTGTCCATCATGGCCGTGACCGCGCCGCTTTTCGCCAGGGCCCGGCCCTCGGCCAGGCGCGGCTCGGGCTCCAGCAGCTTTGTGATGAGATCGCTCTCCACTGCGTGCTGCCAGGCCCACAGGCCCCCGCCCGCGCCGCCCAGGTCGCCGGTGGTGCAGAGCAGGTCGCCCGGCCGGGCGCCGCGGCGTCGCAACGCCAGATCTTTTTCCACGAATCCCAGGGCCGTTCCCGTGATGGTCAGCTCCTCATGCGAGTCCGTATCGCCGCCGATGATGCGCGTGCCGTAGTAAGCGGCGCAGTCGCCAAAACCAGAAAAGAGCTCATCGATGAAGTACAGGTCCGCCTGCGGCGGCAGTCCCGCGGCGATGACCACACCCGCAGGCTCTGCCCCCATGGCAGCGATGTCGCTCAGGTTGACAGCCACCGACATCCAGCCCATCTGCCAGGGATTCATGATATCAGGAAAGTCCGTCTTCTTGTGCAGCATGTCCGTAGTAACTACCAGATAGCGCTCGCCTGCATCAATCACGGCGCAGTCGTCGTTCTCCACACCTCCCAGGATCTCGGATATGCGCCGGATCAATTCTCTCTCGCCCAAAACATTTCCCGTCATGAATATTTTCCTTTACATTTTCAATTGGAAAGACTATTAAATTTTGAGGGTATCACTATCAATACCATGCCCGATTACAAAAGATTATTTGTCTGCGCCCCGCTCGCCCTCCTGCTGGCCCTCCTGGCGCTCCTCCTGCTCCTGCCGCCCTCTCTTGCCGGGACACGGGTCTGTCCCCAGGGGTGCGACTACACTACAATCCAGGCAGCGCTTGATGCCGCATCTCCCGGTGACAAGATCGTTGTGGAGAGCGGAGTCTACAACGAATCCCTCCTCATCGGCAAGAATGTCTTCCTGCACGGCCTGGATACCGGCAAAGGAAACCCCATGCTTGCGCCGCAAAATGGCCGGGTAATCCTGGCCGGCAGCGGCGCTTCCATGCGGGGCTTTGAGATCGGCGGGACTGCCGGCCTGGGTGGCCAGGCCTCTGGCAGCGATAACTGCACTCTGGAAGCCATCCTTCCTGCCGCCATTTACCTCAACGATTTTGCCGGCAAGAAGAGCGTCTGCCCGGAGGATGCCGCATCCTGGAACTCCAGTGACAGCATCAATTACCAGTTCAAGAGCCGGGTGCTGCGCGGCCGCCTGGGCAACTACTGGGCCGACTACAATGGAACTGATGAGAATAACGACGGAATTGGCGACCAGCCCATGATCCTGAACGAAAAAAATATAGACTTTCGTCCTCTGATGCTTACTGTGGATAATTACAAAATACCTGAAGAAAAGGAGACAAAAGTAGAGCTAATCCGTGCCAGGGTTAACGAGCCCTTCACCATCTCCCTTCCTGCCAATCCCACGACCGGTTACGAATGGCAGGTTGATTACGATTATGTCCTGCTTAAACGGGAGAGCGACCAGTTCGAGGAAGCCACCTCGATGATGAAGCGTGTGGGAGCTGGCGGAACATCGGTCTTTGTCTTCCTGCCCATGAAGCCCGGCAAGAGCACCATCTACTTTGTCTATAAACGTTCCTGGGAGAATATTGTGGCAGACACGAGAGCCTTCCATGTGGAGGTATGCACCTGAAGCAGATCCCGGCTATCTCCCCAAACAATTTATAGAAATAGTAGTGTGGTGACTATTCATGTTCGGCATATTTTCGTTCATAGGCTGGCTGATCGTAGGGGCGATCATCGGCTGGATTGCAGGCAAGGTTTGGGTAGGTCACGGCTTCGGCCTGATGGGAAACATCGTGGTAGGCATAGTAGGCTCAATAATTGGTGGAGCACTATTTGGCGGGCTCTTGGGCACATCCGGCATAGGAGGCTGGATTACATCCATCCTGGGAGCCATTGTACTGCTGGTTATTGCCGGGTTTATCAAAAGATAATTCTAAGGGTATTTGATAAGTGGCCGGATTTCAAGGAGATATTGGACAAAGTGGATCGTGCCGAAGGATGATGTTAAGGGATTTGAGAAGACTATCGAGACGGGATAAGGCTCGTGTCGCGGGACGCTTAGCCAGTCTTCTCTCTGCCCTGCTACATTAATAAACAATAAGAGAACCATAGGCTTACGAGGATTTCAAGACCCGTGCCGGATCTTTCGCGATCTTTCAGCTCTCCCTGTCATCTCCGCATCTGCCCGAAGAGTCCTCCAGTTGGCCGGATTTCTCGGCAAAGACCTTAACGAGCTTTCGAGAGTTTATCGCCAACCAGAGAGTGGCCAATTGGGGGTGTGCCTGAGACACGACATGCCAGGAAGTATTTATATAGTGATCACCATCAATTCCTGGTCATTACAATCCTTAAGGAGATTTCAATTTGGCAAAATCCGATATCAAATCTGAAGCCAGTTCAGAAACCAAAGCCGAGGCTAAGAAGCCTGCGGCCCCTAAACCGGAGGTCAACATCGGCATGGTGGGCCATGTCGATCATGGCAAAACCACCCTTGTGAAGTCGCTCTCAGGCGTCTGGACCGATCAGCACAGCGAAGAAGTCAAGAGGGGCATCTCCATCCGCCTGGGATATGCAGATGCAACCTTCCGAAAGTGCCCGAGCTGTCCGGAGCCTGATGCTTACACTGTAGATGAAAAATGCTCCCACTGCGGCAAAGAGACGCAGATTTTACGCACCGTTTCTTTCGTAGACTCTCCCGGCCACGAGACTCTCATGGCTACCATGCTCTGCGGAGCGGCTATCATGGATGGAGCCGTGCTGGTCATATCAGCCAACGAGCCCTGTCCCCAGCCTCAGACCAAAGAGCACCTCATGGCCCTCAATATCACAGGCATCGACAAAATCGTGATAGTGCAAAATAAGATCGATCTCATGTCCCGTGAACAGGTAATGGAGCACTATCGCCAGATCAAGGATTTTGTGAAGGGAACCGTAGCTGAGAACGCGCCCATTGTGCCTATTTCTGCCCAGCAGAACCTCAATGTCGATATGGTAATTGAGTCCGTCGAGAAGACCATACCCACCCCACCCCGAGACCTCAACAAGTCGGCTATTCTGAAGATTGCTCGTTCCTTCGACATCAATCGGCCGGGCGCAACCCCCGAAGCTCTCAAAGGCGGAGTCATCGGCGGCTCTCTCAGCCAGGGTGTCTTGCATGTGGGCGACAAGATAGAGATCTGTCCGGGCCGGCTCGTGGATTACGAGGGCAGGAAACAGTGGGTGCCTATCCAGACCAAGGTGGTAACATTGCTGGCAGGAAAACATGTCCAGGATGAGATCACTCCCGGAGGCCTGATGGGCGTGGGCACTCTGCTTGACCCCATCATGACCAAGAGCGATGCGCTGGTGGGACAGGTGGCAGGTGAGCCTGGTAAGCTTCCGCCCGCACGGTCCTCATTTACCATGAATATGCGGCTTTTGGAGCGCGTCGTTGGCGTTACAGATGAGTCGAGTGTTGAGCCCATCCACTCCAGCGAACCCTTGATGCTCAATGTCGGCACAGCCACAACCGTCGGTGTCGTAACCAGCGCTCGTGAGGGCGGCATTGTTCAGGTGCAGCTCAAGAGGCCTGTATGCGCAGACAAAGGAGAACGTGTGGCGGTTAGCAGGCGAATTGGTGCCAGATGGCGTCTCATTGGCGTTGGCACCATAACCGAGTAGCATGAAGGCATACATTGATACCAGTAGCGTAAAGGTCATCCTTGATACCAACGCATTGATGGTGCCCGAGCAGTTCGGAGTGGATATATTCAGCGAGCTCTTGCGCCTGGGGTATGCAGTGTGGCTGGTCCCGGCCTCTGTCCTGGGAGAGCTTCGCTCTCTGGCAACGCGGGCCGACAAAGGAAAGGATAAAATAGCAGCCCGCGTGGCACTGAATTTGGCTGAGGGCTGCACTGCGGTCGGGGTGGACAATTATAACGCAGATCGGGCGATCGAAGAGCTTGCCCTGGAAACAGGCGCGGCAGTCTTTACCAATGACAAGGCTTTAAAGAAAAGGTTATTTAGTAAAGGCATCACCGTAGTATACCTGCGCCAGGGGCAATATCTAGAGGCGTCGAAGAAGGAGTACTAGATGTATAAGAAGATGAAGCTTAAGGGTGTGGCCAAGATAGAACCGGACCATCTGGGTGATCCCCTGGAAGCGGCAGTGGACAAGTCACTGCGCGAAAAATACGAGGCAGTAGTTGACAAGTCGCTGGGGACCATCGTGGCCGTACTCGGAGCAGATGACATTGGAGAAGGTCACATCCTGGCAGGGGATGGGTCTATTTACTACGAAGTCAATTTTGATGCCCTCGTCTTTAAGCCCGAGATGCAGGAGATCATCGAAGGCGAGGTAGTGGAGATAGTCAAATTCGGAGCTTTTCTCTCTCTGGGACCATTCGATGGCCTTCTGCATGTCAGCCAGATCACCAATGAGTATATATCTTATGATGAAAAGAACGCGCGGCTGGTCAGCAAAGAGTCGAGCAAGTCCTTGGGTGAAGGCGATAAGGTTCGAGCCAGGGTTATAGCCGTAAGCCTGAATGAGAAAGAGCCTCGGGAGAGCAAGATCGGACTTACCATGAGGCAGACGGGCCTGGGACGGCTGGAGTGGCTGGAAGTCGATACCAGTGCTGAAAGTGTGTGTGAGGCAGAAGCGAAATGACAGAGCAGGCATGCAGAGAATGTCGCAGAATCGTTGAAGGTCAGGTCTGTCCCATCTGTAATTCAGCCTCGCTCAGCAAGGACTGGAGCGGATATGTCGTGATCATCGATCCCAAGGAATCGATCCTTGCGAAAAAGCTGGAGATTACTCTTCCCGGCAGATATGCTCTGAAGGTGCGTTAAAATTGCGTCTCCTCCTTCTCCCCGATGAGCTGCGCTCTTCTCTGAAAGAGCCACTTGGCAGGCTATACAAGGGAAACGGCCAGGAGTGCGTAACGGCCATGGAAAAGGAGCTACTTTCTGCCAAGAAAGTTGTAGCGGTCGGTGATATGACCGCCTTCTATCTCTTGAAGGGGTCCGTAATGCCGGATCTGTTGGTCGTGGACAATAAAACCAAGAGGATGCCGGTCTCCGGTCATATCATAGAGATGCTGAGCCACGAAAGATATAAGACCATAAGGGTAAAAAACCCGGCGGCAACTATCAGCAAAGATCTTATAGATCTAATCCAGGATTCTCTAAATAGCGACGAGCATGTTAAGATCGTAGTAGAGGGCGAAGAAGATCTGGCAACGCTTCCTGCCATCCTCTATGCGCCGATGGGCTCCGTCGTGGTCTACGGCCAGCCCAATGAGGGAAGCGTTCTGGTTAATGTTACTCCGGAAAGGAAGCTCTATATCGAAGAATTCATGAAGCGAATGATTGTGGAGGAATGAAGTTGGATATACAAGTAATTGAATCAAAGAACAACACCATCTTGAATCGGCGAGAGCTTATATTCAAGGTTATTCATGATGAGTCGACGCCTTCCAGAAAGAGTGTCGTGGAGAGGCTGGCTGCAACTCAAAACTCGAAGATGGGCCTGGTCTATGTGGACCGCTTGAAGACGGTGTTTGGAAAGCGCGAGACCATGGGATATGCCAAGATCTACGAGACTGCTGAGAGAGCCAACGAAATAGAGAGACCTCATATCATTGAGCGCAATACATTCAACAAGCCGCAAGAAGCCAAGACGGAGGCCTAGCTAGATGGCTGCCAAAAAAGGTGCCAAGAAGGGTCCGGTTACAGGAGCCTCTAGATTTTATGAGATAACGGGCGACTCCATCAAGTCCAAGAAGTCGGTCTGTCCCAGGTGCGGCAACGGCGTGTTTTTGGCCAGCCATGCCGACCGGCAAAGCTGCGGCAAGTGCGGTTATACAGAGTTCAAGAAATAGACCCAAGGTATGCTCGGGTCTTATTCTTGGACCTGATTTTACTATTTTATTCGATCGTAAGGTTAGTGCCAGCCGCGGGATTCTACGGCAGGGTACTTATTTAAGATAAGAGCACGATTAATATATTTGGTGTTTACTTGGCCGAAATTGCTTCATCTACCCTAATAGCACTTCTGGTGGCGTTTATCATATTATCTCAGGCGATTAAGATCGTTCGCGAGTATGAACGGGTGGTCATATTTCGTCTGGGGCGCTTTTCCGGAGTGAAGGGTCCTGGCATATTCCTTATCATCCCCATCATCGATCGTGTTATGCTGCTTGACCTGAGGGTCTTTACCATCGACGTGGCCAAGCAGGTGGTCATAACCAAGGACAACGTGAGCGTGGAAGTGGATGCAGTCATCTACTACCGGGTGGTGGACCCATCTCTGGCCATCATACAGGTGGAAAATTACAAGCTTGCCACCTCCTTGCTGGCTCAGACCACCTTGCGGGACGTTCTGGGACAGATTGAACTGGACGATCTGCTCTCCAAGCGCGACGAATTGAATAAGAAGCTGCAGTCGATCCTGGACCAGCATACAGACCCCTGGGGCATCAAAGTTACCGCAGTCACGCTAAGAGACGTATCCCTTCCTGAGTCCATGAGAAGAGCGATTGCCAAGCAGGCAGAATCTGAAAGAGAAAAGAGGTCGCGCATCATCCTGGCAGACGGCGAGTTCCTGGCCTCCAAGACCATGACCGATGCCGCCCGGCTTTATGAGGAAGTGCCTGCTGCTCTCAAGCTACGGGAGCTGCAGACATTGGTTGATATCGCCAGAGAGAAGACGCTTATCGTGGTCACACCCAGTGGCGACGCAGGGAATGGGACCATGGTCGGCCTGACAGCAGCCCTGAACCGGGAGCTTTCCGAGAGAGAGACATCCCGAAAAGACGAGGCCAAGAAAGATGCTTTGAGAGATGCAGCCAAAGAGGCAGCAAGAACCGGGAGATGAAAAACAGATGGTGAAGTGCCGGTCCGGCTCGGAATTTATGGGAAGAGCAAGGCCATCATCTCTACTCAGGAGGCAGGGAGGGGCCTTGCTTTTCTTTTTATCGCTTTTGCTACTGCTATTGCCTGCCCTTCCCATTGCCCATGCCGTTACCGCACCGGTTTTAGCTGTAGAGCTGCAAGGTCCCATCACGCCGGCCAGCGATGACATCGTCGGTGCTGCTTTGCAGGAGGCAGAGGCTGGCGGCTTTCAGGCTGTGATGCTCCTATTGGATACGCCGGGTGGCGGCCTGACCGAGACCTATGAGATCCTCCGGCTGATGGAGGAGACGCGGGTTCCCGTCATAGCCTATGTATATCCCTCCGGTGCTGCGGCCTGGTCGGCAGGAACGCTCATCTTGATGGGCTCCGATGTGGCAGCAATGGCGCCGCACTGCATCATCGGCTCGGCCCAGCCGGTAAAACTCTCTCCTTTTGGCAATGCTGAGGCCATCAACGACAGCAAGACCACCAATGCCATCGTGGCCCTGATCGAGGAGAAAGCGAGAGCTCACGGACGAAATACGACTGCTGCCAAGGAGTTCGTGGTCTCCAATCTTAACATGAATGCCGATGAAGCCAAAAATAACGGTGTGATCGAGTTCATCGCGCCTTCGCCTGAGGTTCTGATAGGTCAAATCAACGGCAGTCGTGTCAAGAATACTACCCTGCTCACGGCAGCCGTAGCCGTGCGGTACTTTCAGCCCCCCATAAACTTGCAGCTATTGAGGCTCCTCTCCGATCCGACGCTGGCCGGGCTGCTCATGCTGGTGGGCCTTTACGCCCTTGTTTTCGGCCTGTCCAGTCCAGGCATAGGATCGGAGGCCCTGGGCGTGGTGGCCCTGGCTTTGGGGCTCATTGGCCTGGGCTATAATGTAAATATCGGAGCAGTCTTCCTTTTGCTTCTTGGCCTGGGACTGATTCTGGCGGAGCTGCACAGCCATTCCTTTGGAATACTGGCAGCGTCCGGGCTGATATGCGTAATAGTCGGGAGCATCCTTTTTGTTCCTACCAGCTTCCCTCAGTGGTATGTTCCCGGAAGCTACCAGCGGTCCATGGCCCTGGCCATCATCCTGCCCTCGCTGATCCTGGGCGCATTCCTGGCTTTTGCCATCTACAAGGTAGCACAGGCCAGGTTTACACCGCCTATGTTTGGCCACATTATCGGTGAAGAGGCAGTGGCCATTGACAGGCTGGACCGGAAAGGATACGTGCTCTTCCAGGGAGAGTACTGGCAGGCAGAAGCGGAAGATACGGTAGAAAAGGGTGATATGGTGGTTATCACCGGTAAGGAAGGTGCCAGACTGTTGGTTAAAAAACCACTGTGAATACATTATATGATTATTAATATTTACATTTAAAGGGGATGAAAGTATGAAAAGGATTTTGATAATGGTTTTAATTGCTATACCATTAATCATAAATTGCGTTTGCGCCGGTATGGTAAGCTTGACTTATGATGATGGCAATGTTGATGATGCTGTCTGGATCGATGAACATCGGGGCCACGGCGTGGTCTTCACAGCACCGACCGATAATTGGAGTCTATCCCAGGTGGCCATTTTAGGAAAGCTAGTTGAACCGTCCAAATCAGAGATGTTTGTGATTGAAGTTTGGGATCAAAACCTGTCCCTACTGTGCAAAATTACAGACAAAGCAAGTGCATATTTCGGCGATAATTTAACCTGGTCGCTGGTTGACCTGCCTGATGTCAAGATTTCCGGTGATTTTCTCGTCGCCTTCTTCGAGTTTGCTGGCGTATGGCAGGGAGTTGATTCATCCCTTTTATCAGGCAGGTCCGTTTTGGCTGCAAGAAACCCCAACAGAATATTGAAATATTTTTTAAAAATTTTAACTTCTGACGGCAGCCTTAGCTAGACGTTTTTTTTTAACAAAATATAATATAAATAACTAACCTTCATTTCCAGTCCATGAAAGGAATGAAGACAAAGAATGCTTCGATCAAGGTCTTTTGCGGTATTCCAAACATTCCCCATCTTTTTAGACGAGAAAGCTTCATCTGTTCTTCGATTCCAGGGACTTCTAGCTGTTGTTTTCTATGAGTCTTCAAGCTACAAGAATAATAATTTTCTAGTGGATTATTGGTTGCAGGAGCGCCATCGAATAATTGGAAGATCATAAGATGTTGCCAATCCTTCTCGATTTGCTTTAATCTTTTTTGAATTATAATCTTAAATACACTGATTTTACTCATTAATTCATCCAAATTTTTCTTAGCATCGTATAAACTTCTTGTCTCCATATTCCTATGATTCCTTCTTCGTTCCTTCTCCAAACCATAAACAAACTTTTTAAACCATTTCTGTGCTTCTTCTAGCCATTCCTTGTATGTCTTTTCGCCTCGTTTTTTCATCTCTTGCTCTTCTTCAATCAGACATGAAAGCCATTGCATTTCTGGTGTCCTATCATAAAATATATTTAATATTCTATATTTCAGTAGTTCTTCTTCGATTGTTGTCTTTTTCGGAAAATCATTGACTATGAGCTTGTCCTGATGAAACAAACAGAATTGATGGGCCACTTGATTTCCAAAAATTTTCCGGAATATTTCATCATAGCCTCTATAAAGATCCGTTACTATAAATATAGGTTTATGTACGTCTAGGTTTCTTCGAAGGAAATCCTCGATGGTTGCCCCATCCTTTGAGTCGAATAACTCATCTGCAATCACTTGTTTCGTCCTATAATCGAGGAGAGTTAGTCGGTATTTCTGACTTCTACCTGCCTTGGGATGCTGCTCATCATAGTGAACAAATTGAACATCTTCGATTTTGGGAACCACCATATTATTTGTCGCAGATTTGATCATCGTGCAAATGGTGTCCCTGGAGTGTGCAAAACAGTACGCAAAACCAGACAAATTGGATGATTCGGGCAGTGGGACACTCACCAGAACCCGGCCTTTCCATCACAGTTCTATCCGATACGGCAAGCGAAAAGAGCCCTGCGAAGATAAAGGCAAAAGCTACAGACCCTGACGGTAATCTTAAGAGTGTCACAGAGTACGTTGTGGACAATAAGACCAGAGAGATCGTCTGGGCAGAGGTGAAAGAGATGACGGGAAGCAGCGCCGAGGCGGAGTTCTCCTGGCCGGCTGATTCGTTCAAAATTTCAGCAAACGTCCAGGACGAAGGCGTTTTGTTCGTGATCAATAATCGAGGGATTATGGAGAATTTGAGCAGTTTGCTGGCCTACTCTGCGCCCTGCATCCTTGAGCTGGATAAAGATATGAATTTCACAGGGCAAGCTTATTTCGGAGAGGATGGGCAGTTTAATGCATTGATAGATGCCAATGGATTTACCCATTACCTCTCACAAGATGTCTTAAATATCACCAATCCCGGCACAGATTACGGCATGTTCGCCAAGAAAAATATCACCATAATCAAAGATACGAGCAAGATCGCCTTCATCAATATGAAGGTCCCCGCCAGGCAAGATGAGCCGGGGTCGGAGATAATCGGGCCGTTTGTGCTCTCTGGTTCACCTTCCACCAATTACGATCTAAGGCTGATGCGATCGAATGCAGGAATGGGCGAATATCTTGCCATAGTCAAGGTGGAAGATCAGGCGTTTAATGCATTGAGCGATGTAGGGGACAAGACGATCAAAGTAAAATAATCTTTTCAGGGGTGATTTAACCTCTGCTCACCCCTCAGTTTTTTTTCTATTTCCTGCTGATCATGGTGCCCACGCCTTCCGTGGTGAGCAGCTCCAGCAATATGGCATGATGCTTTCTGCCGTCTATGATGTGGGCTTTCTCCACGCCGCTTCGTACCACGGAAACACATGCTTCCACTTTAGGAATCATGCCGCCCTTGATGACGCCCTGCGCCACCAGCCGGTCGAAGTCGGAGGCAGGAAACTCGGAGATGACGCTTGCCGGGTCATCCGGATTCATGCGTACGCCCTCTACATCGGTGATGGAGAAGAGCTTCTTGGCCCGCATAGCCACGGCCACAGCTCCAGCTACGGTGTCGGCGTTGACGTTGAGGTTATTTCCCTGATCGTCGGCCGCAATAGGCGAGATGACAGGAATATAGCCTTTGCCGGCCATGATCATGAGTATCTCTGGGTCCACTGTCTCCACATCGCCCACGAATCCCAGGTCCACCGGCTCCATGCCCTCTACCTTGAGCAGGCCCTTCTTCCTGGCCTTGAGGAACATGCCGTCCTGGCCGGATAGGCCAATACCCTTGCCCCCGTGCTTGCCGATGAGGTTTACAAGCTCCGCATTGATGTTGCCGAGCAATACCATGCGTGCAATGTTAAGCGTCTCTTTATCGGTGACGCGCAGGCCTCCCACGAACTCGGCCTTCTTGCCGAACTTCTCCATGGCCAGGGAGATCTCCGGGCCGCCTCCATGAACAATGATGGGATGAATGCCGATGTAACGCAGCAGCACCACATCCTGGATAAAATCCTCGAGCACGGCGCGATCGGACATGATCGACCCACCGATCTTGAAGACCATGATACTATCGTAGAACTCACGAATGTAAGGCAGAGCCTCAATAAGCACCTGTTCTCTTTTAACTGTCACAGTTATACCTCTTGGGAAGGGCATGATGTGCAACAGGTTATTATCTTTATTGGATCAAGAAAGCAATTGAACTACAGAGTTGTGATGGGCACGGCCTCCCACTTCATTGCCAAAACTTGCAATCAGGATATGTGATGTAGGTATGGTTCTATGGTCTCCTTTCCCACACGGCAAACACCCAGGTATCGTGACTCAATCATATCGTCGGGGATTCGCGTCAAGCGCATACTTTATATCGTTAAACGTCGAACAAAAGGTTGGCGATAGTCGTGGCATGACGGGTCCCTCCCAGTGCCTTGACTTCGCCCAATTCTTTTCTCAAATAGGTTACTATCAAAATAATCCTTCGGATAACTGCTTCCCACCATGAATAAAAATATTTGAGAATACGGGTCGTGTTAAATTCCAATAGTGATTATCCGTATAAATTCAGGAACGGCACTTTTCCAGGGCCCTACGGAGTATACCACTATGATTCAACGCCTTATTATTACGATTTTAAATTTAATTCTTTGGTGGGAACGACCTGGAAGCCATTCCAAAAGGACTGGGGAGAAACGCTGGATTATGCCATAACAAAATCGTCATTTAGAGTCTATACAACGCCAACCTCTGCTTCTCCAATCACACAAATTTCTGCATCCATATATGTAGCTGCGCCGTCTCCAGCCGCAACTACTGGTGATTCCATTGCCACAATAGTCTCACAAGGCATGAGGGGATATCAGGTATTTCTGGATGGAAATTACATAGGCTCGAAATTGAGAGGGGGGGGGCACGAAGATAATCAACGTGGGCCGGGAACGGCGGTCTATATCTAAGCCAAAAAAAAATATGCCGCTTGCAAGTTGCGGCCTTATGTGATCTAGTACTGGATCTGGCTGGCCAGTGGGTCCACCCACGTGCCTGCTACTGGTGCGGTGGAGACATCATAAGTGGATATGATATTTCCATCGGTATTCTGCAGGGACACCAGGTTGTCGATCCATAGTGGATTAGAGCTGTTGGTGTAGATATCGCTCTTGCTGCTCGCTCCCTCGCCCTCATGAACGCGCACGGAAGCTTCTTCTTCCAGGGTCAGCTCCGGGAAGGTAAATGTGGTGTTTCCGGCCGAGGCCAGGCTCCATCCCATCAGATTCCAGGATCCAACGGCACGGTTGGTTACCTGGACAAACTTGTCTTCTGCCGTGTTTACCTTAGATATGACAACCTTTACAGCAGGTGTAAGAGCGCCAGCCTCTCGGGTGAATACTGTCTCTCGGTTCGCGGTCTTGGACACATCCATGTATTCCTGGGCGATATTCTTTCCTAGGACCGTTGTCTCTCCCTTAACAAAGGTTGAGAGCTGTTTGAACCTTGATTCAGTCTCTTGAGGAATCGCTTCTGCGGCTTCCACGGTTTCTGTCAGAGGAGCTGCAGCTTCTTCAACCGGCTCGACGTTTGCGATAGTCATGTCATTTGTGGCATTTGCGGCTCCTGTTTCATTCAGGGCATCCTGTGCCAGGACGGGGCCTGCTGAAGAGGTCACTAATACAGCTAATAGTATCAACGCACTTAGGATTCTCATATTCATACCTCAAACAATGCTTTTTTCCAAGAAAAATATAAGCCTTTCTAAAAATTTCCTTGTATTAGGATTTATTAATGCGAATCTGCAAGTCAAGAGAAAAATTATCGGCAGGCAGAACCTGCCTAGCTTTCCGCCCAACAGGGCTATTTACTCAGCGGCAGTTTCTTCTGCAGCTTCAACAGTTACTATCTCTGTGACGTTGGTTGTGTTGGTTACGTTGGTTACGTTGGTGACGTTAGTAGCGTTAGCGGCGTTCTCAGTTACATTCTCTGCAGCGGCAACATCTTCACCGAAGGCAACTCCCAGAGAGAGAGCCATCAGGAGAGAGAAGAGCACAATTCCACTTGCGATTTTGCTCATAGTTTACACTCCATTTGCTTTACGAACCTACATGAACATGGATCAGCATTTAAGCTTTTCTCTAGAATGGGTCTATATATTTTATAATGCTGCAATAATCTGAGTATTTTCTCTAAATAGAAATTCGATAAAATACCATGTATCTCATTTGACATAATTAATCCAATGAAAAAACCATGCATTTTCTTATAAAAAGAACTTCACAGAGCTAATATTCTCCACCTGATTTGGCTTCTCTTATCGCCTGTCATCTCCTCTGGTAATTCCTGCAGCTCTCTATGAACCTGTTCACGGAAAAAGAATAGAAATGTGCATGCAGGTATCCACCCAGAGTGTTTTGCTCTATCAGGCCGTCACAGCCATCCTGGATGCCCCTGCCTCTGCGTAGCCGGTAAGCGAAGCGCGCGTCTCTGTCACATTCAAAGCGCGAATAATGAAACTCGTGCCCGCGAAGGGTCTTGCCAAGCTCTATGACTGGATTTTGTCCTACTGCCTCCGCCTGGGCATACCCCAGAGCAGCAAGCCGTTTCGTCATAATAGTAGAGCCGGGCAGTGCCCCCACCATTTCAAATGTGCCCGCCTCCAGCTCGATGGCGCGGCCCAGGTACATCAGGCCTCCGCATTCGCCATAAATGGGCATGCCGTCTTCCGACGCCCGCTTAATCTGCCGTCTGGCGGGAGCGCTCTCCAACCGGGCGGCATGTAGCTCAGGATAGCCTCCTCCGATGTAAAGGCCGTCCACATCCGGCAGATCGTCCTCCAGCGGGCTGAAGAATACCAGATCTGCGCCTTGCCTTTCCAGCTCGCGCAAATTCTCGTAGTAATAAAAGCAGAAGGCTTCATCCTGGGCAATGCCTATGCGCACGGATTTCTCCGCATTGGCCTTCTCCTCCCAGGCCGGACAGGCCGGAGCGCGAAGCAACAGGATCTCGTCGATGGCTGCATGCTTTTCCAGCAAGGCGGCCAAAGCGGCAACATCGTGCTCTTTCTCAAAGCCCATCACCAGCCCTAAATGACGGCTCTTCATCTCCATCTCCCTCTCTCGCGGCAGAGCGGCGAAGACGGGTCTTTCCAGGCAGCTTTTCAGCATAGACAGGTGCCTCTCGCTTCCCACCCTATTGAGAACTGTTCCCGCCAGGCGCAAGTTCCGGTCATATTCTGCAAAGCCTTTCTCCAGGGCGGCAGCGCTGCGCGACATGCCGTGCACATTTATAACCAACAAAACCGGGAGGTTCAGGATCCTGGCCACCTGGGCTGAGCTGCTCACATCGGTTCCGTCCATGCCATCGTAGAGGCCCATGACCCCTTCCACCACGGCCACATCTGCGCCGGCGAGAGCCGAGCAAAAAGAGCGGCGCACCCCATCTTCACCCATCATGAAGGGGTCGAGATTACGAGATGGCCGCCCACATACGGCGGTATGGTGAGACGGGTCGATGAAGTCCGGGCCCACCTTGAAGGGCTGTACATTCAGGCCGCGGGCGCGAAGCGCAGCCATGAGGCCCAGAGTAACTGTGGTCTTTCCCACGCCGCTGTGGGTGCCCGCGATGAGAAAAGCCGGGATAGGGCGGACGGTGCCGCAGGAGGGTATCGTTTCGCTCATTGCGCTGCGCTAATGCATTTGCTTTGATATAAGCGCATGCTAGATTGGCCTGACGGTTGGGATAAAATTTACGATGATTCGTGTCAAGTCATTCCGGGAACTTGAAGCCTCTGCAAATCTCTATTAACACCTGCATTCATCTCATGAACCATGCTGGTTGGCGTAGTTAAAAGAGGAAAGTACGGCGAGCGCCTTTTAGAGACCATCAAGACCAGGACGGACTTCGCAGTCGTATCCGTTGAGGTTCCCCAGGTGCTGCCCGGCTTCATCGAGGACCCGGAAGAGTTTGTCAAAGAGCTGAACCTTGACCCCAGGATCTTCCAGGCAGACATCCTCATTCTCTACACTTTTCACCCGGACTTGACTCCGGAGATTGTGCGCCTGGCGGCGAAGGGCGGAGTCAAAGCGGCCGTAATCCCGGGCGGCATGGGCCGGGCCGGCTCGATAGGCGAGCTGGAGAGGATCGCAGAGGAGTATGGCATCCATATCGAGGTGGATGAGATCTGTTGCACCTTGGAGGAGTGCGGCGTTCCCGTCATCGATGAATTTGCCAAGAAGCTGGGTAAGCCTGAGCTGGAGGTGGAGACAAAGGACGGGCGCATCAGCAATGTGACTGTCGTGCGCGGCTCGCCCTGCGGCTCCACCTGGCATGCTGCGGCAGGCATAGTGGGAAAGACCGTGGAGGAAGCGGCGTCCATGACAGGTCTCTTCTGCCAGCAGTACCCCTGCCGCGCCGTGCGCGGAACTCCAGGAGGCATCCACACCTCTGGAGACCTGCACAAAGATGCTATGGAAAGGGCTCTGGGCAAGCTGACCAACCTCAAATTGCCCGAGCAGTCCAAACCCATCAAGATCGAACCGGGCAAGAAGGGGCGAAAGGCATGAGAGATTTGGTTGTAGAGGCCACGGTGCGTGCCCTGCATAGGGCTGAGACATCTCTGCCCGGTTGGGTCATGCAGAGGATAAAAGAGGCTGCGGCCAGGGAGAGCCATCCCCTCGCCAGGCACCATCTGCAGTTCATGCTGGAGAATGTCAAGATTGCCGGGGAAAGGGGCCTGCCCCTCTGCCAGGATACGGGCCTTGCCATTTTTCATGTGCAGATGGGCCGCGATCTGAGCCTGGACTTTAGCCTCTCCGAGGCCATCGCGGAGGGCGTAAGAATCGCAACCAGAGAGATTCCGCTGCGCCCCAACGCAGTCCATCCCCAGACTCGCAATAACAGCAAAGACAACACCGGCCCAGGTATGCCTGACATTATTTTGGATTATGTAGATGGCCGGAGCCTGTCGCTCACCGCTTTTCCCAAGGGGGCCGGCTCGGAGAACATGAGCCTTGTGGGCATGCTCAATCCAGCCGACGATCCTTTTGATTTCATTGTGAAGAGCGTGGCCGATCGGGCTGCTAACGCCTGCCCGCCCCTCTTTCTGGGCATTGGTCTGGGCGGCAGTTTCGACCTGGCGGCACGCCTGGCCAAACGGGCTCTGTTTAATATGCCAGGCGAATCCCAGGAGGAGATGCAGCTTCTGGAGAGGATAAATTCGCTAGGCATCGGCCCCATGGGTCTGGGCGGGGAAACGACGGCACTTGGCGTAAAGATCGAGAAGGCCTTCTGCCACACCGCTTCTCTGCCCGTCGCCATAAACTTTCAGTGCTGGGCCAATCGTTGTGCAACAGAGGTTATCCAATGACGAAGTATCATCTGAAAACGCCCCTTTCCGGCGCGGATGTGGAAAATCTCGTGGCCGGAGATGTGGTATTTTTGAGTGGGCCGCTTTTTACAGCTCGCGACAAAGCCCATGCCCTGATGCGCCGCAAGGGATGCCCCATATCACTCGAGGGGGCCGCTCTCTATCATTGCGGTCCGCTTATCATGGACAGCCGGGTCCTATCTGCCGGCCCGACCACCAGCGGACGCATGGCCCGCTACACTGATGAGATATTGGGGCTGGGGGTGCGCGCCGTCATCGGCAAAGGCGGACTGCCCCCCGAGCCCTTCCGGGGCAAAGCCGTCTATCTAGCCTATCCGGGAGGATGCGGCGCGGCTGCAGCGCAGCAGTTGAGGGTATTAGGCGTGCACCTGCCGGAGCTGGGCATGGCCGAGTCGCTCTGGGTTTTTGAGGCAAGAGACTTCGGCCCCATGATCGTGGCCGTAGATGCTCACGGAAGAGATCTCTATCAGGTGGTGAGAAGGTCGGCACAAGAGAAGGAGACGGACTGAAGCGAGCCGCTCAGGAGGTCAGGTACCTGGTAGATCGCGGCTATCCCGGCTACTTTGCAGTTCGCATTGTCTCGGATCACCATCGTCTGCCTGAGGAGCAGAGGTTCATTCTCCGGAGGGCCATAGTCCCTGCAGATACGGCGTTATGCAGAATGGCCAAGTCCCTGCGGCTGCAATCTCTAAGCGGCAGGGTGGTGTTTGTGGACGGGTACAATACAATTATCACCACACACAGCCTCTTAGCCGGGTATCCTGTATACCTGTGCGACGACGGCTTCTTGCGGGATACGCGAGGTTTTTTCAGAAGCGACAATGCATCGCGAATTACATCATGTGCGTTTTCCGAGATTTTGCATCTGTTGGATCAAGCCGGTCCTTCTCGCGTAGAGATGCTCTTGGACCAGCAAATCAGCCGGAGTGGAGAACTGGCCAAAGAGGTGGGGGGCCTGATGGCAAAACAGGATCTGCCGGGAGAGGCCCGGTGCGTCAGGGATGTCGACCATCAGCTCAAGGTCTGCGGAAATATAATTGCCACCAGTGACGGAAATGTGATAGATGCCGCATCGAGTGTGATAGATCTTCCTGGAGAAATTGCCAGAGGGCGGTGCATACGCCCGTTATTGATTTAATGGGATCTCCGCTAAAGAAAGCCTTATCGAGGAATGCTCCTGGAAAAAATCAATCGTCATCTTTTTATGGTACAGTTAATTATTATACTATTAGGGTCGCAATAAACTTACGGAGTAATGGGTGAGGAGCAATGAGAGAAAGAGTTCTAGCAATAGTCGTTCTGGCGGTTTTGGTTATGGGTGGGGTAGGGCAGGCGTCCCATCCTATGTTCTTTCCGCTTTCAGAACATACCGTAGCCAAAGAGATCAGTGAGAACGCAATGCCGCTTTACAGGACGTATACATTTACCAGCGATGATGAGCAGGTCGCTTCCTGGCTGCTCATCTGGCGGGACGCCAGGGTACACAGCGTTGAGTGGAGATGGTACTGGCCGGAGGGCAGGACGTATGCCCGGTCTTTCAGCACCATACCGCCCATCGACGGATTTACGGGGATGTGGGCTGCACCAGTCTGGAGTTGCCTTAAGATCAAGGGAACCGATGTCGCTCGCCTGCCTGGAACCTGGAAGGTGGATGTGATTGTGGACTACAGAAAGGTGCTCACGGAGTACTTCACCATCACCAGTCCACAGGCCTGCTAAAGCCAGTTGAATTTGAAAAATAAAGGGAAATGCCTTTTGAAATGGCCGATCTTAGCTTTGCATGTAATATTTTGCTGGAAAGAAAGACCGGCAGAAAATGCGATCATATTTATTCCTGAAAAAGCACATCAATCATCTGGTGACAGAGAAAATGCAAATGGAGTTTAGCGGCAAAAAGCTGACGCCTGATGTTCGTCGGCTTTTCGACATGCGGGAAGTGATCCTTGATCAGAGCTGGCTTGTCGGGGCAGAGAACTTTGAGCTTTATTACATGTATCGCGATCTTTCCTTAAGCCGGGCGGATAAAGAGAAGCTTTTGCAGCAGGATCTGCGCTATGATATCACTGTAATTCCACCAAACATGCTCGGTTGCGAGTATATCAAGACGGCCGGCCATTACCATCCGCTTGTGCCCGGTGGCAGCGTCACCTACCCGGAACTTTATGAAGTAATCGAAGGTGAGGCACTTTACCTTCTGCAAAACCTGGATCTGAGCGATGTGGTGGCGGTCTACGCCGGCGCGGGAGACAAAGTCCTCGTGCCTCCCAATTACGGGCACATCACCATAAATCGCTCCAATAAGACGCTCAAGATGGCCAACTTCGTGGCCAGAAACTTCTCATCGCTTTACGATCCATTCCGGGAGAAGGGCGGAGGCGCTTACTTTTTCACAAAGGATGGCTGGATAAAGAACGATCGATGTCCCGAGGCGACACAGCTTCGCCGGGTAGATGCGCCCGATAGCTCAAGCCTTGGCAGACTCGGCCTGACTAAAGGCCGGGAGATGTATCCGTTGCTAAAAGATCCGGGTCTCTTGGATTACCTGACAAAGCCCAAGGAGCATCTGGATATCTTCGCAGGCCTCATCTGAAAGGTTTCGGAGCATCTGTCCAATGCACCAAAGCCTTTCCAGATTTAAGGCACATATCTTGCTACTGCGTCCACCTCTAGCGGCAATGGATCTGGCCATGCCCGCCGCCGCTGCCCTACTAGCCGTTTACGCTGTGCAGGGTCTCCTGCCGCCGTTGCTGCCTTTTATCATAGCCGCCATTGGGGCCTACGCAGCCATCACCAGCTCCTATGTTTACAACGACTGCTGCGACATCGATGTGGACAGCATTGCCATGCCAGGCCGCCCCCTGCCCTCAGCCATGCTCAGCAAGCGAGAAGCACAGCTCTGGTCGCTATTTCTTTTTCTTGTCGCGGGGGCAGTGGCCCTTTACCTTAACCCGGAGAGCTTTGTCATTCTCCTGGCAGCCACGCTGCTAATCACCATCTACTCTGCCTGGGCCAAGAGAAATACGCCCTTCTCCTGGATCTTTGTGGGGCTGTCCTTCGGCCTGGTTCCTCTGGGCGTCTGGCTGGCCATGGAGCCTGCCGGACTTCTCAAAGCGGGACCCGGCCTACATCCCGCTGCCGTTATACTGGCGGCCATGATTGCCATAACCGATTGGGGCTTTACCAACTGTGATGCTTCGCGAGATGTGGCCGGCGACAAAGACAAAGGCATTCCCACCACTCCAGCTACCTATGGGATTGCGGCCACTGCCAGGATGGTGGCCTGCTTTTGGATCATTGGTGTAATTCTCTCTTTAGCCCTGGGCTTTGCTGCGAATCTCGGATGGCTCTACCTGGCCGTTGCAACTCTTGCGGGTGGCTGGCTTCTGCTGCAAAACCTGGACTTCATGCGTCACCCCACTGCAAAGAGGGGCGAAGAGCTGTTCTACCAGTCGGCCAACTATCGCGCGGTGCTCTTTGCTGCCATAATTGTCGATGTGCTGCTGCGAACGGGGATGTCTCCGGGGACGGTACTGTGAAAAATTAATCTATTCTTCCTCATCAGGACGGTCGTAATGCTTCTTTTTCACAAACCACAGTAGAGCCAGCAAACCAATAACGAATAGCTTCACTTTTATAATCGTCTTTATAAATTTTAACATGATCTATTTCACCCAAAAGACATATGCATCTCAAAACTATAAAAACTGTTACCTTTTCACTTGTCAGGTCTTCCCTCAACCTCTGTGCGTCTCCTCTACCTCAAACCCTTCAACACCTGCTCTTCACCACAGTTGGCAGTTATCCGGAGGACACGGTCACGACTGTTATGGATCAGACACACTTCTCACCTTGTAGTTTCTTCCACTCATTGTATAGTGCCTGGATTTGCCGGTCCCTGATCATGATAAGGGTCTTTACATCGGGAATCAAGAAGGTTATGCCGCCGAATGAGAGCGAATCAGAATGGGCCGCTTCCAGAAGTTGGTATTCATCTCCCATCCATATTCCTTTAATGAATATCTGCAATGCGAATGATTTGAAAGTTATTCTCAGGAAATGGACATCATTGATTCCAGTGACCGACTCCATATTGCCGAACATCCTGAGCTCAGATACAATCCGATCGGCTTCTTCATATGAGCAACAGATATCGATATCTTTGGTGGCATCTTTCAAGCCATGCCACATAAAAGCTGCACCTGCGAATATATACACATTGGTTTTGGCTTGAACTTTCGAGCCAACGTAGGCCAAATCGGCCAAGAGTTGTGCCTTGTTTTCGATCATATTTCTCTCACACTTACAGCCTATTAATGTTTAGTTCATCGACTACTTTTGTTCGTTTTGTATCTCTATAATTTTTGTCTTCAGATTCGGCAGCTCGATGCTGACCACATCCCATGTAGATTCTGGATCAACACCAAAGTACTGATGGATCAGGATGCCCCTCATTCCTTCTTCATAGTATTTGGACCTGCTCCGCGAGAATCCTGTCTTTGAGCATAGGATGCGAGCGACCTGTAAGTAAGGAGATCTACTGGTCTTTCCAGGGTATCTTCTAGATCAAGCTTCAAACCGGCGAGGTCGAGGAGGCTCTTTCTGCCTTCGAACTCGACAAGGATGTCTATGTCGCTTTCATCGGTCATCTCGCTCCTCACGATGGAGCCAAAGAAGGCGGAGCGTTTGATCCCGTTCTTCTGCAAAATTTCCAGTGCTTTCTCGCGTGCTGCTCGCATCTGCTCGTTCATAAGTCTCCTTGAGGATAATTTCAGGCCATCATGTCATTTTACCTTTTCTATGATTGAGTCTCCAACTAAATATATCTCAAAATCAGCGGCAGCATCAGCACCCCCATGGCATGCGTCCTGCGAATTCCCGCCACCGGCGCAATTAATCCCACCACTGTGGACAGGAAGAAGATGAATAGCCCGAAAAGTCCAGTGAAGGCATAGGTCATGCCCACCAGGAAGACCAGCACACCCAGGCAGAGCAGCCGGTAGTTGAGATGAGATATGGCCCGCCCGGCCAGGCGCGCCGCAGCGATGCAGGCTAAATAGGACGCCACTGCTACTATTACTACAATTATTATCATCTGGACTAACATGCCCTGGTCGAGGGCCATCAACTCCTGGATGGCAGCGGCGGCGCCGCTCCTGGGCCTGTCGATAACGTAGAGTGCCACCAGCGAGAACAGAGCGTTGGCGGTATTCACTCCGGCAATAGAGACCAGGAACTCCTCGGGGCGGGGAGCGGCACCCAGGCGCGTCGTGATGGCTGCCACCGAGGGTGAGACGCCGGGAATCCAGGCCACCACCGAGCCGCCCAGCCCGCCGCAGAGGACCGCTTTCGCCAGAGTTCTTCCGGGCATCTTGATCTTGCTCTCCTTTTGCACAGGAATCTTTGTCTCTGTGGAAAGGCTGAGCAAAAGAGAGGAGGCGCCGAAGATGCCGGAGAGGAGGGGAAGGAGCACCTGCGGCTCCAAACCCAGGGGCGAACTTAGCAATTGTTCATGATCAAAGGCGAATATGCCGAGGTGGCCTGCTGTTATGAAGAGCAGGAAGGCCAGGCCCTTGTACTTGTAATGCACCAAGGAGCCTTGCCCCTCAATCCATGGCCCACTCTCCGATCTGATCATCATAAGGGCGATGGCCAAGAGCAGAATGCCCACGTATTTTGTAAGATAATCGTAGTAGCTGGAGGCCATCCAGGAGAGGGGTATGATCAAGAGAATGGCAAAAAGCACCGATCCCGCACTGCCCAGAGCCGAGAGGCGCACCGCCTCGATGCCTCTTCCATCCAGCATGAGCCTCTGGCCGGGCAAAACGGTCAAAGCCGTCTCGGAATCGGGCGCGCCCAGAAAGATGGCAGGAATGGCATCAAAGAACGTCTGAGAGATGCTGGCGGAGAGAATGATGCAGGCCATTTGAAAAGGCGAGAGGCCGAATGACATGAGCTGTGGCGAGATGGCCAAGAGCAGCGCCGCAAAGTTGTTCAGGTGCAGGCCCGGCGTCAAGCCGCTTATGATTCCCAGAGCAAAGCCAAAAGCTATGCAGGCGGCAAGAGTGATGTCGATCATTTTTACTTCGATGCATTTTTCTGATAGTTCTTACATTAATACCTTACCTTAAGTAAGAACCATTAATCAGCAAATGATTTATCTACATCCGAGATTGGCTTCCAGCGCAGAATTCCTATGCTGCCCTGCGTCAGGCAGGCTTTGGGCTTTGGCTTTGGAAAACCCTTAAATACTGGCGCATTGGTGATCTTAATATTCCGCACAGGGATAATGATGCCCTGGGCGCATGAACCAAATTTCTGGTTCGAACGCGCGCGCTTGCGTGTGAGTCGGCTCGATTGGGGCCGTGCGGAGGAAAATAAATGGCATTTGAGAAGACAAATCCAAGGATAGTCCGTCTTATCGGTGAACTTAAGGCGGCCTCTCGCGAAACTGGCGCACCCCTCTGGCGCGATATCGCCCGGAGGCTCGAGAAGCCCAGTCGCAACTACGCTGCTGTAAACCTCAGCAAGATCAATAGGCACACCCAGTCCAACGATACTGTAATCGTGGCAGGAAAAGTGCTGGCCTCCGGCGATCTGGAACACAGCGTTACCGTGGCAGCTTTTAATTTTAGCGGCCAGGCATTGTCCAAGATCCAGGCGGCAGGCGGGAAATGTCTGTCGATTGAAAAGCTGATGTCTGAACATCCCAAGGGATCGGGCATAAAGATTTTGAGGTGAAGCAATGATCGTAGTAGATGCAACTGGATTGGTCCTGGGGCGCCTGGCGAGCGTAGCCGCCAAGAATCTCCTGGCAGGCGAAGAGGTCAAGATCGTCAATGCCGAGAAGGCACTTGTTACTGGTGGGAGAGATTCCATTTTCAGCGAATATGGCCAGACAAGGGATCGCGGCCATAAGGAGAGAGGTCCCTACTTCCCCCGCCGACCGGAAATGATACTCAAGAGGACCGTACGCGGCATGCTTCCCTATAAGATGAGACGGGGAAGAGATGCATTCTCCCGGCTGCGGATATTTGTGGGCATACCCAGAGAGCTTAAGGGAATGCCGCTAGAGCAACCAACCGCTGCTAAGATGAGGACCGAGAGCAATAACAAATATATCGAGCTTGGGACCTTGAGCCGAAGACTCGGCGCGAACTTCTGAAGGATTTCCTATGAAGATAATTAATACCTCGGGTAAGAAGAAGACGGCAACAGCAAGGGCCACTCTAAAGGATGGAAAGGGCGTTGTGCGCATCAACAAGGTGCCCTTAGAGATTTATGAGCCCCGCCTTGCCAGACTCAAGATTCAAGAACCCGTTCAGATCGCAGGCGATCTGATAAAATCAATGAATATCGATGTCGTTGTTGCCGGCGGCGGTACCATGGGCCAGACGGATGCCGTAAGAACGGCCATCGCCAAGGGTATTGTGGAGTGGACCGGCGATACGGGATTGAAAGAAGCTTTCTCTGAGTACGACCGAAATCTCCTCGTCAGCGATCATCGGCATAAAGAGAGGAAAAAGTTCGGCGGACTTGGTGCCAGGTCTAAGTACCAAAAGTCCTACAGGTGAAACTGCTTGATTCCAGTCAGGTGCTATTCCTGTGGCAAAGTGATCTCCCATGTCTGGGAGGAATACCGGGAGCGCATCAAGACCGAGCCTCCCGGCAAAGTCTTGGATGACCTGGGAATAGATAAATACTGCTGCAGGCGCATGCTTCTCTCTCATGTGGAGATCGTGAACACGCTTAGGCGGTACCAGTAGAAGGGGTTGTAGGGTAGCCTGGTCCATCCTACAGCGTTCGGGACGCTGTGACCTGAGTTCGAATCTCAGCAACCCCATCATACTCTTCCTTTTGAGGTGGCTATTTGAAGGGCGAGAAATATACAAGATATGAACGTGCGCGCATCGTAGGAGCACGGGCTTTGCAAGTTTTCATGGGCGCTCCAGTGTTGATCGATACCAGTAATACCGACCCTCTCGAAATAGCGCTTGAAGAGATGAAACTGGGCGTAATTCCCATCACAGTAAAACGCGATCGATTAGGTAGGTGAATTAGTTGGTAGAAGATGAGGTGATAACGGTAGCGGGAGAATATGAGACTCTCATACCAATCGACGAGTACCTTGCTGCCGGTGTGCATATTGGTACTCAGCAGAAGACGAATAACATGATGCCCTATATTTACAGGGTGAGGACAGACGGGCTTTACGTTCTGGATGTTCAGTCCACGGACAAGCGCATCCGGCTGGCCGCCAATTTCCTGGCAAAATACGATCCGGCAAATATATTAGTTGTATCAGCACGCCAGTATGGCCAGAGGCCGGCCACCATGTTCGCCAGGGCCATAGGCGCCAGCGCCAATGTGGGACGATTTGTGCCCAATACCCTGACCAATCCAGCCTTCCGGGGCTTCATCGAGCCCGATGTGCTCATAACTACAGATCCCAGCGGCGATGCCCAGGCGGTCAACGAGGCTGTGGATATTGGCATACCTGTAATCGCCCTTTGCGACACAAACAACATGACCTCCAATGTTGATCTGGTCATACCCACCAACAACAAAGGCAGGAAAGCTCTAACGCTTATCTACTGGCTCTTGGCCCGTCAGGTGCTGCGTGAGCGGGGCGAAGAGGATCGATTCAAATACACTATCTCGGACTTCGAGATGGAGTTTTGATCTATGCGGCTTCCGGCTGTTGCAGGTCAGTTCTATCCAGGTAGCGGAGCGGAATTAGATCATCAGCTGGACGGCATGCTGCATCCCGAAAAAGAGATTCCGTGTCTGGGCGCAGTGGTCCCCCATGCAGGATATATCTATTCGGGACAGGTTGCAGCCGCAGTATATTCTCGCCTGCCTAAAGCAGAAACCTATGTGATTATAGGGCCCAACCATCACGGCCTTGGCTCTCCGGTGGCACTCTCCCGTGACTCGTGGAGAACGCCCCTCGGAGTGGCCGAGCCTGATCTGGAGCTAGCAGATTTGCTTGCCGGCAGCATCATCGATCATGATGAGACGGCTCACCGCCGCGAGCACTCTATTGAGGTTCAGATCCCTTTTCTGCAGAAGCGATTTCAAGGATTCAAGATACTCCCCATCTCTATGAGATTGCAGGATGAGCAAACCGCGCTAGAGATCGGGCAGGAACTTTCTCTTGCCATTCGCAAGCTGAATCACAGCTGCATAGTGATTGCCAGCAGTGACTTCACCCACTACAAGCCACAAGAGACTGCCAGGAAAGTGGACGCAAAGCTCCTGGAAGCCATTTTAAATATGGATGTTCCAGAGCTCTACGATCGAGTGTATCGCTACGAAGCCACAGCGTGTGGATATGGGCCGATAGCGGCAACAGTCACTGCCACCGCTGCCCTGGGAGCTAAAGCCGGTAAGCTGCTTGCCTATGCTACTAGCGGAGACGTGAGCGGTGACTACAGCCAGGTAGTCGGGTACGCAGCGGTTGGCATTTCCTGAGGAGGCCCTTTATTGACTACGGCTTCGGCTCCCGGCAAGATCATCCTTTTCGGAGAGCATGCCGTCGTCTCCGGAGTTACTGCTATTGGTGCTGCCATAGATCTACGGGCAAGGGTGACCGTGCACGGCGTCCCTGGCAGCGTACTGATAAAAACAAAGGAGCTAACTTTACAAGGATTCTCCTTGGACCTGATAACCGGTCAACTCAGGTCCGACCAGGCAGAACATGCTGCCAGATACATCTCAGCTGTACTCAGCGAATTTGAAGCAAAAAATATACAGGTTTGCATTGATTCAAGTCTGCCGCTGGCTGCTGGCCTGGGATCATCGGCTTGCATCGTGGTGGCCGCGGTAGCAGCTATTAGCCGACACCAGGGGCTTGACCTTTCTAGAAAGGAGATCGCAGAAATCTCCTACCGCCTGGAAAGGAAGGTTCAACATGGACTGGGTAGCCCCATGGACACGGCTCTGGCAACCTATGGAGGCTATCTGCAGGTCTCCCGGGATATTGAGCAGCTTGACCTTCCTTTGCAAGAGATGGTAGTTGGATATACAAAAATGCCTCATGATACAAAGTCTGAGGTCGAGAAGGTGCAAGACCTGAAAAAACGCTACTTTGACCTCGTCGATCCCATATTTCAGGCCATTGGTGCCATCTCACAGCGTGCCGTCCCACTCATCAGAGAGCAAAATCTGGCAGAGCTTGGCAGGCTGATGAATGTCAACCACGGACTGCTGGCGGCTCTGGGCGTCAGCTCCAGAGAGCTTGATGAACTGGTTCATGCGGCGCGAGGCGCTGGAGGAGCGCTCGGCGCCAAGCTTACCGGAGCAGGTGGCGGGGGCTGCATGATCGCCCTGCCCGGGGCAGAAGGCGTAGATGCACTCATGGTGGCCATAAGACAGGCAAGAGGAGTTCCTTTTAAGGTTATGACTGGCTGTGAGGGTGTGCGACAGGAGGACGGCTTGTGACCCGGATACTGAAGATTGGGGGGAGCATCTTGACTGACAAGAGCTGTGCACTTTCACCGCGGCCGGAAGAGATCACGCGTGTGGCTGAAGAGATCGCCATTCACCCCGATGATGTAGTGCTCGTGCACGGGGCCGGCTCCTTTGGACATATTCCCGCAAAAAAATATGGTCTGCCTGATGAATTCAGCCGGGAAGGATTGAGAGTGACTCATAGCTATGTGGCGAAGCTTTGTGAAATGGTCGTGGTGGCTCTGAGCCTGGCTGGTGTCGACTGCCTGCCTGTCCATCCCCTCTCCTGCCTTCTCCTTCGGGGCGGCAGAATAGACAGCTTTTTTATGGAGCCCGTAAAAGAGATGCTAAAGAACGGTATCATGCCTGTGCTGCATGGTGACGTGGCTATGGATGCCACTGGTAAGGCCGCAATAGTATCTGGTGATCAATTGGTAACCTATATCGCCAAATCACTGCAAGCCGAGGTAGTTGCCGTGGGAAGCAATGTGGATGGCGTCCTTTTTTCCGGCAGTCCTCTTTCCAGGATTACAAGAAAAGAGCTTTCTCAGGTGCAAAGTGCCATAGGAGGCAGCGCGGGTGTGGACGTTACCGGCGGCATGAGAGGAAAGCTGCTGGAGCTTTTGGATCTGGCCGATTTGGGAATAGACTCCATGATATTTAATGCAGGCACTAAAGGAAATATTGCCCGGGCCCTAAAAGGCGAATATGTTGGAACCAGAATCGAGGGAATGAATTGACCACATCCAGCCGCAAGCTCGATCATATCAGAATCTGTATGCAAGAGCCGGTAGATTCGAAAGAGCGGCCCTTCCAAGATCTGGTGCTGCTGCATAAAGCCCTGCCGGAGATCGACGAGAAGGATATCGATACATCCAGCGTCTTCCTGGGTAGAAAGCTGAAGGCACCCCTTATGATCAGTGCCATGACCGGAGGCCATCCTGATGTCAAGCAAATCAATGTTCACCTGGGGGAGGCGGCATCAGAGCTAGGCATCGCTTTGGGGGTGGGCTCGCAGAGGGCGGCAATAGAAGACCGAAGTCTGGAGGACACCTTCTCCGCGGTCAGGGACGCCGCGCCGGACATTCCTATCATCGGCAACATCGGTGCCGTGCAACTGAAAAGATCCGGGCCGGAGATCTTAGAGCGTCTGGCTGAGATGATCGATGCCGACGCCATTGCCATTCATTTGAACTTCCTGCAGGAGAGCATTCAGCCGGAAGGAGACAAAGATGCCGGCGGAGTGCTGGATGTTCTGAAAGAGGCGGCCAGAGGATCGGTGCCCATTATGGTTAAGGAGACTGGTGCTGGTATCACCCGGGAAGTTGCCCGGGATCTGGTCTCAGCCGGAGTGAAGATGATTGACGTCTCTGGTGTGGGGGGCCTCTCCTGGGCCAGCGTAGAGTCCTTTCGAGCTGCAGAGGTCGGAAACGACGATCTGGTGATGATGGGACGGCTATTTGAAAGCTGGGGGATTCCAACGCCCGTGAGCATTGTCGAGTGCAAAGCTGCCGGTGCTTTTGTCATATCCTCGGGTGGAGTGCGAAGCGGCCTGGACGCTGCCAAGAGCCTGGCTCTGGGCGCCGGCCTGGCTGGTGTTGCCCTTCCCTTGCTAAGACCGGCCACAAAAGATAAAGAGGCAGTTGTCAGGGTTATGAATTCTTATATCCGTGCGCTGAGGATCACTATGTTCCTCACTGGATGTAAAGAAGTAACGCAGCTTGCAAAAGTCCCTCTCGTGGTTCTAGGAAGGACCGGGGAGTGGCTGCAGGCACGGGGTTTCGATTTGAGAGCATTTTCTGTTTATAGAGAGTTGGCAAAATGAAGGATATTTCAATAATCGCTGTGGGCGGCTATAACGAAATCGGCCGCAATATGACGGCGATAAGGATCGGAAAAGATATCGTGGTAATGGATATGGGAATCCGGCTGGATCGGGTGCAGATTCACGAGGACACAGATGTGGAATCGCTGCATGCTGCCGATCTGATCAATATGGGGGCCATTCCAGACGACAGCATCATGGAAAACGTAGACGGAACGGTAAGGGCTATCGCCTGCACACATGGTCACCTGGATCACATTGGAGCCATCTCCAAGCTGGCCCACAAGTATAAAGCACCCATAATTGCTTCGCCGTTCACCGCGGACCTGATCAATCAGGAGATAAAGTCCGAAAAGATATTCGGGGTGAAAAATCCTCTGAATGTAATGAAAGCGGGAGAACGCTTCCAGGTTACGCAGGACATCGAGCTGGAGTTCATACGCGTGCAACACAGCATTGTGGACTGCGTATTCGCGGCCATTCATACACCCAAGGGCATCATAATTTACGCGAATGACTTCAAGATCGACCGGTCTCCGACTCTGGGCGAACCGCCAGACTTCGCGAGGCTGAGGACTTTAGGAAAGCAGGGTGTGCTGGCGCTCATCACCGAGACCACCAATGCCTCCATCTCCGGAAAGACGCCCTCAGAGAAGATAGCCAAGGACCTGGTTTGGGATGTACTTCTTGGCACGGAGGAGTCTAAATCCGGTATTATGGTTACCACATTCTCCTCACACATCGCCCGCATCAGGGCCATAATCGAGGCCGCTCACAAGATGGGACGAAAGCCCGTGCTTCTGGGCCGCTCCATGGAAAAGTATTGGGGCACAGCGATGAGAACGGGCTACGCAGGCCAGGGAGATGTAACAGTCTTTGGCAGGCGCAAGTCGGTTGACAAAGCCCTGAAGAGGATCATGAACGAGGGCAAGGACAAGTATCTGCCCATTATGACCGGTCATCAGGGGGAGCCGGGAGCCATCTTGAGCCGAGTGGCCAATGGCGAGACCGACTATCTGGTGGAGTCGGGAGACAAGGTCATCTTCTCGGCTGGTATCATACCCCAGCCGCTCAACGTGTCCAACAGGCACACGGTTGTCACCAAGCTCAAGATGCGCGGTGGCAGAATTTATGATAATGTGCATGTATCTGGGCATGCCTGCCAGGAAGATCACTGGGAACTTTTGCGCATGATACAGCCGGAACATGTCATACCCAGTCACGGAAACCTGGCCAGCCACTGCAGCTATCTCATGATGGCCGAGGAGACGGGGTACTCGCTGGGGTCCAATTTCCATTTGGTGCGAAACGGCCAGGAGCTGTTAATCGATTAGGCAAAATCGAGGAGTAGAGTGAGAATGACGAAGACGATTGCGAGAGAGCTGGACCGTGAGCTGCAGATGCGAGCTGACCGGGTGACCGGAGCCATCGAGGAGCTCTTGCCCGTAGTGCATCCGCGTCCCCTCTACGAGGCCGGCCGGCATCTGGTGGATGCCGGTGGAAAGAGGCTGCGTCCATCCATGTTGCTGCTGGCGGGAGAGGCCGCGGGCGGGGACGCGTCGGCATTGGCCTCGGCAGCCGTATCCATTGAGTTGATCCATAACTTCACGCTCATCCATGACGACATCATGGACAATGCCGATGTACGGCGCGGGCGTCCAGCTGTGCATAAAATCTGGGGTCTGTCGGGAGCCATTCTCGCCGGCGATACTCTCTACTCCAAGGCCTTTCAGGTACTGGGCATGACCAAAGCCCGGCCCGATCTCCTTTTGGGGGCCATGAATATGCTCTCCAAGACCTGCACTGCTATTTGCGAAGGCCAGTGGCTGGACATGGAGTTCGAGTCCAAAGAGCGCGTCTCTGAGGCTGAGTATCTGGAGATGATTGAGAAAAAGACGGGCGTTCTCTATGGAGCTTCGGCGGCCATAGGTGCGCTCTTGGCCGGGGCAAAGCCAGAAGAGGTTGCCGCGCTGGATGAATTCGGCCGGCTGACCGGCATGGGCTTTCAACTGCAAGATGATGTCATAGATCTCATCACACCAGAGAAGGTCTCAGGAAAGCGGCAGGGTGGAGATCTGATTGAGGCCAAGAAGACATTGATCATGATTCACGCTTTTGCTCATGATGTTCCTGTAAAGGTCTTTGGCAAGAAGGATGCTACCCCGCAGCAGATTCAAGAGTCCATCTCCCTTCTGGAGAAGAACGGATGCATCGAGTACGCCAGATCCCGGGCGGAGGAGATGGTGGCCCGAGGCAAGAAAGCCCTGCAAGTTCTGCCGGACTCAAAGGCAAAAGCCACGCTGCTGGAGCTGGCTGATTACATGGTCAGAAGACAGTATTAGGAGTAATTCACTATGCATAGCCATGATATAAAAGGGCACGATTTAACCAGGCATGAGGTAGAGCACCTCCTGCATCACTGGATAGAGCACAACGAGAGCCACAGCGCATCTTTTCGGGAGAGGTCGGAGCAAATCGCCAGGGTGAGCGAGAAGGCGGCCCAGGACATCAATCAAGCGGCGGCGCTCATGGATCAGTGCACAGAGATGCTCAGGAATGCAATGAAAGATCTTTAGGAGAAAATTGCCATGGAATTAGTTTACACTTATGCGATGGAGAGCAGCAAAGATATAACCAAGATGCTCGATGAGGAATTCTGGAAGCGGCTGGGGCCCACGTTGCGCGAGTGCAAGGCCATGGGACTGGAAAAGGAGGGCATGTGCCTCTACATCAAAGCCAGAGACGAGCTGGCCGGCGAAGCCCAGAAGCTGCTTGCCGATACCGCTGCCAAGGAGTTGAAGGGCGAAGATGCTGAGAAGCTGCTCAAAGCTTTCCGGGACGAGGCGGAGGCGGCTGAGGCTGGCATGGGGGCGATGTTTGGCTAAAATATATTTTTTAGGTATATGTGGTGAGTAGCGAAAAGCAAACTACATGATTCACATATTCGCAAAGCTGCAGAATAATTAATACTTTTCTCCCACGGGTGAATTCCCCGCCTCTTCTGCACGAAAAAGCACACCCCTTCGCACCAGCTCCGCCAGCCGCTCCTTCATGAAGACTTCTCTCCGGCTCACGTGGATGAGCAATATTTCTGCTTGGACCGGTCTGCCATGCCAGCGCCCAAGTCTTCGGTTACTATTAGCTGCTATCTGCGAAGCGACAACGAACGAATCCAACCACAGAGCTCACAGAGTCCACAGAGGACGCACAGAGACTTCTTGTCGAGGTACATTGGGGACATTTGACCCATTATCCTATCCTAAAAGTGCAAGATAATCCCTTGACCGTCGCAGGCCCGGCTCGTGGGCTGCTTTTGGCGAGGGCGGGCTGCCCTCCGGGCCGGGCCTCGCTTCGGGATGCCGCCCGGGCGTGCGGGGCCAGTCGGGCCTGAGTTGAGGTTGTGGGAGACGAACGGAGCAGCATTTCTGAGCGAATTGTCTTCGAAAGGGCTTGCCGTGAATCACAAGATTCTATAAATTACGATACACAATGCTGCGAGGACGGATGTAATGAATCGTTATTATCTTTTCCACTGCGTCAACCTCATAAATTATCCGATAATCGCCCACTCGAAGACGATGGAGTTTTTCTGATCCAGATACCTTGATAGATTGAGGGGGAAATGGCTCGGATTCAAGATTATCAATTTTTTCCATTGATCGTGAGATGATCTCGGCAGGCAGGCGACGCAGGTCTTTTTCTACGGACGGCTTGAAGTCAATTCTAAACGATGCCATCTCGCTTCAGCCTTCGCTTCATCTCTTCTAAGCTAATGGGCTGCTCATTCCTGCGCCCAGCAACGACTGCAAGATCGTGAAGATCCTCAGTCATCTGCTCATAGCGTTCTATGGAAAGAATAACTCCTTTTCTATTGCCTTTAGCATCGATTATGTATTGCTCGTCGGATATGCCTGCCATAGATTCACCTGGATGCACGTTTGCGCATTATGCAGTTACAGTTATTCTTCTTGGTTTAAATAGATGAGGTGAAGGAAAATATTGGCTCATGTTTGCCGGTCCAATCTACATGCCAGCGCCTAAATATACGGTTACTATTAGCCTCTTTCTTCAAAGCGACGACGAACGAATCCAACCACAAAGATCACGAAGCTCACAAAGGACGCACAGAGCCAATCCAATTATTTCCAAAAGGTATTTAGTGCATGCGAGAAGAGATGGTCGTAATGGCTGCTAGAACCAAGAAGATACCGAGTGCAAGAGCCAAGGCACGCAGAGAAAGAGTGCCGAAGAAATCAATAAATCCGTCAAATCATCTGATGCAGCAAGCTGCAGGCCATCTCTGCCTAAGGTCAATGCTGATCAGATCAACGAGGATGACCTGACAAAAGAAGAAGAGATGGCCGCTATAATGAAGTTGAGTGAGATCTCTTTGCGTAAGTTCTTGGAAGACGAGCCTGATATCTACACCCTGGAAGACCTGAAAGTCAGATACAAATGAAAGGCAAGATCGTTGCTATTCCGTTTCCATTTACCGATCTGAAGGGTGCCAAAGTGAGGCCTGCCCTTGTGATTTATGAAGGGCATGAGGATGTCATTGTGGCATTTATCTCTTCAAAAATACCAGATGAGCTTTACAATATCCATGTTCTCCTGACCAGGGAAATGCCCGGCTTCAAGCTCTCAGGGCTGAAAAGGGATTCCGTGATACAGTTGAACAAGCTGGCAACAACAGATAAATCTCTGATTGAAGGCGAGTTCGGAGAGATCGATTCCGAGCTTAAAAAGGAAGTTAGAAGGATTTTGATAGAGATATTTGATCGGTAACATCAGCTCTTGACCGCCGCAGGCCCGCTCGTGGGCTGCCTTGGCGAGGGCGGACCGCCCACCGGACCGGGCCTCGCTTCCGGCAGCGCTCCTGGGGCTCGGGGGCTCGCCTGTGCGCGCTCGCGTCCGGGCGCAGGAGGCCGGTCGGGCCGTATTTCTGCTGGACCGGTCTACATGAAACGCTCCGTCTCATTAGCCGCTATCTGCGAAGCGACGACGAACGAATCCAACCACAGAGCTCACAGAGTTCACAGAGGACGCACAGAGACTTTTTATCTAGAATATTGCGGAACATTTGACCCATCGCCTATCCTAAGTCACTGACAATCTCTTGATCGCTGCTGGCCCGCTCGTTGGCTGCCTCGGCGAGGGTGGGCTGCCCACCGGGGCCGGGCATCGCTTCTGGCGGTGCCGCTCGGGCTCGGGGGCCCGCCTGCGCGCGCTCGTGTCCGGGCGCAGGAGGCAGGTAGGCGGCATGTGCAGCAAAAACCGTGGAAGAAAGGATCTGGCCTCAAAATTCCTTGGTTTATGACTCATATATTGTACATAAAAGCTTTTATGACTCATGAGCCAATTGTTTGTGAGTCATAAACCAACTGTTGTCCATTGTCAGTTAGATGATATTCTTCTCGACTATATCAATCAGATGAGAGAACACGTAGATTGCAGGTCGCCTCCCGGATCTCTCCCGCTTGACCTCCAAAATACCATTGGCATTGAGGTCTTGCGCCAGCCTACGAGCTGTGCCTTTTGGAATACCTGACTTCTCTGCAAAATCGCTTGATTTGAAAATCGGACGAGAAAAGATGGCATCGATGGTCTGGATGGAATACTGAGAATGCGTAATCTCCGGTACCTGTTTTTTCATCTTATCATATAGTGCCAGGATCATTATGGCCTTCTGGCTGTTCTCGCTTGCCTGCTCTGCAACTGCTTGAAGAAAGAAGGAAATCCAGCTGTCCCAGTCCTTTTCCGTGGATACAGCCCGGAGCCTTTCGTAGTAAATATCTCGATTGCTTTCAAGGTAGCCGCTGATGTAAAACATGGGACTTGATAAGATTCTCTTTTTGTAGAGGATGAGCGGCACGAGCATCCTTCCGATGCGACCATTGCCATCTGAAAAGGGATGGATCATCTCAAACTGGGCCTTAAGAACCGCCAGTTGCACGAGATCGTTCTTCTCGGTGCTATGCATGTACTCCTCCCAGTTAGAGAGCGCATCCATTATCATTGAAGGCTCTGGTGGAATAAATGTCGCTTTTTCCATGGGAGTTCCAGGAGGCGCAATCCAGTTTTGTGTATGGCGGATTTCTCCGGGATTCTTGTATCTGCCCCTGACGCCGGAAAGAAGGATACGATGCAAGTCTCGTATCATGTTGATGCCGAGCGGGCGCTTCTCCAATGAGTTCATGGCATGCATCATTGCCTGCCGATAATTGAGGACCTCGTGGATATCTTGGACTATTGCCGTATCTTTTTCGCGATCCTGCTCTGTAGCATCACTGACCTCCGCTTCGTACTGAAGGACCTCTTCAAGCGATGCCTGTGTTCCCTCGATTCTTGAAGAAATCACCGCTTCTCGTGTCTGCATTGGTGAGAGGAGAACCTGGGGGTTGGGCATTCCCTGAAGAATGCCGTCGTACCGGGCAATGGCTATGGTCGCATGGCTCATCTTTTTGATGTGGCTCAGCCAATCAATGGACTTGAGGGGCAGATGATCGGGGATGTATGGCTCCATTATGATCTTTTAGGTTAGTCTGCAAACTATTTCTCATTTTCTAGAGCATCGATCATCTCCGGGCCGGGCCTCGCTCCGGAGTGCCGCTCGGGCTCGGGGCCCGTCTGCGTGCGCTCGTGTCCGTGGGAGGGGGAGGCCGGTCGGGCCAGAGGTGACGGGGGCGCATACCTCTGGCCAGGGGCGTTTTCGGATGCTGGATTAGGAAAGCAATGTCTTCTGTTTGTTATTAATATTAGCTGATAATTATAACCATACCACTAACGGCTCACGCGAAGGCGCGAAGGCATGATAATCTCTTGATCGCCGCAAGCCCGCACGTTGGTTGCCTTGGCGGCAGCATGCTGCCCACCGGGCCGTGCCCTCGCTTCTGGCGACGCTGCTCGGGCGTGCTGGGCCGGTCGGGCCTGTTGACCCGGTGGCGCATACCTCCGGCGAGGGGAGTTTTCGGGTGCGGGGTTAGAAAAGCAATGTCTTCGGTTTGTTATTAATATTAGCTGATAATTATAACCATACTACTAACGGCTCACGCGAAGGCGCGAAGCCGCGAAGGCATGACAATCACTTGATTGCCGCAGGCCCGCCCGTGGGCTGCCTTTGGCGAAGGCGGGCTGCCCTCCGGACCGGGCCTCGCACCGGAGTGCCGCTCGGCCGAGCGGAGCCGGTCGGGCCTGTTGACCCGGTGGCGCATACCTCTGGCGAGTGGTGTTTTCGGGTGCTGGATTAGGAAAGCAAGGTCTTATGTTTGTTATTAATATTAGATGATAATTATAACCATACCACTAACGGCTCACGCGAAGGCGCGAAGACGCGAAGTCTCGATAAATCGCATGACAATCACTTGACCGCCGCTGGCCCGCTCGTGGGCTGCCTCGGCGAGGGCGGGCTGCTCCTCCGGACCGGGCCTCGCTCCTGGCGGTGGCGCTCGGGCTCGGGGGCCGGCTGCGTGCGCTCGTGTGCGGGGGCGGGAGACTGGATGAGCAATATTTCTGATGGACAGGGCTCCATGCTAGCGCTGCGTCTGAGGTTACTATTAGCCGCTATCTGCAAAGCGATGACGAACGAATCCAACCACAGAGCTCACAGAACGTAAAGAGACTTTTTGTAGGGACAATTGACCCATTTGTACACTCATCTCATCTGGAAATGCTTCTAGATTCGTATCGCCTGCCCAGATATAATGTGGAGTCCCGAAAGTATTTCGCACTTGCTCCGATCCCAATACCTCGTGGGCATGGTTCGTGCAGGCTACGAGGAAGATTTGTGGGCATGGTTTTGAGATGCTGCTTAAGGGTGAGTCTTAGAGGGAATACTGGTGGACAGCGATGGCAAAGCATCTTGGTTTTGGTGACACATACTAAACTTCCACGTATCAGCTATCATATTATTAATATTTACAATTTAAAATTCGCTTTAATTTGGAATTTTCTCAAACTAGACCTTGTAGCTAATCATCTTTCTTCATTAATTTTATAATACATCAATTATAATAATAATATTTGTTGTTGGTATTTTGCGACGGCAATATGACTTCATTTTGGTGACAGAGATCGAATTTAAATATGATAAGAACCCTCAACAAACGAGATTAATACATGAATATAAAAAATGTGGAAATTTCTAATTTTAAGACCTTTGAAAAGGATAATGTCGAATTGGGAATGTTTAATGTTTTAATAGGCTCTAATGCATCCGGTAAATCAAATTTTTTAAGTATTATAAAATTTCTTAAAGACATTACAGAACATGGGTTGGATAATGCAATATCTATGCAAGGTGGTATCGAATATATACGAAATATAAAAATAGGTTACAAGCAGAATTTGTCGTTAGGAATAAATTTATGTGGACCAAGAATGAGCATGGCAATCATTGGAAACGAGATTGATAAAGAAAATTTCTTAGTTTCGAATTTGAGCAATATATATTATAAAATTGAATTAGAATTTTATAAAAAAAGCAATAAATACAAATCAATAAGAGAAAATTTGATATATGATATAGAAATTTATAGGGTTAAAGATATCAAGGGAGAAGTGTTTGATGATAGAAGCAAAATCGTTTGTAGTGGAAAAATTATAATATTGAATGAAAATGGAGAGGGAAACTATAAAATAGAATTTGAGGATGAAAAAATAAGTAAGTTTTATAAGAAATTTATACCAACGATTGGAATGAAAAAGGCATTTGGTCAAAAAAACTCAAAATCTCTTTTGGAACTAGCAATTTCTCCCTTAATATATGATATTATTTTCTCTTTAAAGGATATCTCAATTTATGATATTGATCCCAAATTGCCAAAAGTGGCTACTCCTATAGCTGGCAAGACACAGCTAGACACAGATGGCGCGAACCTTGCCATAGCACTTAAGAAAATTCTTGAAGATAAAAAAAATTCAAAGACATTTTTTTCGGTTATCAAGGATATTTTACCCATTGTCGAAAAAGTGAGAGTAAAATCTGGTGAAAGAAATTTATTGACTAATTTAAGAGAAATATATTTTAAAGATAAATTTATGCCAGCATATCTTATTTCCGATGGAACAATCAACATAACAGCATTGATCATAGCGTTATATTTTGGCACGGCACCTATCCTAATCGAAGAACCTGAACGGAATATTCATCCTGCACTTATATCTAAGATAATATATATGATGAAGGATGTATCTAATCGGCAAAAAAAGCAAATCATTACTACCACTCACAACCCAGAAGTTATACGATATTCAGGAATAGATAATCTCCTATTTGCACAACGAGATAAAGAAGGCTTTACAAAAATATATAAACCAGGTGAAAAAGAAAATGTTAAAAAATTTTTGAATAATGACTTGGGTGTTAGCGAGCTATTTATTCAAAATTTATTGTAGGTAATTGAAATGGGTAAAAAGCTCTATGTTTTTTACGAAGGAGATGATGATGAAAGATTTCTGAGAAGAATCATTAAACCGATAATTGAAAAAAGAGGATTTGAGCTAGTGCCTATTAATCAATATGCTCGAAAAAGAATAGTAATAGCGAAATTCATAACTTCTATTGGAGATGAAGAATACTTATTTATTAAAGATATAGATACATATCCATGCGTAACGAGAAGGAAAGAATCAGTACAAAATGATATGAGTTATCATATAGATATTAATAGAATAATCATAGTGCAGAAAGAAATAGAAAGCTGGTACCTTGCTGGCACCAGTAAAAAATGTCTAAGAACCTTGGGTGTTCAACCAAAACAAATAAAGGGTATCTTGAAATCCACAGATACTATTGATTGTAATAGATTTAACAATTATTTTCCCGTAAAGATCCCACGATCAGTGATTATGGATGAATTATTAGTTGACTTTAGTCTTAAAAATGCAAAACTAAGGAATAAATCTTTTAATTATTTATTACAAAAACACTTGGATCAGCTTTAGAGATTTATGCTGCCCTCAGGGCTAAGTTAGATGCATTCGATGCAAGAGATCTCAACACCTCGTGGGCCTGGTTTGTATCGAAGATCCCAGGGGCCTGAAGCTTCAGGATCTCCATAGCATTTAGCACCGATGCCAGGGGATTCGTCTTCCTGTTATTGCTCTTGTGCGCAAAGGTCTGAATCTCTACACTGCCCACCTTATCGTTGTGCCATTTCTCTTAAATATGCCTGAACTTGCACGAGAAGGCCATCTTTTGTTTGTGAACCTGGTATTCCTGTTGTAGTCCCAATATTTGTATTAGCATGAATGAATATTTTATTAATTGCCTTGAAAATCCAATTCCAATACGATCACAAAAATATGCAATGGCGTTCTATAAAATTGCATAAATGATTAAATTTAGGTGCGGGGGATGGGATTCGAACCCACGAACACCTTCGTGACTGGACCCTGAATCTAGGCCTTTGGCCCGGCTTGGCAACCCCCGCAAAGAGGCAGGCTTTCTCATGCACTTGCAGTATTCGCAGCCCCGCCCGGTCCTCGCTCAGGAATCGCCGCCCGTGCCTTCTTTCTTGCAGACCTCTTCCACCCTGGCTGCCACACCCCGTCGCTCCAGCTCCGCCAGCAGCTCCTCCATGAACACGCCCCGCCCGGCCACGTGCGCGTGCTCGCACTCCCGCACCCGCCCGCCTGTGTAGCCGCTGCTCGTCGTCTCCACGCCGCAGCTGGGGCTGCCCGCCACTCCTAAGATGCGCAGCCGTGCGCCCTCACGGGCCAGCATCTGCAATAGGTCCGCGTAGTGTTCGATCAGGGTGCGGCAGAAGCGGCGAAACTGGGGCACATCGAGCTGGTTTCGTGTAACAGCCCATCGCTCCAGTCCCAGGTAGAGCGCCTCCGGGCAGGGGAGCTGAACCGTGGGGCCCTCGGGCCGGAAGGGCAGCGGGGCCAGGCCCCTCACTCGCGTCAGAGGGTTAAGCAGGCAGTGGGCGGCGACGGTGACCACATTCTCTCCCTGAGCGGTGCCTTTTTCCCTACTTTCTCCCGGTTTTGCAGTGGATGTCATCTTAAATCAATAAGATTATAAACTTATAATAACTTAATGCTATAGCATGTCTACTACTATTCAGGTCAAAGACGATGTTCAGCAGATGCTTGACCGGCTGAAGAAGGAAATCGATGCCAAGTCTTATGACGAGGTCATCCGCTACCTCTTCAAAAAGGCAAAACGCATGGATAAATCGCATTTTGGCAGCCTGCCCAAGCTTGAATCCTTCCGGAGGGAAGAGATTGACCGTTTTGATTGACTCCTGGGCCTGGATCGAGTTTTTCCAGGGCAGTGACGCAGGGAAGGAGGTCATGGGCTATCTGGATGACGACCAGGACCTCATAATCAGCACAGTCAATCTGGCGGAGGTCTATCGCTGGATCCTCCGCGTTTACGATGAAAGAATCGCCGAAGAGAAAAAGGCCGCCATGAAAGAGCGATGCATCCTGATCGATGTAGATGAAGAGATCTCAGTCGAAGCCGCCAGGATCAAGCACAGGCTCAAATGGGGATTGGTAGACTCAATCGTCTACGCCACGGCCAGGCGAAAAGCCGCCAGCGTGTTGACTGGGGACGGCGACTTCCAAGGACAAGATGACGTTATCTTCCTGAAGCGGACTTAATTTGCTTGATATAATGAAAGAACCTGATGCCGTCCATGTCGTCGTAGAAGATGATCTTCTCCGCCTTCTCCCCCACCTTGATCTTTAAAGTGTTGTTGTGAAACTCGTTCTCGTACACCACGTCATCGATTACATCAAGGGGCACGGTCTGCACGCTGTCCCAGGCGATGCCCGGGCGCACAAAGTGCACATTCTTGTCCGTGGTCACCAGATAGCCCAGCACCTTGTCCAGCATGCCCATCCTGGCGATGGCCAGCATCTGTTGGGATGCCTTGCTTTCCAGGATGGCCGGAGCGATCTGCACCAGCTTCTCGCCTGCCGCGGCCAGCTTCTTGGCCGTGCGGGCGAGCTTCTTAGGAACCTCGATGCTGCCTGTTTCTTCTGTCTCGGTCATCAGGTCACAATCTTTTCCAGGCAGTCATTCTCCAGGGCTATGCGCACCTCGCGCGCCAGCCTGCGGCCAGTGGACATATTGGTGCGCCAGAGGGCATTTCCGTAGGGATGACCGACGGCCATGTGCACATTGGTGCCACCGCCGATGCGCGGAGCGACATCGTAGATGTAGAAGTTGAGGTCCTTGTCCACGCAGGTCTGCAGACAGAAGGGCCCGATGATGCCGGGGGAATAGTACTCCTGCGTCGCTTCGACGTATTTTTCGGCCAGAGCGAAGGCCTTCTCCAAAAGCGACTCGCGAAGGGTGGCGGAGTTGTGGCCGCAGACAGTGTACTCGGGGTTGATCTGCTTGTCGCTCAGGGTGAGCTGCTGGGGCGCAGGCAGGCGGCAGTGACCGTCCAGTGAGGTCTCAAAGCGCCAGTCTATGCCAATCAGCTCGATCTGCTTACTGATGGGCGAGTAAAAGAAGTCCAGATTGAAGACCGGCCCTATGATGTAGCGCTCAATTCTGGCCAGCTCAATTCCGTCCTGATCGATCACATTCTGGCGCAAAAGGGTATCGGCCTTCTGGCAGTACTCCTCGTAGGAAGCGGCTGTGAAAAATCCCCTCTCCAGGGTTTTTACGGCATGAGGCAGCTTGACCATGACCAGCTCCTTGATATCCTCCGCCTCAATGGGCTCGGGAAAAGGCAGCCCCGCCTTCTCCAGTATCCAGTAATAGTCCCTCTTGTCGCCGCGCTCCTCAGAACGAAGCAAGTTTCGAGAGCCCAAGAGTGGCACCAGGAACTGATCCTCAACGGCATCAATGCCGCAGTAGGAGGTAAACGACCGGTTGGGCACGAAAAGAGTGTTCTTCTCCTTGAGAATATCCTGATTCTCCTGCTCTAAAATCTGCGGGAACTTTTTGAGCATCATGACCTCGTCGATCATGCCGTTCATAATCTTGCCCGATTCGTCCCTGTTGGCGCGGAAGTACTTGACATAAGGCTTCTCCCGCCCCTCCTGGCACACCGCCAGCGTCCTGAAATTCTCCTCCACTGCGCCGTCTGCCGTATCTAAGGCAGAATGGGATGCGATCATCCCGATTCGCAGATCATCGAAGTCGTATCCCCTCAAGACCTCCAAAACCTTGCTGCGATCGATCAAGTCAGAGCACCTCAAAATAATTAAGTTGTTCCCTCATATTTCCATCCCGATTTATCAAGATGACCCCATGCCCACCAGGAGCTCGCCTTTGCCATTGTCTACCAGGTCGCCTGCATACTTTTGGAAGGCCAGGCCATCGATCTGCACGATTTCCATCTTTTGGAAGCTGGGCAGAACCTTGGCCTCTCCTTTTACAGTTATAGTTCCTTTGCTCATCTCTGCGCCGGGCAGATATGTACAGCCACCGATAAAGATTGTGCCGCCCTGATTAGCAGCACCGGGAAAGTCGCCCGCGTCCCCCCAGATGCGAATGCTGCCGCCGCAAAGATGCTCGCCCAGGTATGCTCCGGCGCTGCCCTTTACCTCGATCTCTCCGCCACGCATGCCGCACTTCTCGCCCCGATATCCGGCGCCCAGGTAGTTTCCGGCATTTCCCATAACGACAACCTTGCCGCCCTTCATCTCTCTGGCCAGCCAGTCGTCGGCATTGCCGGCAATGCTCAAGAGGCCGCCTGACATCTTGTTGCCAGCATGCATGCCAACGCTCCCATCTGCCAGGACCTGGCCAGCAGTCATGCCTTCTGCTATCCTCTTCACCTGAGAGAAGTCGCCTGCCAGCCGAATGGTCAACTCTTCGGCCTTGGCCGATGCATCATCGCCTGCCACGGTAAAGAGATCTGAGAGCTTCTTCTGGCGATTTCCCTGCCAAACGAAGAGGCCGCAGATCTGTTCAATGTCCAGAGGAGCAAGCTTGTCTGGTGATATATTTTCCGCTTCCACCGTGATTTGGAATACGCACTTGGGTGCGATTGTGATGTTTCTCATCTAAGCCACCTCCGAGAGTATGGGCAGGCCTGCCCGAATTACTTTCGCATGGGGAAGATATGCATCCTGCACTGCATAATTGGCGATCTGGATGCTGTAGTACTTGGCGAACTTCTCCTCCAAATCGATCATGAGCCGGTCAGTGTCCGGCTGCGCCACCGCTGCATCCACCCAGAAGGTCCTGCCTGGCGGCGTAGCCAGGATCTGGCCCTCCTTGGAGACGAGGACTCCTCCCTTTACGGTGTACTTGGCATTGGCCAAGGCTTTCTTGACCAGTGCATGATCCAGGCTCGTGTCCATTTCCTCAGGCCGGATGTTGTAGATGGACACATCCCCGTCAGCGCCCGGCCCCAGGTGTCCCTTGTCCGAGAGTCCCAGGACACGCGCCGGCGCCGCGCGGGTCATGATGGCGATATCCGTCCAGTCCAGCTCCCTCTCAATGCCGGCAAGTGTGGTACGCTTGGGCACCTGCTCATGCAGCGTGGCCATCTCCGCATCCCTCTTGGGTTTGCTCATGAGCAGTGTGATGACCTCAGGATAATTCACGAAGGGGCTGCCGTTGGGATGATCCGTGGTCATGAGCACCTTCCAGGGATCATTAACCAGCAGGGCCAGTTCCAGGCCAATGGACCACTGCACGGCATTGACCAGCATCTTTCGGAAGTAATTCATGGGCACGACACCGCTTGACTCCTCCAGCTCGATATCGTGATTGGACCACTTATTATGAGTGAGACGGGCATTACCGTACTCAAGGGGCGCATCAGCGGTCATGGTGGTGGCGCTGCCAAATAGCAGCTGCCCCATATCCATGGTGGCGTGGCTATGGGAATTAAAGTAGTCGGCAATGACGGGAGCCTTGGACTCAAAGTCCCGCCAGCTCGTCCCTCCGTAAGCGGAAAATTGCATGTGCGCCACGTGCACGATCTGTCTCATGCGGCTGGGCTTGATGTCCTTTAACAGATCGAGCGTCTCGATGGCTGTGGTGTAGTTGCCGGGCTTTCCCAGGTTATTGAAGTGCAGATGAATGGAATGGGGCAGGTGCAGCATCTCATTGGCCTTCGCCAGGCCCATGATGATCTCCGCCGGCGTCACATCGAAATTGGGTACAGCATCATTTATGCCTTTAACATTGGCTCCAAAGCCCCAGGCCTCACCTCCGCCGGGATTGACGATCTTCACGCCGTAGCCCCTGGCGGCTCGCAGCCCCCAGGCCACGTAGGCGGCCAGCTTGGAGAGGTCTTTGTCGCGCACGCACTCCATGACCTGCCAGTTGCTGCCAAACAACGTGAGTGCCCCTTTGTCGAGAATGGGGATCTCCTCCAGCTCTTCATGGGTATGCCGCGCTTCCAGGATGGGCGTTGCCGCCTCGAAGGCAGTGGTGTAGCCCATGCGGGCATAGCGGTAGCCCATGGCATAGCAGTTGGGAACGGTATAGCCCGTCGAGGGCCTGCAGACAGCCGAGCGCGGCTCGATGCCCAGCCGGGCATCATCGGGCCTCATAATCCGGCCGGTGTTCACCTTCTTGCCGGCAATGTGAGAGTGCGCGTCCACGCCACCCGGCATGACCAGAAGGCCGCGTGCATCTATCTCTTCGCCTTTGGCCTGCATGGCCATTTTTCCCTGATCAATAAAAAGGTCCATCTCCTCGCCATAGATGCCGTTGGCCGGATCGTAGACAATTCCACCTTTGATTATCATCTCTTAAGCCCCCTCATTTGCCGCCAGACGGCGCTGCTTATGCACGCTCTCCAATATTCCCGCAAGGATCTCTTCATCGCTGGGAAGGATACAGTCCACCAGCTTTCTCAGGCGCAAAGCCAGGCCATCCATGCGGTAAGCTGTGCCCTCTACCTCTACTCCGGCAATAGCGCAGGGAATAACCACCTCGGCCAGTTGCGTCGTGGGATTTTCATAAGGATCGATCTGAATGATCGGGATATCGGCCAGCGCTGCTGCTGTGGCGTGGGGGAAGTTGGACACAGCATCTGCGGCTATGATCAAAGCTGCATCAACATCTCTTCGGGCCAGCAGATCGCAGGCAGCCGTCTCGCCCGGATTGAAATAGGGCATCCCCCTGGTGAAGTCTACAGACATGGGATAGCCGGAGGACCAGGCCAAGACCTGACCGATTCCGCCGACATTGTAGTGTCCGCGCATGGGCATAATCACAAATTTGGTATGGCTGTTAAGCTCTGCTACCAGGGAGAGGGCATTGTCTATGTTCTTGTAGCGGCCCCTGCTGTGAGTGATGCCCAGACCGAAGAATACCGCCCCGAACTTGGCAGCTTTCAGCGTAGCCGCAATATCGGCCAGATCTGCCTTGGTAACGCCTCCCACCTCGTCAGGCACGCTCTCGCCTTTTCCGGCAACCAGCATGCGTAGCGCGGATATCACCTCATAGTCGCTGCCGGGGGTGATCCTCATGAATTTGTCAGCATTCTTAGCGGTCCTGGTCTCGCGAACATCTACTACGATGATCTTTCGGCCATCGCGACCCTGGGGGGTGAATCTGCCGCAGGAGTTGGAAGAGTAGCGCAGAGAATGTCTGGGGTGAGCTTCCGCGGGATTGCAGCCCCAAAAGACAATTGTGTCGGCCCGGTTCTTTACCTGGCCCAAGGTTGCTCCGGGTAGCCCCTTCTCTTCTATGCCGATGACGGAAGGCCCGTGGCAGACCGTGGCCGTGGAGTCAAGAACGCCTCCCACCTCCTCCGCCAATAGGATGCCCTTCTTGGCAGCCTCGCATGACGTGGATGCCCAGCCGTAGAGGAGGGGTTTGGTCGAAGAGAGAAGGATCTTGGCGGCAAGGTCATATGCTTCCTGGAAACTTACCTTGACCAGAGATCCCTCTTTTCGAATCATTGGGCTCTCTATTCGCCCGTGGCCCATGATTTTGCTGGAGCCCAGACGGCAGGCATGCCTGACCCTTGACACTTTCCCGTCTTGCACCTCAACATTGATATCGTCGCACAGGCAGCCGCAAAAAGAGCATATGGCATCTTTAATCATAACAGTTTCAGACATGTCTCATGCCCCCATGCCGGAGAAAAGCTCGCGAATATTGAGAACAGGCGAATTTGTCGCGGCCAATTCTACCTTTAATCCCTTGAAATGGGGCGTGCCGCATCCTCCTGTCTCCATTCCTACCAACATATTGGCCCAGGGACCCATGGGTATGAATACCATACTGTCAGGCAGCCCGGCATCCGCCTTAGCCGCGAGCACTACCTGGCCGAACTCATTTTTGATCGAAACATTCCGTCCCTCGGATAACGCCAGCGATTTAAAATCATTTTCAGATAAATGGCATATAGCTACTGCTTTAAAGAAATCAGGAGACATTTTGCTCTCGCATCCCGCCCCTTGGGCTAAAGTGCGCCCGGAGATCATGGTCGCCAACAATTCGCATCACCTAGCTGTTTCAAGTCCATTCCCTTAGCCGGTAATAAAAGGTGCTGTTGTGATTTTATTATTTTTTGGCTGTATTATTGGTAGTTTACCGATAATAAGTTGTTGAACTTAAAAACCATAGCAAGAGACTTAATCAAATGCAATCAACTTCTCTTGTGCCAGCCATGCAATCTAAGAAGGATTGGTAAACTCGATGAAGGTGGACTACCAGATTCAACAAAAACACTATCTGCAAATTATTTATAATACCTTCAGAGTGGGGATGAAAGCGGAGTCCTTTGCCATAATTACATTCGCTCTGCACAGATCAACTATATATCTCATCATTCCCTCCACTTAACCAAGACATGATTCCATGCAGGCTTCAAGTGCTACATGGATGATCGATTACTTCTCTCTAGGAGAGATTATGGAGTCGCTAGACGGCCCCACAGAGTAGGAAGGGAACACCCCGAACCTGTCCGACAAGATCTGAACCTCTGCATCGCGAATCTGATGTACGTTTGGGCCAATGAAGCGGAAACCGAAAAATCCCGCAAAACGTGCCCCGATGCCAGAAGGCTATGACGGCACAACAACGAAGAAACAGCAGGGAAGCCCTGGCCTTCGGGCCGCGAGAGGAGTTCACTATACCACATTATCATGAGAATACAGTTCACCGATATGGAGTTGAGTCTTTTGGCGGGCAGAGCATGGAAGTTTGGAAACGATATCGATACTGATGCCATCATTCCCGGGCGTTATTTGGTTATCAATGATCCGGGAGAGCTGGCTGCTCATCTCTTCGAGGGCGTTCGCCCGGAGATGGCGAAGATGGTTGCACAGGGTGACTACGTAGTGGCAGGGGAAAACTTCGGATGCGGATCTTCCCGAGAGCATGCTCCCTTAGCACTGAAAGGGGCGGGAGTTAAAGCCGTAGTTGCCAAATCCTTCGCCAGGATATTCTTTAGAAACTCCATAAACACCGGCCTGCCTTTGTTTATCTGCCCCCAGGTGGATAAAATCGCCGATGGAGCGGAAATAGAGATAGACATGGTCGGTGGTGTGATTCACAACAAATCCAGCTCTGAGCAATACAAGACTACTCCTCTTCCGGATTTTCTCCAGGAGATTGTTGATGTGGGTGGCCTCGTGGAATATACAAGGCGACAGGTGGCAAAGGTGACGGCATGAATTATAAGGTACCAGTTATCGCAGGTGACGGCATCGGCCCGGAGATCATAGCAGAGGGCCGAAAAGTCTTGGAGGCGGCAGCAGACAAACACAACTTTTCCCTGGATTGGACAGATTACTCTATTGGGGCGGAGCACTATCTAGAGACAGGGGAACTGGTGAGCGAAGAGACGCTAAAGGAGCTGGGCCGCTTTCCTGCCATCTACCTCGGCTCCATCGGTGACCCACGGGTCCCCCCAGGCATCCTGGAGAAGGGTATTTTGCTGGCCATGCGCTTTTACTTTGATCAGTATGTGAACCTGCGGCCCGTCAAGCTCCTGGAGGGCGTCTGGACGCCCCTCAAGGATAAGACTTCGAAGGACATCGATTTCGTGGTGGTTCGCGAGAATACGGAGGACTTTTACATCGGCATAGGCAGTCGCGCACGCCGGGGTAAGAGCCACGCAGATTTTGAAATCAAGCGAAATCTCTACAATATAAAATTCGGCCTGGATATCGATACCGATAGCGAGGAGATCGGCTATCAGATAGGGGAGGTCAGCCGCGAGGGCTCCAAGAGGGTCATAAAATATGCCTTTGATCTGGCGGCATCGCGCCCCCGTCATCTTGTTGCCAGCGTGGACAAGGCCAATGTGCTCAGCGACATCTATGGCTTTTGGCGCGAGGTCTTCCTGGAAGTTGCAGCCGGCTATCCTCAGGTCAAACATGATTTCAACTTCGTGGATGCCATTACCATGTGGTTTGTCAAGAACCCGGAATGGTTTGATGTCGTAGTCGCTCCCAACATGTTCGGCGATATAATCACCGATCTGGGGGCCATGATTCAGGGGGGCCTCGGCCTTGCGCCCGGAGCAAATTTGAATCCGGAGGGCACCAGCATGTTCGAGCCCATCCATGGCTCAGCACCCAAATACAAGGGACTAAACAAGGTCAATCCCGTTGCCACCATCTGGTCGGGGGCACTCTTGCTTGAGCACCTGGGCCAGAGCAAAGCGGCTGCAGACATTGTTGCTGCCATTGAGCGGAACCTATTTGAAGGCAGAATAAAGACCTATGATCTGGGAGGAAGCTCGACCACCTCTGAGGTTGGCTCGGAGATAGCTCGCCTAGTGGGACTTGTCTAAGTCCCACAAGGGAAAAAGCTTTATGTGGGATGCTTTTATTCCTCACTCAGTGCAGCATAAAAGGCTTGAGGCATGTCAGGCAGCGGGGGCTCGTAGCTCAGTTAGGCAGAGCGTCTGGCTTTTAAATTTTTGTGTGAAGATACCAGGTGGTCGAGGGTTCAAATCCCCCCGAGCCCGTTTGGAGTTTCCTGGCCTGTTTGCTGCTCCTTCTCCAATAAGGTGGTTCGAGTGACCAAGTTTGCCGTAAAAGATCATGAAATGGTTCCGGAACATGTGCTGCTTACGCCGGAAGAGAGTGCCGAGGTACTGAAAGCCTTTAACATTATGGCTCCACAGCTGCCGAAAATTCACGTGACTGACCCAGCGGCCAGAGAGATAGATGCGAAAGTTGGCGATATCATTAAGGTAATTCGAAAGAGTACTACAGCTAAGCAATCGATCTTTTACCGGCTGGTAATTGATTAAAGGTGGTCTTTTGCTCGATAGAAATGTTCTTTATAGCTCCTATTTTACCAGGGACAAGCTGGTGCACCATCATATAAACTCATTCAATGATTTTATAGATAAGGGCCTGCAGAAGGTCATAGATGAAGTGAATATCATCGAGACCAATATCGAGAATACCTATGTGAAGCTGGGCAAGATTCGAGTGGCAAAGCCCATGGTGCGCGAAGCGGACGGCTCAATGGAAAGGCTCTATCCCAATGATGCCAGGCTTCGCAATTTGACCTATGCTTCCCCCATCAAGCTGGAGATGACCATCGTGGAGGGCGAGACAGAGAAGGATCTGGTGGAAGCAGACATCGGCACATTGCCCATCATGCTCAACTCCAAGATCTGCAACCTTTCCGGCCTCTCTACAGACGAGATGATAACTTATGGTGAGGATCCTTCCGACCCTGGCGGTTATTTCGTGGTCAACGGCTCAGAGCGCGTCATCATGACTCTGGAGGACCTGGCACCAAACAAGATCCTGGTCGAATACAACCAGCGCTACGATGAGAATATCGAGGTGGCCAAGGTCTTCAGCCAGAGACAGGGCTATCGCTCTCTGGTCATTGTGGAGCGCGGTCGTCGTTCCATCCTGGAGGTATCCTTCCCCTCTGTCTCAGGACGGCTCAACTTTGTGACACTGCTGCGGTCTCTGGGCATGGACACAGATATGGAAATTGTCAAATCCGTATCAGATAATCCTGAAATCATCAAGTTCATGCTGGAAAATCTGGAGGAGGCCGAGGTTTCGACTAATGATGAGGCCCTGGAGAAGATCGGCGCGCGCGTAGCTGCCGGCCAGGCTAAGGAATACCAGAAAAAGAGGGCGACTTATGTCCTGGATCGGTACCTTCTGCCGCATATCGGCGTGGATGAGAAGGATCGTTTCTCTAAGGCGCTCTTCCTATCTCGCATGGCAGAAGCCTGCTTCGAGCTGGCGCTGGAGCGCCGGGGAGAGGATGATAAGGATCATTATTCCAACAAGAGGCTGAAGCTCTCCGGTGATCTGATGGAGGATCTCTTCCGGGTGGCCTTCAACCGCTTGACCCGTGATATAAAATACCAGCTGGAGAGGGCCAGCATGAGAAATAGAGATCTTAATGTAGTGACCACGGTTCGCGCGGACGTCCTCACAGAGAGAATGATTCATCCCCTGGCCACAGGAAACTGGGTCGGTGGGCGTACGGGCGTCTCTCAGCTCCTGGATCGTACAGACTATATGGCATCACTCTCCCATCTGCGTCGCGTGATCTCGCCTCTCTCCCGCTCCCAACCGCACTTCGAGGCCAGGGATCTGCATGCTACTCAGTGGGGTCGCATCTGTCCCTGCGAGACTCCGGAAGGACCAAACTGTGGCCTGGTAAAGAACTTCGCCCAGGGAGTGGAGCTTTCCAAGGGCGCAGACGAATCAGTTAACGTCAAAAAGATATTGGTAGATTTAGGCGTGATTCCGGTAGGTGGTAATGTTGGATGAAGCCTTGGTTAGCGGCGCGCGAATTTATGTAAACGGCGAGATCGTAGGGCATCATGATGACCCTAAAACATTGGTCAAGAATTTGCGCCGTTTGCGGCGTTCAGGCAGCATAAGCAGCCAGATGAACGTGGTCTATTTCGAGGACACCAATGAAATCTTCATGAACAACGATTCGGGCCGGGCCAGAAGGCCGCTCATCGTGGTGGAGAACGGAAAAGCACAGGTCACCGAGGAGCATGTAACCAAGATAAAGAACGGCGAGATGACCTTTGCCGATCTTGTGTCAGCCGGACTGGTGGAGTATCTGGATGCTGAGGAGGAGGAGAACACCCTCATCGCCATCTGGGAAGAAGATATCAAACCAGATCACACTCATCTGGAGCTGGACCCCTCGTTGATTCTGGGCATCGCTGCGGGCCTTGTGCCCTATCCGGAGCACAACGCCAGCCCCAGGAATACCATGGGCGCAGGAATGGTCAAACAATGCCTGGGAATGTCCACTGCCAATATGAGGCTGCGTCCCGATACGCGGGGCCATTACCTTAACAGTCCGCAAAGAGGCATAGTCCGGACCAAGACATCCGCTGCCGTGGGCTTTGAGGAGAGGCCAGCGGGACAAAATTTCGTGGTGGCGGTCCTCGCCTATGAAGGATATAACATTGAAGATGCTCTGGTTATGAACCGTGGTTCCATCCAGCGCGGCCTCGCCCGCAGCCATTTCTTCCGTGTCTCAGAAGCCGAGGAGCGGAAATATCCCGGCGGCCAAGAGGATAAGTTCGAGATTCCCGATGTGGAAGTTCGAGGTGCTCGGGGCAGTGAGGCTTATGATCAATTGGATTCTGACGGGCTTGTCAACCCCAATGCCTATGTGGGCCCCAATGATGTGCTCATCGGCAAGACCAGCCCCCCCAGGTTTTTGGAGGAGCCTTCCGAGTTTGGCCTCACCCCCCAGCAGAGGCGCGAGACATCAGTAACCATGCGTTCCAACGAGAGGGGTGTGGTGGATATGGTCATCCTCACCGAGTCCTCCAACGGCAACCGCCTGGCCAAGGTCAAGAGCCGGGACCAACGCATTCCTGAGCTGGGCGACAAATTCGCCTCCCGGCATGGCCAAAAAGGTGTTATCGGATTGATAGTGCCCCAGGAGGATATGCCCTTCACGGAATCAGGCATAGTACCCGACCTGCTGCTAAATCCTCATGCCATCCCCTCCCGTATGACGGTGGGCCACGTCCTGGAGATGATCGGCGGAAAGGTTGGCTCTCTCGAGGGTAGGTTCGTTGATGCCACCGCCTTTTTGGGCGAGAATGAGCCGGATTTGCGCGGAGCGCTAAAGAAGTTCGGTTTCTCTCATACAGGTCGTGAAATACTTTACAATGGAGCCACGGGAGAGCAGATCATGGCTGATCTCTTCGTGGGTGTGATCCTTTATCAGAAGCTCTATCACATGGTCACAGGCAAGATGCATGCCAGATCCAGGGGCCCCGTGCAGGTCTTGACCCGTCAACCTACGGAAGGTCGTGCTCGCGAGGGTGGCCTTCGATTTGGTGAGATGGAGAGAGATGTGCTCATAGCGCATGGTGCGGCACTGGCTCTCAAAGAACGTCTGGTAGATGAGTCGGATAAAGTTACTGAGCTTGTTTGCAGCCACTGTGGCATGATCGCTATCCATGATCGGCGCAGAAATGCGGACTTCTGTCCGACCTGTGGTGCAGATACTGAGATCTACCCTGTGGAGATGAGCTATGCATTCAAGCTACTGCTCGACGAGATCAAATCATTAGGTGTAGCGCCGCGACTGATCCTGGAAGACGCGGTTTAGGTGGAAATATGACGGTTCCCAAGAGAATTGGTAAGATCCGCTTCGGGCTCATCTCTCCGCAAGAGTTTCGGAAGATGAGCGTGGTAAAGATCATTACCGCGGATACATACGACGACGATGGTTTTCCTATTGAAATGGGTCTCATGGATCCCAGGCTTGGTGTCATCGATCCGGGGCTGCGCTGCCGATCCTGCGGCGGGCGGCCTGGTGAATGTCCCGGACACTTCGGCCATATCGACTTAATTGCACCCGTAATTCATGTGGGCTTCGCTAAATTGATCAGAAAGGTGCTGCGGGGCATCTGCAGGGATTGCTCGCGTCTCATGCTCAAAGAAAATGAGAAGAATATGTACCTGGGACAGATCCAGGAACTGGAACGGCTGGGTCAGATGACTGACGACACAGTCAATAAGGTCTTCTCAGAGGCGCGCAAGAACAAGACCTGTCCCTACTGTGGGGCGCCCCAGAAGGAGATCAAATTCGAGCGGCCCCTCTCCTACATCGAAGACGGCCACAAGCTCACGGCATCGGACATTCGCGACAGGTTCGAGAAGATCCCTGACGACGATATTACCGTCATGGGCATGAATCCCGCGACAGCACGTCCGGAATGGATCATCTTGACGGTGCTGCCTGTGCCTCCCGTTACCATGCGCCCCTCCATTACCCTGGAGTCGGGTCAGAGGAGCGAAGATGATCTCACGCATAAGCTGGTGGACATCATCAGGATCAACCAGCGCTTTCAGGAGAACCGCGAGGCAGGCGCACCCCAACTGATCATTGAGGATCTCTGGGAGCTTTTGCAGTATCATGTCACCACATTCCTGGACAATACCGTATCAGGCGTGCCACCAGCCCGTCATAGAAGCGGCCGGCCATTAAAAACGCTCTCTCAGAGGCTTAAGGGCAAAGAAGGACGTTTCCGGGGTTCTCTCTCCGGAAAACGCGTCAACTTCAGCGCCAGAACGGTCATATCTCCCGATCCCAATCTCAGCATTGGCGAGGTCGGCGTGCCCATGGAAATCGCCATGGAGCTATCTGTGCCCATGATTGCCAACGCTCGAAACATGGAGATTGTGAAAACCTTTGTGCGGCGCGGACCCGAGAGACATCCCGGCGTGAATTATGCCACCCGGCCCGACCAGAGGCGCGTCAAGGTCACAGAAAAGAACTGCGAGGAGGTGGCCGAGCAGATCGACATCGGCTGGAAGATCGACAGACAACTGGCCGACGGCGATATAGTCCTGTTCAACCGTCAGCCCTCTTTGCACAGAATGTCCATCATGTCCCATCGCGTCAAGGTCATGCCCTACAAGACCTTCCGGCTCAACCCGGCTGTTTGCCCTCCCTACAATGCAGACTTCGACGGGGATGAGATGAACATGCACGTGCCTCAAACTGAGGAGGCGCGCGCCGAGGCCGAGATCCTCATGCGCGTGCAAGAGAACATTCTCTCGCCCAGATTCGGTGGTCCCATCATCGGTGGCATACACGACTACGTGACCGGCTCATTTTTGCTTACCCATGGCAGAAAGCCCATCGACCGGCAGGGTGTCATGGAGCTTCTCAAGAAGTTCAATATAACCGAGCTTCCTGCGCCCGAGGGCGTGGCAGATGGCAAGCCCTACTGGACGGGAAAGCAGGTATTCAGTCTCGTTTTGCCCCGCGGCCTGGATCTCTCCTTTAAGGCAGATTTCTGCTACAACTGCGATGTCTGCAAAGGTGAGGACTGCGAAAACGATGCCTTTGTGGTGATCGAAGACGGCCAGCTCTTGAAAGGCACCATAGACGCCGAGGCAGTAGGCGCTTTCAAGGGCAAGATAACAGACAGAATAATAAAGGAGTACAGCCCCTCCGTGGCGAGCGAGTTCCTGGACCGCATGACACTACTGGCTTTGCGAGGCATCATGCATGCTGGATTTTCCTTCGGCATAGATGATGAGGACATCCCCAAGGCTGCTGTTGATCAGATTGAGGAGACCACCAGAACGGCTCGCGAGAAGAGCCGCCAGCTAATCGAGGCCTACAACGCCGGCGAGCTGGAGCCCTTGCCCGGCCGCACGCTCGATGAGACCCTGGAGATGAGAATCATGCAGACGCTGGGCAAGGCCAGGGATATGGCAGGCAAGATTGCCGGTCGTCACCTGGGCCTGGACAACTCCGGGGTGGTCATGGCTGTGAGCGGAGCGCGAGGCAGCATGCTCAACCTTACCCAGATGGCGGCATGCGTCGGCCAACAGTCGGTGCGTGGTGAGCGCATCATGCGTGGCTATGCGGGCAGAACGCTTCCCCATTTCCGGCCGGGAGACCTGGGTGCGGAGGCGCACGGTTTTGTGGAGTCAAGCTACAAAGGCGGCCTCAATCCTACCGAGTTCTTCTTCCACGCCATCGGTGGTCGCGAGGGGCTGGTGGATACGGCCATCAGGACATCTCAGAGCGGCTATCTGCAACGCCGCCTGGTAAATGCTCTGCAGGATCTGGAGGTCAGGTACGACGGCACAGTTAAGGAGACGAGGGGCATGATTGTCCAGTTCCAGTACGGCGAAGACGGCGTGGATGCATCCAGGCGAGACTATGCCAGTACAGATAACGTCAAGCGCATCATCAAGAGTGTGCTGAAAAAGGAGTCTGCATGATCCTCACAGAAAAAGAGATCACAGAGAAGCTGGTGGGGCTTGACCTTCCCCCGAGCATGAAGGAAGCAATACAAAACGGGCTAAAAGGATTGCCAGTAAGCTCGGAGCAGCTGGAGGATATCGTGTCCCAGGTGGCTTCTGACTACGAGCATTCCAAAGTAGAGCCATGCGAGGCGGTGGGCGTGGTCGCGGCGCAGTCCATTGGTGAACCCGGCACACAGATGACTATGCGTACCTTCCACTACGCTGGCGTGGCCGAGATCAACGTAACCCTGGGTTTGCCGCGGCTCATTGAGATTGTGGATGCGAGAAAAATCCCCTCTACACCCACCATGACCATAAAGCTTAATCAGGATTATGCCCACGATCGTGACCTGGCAAGAGAAGTGGCCTGGGCCATTGAGTCCTCTTCCATTCTCCACCTGGGATCCATAGCCACCGATCTGGCGGAGATGAATGTGATCATTGAGCTTAATCCCAGTGCATTGGAGCAGCGCAAGATCACCGCAGAAGAAGTTGCTTCAAGGTTGAAAGAGGAAACCGGTCTAAACGTGGATCAAAAAGAGAATCTGCTGGTGATGGTCCCCAAGGAGCCCTCTTACCGGGATCTGCTACAACTGGTAGAGAAGATCAAAAGGCTATCGCTAAAAGGCGTAGAGGGCATCAAGCGCGTCGTCATCCGCAAAGAGGGCGACGAGTACATTCTCTATACGGAAGGCTCTTCGATCAAAAAGGTTATGCAGTTTGAAGGTGTGGACCCCGCTCGCATCAAGACCAACAATATAAGTGAGATCGGAGAGGTGCTGGGCATCGAGGCGGCACGAAATGCCATCATAAATGAAGCCACTGATACGCTACGTGAGCAGGGTCTCTCCGTGGACGTGCGACACATCATGTTGGTGGCGGACATCATGACCGTGGATGGGGAGCTGAAACAGATCGGAAGGCACGGCGTCTCGGGCGAAAAGGCCAGCGTACTGGCCAGAGCCGCTTTCGAGGTCACCGTCAATCATATCCTAGATGCGGCCATTCGCGGGGATGTAGACGATCTCAAAGGTGTGACGGAAAACGTAATCGTGGGCCAGCCCATACAGCTTGGCACGGGTGACGTTACCCTGGTGGCAATCAAGAGATGAGGTAATAACGATGATAAACGTAGATAGAGCTCTAAGAAGTTCCATTAGAACCGGAAATGTGGTGCTAGGATCGAATAGGACGGTTGAAACAGGACTTGGCGGACAGGCTAAACTCATTGTGTTCGCGGTAGATTGTCCTGTGGATGTGAGGATGCAACTGGAGACCATGGACGTCCCAGTCTACGGTTACCAGGGTATGGGCAAGGACCTCGGATCTGCCTGCGGGAAACCCTTCTCCGTTGCCGCCTTGGCCATCATTGAGCCAGGTGACTCGGAGATAATGGCACTGCAGCGCGAGATCCGAGGTGTTGAGGCATGAGTGAGTTCAAGCTCACCACCGAAGGAATCAGATATATTGCTTTGTTCGAGAGCTTGACGGGCGGCATGGCCAGGGATTGCGTCGTAGATGCTGAAAATGAACGCATCATTTTTGTCATAAAAAAAGGAGATATGGGCGCAGCCATAGGTCGAAAGGGCTCGAACATCAACCGGGTGAAGAAGTCGGTAGGAAAGCAGATTGAGATCGTCGAGTACAGCGACGATGTAAAGGAATTTTTGGAAAACCTCTTCCAGCCGGCGGCCATAAAGAGCGTCACGGTCGTTGACAAGAATGATAAGCGATTGGCTTATGTAGAGGTAGCAAACAAGGATAAAGGCATTGCCATCGGCAGAGATGGCCGAAACATATTAAAAGCCAAGATGCTTGCGCAGAGGCATCATGGCGTTGATGATATCATAATTCAATAGCAAATTGTTGCGATTTACTCAAGGTGAAATAAATGGGAAATGGAATCTATGCCGCCAGGAAACTGGAGAGTGATAGGAAGGCGCTCCGGTGGAGCGATCCTAAGTATATCCGAAGGATGTCGGGGAGCAAGATGAAGGCTGACCCCCTGGGTGGAGCGCCCATGGGACGGGGAATAGTTCTCGAAAAGGTAGGAATTGAGGCTAAGCAGCCCAACTCAGCCATAAGAAAAGCTGTGCGCATACAGCTCATCAAAAATGGCCGTCAGGTTACGGCTTTTGCTCCGGGCGATGGAGCCATCGGATTCATAGATGAGCATGACGAGGTCACTGTCGATCGTATCGGCGGTCGTCAGGGACGTTCCATGGGAGATATCCCTGGAGTCAGATTCAAGGTTATCGCTGTCAATAATGTCTCCTTACTGGAGCTTGTCCGAGGGAGAAAGGAAAAGCCGGTGAGGTGATTATTGTGAAGCTATTCGGCAAGTGGGATGCATCTGAAGTCGAAGTTGCAGATCCAAGCACAAAGGGCTACATGAACATGGTACCCAAGTCAGTCATGATTTCGGGCGGCAAGCATGCCAAGCAGCAGTTCAAGAAGTCCGAGCAGCACATCGTGGAGCGCCTGGTAAACAAGATGATGAGGACGGAGAAGAACACGGGCAAGAAGCTCAAGGCCTACGGCATAGTCGAGAGTGCGTTTGACATAGTTGCCAAGAAGACAAAAGAGAATCCGCTATCCGTTCTGGCCAAGGCCATAGCCAACGCCGGGCCGCGCGAAGAGGTTGTCCGTCTCAAGTACGGCGGCATTACCGTGCCAAAAGCCGTGGATACATCTCCTCAGAGGCGCGTGGACACGGCCCTCATGTTCCTGACCAAGGGCGCATATAATGCCTCCTTTAAGAAGGCCAAGAAGGCTGATGCCGCTCTGGCGGACGAGATCATCTCCGCAGCCAACCGCGATGTCAAGAGCTACGCCATCAACCACAGGGACAGTGTGGAGCGCGTGGCAAAAGCTGCCAGATAGAACTCTTATCTGGCAATTTTATTTTTTTAGTTTATATTATTTTCGTTTATTATTTTTCATAAATACTTTATAATCCGCTATTGCTTCCACAATATCTTTTGTTGAAAGCTTCTTTACAAATGATATTATTTCCCACCACGCCAACCGCGCAATCCGCGCCTAAGGATATGAGCGCCACCTGGCTGTCCGTGCTGGCCCGACCGAGTACTTCTCGATAGTCGCCCCCATGATCTAGGTTCCTGCAATGATGGGGCAGGTACTTGGCCTGCCGCTCCACGCATCATCGGTCAAGGCAAAAATCGATAAGGATAAGAATTGTCCTTCTCTCACAGGGACTTCGCGGCTTCGCGCCTTCGCGTGAACCCGGGACCATGCGCTAAGCCTTGAAGGGCGTGAAGCCATGATCGCAGATCTCAAGCACACGAATGCAAAGATATACATAATGATCAACACAACATTATGCATATGAGTGAGATAGTCCTGCAAGTGCCAGATGATGCCTTACTGGCCTTGAAGATGTCCCCGGATGAATTGGGAAAGGAGCTACGGTTAGCGGCTGCGGTAAAGCTCTTTGAGCTGGGAAAACTATCATCCGGCGCGGCAGCTAAGCTGGCAGGAATACCACGAACTCTATTCCTCGCCAGGCTGGCAAACTATGGCGTGGATACCTTTCGCCTGACAGAAGAAGATATCAAAGCAGAGGCAGTTCTTACCTAATATTTATTTAAACCTTTTTATAAACGACTTATCAATCCAGCTCTTCAGCGAGTAGATCAGTCTCGTCGGCACGCCGATGCAGGTCTTGCCCACCACGCCCACGGCGCAGTCCGCGCCTAAAGATATGAGCGCCACCTGGCTGTCCGTGCTGGCCCGCACCGAGTACCTATCGACAGCTGCCCCTTTGATCAGGTTCCGGAAATGATGGGCCAGGTACTTGGCCTGCCGCTCCGCCTCCAGGCCGGTCTTGGTGGCGAGCCTGCCGTCGACCTCTATCCAGGCGCAGTCGCCCATGGCAAAGACATTTCCGTTGGCGTTGAGGTAGGGGTCCACCAGTATCCAGCCGTTCTTCTTGGGCAGGTCCAGATCTTGGATGAAAGGAGAGGGCTTGACTCCTGCTGTCCAGATGGCCATGTCGCAGTCCAGGCAGGAGCCGTCCGTGAAGCAGATGCAGTCCTTCTTGACCTCAGCTACCTGGGTGGAGGTGAGGATGTTCACGCCCTTCTTGGAGAGCGCCTTTTCCACAAGCCCGGAGGTCTGCGGCGAGAAGAGGGGCAGGACCCTGTCTTTGGCCTCGATTATGTAGATGCTGGTGTCCATGCTCTCTGCCAGAATAGACGCGGCTTCCACACCGGTGAGACCGGAGCCCATGATCATGATGCGCTCAGGATAGTTATCTTCCACGAAGCGTCGCGCCTTCTTGGTCTCCTCCAGGGTGTTGATGGAAAAGGTGTTCTCAACGCCCTTGATACCGAAGTAGTTTTGAGCAGCGCCCGTCGCTATCACCACATAGTCGAACTCCACTTGCGACTTCTCGCAGACCACGGTGTTGCCCTCCAGGCGCAGAGCCTTTTCCTGAATGTGTGTGGCTCCCACGCGTTCGCAAAAGGGCTTGAGGGGAGCCGCCAGATCCTGCAGCCGGGCCACTCCGCCCAGGTACTCGGGATACAGGGCCTGCATCTCCACCTGCTTCTTGGGCTCGATCAATGTGAACTGCAGAGGGCAGGGCGAAGCTACTCTTATCAGCTCCGCACCGGCGATACCTCCTCCAATAACAGCAACCTTCATGATCTCTAGGACCTCTCTATTTGGCGTGTGGCCTTATGATTCTTATAGCTCTGGTTTGAAACAAATCTGTTATAAATGCATCGTGCCTGGAAAAAGGTCACGGAATCAGGAGAACGGATAATCCAGCCACAGTTTTTATATTGTTTCATTCATAATGACGCCCTCAACATGATCACCATTTACTTCGACGGGCTGTGCTATCCCAAGAATCCAGGCGGCGTGGCCGCCTATGGCTATCTGGTCTATCGGGACGGCGAGCCGATCTGGCGCGGATTTGGCGGCGTAGGCGAGGGCCGGGGCATGACCAATAATGTGGCCGAGTATGAGGCCTTGATGGCTGCTGCGCAGTGGCTGGTCGATGAGGAGATCGAGGATAAGATCCTCATCAAAGGGGACTCGGAGCTGGTGATCAAGCAGATGAAGGGTCAGTACAGGGTATCATCCGCCACCTCCAAGAAGTACGTCCCCGAGATCAAGAAGCTGCTGCAGGGGAAAGATGTGAGCTTCTCCTGGGTTCCGCGAGAGGAGAATGAAGAGGCGGACAGGCTCTCCCGGATGGGGTACGAGAGCTATTTACGCAGGAAAAGAGGTAGGTAAAGTAAATCTGATTTAAGCAGGAAAGAATAAGTCATTGGTGGGAAAAAAAACACCGGCCGGGAGGGGCTGGACGACTTAGCAGTCCCGGCTTGCTGAATGAAAATGCAGTCATCCCTCCAGCAGTTTTTCCCCTTTTAAAATTAAATTTTTTTCCTTGCAGCAGCCATTACCGCTTTAATTCTATCACTTTCTGCCTTCATCTTCTCGGCTGGAGTCATCTTTTTATCTTCAACCCGGGCAGGCACGGCATTGTCCTGGACCGTGGCTGCTGCAGGAGCAACGGTAGTATCCTGGCAATAGCCGGGTGTCAGGGGTGTGACGCCTTCATTTAGAGTTATGCTAAAATTGCTCAGGAAATTGGCCATGGTCTCTTCAGGCAGGGCTGCGTCCATTGTTATAATGGCCGCGGTTTGGTTAGTCGGTTGGTAGGCCGAAAATATCAGCCCGCCCAGCTGTCCCCAAATAGCAGGCTTGCCGCTGATGCCAAGCAGCTCTTCACTATAGTTTGCTTGCATCATTACCGGTTCGTATGCATTTAACAGTGATTTTAATCCCTCTGGCTCCAGCAATGTCTGAGGAGCTTTGCATGGGTAGAGTATATGAAGAGCGACTTTGCTCCCGTTCAGGAAGATTGATGCCGCCACCTCTTTTCCCTCTGCAAATTCTGAAACCGCCAAATTATCTGGTGTCACATTTACCTGTGCCGGCAAGGCAAAAGCAAGTTCACCATAGTTATTCATAGAAGAGTCTTCCAATGGCATCCTAATCAGGGTGAGGACATCGCCCTGTGCAGCTTGCGCAGCGCAAAGCACAGTCATCAGGCCAAGCGTGATGCAGCAAAAAAGCAGCACCTTTCCAAGAGACACCGATCTATTCTCCAAATCCCAAAATTCCATCTAATCCACCTCATTGCTAACTTGTTTAGTCTCCCTTTCAAATTCTAAACATTTGTCTGCGTTTATACCTCTCAAACTATTTACCGTTTTCCAGTCGAATTTCCGGCAAGTCCGATCGTTACCCAAGCTTTCTTTTTTTTTGTCCTGCAGAAAGCAGCTCTAATATAGAAGCTCCGATATGATAATATACTTGAAATCTATGTCACCGATATTGTGGAAAAATCTGTGCACAAATTAAGGATAAAAGCATGAGTGGAGGAAGCAGTAGTGAGATCAACTTTAAAAGCACATCATTTTGTAGCAGCGTTGCTGGTTTTAACCATGAGCTCTGCGGCGTCTGTTGTCTTAAACGAGATGGAATTAAATCCCCCGGAAGGCGGAGTTGATTGGGTTGAGATTTACAACCCGGATAACGAGAGCGTGGACATCAGTGGATGGACGGCTGAGATCACCGATGGAAGCTGGGTAGGAAAGCTACCTGCCGTGCCCGCGGGAACAATGCTGCCGGCCAGGGGCTTTTATGTCTATAGCGGCCAGTCTTCCTGGAATCATAATGATGGTGGATATGCCGTACTTTACAGTGCATCTGGAGATGAAGTGGACAAAACGGCCAACCGCCAGGACACCATGAACAACGACTTTACCTATGGCAGGCACCCGGATGGTCACGATACGAATACCGATGGCGACTGGGGCCTGGGCTCTGCCACCAAGGGTGAATCGAATATACGCTAGAGAGGAATGGCAATGAATCCAAAATTGGGAATCGGCATCAAGGTGCTTTTGGCCTTTTGCGGTCTTCTGGCCGTCTGCGGTCTTTGCATGTGCAACGTGGTAATCAACGAGTTTGAGCTCAGTCCGCCCGACAACGGCACCGTATGGGTAGAGCTTTACAATACCGGGGACGCAGCCGTGGATCTGACCGGCTGGATGATCAATATAGTAGACAAACCCTGGGAAGGGCCCATTTCCTTGAAAGGCAGCATCGAGCCCAAGGGATTCTTGGCTTTTGACGGCCAAAATCGCTGGGTTGCTACCGGCAACGGAACCGTATTTCTCTATGACGCCTCTGGCGCTGAGGTAGACAAGACATCTCAGCAGAGTGACAACTCGCATAGCGACTTCACCTACGGACGCCTTCCGGACGGCAAAAAGACCGATACCAGGGCCGACTTTGCCTTCATGATGGCCAGCAAAGGCCGGTCCAACGTCCGGTGAGTTTTGCTGAAATCTGCCTGGCAAAAAATCGTCGCATGGGGGGGGGCCTTTTCGGCATCATTTGCCGCAAAATGGCCCCTGCCCGTTTCTTTATAGAAGTCGCCGGCAGCTATTCTGCTTTTCGATAATCTCACCCACGTCGCTTTTATCATTCCCGAAGCCAGGCCCAGGCCTTAGCGATATCAGCAGAATGGAAGAATTTGGCGTCGCGAGCGTAGAAAGGCTTGGCCAGATGCACCATCCACTTCTCCCAGGTCTTGTCTCCTACAATGGCCATTTTTTCAATATCATGGTGAAATTCTTTGGCAAATTTCAGATCGGCCAGCCATGCCTCCATCTTTTCCCACTTGAAATCGCTAAGATCGAATAACAGACGGATGTTGCCTTCCTTTTCCACCAGTGCTTCTACTTCCGGCACCAACTCGCGATAATCGGAGGCAATAATCGTTCCAATGGCTTTGAATCCAATCACATTTCCCGAACTATCCTTTAATTTTTTGAACATATTATCAAACTCCCGGATCTTGTGTCTCTTATCTTGGTTATTATGACATTTGTATCTTCGCATATGTCAAAATTATTTTGTTATGATGATACCATCAAAATTAAAAATACATATTATTGAAAAATTATTGAAATATTCCAGAGGTCTTGCCGCTAATTAATCAGCAAAGTGTAAGATGTCTCCCGCTTGAAGTTCTTCGTGTGCTCGTTCTTGTTGATGATGCCGCCCTGGCCGTCCCTCTCTGATATGGTAATGGTGTGGGTCTTGTCTCCACCCAATTTTAAGGTGGCTATTCCGTCAAGAGACCCATCGCTCATATCGCTGGCGTAAAATACGCCGTCCACATAGACATCGTAGCCCTTGATTCGCTGGGATTTTATGGTAACAAATGCGTCTCCTTTTAATATCGAATCCACACCAAGAGGCGAGAACGACTGCTTGCTTTGCTGGGGCGAAACATCGAGAATGAGAGCATTGCCCGGTTCGTTTCCCTGGGACAGCAGCATGAAGAGCCTGCCGCTCTCTTCCGGCAACAGTTTGAGCCGGTAGTAGCCGGCCAGGAATTTATAGTTCCAGTGCTTGATAGTGCTATTGGCATAAGATATGAGATAGATATCGCCACTGCCGTCCCGGGGGGTATGCACGATCAGGTTGGCAACCTCGCCGGTCGTGACCTGCGAATACCGGCTCCAGACTGCATCTTTTCGAATCCATATTTCGCTGGAAAGCGGCCTACATGCGTCGCTGGAAATGTAATCCGAGTAATTTAATTGCTGCTCTCCCAGGCGTATAAACTGGGGCTCGTTGCCGCTCAGGTTCAAGAATATGGGGTCGGAGAGAGTTGTTTCTCTGCTTTTCTGGGCCTCCTGGGGGACGCTTATCCAGGGCTCCTCCGTCCAGACCTGACTGGCTGCAGGCAAGGCATGAGCTGATACCGTGAGCAGCAAAAGCAAGGCAATTAAATATTGGGTTAAGCCTTTCATGGCGGTTAGTCTAGCATCTTTGCTTTAGAGTTTGTCCCCAAGAGCGGCTCTTTTAGCCCCGGATAAAAAGAGAGAAGATGTGATTAATACGGTTTTTTCACATCGTCTCTAGAGCGTCAATGCCCAGGGTCTCCAAGGTCGTTCTCAGTGCATTTTTGGCGGCTCTTGCCAGAGCCATCCTTGCCTGGCGCAGTTTGGGCTCGGCATCCAGCACCGGGCTGTAGCGGTAGAAGTGGTTGAAGCTCTCCGCCAGCTCGCGGGCGTATGTGGCCAGTTGATGAGGCTTTAGCTCCCGGGCAGCTTTGTCGATGACCAGATCAAACTGTGCGATCTTCTTGATGAGGGCGATCTCGTTTTCGCCGCTTAGCAGATCGGCATGGACCGGCGAGGTCTGGCCCATCTGCCCCTCTTCACCTTTGCGCAGGATGCTGCAGGCTCGGGCATGCGAGTACTGGATAAAGGGCGCGGAGAGCTTCTCAAAGTCCAGGGCCTGCTTCCAGTCAAAGGTGGTGGCCTTGTCCGGAGAGACTTTGACCACATCGTAGCGCACAGCACCTGTTGCCACCTGGGCCGCCACCACTTTCAAGAAGGCCTCGCTCTCCTCAGGCCGGCGCAACTTAACCTCCTCATAAGCCTGTTTCTCCACCTCATCGAGCAGCTCATCAGCGGAGATGAACTTGCCCTTTCTGGTGCTCATAGAGCCAGTGGGAAGGGAGACGAACTCAAAGATGACCACCTCTGGTTCGCGAACGCCCAGAAGGCGCAAGGCGGTGCAGAGCTGTCCGGAGACCAGCTTGTGGTCGGCTCCCAGGACATCCACAGAGCGGTCCGAATTCAGGGACTTGTAGCGGTGGTAGGCCAGGTCGCGGGTGATGTAGAGTGAGGTTCCGTTCGTCCTCTTGAGGACCATCTTCTTCTCAAAGCCATACGAAGTAAGATCGAGCTGAAAAGCGCCCTCTTCGTATTCCGTGAGACCCGTCTTCTCAAGCTGGCCCACAATCTCGGTCACATCGCCCTTTCGCACGAACTGTGACTCCCAGTGGTAGCTGTCGTGGCGGATGTTCATGCGGTGCAGTGTCTCTTCGATGCCGCCAATGGCGTACTTGATGGCGCTCTCTATCTTGGCCACTGTTTCCTCGTCGCCTGCCTCGTAGCGCTGGATTACGTGATCTGCCTCGTCCCGGATCTCGGGATTGGTCTCCATGAGACGGTTGGCGGCGATGTAGACCTTGGCCACAGCATGGTCGGCCTTGCTGCCGTCCAGCTGGAAGTGATCCAGGCCCACAACCACCATGGCTTCCTGGCGGCCCATGTCGTTGACGTAGTACTGGGCGTCCACAGTGCAGCCTGCCCGGCGCAGGATTCTGACCAGCGTGTCGCCGATCACGGAATTGCGGATGTGGCCCACATGAAGCGGCCCATCGGGATTGGCGGAGGTGTGCTCCACGATGACTTTGTCATCCATGCGGCCGGTCCAGGCGTTGTCTGCCAGGGCCTGCTGCAAAACTTTGTCCAGGAACTTCTGGTTCATGAAGAAGTTGAGATAGGGGCCGGAAAGCTCCACCTTTTGCACATATCTGAAATCCCCGGAGAGGGCCTGATGGATCTCCCTGGCAATGGCCATCGGGCTTTTCTTTTGCAGCGGGGCCAGCCGGAAGGCCACTGACGAGGCCAGATCGGAATGGGGGCTCAGGTCCAGGCCTAGATTGTTTACTCCTTCTTCTACCTTGTAGCCACAGGAAACGAGGGCGCCATTCAGAAGGCCCTCGACCTCGCTCATAAAATCGAGAAACATGGGAACACCAGTATGAATAGTATCTATATCCATCAACTGGATGGGGCAATATAAGCATTACGTCATGTACTGCCTTTTTAGGAAAGTATATGATGTTTAGCGACTTACATTAATGGTGAGGTTTTAACATGAAGTTCTTTGCAGCTGTTCTAATGCTGTTGTTATGCGCCCCGGCCCTTGCCATCTCCGATGAGGCGAACGGGGTCGAAGCTACCACCGCCATCACCCTGCCCGTGGACTCCGTCACCATCTATCCCGACGGCCTGATGGCAGTGAAACGAACGGGAAGCCTGGACGTTACCGATGGCATGCACAGGTTTGTGATCAATGTTCCGGAAAAGGCCGATCAGAGTTCAGTGCTCCTTTCCGTCAGCAATGCGATTCAAGAAAGGGTGGTCTACGATGCCAATCCCGTTTACACCCTGAACATTTCCGCGCCGGGATCGCAGAGCTTTGACCTCTCCTACCTCATGAATAACGCTGCCACCTGGAAGCCGGTGTACGACCTGCACCTTCTTAATGGCTCAGTATTGGTGAGGGCCAATGCGGTGCTGCGCAATCGCGGCGGAGAGGACCTCAAGAATGTGCGTCTCAAGCTGGTGGCGGGCCTCTCTCAGGTAAACGGGCCCTATCTTGCCAAGGCTGCGCCCCAGATAAATCAGCGATATGCCGAAGCCGCCCCCCTGGCCGAGTTCATGGACTATGCAGCCGCACCGGCCACCGGCGAGCTGGAGACTCTTTACATCTTCGAGCTTGACGGGCGAAAAGATCTGGTCATGGATAAGGAGATAGGCTTCCCGCTCTTCGAGGAAGAGTCGCCTCTGGTGAGAATCTACACATGGGATGCCTACGATCAGGCGGATGGACCGGCCAAAGAGGAGATTCGGGCCAACAACACCCTTACCAGTCCCTGGCCGACTGGAAAAGCAATGCTCTATCGGAATGACGAGTACGTATCCACCATCGAGATGCCTTACACTCCGGCCGGCACCAATGCCTCCATTGTGGTGGGCCCTTCTGCTGATCTGAAGGTGGAACGCAAGCTCTTCAACTACAATAAAACCGAGAACATCAAGGTTATTGGCTCGGGGCAGGGAAATCATACCGTAAAAGAGACCATTGAGGCCTGGACCTATAACCTGAAGGTTAAGAGCAACCTGGACCGCACTGCTACTATAGAGGTAACGGACAGCATACCCCAGGAGGCTGTGATCGTCTCCGTCACACCCAAGCCTGCCGAGAGCACGGCCACCAGCCTCAAGTGGAAGCTGCAGCTTTCGCCACGGCAGAAGACGGCTATCAATTACACCTACCAGATTATTACTATGGAGAGCCTGGACGGAAAGAATTGAATTCTCTGAACAAGGGTACCGTGGTCTCGGTCCGAGGCAGCATAGTCGATGCCAGCTTCGAGGGACTGCTGCCTGAAATCCATAATCTATTGCAGGCTGGCGAAGATGGCGGCATCATCATAGAGGTACTCTCCCATCTCAATTTTGAAACCGTCCGGGGAATCGCCCTGACCCGGACGCAGGGGCTTTCTCGTGGCTCTTTGGTGATAGACACCGGCGATCCCCTCAAGGTTCCAGTGGGAGAGAAGCTACTTGGCAGAGCCGTAAATGTCTTTGGGGCGCCTATCGATGGAAAAGAGAATGTGCAGGCCCGCGAATTTAGATCCGTGCATCAAAGCTCGCCGCCAATATTTCAAAGAAACACCACCTCAGAGATCTTCGAGACGGGAATAAAAGCAATAGATGTTCTTTCACCACTGGAGCGAGGAGGCAAAGCCGGTCTTTTTGGTGGGGCGGGCGTAGGCAAGACCGTCTTGATCATGGAGCTTATTCACAACGTGGTTGGGCGCTACGAAGGAATCAGCATCTTTTGCGGCATTGGAGAGCGCTCGCGCGAAGGTGAAGAGCTCTATCGCGAGATAAGAGATGCTGATGTGCTGGACAAAACCATACTGGTCTTCGGCCAGATGAATGAGCCTCCTGGAGTCCGGTTTCGTGTAGGGCATACGGCTCTGACCATGGCGGAATACTTCCGGGATGACGCCAAAAAGGATGTTCTGCTGCTCATCGACAATATCTTTCGGTTCATTCAGGCCGGATCTGAGGTATCGGGGCTGATGGGTCAACTGCCTTCCAGATTGGGGTATCAACCGACCCTGGCAAGCGAGCTGGCTGAGCTCGAGGGCCGCATCTGCAGCACCACGACCGCGGCCATTACCTCGGTCCAGGCAGTCTATGTCCCGGCTGATGATTTTACCGATCCTGCAGTCTCCCATACCTTCGGGCACCTCTCTTCTTCCATTGTTCTCTCCAGGAAGATGGCCAGCCAAGGACTTTATCCTGCTATCGATCCGTTGCAGTCGCGCTCCCGAATGTTAAGTCCGCATATTGTGGGAGAGAAGCACTACCATACTGCCCAGAAGATCCGAAAAACCCTGGCGGAATACGAAGATCTCAAGGATGTCATTGCCATGCTGGGTCTGGAGGAACTCTCTGAGGAGGATCAAAAAATTGTGAATCGAGCGCGCCGGCTGGAACGGTTCCTGACTCAACCCTTTATGACCACCGAACACTTTACCGGTCGCAAGGGGAAATTGATCCGGCTTGATGATGCGCTTAGCGGCTGCGAGCGCATCTTAAATGACGAATTCGCAGACTTTCCTGAGGCATCGCTTTACATGATCGGCAACATCGAGGAAGCAGAGATATGAGGCTGAAGGTTATTCTTCCCATGAGAATCTTTTTAGATCAGGAAGTGACAAAGGTTATTGCAGAAGCGGCAAATGGCTCCTTTTGCCTTCTTCCTAAGCATATTGATTTTGTAGCTGCGCTGGTTGCAGGAATAATTTCGTTTGAGTCTGAAAGTGGGGTGGAGTATCTGGCCGTTGACGAAGGGATTCTGGTGAAACGCGCCTCCGAGGTAAGGGTCTCTACAAGAAGGGCGGTTCGCAGCAAAGATTTAGGCCTACTAAAGCCCATTGTGAAGCAGCAATTCAGGACATTGGATGAAAAGGAGAGGAAGACCCGTTCCATTCTGGCGAAACTGGAGGCAGACTTTGCAAAAAACCTCTTTGGGAAGATGTGAATTTGAGATGATATGAATAATGGACGAACATCGCAAGAGCTTCGAGGACGAAATCGCCGCAAAAGAAGCGCGCAAGATCAAGGCCAAACGGGGGAGAGCCAGAGGCATATGGTTTGGATTGGGAATGATGGGCGTCATCGGATGGTCTGTGGCCGTCCCAACTCTTGTTGGCGTCCTGTTGGGTGTCTGGATGGACCTGAATTATCGTGGACCCATCTCCTGGACGCTGACTCTCTTATTCATGGGCCTGGCCGTAGGCTGTCTAAATGCCTGGTACTGGGTTAAAAAAGGGCAGAGAGAGATTGAAGAGGATATCATTAATGAATAGCATATCTTTGCTCACGGCGAGCTTTTTCTGGGGAGTTCTCCTTGGAACCTTCTACTTTGGCGGGCTGTGGCTGACAATAAAGCGCCTGCATTGCTCCCAGCAGCCGACTTTATTGAGCCTGGGTAGCTTTTTTGCCAGGTCCCTGGTTTGTATCCTGGGATTTTATCTTATTATCGGCAGCGGCTTGCAATCGCTATTGTTCACTTTGGCTGGCTTTGTGCTGACCAAGGTCGCATTGATTCGCAGGCTTTCTCTATCCCCAAAAATGGAGGCGCGTTGAAGTGGTTCAGATAAATCCTGATGAAGTTATTTATTGGGGATGGGGGGCCTTTTCACTTAATGAAACAATAGTCAACACCTGGATAGTGATGGCGCTGCTGATATTCCTCGCCTGGCTTTCCACGCGTAAGCTCTCTATCGACCTGCCGCTCCCAAGAAAGCAAGCCCTGATGGAGATCATCGTCAGCTATATGAGAAGCGAGATCGCAGAAATTGCCCGCAAAGCTCCTGACCGATACATACACTTCACCGGAACTCTGTTCTTATTTATCTCCGTGTCCAGTCTGCTTGCCATAGTTCCTGGCTATCGTACTCCCGCCAGTTCCCTGTCAACAACTCTGGCTCTGGCCATATGTGTCTTTTTTGCCGTTCCTATTTATGGGATAGCCGAAAAAGGAGCCGCCGATTATTTCAGGCGCTACTTCCAGCCGTCTTTGATAATGCTCCCATTCAATATTATTGGAGAAATATCTCGAACAATGGCTCTGGCCCTCAGGCTTTTTGGCAATATGATGAGTCAAAATTTGCTGGTGGCAGTACTGCTTTCCATTGTGCCCCTGTTTTTGCCTGCAGTTATGGACCTTTTTGGTCTGTTGATCGGGCAGGTGCAGGCTTATATTTTCGCCGTTCTGGCTACCGTGTATATCATATCAGGAAGTTCGACAAATGGCAAACGAGAGGAAAAATTATCACAGAGAGGTGTTTGAGAATGACCGCAATTGAGACTATAGGCGTTGCATCCATAATTATTTCGGGCCTTACTATTGCCATTGGTTCAATTGGGCCGGCAATAGGCGAAGCATGGGCACTCTCCCGGGCCTTGAGTGCCATTGCCCAGCAGCCTGACGAGGCCAACACGATAACAAGGACTCTTTTCGTGGGCCTTGCCATGGTAGAATCGACTGCGATTTATTGCTTTGTTATATCCATAATTCTGATATTCTCCAATCCCTTCTGGGAGTATGTGACAAGGTAGGAGGAGATCTTGCAGATTGATTACTTTACCATTGCCGCACAGGTTGTAAATTTCACACTGTTAGTTTTTCTTTTGAAGCACTTTTTATATAACCCGCTACTCAAATTGATGGATGAAAGGGAGATGAAGATCATTTCCCGCCAAAAAGCGGCAGAGGATGCAAAGAGTGAAGCAAAAACACGGGAACTGTCTTACCGTAAGAAATTGGAGGAGCTGTCCGCCGAGCATGAAGAGCTGCTCGTCAAAGCAAAAGAAGATGCAAAAGAGTTTAAAGCGGATATGATGAAAAAAGCAAGAGAGGAGATTGAAGAGACAAAAGTAGAATGGCAAAGGGATTTGCAGCGCCAAAGAGATGATTTCATCAGTGATTTGAGGAAATATAGTGGACAGCAGCTTTATGCTATTACCAGGCGGGCCATGCGGGAACTTGCTAATGAAGATCTGGAACGGCAAATAATGATTGTTTTTATCAATCGCTTAAAGAATTTGGAGGAATCTGAAAGAGAGACGATAAAAGATCTCTTTAAAGATTCCGAGCAGATTATTACAGTACGTAGCGCCTTTGATGTTCCTGAGGAAATTCAGCAACAAATTAAGGATGCTATTGCAACTCATGCCCGATCTGATGTGAGAATGCAATTTGAGATTGTTGATGATTTGATCTCCGGCATGGTGATGAGCGCCAAGAATGTAGAAATTGCCTGGAGCATTGCCGGTTATCTTGATTCACTTGAAGCTGACTTTACCCGCTGGCTTGAGAAGAGGGTCTTATAAAAACGTTTTTGGTGCAATATGAAAAGAGATGCTGCGGGAATCCGGGAAATTCTGGCCGATACTTTTGCGGCAATTGAGCAGAATGTCGGTGTCTATAGGCCGGAGCTGAAGACTGAAGAGATCGGCGTGGTATCCTTCGTGGGCAAAGGCATCGTTCGCATCAAAGGGCTGCCTAACGCAAAATCAGAGGAGATCATACGCTTCCCGGGAGATAATTACGGTATAGTCTTCAACCTCGATTTGGAGGAAGTTGCGGTCGTCATGCTCAGTGGAAGTGAAAGCATCAAGGCCAAACAGGTCGCACACAGAACAGGAAGTATTATGGAGGTGCCTGTGGGCGAAGAGCTCTTGGGAAGAGTTGTTGATGGCATGGGCCGGCCTCTGGACGAGGGTGGATCCATCCAGACCTCACAAAAAATGCCTATCGAGAGAGAGGCTCCCTCAATAATGGAGCGGTCGGCAGTTAATGTTCCTCTCCAGACGGGAATAATAGTAGTGGATAGCATGATCCCCATTGGCCGTGGCCAGCGCGAGCTTATCTTAGGCGACCGGCAAACCGGCAAGACATCCATGGCCATTGATACCATAATCAATCAGAGAGACAAAGATGTAATCTGCATCTATTGCTCCATCGGACAGGAGAAATCAGAGGTTGCCCTTGTTGCAGCCGATCTTCACAAAAATGGTGCCATGGAAAATTGCATAATAGTCGCGGCGACCGGCGAAGACCCGCCTGCCATGAATTTCATTGCTCCCTATGCCGCTACCACTATGGCAGAATTCTTTGTCGAGAGGGGGCGCGATGTCTTAATCGTTTACGATGATTTGACCAGGCATGCCCGAGCCTATCGTGAGCTATCACTGTTGCTGCGCCGTCCCCCAGGAAGGGAGGCTTTTCCCGGCGACATATTTTACATACATTCCCGGCTCTTAGAGAGGGCAACCCAATATCGCAATGGTGGATCACTCACGGCACTGCCCATCATTGAGACCCAGGCCCAGGACATCTCTGCCTATATCCCAACCAATCTTATCTCCATCACCGATGGCCAGATCTACCTCTCCCCGGAGCTTTTTAGAAAAGGGATCTTGCCCGCAGTTGATGTAGGCCTGTCGGTATCACGTGTGGGCGGCAAAAGCCAGCTACCAGCCTTTGCCGAGGTTTCCGGTTCTCTGCGCCTTACATATTCGCAATTCCAGGGTCTTGAGGTCTACACCAGGTTTGGCACCCGCCTTGATCCAGAAACCCAAAAGACTTTGCAGCGCGGGCGGCGAATACGCGAGGTCTTGAAACAGTCTCAATTTGATCCCATGTCCGCCCCGGAGCAGATAGCAATTCTTCTGGCGGTAACCGAAGGAATCCTGGATGAGCATAATTTGAATGAGGTAGCCTCGGCAAAGGAAGAGATGGCAAGAGCATTTCGGGAAAGACTGCCTCGCTTGCATGAATTGATTGCATCGGGCCAAAAGCTGAGCCGTGAGGGTCGCGAATTGATCCTGAAGACATTTGCAGAAATTCTTCAGACATAGGTGGCAACATGGTAGAGCTTGAAAGAGCGAAAAAAAGAATTAAAAATACCATAGAACTGCAATCTGTAGTCAAGATCATGAAGGCAATTTCTTCTGTAAATATCCATGAATATGAAGAGTCGGTTCGCTCTCTTAGCGAGTACAATAAAACCATCGAACTCGGACTGCAAATTGTGCTCCAAAATAATAAAAGATTATTTACGCCCAAGAAGGTAGATGAAAACAGAAGCCTGGGGGCGGTGGTCTTCGGCTCGGAGCAGGGACTATGCGGCAAGTTTAATGAGATAGTCTCCGGCTATGCATTAGATCGAATGGCAGAGATGCAGCATGAAGAACGAAGAGTACTGGCTGTAGGTAGCCGCGTTTTGGCCCGCCTCGAAGATGCGGGCCAATCTGTAGAGGCCGATTTTTCTTTTTCAGGCGATTTTCAGGGAATAACTGAGGTCATGGGAAAGGTGCTAGCCAGGATTGATCAGTGGCGCCTGGAAAGCAATGTCAATCAGATTATTCTCTTCTACAATCGGCCTGTTGCCGGCATCGCTGGATCTTTCAGCCCTCAAATGAGCTATCTCTTTCCCATTGATGTCGGGTGGTTTGCCGGCCTGGCAAAAAGAGGGTGGCAAACACATTCTCTGCCCACTTATTCCATGGATACGCAGATGCTCTTCTCCTCTTTGGTTCGCGAGCATCTATTTTTCTCTCTTTATCGTGCATTCGTAGAGTCACTTGCCAGCGAGAATTCCAGCAGACTCACGTCCATGCAGGCTGCAGAGAAAAATATAGAGGAGCACCTGAGCGAGCTATTGGCCAGTTACCGAAAGCAGCGTCAGGAAGCCATCTCTTCGGAACTACTTGATATCCTGACTGGATATGAGGCGCTATCTTCCAGGTGACTAATCTACCTGCACTCTCTTCGCGTTTACGATTATCAGCTTGGGAAGGCGCACCTCTAATATGCCATCTTTGAAGCTGGCTTTTACCTGTTCCGGCTTGACCTCTATGGGCAGCTTGATATCCCGCTTGCGGCCCATTGTGCCCATCTCCCTGCGCAGATATTTTCCCTCTCTGGGAGATGCCTTAGCATCGACATAGAGGCTGTCCTCCGTCACCCGCAGATCTATATTTTCTTTGCTGGCACCCGGCAGAGCCACCAGGGCGATAAGCTCGTCTTCCGTCTCTATGAGGTCAATGGGGGCAAGATCGCTGTTCTTTGTCTCTGCAATCTCGTTGCTCACATCTCCCAGGATCTTCTTGGCCGCCTGGCTGGCCTGGCTGGACATCCTGGCAGCCTCAACGGCCGCCCTGCCGATCACACGTTCCAGATCGCTGCTCCCTGATGAATCAGATTTCATGATCAAAATAATGTCATTGCCATCATAAAACCTTTTGCTTTATCCTCGGTTTTCCCAAAAAGCGGCCATACCCGGGAGATACCTGAATATCTCCATCGTAGACCACATTGCCCCTAACTATGGTCATTTGAGGAAATATGGCATCTTTTCCCTGGTAGGGTGTCCAATCCGCCCGGCTGTGCAGACGATCGGCATTTATTTGCGATATTGACTTGGGATCGACAATCACCAGATCTGCGTCCTTGCCCGTATCGATGATGCCCTTACCGGCCAAGCCGAAGATCTGTGCCGGCCTCGAAGCAATTGCATCCACCACCCTCTTCAGGCTGATCAGGTTTCTTTTCACAGCGAAGAGCATCAGAGGCAGCATAGTCTCCACCCCCGGAACCCCGGCCGGCGCCTCCCAGATATCCTCACTCTTCTCTTCAGGCAGGTGCGGCGCATGGTCCGAGGCCAGAATATCGATCGTGCCGCAGCGCAAGCCCTGCCAGAGGGCGTCGTTGTCCGCCTGGCTTCTCAGGGGCGGATTCATCTTCAGGTAAGAGCCCTGTTTTTTGTAGTCCTTTATGCTGAGCAAGAGATGATGAGGAGTCGCTTCGCTTGTCACCTTTCTGCCGTCCCTCTTTGCCGTTGCGACCTTCTCCAATCCATGGGCTGAGCTGAGGTGGCAGATGTGCAGACGATCCGCCCAGAGCAGGGCTTTCTCTATGGCCTGCGCCTCGGCTGCTGCAGGCCGGGCCAGCGAGTAGACCTCCGGGTCATGCCTGCTCAATAGCGGATCGGTCTTCTCTTTTATGATCTGCCCGTCCTCAGCGTGAAGGCTGGCCAGCATTCCCGCCCGCCCTGCTTTTGTAAGGATTTTCTGAAGCGTTTCATCGCTATGCTCATAGGAAAAGATCTCGCCGATAGCTGCCGCCCCTGCCGCCGCCAGCTCATCGATATTTCCGGGCCCCCCATTGAGGCAGAAGTCTACCAGAGAGCGATGCCGGGCTATATCCAGCTTCTCTGCAAAGGTACGGGCATCCAGTGTGCTGGGAATGGTGTTGGGCTGGTCGATTACCGTGGTCACGCCCCCCGCGGCAGCCGACGATGAGCCGCTGGCCCAGTCCTCTTTGTAATTGGGCCCAGGGTCGCGAAAGTGCACATGGGCATCGATGGCGCCGGGCAGGACCAGCATTCCTCTCCCGTCGATTCTCTCCTCAGCCCGGTGCGCACCGCCAAGCGCAGCTATTTGTCCGTCTTTGATCCAGATGTCTATGCTCATCAGCCCACTGGCTGTGAAAACCCGGCCGTTTTTAACCGCCAGATCAAAGTTTATATCCAAACCTCCGGAGCAGCTTGCGCCTTTCTTCTACCTGGGCCGGAGTCTCAGCCCCGCGGGGCGAAAAGCCATCGATAACTCCCATAATTCCCCTTCCTTGCTCCGTCTCAGCCACGACCACCTGCAAGGGATTGGCTGTGGCGCAGAAGATGGCGCAGACCTCCTGCACTGCTTTGACGGCGTTCAAGACGTTGATGGGAAAAGCTCCTCTCATCAGCACCACAAAGGTGTGCCCGCAGGCCAGAGCCAGAGAGTTCTGTCTGGCTGTCTCTATAAGATCCTCATCATTTCCCTCAGTGCGCACCAGGCAGTCTCCGCTGGCCTCAGAGAAAGCGACGGCGAACTTCGCGACCGGGACTGTACCGGTCATGACCTCATAGATATCCTCAGCAGTTTTGATAAAGTGGCTCTGTCCAATAATCAGATTAGCTCCTTCTGGAATCTTCATATCTACGATCTTTAGCTGCATCTACATGACCCTCGAAGAGTATTGTTTGCTGGCTGCAGACTTATACTTTTACTTATTGCGCATTCCCTTCTTCGGCCCCACGGATTGTTTTGCGAGCTGCTTGCTCTTCTTGGTGATAATTGATGATGTCAGGTAGTATACTACTATGAATAAGATGGCGGAATAAACCGCCATGCTGATCGATTCTACGATATTTAGTTTCAACAAAAAGTAGGAATATGGGAGATATATCAGTAGAACCATAAAACCGGCAATGGCTGCCTGCTGCATCAGCGTATACTGCCGAAAGCGCAAAATAAGCTCTGCATAGTTCAAATTCGGAAAATTCACCACGGATCCTTCACCTCATCGACTTTTAGCATCCCTTTTCTGTCCATATAAAGCCTTGTCCACCAGAGATTGGATAGTGGCGCCAAGACCAGCAGATTCACTATGCCGGTAATCGCTGAGAGTGGCTCGCCTTCTGTCCCCCCGCCCGTGGAAAATGCGCCGCCTATCATCTGCAGGCCCAAAGACAAAGCTGCTACTACCAGCCAGAGAACAACAACATCAAACTTGTTATACCTGAAAAAATTTATGGATGCCAAAACGGCCTGCACGGCCCCCAGCTCCTTGACTACCAGGGCATAAGGCACGGTGACAAGGATCACGGATAGGACCAGAATATAAAGGATGAACATGAGCAGACCTGCGGCCAGCAAGCCCATGGCCTGCAAATCTGCCTGCAAAGACGCCGTGTCCTGCATGAGCGCCGGCAAAAGGAAGATCAGGCCGGCAAGGGTTAAGAACCCCATCAGCAGGGTTGCCAGGAACATATTTAAAAAATACTTCTTCCCAGCAGACCACATGGCGCTTGTATCTGATTTTCCCTTCTCCAGAGCCTGTCTGGCCATGCCGATGGCCCCGGCTGTGAAGAATGCATTGACCATAGAGAGGAGCACGATCAGCACTATGAAGAGAACTGCGATCTGCAGGATCCTGTCCATGGCAAGGCTGCCCAAATATCCTTGCATTTGATCCTGCAACTTTTGCATATCCTCAACATTTTGTAGCAATACTGTCGCATTCATGCTCTCCGTGGGCATGGTGGTCGCAAAGAGGGCGGCCAGGAAGGGAACAAAGATCAGCATGGAGACAAAGATGCCGAGCAGGAAGGGAATACATAGGTTCAGGTTGCTCCTCCAGACTGCAAACCCTTTGCCGATAATCGCTCCAATCTCTTCCATTCAACTTTCCTCCATCTCGTTCCAGATCGCATCGCCTACGTGGTGTAACGACTTGACCGCTTTTCCCTCTCCCTTCATATCCGTTCCCGCTACCAGGGCCCGGCCTATGGCCAGAGGCTTTTGATGCCGCTCTTCTATGATTACCACCAGGTCGCCGATGGCTATCTCTGCATCGGCCGAGACTATTCCCGGTTTCATGATGTCCGCCCCATTCACCACAAAGCGCACAGCGCCCGTATCTACTACTACCAGCCGCTTCTTCGGCATAAGTTCAATAGCCCCGAGAACGGTGAAAAAGGGCTGGTCTTCCACAACCATCATCAAAGGCCGACCATCTACGAAGATGAGATCTACCCCCTCGTCGCTTATCGCCATCTCCAGCGATGATCGGCGCAGGCGAGAGGGATCGTCCAGTAAGGGCTCTATCTTTGCAATTACCTTGCGAGCGTCGCTCCCCTTTAGGTGATGCCTGGATTTTATCTTCATGCAAAACAGAATATCCCGATAGGTTTAAATATGCAACGAGCACGTTTGGAATTTGAAGCCTTTTGCGGTTATCAATGCTGGAGAGAGGTTAATGGGTCAAAGACCGCTTGATATTCTGAATGAATCACTGAACGGGCCTGTCATAGTTAAGCTAAAGGACGGAAGGGTCTTTCGGGGAGAGCTGCAGGGTTATGATATACACATGAACCTGGTGCTCGAAAAAACTGAAGAAGTGGCAGAAGGGGCGGTCGCACGCAAGATTGGAACTGTGATCGTGCGAGGAGATAACGTAGTATATATTTCACCTTGAGGTATTCTAGATGACGAAAGGTACTCCTTCTATGGGCAAGCGCCACAAGAGTTCGCATATCAGATGCAGACGCTGTGGCAGCATATCGTTCAATTTCAAGAGAAAAGTATGTGTTCACTGCGGCTTTGGTAATTCAACCAAGCTGCGAATGGGAAGTCACAAGTGGATGAGAAAGGCTGATTACTAGAGGTTAAAAGTTGCACGATGCCTGCGGCGTTGTCGGGATTTCCTTCAATGAGACGGGCAATAATGTAGCTAAATCCATTTACTATGCCCTCTATGCCCTGCAACACCGGGGACAGGAGGCCGCCGGCATTTCGGTGCATGACGGCAAGGCCATACGCACACATCGGGGTATGGGCCTTGTCTCCGAGGTATTCGACGACGCGCAAATCGCGTTGCTGCGTGGCCAGGTGGGCATCGGTCATGTCCGATATCCGACATCAGGCCGGTCGTGCATAGAAAACAGTCAGCCTCTATTGGTAAAATTCAAAGATGGGGCTATTGCCATAGCTCATAATGGCAATCTGGTGAATTCCTGCCAGCTCCGGGAGAACCTGGAGCAGGCAGGTGACATCTTCTATTCTACCTCGGACACCGAGGTTATTGCTCACCTTTTTGTAAAAGAGCTTCTGCGCTATGATCTGCAGGAAGCTGTGCGTGCCCTGATGCGTAAGATCGTGGGCTCCTACTCGCTCGTCTTTCTCTGGGGGGACACGGTGCTCGCCGTGCGCGACCCTCTGGGCATCAAGCCCCTGTGCATAGGAGAGGTCGATTCCGGTATTATGGTCGCTTCGGAGAGTGCAGCCATAGATACTCTGAATGGCCGGCTCATTCGCGATGTTATGCCCGGCGAGCTGATAGTAATCAGGCACGGCGAGATGAAGTCGTATCAACTGACCCGTCTCCCTCATCATGCGCACTGCATTTTCGAGTACATCTATTTCGCAAGGCCGGACAGCATCATGGATGGTCGCCTGATTTACGAGGTGCGGGTGAATATCGGAGTCAACTTAGCCCGCGAGCATCCGGCTAATGCGGACACAGTCACACCCATCCCCGACTCAGGGATTACTCTGGCCGTAGGCTACCACCAGTTCTCAGGGATCAGCTACCGGGAGTGCCTGATGAAGAACCGTTACATCGGCAGAACCTTCATCATGCCCGATCAGAGCATGCGAGAGACGGCCGTGCGCCTGAAGATGAATACCATTCGGCCCAATATCGAGGGACATAAGCTGGTCTTGGTGGACGACTCCATTGTGCGCGGCACCACCAGCCGCAGAATCGTGGACATGGTCCGAAAGGCCGGGGCCGAAAAGGTTCATGTGCGCATCGGAAGCCCGCCCATCATGGCGCCCTGCTATCTGGGCATCGATATGGCCAGCCGTGAGGAACTCATAGCCGCCTACAAGACAGTGGCGGGCGTGGAGGCCGTGATAAACGCCGACTCCCTGGGCTACGTGAGCCACAAGGGCCTGGTGGACGCGGTGGGCATACCTAAGGAGAACCTTTGCATGGGATGTCTTACGGGACTGTATCCTGTGGAGATTCCGGGCGAGAAATGCATGGCGGCGCAGACCAAGCTATCGGAATATCTGGACAATACAGCCTGAATTCTGATACCTCAAGAAATTTTAGCTACATTCAGCCAACGTTTTTGTTGCATTGGATTCTGGTAACGTCATCAAGTGATAGCAAGCCAAGGATCTGATCTGGATTATTTCTCGCCACAACAGGGAGCTGGCTGATGTGATTCACGATCATCTTATTCACCGCGTCAAATAGGGATTCGTCCGGATGGGTTACAATCAGCTTGGTGCTCATTATATCCCTCACCGATACCATTGGCCCATCCAGGTGGATGCATCTTACTGCGTCCAGTTTGGCTACAATCCCTACCATCTTGCCCTCATCTACGACTGGAACGGCGTGAACCTCGAACCTTTCTAAGAGGTTGGCCACTTCATCCAGTGTCGACCGGGGGCTGATAGTAGGTACGTTGACGGCCATAGCCTCTTTCACTTTAAGCGCCTTGAGGAGTGTAGCAGAGTACTCAAGTCTATGAGCAGGTGACTGGGCCCTCACATTCACCTGTTTTTCGTAGATGTAATTGTCTCCGGTAACGAAATAGGCTATGGAGCAGGCCAGCATGCTGGGAATGAGGAGGGTGTAATCCATGGTCATCTCGCTTACCATGATGATCACCGCCAGAGGTACCTTGGCGATGCCTCCAAAGAGGGCCATCATGCCTACGATGACGAAGGCTGAAGGCGAGCTGGGTGTGATGGCCGGGTAGCTGTGAAGGAGAGTCCACAAGACGCCGCCGGTCATTCCGCCGATTACCAAACCCGGGGCGAAAACTCCGCCGCTGCCGCCTGACCCAATGGTCAGTCCAGTGGTCAGAATCTTAAAGAGTGCCACCGCCAACATGACCGTTGCGGGCAAGGCTATGAAGTCGCCGTTGATGGCAAACTGGAGCCAGCCGTAGCTGGTGCCCAGGACCTGTGGCAGGAAGACGCCAATTAAGCCGACCATAAGTCCCCCAATAGCGGGCTTGATCCAGTTAGGAATTCCAGCGCTCTTGAACAGGTCTCTTATGTAGTAGAAACTTCGTCCGTACCCTATTCCAGCCAGTCCGCAGACCAAACCCAGGATAGAGTAGGAGATCAGCTCAGAAGCTCTGCTAAAAGGCGGGACGATGCCGCTGCCTAATACCGGAGCCCATCCGCTCCAGGATGCGAAGATGCTGTAACCCACAACGGATGCTATAAAGGATGGCAGAAGAGCTTCATACTCGAAATCGCGGCGGTAGAGGACCTCCATGCTGAGGATCGCACCACCCAGGGGTGCTTTGAAGATGGAACCGATCCCTGCGCCGATCCCGGCAGCCACGGCAATGCGCCGGTCGGAATCGGACAGATGGAAAAGATCAGCCAGGGCAGAGGCAATACCCGCGGCTATTTGAGCGGTGGGTCCTTCCCTGCCGGCGCTGCCGCCCGAACCTATGGTGATGGCAGATGCCACGGCTTTGACCAGCGGCACCCTGCGGCGAATGGCGCCTCCTTTGTTGTGAAATGCATCTATGGCAGAGTCTGTCCCGTGCCCTTCGGCCTCCGGTGCAAGGTGAAAGACGATAAGCCCGCTCAGCAGTCCTCCCATCGCCGTGAGGATGGGAAGAATCCAGGGCCTGGCCACGCCGGTAAATACGGTCGCACCTTCTCCGGTGGAAGTGGGGGGGACGTATCCCGCAACAAGCCCTAGCAGGAGCTGCGTGGCTGTCGTCAAAGACCAATAGAAGACTATGGAACCCAGGCCTGCGGCAATCCCTATCAGTATGCTTAAGGTAACCCATTTTCTGGAATAGCTAGCTCGCCTGAGGTCGCAGAAGTTCTCTGTTGTCAATTTCATATCATTTCAAAATAGCCAATGGCTGAATTGCCTTCAAGCTATCGGTCCCCAACAAATGCCGATCGACACAATACTATTTAAGAAATTGGCCGCGATAATATTGCTTATGAATGATTTCGATCCCGGGCGATGCCGGCTTGCAGCTGCTATAATATTCGCTTTGCTAATGATCTTGATACCATTCGGTCAGGCCTTTCCCCTGCACGGCGGCAACGGGGTAGTCAATGCGACCATCTATGGTGTTATGGAATATGAATACGGCAATGGATTATATGTTGATATCTCAGCCAGTGATCTGGATGCATACGACGCAGAGCTGATAGATAGTGATAATAATACATATAACGGCAACATCGGTCCTTACCGATCTACTCTGCATGGGTTTCCGACAGAGACCCCGTATAGCGGATCCATCAGAGATATGCTTCTCTTCGACGTCCCAAAAAAGATCATCGTAAAGGGTATTAGAGTTGTGCCTTCTCACTTTGATCCGTTTTACATAGACTGGACAGGTATGCCTGAAGTGACTGATCAAAATGTAACGCTCCGGTTTTATGGAGCAACATTTGAACAAAATGGATTGAGATGGCGTCAGGGAAACTTCAACCTGGACCTGAACATCACCAATAGTGCAAACCAGACCGCAGAATACAACAGCTCTAGCTTTGCCCTGGTAGACCAGTTCGGCTGGGTTTATTCTGGAGAACAGGGTGATGCATTGAAGAAGATTCCGGCGGGAGAGTCGATGCGTCTCAACGTCAAGATACCCTTCGTATCGGAGACATCCCGGCCCGTGGCCATACTATTCGAAGGCATGAAGCTGGATATATCCGCATGGGCGTGAGGCATCCTCATTCGTGAAGCTGTCCGAGAAAAGCTGGCAGCAATCAAGGTCATTGAATGCCAGCCCGGATCTGGATTATGAGGTCGGCTACTCCCTGCGTGGTCACAGGATTGTAGCCGAAGGCCGGAAAGGTTAGCGATCCTCTGGTAATTGTCAAGAGCGGCAGGCACAAAGCGCAGAGGATCGTGCTGACAGAAAAGGCCGGCGGTGCAGCCAACCTTAACAGAAAACGTTTGCTTCTCTTCTAGCTATCTCTTTGCCCCCAGTTCCCCCAGCGCCTTCTCCACCCGGCTCCGCCTCCCGGCCAGCCGCACCTCGCTTGCCGAAATCCGCTCCCGCCTATCTTTGATCATCCGCTCTGTCTCCACTGGAGCAGGCCCGCCCGTGTTGGCCCGCAAGGCGACGTTGCTTCGTGGATCCAGCGCCCTTTGCAGATCCATCTCGGAAAAGCCGCGCTCACTGGCTTTAAAGCCCGCCATCTCCAAAGCGATCTCATCCAGCTCGGCTTGGCTTGGCTTTCGGCCCGAGGCGGCAATCTTTCCTACAATGCGGTGTGCGGTCCGGAAGGGCATGCCGGTAATGCGCACCAGCGAGTCGGCGATCTCTGTGGCCGTGGAGAACCCCGCGCCGGAACAGGTCTCCAATCGCTCCAGGTTGAACTTGAGAGAGGAGACGCAGCCGTCCAGTATGCGAACCGTGCTTCTTGCGAAGTCCAGACCGCGCCAGAGGTGGGGCGTGACCTCTTGAAGATCGCGGTTGTAGCTCATGGGCAGGCCCTTGCAGATGGTGAGGGCGGCCATGAGGCTTCCCAAAACCGAGCCGGTTTTGCCGCGAGCCAGCTCAGCCGTGTCCGGGTTCTTCTTCTGGGGCATGATGGAGCTGGTCGAAGCATAGAGGTTGTCAAGTTCCAGGTAACAAAACTCGGAGGTGGACCACAGCACCAGCTCCTCGGCCAGGCGGCTGAGGTTTACCATCAAGATGGAGAGGTCGGCCAGGACCTCCAGGATGAAATCGCGGGTGGACACGGCGTCCATGCTGTTTTCCACCAGGCCGTCAAAGCCCAGCAGCCTGCTGGTTCTATTCCTGTCAATCTTAAAGCCGGTGGAGGCAAAGGCCGCTGCGCCCAGAGGGCTCTGGTTTACCCGTTGGTAGGCGTCCTCCAGGCGGGCCAGGTCTCTTTCGGCAGCATCGGCATGGGCCAGGAGATGATGGGCCAGAGTGGTAGGCTGGGCGTGCTGAGTGTGGGTAAATCCGGGGATGACGGTATCGGTGTGCTTCCCGGCCAGCCTCACCAGAGTGCTGATCAAGCAAATCTGCTCACCCATGAGGTCCAGCATTTGGGAGCGCAGGGCCAGACGAATGCAGGTGGCCACCTCATCGTTCCTGGAGCGACCTGTGTGCATTCGGCCACCCTCCGGGCCGATCTCACTCACGATATAAGCTTCGATGGCCTCATGCACATCCTCACCTGCGCCCAGCGACTGCGGGCCCGCTTGCATCAGATCGTCGAGTGCGGCCATGATCTGGGAGCATACCTTCGTCGATATCAGGCCCAGCTCCTTGAGCATTATCAGGTGGGCTTTGTCCACCAGCAGATCGGCCAGAAAGATCCTCTCGTCCGCCTTTCGGCTGGAAAGGTAGTCCGAGACATCCTGCTGGCTTTCTCCCAGACGTTGATCGCGAAACATGTCAGCTCAATCAGGTTGTGTAGTTGGCGTTTACATTCACATACTCGTGGGTCAAATCGCAGCCAAAGCCGCGGGCCTCTGCTGGGCCCAAAGCCAGGTCAATATTGATGGTAATAGTATCTCCTAACATGATCTCTTTGGCCTGATCCAAGACGCCATCCACAATACGACCCTTTTCTACCAGTGATACCTTGGTGCCGCCTGTTCCTTCCAGGCCCAGTGTGATCTTTGTCGGGTCCATCTCTGCGCCCGAATATCCCACCGCGCAGATGATGCGGCCCCAGTTGGGATCGGCACCGTAGACGGCTGTCTTGACCAGGCTGCTTCGAGCCACAGCCTTGGCAGCCAGACGGGCGTCCTCAATGCTGCGCGCGCCTCTGACAACGGTCTCAAAATACTTGCTGGCGCCTTCACCATCCCTGGCCATCATTCTTGCCAGCTCCATGCAGACGTACCTCAGGGCTATGCAGAAATCCTCGAGTTTGGCCTGGACTTTTCCCGTTGAGGTGAGGAGCACAGTATCGTTGGTGCTGGTGTCTCCGTCCACGGTAAGCATATTGAAGCTATCCTGCACGGCATCGGCGAGGCATTCGTGCAGCGTTTCTGCTGGGAAATTTGCGTCCGTATAAAGGAAACAAAGCATGGTGGCCACATTGGGCTCGATCATTCCCGCGCCCTTTACTATGCCGGCTATGCGTAGCCCCTCGTGCTCTACGGCGATCTCTTTTTCACGAGTGTCCGTGGTCATGATGGCCCGCTCCGCTTCTGTGCTCGCTTCGCCAGCGCTTCGCAGCTTCACTTTTGCCTGCTCGAAGAGCTGGGAGATGAGAGGCAGATCCATGTAGCGGCCAATGACGCCCGTGGAGGCTACGCCGATCTTTTTTTCATCGGTCTTTAGAAAACCGGCAAATAGTCGGGCCATGGCCCGAGCGTCCTCCTGTCCCCGCGAACCGGTGTAAGCATTGGCGCAGCCGCTGTTGGCGATGATGCCGTCCAGATAGCCTCCGGCCAAATGCTGGGCAGTAACATCCAGCGGCGCCGCTCTCACCTTGTTGGTGGTGAACATACCTGCAGCAGCTCCGGAGGCCGCGATCAGTGCCAGTCCATATTTTCCCTGGCGCACACCGCAAGCTCGTACGCCGGGAACGGCACAGATGCCGCCCTCAATTCTCTGCATGCTGCATCCCCAGGCCGGATATGATGTCGCCCCTGGTAACTATGCCCACCAGCCGCCCGTTCTCCATTACCGGCAGCCGGTTGATGCGGTGGCGGGTCATGATGCTTGCCGCTTCCTCCACAGAGTCGTCCGGCCCCACCTCATGCAGGTTGCCGCTCATGATATGGCCCACCTTCTTGTTTGGAATCTCTTCCAGGCTGGCATGCATCCTTTCCCACTTAACCAGATCCCTGAAGGGAATCTCGAAGATCTCCAGGGGGCTGGGAAGCCAGAGAGTGCCTTCCTTCTCATCCACAGATAAAAGGCGCAAGAGGTCCGATTCCGATACCACGCCCACCAGCTTCTCTCCATCCAGAACCGGCATGCCGCTGATCTTATTCTCTCGTAAAAGACGGGCCGCCTCGCTCACAAGAGCTTCCGCCTGGACGGTGACGGGCTTGACGTTCATAATATCTCTGACTTTCATTTAGTTCACCTGATTTTCACCCATTTGGTTTCAGGGCGCCATGCCTGGGAACCACAGCCCCATCTTCTCATCAAAGCCAGCCATGAGGTTCATGTTCTGAATGGCCTGGCCGGATGCTCCCTTCACCAGGTTATCTATGGCGGATATGACTACCAGTCGATCGCTATCTTTCTCAGCCTCAAAGCTTATGTCGCAGAAATTGGAGCCGCGCACCGAGGACAGCTTGGGAATGCCGTCCGCCATGCGAACGAAGGGAGCGTTCCTGTAAAACTCGCGATAGATCGAAGCTACCTGGTCCTTATCCTGCAATGTCTCCTCGGCCCCCGCTCGGACGAAGACGTGAGCTGTGGTGAGGATGCCCCGCACGGAGGGGATAACGTGGGGAGTGAAGAACACCTTTATGCCGGGAGATAGGCGGGAGAGTTCCTGCTTGATCTCCGGAACGTGGCGGTGTGTGGTGAGCTTGTAGGGGATGATATTTTGCGACATATTGGGGTAGTGGGAGGTCTGGGAGGGCTCTGTTCCCGCACCGGAGATGCCTGACTTGGAGTCGTAGACCACGCGTTCCACCAGACCGGCCTTGGCCAGTGGAGCCACGGCCAGGATAGCTCCCGTGGGATAGCAGCCGGGATTGCCCACCAGCTTGGCCTGCGCCACCTCGGGATGAAGCTCCGGAAGTCCGAAGACTGCTTCGCGAGGAGCGCGGTGCTTTGTGGCATAGGTCTTCTCGAAGACATCTATAGGCAGCCGGTAGTCGGAAGACAGGTCAATGACCCGCGTGCCGCTGTCCAGCAGCTCTGGCACCCAGTCCATGGCTGTGCCGTGAGGAACAGCGGTAAAGACAATGTCAGAGCGCTCTGCAACCTCTTTGCCGCTCAGCGACTCAAAGCTCAGAGAATAGATGCTCTTTAAGTGAGGATGAACTGTTGTTACTGGTTTTCCCGCTAGCTTTCGGGATGTGACGGCAACAACCTTGACCTCGGGATGATTTGCAAGGAGGCGCAAGAGCTCCCCGCCGGTGTAGCCCGAACCACCGACAATTCCTACATCTATCATAAAATCCCCCACGAGCTAATGATATAAATTCGCCACGCCCTAGCGGCAAAAGGAATCAGAAAGCTCAAAGAGATCCCGTGCTGCATCCTCAATTCTTTCTCTGCCTTCCAGGGCGGCCAGCCAGCTTTCCAAAATCCAGGTGGGGCCGAGAGCTGCACCGAAAAGAGAGCCTGCGATGGAAGCTATGGTGTCGGTGTCACCTCCACTGCTGGCAGCCATGATGAGCGCATCTTCCGGCCCAAACTTGAGGAAGCAGTAAAATGCGGCGGGAACGGTCTCCGCGGCCAGGGGAGAATTTCGGATCAGACCCAGGGCGTCCTCGGGCCGCAGGTCCAGGAGCGTTCCTATCCAGAGAAGTCGCTCTGCAAATTCGGCATCCAGGCGGCTGGCCTGGGATGCGGCATTCCTCAAGATCATATCCTTAGAAAAGCCGCTAAAGGAGAGGGCAACGCCAACAGCTACGGCGACCGCCGCCGCCCGAGCGGCAGCCGAGGTGTGGGTGGGCAGGCTCTGCAGGTCGGCATAGCTCTTCACGATGTTCAGATCGGTGTGGTAGAGAAGGCCGATGGGCGCGGCCCGCATGGCACTGCCGCATGTGGAGATGGCCAGGCCCGACTGCTGCCAGGCAGTTCCTGCAATCAGGCTCTCCACGGCGGATCGGGTGGCAAACCCCACTCCCCGGTTTAGCCGCTCGTCTTGCGTCCAGGTCGTTCCCCAGGCAGCGAGCTTCTCGGCGAATCTGTCCGGAGAAAAGCCCGCTGCCTCGACAAGCGACTCGGCCAGGAGCAGCGTCTCTTCTGTGTCATCGGTGAACTGGCCGGCTAATAGGCCGCTATGAAAGTGGCCCTCTGGCGCTGGCATCATCTCACGAACCATGCCAAATTTAGTCTTGATCTCCCGGGCAGTGTAACCCTCGGTGGGCATTCCCAGAGCGTCGCCCACGGCCACGCCCAGGAGACAGCCCCGGAAGCGGTCTAATATATCCATGAGCGGATGGGCGACGGCCTGGAACTAATAACCATCGCACTGTTTTTTTAGGCCAAAGGATTATTGCGGCATAGTCTCTACCAAGACTCTCGTGGACACTCACATTAACTCTCACCTCAAAGCCTGGGATAAAGACTACGCCAGCCGCGGACGCCTCTGGGGGGGCGGTGTCAAGGATCTGCCCATCTTGCCCGAGGGCGCATTCGTTCTGGAGCTGGGATGCGGCGACGGCAAAACGCTTTGTGCGTTGCCCGGCGGCTGGAAGACGCTCGCCCTGGACGTCTCACTTCAGGCCCTGCGCCTGGCTCGCAAAGTGGCAGGGGATGCCAACATCATCCAAGCCGATGCCAGTCGCTTGCCATTGCAACGAGAGAGCTTTGATGCGGTCTTCGCCTTCCATGTGACCGGCCACCTGCTAGCCGCAGACCGCCGCTCTATGGTTCGCGAGGCAGCGCGCGCTCTCGTGCCTGGTGGGCGGCTCTTCTTCCGGGATTTTAGCAAGCAGGATATGCGAACCGGAGAGGGCGAAGAGGTGGAGCCTGGAACATTTCAGCGGGGCAGCGGCATTCTTACCCACTACTTCACAGAAAACGAGGTGGAGGAGCTTTTCTGCCACCTTCGGCCACTCTCCCTCGGCACGCACTGCTGGAAGCTATGCGTAAAAGGAGAGACCTTTGTGCGCGCCGAAGTGGAAGCGGTCTTTCTCAAGAGCTGATGTCGGGAAACTGGAACTGGTCGGGCATGAAGTTGGTGGCATCGGCCTTGTAGAGGTCCATCTCCAGGATGGTATACTCTATCTCCTCTCCTACATCCTTTGTCTCGAAGAGCATGGGGGTGTTGTAGCGATAATAGCCGTAGACCTTGTCAAACTTGCCTTCCCCTGCATTCCAGTCGTCTCCTATGGTGAAATAGAGGCCGTATTCTCCATCCTCAATTCCATTTATCTCCAGCGCATCCATGGCGCGCAGGTAGACGGCTAGCTTTGGCTTCACCTTCTTATCGGTAAGCACGGCCACGGTGTCCATGGTCCAGTTGTTGTAGATGACCAGCAGGCCATAGCCGTCCCGGTGCATATCGCGAATGTAGGTCCCTGTCTCCGGGCGGTCGGCTGGCTTGGCCTGCGTAATTGAAACGCAAAATAATACTATAATTATGATGAGATACAGGGTATTTTGGCGCATGAAATCCCCTCTTTTGCCGATGATATACCTCCTGGTATTTATTCTTTGATCCCTCTGAGATTCAGGCTACGAGCAAACCTCAAGCAAACGGCCCTATTTTCCAAAGGCCTTAGCCACCAGTCCCATTCCCCGGTCTTTAGAATAGCTATGCAAGACCTCCTGCACCAGAATCATGAACTGCTCTTGAGAATAGCTCATTTGAGCTGCCAGCCGCTCCACCAGCGGCTCGACGTTTTTCAGATCATCGCTCTTGATGCTCCTCAAGACCACGGCGGCCAGCGCCATGAGCTGCAGACCTTCCTGCATCTTATTCTGTTGCACAGCCAGCACACCGAGCTGGAAGAAGGCTCCTGCCTCGCCGGGCCTATCGGCCAGTTCATGATTGATCTGCAGGGCTTTTTGGAAGCTTTCTATTGCTTCTTCTTTCTCCCCTGCCTGAGAATGAATCATGCCCAGGCTGTGCAGGATGGCGGCGATGCCGGCCTTGTCGCCCATCCCCTCAAAGATGGGCAGAGCCTTTGCATACTCCGCTCCTGCCTGCGGGAAGTCGCCTTTCTCCAGATCGAGGCTGGCCAGATTAAAGAGTGCAAAAGCTGCGCCCTTCCGGTCTCCTGCAGCCTCCAACAGAGCCATCGAACTCACTAAACTCTGGCGCGCGCCCTCATAATCAGACCGGCTCATATCCAGGCGGGCCATCTCTTGCAATGTCGCAGCTTCACCTTTCATATCTCCTAGGCCTTTCATGATCTCTACGATCTTCTGCAGCTTCTCTTTCGCGGCCTCATTTTCTTTTTTCAGCATGTCGATCGCCGCCAGGCTGCTCAGACTGGCAGCTTCGCTGGACAGGTCACCTGCTGCATGAAAAGCATCCGCAGCCTTTTGCAGGCCCTCTCTGGCGAGATCATGCTTTCCCTGGTGCATGAGTGCTGTGCCCAGACCATGATAAGCAGCGGCATCCGGGGCGATTTGCAGGGCCCGCCCGTACCACTCTGCCGCTTTTCTGTATTCGCCCAAATCCTGATGAGCTTTTGCGATCCAGGCCATGGGAGCACATTGCCGGTCCTGATGCAAGAGTTCGCTGTTTTGCCGGATCAGCTCGGAGTAGTAGCCGCGCCTCTCCAGATATCCGCTGATGCGAGCCGTTACGGCTATGGCACTGTCCATATCCCCGGCTGCCAAATAGTGCCCGCATGCTTCTTGTAGGATGTCTAGACGAGAGAGACCCAGCTCTGAGCTATGACCTGCCTCGGCCAGCTTTCTAAGAAAATCGCCAGCCGCTTTTTGCGCCGCTCTTTGCTCCTCCATACTTATGGCAGCCAGGAGTGAGGCGCGAAGGGGTGAGGGCACGGCCCACAGCCCTCCCACGGCATAGGCCAGCGAGAGATTCTGCCACGCTCCGGCCGTGGCGGCAGCCTGATCTTCTGTCAGAGCGCAAACTTCAGCCAGGCCTGCTGTGCTTATGGCTATGCTGAATACCGCGGCCTGAGAGATGGCATGGCTGGAGGCGGAATCGAGGTGGGAGGTTAGATTTGCCAGCAGGTCCTCGCCTGCAGCGAATTCTCCCTGCCCCAGAGCTTTGCATATTTGGGCCAGGCGAGCCGGATGGCCAAAAGCGGCAAGATGATGCTCAGCAAGAGCGTCATAGGAGATCTCGCCTTTTTTATAGCGGTCTGCCAGTGTCCCGTCCCGGAGAAGATATCTGATGAATGCTGCCTGGCTCAGGCCCTCCAGCTTCCACTGCGCTGCCCGGGCGGGCAGGGTCAGGGCATCGGCCGGCAGAGTCCTGCAGGTGATGATGATGCGCCCGGCAGTCATGCCCTTTAGCATCATCAGGTAAAGCTCGGCCAGGTCCTGGTCAGAAATCCTGCGGGTCTTGGCGTCCAGGTCCAGGCCGTCCCAGACCATGAGAATGCGAGATGCATTCATCAACTGCATCAGACTCTTCAATCGCTCCCGGACGGAGCGCTTTGTGTCCTTGAGGCTTTTTGCCGCCTCCTCTTCACCAATTCCTCTCAAATGGACGATTGCCGCTTCCAGAAGCCGGGCCGAACTTATGCGGTTATGTGGCGAGCCGTAAATGCAAAGAACGCTGTAGCCGGCGGGCAGCAGCAGGCGAGCGAGACATGTTGCCAGAGTGCTCTTGCCCACGCCATCCTGGCCGGTGATGATCAGAGCCTGCATACCACCTTCACGTAGCGCGGGAATGAGCCGCTGCAAATCCCGTCTCCGGTCCACAAAGCAATCCGCCCGGCCTTCCGTCAGTCCGGGCAGGGCGGAAAGCTCCCGGCAAAGGGATACTGGCTGCGTAGCCGCATTATTTTGGTGGTCAAAGATCTCTGGCTGATCATAGATTGAGTACTGTGCAGGAACTGAAACGGGCTCGGCGCTCTTTACAGTCTCCCGGCGCACGGATAGCACTGCTTCATCCATCGATTGACCGGCAGCCAGGCAACGATAGAGAACCTTGCCAGCAGAGGTTGGTGCATTCCAGGCCACGGCCAGAGGAATGCTCTTTGCCAGCTCCTGGCAGAGAAGATGCAAAGCTGAGGGGGGTTCGCTCTGCAGGCCGGAGAGGATGATGCCCACAAGGCCCGTGTCCTTCAGGGCAAGAGCCAGCTCCTCAGCCGTTCGCAGATCAGCTCGACCTGCCGGTCCCTGTAAAGAGAATGCTACGCCGTCACCTGAGACTTTTCCCTGGCCCACCAGGTGCACCAGATGGGGGCGGAAGGCCTCTGCCCGACCTTTCAGCTCCTCCCAGGTGCCGCTCTCGCAGATGGCGAGAGTCATGTCCAGGCCCTCAGATACCTTCAGGATCGACTGCTCTTCTTCTTCATATTTTATTGGCTCGGCTGCCAGGAAAAGCACACGCAAAGGCCCGGGCGTGGGCGTGGTCGGGACGGCAACAAGCCCTTCCGCAATCCTGGGCAGACGAATGATACTGGAAAGATGGAGCAGCTCCCAGGGCAGTTGCAGCACCTCCGGGATTGGTGAGGCAATCGTCAGCCGTGCATCCGGCAGGATCATGACTGCATAGTCCTGTCCGCCTGCCTCCAAGAAGAGATGAAATAATCCATTACGAAGGATGGGCAGATAGTTTTTCGCGTTAGCCCTTTCAGTGCTCTGCAAAAGAGAGAAGTACTGAGATGCAGTCTCTAGTACCTGTTGTGTCTGAACTGGTGTAAGCGTTCTCTCTGCCATGACTATGCCATCGATCTGGATTTTATAGGCAAAGGTCCTGGCCGCGGCGGTTCCCGCAGGCGAAACTGTGATTGAGACATTTTGCATCTTCATTCATCTCCGTGTTTATTCTCATCTTCCATTATTGCTTTGATTTCAAGTCCGTCCGGCCATTGCGCTCGCAATAGCCCTTGGGTTCCAGATGAACCATCACATCCCTAACTCCTGTGACCCTGCTCTTTATCATGCTCTCCACATTCTCGCTTACTTCATGAGCGGCATCTATGGATAGCGAGGAGTCCACTCCAATATGCATATCCACAAAAATTTCTCCGCTCGTGCCTCGCGTGCGAACGTTGTGGCAGGAGCAGACGTTCTCTACCGACTCGGCCAGGTCAACTATCAGGCTCTCTTCGACCAGAGCTTTGTCCAGCAATACCTTGGAGCTGTCTCTTACAATCTCCAGACCGGTTAATAGGATCAGGCCGCAGATAAGCAGAGCCATGACCGGATCGGCCAGAGGATAGCCCATCTTAACAGCGACGAATCCCAAAATGACGCCGAGAGACGCCAAGACGTCGCTACGCGTATGCAAAGAGTCGGCCACCAGGATGCTGCTCTTCAGCCTCTTGCCCAGAACATATTCGTAAGCCGAGATGCCGATATTGATGAGCAGGGTTATGCCCATAACTGCAAAAGACAGTTCGGTAATCTGGGGAAAGGTCTGGTTTTGCAGGCGATTTACGGAAGCCAGAACCAGTTGGATAGAACCGGCGAATAGCAGCATGGCTATTCCCAGAGAGGCAAAGGTTTCGAACTTGGCATGGCCGTAGGGATATTCCTTATTGGGAGGGCGGGACGCCAGAGAGATGCCCACCAGGCCGATGATGTTAGAGGTGCCGTCGAAGAGAGAATGCAGGCCGTCTGCGCTCATGGAGAGTGAGCCGGTGAGAATGCCATAGCCTCCTTTGACAAGGGCAGTGGCTATGTTAATTACGAATATTATTATCAGGATGCGCCGGACCGTCTCATAATAGGCCATCATGATAGATATGCGGGGGAAGCGATAAATAATTATTTGACCGTTCTTTGTTCCCGCAGGTGACTACTCCCTCCAATGAATTGGCGGGCATCTAGGCTTTCGCCACAGACTGTAGCCCCAGTCTGAGAATGTTCTTAGCTGCATTAAGGTCTCTGTCCATCGACAATCCACAATAAGGACAACTATGGACTCTGACGGATAGATCCTTTTTGACTGTTTGACCACAGCAAGAGCACATCTGAGATGTATTCAATGGATTGACCAGTACAACCTTCCTACCAGCCTCTACCGCTTTGTATGAAGTGTATTGTACAAGCTTGTTCCATGATGCATCCAGAATGCTTTTCGCCAGGTTATGATTTTGAGTCATGTTGTTTATATTCAAATCTTCGAAACATATTATGCCATAAGAGTTTACAAGCATGTGACTGAGTTGCTGAGCAAAATCCTCTCGCCTGTTAGCAATCTGTTCATAGAGATCCTATATTCCCGCCCACTCATAACGAGGTAGGCGGGTTCAGCCCCAGATCATGGTACAGTTGTTTTTGTTTTTCCAGCATCTCGCCTACTCGAAGCGATTTGCCTGGCTGTTCGAAGCATTCAATGACATCGAGTTTGTCCAATAGACCTGGCAACGTGTAGTCCTTAAGAAGACCTTTCACCTGCATCTGTTTTTTAATGTAGGACAGGCATATCAGTGCTACAAACTGTACAAACATCTTCCCTTCAAGACTCTGATCCGACGAGACAAGAGTACGGCGCATGTTCAGGCGTTCCTTGAGGTTGCCGAAGGCCTTTTCTACAACATCTTTGTTGCGGTAGAGTTCAAGAGCGGTAACCGCATCCATTGTCTCATTGGTGATCAGAGCAAAGAAACCATAATAGCGCTTGGCATTTCTGACGTTCTCTTCCCTGACCGTTACCTGTGTTCCCCGTCTGGGCGTTGTCTTAATGTTGAAATACTTCTGGTAGAGCTTTTCATGTTCGGGGACACGTTTGCCAGATTCCAGTTCCTGTTTCAGTGCAAACAATCGACGGTCAAAGGCCTTCTCATTCTCAGCCGCTTTATCGATGTTGTAGTAATAGTGAATGTAAAGACGACGTGATTCCTGGACAGTTTCTCCCTTGTACGGATGCTCCTGAATATAATCCCAGGTAGTTCTAACCGTTCGGCAATAGAGTTCATAATCCTCGTTGTAATGCTCAAAGCTCCTAAACGTATCGTAGATGGCGTCCAACTCTTTTCGAACAAAGGCCAGAGACATCCTGACAGACGAAAGGAACTTCACATGCTTCCTGTACAGGCAGTTGATGTTGTATTCACTATAAAATCCACGGTCCATGACTAGCTTTACCTTTGAATAACCAAGGATATCCAGTTCTTCAAGCAGATGACGTACTGTTTTGGCATCAGGGATATTACCCGCGAGTTTTCTGTAATAGAAAGGGAGGTTTGACTCTTGCCCGAATACCAGGGCCACATTCAACTGAGGCAGCCTGTCATTCTCTTTGTTAAAGCCAAACTGTACTTGTCGGAGGGTTTCTGAGTAACTGGACAAGGTGGTTGTATCATAGGCCCAGAACTCTTTTTCCAACCTTCTTTTTCCCTGAAGGGTGAAAAACCGTTGTTTATCCTCTTCGGTGATGCTGGCAAACAGCTCGCTGCTACGTTGTGAGGTGATGTTTTCCTCATAAGGATGCTTATGGAGGATTCCCCACTTCTCAAAGCGATATAGTGGTGTGCTGTCTTCAAGGATCAGGTAGTAGGCGATGGACAAGATTTGTTTGTAAGTGTCAGGGAAACACCGTTTCAGGTCATGGGTGATCCCCAATTGCTCGCCGATCGCATCCAGCAGGTAGGTAGCCCCATAAAAGGATCGATAGGCCATCTCAGCTGCCCTGGGTCCACGTTTGGCAGGTACCTTAGCATCTTGTTTCTTTCGGTTTCTTCCATCAGTAGGGCCAATTTCTCCAGTTTCTTTATCCACCCGCCCAATTAAGGTGCGCATGGCACGTGATTGTTTCTTTTCTTTGTCCCAGTATGATACGGATTGATAGGCATAGGTGATGCCTGATCGTTTATCTGTTTGATAGACAATTGCCGCCATGCAAGTTTACCCCATCGTTATGTATAATGTAACACATAACGATGATAAACTTAACGCTCCGATAAACGAGAACCTTTTGAAATTTCAAGGAATCAACGCTCTAATAAGCGATAACCTTTTAAAATTTCAAGGGATATAAAATCAAGCATTACCGGGCTCGTTATGGGTCAACGGGAATCTAGGATCTATCGAGGGCAAGAGGGAAAAAATAATCGCATGCACCCTATCAAGGCTCGATTTTCGCCAAATGCTGCAAGGCCACTATAACTTCTGTAACCTGCCGGGATTGGTAAAATGGATCATCGAGCCCTCGCTATAATTCCCTCTGGCAAGACTGTACCGCTCTTATACGGGTTGTCCCACCAGATTTTTGGGATAATTATCTAATGGGACAGAAATAGAATTATCAGTAGACACTTTGTCCCGGCTGTCCCGGTTGTACCGCCTAATTCACCTATAGGCCCCTCTGGTTTTTTAAGGTGCATGGATTATATGTCGCACAACCGCCGAAAAACTTCCGCCTGGTATGGTGTAATTAGCCGGTACAGCCGAGACAGGCGGGACAAGGCCTCTGAAGATATTTTTATTCTTGTCCCGCCTAATTATTTCTGTCTCACCTTTTGCGGCAAATCACACCGTTTATGATGTCCAAAATAGCTCCATATCTCAGTTCCCGGTCCTTTAGCGCTCCACGACATCCGGTAAATTAAGCTGGCTGCCCCGGATGATGAATTGTGATCTTCTAAATTCGGTTATTCTTGAGCTCAATCTCTTGAGTCCAGCGCACAAGATGCTCCTGTCGATATTATCCGCAAAGTTGATGTTTGCATGAATACAATTGATTAACCAGATGAGCAAAAACCCGTTCAGCATTATCTCAATAGGCAAACCAACAATCCCTATCATAGCTCATGTGCCTCACGGCTCCACTTTCATTCCGCAAGACGTGCGGGACTCTCTTTTGCTGAGCGATGCAGACCTCAAGAAAGAATTGATTTTGATGACAGACAGCTACACACCGGAGCTTTTTGCAGGTATTGTCGCCTCAGGTGGTTTGGCTCTGGTGAATAACTATAGCAGGCTGGTAGTTGATCCTGAACGATTTGAGAACGAGAATGAAGAAGTAATGAGCTCAAAGGGAATGGGGGCCATTTATACAAAAACGGCTTACCAGCAAATTCTAAGAAAAGACCTACCAGCAAGAGAAAAGGAAGAGATGCTATTCACCTACTTCAGGCCATACCATGAGGCCTTGAGAAAAGAGGTGCAGGAAATGCTGGAACGATTTGATCGATGTCTGATTGTAGACTGCCACTCATTTCCTTCAAAGCCGCTACCCTACGAACTGGATCAATCCTCCGATAGGCCGGATATTTGCATCGGCACGGATCCGTTCCACACTCCTGAGGAGTTGATAGCCTTGGTACGGTCATTCTACGAAGCAAATGGAATAACGGTAGCCATTGACAAACCCTTTGCCGGGACCTATGTGCCACTAATGCATCTTGGCAAAGATAAAAGAGTCTCATCCATTATGGTCGAGGTGAATAGATGTCTATATATGGATGAAACAACAGGCGACCGCTCAGGCCAATTTTCCCAGACAAAAGAAATGATTGACGACCTTATCAAAGAAGTCATTGGTTTCGGAAGCTGTGTTTAATAATGATTAAACATCATAGCTACCGCTGAAGCAGACCTCCAGTGAGGCCACTATTCTGTTCTACTCGCTCACGCTGGACATTCACCTACAGAAAATGGCCGAGCTGGCCGACGGGGCTTCTGCATCTACAGTTAGCAGACGAGAAGTTGGGTGAAAGGCTGAGGCGAAGATGCCGGGAGCCCAGAGAACTCTGGAGGCATACTCATGAGGTGGCCCTGGAGGCGCGAAGTCAGACTCGTCGTGTGTCCAGGTTGGCTGTCAGCGCTAGCACCCTGGGGTTTGAGAAGGCCAAGGGAGATCCTGGCGGAGGTCTTCCGCGCCCGGCCCGGCGAGGTGAAGGAGATAATACAGAGGCGTCTGGAGGAGAGTGGACTGGAGGAGCGCGAGGAAGGGCTGTGACCGGCGAATTTCTGCCTGGGGGAGTAGATGTGGGGCGAAGATTCGAAGGCATGAGGATGTCACGGACAGGCGGCTGAAGGCCAGCTGGTCCCAGAAGATGCAGGACCAGGTTAACGTAACAGAGGCTGACGGTGATGCCCAAAAAGCACTCCAGCGAGGCTTTCTATGCGCAGGATGATCCGCTGGAGGCTGCGGTGTTATCGGTGCTGAACACTATGAAATGATTTTTTCAAACAATTGCCCTATCTCGACTTTTCAATATCAGCGAAAGCAAAAAGTGCTGAATAATCCAGCGCTTCTGCTGGCCTATGTCATGCATGGCTTCGTCTCGTCATCCAGCGGGTTATCTACTAAAAAAAGGGATGGCAGGGGTCAGTCCTGAATGGGGTGTATGGGATGAGACTGCCACCTAGCCAAATGATAATAGTAGTATAACCTAAAGAATTTTTGCTCGAATTCAGGCGTGTCCCCCTTTCAAGGTTTATGATAACTCGGTTTTAAAGAAAATATATATATATGACTAAAATATCTATAAAGAGAGAGGGATTATAATAAAACAATCAACCGTTAAAGTTCTGGACGAAAAAGATCTGGAAATCATAGAAGCACTACGAAGTCTGGGTGTACAGAGGAACGCGGCCACTCTGATCACCTTTCTGGCGAACATGGACGAAGTAAACTCCAGGGAGATTGAGAGGGCAACGGACCTGAGGCAGCCAGAGGTGAGTATAGCAATGCGTACACTGCGCCAAAATAATTGGGTCAATGAACGCGAAATTAAGGCCGAGGGAAAAGGTCGGCCCATGAAAATCTACATGCTCAGCACACCCATAGAAGAGATCATAAAACACTATGGAGATGTGAAAAACAGCGAGTCCACCCAGGCCATGGAGGCCATCCAAAAGCTGAGGGAAATGATTGCAGCTTGATCAGATGGCAACCTTCCTTTCAACTATTTTTGCGCCTACGCCCATTGCCTACCCGAAGGCCACAAAGTTTTAAAAAATGATGTGAGATTGGAGTCGAGCTCTACCCACTATATCCCAACTCTTTGGCTTTGGCGTAGGCAGCTTTTGCCTCACTAGTACGACCGAGCAACTTGAGAGCGAGACCTTTGTTGTGCCAGGCATCGGCATCTTTAGGATCAAGCTCGGTGGCCTCATCGAGAGCTTGGATGGCCCCATCGTACTTGCCCTGCATACCGAGAGCAACACCTTTATTGCTCCATGCATCGGCAAGGTTGGGATCTATTCTGATGGCTTCATCGAGAGCAAGGATGGCCTCATTGTACTTGCCCTGCTTACCGAGATCAACCCCTTTGTTATTCCAGGCATTGGCTTTGTTGGGATCTAGCCTGATGGCCTCATCGTAAGCCTTGACGGCTTCGTCGTATTTGCCCTGCTTACCGAGATCAACGCCTTTGTTGTACCATTCTGCGGCATCGTTGGCATCGGCATAGTTACCTTTGGTCATAGAGAGCTACTCCTTCACTAAGATCAACTTGCTCGCAGGATATACGCTTACCGACTGACTGGGATGCCATTGCTAGTGGTGACTTATGGAGATTCATCGACGCGATCATCTTCTGCATGAGACGGGCACCCAGGGCCCTAGCCTACAGAGGACATTAGCTGCTTTTCGAAGATATAGATGGATTGGGCCGCTTACAGACCCGCAAGAAAAGGCAAATTTTAACCGAATTTGTTCTTGTGGATTGAGAGCGCCGATCCTAGGCTCTAGCGAATCCATATGCTTTGGTAAAATTCGCTTACTTTGATGAAAACGGACAAAAAAGTAATCATTTCTAACTCAAGATCCCAACGGATTGAGCGAGAGGCCACCGGGAGGGGTTTATTTCTTGATTGGGCTGAATCCGAAAGCAAGCGCCTGAACCCTATCGCGACCAGATTTCCGCCAAGAGCTAAATCCAGGCAAACTGATTATCGACCCGTTCTATTCCATAATCTCTTGTAAAACTGTCCGCATCTCGTGCAGATTGTCCCATCAGATTTTCGAGGGAATTATCTAATGGGACAGAAATAGAATTATCAGTAGGCACTTTGTCCCGGCTGTCCCGCCTGTACCGCCTAATTCACCTATAGGCCCTTCTGGTTTTTTGAGGTGCATGCATCGTATGTTGCACGACCACCGAAAAACTCCCGGCTGGTATGGTGTAATTTGCCGGTACAGCCGGGACAGGTGGGACAAGGCCTCGATAGATATTTTTATTCGTGTCCCACCTAATTATTTCTGTCTCATCTCTTATGGTACAAAACTTGGTATTATGTCCCGTCTGTCCCAGTTGATTTATGATAGAATTATCTAGTGGGACAAAAATACAATTATCAATAAACACTTTGTTCCGTCTGTGCCGTTTGAGCCGCCTAATTCACCTATAGGCCTCGATGCATGCTATAGGTCGTACATCTTGAGAGATCTTCGGTGGCCATAGTGAAGTTCTCGGAGAATGAGGCCCAACATCGATAGCTGCTTCTGGATCCAGAGGTAAAGGGCCGGGGACTTGGGCGAAGGCTCATGGAAGAGGTTCTGGATTTCTGTCGGAAGGCCGCTTTCTCTGGACGGTGAATATGCTTCCAATAGCCACACAGCTCTATCAATCCATTGGTTTCAAGAAGACACAGGAGCTGACCCATGAGCAGTTGGACAGTGTTGTTACCGAAGTCAGATATGAGTTGGCGCTGAAATAGGACAACGCATCCAAACTAAAACTCTCCAAGAGTGAACTGGTCCTGCAGATGGATATCTTTGGACTTGTGCTCTATCGAAAGCATATCCATCAGCAGAAAGGCGTTCCGCACGGACTTTGATCGAGCATGGTTGTTGAAATATACCCTCACTTTCGCGGCTTTCAATTCTGCCTCCTTGATCCGGGGCGCCCAGGGCTCCAGTTGTTCCTTCTTGTAGAGATAGTCGTATCTGTCCAGCCTGTGGTCATCCTCCTTCTCACCCCGGTACCAGATATCGTAGTTCCGGCCATGGAAGCGCACGTAGGCGTGATCCGCAGTCTGCTCCGTGCCTACATGAAGCCCAGGGCCATCGATCAGAACATTGGCGACATTCCTCTCCCTCAGAGCCTCCAGAGTTGCGGGATCGATCTCCTTGCGGCTATCGTCCAGCCAGCTCCTGTGCCGAAACTCGACTGCATAGTTGTACTCTTCATGAGAAACAGCATCCATCACGTCTTTCAGCGCGGCGAGAGCGGAGTCTTCATTCTTGAAATAGGGGGATAGCTGCAGCAGCACGCCGCCCAAAGGCCTGCTTCTGCCAGGGGCTTCACGCAGGTCTTCTCGAAAGAGGTGGCCCAGAAGATGGCTCTCTCCGGATCTCCCTCGACAAGCGCCCTATGAGTGACCAGCTGGGGCACTTTCACTGAATACTCAAAGTCCTTCAGGTCCTTGGCCTTTTTTATCCATGACTGAACCTGCAGCTCGCCCGGTGGCCGGTAGAAGGTGCTGTTGATCTCTACTGTCTGGAAATAATTCGCATAGTAAGAGAACCATTCACCCTTCTTCTTGGCCAGCTCTATAGGGTAAAACTTACCTACCCAATCATCGTAAGACCAGCCACTGCAGCCCACGAGAATCGTCATAACCTAACTCGCAAATAGAGATCGTTGAACCTGCATTTATTTCACACCCGACCTGCTGACGTGGATGAAATGATACAAAGTAGGCTTGAGGAGCGGAGCTGGCCCGAAGAGGAGAATATCTGGCTTGAGGAGCACGGTGAAAAACTATGGCCTGCGACTTTCTGCCTGGGCGATTAGCTATGGGACGAAGTTTCCCATGGAAAACCACATAAAATCAAAAACAAGAGGCAATTATCCACCTCCCTTAGATGGCCTTTTCCGGCCGACCTTGATCCCAGAAATGTCAGCGATCTCACGCATAAGGGCATTCTTTCTACTGCTCTCTTTCAGGTGATAAAAGGCATCCACAATTGCAGCTACTCTATCCGCTAAATGCTCTTCCTGAAATGAAGGTGCCTTGCAGGACTTGTCCTGGCTCGATCTCTTCTTCCAGCATTCATTTTCTTGATACAACTCTTGGTTGATCAAAAGATGATAAATTAGACAGATAAGTTTCCTGGCCACGGCGATGATCGCTACGTTACGCTCCTTCTTTTTAATCAATCTCTGGAAGAATCTGGACAGCGCCGTCTTATTCATATTTGATATGGTCTGCGCAGCCTGAACCAGCACAACTCTGATGTGCTTGGAACCCCTCTTTGTGATTCCGCATTTCTTCTTCTTGCCCGCAGATGGCACTGTCTCAAGATCCAGTGAAAAATGGGTATCTTGGAGGTAACTCTTTTAAATAATGGATCTAATTGAACGGCTAGTCTTGGATTTAGCATAATAGCTATTATCTTCTATGTATAATAAATAATACCGGAGTTTATAAGATCTCACCTCAATTCCATTTCTGCATGCGGTTTTTTCCTAGGGTCTAACCAATGTGTAATTATATTTCAAGTAAATTGCATTATTATAATTCTTATTTTTTGGTTTATTGATGCATATTTATTGCAGTAAATTAAAGTTATATTATGAAAAGATTTAAGTACTTTCAGGGTCTAACAATATTATGCATTTCAAGGTCAAAACAATCAAGGGCCGAAAGTATCTCTACCTCATCAAGAACGAATGGATAGACAAAAAAGTAGTCCAAACAATGCAGAAATATATAGGAACTCCTGAGCAGGTATATGAGTTGATCAATGCAGGCAAACCCAGTCGTGTCGCATCGTACCCTTTTGGAAAACCTGCTGCGTTAATCAAAGCCGCAGAGGAAGTTGGCTTGATTGAAAGCATCAATAAGCACGTTGGAAGGAAGAAAATAGATGGATTGACTCCTGCGCAGTATCTCCTCATGATCATCATCGGCAGGTCAGAACATGTTCTCAGTCGGAATGCTCTTGATGATTACTTCAAGAGAAGTGTGCTTCAGTTTTTTTGGAATCCAAAATACAAGCTTTCAAGTCAAAACTTTCTAAACTACATGGCAAAACTCGATGAAGATACGATCCAACAAATTGAACTTGATATATCTCGAACCCTGATAAAACGCGGTCTTAGGCCGACTCGTCTGATATTCGATACAACCAACTTCTATACTCACATTGAAAGTGGGGAAGAATTGCCCCAAAAAGGGAATTCAAAAGAGAAGAGATTTGATAAAAATCTGATTGGTGTCGGATTGACTACATCTGATCATAATATTCCATTTCAATCAGTTACGTACCCTGCAAACAAGAACGATTCTAAGATATTCTCAAGCATAATCGATAGCATCAGCGAGCGACTTCAGAATATTGAGGTTCTTGCAGAAGACATTGTCATAGTCTTTGATCGCGGCATGAATTCCACAGAGAATATCCAAAAAGCAAAAGAAAAAATGCATGTTGTAGGGTCACTTCCAGCTTCAATGTGTAAAGATCTATTCCAGACCCCTATATCCATGTTTAGCGAGTCCTGGGAAAATGCACATGGACATATCATTAAAGCACACCCTGTTTCGGATAACTGGTACGGGACAAATTTTAATGGTGTTCTCAGATATAATGATCGAACTATGCGAAAGCAGACGATTGCTTGGAAGCAAAATAAAGAAAAAATATTTACAAAAATTGAGGAAATACGAGCTAAGCTTGGTCGCAATGGGAAAGGAAGAAAGTTGACCTCAAAAGGTCTTATCAATCGAGTCGTAGATGCCATTCCAAAGCAATATCGAGGCCTGTTCGATTACAATGTTGTCATGGTTGAAGGCAAACTACAACTAGATTTCAAATTAGACGAAGTGCGTGAGAAGGATTTTATCTCTTCCATGGGCAAGACGATAATATTTACGGATTTAATGGATGTGGATTCGCGACAGATTGTCGAGATATATGACTCTCGCAATCAAATTGAAACGGATATCATGTGGCTCAAAGATCGACTGTTGATACCTTTGAAGCCAACTTACGTAAGACGGGATGTTAAGATAAGGGCTCATGTATTTTTATGCGTCCTTGGCTTGCTATTATATAATTATTCTCTATATATTATCGATGATCCAGCATTAACCATAAAACAACTCGCACAACATTTGGATCAAATGAGGCTTGGGTTGGTTTACACTGGAAAAGAAAACGAAAAAAGAAAAAAGCGTGCTGACTTTGTTATTGAAGACATGAATAAGAGCACTGCGAAAGTGTTTACTAAGCTCCAATTAGAGCAATTCATACCCGCTTGAATTAATTTTTGTTATACCCAGGAAAAATCAGAGCGCAGCGGCATGATTTTTCAGGATTTTATAAACTCCGGTAATAATATTAAAAAATATTAAGAATTTGTGATGGCACATGCTAAGGTGGCAAAAAATATTAATAATTGTCTAATTAATCAACCTGCTGCGCGGAATGGAATTAGCTTCAAAATAACTTCAAAAAATGTGATTCTTGGCTTGCCAATCATATCAAGGCGCTTCATCGATGAGAGCTTCATGTGGAGATTGATTCCGCGATCGGTTCTAAGCTGTTTCTTGCTTTGCCCTTTTAGGCTTGTAGAATAGTAGTTTTCGATAGCATTATTGGTAGCAGGAGCATCATCAACTCGTTGAAAGGCGGTAAAATGAATCCATCCTTTTTGGATCTTTTCAAGCCGTCTCTGAACGATCAAGCTAAATGATTGGGCGTCATTTAATAATTTATTCATTATCACATATGATTCATAATAAGTTCTACGCGTTAAATTCTGATGGAGGCGCCTTCGCTTCAATTCTTGTTCATGCAAAAAGCCATGAAACATGATCTTTGCCTTCTTGCGCCACTCTTTTTCTTCCTTCTCGCTTTTGAAGTTCATTGATGCTTCTTGATCGCAGACCTTCTTTAGATAATTCAGCTCTTCATCCCGGTTGTAAAATATATCAAATAGTCTGTATTTTATAAGCTCATCTTTCATGGAAGCATTTTTAGAGAATTCTTTAGCGATATTCTGATTCAGATGGAAGATGCAGTATTGGTGCATTGCCTTGCCATTGAATACCTCAGCAATCAGCTCTGCATATCCCTTGCCCAAGTCCGTTACTACAAAGACCGGCATTGACTTCTCTATAATTTCCTTCAAATTATTCTTGAAAAAAGGTTTAATAGCATCTTGAGACTTATTATCTGAAAGCTCCTCTGCAATAACTTCATGACTCACTCCATTCAACAAAGTCAGACGAAACTTTTGCGATCTGCCTGCCTTGGGATGCTGCTCATCGTAGTGGATGATTTGAATTGGCGAAGTCTCCGGCAACTGAACGCTGGCGACAGAGTTGGAGAATTTCCTACAAATCGTGTCCTTGCCTTGCGGAACCAGATAGTTCATTACATCCGATATACCTTCGTACGAGACATCGTGGTTTCTCAAAACTTGGCATAAGCCTTCTAGAACCTTGCTGCATTCTACTCTAATATTATCTAAAAATATATTTTCTTCTTGTGAATTCATGTTGCATTTTTCGCAACGATATCTGCCCAATTTTATAATTGCCAGACCGAGAATATCGTATTTGTTATACCCGTTGTGGCTCATGTGCTTTCCACATTGCGGGCAAGCAAGAGGAGTTATTCTACGAAACACGCCATTTGCTGTGAATTCATATTTATTTGAGTACTCTTTAAAGGCGTCCATTATCTCATTCGCAAACGGAAGGTTTAAGAAATTAGTGGCTATGACAGTCATGGTGGGTCTCACAGGGTACATGTATTTCATAGTATATAAAATCTATGATAAATGTGCCCTGCCACCATCACTAACTACCTTAACTCTTCTTAATTAGGGAACATATTTTCTTCAATCTCACTTGTTGCATCCGATTTCTCTCTCACCAACAGAAAGTTATTTATAATAGTATATTCCCTATATATAGAATATGGAACCCTGGGCGAAAGAATGGCTTGAAGATCAGAGAAGACAGGGCACAAAATGCCTTGAGATAAAAGTCTCTGGCAAGAATCACTACGTGTACTACTCAACGACACATTGGGACAAGGATCGAAAAAAAGCTGTAAAGACATCGGATTACCTTGGCAAGCTTGATCCGGTCGAGGGATTCATCAAATCGGGCAGTAGGAACAAAGGACAATCAACCGAAGTACGAAATGTCAAAGAGTACGGTAACTCTATGCTACTTCATGAATCTATGAAGGATTTGAAGCCTCAGCTTATGGAAGCGTTCCCTGATTTATGGGAAGAGATTTATTCCCTTGCAATGGTTCGTGTTGCGAATCATGTCCCGCTAAAGCGAGTCGAAAGTGCCTGGGACAAGCTTTACAATGCAGACCGAATTAATCCCAACCTTAATCCAAAAAATCTCACAAAGGTCCTCCATGGGGTAGGCGTTGATCGGATTGGCCAGGACCAGATCTTTAAGAGTCTTATGAACCAGAGTCAGCAGCTCGTATATGACCTCACCAGCATGTTTTCGCACTCGATGAGCATAAGTCTGGCCGAGAAAGGATACAACAAGGATAAGATTCAGGTCCCCCAGATAAATTTGGCCCTCTTATGCAATGCCGAGTCTGGTCTTCCCACAATGATTCGATCACTTCCAGGAAGCTTAAAGGATATTAGGACGCTACACAACTCGATTTCCGAGCTAGACATTCGAGACAAAATCCTTATTCTTGACAGGGGCTTCTTTTCGGAGGATGTAATGAAGTTCCTTAGCGGGCAAGAGATCTCCTACATAATTCCCGCTAGACGAAATAGCAACTACTACAAGACAAGAATACATCTTAACGAGCACCTGTACTACCGCGAACGTTTAATTCGCTGTGGACGACGAAAAGTCGGAAATAAGTTCCTCTACATTTTTGAAGACCAGAATCTAATGGCAGAAGAAAATGATACGCTTTATCGAAAGCTGGACGCTGAAAAAATCAACAAAGAAGAACTCAGAGAGATGATGAAACGTTCTGGACGAATTTTGCTCATATCTAATCTTGATGTGCCGGAAAAAACGGTCTATGAGCTCTACAAGAAACGGGAACGAGTTGAAAAGCTGTTTGATTCATACAAATCTGCTCTATCCTCAGATAGATTATATCTTCAGGACAATGAGGCCGTTTTTGGGCATGTTTTCATATCATTCCTCTCTCTCTATGCTTACTGCAAACTTGAATTGGCTCTGAAAAAGGCAGAGCTGAACAGCAAATTATCTCCAGTTGATCTACTATTTGAGTTTGGGAAGGTATATCATTACGATTTGAGCGAGCAAGAATTGATCTCGGAGGTTCCAAAGAAGGTATTGGACCTTGAAGCAAGGTTGGGTTTGAGCATATTCCCTATTTTAGCGCGGAGTTAAGGTAACTAATGCGATTGTGCCTCTTCGAGTTTACCCTGGTCATAGTACACCTGCCCAAGATTATTATAAGCGTCAGCGTTGTTGGGATTTAAAGTGATGATCTCATTGTAAGCATCAATTGCCTCATTGTATTTTCCCAGAGCGGCAAGGGCATCGCCCCTGTTTAGCATGACATGTTCATCATTGGGTTTAATTTTTAGAGATCTATCAAATGCTTTGACTGCATCTACCTCTCTTCCCTTTTGTGCGAGCAAAGCATTTCCTTTGCCGCTCCATGCATCGGCATTTTCTGAATAGATACCGATAGACATATCATAAGCGTTGACGGCATCGTTATATCGGTTCAAATGCACGAGCGCGTCGCCTTTTGCATACCAAGCTATCGGATCAGAAGAGTCAATACTAGTACATCTGGGCTGATATAAACCAACGGATAAGGTTTTATATATAATCATTGATAGATACTCTGCAACAGGGGAGTATCAATGCCAGGTCCGAAACCATCAGCAATCAACTTGAACGGCGTCGAGCGTCAAGAGTTGGAATTGCTTGTTCGTCGGTATACTACAGGGCAGCAAAAAGTTATCCGAGCACGGATTATTTTGCTGGCTGCGATGGGCAAAAATAATCGCGAAATCGCTAATGAATTAGAGGTGTCCTTGGACACTGCTCGATTATGGCGGCAACGATGGCTGGACTTGCAGCCGATTTCTTTGGACGATCTGAGTGTTGAAGAACGCTTGGATGACCTGCCAAGACCCGGAGCACCACCTCGTTTAACTGCAAACCAGATTTGTCAGATCCAACAGCTGGCTTGTGAGAAACCTGCTGAATCTGGACGTCCAATTAGCCAATGGACAAGTCGTGAGATTGCAGCTGAAATAATGAAGCGGGGCATTGTAGATACGATTTCAGCTCGTCATTCTGCCAGGATTCTAAAAAAAACGGCCTCCAACCACATTTGATTCGTTACTGGCTAACACCTGCACCGGACGAACGGTTCGACAAAAAGATAGACGACATCAATTCATTGTATCAACAAGCCCAGAATTTGTCTCAAAAAGGTGAAGTTGTAATGAGCATCGATGAAATGACTGGTGTGCAAGCTCTCGAACGCAAACATCCTGGATTGCCAATGGCACCAGGAAAAGTGGAACGAAGAGAGTTTGAATACATCAGGCATGGAACTCAATCATTCATCGTGAGCTTTGAGGTGGCCAGTGGACGGGTTGACACCATTTCTGGCGGCGATACGCGCAATGAAGAAGACTTTGTATCGCATATCAAGGAAGTGGTTGAAAACTCTCTATCCACATCACGCTGGCACTTTGTCGCCGACAACCTCAATATCCATAAATCAGAGTCCCTCGTGAGGTATGTGGCCGACGTATCTGACTTGGACATCGACTTAGGAATCAAAGGCAAAAACGGTGTTTTGCAATCGATCGAGACTCGTGAATCGTTCTTGGCCGACCCATCCCACTCGATCGTTTTTCACTACACGCCTATACACGCTTCTTGGATGAACCAGGTTGAAATATGGTTTAGCATCTTAGTCCGAAAGCTGCTCAGGCGAGCCTCCTTTGCTTCCATCAATGATTTGAAAGCAAAGGTTTTGGCGTTTGTCGAGTACTTCAACCAGACAATGGCAAAGCCGTTCAAATGGACATATCGAGGGAGAGCACTTACTGCCTAAAATTAGGCTTATTTAAGCCCAGATGTACTAGTTGGTCATTAAGTTTTGTAATTTGAGCTTTTGTTGGTCTGAGTCTATACCGAAACACTTTAGCCATTGTAATGCTAATGTGCGGTCTCGGCTAATGAGTCATTTGGTCTATAAGTACGGGCTGTATCTTATCATCGTTGGCAGGCCCAGCTCCTGCAAATCCTCCTGCATCAGGACCCTGCGGTTTCCTTCCCGGTCCACGACTGTCAAATTCTTCAGGTGCCACCGGCCCGTTTCATTGCTCGGGGGAAGAATCATCGTTGCATTGTAGTATCCGTCCTTTGCCGTTCCCGTGGTGAGGTTCTGGGCCGAGAAGAGCGCGGCAGCTTCCTCGCCTCGCGGGCCGGAGAATACCGCCTCTGCCGCAAAAACGCCCTGGTCGTCGATGAGGTGAGCTGTCAGGTTTATGATCAGAGGCGAAGCGGCGAAGAGCTGCTGCGGCTCCAGGGCGAAACCGGCCAGACCCGGCGGCTGGTCGTCAGCCAGGGGGGCCACGGCCGTGCTTTGGGGCGGGGCCAGGGGATCGGCTGCACCGGCTGAGGAGAAGCATTCGCTGCTGCTGCCAATCTTTACGGTCTTCTCAATGGAAAAGGAGCCCACCAGGTCCTCCACGCTCGTGCCGTAAGCGGAGGCCGGGGCAGCGAGGGCGAGCAGGAGAAGGAGGACTGGAATCAGGATTCGAGAATGCAATACTTCGTTCACCTTTGGTCCATTTGGCTGGGGGAGACAAAAGTCTTTTGCTGGGAGAAACTGGCAAATGGATTGGAAAATCCTAATTACCAGCAGATTTGATTAATTTACTGTGATCCAATCCGGTGACCAGTTCATCGCGGGCCGCTCATGCACTGTGGCCTACATGCCCAGAGATGCCGACCTGGCCTTTTTTTCCATCCCGGAAGCCTGCCGGCCCACGGACCTTGCAAAGCCCCGGCTGGGCGACGCCGAGATCCAAGGGGATCGCCATCTCGGCGGAGATGATAATGCGGGAAATTCGGGTCTGATTCTCACCCCACAAATTTATCAATAAGTTATTACCATTACTAATAATCATGTCACTAAAAGAAGGCATCCTTAAGGTCATGGGAGGCGAGCGCGTGGCTGCTGTGGCCACAGTTCAGCAGGGTAGACCTGCCGTGCGATTCATGGCCCTTTTTGGGCTGGACGATCTGACTCTCATAGGAGCTACCATGAAGAGCTCACGCAAGGTCGAGCAGATCAAGAAGAATCCGGCGGTAGCGCTCTCCATCTGGTCGGGAAAGAACTTTGGCGATCCTTATGTGATGATCCAGGGCAAAGGCCTGGTCCATGAGGACCTGGAAACCAAAACGAAGTTCTGGAATCCCAAGATGGAAGTCTATTTCCAGAAGCCGGAGAACCCGGAATATGTAGTTCTTAAATTCGTCCCTCAGAGGATTGAGTACTATCATGATATGACCATGGAGGTATGGGAAGGCTAATTTATCAAGAGTAAAGCAAACCCCTCTTGATGGCCTCCTATAAATTTAGCCCGGAATCCTGGATAAGCAAAATCCGGCCCATGTACCTGGGAGCCGACCCTGCCCATGATTTTTCGCACATCTTGAGAGTTTACAAAAATGCCTGGATCATTGGCCAGGAGGAAGGCGCTGATATGCAGGTGCTGCTTCTGGCTGCGCTGCTGCATGATGTGGGATCGGAAAAAAAGCACAGCTCGAAGCAGGATGAGCCGGAGGGCCAGAGCAAAAGGGCGGTAGCGGCTTTTCTGGAGTCCATCGATCTGAATGATCCGGCAAGAGAGAAGGTGCTCTATGCTGTAGAGGTGCATCGTTTTTCCAGGGGAATTGTCCCGGTCACTTTAGAGGCCAGGATACTCCAGGATGCCGACCGGCTGGATGCCATTGGAGCCATTGGAATTGCCCGCGTCTTTCTCACCGGAGGAACTTTGGGTAGAGAGCTTTACCATTCCAGCGATCCCTTCTGCCGGGCCAGAGAGCCGGATGACAATAATTGGAATCTCGATCATTTCTACAAAAAGCTCCTCAAACTGGAATCAGGCATGCATACAGGGTGCGGAAAAAGGCTTGCTGCAAGAAGGACGGCGGTTTTAAGAAGATATCTCCAGGATCTGGAAGAGGAGATCGGAAGCATGAAATAGCCGTTAAAAGAAAATGAATAAAGGCGAATAAAAAGGTGTGATGAATGGAATACGTTTTGCATCCGCGCTCAGAGATCGATGCCAGGATAAAGAGGCTGCAGGACCGGATGGGCGAGCTGACCGGTGCCATATTGTTTGAATCCACGGACCTGGGCTATTTCTCGGGCACTGCCCAGGAAGGTCTGATCTACGTTCCCCGGGACGGTATGCCAACTCTCATGATCAAAAAGAGCCTGGAGAGGGCCAGGCAGGAATCACCTCTCCCCGTACAACCCCAAAAGAGCGTGAGGTTCCTCAAAAAAGATCTGGATCTGCCTGCCGACGCCAGAATCGGCCTGGAGATGGATGTTCTTCCTTCCAATAATTATGCCAGGCTGGCAAAGGCTTTGGGCGAGGATGTCATATTTTCCGACATCTCTGAGGATATCAAGCACATTCGCTCTGTGAAGTCTGATTTTGAGATCCGGCTCATACGCGAGGCAGCCCGGATATTGGATGCCGGCATCGCTTGCGTGGCAGACAACCTTAAAGAGGGCATGCGGGAGATAGATCTGGCCGTAGCCGTGGAGAGCACCATGAGGCTGCTGGGCCATCAGGGCAGGGTGGCATTTAGAAGGTTTAACCAGAATCTGCCCATGGGCCATCTTATGGCCGGTGCCAGTGCCGCAATGCCAAGCTTCGTATCCTCTCCGACCGGCGGCAGAGGGATGTCACTCTTCTTTGCGCAGGGGCCGGGATTTGCCAGGATCAAGCATGGCGAGAGCGTGCTGGTGGACTATGCCGGATGCTACAATGGCTACATCGCTGATGAGACGCGCATCTTCTGCCTGGGAAAGCTGCGGTCAAAATTGGAGGAGGCGCATCATGCTGCACTACAGATTGAGGAGATCATCGCAGGGCAGCTACGTCCCGGCGAGAAGAGCCGCGAGATCTGGAACCTCTCCGAGGCTGAAGGCGCGAGGATGGGTTATCAGGATTTCCTGGGAGGGCCGCCGGGCAGCAAAGCCGGATTTGTGGGACATGGGGTGGGGCTGCAAATCGATGAGTATCCGGTGATAGGTCCTGTGGACCATGAGATCAGGGAGAACATGATCGTCGCCGTGGAGCCGAAGATGATCTATCCGGGAGAGGGCGTGGTGGGAATTGAGGACACCTTCCTCGTGGGAGCAAACGGAGCCAAGAGGCTGACCCGTCTGCCGCAAGAGATATGGCAAGTGTAGAGATGTTCGGAAAGCGGATGCCACTAATCCCAACAAATCCAGAGCATCCTGCGAATGCCGGGGAATGCATCTTCAAGGAGCTATCTTCCCTGGAATTCCGGGAACTTGTAGGCTGGCTTTCCGGCATGCAGTCTCAGGACGTTTCGCCGGATGCGAAGTATCTGGTGATTATGGACGTAAGAACCCCGCAGGAATACCGCTCCGGACACCTGAATGGCGCGATTAATGTTGATTTTAGATCGCCTTCCTTTAGAGATAAGATCGCAAGGCTGGACCGCAATAATGCTTACCTGCTTTACTGCCGCACCGGCATCAGATCAGCGCGAGCTGCGATGCTGATGATGTCGTTAGGATTCAAGAAACTGTATAATTTAACCAAAGGGATAGAGCAGTGGCAAAGAGAGGGCTATGAGGTTATTTTGGATTAGAGAAATATAGTCCAATACTAAATTGGCCCTCTGTTATAGCCCGTATCACAAAGCCATGTTTTGGGATCTGACCAGGGTCTTGCGAATCAGTCCGGGGGCCATCTGCACCGGTGCGGCATCATCATATCGAATGAAATACATGGCTATTGCACCTCTATATCCATTGATATAAAAAGAGCAGCATTTTCTGGCCGTGTCGCCACGGCCAAAACTCGGGCAATTATTTAACCATTAATGGCTGCGACGGGAAAGCTTTTACATTCTCCAGATCGCTGGGTTCTCCCTGGATGAATTTGTCTACCATCTCTTTTGCAATTTCATCGGGATACTGCACAGGAGGATGCTTCATAGTGTAGGCGGATATTGCCAGGAGCGGCCCTCCGATCTTTCTATCTTTGGCAAGCTTACAGATCCTTATGGCATCAATGGAGCTTCCCCCGCTGTTGGGTGAGTCCTCCACCGAGAGGCGCAGCTCGAGATTGATGGGCACATCTCCAAAGACCCTGCCTTCCATTCTCAGGAAGCAGATTTTGTTATCTTTTTGCCATGGCACATAGTCTGAGGGTCCGATGTGTATATCATCATCGTTGAGGGGCACATCCAGAATGGACTGCACAGCTTGCGTCTTGCTGATCTTTTTGGATTTAAGCCTCTCTCTATTGAGCATATTCAGGAAATCAGTATTTCCGCCGATATTAAGCTGGTAGGTCCTGTCCATGGCGCAGGCTCTATCCTTGAAGAGCTGGGTGAGGGCGCGATGCACAATGGTGGCACCGATTTGAGATTTTATGTCGTCGCCAACAATTGGAACACCTGCCTCCTGGTATTTTTTGGCCCACCGGGGATTGGAGGCAATGAAGACAGGCATGCAATTAACAAAGGCGACTCCGGCATCCAGTGCCGCCTGAGCGTAATAGCGTGTGGCTTCTTCCGAGCCTACCGGCATATAGTTTACCAGCACATCAGCGCCGCTATCTATCAACTCGCTTCTCACGTCGCACGGCTTGGCATCAGCTATAACGAATCTCTTGTCCTCAGGATAATTAAGCATATGAGGAGCGAAGCCGTCTAATACCGGCCCCATCTTGACCTCTACGTTTTTGCGGGGAACATCAGGATAGAACACCTTGGTGCAGTTGGGAGGCGCAAATATGGCCTGGCCTACGTCCTTGCCCACCTTTCGCGCATCTATGTCAAAAGCCGCCACTACATCAATACCGCCGACTCTATAACCACAGATATCATAATGCATAAGTCCGATGCATTCTTTCTCATCAGTGTGTTTATAATATTCGATCCCCTGAATCAGGGAACTTGCGCAGTTTCCCAAGCCCGCGATTGCCAACCTTATCTTTTTCAACCTCTTTTCCCCTCCTGGGTCAAATGAAGCTCGTAGACCTGAGTTCGGAGTCGGAGCTTCGTATAAATAGAGGACATATATAACATTATAGGCCCATGCGCATTTTTCATAGGCTTTGGCCTAATCTTTCATAGCAGGCGCCAGTATGGTACCGAGCATACGGGAAAGCTGCACTTCCAACTCTGCCCTGCCTGCATCATTATCCTCGTACTCTATTCTATGCGTCCTGGGAATATCTGTCAGGTATTTTGAGCCTTGCGGGTGAATCAAGATAGTCTCTTTTCCCAGGGTATGGGCTATGCCCAGGCCATACATCACCCCACCATCGGGTCCCGTGAGGTCCGCAATGATCACTGCAGATTGATTGAGTGAATACCACATATCACGCACTGCAGATTTCCCGCATCTGATGTCTTCTGCCTCAACAATAGGCATCTTGTTGGCCTGGCTCGCGTTTAGAATGACTTGCTCATTTCCTCGCAGGTCTTCATCCTGGGGAAGGAGCATAAGTAGCGCCCTTGCGCCTATCGTTTCAGATGCCTTTCCAAATATAGGGCGGGTGCGCATGAGGCCGAGCATCTCTTCCAGCCTTAGAAACTCCGAGTCGATATGTTCATAGGCCACTTTTTGCAAAGCCGCATGACGGTCCGGGGTGCTTTGCTCTATCAAGTATGCCGGAATCTGGATGATAAAAGCATCAGGGAAGCCGAACTCCCACTGGGCGCTATTGGCAGCTCCCTTGGATGTCAGGGCGAGATCCTGTCTATAAAAATAGCTAGTGATCCTGTTCTCCAACCGAAGCTGCCCCAGAATGGAGAGGTTATTTTTGTCCAGGATGGCTACCATGCTGCAGGGGAGCTGACTTCTGGCAATGCCCCTCTGCAGATGCCTATCCTCGGTTGTGGCATTAACTATGGCCATGAACTCGTCGATCAGCTTATCTACCTTGGCGGAAAGCTCTGCTTCCATATCGCCGCTTCTCATCCTGGTTAAGTCGTTAAGCATATACACACATCCAGATTTTTCCACATCCGCACGGCATGATTGCCTCGGCCATAATAGTTCTTGACCAGCTCCCTCTCCCGGTAGCCGACCTTTTTGTATAGCTCTACAGCCCCGGGCTTATCTATAGCTGCCTCAAGTCGGATTGCCTGGGCACCTAATAGCGCCAGCTTCTCCTCTAAAGATAGGAGGAGCTTGCTGCCGATGCCCTTCCTGCGGCAGCTGGGATGAACATCCAGGGTATAGACGGCACCTGCATTTCCACTGGTATATCCCATGATGAAACCGAATACCTTCTTCTCGGGCTCGCAGGCCACTAGAGACACAGCATAGCGTATCAGGTAGGCGAACATCTTGGGCGGAAAAGCGGTCTCCTCCGGAAAGCAGAGCCCCTCGATCTGCACGATCTGGGACAGATCCCTGGGCTGCGCATTCCTGATCATCATTTCGTCTCTGGCACCTTACCTGAAACCTGTTTCAAGACATCCCCATATGCCCCGAAGACCTCAGGAATATCGATAGTGCCTATCACATCCACTACTCCTATGGCGGCAATGGCCCGGCCCTCTACCAGTATGGGCGCGACAGACACCGGGATTCCCCTATAAGCTCCCACTTTTGGTGTGGCGCGAATGCTCTTACCAGTCTTAATCACTTCTTCCAGGATAGGTCCGCTGTATTCATTATCCAGAACCTTTCCTTTCTCTACCCTCACGCCGGGAAATCTCGCCGAGCGCATCGTAACGGGAAGCCGAACGATCTCATTGAAGGCAAGGGCGAGTGCCGCCAGATCCTCTGACCTGGCGTCCTCAGATATCACGAGTCTGGACATATAGACTATATTGGGCCGCGATATCAAATAAATCCTGCCCTTGCATTTTTTCTATGTGCTCTTAAGTCCCTTTATCTTGAGCAGCCTGGCCTGGAAGCCATGGTACTTGGCAAAACCTTCCGCATCCTTCTGGCTCAGGGTCTGGGAGTCAAAGGAGACCATGTCCTGAGAGTAGAGCGCGTCGGGTGATTGGCGGCCTACAGGGATGGCATTTCCGCAGTAGAGCTTCATCTTGACCAAACCGTTGACTCTCTTTTGGGACTGATCCAGGAAAGCATTCAGATCGGAATACAGCGGATCCTCCACCAGCCCCATATAGGCAAGCTCCGACCAGGCCTCATCCACCATGATCTTGAAACGAAGCTCGGCCCGGGACAAGACCAGATGCTCGAGATCCTTGTGAGCCGTGAGGATGATAGTTGCAGCAGGATGCTCATAGTTCTCGCGTGCTTTCAGGCCCAGCACTCTGTCTTCCACCATATCCGTCCTGCCCACGCCGTGCTCGCCGCCAATCACGTTGAGCTTCTCAATCAGCTCAATGCCACTCATCGGCACGCCATCCAAAGAGACGGGAACACCCTGGACAAATCCGATCTCCACAATCTGCGCACTCTTGCTGGCGTCTGGTTTTTTGGTCCAGCCGTAGATCTCCTCGGGTGGCTCGAAGTAGGGGTCCTCCAGCTTGCCTCCCTCAATGGATCGAGACCAGATGTTCTCATCTATTGACCAGGGCTTGTCGCGGGTTACGGTAACTTCAATGCCGTGCTCGCGCGCATAATCTATCTCCCACTCACGGGCTAAGTCCAGCTCTCGCATGGGTGCTATGACCCGGCAGTCTGTGGCCCGGAAAATTGCCTCAAAGCGCAGCTGGTCGTTGCCACGACCGGTGCATCCGTGCGCCAGGTTTTTTATGCCTTTCTGCTTGGCGATCTCGACGGTTTTGATGGCGATCAGCGGCCTGGCAATGGCCGTTCCCAGAACATATCCTTCGTAAGATCCGTTGGCTTTAATGAGCGGAAAGATGTAATCTTTTACAAATTCTTCACGTGCATCAATGACGTAGTGCTCGTCCGCAAGCTGCTTTGCTCTGCGGTTTCCGCGCTCGATATCCGACCGCGGCTGGCCCACATCCACCAGAACGGTGACTATTCTATCAAATCCATAGCGCTCTTTGAGGAGCGGAATACAAACAGATGTATCCAGGCCGCCTGAGTAGGCCAGTACAACTTCTGACACTTTAGCTTCACCGCTCTCGTACAGGAGGCAGGGTCAATTTAACCTTATCTCTTCCCGTGGCGATAACTCTATAACTGCCACGAAAAAAGTGGAAGCATAATGACCCAGCTTATCAAGACGGCCGCGTTATGCGTGGACTATGATCGGGATCTTCGGGCCTTACAGGCATCGGGCGCTCTGGCACGAATGATCCAGCCGGTTTTGAAGATAATAAATCAGAGGCTGGCGGAGGAGAAGCCTGCTTTAGTCAGGCTGAAGGATATGGTTGCCAGTACCTGGCTACCGCCCATTCCCAGCGGCCCCTTCAAGAGACTGCTTGTCAATGAAGCGCGCAGTGCGATAGGCCGGCCGGTGCCTCAGACCCTCTCCATAGAGGTTACGAGACAATGTGGTGCAAAATGCGACCACTGTCTGATAAAGGAGGGCGAAGGAGAGCTCTCTCGCGAGGAAATTATGCGCACCATCGACCAGGCCCTGGATATGGGAACCTGCATCGTCACCTTTACCGAAGGCGATCCTCTTCTGCGAGAGGATATCTTCGAACTGATTAAGCACGTTGATCCAGAAAAGGCTGTGGTAAATCTCTTCACACCAGGTCTTGATATGACTGTAGAGAAGGCGGTCAAGCTCAGAGAAGCCGGTCTCTATAATCTTATCATCGGTGTTTACAGCACTAATCCCGAGGAGCACGACCAGGTGAGGGGGGTATGCGGCGCGTATGCCAAGGCCATTGAGACCATACAGATAGCTCTGGAGACGGGATTGATGGTTACTATGTCCTGTCATATAAAGTCCGGGCAGGTGAACCGAATCTCGGATCTCTACGATTTGGCCTCTAAATTGGGTGTGCAGGAGCTATCTATCTGGGAAGGCATGCCAAAGACACCCGAGGAAAAGCTGACAATGATTGAGAAGGAGAAGATCGTCGAGATCTACCGGAAGATCAACACTACGCAGGAGGGGCCTCGTCTCTTTGCCAATACCTATTTCGAAGGCCAATTGTTGGGCTGCATGGCGGGAAGAAGGTGGATGCATGTGGCCGTTGACGGCAGCATCCGGGCCTGTCCCTATCTGCAGGAAAGCTACGCTAACATAAAGAACTCCTGCCTGAAAGATGCTTGGAAGGCTTTGCGAAGGTCCGGGCAGTTCGAGGGATTCGACTGCAATTGCCCGGCTCAGGATATCTTCGGCTAGGACGTCGGTTTTAAATTTTTTCCATGGAAAATTATTAGTATAGATATGCACTTATCAGATCTGAGGTAAGACATGGGTATCATCAGCAGCCTCAAGGAGAGCCTTGGGACCTGGATAGACAGGATATTTAAAAAAAAGAGGGCCAAGATCGGACTTTACGGCCCGCCTAATGCCGGAAAGACCACCCTGGCCAACCGAATTTTGCACGACTGGAGTAATTGTGAGGACTTTGGAGTATCTTCTCCCATCCCACATGAGACCCGCAGGGCTATGAGAAAAGAAGGCGTGGTGATAAACAACGCCAACGGATCGAGTATCGAGCTTGATATAGTCGATACACCAGGCATGGCTACTAAGGTTGATTTCAAGGAGTTCATGGCATTCGGCCTCTCCGAGGCAGAGTCTAAGAAAAGGGCCAAGGAGGCTACGGAAGGCGTCATTGAAGCCATCAAATGGCTGGATGACCTGGACGGAGTGCTCTTAGTTATGGACTCTACTGAAGATCCTTATACCCAGGTCAATGTAGTGGTGATTGGAAACATGGAAGCCCGGAAACTTCCCCTCCTCATTGTGGCCAATAAGATGGATCTGCCCAACGCCTCTCCGGCCAGAATTAAGGCTGCCTTTCCGCAACATGCTATGGTGACTATCTCCGCCCTGGAAGGATCGAATATAGATAATCTTTATCAGGCGATAGCAGCTCATTTTGGGTGATCTTGATGAGAGAAGTGCATATGGACCTCATCTCTGGGGAAAAGCTGGAGAAAATGACCTCCATGGAGAAGATTCGTCTCATCCTGGACAAGGTCAAGAACGGCAGAATTGTGGTTTTGGAGAGCGGCCTGACCTCTGATGAGGAGGTGCGTCTCATCGAGATGACCATGACCGAGATTCGCGTGGACGAGTTCTCCGGAATAGAGATCGAAAGCTACCCTTCCAAGAAGGAAGGATCGTTTCTGGACAAGATATTTGGCAGGGCTATTAAGGGCAGGATGACTGTCATCGGTCCTGCTAACCAGCTACGCACCATTGAGAAGGACAAATATCAGATCAGCACCAAGGTCTCCGTGGGGGACTAGATGCCCCATATCTGCACCCGTTGCAGCAATGTCTTCGATTCGGGAGAGGATATCCTGAAGGGCTGCCCGAATTGCGGCTGGAAGAAGTTCATGTTTGTGAAAAATAAGCCCAGGGATTTGAAGGCGCGGATGCTACCGCCGGAGCAGATCATAACCCAGGCCATGGGGGTACGAATACCGCCTAGAAGAGCGGAAAGAGAGTCGATGGTGACAGAAGTGGAGACGGGATTTTCGCAAAAACCAGCACCTTCCCAGACACCCGCTCCAACGTTTTCTATCGCTGACAATAAAGAGCACGAATATATCCATCAAAGTGCAAGCAAGCGGGAAGCGAATACTCTGGAGAGCATCAAGATAACGTCTCCCGGCACCTACGAACTGAATCTGACGTCTCTATTCGAGAGAGATGAACTGATTATGGCGGTCAAAGAAGGCACCTATTTTATCGACCTCGCATCAGTATTTAAAAAGAGCAAGAAGGATTGAGAGATTTATCACTTTTCTATTCTGATCTCAATTCCTTTCCAGTCTTGGCCAACGCCCCGCAGAGTCTCGGCCATGGCTACAGCCACATTGCCGATGATCTCTTGAGGGAAGGCATTCAGATCAATTACCTTTCCATCTACAGTCAGAGAAACATTCATTTTCTTCCTCTTCAGGCTCCGCCAAAGATGGCAATGGGCGGGGTGTAGACGCCGGGGTTGGCGGAAATTGCCTGAGGCAGGGTAAAGACGGATCCGGCCTGGTTGGTTACATTGGTATTCTTAACGGCGAACATGGGCGTAATTGTAACTGGAGAGGCGCCCTTGATCATAGAAACATTCGCATTGGCCTGTGTTTTCTTTCCCAGAGTGCTGAGATCGAGCACATTGTTTTTCAGGGCGCCTCCCAGGGCGGTTGGCGCGATAGTCGGCATTGTGGGCGAGAGCCTGGGCAGAGAAACCGCTTCTATGCTCGGTTTTTTGCCTATTGTACTTAAATCCAGAACATCAGCAGCGCTGGCCGTGACGGCAACGCTTGCCAGAAGAACTGTGACGACGAATAATGTAATAATCAACTTCATTTCATGAACCTCCTTTCTCAAAAGGGTACACAATCAGACCCTTTTTTCAGGTACGTGAGCTTTTAACCATTTATTCCTTTTGCCTTTGAGCCCAATTCTAGGCATCTAATTTATTGGGATCTGATCTTAAGAGATTTATGATTCACGTATCCAATTAATACGATGATCAAAAAAGAGTTTTGCTGCTAGGTTTCCCTAGCAGTCAATGCCTTCACAGGGCATATGGATTTTATCGGGCACGGGATTCTCGTGGAACTTTATCGTCTTTTCGGCCTCGAAGGTTCCTGTGAACATCTCGTGGGCCTTGATATCCTTGTAGAATATCTTGTGCCACTTGGCATCGGTGCCCCAGGTACCATTGAAGGAGTTCTTGGTCTCCAGGCCGATGAGATGGGACGGAACATAAATACCATTGCTGGCCGTCATAAGCTCCTCAACCTCCTTCGTGTCTCTTCCGGCATCTTTGAGCTTCTTGATCAAGTCCTCCGGACTGACGTTATTTTTTGGCTGATAAGGCGTTGTAGAGGCAAAGAATGCGGTTTCATCCTTTTCCATCTCGTTTACGGAGAACATCTCCTGGACATCAGCGCCTATGCCGCCGTAGAATGCCTTGGAATTCAGGTACTTGCCGCCGGTCAGGGGCGTATCGCCTGCATATGTCAGTTTGGTGGTCTCGATGAGGTTAAAGCCGGACGCGTTGCTGCCGTTTACCGAGCTTACATTTCTCTTAAGCTTCTCAGGATCCTGAGAGTAAGCATGCTCGGAGTCGAGTTCCAGGTCGCCGTCGCCCGCCATGGTGTTGTAGTATTCAAGTGCGATCTTCTTGTCGATTACTGATGTGCTGACATCGATAATTCCGGTTCCGGACACTTTTTGCGCTTCACAGAATTGTTCATACTGCACTGGTGGTACCAGTGGTGGATTAGCTAGCGCGGTGTTGCAACCTCCGATAAGGGCAATTGCCAACACAAATGCTATTACTATTACTCCCTTCATTTTTCTTTTAGCCCCCTTTCTTTTAAGCGATTAATTTGAGCTATTTCGCTAAATAAGCGAGATTTAGCTTTCTATCAATCTCTTACTTTTATATTATATAAATTTATCCTTCAAAACAACCGGAATTGGTGCGATAACCTTCTGATCTTGAAACGGGTCTTTGGATCCGGAGGGGCTATGTATAGTAAAAATGATATACTATTAATAATAAATACGCATCCATAGATCTATCTCACCAGAAATTGCCAGATAAGGCAAACCTGGATTGATAAATTATGATTCGCGGAGCAATACAATGAAATCAAATACAACAAGATAGCAATGGAATTGTCATGTCCTCTTTCCTGGAGCATCCGCATCTATTGCCGCAAACCGTAGAGAAGCGGCTCTTCCAGTTGGATTTGGCTGCCACGGCCCTCAAGGCCTCCAGTCTTATTGTAGTGCCCACGGGCTTAGGCAAGACCGTCATAGCTCTCATGGTGCTGCTGGCTCGAATGGATAAAGGCAGGATTCTTTTCCTGGCCCCCACCAAGCCACTGGTGGAGCAGCATGCCGTTTTCTTGCAGCATGTTCTCAAAGACAGAGAAATGGTCACCATGATGACCGGGGAGAGCCCACCGGAAAAAAGGATCGCATCCTGGGGGCAAAGTCGCATAGTTGTCTCCACGCCGCAGGTGATCGAAAACGATCTCCTCTCTCGAAGGATCGATCTCAAGGATGTCTCACTGGTGATATTCGACGAGGCGCATCGGGCTGTTGGCGGTTATGCATATGTCTATATCGCCGATCGATATCATCGCGAGGCAGATAGCCCCCTGGTCCTGGGAATTACCGCCAGCCCGGGCAGCCAGGGGGAGAAGATCGCCGAGATCTGCACCAACCTTCATATTGAGAAGATTTTGACCCGCACGGAAAATGATCCTGATGTCGCCCCATTTGTTCACGAGCGGGAGATCGAGTGGGTGAAGCTTACCGTTCCCAAAGAGCTTCTGCTTATCCGCTCCGCTATAGAGGAGTTGCTCGTAAGAAGAATCGATGATCTGAACCTTTTGGGCATTATTCCGGCCAGAATTGATGCCAAGTCATCCAAGAAAGAGCTTATCGGGCTGCAGGCCGCCCTTATGTCCTCGGCCAAGACAAAGGCAAATAAATCGACGTTTGCGGCCATATCTCTCATGGCTGAGATACTCAAATTGCATCATGGCATCGAGCTGGCGGAGACGCAGGGACCGGATGCACTGGCCAGATATTTTCAGCGCTTAGAGGGTGAAGCCCTATCGCGTAGCGGTTCTAAAGCATCTCGCCGGATAATGCAAGATCCAGGGTTCAGGCAGGTTTTGGAAGCCCTGCATAACCTGAAGGTGGATCATCCCAAGCCTGCCGCAGTTGAGAGAATACTGCAAGAGCAGATTGCTGCGAAGCCCGAGTCGCGCATCATGGTCTTTACAAATTATCGCGACACCGCCACATCTCTTCTCAAGTTCTTGAAAGATAATTCTGACATCAGAGCCGTGCGATTCGTGGGGCAGTCCAGCCGCGAGAACGATGAAGGCCTGAGCCAGAAAAAGCAAGCAGAGATTCTACAGAAATTTCGGGCAGGCGATTTCAATGTCCTCATTGCCACCTCAGTAGGTGAAGAGGGTATCGATATTCCTGCTACTGATCTGGTTGTCTTCTATGAGCCGGTGCCTTCCGAGATTCGCAGCATCCAGCGCAAAGGCAGGACAGGTCGGGCAAGAGCCGGCAGAGTAGTAGTATTAATGGCCAAGGGCACGCGCGATGAGGCTTATTACTGGATATCTGATCGCAAAGAGAAGACCATGAACCGGCAGATACGGGAGCTCAGCAGTCTGCCCCAGGAGTCTATGCAAAAGGTGCATTCGCCACGCCAGCAACAGATAACAGAGGACCCTGCCCAGTTGGTCGAGACAAATGAATCTGATCTGCAAAAGAAGCAAGAAAAAGCGGAAGATCCCGGCAAGATGCAGGTCTTTGTGGACTCAAGGGAGAGAGAGATGGCCAAGGTTCTGGAGTCTCAGGGCATCGTGGTCACTGTCAGGAATCTGGAGGTGGGGGACTATGTGGTCAGCGATCGAGTGGCCATCGAACGCAAAACGGCGCAGGATTTTGTGGCCTCGATCATCGATCCTCAGAGAAACTTATTCCGGCAGATTGCGGATTTGGCCAGGACTTACGAGCGTCCTGTTTTGATTTTAGAGGGCAGGGATCTTTACAACACGCAGATGAACGCCGGGTCTATTCGCGGAGCAATGATTTCTGTGGCGGTGGACTACGGCGTGCCCATCATTCCCACGGAAGACCGGAATGAAACTGCTGCGGTTATTGTCCTGCTGGCCGCAAGAGAGGTGCGGGAGGGCCGTGAGCCCAAGATGCATGGTCACAAGACCGCCAGGACGCTCAAAGAGCAGCAAGAGTATTTGATATCGGCCATTTCCAGCGTGGGGCCGGCGGTAGCCAGGAAACTGCTCAAGCACTTTGGATCTGTCGAGAAGATCATGACAGCTTCATCTGAGCAGCTGCAAGAGGTAGAGCTGGTGGGGCCAAAGATTGCAGAACGTATTCGCGAGCTGGTGGGCGGGGCCTACAAAGGATAGATGATCTCATGGCATTTGCAGGACGGTCCGAATTATGCGCACCAGCTCTTCTTGAGGGAAATTGCCCACCTGATTATGCATGAGAGAGCCGTTGTTGAAGATAAGCAGGGTTGGTGTTCTTGATATACCATATTTGCTCATAGTCATGGGATTATTGTCGATGCACAGCTTGCCGAATACGATACGGCCTTTAAAATCCTCTGCCATCCGGTCTATTTTAGGCTCGATAAGCTGGCAAGGCTGGCAGCCTATCTCCCAGCAGTCCAAAACAAGAGGCGAGTAGATTTTGAGGGCTTCGTCCAGGCTATTGTCATTCACGATAATGGGAGACACTGGAAACACCTGTGCCTGCCTGGAGATATTCGCGTTTATCTGTTCCTCAGAGACGGACCGGCACTCTCCAATCGCGACCATGGGCAGCAAACTGAGGAATACAAGGGTCATCGACATTGCTCTTATATTAATTGAGTTCATCATTGCTCCATTATTTTCGATCGTCAGGTTCTGACCAACGAGTATATAATGTAGTTACTCACCTAAATGAGTGCTGCATATCGTCTAATCAATTGAGTTTGATGGGATGTTTTGTAGTAGGATCGATTCATGGAATCGATGCCAAAGGTAAGTGAATTAAAATGGAGAGATACGGAAGCGGCAGCAGAGGCGGCTACAACAGCGGCCCAAGAGAGATGCACGATGCCACCTGCGCAGAGTGCGGAAAGACATGTCAAGTTCCTTTCAAGCCCGATGGATCCAGGCCGGTGTACTGCAGCGATTGCTACCAGAAACATAAGCCTGCCAGACCGCCCAGAAGATACTGATTACTTAATGGTACAAACAGTTCAGGGTTAAAAAATAACCCTGCATAACATATTTTTCGTCAATACTAAGGCGGCATAGTTTTTCTTGGCCACTGCAAAAGCGAGGCGCAACAAAAATAATTTCAATGCCCTCAGGGGCAGGGCAGGGATAAGAGAGATGCGTTGCCGCTCTCCAGTGACATCCTCATATTCAAGTATCCTGAATAGGTTCCGGTCATGAGGTAAATGGGCACCGCTGCTGAGCCCTTTTGCACCCGCGCTCCCACTCTGGCCGTCCCTTCTACCTCGGAATGGATGCTGTAGACCGATTTATTGTCCATCTGGCTAACGGTTGTATCCTTGATCAGTTCCACCAGACCGGAGTAGCTCTCCGAATAGACCGATCCCACCTCATAATTCTTGGCGCAGAGAGCATTCTTAAGCTCACTATTAGTTATTGGCGCAGTGTACCTGGACGGCCTGTTCTGGTAGACACCCCATTCATTCGCACAGATCTCATTGTAGCCATCCTCAAAGCCGCCGTAGACCTCAGCATCTATGGATCGGGACACAGTGCCGGTTCCTCTTGTTCCTGTGACCAGCTTCTGTCCATGAAAACCCGCTTCCGACTGGTAGATGCGCATATCGTCCGTGATTCCCTGGCTGTAGATCCAGGAATGCTCGGTGAGGTTCTGAGGCACCTTTTTTGCCGTGACATCAAGAATGCTAGTGCCGGCAATAATAAATAGAATCAACAATCCGAGCATCAACGATCCGGGCCACCATCTCATCTGAACACCTCAACCTCATGGGGATCATGGCTGGGCATTGAATATAAATCTGATCCCTATCTTCTCTTATTGCGTCCTCGCTGCTTGATATCTATCAGGCGGGCTTCCAGAGATCTCTGTAGATCCAAAGATGGGCCTGACCCAAAATGGTCCAGGCGGGCGGCGATGGCCAGCTTTGCCGCCAGGGTCCGGGCCACACGTCCTCGCAGCTTTTTGGCAGATCCTATCACGGCAGGGTGGCGGAAGATGATGCCGTGCTTGGGAGAGGTAGCCTGGCCCTTGAGGTGTTTGAAGAGAGACTTTTCTGCGCCCATGACTTGAACTCGACTGGAGGGCATTCTTGCCAGTCGGGAGAGGCCGCCGGCCCGGGAGATGAGTCTTGCCGCCAGGATTGGTCCGGCGAGATTTGAGAGATTGGGGGCCAGAGTCTGAACCGTGGCGGATACGTCCACCTCCGTGGCCTTGCGAGACTCTCGCAGGCTCAGGATCGCTTTGGCCAGAGTGCCCATATTTTCGTCTTCTTTTAGCCCTTCTGCCAGGTCTTTTCCATGAACGATCTCCTGGCTGTGCAGGCGGGACCACTCATAGAGCCTCTCGTCCAGCAGATTGATCGCCTGGGACAAATCATCCAGGGATTCCATGGCCTGGAGCAGATCCTGCTCAACGGTGCTGCCGGCCAGAATGCTCCGTCGCACCAGGCCCAGGGCCGCCTCTCGCAGCAGACTGTTATATTCGGCGTCGTCGGCTGCAAAGCCACAGGCCTTTGCCAGGGCACGCAGATCATGCTCTTGAAGAGGAAAGGCGCTGGCTGGCTCCTGCGCGAGCTGCTGGGGCTTTATCACCCCATCCGCCTCTTTCGCGTCAAGCATGGGTCCAGTAAGCAAAGATCCGGTATGCGTGTCTACTCTTCCAAACCAGGTTAGAATCTCCATTTGCTAATATTCCTGCCTGATCTGGAATAGATTACTTTCGCCCCGCACAGATTCAGTTTAAATACTTCAGGACCCAAGTTACAGTTACCTCTCAACAAAAAAAATTAGGGGGCTGAATTGTCTATGAAAGAACTGGTTGATCAAATAAAAGCTCGTCTCAGAGATCAGAAAATCGAGGTCTCTGATGAGGATATCGAATCTCGCCTAAAGAAGCTCATTGTGGATTTTCGCGTGCCTGAAGGCGAGGCGAGAAGATCGGTTTTGAATTATTTCTTCAAAGAGCACGGCATAGTGCCTCAGGTCAGGGCCGGCTCGGAGAAGGCCAAGATCGCCGAGATCAAGGAGGCCGGCAAATGGGTGGATCTGGAGGTCAAGGTTTTGGATCTCTGGGAGCCGGCAGCCGAGACCATCTCTCAGACAGGACTTGTAGGTGATGCAACCGGGTCCATGAAGTTTGTGAAGTGGACCAAGTCCGAGCTGCCCAATCTGGAGCTTGGCCGAAGCTATATATTAAAAAAGTTGGTCACGGATGAGTTTCAGGGCAGGTTTTCCGTAAAACTGAACCGAACCAGCCAGATCGAGCCGTTGGATATAGATGTGGAAGCAAAACCCGCCAGCAAAGCCGCGCAGCAGGTAACGGTGGCGGAGATCAATGAGCCTGGCCTGTGGGTTGATCTGAAGGTCAAGGTGGCCCAGCTCTGGGAGACGAACAGCGATGCCATCTCCCAGTCGGGGCTGGTAGGCGATGAGACCGGCGCCATAAAGTTTGTTAAGTGGACCAAAGCTGATTTGCCGGACCTGGAGGACGGCAAGAGCTACATTCTAAAAAATCTGGTGACAGACGAGTTTCAGGGCCGGTTCTCAGTAAAACTGAATCGGACCAGCCAGATCGAGCCGTTAGATGTCGATGTGGAGATTGGCTCCATCGCCGCGGAGTTCTCAGGCGCCCTGGTGGATGTGCAGAAGGGCTCCGGGCTGATCAAGCGCTGTCCGGTCTGCAAGCGCTCTCTGGCCAAAGGTGTCTGCAGTGAGCACGGGAAGGTGGACGGCACCTATGATCTGCGCATTAAGGCAGTTCTGGACGACGGCCGTCGGGTACAGGATATGCTCGTCAACCGGGAGACCACGGAGAGGCTGCTAAGTCTCACATTGGAAGAGGCTAAGCAGATGGCTATGGAGGCGCTCGATCATGAGGTAGTGCACTCGCTGATCGAGAGCAAACTAATGGGAAGATATTATTCCATAACCGGTCCCAGGATTGATCGCTATCTTCTGGTGGAAAGCATTAAAGAAATTCCACCGATATCGTTGGCGCAGATAGATGAGCTGATAGCTGCAATGGAGGTGGCATAAAAATGGCTGGATTTTCAAGGGAAGTGGCAAAAAGGATCTTCGCCGAGGAGTTGAAGAACTCTAACTACTCCTTCCGCGACGGAGAGGATCAGCACCAGTATGCACCTTCGTATCTTCTCACCCCCACGGGAGCTAAATGCAACCGCGTTTTCGTGGTCGGCACCATTACTGAGAAGGATGACATCGGCAGCGACACGGAGTACTGGCGGGGAAGAGTTGTAGATCCCACAGGCAGCATACTGGTCTATGCCGGTCAGTACCAACCTGAGGCGGCTCAAATACTTGCCAGCATGGAGACACCCTCCTTTGTGGCCGTGGTGGGCAAACCCAATCTCTACCAGACGGATGACGGAAACATCATCATATCTCTGCGTGCTGAATCCATTCAGAGAGTTGACGAGAGTACGAGAAACCAGTGGATAATAGACACCGCCCGCCGAACCCTGGAGAGACTGGAGACTCTAAAGGATGCCAGGACGATCCCGGTATCTGACGATTTTGCCACAGCAGATTCTATGCCTGCTTCCGCTTCCTCGTCCACTCCGGCCCAGGACGCCGATAGAGCTTTGCAGCATTATCACACCGACATCGAGCACTTCCGGCAGATGGTCCTTCGCGCGCTCTCTTCCTTGAGAGATGAGCTGGTCAAGAACGACACGCCTTTGGACGCTACCGCAGTGAAGAGTGCGATTGTGAAGAGCGGGAATAAGACAGCTGCTGTGCCAGCTGCGCCCGAGGATATGCCTTCTTCTCGAAAAAACAAGCCCAAGAAGAGTGAGCCCAACAATCCCTGGCCTGCGCAGGAAGATGAGGAAGAAGTGGAGACCATTAACTTCGCCAAGAAGAGCTGAAAAGTTTTAAATAATGTGCGAAGGCTCTTACAACATGGGTGAATCAATATGGTAATTGGAGTAACGATGGTAAAGGTGGTGCCTGGACAGGAAAAGACCGTCTACAATGCCTTACAGGAGATCGATGGCATTAAGGATGTCTACCATGTCTTCGGTGAATTCGACTTCGTAGTCATCATCGAGGTTGAAGGCCTGAGTATGTTGAACAAGCTTGTGGACGTCATTCGTGAGATCGATAACGTAACCGCCACCCAGACCGTAGTCGGGGCTGAACTTTAGCCCTTTTTCCCCTTTTTATGGAAATTGCCGAGGAGCTGGCCAAGCAGCAAAAGGCCATATCTGTAGCTGAATTTTTTGAGAAAAATCGTCAGATCCTGGGATTCGACTCCGCTCCACGAGCACTCATCACCTGCGTGAAGGAGGCTGTGGACAATTCCCTGGATGCCTGCGAGGATGCCGGGATACTGCCGGATATATTTGTGCAGATTAAGAAGAGCGGCGAATACTATCAGGTTATTGTCGAGGATAACGGGCCTGGTATTGTGCAAGAGGAGATTCCGCGCGTCTTTGCCAAATTGCTCTATGGATCTCGTTTTCATACTCTGCGCCAAAGCCGAGGCCAGCAGGGTATCGGCATATCGGCGGCGGTGCTTTATTCCCAGCTCACCAGCGGCAGGCCCACCAAGGTCATCTCCAAGATCGCTCCCGATAGGCCGGCTCGTTACTGCGAGCTCTTAATAAATACAGCCAAAAACGAGCCAGAGATTCTGAAATCTGAGGATATGGACTGGGAACGCCCCAGGGGCACGCGCGTGGAGCTGGAGATGGAGGGAACCTATGTGCGTGGTCGCCGTCAGTCGGTCTATGGCTCGCTGAAGAGCACCGCCATTGTCAATCCCCATGCGCGCCTGACCTTGGTGGAGCCGGAGGGCAATGTGGAGGTCTTTGAGAGGGTCACTGAGAGTCTGCCCAAAAAAGCCTATGCCATTTCTCCCCATCCAGACGGAATTGAGCTTGGCGAGCTGATCAAACTCTTGCGTTACACCGACAAAAAGAAGCTTCGCGTCTTTTTAAAAGAGACCTTCTCTTCCATAGGCGCGATCTCTGCTCAGGAGCTGTGCAACCGGGCGGGCCTGGACCCGGAAGAGGTCCCCACCAGCCTGAATCATGATGCAGCATCCCGCCTGCACTGCGCCTTCAAACAGATTAAGGTCAAGTCGCCCCCAGTGGACTGTCTGTCTCCCATCGGCGAGGAGCTGATCAAAGCTGGCCTCGAGAAGGAGTTTCGTCTGGACTATATCGCCACAACGGTTCGGCCCGTATCTGTCTATTCAGGCAATCCCTTTCTGGTCGAGGTGGGATTGGGATACGGAGGAGAGCTGGAGAAGGAGGGACGCATTGAACTCCTGCGCTTTGCCAATCGCGTCCCCCTCGTCTATCAGCAGGGCGCCTGCGCCGTAACTCACGCTGTGGAGAGCGTATCCTGGAAGAACTATTCCCTGGGCCAGCCTGCGGGAAGCGGCGTGCCGGTCGGCCCGGCGGTTCTGCTGATTCATATCGCCTCCACCAACATCCCCTTCACCTCGGAGAGCAAAGATGCCGTGGCCGATATGCCGGAGATTCTGACGGAGATTGATCTCGGGCTAAAAGAGGTAGCGAGAAAGCTGCGCCGCTACCTGAGCCGGCAGAGTCTTCTAACGGAGAGAAGAGAGAAGGAGGAGATCATAAGAAAGATCCTGCCGCGTATCGCCCAAAAGCTCTCCGATGTTCTGGAAAAGGATCTGCCGGATATCGGACCGGTGGTTGCCAAGATCATGGGCAATCTTCTCGTCTTCCGGACGGTGGAGAGGAATAACGGACAGCTATGCGTCAAAATCCTAGTAGAAAATCACAGCGAACAGCTTAGGTCCTTTAAGCTGCATGAGGTGCTGGCTGTGCAGGCTGACAGTGTCTTGCCCGCCGCCAAAGTCATCTCCCTGGGAGACAGCTACGACTATCACTGGAAGCTCGCAATTGCACCGGGCCAGGCTACCACCCTATGCTACTGCATCACGGCGGAAGGAGTGGCTCTTAAAGAACCGGTTATTGAGGGCCTGGAAGCGGAGATCGTCACAGGGGCCAGGGTGATCTAGCCAATGGAAAAATCAGACGAGATTATAAAAAAAGCGGAAAAATCTAAAATAGCTCAGGAGAATCTTCTAGGACTTGCGGCTTCTCTTTACAACCAGTTCCAGCAGGGCATAGTGCCTCATATCTCCCTGCCTTCCAGAACCAAAGGAAACATCGAGTTTTCCGCCAAGGAAGATGTCTGGGTTTATGGAGACCAAGAGACGACACGCAGCGTCAAGACCGTGCGCGGAGCCAAGACACTGCTTAAAACGGTCCACTTGGCTGAGCTTCTCATCAAAGAGCATCTCAAGAACAATCGCGGCTCGACTTTGAGAGAGATATATTACATCTCCGAGAACTGGGATATCGCCAAATTCCATGAGCAGGCGGAAAGTGACCGGCTTATCGAGGATCTAGAGATCGTCACCTCTCTGCACCGGGAGGACTTTCACGTCCGGCCTGAGGAGGATGGTGCGGCCGTCTTCGGGCCTCTGCGCCTCAAAGAGCAGACACGACGAGGCGAGCGGGAGATGCACTGCCAGGAGGATGTGGGCGAGGCCGGCTACCAGATACCCTTCAACGTGGATAACATCGAATTTTTGAGCCACGATGCAAAAATGGTCATGGCCATTGAGACGGGCGGAATGTACGCCCGGCTGATCGAGAATGGATTTGATGAGGAGTACAATGCCATCCTGGTTCATATCAAAGGTCAGCCGGCCCGGTCCACGCGCCGTATCATAAAAAGGCTGAATGCTGAGCTGAATATCCCGGTGGTGGTCTTCACAGATGGCGATCCCTGGTCCTATCGCATCTTTGCCAGCATCGCCTACGGGGCGATCAAGAGCGCTCACCTCTCCGAGCACCTGGTAACTCCGGGTGCGCGTTTCCTGGGGGTACAGCCCAGCGACATTGTGGACTACAACCTCTCCACCGACAAGCTGACCGATAAGGATATGCAGGCCTTGCGAAGCGAACTTACCGACCCCCGGTTTAACACGCCCTACTGGGAGAAGCAGATCCGTATGCAACTCGACCTCAAGAAAAAGGCAGAGCAGCAGGCCTTTGCCGGCAAGGGCCTGGATTATGTGACCAAGACCTACCTGCCACAGAGGCTTACCGAGATGGGGATAATTTGAGTTTGATAATCGATTTTCATACTCACATATACCCGCAATGGGTGGCGGCCAAGATACTGCCTGCCGCCAAGAAAAAGCTGAAGGTGGCAGTGCCGGGCAGCGGCGCTCCCGAAGATCTGCGCGCCATGATGCAGGCGGCAGGAATTGCCGGATCGGTGCTTCTGCCCCTGGCTAAAGGCCGGGAGGATGTCTCCAGCCTCAACGACTGGGTCTTGTCCGTATCCAGAGAGAGCAGGGAGCTGACGGCCTTCGGGGCTGTGCATCCTTTCATGCAAAACCTGGAGGACGAGCTAGACCGGCTGGCAGCTTGGGGCGTTAAGGGAGTAAAGATGATGCCCCTTTTGCAGGAGGTTTACCCCGATGATCCACGCACCGGCAGGCTTTACGAGGCATTGATCGAGAGAAATATGATCCTTGTTACTCATGCAGGCCGCGATCCACTCGATCGGCAGGAGATATTTGGCACGCCGGATCGCTTTGCCAGGACCATTGAATGCTATCCCGACCTGCGAGTGGTGCTGGCTCACCTGGGGGGTCTAAGAATGTGGGATGATGTCCGACGTTACCTTATGCCCGCCGGTGGAAATGTCTATTTCGATACGGCTTACGTCTCCTTTTACCTGGGGCCAGAAGAGATGGGGGAGCTGATAAGAGATATCGGGGCGGCGAGGGTCATCTTCGGCAGTGATTACCCCTGGGAGGAGCCGGGAAGGGCAGTGGAGATTATCAAGGGCCTGGGACTAAGTGTTGCGGAGGAGCAGGCAGTTCTCGGTAAGAATGCTGCCAAGCTCCTTGGTAGGAATATGGGGTTAGAGCATGCTTCTGCCGCCACCACCACTACTACTACCACGCTCACCACGAAGGCATAAAGGCACAATAGGCACAAAGACGACCAGTACCAACGAGATTGGGCCAAAGGTTTATACTTCTTTACAATAGATGTGCAGATCCATGAAACATGATCTGCTTGAGATTTTAGCCTGTCCAATGTGCAAGGGAGACCTCACATTAGAGGTGTTCGAAGAGAACGATAAGGAGATAGTGACGGGCAAGCTCTGCTGTCAGGCATGTAAGGAATGCTATCCCATTGAAGACGGCATTCCCAATATGCTGCCACCTGATCTGAGAGATTTGCCTTAGCCCTGGCAGGCCGAGCAAGAGGCCCGGTCAGGACAAAGCAGTTGGCTCATATCGTCCGGAGGACGAGCGGGAAGAAGAGGCCACACTAGCAAAATATTTATATAATATTATGTTATATTTGACACGGGGGGAGTTTTGGCATTGGATCATATTGTTCACATCAACAATGGCAGTGAGTCGGCCAAGCCCATAGTCTTGCGTCTTCTTCCCGGCGAGGAGACCATATTCAACCTTATGGTCGTCAATCACGGGGAGCCTTCTAATATTTCTCTACAGGCCAGCAGCCCCGTCTTCAAGGCGATTCGTTTGAAGAAGCCGGATCACTATGTGGTCCTCGAAGAGATCATACCCATCCTGGCCAGGATGCCGGCAGACAAGAAGCGTCTGGATGGCGAGATTCTTCTATCCGGCGGGGGCGGAGAGCGCCGGGTGCCCATAACTATGTTGCGCGATTCGGAAGATCCGGGCGACGATCTGGAAGACCCCGGTATGCAGGGGGACGAGGAATTGAAGGACGATGACATTGATGAAGAAGACGAGGATGCTGATGATGAGGGCGAGGATGAGGAAGGCTTTGGAAGAGCCAGGCGAGTGAAGCGGTCCGAAGATGATTATGAGGATGAAGACGAGAATGAAGACGAGGGCGAAGGAAAAGAGAAGAAGCCACGGCGTATAGCATTCTCTCGCGATAAAGATCTGCAAACATATCGATCCGCTACCCGTCGGAAGAGAGTAGACCGGACGCCTGAAAGCCGCGAAGAGAGTGATCGAAGCGAAATAGTTGAAAATCGCTTCCGGGCTCGTATTGATGATCGTTTTGTAGACCCCGGCAATAGGCAGAACGATGGCCCGCGTTTCATTCCCAGGCAGGTGCCTCTCGATGAGCCGGAAGAGTGGATGGAGGAGAGAACTGGTGGGGGGACGCAAGAGCGAAAGAGGGGGCCCGGTTATGAGGACCGCGACCAGCGCTTTTCGACGGAAACGGACAGCGAGGTCCAGGAAACCCCCGCTTTTGCCAATGAGAGGGGTGGGGTGGGAGAGAGAGCAGAAGAAAGCGCCCCGGAAGAGCCGGAGGTGTATGTGCAACGGGATGAGGGGCCAGAGTCGATCTATCTGGAACGACTGGGCGGTTTTGGGGCCCTGGGCACACTCAAAGTCATCCCTGTAGTCCTATTTCTGGTGCTGGTAATCGTTTTGGTCTTGACGTTCATTACTCAGAGCATTCCTGAGTTTCCCGGAGCATTAGCCTCGTCCATCCTGATCGTCACCCTTATCATATACGGAGCGGCTACGCTCCTCAAGGCGTGAGATGTAATTTATGAGATATATTGTGGTCACAGGCGGGGTTATGAGCGGGCTTGGCAAGGGCATCACTGCGGCGTCCATCGGCAGGCTGCTCATGAACAGAGGCTATAAGGTTACAGCCATCAAAATTGATCCTTACATCAACATCGATGCCGGACTCATGAGTCCATTTCAGCATGGAGAGGTCTATGTCCTCAAGGATGGGGGCGAGGTGGATCTGGACCTTGGCAACTACGAACGCTTTTTAGATGTGGAACTCACCCGCGACCACAACATCACCACCGGCAAGGTTTACAGCACTGTCATAGAGAAAGAGCGCAGAGGCGAGTATCTGGGCAAGACGGTGCAGATCATCCCCCACATCACCGAAGAGATCAAGAGGCGCATTCGCCAGGTTTCCCGGGACGGAGGCTGCGAGATATGTCTGATCGAGGTCGGAGGGACCGTCGGCGATATCGAGTCCATGCCTTTCCTGGAGGCCATGCGCCAGCTCAAGTATGAGGAGTCGGGCAACATCTTCTTCGTTCACGTCACCCTGGCTCCTTCCACCATAGACGGCGAGCAGAAGACCAAGCCCACCCAGCACAGCGTGAAGGAGATGCGCCAGCTGGGTCTGCAGCCGGACATGATAGTAGTAAGATGCGAGCGGCCTCTCCTGGAGGAGACCAAGCACAAGATCGCCCACTTTTGCGATGTTCCCATGGAGGCTGTGATCAGCGCCCACAATGCCGACGACATCTACCGGGTGCCCTTGCAGATGGAGGCGGAGGGGTTGGCCAGGTACATCATGAAGGCCATGCGGCTCTTTCCCCTGGAGGAGAGGAAGGACTGGGACGAGTTCGTGCAGAAGATGGACGACGCAGAGGGCTGCGTCAAGGTGGCCATTGTCGGCAAGTATACCGTGGGCTCGCAGTGCGCTGACCCCATGGAGGATGCCTACCTCTCCATCCGGGAAGCCCTCAAGCACGCCGGCATTGAGGCAGGGGTGAAGATTGATGTGCAGTGGATCGATGCCGAGGAGCTGGAGCACGGCTCGGCTGACCTCATTTTGCGAGACGCGGACGGCATTTTGGTTCCGGGCGGCTTTGGGTCTCGCGGCACGGAAGGCAAGATGAAGTCCGTGCAGTACGCCAGGGAGATGAAGGTTCCCTATCTTGGCATATGCTTTGGCATGCAGCTAGCGGTGATAGAGTACGCCCGCAACGTCTGCGGCCTGCAAAGCGCCAGCAGCACGGAGTTTGGGGCCACACCAAACCCAGTGATTGCGCTTCTCCCCGAGCAAGAGAAGATCAGGCACATGGGCGCGACGATGAGGCTGGGCAACTATCCGGCCCACCTCAAAGAGGGCAGCCTGGCGCACAGGATTTACGGCACAGACGAGATCGTGGAGAGGCACCGGCACCGCTACGAGGTCAATCCCGCTTACATTGCCCAGATTGAGGAGAAGGGCATGATATTCTCGGGAACCAACGGGGATCTGATGGAGATCTGCGAGATTGCCGAGCATCCGTTCTTCTTTGCTTCGCAGTTCCACCCGGAGATGAAATCAAGGCCGGGGAAGCCGTCGCCGCCGTTTTTGGCTTTTGTGGAAGCGATGAAGGTGGGAAGGAGATAGCCGACCAAATTTTACTAGATTCTTGGAAGCGTTGATAATAGGGCGGGTGAGATATTGGCCATTCAACAACTTAAATTACATGAAATAGTCAATAGGGCAGTGAGCAAATGCCTAGTGTTTAGCTTCCAAAATAACATAGCAATATTTTAATACTTGGTACTCAGTCTAATATCATGCCATTTGTGAGTGAGCGTCCTGCTTTGCAGTTAACTGAAGAAGAGCATGAGTACCTTAATAAAGCTAGCAAATCAAGAACGCTACCAGAAAGGGCTGTTGAGCGTTCCAAGATCCTTCTTGGATACTATGAGCGCAAATCAATTTCGCAAATTGCGAGAGACTTAGACACCAATAGGCCCAAAGTTGAGCGTACGATTGACAAGGCCTTTGCTTATGGAATTTGTGCGGCGTTGGAAGATATTCCAAGAAGTGGCAGACCGCGAAAAATATCCTCTGGCGCTAGGACATGGATCTTATCTCTTGCTTGCTCAAAACCACTAGATCATGGATATTCTTATGAATTATGGACACAACGATTATTAGCAGAGCATATCAAGAATCATTGTTGCGACCAAGGGTTTCCAGAATTATCAAAATTATCTCGTGGTACGGTCTCTAAAATACTTAGCGCGAGCAACGTAAAGCCCCATAAAATTTCGTCATACCTTGCACCAATTGATCCTGAATTTGAGCCAAAGAGCGTGGTCGTACTACATACCTACAAGCAGGTGGAATTGCTACAACAGATGTCTAAAGAAAAAAAGCCGCTCGATATGGTTATTATTTCATATGATGAGAAGCAGGGAATTCAAGCTATTGAAAATAAATATCCAGATCGAATGCCTGTATCAGGCAAATATGCAACGCTTTCTCGCGATTATGAATATGTGAGGCATGGCACAATATCTCTGCTTGCTGGAATTGACCTGCTAACTGGGATTGTGCATTATAGGATATTTGATCGGCATAGAAGTAGTGAGTTCATAGAATTCCTAAAATGTGTCGATTCAGCTTATCCAAGAGATATAAAAATAATTATTATTCTTGACAATGTTCGTGTGCATACTTCTAAGGAAACTAAGAACTATCTCAAAACAGTTCCGCAACGCTTTCATTTTGTCTTTACACCAAAGCATGCTTCTTGGTTAAATATAATCGAGAGCTTATTCAGCAAAATGACTCGAAGCATGCTGAGGGGTATTCGTGTATCATCCAAAAAAGAGTTGGAGGATCGCATGAGTCAATATATAGATGATACGAATGAAACTCCCACAATATTTAAATAGAAATACAAAATGGATAAAATGGCGGGAGGGATTGTTGTTGACAAGGAACCTAAACTCCGCCCTTTTTAATAACCAGATTTGCCTCAACCGGAATTCCAATCTTCATTTTTTCAAGAATCGTTCTCTGTTTTTTTGAGATCTCCGTTAGCCTCCATTTTCCGCCGACTTTGACAGCCCGTAACTTTCCCAGCTCCATGAGAATCTCTTCGATGGATTTCTTATCGAGAAGCTCTGCGTCCCTTGCCTTCCTAAGCAGTATCGCTCTCAGGATCAACGATATGAAGAAAATGAACAACAATCCTTGAAGCGTTTCAATTTTCTGTACTCTCAGTGGCATAGCTTCAAGCTCGTTCTTCAGGTCATCGAACTTTTTCTCGACTTCATCCCTTTCCCGATAGAGCGAAAGCACTTCATCCCAGCGTCGTTTGGTGGCCGAAAGAAGAATGGTCTTTCCAAATCGATTTGCAGCCTGCGATATGGCATTGATTCTCCTGCGAAGGTGAATCGTTTTTCCTTCAACGATGCACTCGAAATATCTTTCAAAATTGCTCGCAGTCTGCTTGAATTGGACGATTGGGTTTTTGAAGTCTTTTCCGTTAAGAGCGACCTCGATATCAATCAAGCGATTGTAGAATGAATTGGTCTCTAAGCCTTCCCGCTTCTTATTGAACAGGACATATCCGTACGCATAGACGTCACCAATTTTAACATCGCTTTCCAGGACGTAAAATATGTCTCCACCGAATCTCTTTGCATTGGCCGGATTTTCAATATCAGCGTTTGTTTCGCTGACCAGACCTTTGCCGATATTGACGCTAAACGGAAGCGGAATAATGAAATCAATTTTCTCGCGGCTCATCTCTTTAATGTTGTTCTCACTGTAAAATCCTCTATCCAGAATGAAAAGACTCTTTGTAATGCCAAATGCTTTGACCTCGGCCACGAGGTTCTTCAGAGTCACAACATCGTTGATGCTTCCGGGAAACAGCTTGAAGTAAAGAGGCAAATGCCTGTGTAGCGATAGCACTAGGCCGAGGTTGACTTGTGGCAGGTCCAGGCCGTCGCGATTGTATCCCCACTCCAGCCAGTCAATATTTCTAGAGGCGGAAGAAAGAGATGTGATATCGAATATCAGAGACTCGTCCTCACCGACAATCAATGAATTATAGAACGATGTCATAGCAGCGTCTTTGGTTGATAATCGCTCCAGGAAACTTGAGAGCCATTGAGAGCCGAATGATTCTTTTAGTGAGTACATCTCCGGCAGAAACGAGTCCTCTAAAACATGGTGAAGGTTCTTGAGAGAAGTCTGATTTAGCAGCTTGCTCATAGCAATGGCAAGAATCAAATCGCCATCCGCACCGAATGAGTCTGAAAGCTTTTTTCTAAGCTGGATTTCATTGCCTACCGAATCCAGAAGATACGCCGGGCCTAATGATTTTGTTGTCTTGACATCTCGTTCTGCGACTTTCGGAATGATCATGCCAGAAGCCTCGTCCCAGACACCAAGATAATGGCGTTTTTGCCTGGATTGCTTCTTCACAGGGTCCCAAAAATTTTCGGCTTCGTAAACGTATGTGTGCCCGCGGATTTTCTGTTTGACAATATATGTCATAGCTAAGAGTAATAACCATAATAGTATATAAATGCTTCGGTAGATTCGCGGACAGAAGATTTCAGAGCAAAAGATGGTTACTGCATGGGCCGGAGTTTAGGTCCGACTTAAATTGCCTCTCCTCCTTAATGGCTGGCGTTCTGCAAGGAATGAAGGACGATTCAGGCTATAAGTCTTTCTTTGAGGAAGCGGAGCATGAAATGAAATGGGACGCGGTAGGATCTCATGAAAGACGGATAAGAAGGAGGGAGGAGAAAGTCAATTGGATGTAGGAGGGAAAAATAGCCATCGACTTTCGCCAGTACACTATACGTCAATTGCCGGGATAAAAGGCTTTCGCTTCAAGTTAGAAAAGACCTTTCTCCACCAAGAAATAACCACGAGAAAGAGATATCAAGTCTCAGGCAGGCCAGCGCCGATCCACAGCGCCCTCTTGGGAGGAGCCAATCACCGCATAGTGTTGGCCTGACCCTGCCCGAAGCTCGACTTTGATTTAATAAAGCCGGGCTTTGAAGGCGGCAGTAGCGCTGGAATCTAGCGCAGCGTCCGTTCTAAGGGAACCCGTTCTCATGGGGCCTCATGCTCGCCCTCTCGCCTTTGGTTTGACTTTTGCCGCCGTCATGCCCCGACCGTGTATTAGCGTGAGATCCGGCGGATTACTGCGCATTTTACAGCGCGCAACTTTTTCAGCCCGCCGAATGTTTCAGCCTCACAGGCCCGTAGCCAAATGCAGGCCACGATGGCATGCATCTCCTGTACCAAGGGTTCGTGATCGGCCAGCCCCCCGGTAGGGCAAACACCCTTGTCATCAGAGCATCATCGGATACGTTTTAGCCCACGGCACGCCCGCCACCCTATTCAATGGCATGAAGCGGCAAACTATCTATATAATCGTTATAGATATTTGTAGTTGGCGGTCGAGGGACGTCATAGACCAATAACAAAAATAGGGCTCTTCGCTATTTCCAGTCCGGTTGTTAGTTCGTCGCTCTGTGCGTACTCTGTGAACTCTGTGTCTCTGTGGTGGATTAGTCGTTAGCCACTGGTTATAACCAATGGTTTACGGACTACAACCACAGAGGCACAGAGCGCACGGAGGACTCACAGAGGACTCTATTATTCTATTATCTGAGGAACCAAAAATAGGTAGGGGTGTAGCTGAGCCAGGCACAGCGTGCGGCTCAAGCGGTGATCTTGGTCTTGGCGATGTACTTGATCAGCTCCGGGCCGATCCTGACCTTCCTCTGTATCTGATTGGCCACATCATCTGCGGATGCGCCGCCGGCTGCCAGGGCGCGAATCTCCTCAAGCGTGCTGTCTTCCACGGTGAAGTACTCATCCAGGTCCTTTCTGTGGCCCCATACGTCGCCTTCCAGCATCTCAATGCCCTGCATCTCCAGGAATACCTGGATGGCATTGGACATGGTCTTGCGGTAGGATGGGGGAACCTGAATCATTCTCAGCCTGGGGCATCTCTGCATCAGGTTAAGGAAATCTACATTACTGGCCCGGAAAGCCAGGTGAACTGTCTTCTCATTTGGATTCAAATTCGGGATTTCATTTCTGGCGCTGATTACTCTAAGTCTCATTTTAGCACTCCAGACCCTAAGATGCATTCCCTAATATTAATAGACACTTCCGTATAATACCATCACTAAAAATCTGGTTTTAGCACCGCCCTGAAGCGAGTACATTAATTTTGGAAACAAAAAATGTATGGGCGAGCCTTCGAGATGCAACTAACCAGCAAGATTTCATCCATCTCGGAGGCCCCTATATATTGATGGTATTTTTAAATATTTAAATTTAATTAAATCTGCATTGTGCAATTATTGAGGGGGGATATGATTTGCAGAATAACCTTTTGCAATTTCAATATCAACAAGCGGATTAATGAATATCCAAAACCTTCCGACAAAGATACCGGTCTCTCCGCCTGCCCTCTGCGAAGTCGCGAAGCCACGAAGTCAAGACATTGGTTAACTTCCGCCTGGTGATACGAACGCATGCCTGCTAGCCACGAGCCAGAGACAGGGGGCCAGGCTACCTACTCTTGCAGCCCTAAGAGAATAGTATAAATATTTTAGAGCGGAATATATCACTTCCATGAATGAAGCCTTGGACAGAATCAATAGTTATGCCGGGCCTTGTGGCATTGCCTGCGGTTCATGTCCCCAGGGAAGCATGTGGTCTCCTTTTGTGCCGGGCGGAGAGGTTATCGACTGGACTGCCGTGAATAGGGGCCTGGACTGGATAGAAAAATAAGCAGGTTGTGCCGGATGCGAGAAGGGCGTAGGCCCTCCCGATTGCAGCATCAGGATCTGCGCCCGGGAAAGGGGATACGAGCTATGCAGCTCCTGCCCCGATCTGGACTCCTGCACCAGGTTCGAATGGCTCAAGGAGCACGGGCCCAATCTCAAAAAGAAGCTGAAGGAGAATTGCAGCTTATCCAAGGAGGAGTATATCATGAAAATGAAAAACCAGATGCCCATGGAGGCTTGAATGGCATTATTTATTGCCGATCTCGCCGGGAGAAGACTGATGCTACAGAGAAAATCAGCCCTCCGATGACCAGCAGCCCAATAAAGAGTGATGCATAAGGATATTTATTTTCCGAAGCATATGAGGCCGGCTGGTTGGACGACAATGGCGATCTTTCCTCTGATGCAGTCTGCCCTTTTTCTTCAGGCAAGGATATATTTTCCGGAATAGCGGATGCGCCTACTACTATCGTATTGATGGGGACCAGCACTTCTCTGTAATCTCCTGGCTTCGCGTATTCATATCTTGTGTTTTCGTCAACCCGCTCCTTGCTGATAAAATGAATGCCATCCCTGGTATACGCCGTCTTTGTCTCCTGGCCAGAGCAGAGCGTTGCCAGCGAGGTTAAAAGAATGATCAGGACAATGATCAGGACAATGAACCGCTCGAAAAACACACCATTTTTACGATATTTGCCCTGATAAACCACCATTGACTCCCCATCGTCATCATTCCCATTCCAGGATATATTTCCTCCGCTGGAGATATTGTCATTTTTTCCCGGATTTATGGGATTTCAGCACGCCAAGACATAGTTTTCAACTGCGAAACCATGATCTAGATCTAAAATAGGTTAGAAAGAAGAGGTTTTGACGCGAAAAAGGAATGAGGGGGCCAAATCTTCAGGCCCCCTTCTTAAAATTTCAAATGTACTGCTGTACCAATCCTTCAGGCTCGCTTATATGGTTTCTCTCTTTGTGCAGTATCTTTATCGCGGCGCCCTCAAAGTCGCTCTGATATATTATCGTCCTCTCCTCGCGAATGGCATACATACCCGCTTCGGTAGACAGCGATTTTAGATCCGCACCACTTGAGCCCTCCGCCATATCGGAGATCAACTTGAGGTCCACATCTTCATCCAGGTTCATGCCAGAGGTATGAATCTTCAAGATGGACAAACGTGCCTCTCGAGTGGGCATGGGAATCTCGATGACCCTGTCGAATCGGCCCGGCCGCATCAAGGCCGGATCAAGCATGTCCAGACGATTGGTGGCAGCGATCAGCTTGACCTCGCCTCGTGCATCAAAACCATCCATCTCCGCCAGGATCTGCATGAGAGTTCTTTGCACCTCACGGTCTCCGCTAGTGGCCCCATCCATGCGCCGGGCCCCGATGGCATCCAGCTCATCTATGAAGATTATGGCGGGCGACTTGCTCTTGGCCAACTCGAAGAGCTCACGCACCAGGCGCGCGCCCTCTCCGATGTACTTTTGCACGAACTCCGAACCCACCACACGAAGGAATGTGGCATCCGTGCTCTGGGCAACCGCCTTGGCCAAGATGGTCTTGCCGGTTCCAGGAGGCCCGTGCAACAAGACTCCCTTGGGCGGCTCAATGCCTACCGCAGTGAAAAGATCCGGACGCTTGAGGGGCAGCTCCACAATCTCCCGGATCTCAGAGATCTGAGTATCCAGGCCTCCAATCTGTGAGAAGCGCACATTGGGAGCCTCCTCAATCTCCATGCCAAAGACAGCCGGGTCCCGGGGGGAAGGCAGCACGCACATCACCGCAAAAGACTGCTGATTTAAGCCGACCTGCGCACCGGGCTTGATCTCATCCTCGATGAACTGGGATAGATTTACCACGAACCGGGGACCGGTGCTGCTCTTGACAATTACCCTGTTCTCGTCTAGGACATCTACAATGGTGCCCACAATCATGGGACCTACGCGCAGGCGCTCCAGCTCGCTTCTCAGCTTGCGGGCTTCTCGCTCGAACTTAAGCTTCTGATTCTCAATCAGCCGCTTTTCGCCTTCCACGCGGTCCTTCTGCTCTCGCAGCGCCAGATTGCGCTCTTCAAGCTGGCGCATGCGGTCCAGGATGTAGCGCGAAAAGTCCGCGCCGGCCTGTGACTCATTCATGCCATCTCCACTATCCATAATTACAAAGATTATTAAACTCCGACCCCTATAAAGGTTTCCGAAATGACCGAGAAGCAATGCGAGATTTGCGGCGCTGAGATCTCTGGAGCGCCCCAGAGGATCGTGATCGACCGCACAACAATGGATGTATGCAAGAACTGCGCGCGCTTCGGAAAACCGGAAGACAAATGGTCTTTGGTTCCCAAAAAGATGGTTCCCGTGGAGAGGGCATTCACGGTAAGTCGGCCTAAACCACGCGACCATTTCAAAGACTTGGCAGAGTTGGTTCCGGATTTCGGACGCAAAATCAGAGAGGCTCGTGAGGGCATGGGCCTCTCTCCAGAGGAACTGGGAGGTAAGATCAAAGAGAAGGCGACTCTTTTAAAGAAGATCGAGCGTGAGGAGATCTCTCCGGAAGATGGAATTCGGAAAAAGCTCGAAAAGGAGCTGAAGATCAAACTGTCCGACGAGGCGAGCGAGGCTCGTGTCAAGTCCGGCAGCTCCGGCCGCGGATTGACTCTAGGAGATATTGCCAACATCAAACGGAAAACTGAGAAATGATCGCCAGTGCAGCTCGCTATGTCATTGGTGGGGGTATAATAGTGTACCCTACAGAGACCGTTTACGGCCTGGGCGCCAATGCGCTGGATGAGCAAGCGGTGATGAGGGTCTTTCAGATCAAAAAAAGGCCACTCTCCAATCCCATATTCTTAGCCGTCTCCAACTTTGAGATGTTGATGAACGTTGCTGAGGTGAGCCAAGAGGACCTGGATCTGCTCAAGCAGCTTTTGCCAGGGCCGGTTTCCGTTCTTGTCAGGAAAAAGCCGATCGTTCCGGATATACTCACCGCCGGATCACCATTGCTCGGCATAAGGTACCCAGATCATGAGACGGCTCTGAGGATCATCGATCTGGCCGGACCCATCACCTCCACCAGCGCCAACCGCACGGGGGCCCTCCCGCCCACAAGCGCCGCCTCCGTCTCCCCGGATATTCGGAATCGAGTGGACGCGGTCGTGGATGGAGGAAAATGCCGATACGCGCAGCCCTCAACCCTGCTGGATCTGCAGAAACGGAAGATCATTCGGCCGGGCGCCGCTCTGGATGAGGTAATGAAGGCGATTTCGTGAAGGCCAGAATCAGAGACTTCTTTGAGACCAAAGAAGGATGGATCTTCGCTGTCGCGGACTACAGTCACCCCAATGGCCTTCGCTCAATGCTGCGCTATGTTCCGGATACTGCCGGAGAGCGCGAGGCCGATGGCAAGCGCTATCGCAAAATGGACTTCGAGCCGGCCTACGAATTTCTCAGGAGAGAGCGACCGGACTGGGTCTGCGACCTGCACGTGGTGCCCCTGTCGCATGTGCATAGAATTTACCGGCCGTCTGAGGGCCTTTCATCCATGGTGGAGAAGGACTCAAGAGTTAGAAAGATTGCCGATCTACTGGCGATGAAGGGAGTGCCACGGGAGCAGATGGGAATCACTGGATCTATGCTGGTAGGTCTGCACAGCCCCAGTTCCGATATAGATTTCGTGGTTTATGGCCCCCTTTGGTGGAAAGCAAGGGATATCGTGGCTCGGGCCAAGACAGAAGGAAAGATCATGGACCTTGATGAGCCCACCTGGAAAAAGATCTACACCAAACGAAAGCCGGAGATCAGCTTTGAGGATTTCATGCGGCATGAGAAGCGCAAAGGAAATAGGGGCATGATCGAAGGCACCTATTTCGACCTTCTCTTCACTCGCGAATGGAACCAGATACAAACGCAGCCTGCCGGCAAACCGGCAGGGGAGCGACGCATTGTTGCAGGGGTAACCAATGCAGATTTTGCCTTCGATAGTCCCGCCATCTTTCAATTGGATCACCCAGAGGTAAAGGAGATATTCTGCTATTCGCATACCTATGCAGGCCAGGCGCTGCCCGGCGAAACCATAGAGGCGAAAGGCGTGCTGGAAGAGACGGCTCAGGGCCTTCGGTTGGTAGTGGGAACCACACGAGAGGCCCGCGGTGAATGGATCAAATCGCTAACTTTGCTGGAAAAATAATATATTTATAAAGAGGTCTTTTGCATGTTGCAAGTTCGTCCCTTTGATATCGAGATAGGTCAGCACAAAGTCATGCTCAACACAGTAGATGCCAGAGAGAGAGGCCTTAATGCCGGTGATCGGGTCAGGGTCAGAACAAAGGGTTCCGCGACCACAGCCATTCTCGACGTCACGCTGGAGATGGTCAAGCCCGGGGAGATAGGCATCTTCACAGAAGCTCTAAGAGACCTGAAGAATCCCATCAGTGTGGATGTTCTGCCTGCACCCAAACCCGCCTCTCTCTGCTATATAAAGAACATAATGGATAAGAAAAAGCTCACCGAGGATGAGATCCGGACTATCGTACAGGACATTGTGGATAATAACCTCAGTGAGATTGAGCTTTCTGCATATGTTACTGCTTCCTACATCCACAACATGGATAGTCAGGAGGTTGAGTGGCTCACTCGCGCCATGATTGATACTGGCGAGCGAATTCACTTCGACACCCACCCCGTCATGGACAAACACAGCATTGGAGGTGTTCCCGGCAATAAGGTCTCTTTGCTGGTGGTGCCGATAGTCGCAGCCGCCGGCCTTCTCATTCCCAAGACCAGTTCCCGTGCCATTACCGGTGCAGGCGGTACGGCGGACCTTATGGAAGTCTTAGCTCCAGTGGAGTTTAGTGCCGACGAGATCAAGGAACTGACTGAACAGGTGGGTGGGGTCATTGTCTGGGGCGGAGCCACCAACATTGCTCCAGCCGACGACAAGCTGATCAAAGCCGAATATGCTCTTTCCATCGATCCCTACAGCCAGATGCTGGCCTCCATCATGGCCAAGAAAGGTGCTGTAGGCGCAGATGCCGTTGTGGTTGACATGCCTGTAGGTCCCGGCACCAAGCTGGCCACTTCTGAGGACGGCCGCACTTTGGCCAAAGACCTCATTGATCTGGGAGGGCGCCTGGGCATTCGTGTGGAGTGCGCCATGACCTTTGGCGGATCACCGGTAGGCAGAACCATCGGACCGGCCCTGGAGGTACGCGAAGCCCTCACTGTCCTGGAGAATAAGGGAGGACCGAACAGCCTGAAGGAAAAGAGCCTCTCTCTGGCCGGTATACTGCTGGAGATGGGAGGAAGCGCTGGGCGCGGAGACGGCTACAAAGTTGCAGAAGAAATTCTCACCAGCGGAAGAGCCCATAAAAAGCTCATGGAGATCATCGAGGTCCAGGGCGGCAATCCCCTGGTGAAGAGCGAAGATATCGTTATTGGTGACCACTGTGAAGAACTTCTTGCTCCGGCAGGCGGCTACATCGTGGCTTTCTACAATAAACGGCTGGTGGAGCTGGCTCGCATGGCAGGTGCACCCGCAGACAAGAAGGCAGGAGTTATAATCCACAAGAAGATGGGCGAGAGGGTCAAGAAGGGAGAGCCTTTGATCACCATCTGCTCCTCTTCGGATTGGCAAATGGAGAACGCCGTAAAGGATGCCAAGAGGCAGATGCCAATCGTAGTTGAGGGGATGCTTCTGGATAGATACCCCAGGATCACCGAGCTATAGACAGCTTTAGAGGGCACAAAAAAATGTTGGTCGCAATTACTTATCATGAGGATTTCGGAAAGCGGGGATTTAGCGTACTGAAAGAGCGAATCCAACCTTCATTTGAGAAGCTGATGGAATCAGGGCTAGTGGATGGCGAGGATGTGCAGGTATTCAAGGCAAAGCCAGTTCCACTGGAAATGGCGGCGCAGGCCCACACGATAGCTCACATGGCCAATATGGAGAATGATCCATACAAGGAGGTAGCACTGCTTTCCGCAGGCAGCGTGATGATGGCGGCAGAGATGGTGGCCAGCGGCCAGGCCAGGAGGGCTTTCGCATATACCGGTACGGCTGGACACCATGCCTCGCGGGGCAGTTGCTGGGGCTTTTGCTACTTCAACGATGTGGCGATCACCATACTGCGCCTGCGGCAGATGGGACTGCAGCGTTTCCTCATCGTGGATGTAGATCCTCATTTTGGCGACGGCACGCGCGACTTTTTCAAAGACGATGCCGATGTATATCATATTAATATGCACAGCGGCACAGGCGAAGAGTTTGATCCAATAAAAAACAACTACGACATCGGCCTCACCTTTGGAGGCAACAATGAGAGGTTCCTGACCGCACTCCAAAGCTCCATGGAATTGGCCAAGAATTTTGACTTTCAGATGGCTTTTGTCATCTTCGGCCATGATTCCCACCAGGATGATTATGGGGGTTTCAATCTATCCTTTGCAGCCTATCCCAGAATGACGCAATTGATTATGGAGGCGATGGGCGATAAGGGTCTGGTCTTTGTGCTGAGCGGCGGCTCATGCGAGCATGTAGCAAAGCGAGTAATTCCCGATGTAATTCGGGTCTTAGCAGGAAGGTGGCCGTCTTGAGGATGGCCTCTAACTGCTATCCCTGTATCCTGGACCGTGCCAAATTTGAGTGCGATCTGGTCTTTTCCCAGGAAGAGGAGAAGAAGGCGGCCATGGAAGAGCTGCTGGACTATCTGGCCGCCCACAAAAGCGGAGTTTCGGCGCTGGTGGGAACAGAGCGCGAGAGAATCATCAAGAGACGCAGCGGGCTATCTGATCCATATAAAATCTTCAAAGAGGAGAGCAATCAGGTAGCAATGGCTCTTTTGCCGGTGGCCGAGGAATTCTATGAAAAAGCTGATGACAAGATTGAAGCACTGATTCGCATTGCTGCCGCAGCCAATTCGATGGAATTTGGAGTCAAGGGCCACGACTTTGATAACAGAACCTTTGCAGGGGTTTTCTTAAACACCCTTCAGGAAAAGCTATACGGCGACATTAGTGAGGCAAGAAGACGTCTATCCCGATTTAGCAATATATTTTATCTCACAGACAATTGCGGTGAGGCTGTATTCGACCTATTTGTGATAGAAAAGCTTGAGTGCATGGGAAAGCGCGTGGTAGTGGGTTCAAAATCCGAACCTGTACTCAACGACGTTACCGTGAGGGAGATGAAAGACCTGACCGATAGAAATGTCGAGGTCATCCCCACCGGAAATGTAGTGGGAACGGCCCTGGAATACCTGGAGTCCGAGGCTTGCGCTCTATTGTTTGATCCTGACTGGCTGGTATTGTCCAAAGGCATGGGCAACTTCGAGACCATCTCTGAGTTCGATGAGAAGCTGGCGGGCCGGCTTATCTACGTTATGAGAGCCAAATGCGAGCCGGTGGCCATGATTATTGGTGTGCCCCGGGGAACTTTAGTAGCAAAATCGATATAAAATGGATGATGAAGCAAGGCCATCATCCTGAGCTAATTTTTACCTGTAGTTCATATCCACTTCATTAGCCACAACCTCTTCTTGCAACTCCATGACAGGTTCCATGAGAGTGATGTCAATGTCAAGTTGGAGAAGCTCTTTTATTGCACCCAGCAGGTTGGTTGCCGCCCGGATGTCTACTGGATCGGCACCCGAACTGGTAGCAAGCAAGCAGAAGCCGCGCAGGTCATGAAGAGGCGCAAGCCCTGCCAGAAGACCGTTTAATCCGCCTACAGCACCACTTCGCAGCAACGGGATTTTGCACTCGCTCAGAGCCTTGGCAGAATCTGGATCTGTAGCAGTGCCCAGGATCGTCTCATTAGTCTCTCCCACATATGCGGCAAGGGTGATCACATCCGTAACTCCCTGCTCCTTAACGGCCTGCAAAATGTCTCCCGCCAGCTCATACATGCCTACTACATCGAGAGGCTGAGCATCACCGGAGAGGATAAGCAGGTTCTCTTTTTCCAGGGGACGCATCAGCTGCGCGTGCATCAGCTCCGCCAGCCCTTCACAGACCATAACCTGAGGCGGAAAGCTGCGCGAAAAAAAAGGCTTTATGGTACTGCATTCCAGGGCAGTAGCCAGGTAATCGGCAGCCACTTTGCCAACGCTTCCAATTCCCGGAAGACCGCAGATGCAGATAAAACGAGACTCAAACATTGGAATAAAGTTGGCGTGCAGCTATAACATACTTTCGCCAACCTTATTTTCGGATACCCGAAATCATCCCTTATTTGCCAGCAGCCTCTATCAGCCAGTTGACCATAATGGTCTCATTAGTCTCCGAGATGGGGAACTTCGCCGGTTTAATCTCGCCTCCCATAAATAGGTAAGACTTTCCAGTACTATCTGAGGTCTCCGTGCCGACGAGAGCTGCTCCGCGATCGTAGAAGACCACATAGAAGTCTCCGGTTACCGGCAAGGCCGGTATCTCTATCTCACCGAATAATGGGCCGGTCCTGGACAGGAAGTAATTGTTTTGAGCATCTGCAAATTTGTAAAGAATATTGAGATCTTTGTCTCTTATCTCCAGCATGATATTTCTTTCTGCAGGGAATGTCTGTGTGGTATTGTTATATCCGCTCCACCCAGCCACACGCACCTTTTTTAGCTTCCAGCCAGCTTCAGGGGCAGTGAACTTCACGGCCTCGCCTATGTTCAAAGAGCCAAATTCCATCAATGATGAGAATAAAGTTGAGTTCATCTCCGAATAATTCTTTCCGCTATCTGATCTTAGTGTAGTTAATTGTGATGTTGCAGTATCTGCCGCAATCGCGTTTATGCATAACGCTGCGCAACATAGGCAGGCAATCAATAATATAGTCTTCGTCATGTGATCACCCAAGATCTATCAAATGATTTTTATCTATATAAAGATTCTGATATGTACAAGAGACGATTTCCTAATACATATAAAATCATAAAAAATATATTTAAGGCAGGTCGAAATCGGGCCAAACCTCCATTTGGTCGACCACCTCAGATCAAGCATGCTAATTTCCGCCCACAGTCATTATCCAGTTCAATGGCAATGATTCGTTCTCCTTAAACAAAGGCAGATTTGCAGGCAATATTGTATTCCCGTCTTCGATGTAGATAAACGAGTTTTTGCTGGTCTCATTGAGGACTTCACCGGCTACGGCAATTGCTCCACGGTCATAGAAGCACACGTAAAACTCATCGCGGACTGGTATTGATGGTAAACGTATGGTAAATGGATATGTCTCGGTAGCATTGCGGATAAAGTTGGAGTACGGTAGCTGGGAGTCGGTAAATCTATATAGCAAATTAAGATCCTTATCCCTCACTTCGAGGGCAATTATCCGTTCTCTTGGAATGGACTGCACGGTACCGTTAAAACCATCCCATCCCAATATTTGCACGGTATTCAGCTTCCATCCAGGCTTTGGTGCCTTGAACTTTACAGCTTCCGCAATGAAATAAGCGGGAAGGCCCATTATCGACAGCAAGTCTATGGAAACGATTCTTTTCTGAGAGAGATTTCCTTCATATGAATTTATAGCTTGATTATCTGGTGATTTTGCATCAGCGGCGGCCGATATGCCGGTCAAAGATAGAGCCAGTAAGCATAATACAGTTATCAGCAAAACCATTTTCTTCAAATGATCACCTGAAGGGGAACAGATGAATTTTATCCATATAAAGATTCTGATGGCAGGAGATAACCAGCTAAATCAGGAAAAAAAAGAAATGTTCTACTCTCCGACGGCTCTGATGACCCAGTTAACCTTGTTTATTGTGTCGTTCTCAATTTTAAATTCCGCAGGAATCAAATTGCCATTGAGATCATTGTATTGATAAGAGTTACCGGTTCCATTTTCCAATTCTACCCCAATCCTCATTGTGCTCCGGTCATAGAAAATGATGTAGAAATCGCCGGTCAATGGGAGAGCTGGGATATCTATGGTCCTGAGAATGGGCATTGGGTTCGTAAAATAGGCATTCTGTGTATCCGCAAGCCGGTAAAGCAAGTTTAGGTCTTTGTCTCTTATTTCAATTAGAAAATTACCCGAGGCAGGAACTGTTCTGGTGGTTTCATTAAAGCCGTTCCATCCCAAGACTTGTATCTGCTTAATATTCCATCCGGACTTTGGTGTGGTGAATTTGACAGCTTCGCCTACGCTGAATGCGTAGAGGCCCCAATCTTGGGCAGCAGAATACAAGCTAATATTAGTGTTGTTTGATGCAGTATCCTGCGTGAGGAACGTCATTTTTGGGTCAGCAACATCTGCATTATTTTGAGCTGCCGCCAATCCTGCCAGAGTTAAGAAACAGATGGCTGAAATCAATAAAATCATGTTTTTCATGCTATCACCTAAGCCAAAGGGTTTGAATTGGATCTTTATATAGATGATGCTGATTATTCAGGTCACCTTAATGGTTTGATTGGTGTTATCTTATTTAATTTTTAATGCAGATATTGCATAAATAGATAATATTATTCGCACTTAGTATGTATACTAGAGATACTCATATCGCGAATGACAAATCAGAGAATCAGAGATCAATCATCCGGATGGGTTATTGTTACGGCAGGGGGCGGGCTTATTTACCTCTCACATTTATTTGCGGCCGCTTTGACAGAATTTGTGTTTTGCATATAGTACGTCGGCATATTGAACGCGACCATTTGCAGCGGTCGTCTTTATTAAGTGGGAAGCAAAATTGCCAGAATTAAGGTTTAGTGATTATGATACCGGATTGGATGAAGGAAGTAAACGTCGGTTCGTGCAAGTGTTCTGCCGTACCTCATGGCAAGAAGGGTTTCATAGGAAAGACCATTGATGGGATTTTTCGCTTTCTAGAGGAGGCATTTTTATCGGAAAGCTTCTCCAAGCGGCGCGGCTTTCTGCAGAGCCTGGACCCAAGAGCCAAGCTGATCTCCATCCTGGCAATTATATTCGCAACGAGCCTGATTGGTGACCTGAGGGTACTGATATTTATCTATGCTCTGACGCTGCTCTTTTCCTACCTCAGCAAGATAGAAGTGGTCTTTTTCATCAAGCGCGTCTGGCTTTTCATTCCCATCTTTGCCGGCATTATCGCCGTGCCCATGATCTTTAATGTCTTTTTGCCCGGCGATCCTCTCATGCAGGTGGCTTACCTGGGACCAGGAGCACACTTGGGGCCCTTTTCTCTGCCGGAAAGCATCTTCATCACCAAACAGGGCTCTATGGCCGCGGTGATATTCACCATGCGTGTGGCAACCTGCGTCTCTGCCGTAGTGCTGCTATTTCTTACCACACCACAGCAGATCCTCTTCAAGTCCCTGCGCGCGGTAGGGGTTCCCAAACTCTACGTCCTCACGCTGCAGATGACCTACAGATACATCTTCCTGCTCATGGACCTGATACGAGAGATGTATGTTGCCAAGAAAGCCAGAACCATAAGAGCGGCAGGATTAATTGAGGAGCAGAAGTGGGTGGGAGGACGCATAGGGTATACACTTATCAGATCCCTTTCCATGAGCGAAAAGGTACATATGGCCATGATGTCCAGGGGCTTTAACGGCGAAGTTCATATCATGCAGGAATTCAAAATGGAAAACCGTGATTATCTGGCCGGGGCTGTGGCAATATCTGTAAGCTTGGTGCTGGTGTTGATCTCCCAAAATATCATCCGGGTATGAAAGTGGAAAATATGACGGAAACAATAATGGAAACGATATTTGATTTGAGAGATGTTTCTTACTCATACGTGGGAAAGATAGACGCGCTCAAGAATATAACCCTGAAGATTAAACGGGGGGAGCAGGTCACCATTATCGGCTCCAACGGCTGCGGCAAATCGACATTATTGGCTATTTTAGATGGGCTTGTTTATCCCAGCTCAGGCGAATTTTACGCCTTTGACAATCCAATAAGCGAAGAGGTCTTCGATGCCATTAAGGACAATGAATTCCGGTCTTATTTCCGGACTAAGGTAGGATTCGTCTTTCAAAACTCGGATGTTCAGCTCTTCTCCTCTACGGTCTATGAGGAGATTGCTTTTGGACCACTGCAGCTCAACCTGCCGCTTGAGGAGGTCAAAACCAGAGTGGAAGATGTCATGGAGATGATGGAGATCGGCAAGCTGCGTGATCGCTCGCCCCACACCCTATCCGGAGGAGAAAAGAAGAAGGTGTGCATAGCCACAGTCCTGGTCAATAACCCCGATGTGCTTTTACTCGACGAGCCGTCTGCCGGTCTGGACCCCAGAACTCAGCTCTGGCTGGTCGAGCTTCTTCAGGAGCTTGGCCATGCCGGCAAGACGGTGATAACGGCAACCCATGACCTGGAGATCATCGATCAGATCAGCAAGAGAGCCATCGTCATGGGCGAGGACCACAGCGTTAAGATGGACAGGGATGCAGAGAGCGTTCTTTCCGACTACGAGCTATTGCTATCTTCCAATCTGGTTCACGAGCACACCCATCTGCACGGCAAACTGGTGCATGAGCATCTGCATGTGCATGGGCCGGAGCACAAGCACCATGATCACAAAGATTGAGGCGACTTAATATTTTCCTAATAATTTTGCCAGGCTCGCGTGCATTGTGTGGATGTTCAGGCCACGGCTGAGATACATCATGGGGCATCTTCCTGCAATGCATTGCATTTGGTGCTCGGCGCATTTCTGCTTAGCTCGATCTGTCTCCGTCCTCCAGTGGACCCAGCATTTTTTGATGCCATTCTTGCTCAACTCAACAATTGCATTCTCAGTGTTTTCTTTTTTCAGCCCGATGACAGCACAATCGATTTTTGACGGGAGATCGGAGATGCAAAGCAGCGTTCCTTTGTCAGGGCTTTCTGACAAATCAACGACATAAACCCTCTTTCCTCTCCGGGCCAATTCATCTATCGTCAATTTCATGGCCGGTTTGGTCTTATCTGTGACAATTACAAAGCTGTTATTTTCCCAGAACAACTCTTGCTCGCGCATATCGCATCACTTCGTTCATTGAAATTAGATCTCAAAGTATAAAAATAAGGCCGCAGATGACTTATGTGGTGAGAAGCATTCCGCAAGGAAAAAATGGAGACGCCAGCAGCTTGCCTGACATGCGAGGAGCTTGGATTATCCTGCCGCCAATAAACGCTAGATCTGCAACTGGTGCAGTCGGGCCTATCTTGGTGCGGCCAGGAAAGCCCAAAAGAAGACGGCTCTTTGTCTGACGAAAACCCTTTTGTAGCTTAAAGATAGTTGCAGAATATAATTAAAATGTTAGGCGTTTTTCCAGGAAAAATTTTGATTGAGTGATCGATATGGCATTGGCGAAAATTCTCTCTAAAAAGGCACAACAAAAGAAAATAAAGAAAATGGTCGATCGAATAGTAGAAAGCTATGATAATTTCGCTCTTGTAGAAGCTAGTGATGTTCAAATCGCCAGCATCAAGAAAGAGGGATACCAGGTAGTCCCTCTCCCACTCGACCAGATGGGCATTAAAATTGGCTCCATTACAATTAACACCGGAGAGCCACGCATCGATAAAACCGGAGCTATCAAGGCTCATCCTGCTTACGCCCATCAAAAGGAACCCGGATCAAGCAAGCATCATTACATTGTTCAGTTCATCGGACCGACTAAAGAAGAGTGGAAAGAGGAGATAATTAAGAAGGGAGGCTCAATTAAGGACCCGCTTCCATCTTACAGTTTCATCGTTGAGATGGATGCAGAGGCCCTAAACAAGGTGAGAAGTCTTCCTTTTGTCCACTGGATAGGCCATTATGATCCCTCTTACCGATTGGCTGCAAATCTGCTGGAATCAATTGCATTGCAAAAAGGAGCAGATGCATGTGCCAGGTCCAAGATTGGACCTACCAAGGACAAAGGTCAGAAAATCTTGCGCTCTGAGCAAGCGAAGCCGCTCATGAACACCTTTCAAATACGTTTTCAAAGCGTCGATCTGGTTGAGGGCGCTAAATCCAAGATCGAGGATCTAGGGGCTCAAATTCATACGGAAAGATCCGGCAGGTCAATCACCATAAGCTTCCCAATGGATACCAAAGAGCTGGCAGAAAAGCTTCAGCAGATTGCATCCATCCATGGAGTACAGCTTATTGACGCCGTTCGAGTGAGACAGCTTCGCAACAATGTTGCATCCAGGATAATGACCGATTCTCTCGGCTCTGCAAAACTCGAATTGCCCTTTAAAGGAAAAGGCGAGATCATTGCAATCGCGGACACAGGAATCGACACGGGCGTCATGAGTACTATCCACGAGGATTTCCGGGACCGCATCGCTGGAATCAGGAGTTGGCCCATTACTGCTTATTGGGATTCCTGGATAAATAACCCGGGTGCGGACGACGGCCCGGAAGATGTCGATTCCGGTCATGGAACACATGTAGCAGGATCTGCACTGGGAAACGGAAAGATGTCACAGGGTGGACCCGAGAAGTCCATTTGCGGCCTGGCCTCCGAAGCCAGCCTGTTCTTCCAGGCCATAGAACAGAAGATGGATTGGAAGACAGAGTGGCACCGTAAGAACTATGGCACCTATATCCTATCCGGCATCCCAGAAAATATTGGGGACCTGTTCTTGCAGGCCTATCAGGCAGGGGCGAGAGTTCATACCAATAGCTGGGGTGGTGGAGACTTTGGTGCCTACGATGAGCAGAGCCATGATCTTGATGCCTTTGTCTGGGAGCATAAAGACATGGTCATTCTCTTTGCAGCAGGCAATGACGGGAAAGATGTCAATCGTGATGGAAAGATAGATACTGAAAGCATCACACCACCGGCTACAGCCAAGAACTGCATCGCAGTGGGCGCATCAGAGAGCCTGCGCACACAGTTCAATACTGTTTATAAGGATTTTGATTCCTTTGCGTTCTATAAGGATCCGATAGCAAAGGACAAAGTTGCCGATAACATTGAAGACGTCGCCGCATTCAGCAGCAGAGGGCCGTGCCTGGATGGGCGCTTCAAGCCGGATGTTATCTGTCCGGGAACATACATCCTGTCCACCAAGTCCAACCGTGATATAGGGGAGAGCTGGGAGCCGTATGACGAATTCTACAAGTATCTGGGTGGAACAAGTATGGCTACTCCTCTGGCAGCCGGAGCCATTCCCTTCATTAAAAGTTACTTGAAGCAGGCACTGCGCAGGAATCCTTCTGCAGCGCTCATCAAGGCTGCCTTGATTCACAATGCGTTACGTAAACCATACCGTTATTCTGCAATTGAGAAAAATCCGGCCGCCTGGGACCCCGAGCAGGGATGGGGGCACATAAATCTAAAGCCTTTCCTCGTCAGCACCCCCGGCTGGAGGATGGAATTTGCCGATATCAAGAAAGGATTGAAGACTGGTGAGATTTGGACTCGTAGATTTAGCGTTATCCGTGGGGATCTGCCCTTGAAGGTAACAATGGTCTTCACCGACTTTCCGGCTATCTCGGGTAATTATCCAGGACTTGTCAATAACCTTAACCTGATTGTTAAGGCGCCGGATGGAAAAGAGTACCATGGAAATGCATTTGCTCCGCCATATGATGCCACATTGGACGGAATAAATAACATTGAGTCGGTTTGCATAAGAGAGCCGCTAAAAGGAAGGTACAAAATAACTGTGCTGGCAGATGATGTCAGAGAGGGGACTCAGGACTTTGCAATTGTATATTCCGGAGGTATTTAAATTTTTCTTTTGCATTTTATAATTTAAAGCGACCGCAAAGATCTTCCATTTAAGCGATAGAAGAATTGGCAGGAGATACCATGCCAGTCAGGCTACGCATTGCCACCTTTAATCTCATGAACCTTGACGACCGGAGAGGCCAATATCCCAGCCTTGAGGAGCGCATACCCATCCTGCGACCTCAGTTGGTTCGCCTGGATGCGGACATTCTCTGTCTGCAGGAGGTCTGCGGCCAGCATGGGCAAAGCAGAAAGATGCGTCTGGATGCCATGAACCGCTTGCTGGAATGCACGCCATACGAGGGCTACAAGAGAGTCAACACCATCGATCCAGATACAAGAGAGGTCTTTGAGCATCATAACCTGGTCATCCTCAGCCGCTACGAAATTGTGGAGCATGACCAGTATCTGCACGAGTATGCCCCCTCGCCGCGCTACAAGAAGGTCACGGCGATTCCGGAGGAGGTCGAGGCGAAAGAGATCTCCTGGGAGAGGCCAATTTTGCACGCCAAAGTGAAATTGCCCAACAACATGGTGTTGGATGTGATCAACCTGCATCTCAAGAGCCGCCGACCCACCAATATCCAGGGACACAAACTCACCCCGCGGACCTGGAAGACTGCATCGGGCTGGGCGGAGGGCGTCTTTATCTCAAGCATGAAGCGCATCGGCCAGGCGCTGGAGACGCGCATTCTCATCGACAATCTATTCGACGTGGATCCATGCGCCCTCATAGCCGTCTGCGGGGATTTCAATGAAGAGTTTGATGAGGTCTCCATCGAAGCCATTCGAGGCGACGTGGAGAACACCGGCAACATGGACCTGGCCATGCGGGTCATGGTGCCTACTGAGAGAAATATACCCGAACCGGCGCGCTACTCGCTCTTGCACAACGGCAAAGGCAAGATGCTCGACCACATTTTGGTCTCCAGGACCATGCTGGCCTACTTCCGGGGCTCCGAAGTGCATAACGAGCTATTGCACGATGAGTCCATAGTCTTCGCCTCCAGAATTTATTATCCTGAGTCGGACCACGCCCCGGTGATTGCCCGCTTCGAGATGCCGGATACGAGGATCAGGTGGTCCGTGGAGGCGGACGGGAGCGAAAAGAGGTAACCGGCGGATAATAAGACTCACATTGGCAGGCGAATCCTGGTAGAAGTGATTCCCATATGAAAGCGGGATTGCGAGACTGCCGGGATTTTTTAGAGGATATGGCCCAGCATGCTGAGAAGGGGATGCGTATTGTTGAAGAACTCGATTACGGTGCATTTCAGAGCAATGAAGAGAAAGTATTGGCCGCCATTCGAGTGATAGAAGTCATTGGAGAAGCAGCCAAGAACATACCTCCTTCAATAAGAGATAGATATCCGGACGTTCCCTGGAGCGGACTTGCCCGCATGCGCGATAAGTTGATCCATGCTTACTTTGGGGTTGACATCGTTCCCACGCCTTTTATCAGCATTTCAGCACACAAGCAAAAGAAGCTTCAGCATGACGTCGCCGGGACGAAGTCCGCTCCCGGATCGACCTTAACGCTCATGGCCTCGTACACGCTTGTAGCATCATAGCCACTTGCTGCATTGCCCGTTGCAAGATACCTCTTCAGGCAGCCCAGGATCTGTGCAATATCCCTGGGAATTTTAATGCATTTGGGCAGATGATGGGCATCCCTGTTCATTGCCAATCTGCATCCGCCTCCGGAGCCTTTTCGGTTGGCACATCTGCGATTGCAGAAGGCCACCGTTCTGAGCAGCACTTTTCCCACATCAATTGTGCGTGGCGGATCACAGACGCTTCGGGCATAAACGGCTGCAGCCATGGCAAAAAATGAAAGGTTTTCTATGGCTCCCTCCGACCATCTTCTGGATAGATATCTCATTGCCCGCGGCTTGATCTCGACCTGGGCCTGCTCCACCAGAGCCCGATAGCCTGCGGCAGTTGGCATGAGCAGTACCTGATCGAATTCAAACTCCTTGCCCGAGCCCCTGCGGTCCACCAACTTCACAAAACGGCTGCCGTATCTGTCCGCAAAATCTTCCATTCCTATCTTAATATTGCTTTACGTTTACTATTTCTTCTTTTTCATCTCAGTTCTTCTCAACTCTTGCCCCCACCCCCTAGTGGACCGCGCCGGTATGAGGCACTGCCGCCCTTCGCCGATGAGGTCCGCTCTACCAGTCATCTGCAGCCCCTCTTTGACCAGACCATAGTTATTGGGGTCCCTGTATTGCAGCATGGCCCGCTGAATCCTCTTCTCCCGGCCTTTTGGCACATGTACGGGCGCGAGGGTGAAAGGATCAAGGCCGGTGTGGTACATGGCCGTCGATATGGTCATGGGCGTGGGGGTGAAATCCTGCACCTGCTGCGTGTACATGCCGCTATCACGCAGGTACTCGGCCAGATCGACCATATCCTTTACAGTGCAGCCGGGATGGCCGGACATGAGATAAGGCAGAAGATACTGCTCTTTTCCCACGGCCTTGCTGGCAGCAGAGAAGCGCTTCCGGAAAGCATCCAGGACAGTGCGAGGATGGCTTATGCATGCACAGTGTCACCGACTGAGAGATATGCTCGGGAGCGATTTTGAGATGGCCCGAGACGTGATGCTCGGCAAAGCTCCTCCAGATAGGAAGACTGGTCGGCCATTATCAGGTCATGCCTGATGCCAGAGCCGATGAAGACCTTTTTCACGCCGGGAATCTTGCGGAGCCGGCGCAGGAGGTTCACCTGCCTGGTGTGGTCTTTGTCCAGTGTGGGACAGTCGGGCGAACAGAGTTTATCGGAGCATGCCCCCGTTTTCCAGCGCGGACAGGAGAGGCCGTACATGTTGGCAGTCGGCCCCCCCACATCGGAAATGATGCCATGAAAGCCTTTCATCCTGGTGAGTCTCACCGCCTCGCGTAGAATGGAATCCTCGCTTCTGCTCTGCACAATCCTGCCCTGGTGATGGGTCAGGGCGCAAAAGGAGCATGATCCAAAGCAGCCCCGGTGGCTGGTGATGGAGAAGCGCACAGGCTCTAATGCCGGGATGGGCTCGCTGTAAGAGGGATGAGCCTCACGGGCAAAAGGCAGCTCATAAATGCGGTCCAATTCCTCAGTTCGCAGGGGCCGGGCGGGGGGGTTTTGGATGATGACCGTCTTGGGGTGAGGCTGGACAACTGCCCGCCCATGAAATGGGTCCTGCTCCTTGTAGTGCAGGGCAAAAGCCTGGGCGTATTTTCTCTTGTCGGTGGAGACCTCTGTGAAGCTGGGGATGACCAGGCTGCCCTCGCAAGGTGCGTTTCTCCAGCGTCCGATCTCCTCTTTGACCGTGGTGCCGGCAACATCGGAAATCTCCTCAATTCGCTCGCCTTTCTCCAGCCTCAAGGCCACGGTGCGCAGCGCACTCTCACCCATGCCGTAGATAAGCAGATCAGCGGGCGCGTCGGCCAATATGGAACGCCGAACCGAGTCAGACCAGTAATCGTAATGGGCAAAGCGGCGCAAGCTGGCCTCGATCCCGCCCAAAACTATCGGCACGCCGGGAAAGAGAGCATGAACCTTATTGGTGTAGACGATTGCCGCCCGATCCGGCCGGACCAAGGCTCCGCCAGGCGAATAGACATCCGAGCTCCGGCGTTTTAAGTTGGGCGTCAGGTTGTTCACCATAGAGTCAACATTTCCCGAGGATATGCCGAAGAAGAGGCGCGGCCTGCCCAGTTTGCTAAAGTCCTCATCCTTTTTCCAGTCGGGCTGGGCGATGATGCCCACGCTGTAGCCGGCATCCCAGAGTACCCGGCCTATGATCGCAGCCGCAAAAGACGGATGATCAACATAAGCGTCCCCGCTTATGAGAATGACATCAAACTGCTCTATTCCCAGCGCTCTTGCTTCTGTCAGGGACATGGGAAGGAAATGGGGCTGCTTATTCATTGGCATTTAACTGGCCCTTTTTGCAACATAAACCCTTCCTAAAGCCGGTAAGAAGACAAGATTTTAAATCCGGAAATCATAATAGTATTGGGGATAGACAATGAAGCACATAGGAAAGCATTTAGCCGTGCTGGCAGCATTCATGATCTTTCTCTCATCGTTGGCCCTGGCGGCCGCAATTTATGTTCGACCGGGTGAGAGCATCCAGGCAGCCGTAAATGGAGCAAATGCCAGTGACATCATTTCCGTTCAGAGCGGAATTTATAGAGAGAGCCTGAACATCAGCAAACCGATCATCTTGGAGGGTATCGGCCGTCCGCTCCTGGACGGCGGCGCAATAAACAGTGCTATAATCCTTCGAGCCGATGGAGTGAGTGTGACGGGATTTGAGATCAAAACTACGCGCCGCACAGGCATCCATGTTCTCTCCAATAATAATATTATCAAAACTAATACAATTAGTGGTTGTCTGGATGGCATTCGCCTGGATCATTCCCGCTCCAACAACATTTCCAACAATAACATAAACAACAACACCAACGGCATCACCCTCTATGCATCCGATAGAAATATAATCGCCGATAATATTGTCCGCGACAACAACATCAATGAAGAGAGTGACTGCGGCATATTCCTTGCTTATTCCCGAGATAACGTCATTTTGGATAACGATCTGACGAACAACGGCGACACTTCCCTATCGCTGCGATCGGCAAGTAGCAACACGCTACGAGGCAATCGCGTCAGCCACAACGATTGGTACGGCATCTCACTATCCGATTCCAGCAACCAGAATCTGATAGAAAAGAATAATGCTTTGCGAAACGGGGACGCTGGGATCTATCTGGACAGCTCCCGGAAAAATCTCATCCGGGAAAACACGGCCTTTGAAAATTCGCGGGGCATTTATCTCTCCTATGATAGCAATGACAACGCCCTGCAAGGTAACAATGTAACATTCAACGAGAAGGGACTCTACCTTGCCACTCATAGCAGCAATAACACTCTGCAAAACAATACTGCAATGGAGAACAGATACGGCATCTATCTATCCTTCTCCTCCGGCTGGAATCTGCTCTTTTCCAACCACCTCATCGATAACGTCTACAATGCTTACGACATGGGTCAGAGCAACCGCTGGGACAACGGCAGCTCTGGCAACTATTACAGCGATTTGGGACGGATATTCTACGTGCCGGGCGGGCCTGGGGTAGACCGACACCCCATGCCAGAGCCATAATTATAATAATATATTTTTATTTATAAAAAGAAGGAATCATAGCCACACGACACAGACGCAGACGAATCCCTGCGCCCGTGTAGTGAGGGCTTTTTGCCCTAAGATTTTAAATGAACTTGGGCCGCTCGGATAGATTCACGGGCAGAGGCAGTCTGCGCCAGGGCTTGCCTGCGATCTCGGTTGCGACTCTTCTGCGCAGGTATTCCGCAGTCATCTTGGACTTGGCTGGAGACTTGGGCGTGGATTCTGCGCGAATGGTAACGGTGAGTTTGCCTGATTCCAGCTCCTCGTCACCTATCACCACCACGTATGGTACCCACTCCCGGCCGGCATCGCGAATCTTCTTGCCCACCGTCTCGTCGCGATCATCGATGTCCGTACGGAATCCCAGCTCCGCCGCGATCTCCTGGGCGCGGGCCTGGTGCCTCTCCGCCACGGGTATGATCCTGATCTGGGTGGGCGAGAGCCAGGTCTGGAACATGGGAAGCTTGCCTTCCTCAGAGAGTCGGGCCGCCTTCTCCAGGATAGCGTACATGACCCGCTCTATGGCTCCGGAGGGGGAGCAGTGCAGCAAAATGGGCTGCTGTTTCTCTCCGGCCTCATCGATGTAGGTGATATCGTAGCGCTCTGCGTTCTCCACGTCGATTTGCACTGTGGCCAGAGCGCTGGCCTTGTCCAATGTGTCCACGAAATTGAACTCGAACTTGAGCACGAAGTAAAAGAACCTCTCATCCCACATCTCGATAAGAACGGGCTTCTTGACGATGTCTACCAGGCCCTCGATGAACTCGCGGTTCTCATTGTAGAAGTCTTTGGTGAAGCGGATAGCCACCTCGTAGTCGGCAAGATCGATGCCCACCTCCTTGAGCAGGGAGATGCTGACCAGGTACTGCTTTCTGAATTCCTCCATGGCGGATAACATATCGCGGGCCATGGTATGCATATCGGGCATGGTAAAAGCTCTCAGGCGGCGGATGCCGACCAGCTCACCGCGCTGCTCGCGCCGGAAGGAGTATCGGGTGATCTCGACCATCTTAAGGGGCATGGCCTTGTAGGAGATGGACATGTCATGGCCCATGAGAAACTGGCCAAAGCAGGCCGCGAATCTCAGGAAGAGCTTCTTCTTGTCGGAATCGATCTGGTACTGCCGGGCCGGGAATCTGTCCAGGTACTTCTTGAGGGTGGGGTGCTCCATGTCGTACATGATGGGCGTCTCCACCTCCATGGCTCCCATATCCGAGGCCCTGTCAAGGACATAGTTTTCCAGCAGCGATTTGATCATCCTGCCCTTGGGATAGAAGCGCATGTTGCCCGGATCGGAGCCCGGTTCGTAGTCCACGAGCTCCAAGCGCCTCATCAGCTCTACGTGCGGGGGGACTTTGTCCACAGCTCTGGCTTTGGAGATCTCGTAGTTGGCGAACTTCTGCAGCTTCTCGTGGCCAGTGAAGTCGAACTTGTCGGCATCAATCAGGCTGCCGTCCAAGTCGAGCACCTTCCAGTAGGATACGGCCCTGGCCTCGGACTTGAGGGCCTCGGAGACCACCTCGCCTTCCCCGAGCCGGATGGAACGGGATAATTCCGAGAGCGGATGGCCCTTGCAACTGATGGTAAAGGCCTTGTACCAGCCGAAGGGGGCGCGCATGACCTCATGGTCGGCGGAAAGGGTCTCCTCCATGCCTTTGAGTATCCTCACCGCGGTCGCTGGTGTGGAGAGCTCTGCGCTGAGGTGGGCGTAGGGGTAGAGCATGATGCGGGCAGCTTTGACCTGGCCGGCCACGTCGGCGATCTGCTTGCTGGCTTCGGCCACCACCGCATTGGGATCGTCCTCATCGAACTTCTCCACGGCGATAAAGGCGCAGAGGACTTCTTCCAGCCGGCCTTTTTTAGCCGAGTCAACGATTTCTTCCGCCATCTTCGTAGGCTTCTTGGCCTCGAACTCGATGAAATCAGAGTGGATTAAGAGTAATTGCAATAGGGGTCACCTGATGACAGAAGGAGGGCGGGGGGGTAGGTAAAGGTTTCGATTGTCAACGTCAACACCCAAAAAAGCGTCTAGGCAAAAAAGTCATTAGAAGCCTATTTTCGCAATTGTCCTAAGCCTTTCGGATTATGATCGTAACATGAATAATTCAAGCCTAATAAAATCAGAACCGGCGCGAAATAATTTTAGAACTCCACAATGCCATCGCTTTATCGAGAGCCTTGATAGCCCCTTCTTCAGATGATGCTGATCATATGCAAATTAATAGCATCTAACCCTCACCACTATTTAACAATTGCTCGAATCCGGGTGGCATTTTTTTTAGGTAAGACTTGATGTAGCACCTAGCAGCTAATGTAAAATTCTGCTTACCTTGTTTAATTGCCAATAGCTCGTCAATGGCGTTTCTTTTGGTTGCTTCATCAGTATATCTACTGAAAACTCTATCAAGAAGGGATCCAACATGGTCAATCATTTGCCGTCTGGTCTCCGGCAGACGATCTCTCAAATTCAGACCCAGAATTTTGATTGTCTTATCACCTCGCAAGGATTTAAATATTAATAGTCCACTTTCTGATTGAACTTCTAAATGCTCGTTTGGGTCATCATACACAGGATTAAGAAGTAGTGGTTGCTCAATCAATTCATCCCCAGGTTGAATTGCATGAATATTTTCCACTGGAAATCTGTTTTGTTTACCCACCTTCTCGCCCTGGGCTTCACCAAGTACGTTGCAATGTTTACAGACTGGCAGTAAGTTACGCCAATCGTAAGCCAGCCAGTAGTATCCGGGGTGATATACAGCAACACCGAGTTCATTCTGGACCATTACCGGACGGTCATTCTCATCAGTCACCCCCCTTTTGGGGCGATAATGATCAATATCAGCGTCCAGTCCATCTTTAATATATTTCTCGCAATAGGCACATTTACCTCCAAAGGGACCAGAACGATTGAAGAAAAACATCTTCTTTATGCTCTTTCTTTTATAAAGGACTTCGTTAATTTCCGGATCATAGCCTTGATGAACCGCGTCTATTAATTTGCAGGTTTCCCTATTGCAATCCTGACGCCATCGGCGCCATTTTTTCCACGATGCTTCATCGTATATCTGAAATATGTTTATCTTTATCACGGTTCCTCCCTAAAAAGCTCTCTAAGCTGGCGCTTGATTTCCAAGCTAAGGAGCTGGTCGGGAGGTGACTTCAATCGTTCTTCAAGCGTTTTACGTACTGCCCTTTCCACATCTTGTTCATAGGTGTTCTCTCCAAAGACTATGATTTCCTGCAGGCGCTCGGAAAGCTTCTGAAGCTCACGGTCTTCCTTCTTGTTGCGATTTTTTGCTGAGAGTTCAACATATCGCTCAATATCATTTTGACCACCTACCGAACGGCTTGTGGCTAAATTAAATAATTCTGCCAGGATTTGATCTGCACGCTTCCCGCGGAACTCCGCGGGCTTGATAAGCTGTCCAATGATTGTCTGACGTTCTGGAAAATGACTTAATTTTAGTATACTTGAAGATGGTATGTCGCCAACTGCAGCAGCAACGAGAGGTGTGTGAGTTGTAGAAATTATTTGTGTCTGAGGAAGCTTTTTGGCAAGTCGTTGCACAATATATCGTTGCCATTTAGGATGCAGATGCTGCTCTAATTCGTCAATTAACAAGATTCCACCAACAACATTATCGACATCAAAGCGTTCCGCATAGATCGCCCATCCCAGAAAGTCGAGTAACCATTGCGATGTGCTAAGATATCCATCACTCAGAGAAGCGAGTGGCTGTTTGCCCCACGGGCCCACAATTTCCATGCTCTTCTGGGCATTCTTTGGAAGAGTTATAGCGCTATCGGATTCATCAAGCATCAAAACGCTCAATAAAGCTTCGCTCAATATGTCGCATCTGTCGCGAGCCTTCAAGAGCACAACCTCTGGATTTTGCAGCGAAGCCATTGAATCGAATAGGGTCGAGAGCGAATTTAGTGTGGAATATCCATCATAGCTTGCATTGGCCATGCTTGTCCTATGTGTGCCATAACCACAAACAAATATATCCTTCCATGGAAATTCATCTGCCGGATCTGTTGTTTTCCGCAGGATTTCGCTCTCCGAGTCCAATGTTCTTTCTATCGTTGTAGTAATCGTATATTCTTTCCTGCCAACTTCATCCCAGAGTGTTAGTTTGATGGTACCTTTCCTAGCACCCTTACGAACGAATTCTCCAGGCAACTTTCGCATTAACGTAGTCCCATCGCTTTCGTTGCAGAGGCCAATAGCAATGCTTCGCAATAGAGTAGTCTTGCCAGCGGCATTGTCGCCAAGGACCATGGTCCATTGACGCGCTCGATGTTTTCCGCGTTCCTGAAACGAGACAGACAATTCCTTAAAGCAACGAATCTGTTCCAGTTCAACTTTAGCGAGCTTCAGATTTGCGATGGACTTATTAAGATCTTGGATGCTGTACCACATCGCAAGAAATATGTCCAGCTTCAAATCACCAGTTGATAGATTTTCTAGAAGTTCCTTTCGTTTGCGATCCACGTTGCTGAGTTGTTCCAGTCTTTGGTTTATGATTCTGAGAGAGCTGGAGAGGATTTGATCTGGAATAAGTTCTTTGGAGGCTAATTCGAGAAGCTTAGCACGAATCTTCTTAACTCTTACCTCTTTTATTGCCTCCCTACCAGGCAAGCTAAACTCAAATTTTCCGCTCGGAAATGAATCATTGTCTTCAATCCACTCATTTCTTGGGTCGCTCCAGCGTCTAAGGAACATTACACCTTTTCCGGCATTAAAATCTAGATGTACAAAGTTGTAAGCACTGGCGTAAAAGGTGTCATCTGTATTACCTCGATTATAACATGCCCCTGCAGGTATGACCATACAGCCGTTAGAAGCGCAGACGATCTCTATTTGAGGCTTATGCTGATGACCGCAAAGGATGAAGTGACACTGATTCCTCAGACGATTTTCAACTTGGATACGATCAAATTCGGCTAACCAGTCAAATGGATGATGAAGTACTAGGATTTTTACGTCAGCGTCACTAATCTTTTCGAGTGACTCGCTAATCTGTGGTTCTCCCACAATCAAAAACCCCAAGTCATCGATTTTACCCTTGCTGTCTTTATGTCGTCCAGAAATCCATGCTGAATTAAGACCCAGAAGGGCTATGTGTTTATTGCCTTTTTCCCATTTGCAAATGTTGGAATAATCAGGTTGTTTTTGCCCGGTATAGCTAGCAACAAAGTCGGCAAATGCATGAAAAGGATTCGAGAGCAGTTTTTTTCTTGGCTTATCAGATAACCATCTTTGGACCTCTGCAGCTGATTTAGGGTAGTCAATAACCTTAGCTGGAATACTTGCGAAATTACGTCTATCAAGATCGTGATTTCCGGGAACGATGAAAAGATGATCACTACTTATCCCGCAGGCTTCTAAAAGAGGGGTAAACAATTGCGAAATGGCGGCGCTGTATTCCTCAGTCTGCCCGCTAGAAGCAACATCACCGCTGAAGACTATGAAATCTATTTTGGCCAAGTCGGGGTGAATCATTGATCGGTTTCTAATATCCCGAATTAGAGCGTCCCGTACAAGTTGAGGGCGGAATTCACTGACTTCTTGGTGCCAGTCCGAAATATGAAGCCAGGTCAGTCCTTGTTCTATCTCCGCAAACCTTACATTATCTTTATAATTTGCATAATTAACCAGGTTTTTCCAATTATCAACTATTTTATCTATTGGTTCAGTTAAGATATTTCCAAGACTAATCTCTTCCACGAACTTCCCATTATCTTCAGGAATTATCACCGCCCCATTCGGCTGAATAATGAAATAGGCTCTATCCCTTTCCTTCCGTCTTGAGATAACAATTTGGAAATTCGGACTCGGATGCTTGATCTTTCCAAATTCAAATTGGTCAATGGCATAATTGAATAGACCTTCAGTGCATTCACATGAATATATTTCATACTTAACTTTGCCTTCGGGAACAAGCTGGGATATTTTCCAAATATCAATGGGGTATTTTTCGAGTAAATTATATATTTTCAAAAGAAGGCTATCAATGTTTATATTATTGGCAGATAGTAAGGTCCCTACTTTTATTTGAAATGAGCACTTTTTATATTTATAATATTCTAAGATATTAATTACGTTGTTAAAATTATTTTTATCCTTCCCCCCACGAGAATGGATATTCTCAATAGGACCATCAAGCGAAAGCGAAAGCTTCGTGATATATAATTCGATTATTGTCCGATGTTCCCAGAAATGATGAACATGCTCAATAGGCTGTGGAGGACTTGCTCCGCATAAGGAGTTGGGACAACCTTGGCATCGAGTAGCTCCCAGATATAATATCCAGAATATACTCGAAATAGCTAACTCCTTGCTTTCTGCATGTGTCAAGGATAGTCAATTGATTCTCCCAAGCGGCCTTGCCGGATTCGCTTCGAGTTCCGTAGCTGATCTTCCTCTTGATCACGCCTTCCCGCACAGCTATCTCTGAACCGTTGTTATGTAACGGCAGCTCAGGATAGATCAGTACCTTCAGTAACCTATCCTTTCGCTTTCTCGTCGATGCTATTGTTTCATCCAGCATCAAATAACCTGTTTTGGCTGTGGGCGAGAAGATGAAATCAAAGAGCCACTCAAGATATGCCCCAAAACCACAATCCGGATTCTCTTTAAAATCCGCCAGCAGTTCATAATAGTGCCATAGCCGATCGATAAAACCACTCAGCAGAGTTCTATGTTGTTCAAGAACGGGTGTTAGTTTCCTATAATGCCGTATCTCATGTATCCAGCATAGCCCCTGCTTTGAAGATATGGAATGGAATTGCTGGGCAGCATCCGAAACCATTGGCTTGTCTATTTGCTCGCCTTCTTTCAATCCGAAAATGGATCTCAAATCATCTTTGCTTTTTCCGCCTAGAATGAAGAACGAGCCGAACTGATCATTGCACACCACGTCCAGATAATGATTTTTCCCTGCGTGCCTGGCACCAGTGTCATCTATCTGAAAATAATCTGCGTTCTCCATACCGGTTTTAAATATCGCATTTCTTTCGGCGGTAAATTCTTCGCGCTTCTCTTCGATCATGATGTTTGAGATCGTGCCTTCAGAAATGATTATGCCGATGCCCTCCAAGATCTTCTGGATTTTATTCTCGGTTACTCTTCCCAGGTTATGGAGGGTGATCGCGAATGCCTTCAGACTGCTTCCAAAACTGGTCCCTTGCAGATCCTTTGGAAGTTTCGCTTCGAAGGTCTTTTTTAAGGAAGGCGAATAGAATCGTTCAAGAAGGCACTCCGTGTTGCATGTTTTAAATGTAATGTCTTGAATAACTACGCTGCGAAAACCCTTTGGAATCGCATCATCTGGAAGAATGCTCCTATCGACGCAGAACTTCTGAATGCGATCTATCTTGACTCGGGTTATCTTGGCTTTCTTTTTCCAGGTTTTGGATTTACCTACTTGATGATTGGGTTTGTCACGAGGAATATCAGGAACGTTTGGCAGTATCTTTGGTTTGCCTTTTTCATCTTTCAAACGCGCGACTTCATCTCGAAGTTGCTGAATCTCCTCTTTGAGCTTTTTTATGATATGGTCTTGAACTTCAATTATATCTGATGGATTACGAGATAGAGCCAGTATCTTATCTAGATGCTTTAGATCAAGATGGTCGGCATTCAAGTGCGATACGTCCTGCTCTATACTTCCATTCACATATTCATGTTAGATACTATTACTATTTATAATTTTACTATATTGGATTGGTTTAAATCTATATCCACATGATATTGAGCATGTTCGAAATGATTCCCATTAGTTGAAAGATATATTTCAATCCCTTTATTATTCAAGTAAGTTAGAATCTCATCAATATATGGGTAGACTAGGGGTTCGCCTCCAGAAATGCATACTGCATTGACTCCTTGTTCTTGTAGCTTATCGACAATTTTTTTAGCATCATATAAATCTAAATGAGCAATGCCTTTAGGGCCGAAACAACAGCGGCAGGTATGATCGCATGCGCAGGTAATTCTCCAATCGACGACCGAGAGTTTCTTGTCTATCGGTCTATCCAAACTGCCGTCTTTAGAGATAACGCTTTGAAATATAAATGTTTTTAAAATATCTGCAACATATCTGGGCCCTTCATGTCCATTTATATATCCGATAGTAAGCAGCATGCCAGGGATCTCTGTCTCATCAAGCCGAATCGGTATAATATAATTTGACTGTTTTAGCGTTCTTTCTCGTGCGAATTCTAGTTCATGTCTTGTCCAATCATTTTCAAGATATGATTTAGAAATGAATACTGCACAAAAATGAGATTCCTCCATAAATACTTTACTAACAGAATTATAAAAGTCATTTCCAACCAATTTGTTTTCAGATTCGCTATAGAATACACAAATATCATCTCTTAGATATTTCCAAACATTATCAACAAAATCTCTATCTTCCCTGGAAAACGAGAACGCTATGTCGTACTTATAATTCTTATTCTCGTCTTGATTTCTCATTTTTGTTGTCTCCTTCGCGCCTTTGCAGGTACGCCTATGTCTTGCCATCCTTTAATAAAGTATTCCAGAATCCTTAACACTACCAAAACGAGATGTCTGCTAAGACAAGTCCAGAAGATTCAAAAGATCATACCACCTTTGTCCCGAGGCATTCGACTTCTAATGTTATTATTTTGAAACGAATACCCCACAGCTTGCTGCGCGGGTGCGTCTCCGCCGTTTCACTTCGCAAAAAAATGGTAAAATTGTATCTACTGGATGTGGGTGAATGCATTATGATCAAAAATGATCAAAAAATTTTATTACCCTATCACCTTCGCTTCCTCGATCTTCACCTCTTTTACCGGCCTGTCATTGGCTCCCTTCTTCACCTTGGCCATGGCGTCCACCACATCCATGCCCTCGATCACCTTTCCGAAGACCGGATGCTTGCTATCCAGGAAGTTGTTGTCCACCAGGTTGATGAAGAACTGGCTGCCACCCGTGTTGGGCCCGGCGTTGGCCATGCTGATGGTGCCGCGATCGTTCTTGTTCTTGCGGTTAAGCTCATCCTTGATGGCGTAGCCAGGTCCCCCGCAGCCCGTGCCGGTTGGGTCTCCGCCCTGAACCATGAAGCCGTCGATGATGCGGTGAAAGATTACGCCGTCATAAAATCCCTTCTCTACCAGCTTTTGGAAGTTTCCCGATGTGATGGGCGTGTCCTCGTAAAGTTGCAGCGTAACGTCGCCCATGCTGGTCTTGAGTAATACCTTAACTCCGCCTGCGTTTGATTTGCCTTCTGCCATTTTTAATCAATCCTATCAATTAAGAGACGATCTTCGCCTCGATTATCTTTACCTCTTTGAGCGGCCGGTCATTGGCATCGGTCTGAACCTTGCCTATGGCGTCTACCACATCCATGCCCGCAATCACCTTTCCAAAAGCGGGATGTTTGTCGTCCAGGAAGTTGTTGTTCACCAGGTTGATGAAGAACTGGCTGCCCCCGGTGTTGGGCCCGGCATTGGCCATGCTGATGGTGCCGCGATCGTTTCGGTTGTGGTCTGTGAACTCATCCACAATGTTGTAGCCCGGCCCGCCCATGCCCGTGCCCTCCGGATCTCCACCCTGAATCATGAAGCCGTCGATGACCCTGTGGAAGATTACGCCATCATAGAAACCCTTCTCGACGAGCTTTTGGAAGTTTCCAGTAGTTATGGGCATGTCGTCGTAGAGCTGCAAAGTTATGTCGCCCATGCTGGTCTTCAAGAGAACCTCGGTCGGTTTTTTCTCTTCCGTCGGTGCCAAACAACCGGCTATCACCAACACCAGGATGATAATGGGTAAATGAATTGGAATTCTCATCAACCGGGCTCATTATATCTGGAATAAATTAAGCCTTTCCCAGGAGAAGACTGATGGCAACTTCAGGCTTGAGCTTGAATCTCTACGGTACGCCCTGTTACTGATTCGTCTGTTGGAACCTCTTCGCCATGAGAAATCAGGCTTCACCCTATGTCTTCATGGCCCGGCTCTCGTCGATCACGATATAGTCCTTGATGGCCACCACTGAAGCAAAGGGTATGAGCACAAACCGTCCGTCCTCCCTGTACTTCATGCGATTCAGCTCCTTGTTCGGCTTGACCAAAAGGTCCACCAGCTTTCCGGTCTGCACCTCCAGGATCATATCCTCCAGCTTGCCCAACACCATGCCGTCGATGTTTACGATCTCTTTACCGGCAATGCTTCCCGAGAACACCTTTCCCAATTCCCCTCACCAATCCCTTTTATTGATTGAATGCAATTATCTGTAGCCGATGAGCGAAGCTGGCTCCACCTTAATTCCGCCCTTGAACCTCTCGCTGATCCTCTCATAGTAGCTGACCATGTTCTCCTCCACGCTCGGCCTGACCTTCTTTAAAGCCTCTCTGAAATGGTTCATCTCCACTTTCTCCATTTCCTCACGCAAAGCCAGCATGGCCGCCTCACGGCAGAGCGAGTCCAGGTCCGAGCCCACGTAGCCTTCCGTCAGCTCCGCCAGCTCTTCCAAATTTACATCCTCGCCTTTGGGCATCTTCGCCGTCTTTATCTTAAGAATCTCATGTCGCCCCAGTTTGTCGGGCGGCCCGACCAGGAGCATGCGATCAAATCTTCCGGAGCGCAGCAATGCCGGATCCAGGATATCCGGCCGGTTCGTGGCACCTATCACCACCACATCTTTGAGCGTCTCCATGCCGTCCAGCTCCGCTAGAAGCTGATTTACTACCCGCTCCATGACGTGGCTGCCCTCATCCGTGCCCCGCATGGGCGCAATGGAGTCCAGCTCGTCGAAAAATATGATAGCAGGAGAGACTTGCCTTGCTTTCCTGAAGATCTCCCTGATGGCTTTTTCCGATTCACCCACCCACTTGGAGAGCATCTGCGGCCCACGCACGCTGATAAAGTTGGCTGCCGTCTCGTTGGCCACCGCCTGGGCAATCATGGTCTTTCCCGTGCCCGGCGGCCCGTAGAGCAGAATGCCTTTGGGCGGACGTATACCCATCTGGTGAAACTTCTCCGGCTGCTTAAGTGGCCATTCAATGGCTTCGACCAGCTCCTGCTTGAGCGATCCCAGGCCGCCCAGGTCATTCCAGTGCACACGCGGCACCTCCACCAGGACTTCCCGCATGCAAGAGGGCTCTATCTCCTTTAGGGCGTCCTCGAAGTCCGCTCCCATAACCAGCATCTTTTCCACAATCTCAGGAGGTATCTCGTCCTCTGTGGTCAGATCGGGCAGGTAGCGGCGCAGCGCCCTCATGGCCGCCTCCTTGCAGAGCGCATTTATGTCGGCCCCCACAAAGCCGTGCATTCTGTCTGCCAGGCGCTCCAGGCTGACATCTTCAGAGATGGGCATGCTTCGCATGTGAATTTGCAGGATCTCGATTCTTCCGGACCGATCAGGAACTCCTATCTCGATCTCCCGGTCGAATCGGCCTGGCCGGCGCAGTGCCGGATCAATGGCTTCTTCCCGGTTCGTGGCACCGATCACCACCACCTGGCCGCGCTCTTTTAAGCCGTCCATCATGGCAAGCAGCTGCGCCACCACGCGCCTCTCCACCTCGCCGGTGACCTCGCCTCGCTTGGGGGCGATGGAGTCGATCTCGTCTATGAAGATTATGGAAGGAGCCGCTTTTTGGGCGTCATCAAAGATCTCTCGAAGCCGCTGCTCGCTCTCGCCATAATACTTGGACATTATCTCCGGACCGGCTATGGAGAAGAAATTGGCTCCGCACTCATTGGCCACCGCCTTGGCTATGAGTGTTTTTCCAGTGCCCGGCGGCCCGTAGAGCAGAACGCCTTTGGGCGGCTCGATGCCCAGCTTTTGAAATACCTCTGGGTGCTTTATGGGCAGCTCAATTACCTCTCGCACACGTTGCACCTCGTGGCGCAGGCCGCCCACGTTCTCGTAGGTGGTTCCGGTGGCTTTGACGGAGCGAACGCTCTTGGCCGGCTTTTCCAGCAGCAAGATCTCGGTTCGTTCGCATATGATCACCACATCACCGGGAACCGTCTCTGTAACCACCAGAGGCACGGCCTCCATACGCCCCACAAAAGGATGAGCTGTAGAACTCATGATAGGGAGAATGTCGCCTGACACTACCGGTCGCTTCAAGGTCTGGCGGCGGATCATATCTGCCGCTTCATCTCCATAATGCATGTGTGAGCCTGAGGGCGGAGCCAGGACGATCCGCTGGGCGTCGGCGAATTTAGCCTTGTGAATCTTCACTTTATCTCCAATGCCCACACCCGCGTTCTGGCGAATGAAGCCGTCTATCCTGATGTAATCCTGAGACCAATCCTGCCGGTCGGCGCGCCAGACCTTGGCTGCTGTCAGTCTCTTTCCTTCAATCTCAATGATGTCTCCAGGAGAGAGCCGCAACGTGAGCAATGCATTGGGGTCCAGGCGAGCGATGCCCCGGGCTGAATCATTAGGATAGGCTTTGGCCACCTTGAGAAGAATATCTTTCACTTCCCGCACACCTCGCCTTTATTTTAACCCAAGCGATATAAGTTTATCTGATTTTTAAAAGAAAGTGCTCAAAATATGCAGAGTGGTAGCAGCATATCAATCCAATTCAACCGGTATGCTGCCTGGCCAATCCTCAGAAAAAGTGGTTGCATCAAACAGGGGTCTTATGCTTCGATCTCTTCTACCAGCATGTGTGCGTTAGGCAAGAAATCTTGCACCTTGTCATTTCCCCTAATATTCTCGACATCGTATCCGAGATCTTTTGAAATCTTTGATTTCTTGGTCCACCAAATTTTCGATGGTTCGTATGTTTCACCAGTCGAATAACACCTAACCATTGGAGCACCTATAAATTCTACCCGCAAATTGCATAGAGGGCAGATAGCTACCTCAGGCTCACCCATTTCATTCTTCCTTTCAGTATTAAACATGTTTTATTCTCCGTAAAGTGCCATCATGTGTGGCGTCTTTTACGAGATGCAATCAACCCGAAATCAGTTTTATTCTTAACGTATATTCAGTAAATTTTCTATTTAAATCTGTTTAAGAATAGTTCATAATTTTTCATAACGCCCGATAGCTACGTGTCTACGTCCCGCAATTGCTGGCCGGATTCTATAGTATTAGCCCTTCCAGCCCTCTGTCCCTGTTTGATGCGACTCGCAAACTACCTGTGAATTGCCAGGGAAAAGACGCTGCGAAAGAATCAAGGATCACAGATATATCCTATTGCCGCCATAAAGTAATTCAGTTATGTATTCGATCATTGCTTGCGGTATTTTTGAAAAAGAGATCGAAGCGCTGCGCTCAGAGCTTGGATTTCCCTTTGAGGTCCACTACCTGGGGGCTGGCCTGCACGTTGACTTCAGTGACCTCAAAGAGGCTCTTGTGGCCGAACTGGAAAAGTGCAAAACGAATGGCAGCGAAGGCATAATAGTAGTATACGGCCAGTGCCATCCCAAAATTGAGGAAATCCTCAAACCCTACCATGCATCGCTTGCTGCGTGCCAGAACTGCGTGGACGCCTTCATCACCCGCAAGGGGCTGGAGAAGAAGGCCAAGGACGGACTTTTCTTCTACCTCTCCCCTGGCTGGCTGGATGCCTGGAAGGACATCTTCCGCCGCTTGAACTGGAAACAGGAGGAGGCTAGGATGCAGATGGGCTCATTTCGGGGGTCCGTCTACCTCGACACCATGAAAGATGCGCAGGCACGCGAAGAAGAGCTTCTGGAATTCTTCGACTTCACTAACCTGCCCTTCGAGATTATGCCCGTAGATCTGGGCCACTTCAAATCCCTCATAGTCAACGCCAAAGAAAGATTGGAGGATTGAGCTTGGACGAGTTGGAAGAGATAAAAAGGAACAAAATGGAACAGATGAAGAGAGATATGAACACATCAGCGAAACCGTTCGTAGAGCTTCCGGATAAGCCAGTCATTGTCACAGACGCGACTATTGATGCCACAGCCAGCCAGTATCCTATCTTTATTCTAGACTGCTGGGCTGAATGGTGCGGACCCTGCCGCACGATCGGACCGATTGTCGAGCAGCTCGCGATGGAGATGAAAGGAAAGGTCGTCTTCGGCAAGCTGAACGTCGATGAGAATATGCAGACCGCCAACAAGTACAGGATCTCGGCAATTCCCACTCTGATGGTCTTCAAGGAAGGCAAACTCATCGATAAGCTGGTGGGAGCCTACCCCAAGCCGGCTTTGGCCGCAAAAATTCAGAAGTTCCTCTGAAGGTTAACCTTCCGAGGATCTCCTTTTCGATTGCTTATCTTCTTTTTCCAGGGCATTGATAACTGACAAACACCCAAACTAAGGTATGCTATTGGCAGTCTTGATAACAGGATAGCCGGAGATGCTGTAAACCGGTTTGGAAGAGAGATTGCCAGGCACCTCGTAAAGAGGCTTGGTTCTTGAGTATTGACTGATATTGTAAAGGGGCTTGTAATTATCGGTGTTGTAGGTGAATTGGGACACATTTCCCAGCCGCTGGCTCACATTGAATGCATGACTGGGAGAAGTGATGGACGGTATGTTGTAGGTGGACTTGTTGCCATACACATCCAGGTTGTTCAGGGGCTTGTGTCTCTCAAAGCCGGCCCTAAGGACCTTGCTGTGTGTAGAGGCATTCTCAGCACCAACTTGGGTAAGGACAGGTGCGCTTTCCTGGCGATCATTTTCAGAAAAACCTGCCGCCGAATTCAGGTCCTCAACTGGCACTATATTCGCGGTAACGTTCTGGGTCTCGTTTAGCAGGGTTATTGCGGTGGCGTTCTGACCGTCTTCTGCAATTGTGGCCGGCATCAAAAATGCCAGCAGCGCTAGAGTGCAGATAAGGCTAACATGAATTTTCTGCATAATAATCATCTCCTTCTCCGAAGTAAAACGACCGTCAGCAAAGCCAATGCGGCAGATCCTACTGGAAAGCTTGCTTTCTCTGCAGTATCCGTAGAGTTGCTCCTGACCAGAGGCTTGGCTTCAATCACATTCTCCTCCAAATCCACAACATCGCCGCCCTGACCGAGCAAAACGGTGCGCAGATGATAGATGCCCGGCTCAAGAGTCTTGTTCCAGGTGATCTCCACCGTCTCATCGTCTCCCGTAAGAAGGACAGGCGTCATCTTCTCGATGGTATTGAGAACTTTGTCGTTTTGAGACAGAATAAAGCGCAAAGATCCCTCAAAGGGAACGCGAGAGTTGCCCATGACTGTAGCACTGGCACCGGTCTCATCCTGATAGGTTTCGGTGATCATGGCATCATCCACAGCCAAAAAGGAATTCATGAAGGACCTGGTTTGATTGTGATTCAGCTCCACAATCTTCACCCGGCCCGCATACTCGCGTCCGTTTTCCAGGATCTGCTTCCAGGCGTAGTCCTTGACAACCGGCTGACCATAGCTTCCCGTGATGGGTATCACCTGGTCTCTGGTGACATACACGGCCTTGTTCCCATCGATAAGCATGTAGTAAATATCAACAACGGTAGGATCGCGGGCACTGATAGCAAGATGCATGCCGCGAGAGTCGGCACGAAAATCGCGCACGTCAAACCTTATAGGCTCCACACCCCCGTAAAAGAAGCTAGAGCATTTCCTGGAGACGGCTGTCCCATTATTCATTAATGCGGCGCAGACATCATAGCTTCCTTTCTCCGCGTCCAGCGCCGGCCAGCGAATGACCCAGGTTCCCGCACCATCCAGCGTAAGGTTTCTGGTCGTGAGCAGCCTTCCCTCATCGATAAGATCCAACCGCAAAACCATGCCGACCACGTCTCCTTCCAGAGTAACATCAGCCGAGTCTATGCTGGAGTAGAGATTTACAATCTCCGAAGACACGGCTGTGCCCGCCATTGCCAATAGGGCTGCCAAGGCCACAAGGGCCGCTAAATGCCAAACCGCAAGAATTCTCATAGTACCTTACCTGCCGACAATTACCGGGCATTTTGTCTTATCTTGAACAGGTTTAAAACTACCGTTCAAAAAAAGGGAAATCAAATAGTCAGCCAGTTGGTGAATGGAGCAATCAAGGTTATGAGCAGAGATGTCAGCACCAACCAGGTAAGAATGGCCACCGTCGTCTTGGTGAATCTTTCCGCATCCCTGGGCTTAACTATCCTCTCAAATCCAGACTGCACCAAATCCCTGAATATGTGCCCACCATCCAATGGAACCGCGGGAAGACAGTTGAACAGGCCTGCATAAAGATTGATCCAGCCGATCCAGAGCAGAAGGTTGGCAATCCAGAAGAACTTGCTTCCCAGAGGCTCTGCCCATCCGCTTGGTTCAAATACCGCCGTCAGCCAGCCGCTAAAACCGGGAAAGCCTTTCTGGGTGAATCCAGGAATTCCGGCAAAAGGCAGGCTCAACATGTAGGTGAAACCCTGCATTCCGCTACGGGGGATGGCCTTGAGAACCTGCAGAAATTGGCTGGCAGGAGCCACCTGAAAGAGTGCGCCTCCTGATAAAACCACATTCCCGGAGATTCCTATGCCTATAAATCCTCCACGATCCTCAGAAGCGGTCTGATCTGCAGAAGCTGCCCCCTTAGCCGTCAGATTAACACGATAAATGTTGCCCTGGCCGGTGGTTATAGCTATGATTTGACCGGGACGAGTGGCGTTCATCTGCTTTCGAAAGCCCTCCAGGTTGACAATCTCAATTCCATCGATCCTGGTTATTATGCTCCGGGCAGGAAGACCTGCCAATTCAGCAGGTGAGCCCTTGAAGATCGAGGCCACCATGATGCCCCGCGCCGGCTCGCCGGAGATGGGCAGGATTTCTTCTCGGTCGTCATAGAGCACCTTCATGCGGGTTGTGGATTGGTCCAGACCGCCGTAGAACTGCTCCAGACTGCTCACTTCGTTTCCATTTACATCCAGTAGCACCATGCCGGTCTCAAAACCAGCCTTTTCAGCGCCAGAGCCGTTCTGAACATCTACTACGATCAGCCGGTCCAGGGGGGATATGGCTCCAATGACCGGTCCGAAGAAGAGGGCCATAGCCACTGCCGCCACAATGAAATTGGAGATGACACCTGCCGATAGAATCCTGATTCTTGCCGCCTTGCTCACCTTTGCCGGCATATCTTTGTTGCCGAAGAGGTCCACATCATCCGGCTCCACAAAAGCCGCTATTGGGGCAAAAAAAACGGCGACGATTCCCATGGACTTGACGCGCACACCCTCAACGCGGCTGAGTATGCCATGAGCGAACTCATGTACCACCATGGTCACAAAGAGAGCAATCCAGCCCCAAACAAATGGGATGTACTCATTTAAGCCCGGAATGAGAAGGATGTTTCTCGGAGCATTATAGCTGCTGGGCAAAGGTGGCTCCTGAATCATGTAGTAGGTCATGGCAAGAACCAGAAACAGAAAATAGGTCATGCTCAGGACGACCATTGGTATTCCGGCAGAGGCCACGAACCTCCAGAACCCCTTGGGTCGGGCCAGCCTGTCCAGCAGATTCAAGCCCCTGGTTGTTCGAAAAAACACTGCCAGGGGAATGCCAAGCAAGCATCCGATAGAGATTCCCCGGCTTTGCCATTTTTCGCTATCTTTCAAAGGCAAAAGAAGAATGGAATACAGGCCTATCAGAGCCGCGGCTATGAGCAGCCAATCAACGTAGTCAAGTTGTAACTGCAAATTCAAAATGCTGTCCTCAGAGTAAGCCCTGCTCCCTCAGCTCATCCTTGGCCAGCTCCTGGTGCTTTTTCTCCAAAAAGCTATAGACATTCCCATGCGGAGCACCATCAAGCAGCATTTCAATGGCTGTACGTGCAACGCGCATTTGCTCCGGATAGCCCAAGATGGCTACAGTCTTGCCATATACCGATACCTGGGTGCCGGAGAGCCTCTCAATGATCTCGCGCGACCGTCCGTCTTTGCCTATGATGCGGCCCTTGATGCGTTCCATATCGCTCTTGGTGCCTGCCATCTTGGACAGGTCCATCACGTCCAGCATCAGCATCTCGTCAGCAAGAATGGCCAGAGCCCTCTCCGGTGAGAAGCCTCTGCCAATGGCTTTTACCAGGTCCAATACTCGCAGGCCCTGTAATGGGTCTTCTGCCGATGCAATGGAGACCGCACCAGTCTCGCTGTCTATCTCAAGAGTGGTCTTGGTCTTCTCTTCGATAAATCGCTTCATTGAGCCGCCCGGCCCCACCAGCACACCTACGCGCTCCTCTGGAATCTTAATATCCAATTTAATCATCCTTCTTTTTTATCAATCTCATCTAGCTCTTTTTTGTCTTTGCGAAGCTTCTCCCAGATCTCCTCTGGAGAGCCCACGTTATATTTTTTCTTGAAATAATGTGCCACGTTGGCAATATCGCGCTCCAGGAATTTTCTGGCCATGGGATGATCCAGGGTAACCGATTGCCCCATATCTATTATCACCGGCTCGCCTTCGTCATAAAGTATGTTGAACTCGCTGAGATCGGCATGAACGAGCTTGCCACGATTATAGAGCACAGAGATGTATTCAACGATTCTTTCAAAAATGCGCTTGGCGTCCTCGCTCTCCAGTTCCACGTCTTTTAGCTGTGGAGCAACATTCCCGCCTCTGCCGATAAGATCCATAACCAGTATGTTCTCTCTCATAGCAATCGGATGGGGCACAGCTATACCCACCTCTTCCGCCCGGGTCAGGTTTCGAAATTCCTTCCGGGTCCAGGCCACGACAATAGCCCTCTTTGTGCCCTTGACGTTTCCAAATCTTGGATCGCCATGCAAGTAGTCCTGCATGACGGTGAAATTGCTGGTCGAGATGCGATAAATCTTTAGGGCCAGCTCTTTTTCGCCGACGATGGCCTTAAAAATATTGGCTTCTTTGCCGGTGCAGATAGACCCGCCCAGAGCATCGATTACGCCCTTGCTGGCCAGGCTATAAAGATCCATAAGGGTGCGCTTATCGAAGACCGCATCCTGGACGTTTAGATCATCGGAGTCTTTAATCCTGGTTCGAAGAACATCGATCTTGGTATCGAAATCTTCATCTTTGGTGCGCCTGCTCATAATGTGCCTTTCAAGAAGATTCCCATCAAGAAGTTCCTTTCAGAAATCCCTTGCGCTGCAGCCAATCCACCTGGGGACCGGTATATCTCCAGACTACATCGGCCTTCTCATTCTGGATCTCCCAGGGAATGACAATTACCACGTCACCCTGCCGGATCCAGATTCTCTTCTTCATCTTGCCAGGTATGCGGCCCATCCTGGTAACGCCGTCGATGCATCTTACCCTTATGCGATTGGCTCCAAGCAAACTTTCCACATGACCGAATATTTCTCGATCCTGTTTGCGGGGGAGACGAACTCTGGTAATTACAGCTCCTTCTTCTTCCCTGCCACGACCTCTATTATACAGCTTATCACCTCAAATAATAATTATATACCTAAGACTCATGGAATCTTCGGGGTCGCTCTTGCCCCGAATAGCCAAAGTATCTTTCTTTTCGCCCTTCTGCTAAAAACCACTCTTAAATAGTTAAAGCTTGTGTCGGCCAAAATGCAAATGGGCCCGACGCGATTCGAACGCGTGATCCCCGCCGTGTGAAGGCGATGTCATAACCAGCTAGACCACAGGCCCTCGAAGTAAGCAAGTAAGTCATCAGCTATTTGTATCTTGCCCTTGAGACGAGAGGTGCAAACTTATTTTCGTCCGGCACAGAGGAATTATTTAAATAGTAATTCGCGAAGCTAATTAAACAAATGAGTTTCACTTTGCGAAACCCAGCCTACGCCTTTTATGAACGACTATTAGAGTCTCGCATTCTTTCAGGAGTGCCCGTTGAACATGTGGCTATTATCCAGGACGGAAACCGCAGATTTGCCCAGCAGAGGGGGCTCTCCAGCATCCTGGGACACAGCCTTGGTGCCGACACCTCAGAGAAGGTCTCTGATTGGTGTCTGGAGGTGGGTGTTAAGCATCTCACCCTATATGCCTTTTCCACAGAGAACTTTGGTAGGGACGAGAAGGAGAAGAGCTATCTCTTCAATCTGATCAAGAACAAGTTTGAGGAGCTTGGTCGATCCAAAAAAATTCATGCCAATGGTGTCAGGGTAAGGGCCATAGGCAGGGTGGAGATGCTTCCGCCGGACCTGCAAACAGAGATCTGCCGCACCGAGGAGGCCACGCAAGAATATGGGACTATGTACCTGAACGTGGCCCTGGCCTACGGCGGCCAGCGCGAACTGGTAGATGCGGCCCGATCCCTGGCACGCCAGGTAAGAAATGGAAAGATCAGGGCAAAAGAGGTGGACGAGGATCTGATCGCCCACCATCTCTATCCTCAAGACGGAATCTCGGTGCCCAAAGTGGATCTGATCATCAGGACGGGAGGGGACTATCGCACCTCCAACTTCCTGCCCTGGCAGGCCAACGGCAATGAGTGCGCCGCATACTTTTGCGCGCCCTACTGGCCGGAATTTCGGAAGATCGACTTTTTGCGGGCCATCCGCACGGCTCAGACCAGGTCCCCTGGCCAACAGGCTTAATAACTAAAAGCATGCCATGGGAGATGTTTTGTCCCGATGGGGTAGTGGACATCCCGGAGGCCTGCGGAGCCAAAAAGCGCAGAGAGCCTTCAACCCGGGTTCGAATCCCGGTCGGGACGTTGATTTGTAGATAATAAATTCGGGGTGAGCGAGAACCTCAATTGGGGTTTTTAGCTTTACCCTGCATAACTTTTCATGCTGAGCTTTTTTTAGCATTATCTTCAAAAGATTGAAAGGTGCTACTCGTCAGGGATAGGTTGTAGCTTTCGAGATCGTGTCAGCCTTCCGAAACTCCGAAAGGAATCGATCGTTTTGCTCAGGCCGGCCCACTGTGACCCGCAAATAATGCTCCCCGGAGCCGGGAAGAGAGCTGCAATCCCGCACAATGACTCCTCGGGCAAGCAGCCGCTCAGCCACCACCGCCGACTTTTCCTCGGTGTGAACATAAAGGAAATTTCCCTCCGAAGGATTGGAACAGGCCAGTATCCTTTGCATTCTCTCTCGTTCCGAGATGATTTTGCTCACACTCTGCCTCATCCAGTCCAGATCCCGGAGCGCAGATATGCCCGCCGCCAGAGAGAGGCTGCTTATGCTGAACAGTGGCGCTACGCGCCGATACTGCCGGGCGATCCAGGGTGGCGCGACGCCATAGCCCAGGCGCAGCCCGGCCAGCCCGAAGGCTTTAGAGAGGGTGCGGCCCACCACCAGATTATCATATTCTCTCACCAGCTTGAGCAGACTTTTTGCAGCAAATTCGGCATATGCTTCGTCCAAAAAGACAATTGACCCGGTGCTTTCCAGCACGGCCCGCACGTCCTCTTCCGAAAGGGCATTTCCCGTGGGATTGTTGGGGGAGCAGAGAAATGCCATCTTGATATTCTTGGGAATTTGTCTGTCCACATCAAATCCGGCTATTCTGGGCTGATAAATAGGCCTGGCACCGCACAGTTCTACCGCCAGGCCATAGAGATTGTAGGTGGGCACGGGAATAAGTGCCGCGTCACCCCTTCCCAGAAAGATGCGGCAGATGGTAGTGATGATCTCATCCATGCCGGCTCCCACCACCAGGCACTCCTCCGGATAGCCTGTGTACCGGGAGAGAGACTTTAAAAATTGCTGGGAATTAGGATACCAGTTTAGCGGCACATCCTTCAAAGCCGCATGCAAAAACGGACAGGGGCCATAGGGATTCTCGTTTCGGCTGAGCACGACGATGTCCTCCTTGGAGATGCCGTATCTGTGCGATATCTCCGATGGATCGGGCCCTGCCTCGTCCTCTTCCAGCTCGGACAGAAAGGGCAGGACGTTCTTGGTAAAATCGGCCAGGTCGCTCACATTTTTCACCCAGGCGGCGATGGTATTTAGCTATTGGCAGACTGTTTTCGTATCTGGCAAACAAAATCCTTTTATCTTCACTGGGCCTTTCGTAGCGGCATGTTCAAGATCGGTTTTGTGAAGCTTGGAAACATAGCTACCTCGACAGCTATTGATCTATCCCTTGATGAGATTGCAGAAAGAACTGACATCGAATTTAAAATTGTCAGCTTCGGCCCCAAGATGACCAAAAAGGAGGGCGAAGCAGCAGTAGAACTGTTGGCCTGGGCTCCTCAATTAGTGGTCATAAGCAGCCCCAACGCCGCGACTGCCGGGCCAACAGCGGCGCGCGCGCTGTTCAAAGGCTTGCCTACCATCGTCATCTCCGACGGTCCCACCAAGAAGGAGTCACGCGACGCTCTGGCCGCAGAAGGCTATGGCTACATCATACTGCCCATGGACCCACTCATCGGTGCCAAGCGCGAGTTTCTCGATCCGGCAGAGATGGCCCTCTTCAATTCCGATGCCCTGCGGGTACTAGCAGCCTGCGGAGCCATCCGCCTGGTGCAAGAAGAGCTGGACCGTGCCATAGTCAGCATTGCCGCAGGAGAGGCAAAGATCCCAGCTATTTTGGCCACGCCCGAGAAGTGTGCCGAACGCATGCGCTTTGGCAATCCCTACGCCCGCGCCAAGGCCGTTGGAGCCCTGTACATGGCGCAGGCCGTTGCCGGCATCGATGCAGCCGCATGCTTCCGTCTAAAAGAGCTGGAGGCCATAGCTCTCGCCGCGGCGGCAGGCCACGAGGTCATGCGCGCGGCTGCGCGCCTCGCCGACGAGTCCCGAGAGCTGGAGAAGGCCAATGACAGCGTCTCCCGCCGGCCCCATGCCCGCACTGGAGAGATCATGAACAAGACCCAGCTGCTGGAAAAGCCGGAGAAGATCTGAAAAACACTTTCGCCCCGCGCGGCTTTTAGCTTTATAGAGGGCGGTGCACCTAAGTATCTGTGGCAAGGAAGGCTGCACCGGCCCTACACGCTTCTGGGCAAAAGATGGACAGTCTTCCCATTCACTCCATTTTCTTAAGATGATCGACTTTTGCCAAGATACTGTAGGTCAATTGCCGGGAGGGAAGGCTTTCGGTTCCAGATAGGCTGCAATGGAAAGATCTATACCTACCCGCCGCGATACCCCGCATGAATGGCTCTGCTGGAGATCAAGGGCGTATCCAAGCATTTTTTCGCGGACGGAAAAGATATGGTAGCCCTGCAGGATATCAACCTGAAGATAGAGGACAATGAGTTCATCTGCTTCATCGGCCCATCAGGCTGCGGCAAGACCACACTGCTACGTATAGTGGCCGGTCTTGAGGAAGCGACAGATGGCACTGTTACTCTCGATGGCGACCCCATAAAAGGCCCGGGCCCACAAAGAGGCATGGTCTTCCAGGAGTATTCGCTATTTCCCTGGCGAACGGTCCTCGAAAACGTCGTCTTCTGCCTGGAATTAAAAGGCATACCCTCTGCGGAGCGCTTGGCCCAGGGCAGACAGTATCTCAAAATGGTGGGCCTGGAGCGCTTTGAGACGCGCTATCCGCATGAGCTGTCCGGAGGCATGAAGCAGCGTGTGGCTATTGCTCGCGCTCTGGTCAACCACCCCAAGGCTCTGCTCATGGATGAGCCCTTTGGAGCCCTGGACGCTCAGACGCGCAACGTCATGCAGTCAGAACTTCTGCGCATCTGGCACGAAGAGAGAAAGACAGTGGTCTTTGTTACCCACAGCGTTGACGAGGCCATATACCTCGCGGATCGCATTGTGATCATGTCCGCCCGTCCGGGAAGAATTAAGGACATAATTGAGATCCCACTTAGCCGCCCCCGCAACAGAACCAGTTCCGAGGTCAATTACATAAGGGATCGAATTCTCTCTGACCTGAACTCAGAGATCGTTACTTGTTAAGGATATGATTTTATATCGTCATAGACCACTTACATCTTAGCCTGTTTTTCGCTGGTGAGAAAACAATGGTCGGATCTAGGTGGATGGAACTCCCGCGCATCGTAGCGGTAGGTAGTGGCGTGCTACAGGAGTTGCCCGAGATCTGCGCCAAACTGCAGCTGCAAGGGCGTGCTCTCATTATCACCGGCCCGCGTACCCAGGATGTGATGGGAAAAACCATCTCCGGGCTCCTGGAGGAACGCGGCTATCAGCCTGAGACCATCATTTGCAGCGCCTCCAGGTTGGAAGAGGTAGATCGCGCAGAGGGTTTGGCGCGGGAGATGGGTGCGGGCTTTCTTATCGGTGCAGGAGGGGGCAGATCGATAGACATTGCCAAGCTCACATCGCTTGGGGTTTGTGTGCCCTTTCTATCTGTGCCCACGGCCGCTTCGCATGATGGCATCTGCTCCTCACAGGCGTCTTTAACGGTCAACGGGGAGACCACCTCCATCAGAGCGCAATCTCCACTGGCAATCGTTGCTGACAGCAAGATAATATCCCAGGCCCCGGCACGGCTGCAGGCCGCAGGATGTGGAGACATCATCTCCAACTTCACTGCCATCCTGGACTGGCAACTGGCCCATCGCCTGCATAATGAGGAATACAGTGAATATGCCTCAGCTCTCTCCGGCATGACGGCACGCATGATCGTTGAGCTTGCGGCGGACATCCGTCCGGGCCTGGAGGAATCGGCGAGGATTGTCATCAAAGCGCTGATATCCAGCGGCGTTGCGATGAGCATAGCCGGATCATCCCGTCCGGCCAGCGGCTCGGAGCACAAGTTCGCTCATGCTATGAACAAAATTGCACCGGGAAGGGCTCTGCATGGCGAGCTTTGCGGTCTGGGCACGATTATGATGATGTATTTGCATGGCGGAGACTGGAAGATGATAAAAGAAGCTCTGGCCCTGATTGGCGCCCCCACCTCTGCAGTAGATGCGGGTTTAGATGAAGATAGCGTGATATCGGCCCTTATCAGTGCCCATGAGATTCGACCGGAACGCTACACCATCCTGGATTTTGGCCTGAATAGAATCGCAGCAACCAGAGCGGCTGAAGCGACTGGAATAATTTGAAATGATAATAATCATGGAAAAAGGAGAATGAACTATGTCCGAGGCATCCACACAAATTACGCTGATTGGAACGAAACTTGCCAACATTGGCATGGAGTTCACCTTCGTAGGCCCCACACCGGAATGCGAGACCTGTAAGCTCAGGAATACATGCATAAACCTGGAGCCGAGAAGGCGCTACAGGATATTGGGAACCCGCGGCGAGCTGGTTCATGATTGCCCTATCCACGAGGCAGGAGTTCGGGCAGTTGAGGTTGCAGAGAGCCCCATAATCGCGGCTTTTGATGCCAGAAAAGCATTTCCTGGCTCCAAGATAGTATTTGAAGCCATGAAATGCGAGGATCCTGAATGCAGCATGTATGATATGTGCCACCCATCAGGATTGAAAGATGGCGAAAGATGCACTATTGTGGATATAGTGGGTGAGGCTCCCGAAGACTGCCCGCTTGGAAACGTCTTGAAGCTGGTGGAATTTCGTCGCTAGATAAATAATCTTGATATGAAAACACTCACCTACTCCAAAAATATTTTTCTTCCAGTGACAGACCTCTGCAGGAATCGCTGCGGCTACTGCTCTTTTCGAAAGGAACTGAAAGACGCCCATTTGATTTCGAGATCAAGTGCGCTCTTGCTGCTAGAGCAGGGCTCTCATGCAGGCTGCAGCGAGGCGCTTTTTACTATGGGTGAGCGCCCGTGGGATGTCCCGGGCTTCGAGAACATCCTGGCCGATGCCGGGATCGCAGATCTATTGGACTATTTGGTGGAGCTGTGCGAGCTTGCCATTGAGTTTGGACTGCTGCCTCATAGCAATGCAGGCCTGCTGGAGCAAGAAGATCTACGGCGCTTGCAGCCGTACAACGCTTCTATGGGACTGATGCTGGAGACGACAGCCCTTCTGGATGTGCATGCAAAGTCGCCGGGAAAAAGGCCGGATTTGAGGTTGCAGTACATGGCCATGGCTGGCAGACTTCGTATTCCCTTCACCACAGGCATATTGATCGGCATAGGCGAGAGTATGCAGGACCGGATAGACACGCTCAGCAAAATTGCCCATCTGCATAGAACCTTCGGTCATATTCAGGAGGTAATCATCCAGCCGCTGGACCCCAAGCAGGGAACGGCTCTGGAGCATGCACCCCGACCAGAGATAACGGAGCTCTGCCGAACGGTGGAAGCGGCGCGCATAATCCTCCCACCCGAAGTGGCCATCCAGGTTCCACCCAACCTGGTGGACCCGCGTCCTCTGATCCAGGCCGGCGCAAACGATCTTGGTGGAATTAGCGCCGTCACCGTGGACTGCATAAATCCCGATCGGCCCTGGCCGCATGAAGAAGAGCTGCACCACACACTCCCGGATTATAACCTGAGAGAGAGGCTACCCGTTTACCCTCGTTTCATCGCGATGGACTGGCATGGCCATAAAACTCGATCATTGGTACAGCTCCTGGCGGGCGAGGACGGCCTTCGGGCGAAAAAGTATATCTTCTAAGGCGGTTGGACAATACTCTTGTGAAGAAGAATTGGCTTGAGATTGGGTTAAGTACCGGCCTGGTATTTCTGATGGTTGTCCTCATTTTGGGAGCACAGATAGCCCTTCCTGCGGAGTTGAGATCTTCGAGCTTTGCTCTGATCGTCCTGCTCTTCATGATAGCCATGGGCCTGGTTGGATTCAAACTGGTAGACATGCAACTGCGTTAAAGATAAATATAATAATACACATTTCCTTAACGGGGTTTTTAGATGGCTGGATTTCTAGAAAAACTCAAGCTCATAGGAAAATCGAAAGAACAGGATTACTCTGAGGTCGATCTGGGTCAGTTTGAGGAAGGTAGCGGCACCCCGGAGATCATATTGAGGGTAGCAGAGCTGGGACGGGTCGAGGTTCTGCCCGAGATCAAACAGGAGATTTATGCAGGCAATATTGTCCTGGTGGATATCGCCGGGCTGAAGCGAGATAAAGCTGCTCTGGACAGGGCCATTGGTGAACTGAAAAAGGCAGTCGAAGACATCTCCGGGGATATAGCAGGAATTGGCGATGATCTCATAGTTTTGGTGCCCAGCGGCATAAAGATTGACCGTGAGAAAGTGGTCGGGAGCAAAGATTGAATCTAACCACAAATACGCCCTGTCCCGTATGCTCCCTTGAGATGCAGTTTTGCTGGGAGACGATAGACATACCCCATTTTGGAGAGGCCATGGTAATAGCCGGTGTCTGTGACTGCGGCTTTCGGCACAGCGATACCATTCTCTTAACACAAAAGGAGGCGGTGCGCTTCACTTTGCCGGTGACGAGCATTGAAGATCTTGACGCGAGAGTGATTCGTTCATCCAGCGGTACCCTGCGAATCCCAGAACTTAGCGTGGACATCGAGCCGGGATTTGCATCGGAGTCGTACGTCTCCAATGTAGAGGGCGTCCTTGACCGAATAAAGAGCGTGGTGGCCTTTGCCACACGTTCGGCACGAGAGGCGGAAAACGAGGAAAGCACCAGTAAAGGCGAAGAGATCCTAGAGAAGATCAATCTCGCCAAAAACGGCCAGTTTCCTCTGACCCTAATTCTAGAAGACCCCCTGGGGAACAGCGCAATTGACTGTGAAAAAGCCGTAAAATCAACTCTACAGGAAGAAGATGCGGCACACCTCAAGACAGGCATGATTATAGTGGACGTCTGAAATGCAGGTCTTAAGATGCTGGTCTTAAGTGGTGGCACGGGCACGCCCAAGCTTCTTATGGGCCTGAAAGAGCTTTTGAGGCCTGAAGAGTTCTCTGTGGTGGTGAACACGGCAGAAGATCTCTGGATCTCCGGAAACTACATCTCTCCAGATATCGATTCTGTGCTTTACACACTAGCCGATATCATCGATGAGAAGAGAATGTGGGGCATAAAGGGTGACAAGACTCTGACCCATGACTTTCTCATCGCGATGGGCATAAATGAGAAGCTCCAGGTAGGAGACAAAGATCGAGCCGTTCATATTTTTCGCTCCGAGCTGCTTCGCCGGGGCGTCAAACTCAGCCATGCATCGCAGGCTCTGGCAGAATCGCTGGGAGTGAAGCAGCGAGTCGTTCCCATGACCGATGACATTGTCTCCACGGTCGTTTCCACCCCAGAAGGTGTGATGCACTTTCAGGAATTCTGGGTAGGCCGCCAGGGATTGCCGGAGGTCCTATCTCTCTTTTTTGCGGGTTTGCAAGCAGCCCTTCCCTGCCAGGCTTTCCTGGACCTGCTGGAAAAGGAAGACACAATTATCATCGGTCCCAGCAATCCTGTCACCAGCATCGGCCCAATTCTGGCCCTGCAGGGCGTGCGCGAGCGGCTGCGGGATAAAAGGGTGGTCGCCATAAGTCCATTCATAGGAAATAAGCCAGTTAGCGGCCCGGCAGCCAAATTCATGGCGGCCATGGGAGTTCCTGCCAGCGATGAGGGCGTGCGATCAATGCTTGGCAAGGTGGACCTCTTCGTAGTGGACAAAAAGAGCAGTTACCGGGGAGAATGCCATCGCATGAGCACTCTCATGAGAACAAGAAGAGAGTGCGGCAAGGTGGCTAAGCAATTGCTGGAGCTTATCTCATGTTCATAGGAGTGGACCACGGAACCACCGCCATTAGATTTGCCAACCCACAGGGGCGTTGCTGGAATCTAGCCAGGCAAGAGGCGAGTCATCTTTCTGCAGAAGAGATTATAGAGCGTGTTGCTGAGAATTTGGGCAGGAGTACCATCGAACTGGTGGCGCTAAGCTATTCTATGGGTGACGGCTTAACCCGTATTATGAGGCTGCAAGATGCCCCCAATCGCGGGCTGATCCAGCAGGACGGTGCCGGGCAGCATGTCGGCGGAGGTACACGGGTATTTGAGGCCATCCAGGCCTCGGGCTGGCCAGCCATTCTTCTGCCCGGCATTCATCGCGAGAGCGACATCGATCCCAGGCTAAAGGTATTCTCTCACGGCATGAGCCCTGAGAAAGTGGGATTGGCCTATGGTGTTTTTAAAAAAATGAGCAAGAACTTCATTGTATGTGATGCCAGCTCCAACACAGTCACATTTGCCGTCCTGCAAGGAGAGATCATCGGGGCCATTGACGCGCCCATCTTTGCCCCAGGACTGATGCAAGGTCCCTTAGACGTGCAAGCCATAAGAGATGTCGACTCCGGAAAGATGACCGCGAACCAGGCATTCAACTGTGGCGGCATTCTCTCCAAGATGGGGAGAACAAATCTTGAGCAATGCCTGCCGGAAGAGGAGCGCCTGGCCCTCGAATCACTGTCACTATTCGCGGCCATGGAGATCAATGCCATACTCATCCTCTGTAGCGACCGGGGCGAGGCAAATCCCGATATATTCCTGGCAGGAAGCCCGGCTGCAAAGCTGAGCTTACGGGTATCCGAGCTGCTGGGCCGGAAGGTGCAGCCCCTGGATTGCTGCGCCGCAGCCGTAGGATGTGCCTTGATCGCCAAAGATGTATTTGACGGCACACAGAGCATCCTGGGAATATCCGTAGATGATAGGGCCCATCTGCTGAAGAAAGATTTGATCTACCGAAGTTGATCTTGTACCAACAACTAACATTATCATAATAGTAATAATAGTCCAGGCTGCTGCCAGGACCCGAAAAAGAAAACACATTATGATTTATCTTACGCCGGACCTGCTATCTGACCACTTATTCAGGATTGTAGGCAAGGCTACTACAAGTATGCCAAATATCACTAAAGCGTATATCTGAGACATGATATCCATCTCTTTTCACCTCCGGGTAATTGGGTAAATTAGCCAAATAGGTTTTAGAGCCCGACCATGATAAACTTTTTGCTACATGATTCGTTATGGAGAGATCCATGTACGTTTTTGTGATTTTTCTTTAAAATGGTAAAAAAGGTATTTAATGAAAATACCATATCGTTGAATAACTTTTTACCTAAAAAGGGAAAATATTGAAGAATAATAGAACCACAAAATCAATTTCAATGGAGAAAAATTAGCCATACATTAGAAAAGATTTAAATAAACGGAAAGCATCTCGTGGTATTTGTAAAATGGGACCTTCAAGAAGCGTAGAGGTCTGCTTTACAGGAAATGGATATGACTGCATTCATACAAAACGGAGCGCCCCTGGTTGGGCACGATATCGGCGTTAAGGGATCAATTTCATCAGAGGATGCCGGTTTTTACCTCGTCCTTATATCTGCACTTGTATTCATGGTTGCAGCTCTAACAGGACAATTGGCATAGCCCTCTTGAGCAACAAGCTGACTACCTTAGCCTCTGTCTCAGAATTTGACGTCCTCCCGTACAGATCTCGATTCCCATAAACAGAGGGAATTAAAAATAAACTTTTTTTTAAAATTTATTTAAATGGATCCAATATATAGCCATATGATTATCAAATCGCAGTCTTTTAATATGTAAGATAAGCATATTCGCATCAAACAACGATGGAGAATCAAACAAGAGCAGAGAGGCGCCAATAGCAAATGCCCAGCATCAAATATACCAGAATAGAGATAACGCCAGATGCCTATCGTTCTCTGGAAGCGGAAGCGATCCTGCAAGGAAAGACATTAAAGAAGCTGGCATCTGAACTGATATTAAACGGCGTTTCCCAAAAAGCGCTGGATTTTGTTCAGCTGGCTACAATGCCATCCATTTCCGGCAGGCCACATATGGAATTTGACGAAGAGACCGGAAAGGTGATCAAGAATATAGGGTCAACAGGCATACACATAGGTGAGGAGACACTTCAGACCGTAAAAGAGGTGATCCTCACAAAGGGATATCAAGAGGCGATGCTGTATGTTGCCCAGCATACAGCCTCCATGGAAAGAGACGAACTTCATCGAGTGATGGACATCTGCAGGCGCCATAAGCTTTCGGCCAAGATGGTGGCTTATCTCGTCGAGAATTTGAATGAGATAGAATCAGGGAATTGGATGTAAATATCATCTTCTTCCCGGCAAAGTTCTGAATACTCGAGCCGTTTCAGAGATTGCCCCACAAGCTTTGAGTCTTAGAACATGGGGGGCTACATCCTCTGTCCTTTGGCGAAACTGATCTGCCACCAGTTTTTCCAGCTTCCTCTTGTCCACGTTCTGTCCCTTTCCCATGCCCGGACAGGTGGGATTGTAGTTAATGCATAGCAGGATATCTCCATTGGATAGAGTCTCCTCTTCTACCCGAAAAGGGAAAAGCCGGCATGCGATGGGTCGCACAGAATAAATGGTGCAGCCTTCCTGGTAGAAGATGCAGGTAGTATCCTGCTTGCTCTTCATCACCGGCAGGTCGAGGATTACCTGACGGCCATTATCTTCGATCTTGACATAGCATCCATCATAGTCATAAAGAGTATCTACGATATCTTCCGCCTTTTTTCCAGTTTTTTTAGCTATGGCGCTGACATCTTTTTCTGTGAGATAGATCAGATTGGACTTTCCCCAAAAATCCTTCATTTGCTCCATGGGAACGAGATCATCAAAATCAAGGGGCCTCTTGTGGTGGCAACAGGAGCCGCACCTCTGGCACTGAAATCTGATATCTTCAAAAACAGCTTTCACAATAACGCGGGGCAGAAAAATTCCCCCTAAAAAAGAAAGAAAAATAGAAGACGGCCTAAAGCGTCGTCTTCCGGGGATGCTTCTCAGCCAGAACTTCCAGTCCCAGCTCTTCTGCGGACTCTGCCTTCATGATATCCACCATTGCTGCTGCGGGGAAGATCATGGGGGCATTCTCAATGGGCCCGTAGAGGTAGTAGTCAGCACCTACGATTCCGGCCACCAGGTTGGAGCCGATATCGACAGGAGCGAAGGCCTCCTTGTGCTGCTTCTTCCACTTCTTCATCCAGTCCCAGGCAGAGGCACCGTTGTGGAATCCTGCGCCTACCGGCAAGCCGAGCTGGGCCTTGACGGCAATGACGGCGCGATAGGTTGCGCCGGAACCGGCTCCCAGCGGCATGGCCGCGGTGTCGATAAGGGGCCTGGTGATGCCGCACTCTTTGGCGTACTCCAACATGCCCTTCTTAGCGCCGCCGGCAGCCTTGGTCAAGATATCCATCTTGCCCTTGGTTCCCTTCTCCATGGCGTTGAAGGCTAGCACGATAGCCGAGTTGAGTTTGCTCTCTTTGACCGCCTTCAGCTCCTCATCGGTGATAGATGCGTTTATGGAGTTGTGCACTGCCCTGTCGGCCACGCCAATCTCTGTAGCGTACTTGACGCCGAAGGCGCGCACCGACGGTGCAGAGGAATCGATGAGGAATGGATAATCAGATACTCCTACAAACCAGTCGATCTCCTTCCTCATGGCCTCATCACTCTCTGCGACGATCTGGTTCATACAGGAGTTGCCGGTGACGTCGCTCATCTCAACCTGTGCATTCCAGAGCCTCTCGGCAGCTGCCGCATCAAATACTCCGTGCTCCGGATCGGAGACGATCTTATGCCTGGCGTAGAACATGGTGCCGATGCAGCATGTGGCGTACTCGCCCGGCTGGCCCCCTATCTTGAAGTTACCGAAATCGAAGACTTCCTGCTTCCTATCAAATCTGAACATTCAAATCACCGCTTTCCAATTGCCTGCGTATACGAATAGTATGTATGCCAAAATTAAGATCAACCCAGCGCAAACACCGTAGTGTATGCCCAGATCTCTGCCGATGGACTTGCCGGCTCTCATGTACTTCTCTGAGGAGTAGAATTCTATCTTCTCCTCGATCTTGTCCAGCTTCGCCATTACATCTCTGAGTTGATCTGGGTCGACCACGGCAACCGGTACTACCGGCTTAATGTCTTCTGCCATAGTTTAGATTCCCCCCGTGAAGGCGAAAGGCCCCAGCATCATTAAAATGGCAAGGACAAAGCCAATGGCAAATCCTGTGGATACCGTAGCCAGGACGCCGGAGCTCAGCTTGGTCTCTCTGGCCAGGAGCTGGCCCTTGTACCTGACGTCCTCTAATATTGCATCGATCATAGGCATATTGGGCTCGACCACGGACGCGATTCCCTGGCCGTATGCAATCTCTTCTGCCATTTTACTTTCCTCCTGCCACCTTGAGAATTAATCCGAAGAGGACAAGGACCACAGTCATGCCAAGAGCTATGCCCTCGATCTTGCCGGCATAGATGCCTGCCTGCAACTTGTTGAGAAGACCGGAGCCGGTTACAGCGGTATTTATGCCGCGCATCCTCCCCCTTACCTCAACCATCTCTGCAGCCATGGGCTTAAGCCCGGCACCCTCTTCTTCTTTGTCGCCCTCTTTGATCTCGATGGTCATGGGCTCGACGTCAAGAGCGCCGGGATCCTTGGAGACCAGCTCTTTGATCTTGCCGGTGATGGCCCCCATGTCCTCGGTGTCCATCATCATGACTGCTTGTACCTGGCTCTTATAGCGCTCAATAGACTCGGGCGTCAGGTTCTGGATAAAGGGAATGGCTCCCTTGGCACCAATGATCCTTCCTTCCTTGTCAATTCCGCTCTGGGTAAAAGCCTCGACGGCCTGTCCGGTGATGTGCCCCTTGACCTCCATTCCCGTAACCACTACGTATCTGATGTTGGGATTGGCGATGACGTTGGCCACCATCTTCTCTATGCCGATGTTCTCGGTCTTGCACGGTCCGACAAGACCTGCTCCGGCCTTGATGAGATCCGCGCCGTGAAGATGTGAGCCGCAGGTACATACTGCGACAGGGCTCTCCGGATTGCCCACTTCATACTCGCCTGTAATCGTTGGCCAGGGCTCAGATGGCTTCTTTTTAAGTACCATTCCTAAGCACCTCCGCCGAGTGCCTTCTTTACGATCTCAAAGGTCGCCGGATTGGTAAACGCCATAGCCAGCAGCAACACGAAGGACACTACCAGGCCGATGATGAACCCCATCCATATGTTGGTGTACAGACCGGCGATATACGAGGCCTTGCCTCGGTGGGCGTACGAACTGAGAAGCTCGTTGTCCGGCACAAGCTGGTTGACCAGGTCATCAGCTATCTTGTCCAGTTTATCCAATCTGTCATAAACCGGGTCGAAAGTGTACAGAACTACGTCCGCCCTCTGCTCCGAAACCACTCCTTTCATGGGGTCGAAGATCAGGCCCAGTTCTGGTGAAACTCTAACAAATCCCATATCTAGACCTCCTCACTGCACCGTTGGCGGCAATAGTCCTGTTCCGACCACTGCTGATGCATCTCTCTTGACCATCTGGTAGAACATCTTGAAGAAGTAGAACCATATGGCAAAGCCGATGACAAGCTGCAATAGTCCGGCCGCTAAGCCCTGCGTTGCTATGGCCGCAATTCCTGTAGTAATCATGGCCATTCCGCTCACCATAACCGAGTTCACCAGGGTACGATCTTGCGTCTCATCCGGGCCGAGATTGGCATTGAAGGGATGCAGGATGGCGAGACCGCCAGCGATGAAGATTATGGCGATGTAGCCGCTTACAAGAACATCGTTCAAGATGTCGACATAGCCCAGGGTACCTGATATGGCGAAGCTCCAGCCTAAGATGGCCATTGCACCTGCCATGGACAGGTCAGCGTTACCCTCTTCCATGACGGGAATATTGAACTTTATGACCTTATTGGCGATGACGCCGATGACATAGCCGAAGACTCCGGCATAGATCAGGATTATGATGGGGCCGAGCAGTACTGAGCCTAAGGTTTCGGCCATAGATAGTCCGAACATGACGGCGATGATGCCCATACCAAGAGCCAGCATACCGATGGAAGGTACTCCTGTTCCTATACCGTAAGCGCAGACTCTCCTAACAGCGTTGGCTCCCATGACTACGGCAAATATGGCAGCTACTGCTCCTATAAAGGAGAATACCGTGGTGTTTAGTGCACTGTTAAGGATGGCGCCAATATATATACCCACGACGGACCCTGCTAGGCCGTACATTCTCAGCTTCTTTGGGTCCATGTTAGATAAAAATGACATCTCAGGCACCTCCCGTGATCAACACTGATGCTAAAGCGAGCAATATGCTGGCTATGGCACAGGCTTTGAAGGCGAAGGGCCACTTTTTGAACTTGGGGTCGTGGAAGCCCTCGATGGTTCCCTGGATGTTCCAGGATGCTATAACGGCGTTCACCAGGAAGATACCAATGGCGAACATGGCGCTCAAAGCTGCATTGCCGTTGATCAGATAGAGTGGATAGTAGATCATGGCGCCGCCCAGACCCCCCATCATACCGCCGATCAGGCCGCTGGTGAAGCAGACTGTGGGTATGCCCTGGCCAACTGTTCCCGGAGCCACATAAGGCGGCTGGGAAAGTCCCGTTATGGGATCGAAGTTTACTTTGGCAGAAGCGAAGGGCGCACCTACTGCATAAGCGTAGATCCAGGACCCTGTGAGCATTGTGGAGCCCATCATGATTCCTGCGCCTACAGCACCCGTAGCCAGAATCAGCCAGAGGTTGTCTGTGACGGACATCATCAGGCCTGCAGCCAATAGGCCAGTCAGGCCGGAGCCTGCAGCAAGCTGCACTGTGCCCGTGCCGATACCAGCTGCCTGAGCCATAGCGGCTGGAGCGCCGCCCACCGGCACAAAGTGAACACCGATGCCTACCAGGAGCCCTCCAACAATGATCTCCAGGATGTAGACAATAGTATTAATATCGAAGTTCATGCTGCAATATCCCCCTTGTACTCTGGGTATGGTCCGTACTTTTTCCTGGTGGACTTTTCAATGTAGTTGTTATAGATTACCATCACAATGATAAAGAACAGTCCCATGGCGATGGCAAATGGTGCCTGAGTTACCGGATCGAATACGGTTGTTCTCCAGTTGTCCAAAAAGACCGTCAGGCCAAAGCCCATTCCTGTGGCGGGACCGCCGAACTTGGTACAGAACCAGGCGTTGTCTATGGAGTTCCTCAAGCCTGCCTCAGCCTTTCTCACAATCTGGCCAGAGAGCATGGTATTCAGACCGCAGCCGAACTGCCGGTTCTGGAATTCGCGCTCGCCACCATAGTGGATATCGCCCACAGATGAGCCGATAGCACCAACAGCCAATCCCCAAATCAAGGCAATAATTGCCATCGGGAAGGGATGTGGGGTGGGCAACATGTATACCATGATGTAAGATATAGTTGCAATACAAAACGATGTTATCCAAGCATGTGCCATAATGGATGGCGTAGTGTACCTGACGATATCCAGATAGACCCACTGGTTGAACCGCTTCTGGCTGGAATTCCTGCCAAAATAGGCGCTCATCGATAAGACACCGTTGAACAGAGCGGCAACTGATGCGCCTGCTACCAGGGCAAGCAGTGCGGGCATCTGGAAGGCCGTAATAAGAGTATAGGCCACAATAGCTGCAGTGGCACACCACAGGGCGTTGGCCGGGGGTTCTCCCGATATGGCCTTGTTATAAATCCTGTGGGGGTTGCCGACTTGGGCAGCCAGTTGTACTTGCGAGTTGGGATTGCTCTGAGATCCTATATCGGATTCTATATCCTCAGAAGCACCAGCAACCGTCGCAAGGGCGCCCATCGCAGCTATAAGCCCCATGCTAAATGCGTCCATTTGTTCCTCCTCCTTTTCATTTCGCCAATTTCATGGTTTCCTGAGATAAAATTGGTTATGACGCTTTTGATATCAATTACCTAAACTTATAAACCTTTCGCGATAGCGGGAGACATGCGATGTGCCGAGATTTTTATAGTTCAATAATACGTATCATTGAAGTCAATATAAAATAGTAAGATATAAATTTCGATGTCTTTCAACTTTTACGCATGGTATCCGTCACAATTAGGAATAGCAGAAAGTCACGGGAAAGAGAAAACCGGGTCATTTACAGCAAAAAGGTTTATCTGAAACAATTTATCTGTATCAAGCCATCACCATGGTTCTCTCTTCGTCCCAATATGATAACCTATAATGTTCATGGTGCGATGAAGGATTGGTGTTATTATTAATACTATTACCATAATAGTTGGCGTGAAATTTTGCCAAAACCATTGTGGCGCGAGGATCATGGTTAGCACCCAGGACCCTATGACGAAATCCAGTTGATCTATAATAAAGAGTTGAGCTCCGCGCTTCAGACCCATCCTCCGCTTAAAGAAGGCGGCCACAATATCTCCGAGCATTGCACCAAAGGAGAGGCCCAGGAGAACCGGTAGTTGACTGAATCCAGAACCAAAGCTAGAGAGACCAAGGCTCGGGGCAAAATGGTTTAGCAGCAGGCCTATGATTATGCCGCCCATCGTACCTGCTATCGTTCCACGGAAGGTCTTTCCATCACCCAGCATGCGATTTCCATCATGGAAGGTCCTCCCGAAGTCGAGAGGCGTTCCACCGCCAAATAGAACTGCGCAGTTATTGGGCAGATACGCAGGCAGCATTAGCCAGAACGCCGTTATCAGTACATTCATGCCTTGCATTCTCGCCGCCTCACCTATATATCAAATTATCTGATGGCACCATTTCAATATTCATCCTTATATGATGCATCCAGCCTCTTTGGATCCTGTAAGTGGATATCTGGATAATGCATCGCTTTTGGCTTGACGAATTAAGCAGCCCCTGTACTTCTGCCCCAGTGGTTGGATTCGTGATGCTGGCAAAAAAAGCAGACGAAGGCAGAATAAAGTCGCATATACGCAAAGCATGTGAGCGGTTAACAGATTTTGATAAGACGGATTCACAGCGTTACCAAATTATATAATAACAATAAGGCAAAATTTTTTGGAAATTAGGTTTAAACCTAAAAGTTTAAATAACCAAAAAAGGTAAATAGCTTAATAGCCAAAAAGCCATTTGGCCACTTGGCCGGAACAGATGTTAGGAAATAGGCTGAGGAAAAGGGTGATTGAGATGAATGGTGTATTTCACTATTGGGTAGGGCTTCTGGTACTGGCAATGCTTTTACTACTGGGATACGGTCTAACCGTTGGGGCTTAAAACCGCCCTAATTTCTCCAGCATGGGATTGACTCAGAGGCTATCGATCCTTTGTTGGCCAATCTCTGGCTAACAAAGACATATTTTATTCAGCTATTTTTAATCGATCTCGCGACGAAAATGGCTATATTTCTCTTCAAGTACCAGACAAGTTGGCATGTCGCTTATTAGGATGAATTTGAAGGTTTGATTTTTGTTCTTTCAATCGAAACAGTTAAGTTCAACCTGTGCCACCTAAGGGGCGGGCGTCGATGGTCTAGTGGTTATGACTTGGGCCTTCCAGGCAGAACTTGATATCTGCGAAGCAAGCCTACAACCCGGGTTCGAATCCCGGTCGACGCACTTCTTTTTTGATTGATATTATTGCGGCGATTCTTACGTTGAATGCCGAATTATTTTCGCTAGATTTATATCCTAGTTTGACCAGTTGTTGTTTTATGAATTCAGGTGGGGAGATCTCCAACGCACGAGGATTACTGGCTGAGAAGATAGCAGGAGAGATCACCCTTTCCCAAAATCCAGGCGATACATTGAGGAAATGGCGCAGAAACTTTGCCATAACCCAGACAGACCTATCCAATCATATGAGCATGTCCCCTTCCGTGATCTCCGATTATGAGAGCGGAAGGCGAAAGTCCCCCGGCATAATGATCGTAAGCAAGATCATTGATGCCCTCCTGCGCATAGACGAGAGCCGCGGCTGCAATGTTCTTCGCGCCTACGAGAACATGTGGGGCGACATTTTGGGCCTTGACTCCATCTGCAGCGTCTGCGAGTACCAAGACCCCATCCACCTCGCGTCCATTGTCGAAAGACTGGATGCACAAGTCATCTTCGGCCGCACGGATATCACCATCTGGGGCTATACGGTAATCGATAGCTTGAAGGCCATCATTGAGATGCTTCCCGACCAGTTCCAGAAGATCTACGGACGCAGCACTGCCCGGGCCCTGATATTCACAGGAGCGCATTCCGGCAAATCGCCCATGGTAGCCATAAGGGTGAGCAATCTGAAGCCCGGCGCGGTAGTCTTGCAGGGGATGATGCCCTCAGAGGTTGATCCCATTGCCATTAAAATCGCACAGGTCGAGAACATCCCACTTCTAACGACACATTTTTCCGTTGACGAACTCACCATTGCACTGAGTAAAGGGTGAAATCTCTTGGTCTCTGGTATTGTAAGTTATGGGGTCTATATCCCGCGATTTCGCATAAGGCTGGACGAGATTGCCAGAGTTTGGGGGGACGGCGAAGAGATCACGGAGGGTCTGCGCGTCTTCGAGAAATCCGTACCCGACCTGGATGAGGATACGGTGACCATCGCTGTTGAGGCGGCAAGAAATGCCTTGCTGCGCGCAAGGATTGATCCGAAAAGAATAGGTGCGATCTATGCCGGTTCGGAGAGCCATCCATATGCTGTGAAGCCCACCGCCACCATCGTAGGCCAGGCCGTCTGCACATCATCTTCTTTTACGGCTGCGGACTTCGAGTTTGCCTGCAAGGCGGGTACCGCTGCCCTCCAGGCGTGCCTGGGACTTGTCAGCTCCAACCTAATTGATATGGGGCTGGCCATAGGCGCGGATGTGAGCCAGGGCGCTCCGGGAGATATGCTGGAATATACGGCAGCGGCTGGTGGTGCGGCGTATATTATAGGAAGAGAGGATGTGGCAGCAGAGATCGAGGGCACCTATTCGTTCACCTCAGACACCCCGGATTTCTGGAGGCGAGAGGGCATGCCCTATCCTGAGCACGGGGGAAGATTCACGGGCGAGCCGGCCTACTTCAAGCATGTGGCAGGTGCCGCACGCGGCCTTATGGAACGCATGGGTACATCGCCTGACAATTATGATTACGCCGTCTTTCACCAGCCCAACGGCAAGTTTCCCGTGCGCGTGGCCAAAATGCTGGGATTTTCCAAAAAGCAGATCGAGCCGGGTTTGATTGTGCCCCTCATTGGAAACACGTACTCGGCATCCTGCCTTATCGGCCTTGCCGCCACTTTGGACATCGCCAAGCCCGGTGAGCGCATCTTTGTGACCAGCTTCGGCTCCGGTGCGGGAAGCGATGCCTTCAGCATCGGGGTGAAAGACAGAATTGATGATATACGCTGCAACGCTCCAAGCGTACGCGACTATATCGGTGAGGCCGAGTATCTTGATTATGCCATGTATGCCAAGCATAAGGGCAAGCTGAGAATATGAGATCCGTATCCATAATTGGTGTAGGCTGCACAAAGTTCGGAGAGCGATGGGATGTCTCTTTGCGCGACATGATCGCCGAGGCCGGTGTGATGGCCATTGGAGATGCCGAGATCACCGGCGAACAGATCGACGCTCTCTACGTGGGCAACATGAGCGCCGGCCGGTTCATCGAACAGGAGCACATCGGGGCGCTCATCGCCGACTGCGCCGGCCTCTCCCGTCTGCACATTCCATCTACACGCGTGGAAGCGGCCTGTGCCTCCGGGGGCCTGGCCTTACGCCAGGCGGTACTGGCGGTGGCCAGCGGTTATAGTGATATTGTCATCGCGGCGGGCGTTGAGAAGATGACCGATGTCTCCACCGGCACCGCTGCCGACGCGCTGGCCGCAGCAGCGGACAGGGAATGGGAGTGCTTCTTTGGTGCCACCTTCCCCGCACTCTATGCCATGATGGCCAAGCTGCACATGCGCCGTTATGGGACCACAAATGACCAGATGGCCCAGGTGGCGGTGAAAAATCACCACCATGCCAACATGAATCCCATAGCTCAGTACCACATGGAGATAACCATTGATGATGTGTTTAAGTCGCCAATGGTGGCGGACCCTCTGCACGTACTGGACTGCTCACCCATTTCCGATGGTGCGGCGGCCGTGGTGCTTGCCCCGACGGAGATGGCGAGACGGTTTTCACAAGAGCCCATAAAGATCGTGGGCAGTGCCCAGGCCAGCGATACTCTGGCCTTGCATGATCGTCGCGATCTGACCACCCTGGATGCCACCGTCCATGCCGGGCGAGCTGCCTTCACCCAGGCCGGAATCGAGCCGCGCCAGGTTGATGTGGCAGAGGTGCATGACTGCTTTACCATAGGTGAGATACTGGCCATAGAGGACCTGGGGTTTGTAGAGAAAGGCCAGGGCGGCAGAGCCACACAGGAGGGTATGACTGCCCTGCGCGGCAGCCTGCCTGTCAATACCTCCGGTGGGCTGAAAGCCTGCGGCCATCCTGTAGGAGCCACTGGAATCAAGCAGGCCTACGAGATAGTCCTGCAGCTTCGCGGAAAGGCCGGCAAGCGTCAGGTGGATGATGCCGAGGTGGGCCTGGCCCATAATGTGGGCGGTTCGGGCGGAACGGCCCTGGTCCACATATTTACGAGGTGATGATGACAACCCAAGCGCCCAGATTCTGGAGAAGCATACCGCAAAGATACAATCTCTCCGGGACACACTGCACCTGCTGCAATGAATACTTCTTTCCTCCCAGGAACCTCTGTCCCAACTGTCGTCGCGGAGCGCATTTAGAGGAGTACACCTTCAAGGGTACAGGCACTATCATCACCTATACTACCATCTACAATGCCACAGAGGACTTCGAGAGGCTGACGCCCTATTGTCTGGCCATCATTCAACTGGACGAGGGGCCCAAGATCACCGGCCAAATCGTCTCCAGCTCTGTAGGAGTTAAGATAGGCATGCGCGTTCGGTCCGTATTTCGCATCCTGGGAAAGGAGGGTGACAAGGGCATAATCTACTACGGCACCAAGTTTGCGCCTCTTGTCGAGCCGAGCTGCTTGGACGAAAAAAATTTAAAAGGGTAAGACCATCGTTGAAACAACGAGGGGCCTTATGATTTCACCCATAGATTAAATCGGCTCTGTTCATCTCCGGGCCGCCCTCATCCGCAGTGAGAAGGACGGAGCCGGTCTTGATTACATTCTCTCTATCTCTTATCTCGCTGAGCATAAGGGAGAGGCCATTTCTCTCGAAGGATGTAAATATTTTGCAGCCAGATATAGAAAACATGACCCTTGTATCCCTATGCTTTGAAGTCCACCAGCCCATCCGGCTCAATAAAAATTTTTTCTGGGATCGCTCTCCCCTAAAGGAAGCTGTTCCCAATTTGCATGATTTTTACTTTGATGATGCTGAAAATAAGAGGATATTTGAACGCATATCCGATAAATGCTACATTCCTGCCAATGAAGTAGTATCTGAGTGCATTCGAAATCATGAGGAATCGGACCGCCCCTTCAAGGTCGCTTACAGCTTCTCCGGCATCTTCCTGGAGCAGTGCCGTGCCTATCGTCCCGATGTTTTAGATTCTTTTGTCAAGCTGGTGGAGACGGGCGGGGTGGAGGTGATGGAGCAGACCTACTATCACTCTCTAACCAGCCTCTACGAGGATAAAAGTGAGTTTTTCGAGCAGGTCAATATGCATAAGGAGCTGATATGGGATATTTTTGGTCTGCATGCGACTACCTTCGAGAATACGGAACTTATTTACAATGACGAGATTGCGAAATTGGTCGATGGCATGGGATACAAAGCCATCTTCACCGAGGGCGTCGTGGAAAATCCCAACTACGTTTACCGGCCGCCCAAGACAGAGATCTCTTTGCTTCTCAGAAACTATAAGCTCACAGACGACATCGGCTTTCGCTTCTCCTCACATGGCTGGGAAGAGTACCCCCTCACCGCCGACAAGTATGCCGTCTGGCTGGCAAAAACTCCCGGTCAGTGCATAAACATCTTCTGCGACTACGAGACCTTTGGCGAGCATCAGTGGGTGGACACAGGCATCTTCGAGTTTTTGCGTGCTCTGCCAAGAGAGGTGCTCAGGCATGAGAACCTTCGATTTGCCACTCCAGCCGAGATTGCGAGGGACATTCCCTCAGAAAGAGAGCTATGTGTGCCAAATTATGTCTCCTGGGCGGATCTGGAGAGGGATACGAGCTGCTGGCTGGGAAATGCCTTGCAGCAGGCCTGCTTCATCTACCAAAAGAGGCTGGAGGCCCCTGTCAAAGAGAGCAGGGACCCAGAGCTTCTGCAGATTTGGAGGACGCTTGGCCTATCCGATCATCTTTATTACATCTTCACTCACGGAGGGGGCCCGGGAGAGGTGCACAGCTACTTCAGCCCCTACGGTCTTCCTTTTGATGCCTCAGTCACCTACTTCAGCGTTTTATGCGATCTGCACTACCGTCTCAAGATAAGGACCCATCTGGCCGATTCGCCCTTCCGTTTTGCCACCGGTGCGGATCAGTTCACAGGAGAGGTCGCCTGGAGCTTGGCCGGTCTGCAAAATGCTTTAAAAACGGCATCTATCGAATCATTACAGTACCATAATAGCCGGAACGATCTGGCCCTCTGGGCTAAGACCAGTTTGGCAGATGCGCCTCTCGCCGGGCGTTTGGCCAAATTGAAACGCACAAAAGGGGAGGAGCTGCGAAAAGGACTATTGAAGGCCGTGGACGACGCTCTCTTGGGGGGAAAATGATGACCGGTTTCGTATTTGGCCCGCAAAGCTATGTTGAGGGCGTGGGCCGGGAGTGGCTGGTGGCCAATGGCCTGGGCGGCTATGCCTCCGCTACCGCGGTGGGCAGCAACACGCGAGCCTATCACGGCCTTCTTGTGGCGGCGCTGGAGCCTCCGGCGAACCGCTGGCTATTGCTCTCTTCCCTGGACGAGGAGATAGACGGCGCCCATTTAGCCAATCATCAATATCCCGGTGTGATCCACCCTCATGGATTCAAATACCTGCAAGAGTATCGTATGGACCCGTTCCCCCGATTATGCTACCGGATAGGCAGTGCCCGGATCGAGAAGACTGTTTTCATGATTCATAATGAGAACACCACCATCATCAGCTACAAAATCAAAAATGGGCAGGGTACCATGCGTCTCGTTCCCCTGGTGCACAGCAGGAGCTTTCACGCGGCCTCCCCTCTGCCTCAAATGAGACAAGAACCTCATCGAGCGGGAACAATCCTCCAATCGACTCTTCGCCCGGACATCCGCCTCACGCTCTTCTCAGACGGTCCTGCCTATGTGCAGCAGGAGATGATTTACAACAACTTCGAGTACGAAGAGGAGCGACGGCGGGGCTTGGCCTGGAAGGAGGACCTCTTCACTCCGGGCCGCTTCGAGATAGAGCTATCCGGGGATGCCGCCTTTGCCATTGCTGCTTCCACCTGGAGGGTCGGAATGCCAAACTGGCAAGCAGAAAAGAAAAACGAAAAGGAGCGCATGAAAAAGCTTCTGTCACCCATTCCGGATCTGGCAGGGGCCGCTGACACCTTCCTGGTAAAAAGGAGACAGAGCAAGAGCCTCATCGCCGGGTACCACTGGTTTGATGATTGGGGGCGCGACGCCATGATCTCCCTGCCCGGCCTCTTGCTCTGCACAAAGCGCTTTGAGGATGCCAGGCAGGTCTTGAAATCCTTCGCCTCCGCCATGAACGACGGCGTTTTGCCCAACGACCTGGGGGCCGGCTCTTACAATACCGTGGACGCCTCCCTCTGGTTTGTTCGAGCGGTGGGCAGCTATTTTGAATACTCTAAAGACCTGCAATTTATCGGGCAGCTCTGGCAGAAGTTGCTGGAGGTATTTCATCGCTATTCTCGACCGGGGGATGACTTTGGAGGTGCAGAAGACGGCCTAATTGTATCGGGACCTGCGCTAACCTGGATGGATGCTCGCCTGGATGGACGGCCGGTGACATCAAGGGCCGGAAAATGCTGTGAGATAAATGCCCTCTGGTATTCTGCCTTGAGGGATATGCAAAAGCTCGGCAAAGCGTTAGGCAAGTCCCAGGGTACTGGATTTGCACAGATGGCTGGAACGGTTCGACATAGCTACCAGAGGTTTTGGAATAGTGAGACGGGCTGCCTTTTTGATGTAATTGACCATGAAGATGCATCCATCCGGCCCAACCAGATTATCGCAGCAACAATTCCCGATCTGCTGCCGGATGTTATGAGGAAGAGCATTCTTGATGTTGTAACTAGGGATTTGCTCACGCCTTTCGGCCTGAGAACGCTCTCGCCTCGCGATCCGCGCTACACTGGCAGGTACGAGGGCGACCCTCACCACAGAGATGGTGCCTACCACCAGGGCACAGTCTGGCCCTGGCTCATGGGGCCGTACATTGATACTCTGCTCTCCGTAAAAGGGAGATCCGGGCCGGTCCTAGCCGAGGCCAGAGAGCTTCTCAGGCCCTTGATAACCATGCATGCCGGCGGGATGGGCACAGTTCCCGAGGTCTTTGACGGCGACTGCCCCCAGAGGCCAGGCGGATGTATCTCTCAGGCCTGGTCGGTGGCGGAGGTGCTACGCGCCTGGGTGATGTGCAATAGCAAAAGCGATAAAACAAAAAATTAGAGCCTCGGACGGGATTCGAACCCGCGACCTCGTCCTTACCAAGGACGCGCTATACCGGGCTAAGCTATCGAGGCGCCAAGAGCCCCTTGTGCTACTAACCCTTCAAGAACCTTTCGGTTGGCCGTGTTTTCTCGCCTCTTCATAAACGTCTTCCGTCCTCTTAGCGATGCGATCCCAGCTAAACTCAGCATCAATCCGGCTGCATCCTGCCCGGGCCAGCTTCGTCATCTCCTCGGGATTGGCCAGCAGCCGGTTTATGCACCAGGCGATGGACTCCGGCTGAATATAGGCCAGAAGCCCGTCCTCGAAATTATGAATTATGCTCACCGCCTCCGTCGCCACTACCGGTTTGCAGGCATCCCAGGCCTCCAGGACCACAACGCCAAAAGGCTCGTTTCTGCTGGGAACACACATCAGGTCGCAGGCATTGACCAGCTCCTCTTTCTCGGCGCTGGAGGTGTATCCCAGGAACCGGCAGGAATCCGCCACACCAAGCTCGCGAGCTCTCCTCTCGCAGTCCGGCCTCATGCCGCCCTCCCCCATGAAGACAAAACGAACATCGGACCTGTTTCCCAAGATATGGGGTATTGCCTCCACCAGCAGGTCAGGACCTTTCTGGATGCTCATCCTGCCGCAGAAGAGAACCACTGGAGCCATGGGGTGAATGCCATACTTCTCCTTGACCCGGCCGGAGTCCCGCCCTTTTCTCATCTTTCCCATGATGATGCCGTTTGGTATGATGCGGACCTTTTCTTCAGGCAGGCTGTTTATCCACATCAACTCGTCTTGCATGCGCCTGGTGGTCACAATCACCTTGGAGGCCTCATAGCAGCCCAGCCACTCTCGGTGGGAGATCTCCTGGGATATGCCGTAACCAAAGTTGTTTCCATTTCTGCCCCATTCCGTACTGTGCATGGTGAGAAGAAAGGGCAATTTGTAGTGCTCCTTTATGCAGATCAGAGCTGACACCGGATGCCAGTCATGACCATGCACGATATCGAATTTGCCGAAGAGCTCTTGCACTGCTCCGAAGCGATCGTAAAGTGCATCGCACATGCGGTTCATCTGAGCCAGAATATCTCCAGAGCTGTCTACATCGGCTCTCTGGTAATGAACGCCGTTGATTTTGTCATAGGACTCAAAATCACCTCTGCGCGTAAAGATATGTACTTCATGGCCCCTTCTGGCCAGCGCTTCTGAGATCTCTGAGACGTGGGGGGCCACCCCACCGACCTTTATTGAGTATAAGCTCTCCCAGGAGAGCATTCCAATTCGCATCTCTTCACCGGTATTGTCTTTTCTTGCAGCTATAGTTCTTGATCATTTGTCGTTACGTTCTCATCGATATGAAATAGAGAAGGAATGAAATAAGTAAATTATGACTCTTTATGGTCGGATAATTGATTAACTTTTCGCCGCATCCAGCTTAATCCGAAACTCTCCGGCAGCATTCTCCGGGACGATGGAGTTGATGTACACTCCCGTGCCCCTCTCAAAGCCCGCGATTTTGGAAATGGCCGGCTGAATTCGGAGATTTAAGTGGTAGCCGGAAAGGAGCTGATAGATCATGAAATTGTAAGGCGGATCGTTTAAGACGGATTTTATGACCCACAAAGCCCGCTTCAATAGAGCTGCAAGACTCTTGCCTTCCGCTTCATGCATCTCTTGCAGGCTGGAAAAATGTCTTTTCGGCAAAATCCAGGTCTCATAAGGTGCTTGAGAGTAGAAGGGTGCAATTAAAATCCAGTCTTCGTTCTCTTCGATGAGCCGGCCAGACTTCTTCTCTTGCGCTACAATATTGCAAAAAGGGCAGCATGAAGCGCGTCTGATGGCATCAATTTCTCTCTTGATAAGGGTTGGAAGAATGGGAAGGGTGATGAGCTGAGAATGGCTGTGAGATAATGATGCTCCCGCCTCTTTGCCCCGGTTCTTAAAGATGGATACATATTTCACAAGGCTTTTCCTGCAGTAATGGACATAGCGATCCCGATAGACCAGGATGAGTCTTTCCATGTGCTCCTGGGAAAAGTCAGCCGGATTTTCTTTGTGCAGGGGACTGTCTACAATTACCTCGTGAAAGCCCTGTCCTGGCAGAGCAACCCATTCAGTAGTGGCGGGCGCAGGGCAGGGAACCACAGCCGCAAAGACATTGGGAAAGACACGTAGCTGCCAGCCGGAAACCCTCCCAGGGCCATCGGCTAAGACCTCCTGTTTCGTGTAGACGGCATCGGCCGGCGGAGTCATCTTCTCGTTTCCCTGACAAAACGGGCAAACGGTCTCGTCTTCTGGGGCCGCCTTTGCCGGCGAGAAATCAGAAGGCCTATTCCCGCGCTTTGCCGCAATGATGCAGTACTCATCGAGGAAGTAGTGCTTTCTTAACTCAGACATCACCTAACGTCTCCTCTATCATCAGACTGCTTCCTTGTAGATCTCAAGTGTCCTCTCCGCCGCTTTTTGCCAGGTGAACTCTTCAAGCACCCTTATCCTGGCGTTCTTTCCCCAGGATTTAAGCCGGTCCGGGTCCTCCAGGGCGAGATTGATGCCCCAGGCGATATCACGGGGATCGCGGGCATTGACATGAACGCCAGTAGGCCGAGGATCGCCGGGGGGTTTTACAATCTCCGCCAGACCGGATGTGCCGGCCGCCCCCACCACAGCCGCTTTGCCCATGGCCGCAGCCTCGAGAGCGACTATGCCAAAGGGCTCATAGACGCTGGGAAATACGCACAGGGCCGCCAGAGCGTAAGTGAGCATCTTATCTTCGGCATCCAGAAAGTCTGTGACCAGCGTGATGCAGCCAAGCCGTTTCGTCTCTTCATGAGCCCAGCCCTCCAAGCTGCCCTTTCCTACCACCAACAGCTTCAACCTGGGATGCTCAGCCAGGACAGCTGGAACGGCTGAAAAGAGCTGCTTGATTCCTTTGACACACTCCAACCGGCCCATGAAAAGCACGACGATATCATCCAATGCAAAGCCGTATCTCTTTCGGAGAGCCGCCAGCCGCTTGGAATCAGCATGACCCGGATTGAAAAACGCAGCGTCCACGCCATGATAGCATACGCGAACCTTTTCCGGCCCAACGCCCAGGCTGACCAGCTCCCGTTTCATGGCCTCTGAAACAGTAATGATCAGATCCGCTGCTCTGGCGCCATTCTTTTCCAGAGCCACGAGCTGAGGATTGGGATTGTCCGCTCGCCCGACCTCCAGGCCGTGAACGTGATAGATCATGGGAATGCCTTGCCTCTTGACAGCCATTCCTCCCAGCAGGCCGAGCCAGTCATGGGCCACACAGAGATCAAAAGGCCCATTCTCCATGATGCTTGCCGCAGAGAGCTGGTTTAGGCTTAAGAGATCCTCAAGAAAACGCAGTCCTTCACCCCAGGAAAGAGTTTGAACAGAGAGGAATACATCAAGCCCATCCCGGATTGGGGCGGGATACATTCTGAATACTTCCACTCCGTTTACATCTTGGTACCTCTTCAGTTTGCCGTCTCCTAATGTAAATACCGAGATCTTCTCTCCCAGGGAGACCATTTGTCTGGATATTTCATCCACATACACGCCAAGGCCGCCGAAGATCCTGGGCGGAAACTCAATGCTCAAATAGGCAATTCTCATTGTATCCTCACGTCCATTCGATGAGATTCTAATCCATCTAAACTGCCCAACCAAGATACCCTGGGCTCACGCCACCAGGTTCTTGTAATACTCCAGCACCGGCTCCTTCCAGCTAAACTGCCTGGCCAAAGAGAAGGACTCTTCGCAGAGCAGCCGGTATTTCACCTCATCATCCAGATAGGTCCAGGTGAAGTAGTCCAGAGCCAGAGCATAATCCAGGACGGTCTCCTGGGGCTGTGCCTCGATGTTGTCCACAACCACCACGCCCCCCAGGCCCGGCACGCGGCGTTTGATCTTCTTTAGAGCATCACTGTATCCTGCCGCCCGGCTGACGATATTGGGCGTGCCTTCCCGGCCTGCTTCCAGAGCGGTGAGAAGGAAGGGTTCATATTGAGAGGGAAATATCCCGGCCACACAGCCGGCCATGAGCTCATCAACTCGCATTCCCAGGCCGCCGTCGTTCGGTCCCACCCACTGAGGATAAAGCAGTGCCGCCACCATTCTCTTGCCGGAGATCAGCTCCGATTCATCCAGGCCACGCTCCTTGATCATATTCTCCAGGCGAATCTCCTCGCCCACCAGAACCTCCGGCTTGAGGTTGATGGGAAAACCTTCCTGCAGCTTCTCCTTGTCTTTTGGACCATGAGCCGCTATCAGGAAGCATACCACCCTTGTCTCCTCGGCATGACGCTGACCGGTTAACCTATTCTTGAGCAGGTGGTCCTGAAGCACCAGGGCATCAAGGAGCTGAAGATATCCTTTATTCTCTATCTCGATGCGAGAGATGGTGAAGATCGGGATGATGTTCTCGGATTTTACGCACTTGCCGTCGCAGTACTTGTAGAGATTGTCAGTCAAAAAGTGCTGGATCTTGGCCCGACACATCTCCTTTTTATCCCAGTCGATCTCCTGCGTCTCTACATCAATTCCATTCCTGATGACAATGCCTTTCAAACGGTAGAAGAGCATGGCCTCTTTCATGGTGGAATCGCCCACGAATGTAACGGCATCGGCATAGCGGGCCAGAGACTCCAGGGTGGCAAAACCAAGCGGTGTGCCGGCCTCCATTTGTGTGTCGCCCCTTGCTACCTTTTGCAGAGATTTATAGCCCGCTGTGCGACCGGGAACTGTGGCATGCAATGTGCAGACCGATCTGACAGGAACGCCCAGCTTCTTGAGCCTGGCTGCCGCATAGAAGACTCCAAACTCATGACAGTGCATGGCAACTCTCACTTTGGGCATTACCGACTTGGCGAACTCCGAGACAGCCCTGTCTGTGTACTTTTGCGCCATCTCTTCCGAGGCATGGGCCAGGCCTTTAACCAGCTCTGATACAGCATAAGAGAGATTTATGTAGTGATTGTACTCCGAGCCGTAGTGTGCTCGCTCAAAGTTCATGGAATCGAGGCCCACCAGATCAAAGGCCTCCGTCTTGATGGCGTTATTCAGGGTCATCTCCTGATTATTCCAGCGCACCATGTGGGACTGATAATAATTGGTATTGAAGAACACATAACCGATGGGAACGCCGTCCACATTTCTTTGGCCAGTTACGGTCTCAATGCCGGATGCATTCAGTGCCGCCAGAACGGATTGCAGTTCCGATCCCATCTCCAGCTTCTCAAACCCAGTGAGATCTGTGATCCGGTTTCTGCCGGTATTCCAATCGGAGCCGGAGGTAGGATAGTTGGGGCCCGCCACCAGGATGTGCAGGCCGCTTTCAATATCACCTCGCGCCACCAGACGAGCAAGCATCACTGCCTCTGCATCCACCACATTCCAGATACCACCCATCTTATTCGAGATGGGGCCTGCTTCCTCTGCAGCCAGGACGATCCATCGTTCTATCATTTCTTATTAACCTCAGGTTTCATGCCCTATTTTTTTGGTCTTCGTGGCCCTCAAGGATAGGGCGAGAGCGAGGACACGGAGATTCCTTCATCAGATATGTCCAGAACCCTGATGCTGTTGGCGATCTTCGAGCCGCGCATCTTCATGATATATATTGACCTGATGAGTGTGTTGCCTATGCGCTCACGGCTAAGCATGGTGGCCGAGTCGGCACCGTACTCCAGGAACTGGTTGGTGCCAAAAGCCGTGCCTATGGTGACCAGGGATGTTACACCGCTGGCGCGAATGGTGCCGAAGAGGTCGTCCGTCAGGGACCGAATCTTGAAGGGCTGCTCCACTGCCATAAAGAATGCTGTCAGGTCGTCGATAAAGAGCCGGCCAGGCTGAAACTCCTCCAGCTTTCTCTCCACAAGCTTACGAAAGTTCAGGAGAAAATCCACCGGATCGACATCGATGCTTTTTTGCAGGCGCAGCACCGGATCGGTGACATCGACGATGGCGAGTTTTCCTTCATTTTCATGTTTGGAGAAGTCCCAGCCGAATGAGGACATCATCTCTCGCTTCAAGTACTCAGCACTCTCAGAAGGAGTGATGATCATTCCCTTTTCGCCTATACTGATACCGTAATTTATGAACTGGCCGGCAAATACGGTCTTGCCCGTACCGGAAGATCCCGTGATGGTGTTTACGGTCCCTTTGTGAAAACCGCCTCCTACAAGTTCATCATATCCAGGTATGCCCGACATTGACCTGGAAAATTTGCTACTTTGTAATGCCACAACCAATCGCTCCCTCACTCGGATTTTCGCTGCAATTTGCATCTACAGATAGCTTTTATTTCGCGACCAAGGTAATTAGGTCTTTCGGTGATCAGTTGCCGGCTGAGAAAATCCTGACCACTTCTCCATCAGCATCAACATCTACAAGAGTGCCGCTCTTTATTTGCATAATCTCCGGCGTCACTCTGTCCACCAGGGGAATGCCGCTGATGATGGCCCCCACCGCCACAATGGGCTCGGAGCGGATGTTGATCATGGCCGCTGGAGCAAGCCCCTTCTTTTTGAGCTGATAAATGACGTAAGAGCCCACCGTGGAGCCCTTGCCTCCGGGAAAGATGAGCACCCTTCCTGCGATGCACTGACCATAGAGCTCATGGGCCGGGTCGACCACCATACCCGTACTGGCATCGACATTTCCCAGGAATGAGATGGCGTCATTCGTCACCAGAGCCGGGCCGTGGGCAGAGCCGCAGGCAACCTTATGACATTTTATTTCCATCATTGCTGCCCCCCCAAAGCGACATCAATGCACTCCTCGAGGCTTCCCAGACCTGCTTGAACCCCGGCCAAACCGGGCAGGTAAGCCAGCGCCTTGCCGGAACAGGTCATCATTTTGGCGAAACGTTCCGTGGCCGGGGAGACGACCATGCAGGTATCGCAAAAGACCCGCGCCCCGCTATCCTCAATGGCCGCCACCAGATCAGGGTGGCCATCGGCGATCTTGCGGGCGGTGCAGACCCACAGCTCCTTATGCACCTTCTTGCCCTGCAGCAGCCTGGCAATAGCCTGCAGCTCCTCAAGAGAGCAGTGGGGGCAGCCCAGAGCCACTGCCTGTGCGCCGCCCCATGGATACTTTGCATAGACCTCATCGATCTCCTTTCTGCCCAGAGATATCATCTCATCCGGCTCTGATGCGGTGGCTGGAGGCGCAGGCGTGACATCTTCTACGTAGTAAAGGGCCACTGAGCCGCTGGCAGCCATTGCCGCGCCCAGGGCCTTCAGTTCATCCGGGCCAGGCCGAAGGCCCCGGAGGCGAAAAATGGGCACGCCGTCCTTGACGATTCTGCCCACCAGAAATCCCAGAGCCCCGTAGTCCGAGCCTCGCAGGTCCGCAGTAACCTCTACCATGTGTGTAGGCTGTCGGTTCTCGTCCAGATGGTAGCCGTAAAGAGCTGTCTTTCCCACCAGTGCAGCCGCCAGTGCAGACGGCCCGCCCTCGCGGTTGGTGCGAGCCCCGATCACGGAATTGGCATAAGAGACAGCGGATGACTCACTCCAGGCCAGGTGGTCGCCCCGGCTGGCGAGGTCATCGTAGATCTGATAAGGAGTGCAGGTGCAGTCGATGGTAACGCCCAATTTTCGATAGGCTTCGATGGTCTGCTGCTGCTTCTTGGCAAATTCTTCTGAAATGCCCATCTCCTTCCAGCGCCGCAGGTCCATGCCCGCCGGGTTGAGGATGCTGGGCACCACCACGCTGCCCTGCAGATCGGAGATCCACTCCAGGCCCGCTTCGCCGATGTTCTTGTAGGATACTCCCGCAATCTGCACCGATCTCACGCTTACGAGCCTCTCTGCGCCGTAAATGTCGCCTAACGCCACCAGGATCTGCATCATGCGGCGAAGTGTCTCGCCTTGCTCACCCTGATAGATGCCTTCTTCCTCACGGGACAGATACATGGCTATTGGCTTCGGAGCTCTATGCAATAAACTCTTTTCCTGCAACTGCATGCGTCGTGGATCTTTCTATGAGGCGTTTTGCCACCATATTTTAGCAATTGTTGCCTGTGCAATTACATTGTTCCCGAATTTGCCCTCATGTGGACAGCCCGGATCGCTTGCAACAACTTTTTCTGGCATCTGGGGCATAACCATTTAAAGAATATTATTATATCATTTAATTTTTTGGTTTAAATGAAGATCTGCTGTAAAGGATAACCATCAATCCCAAAGTAATGGTAGGCAAACCCGTCATCCAGGGCACAAGACTTACCGTGGAGTACTCTTTACCGTCCCGCAGGGGCTCTCTGTAAAGCTCTTCTCGAAGACCTCTCTCTCCGGCGCCACCTCTGCGAAGATCTGCGCCTGGAAGTGTGAAATCTCGGTGTCCTCATCTTGCCAGGCATTGGGCGGCAGCCCCGCTTTAATGCAGGTCTGGGAGAGAAACTCCAGGGAATCAAAGCCCCACTCCGGGGCCACCTGAGGCAGAAGCAGTCCGGAAAAAGGCCCTTTGGAGACAATCAGGCCGTCCCTGCCGATCAACACCATCTCGGGCAGCATCTTTTTGGGCTTTGTGAAGACTTCGGGCTTGGTAAGGATGGTCACTTCCACCTCGATTCTCTCCAGCTCTCCCGGGCGCACGCAGGGAAAGCGCGGGTCGCGGGAGCATGCATTGATGGCCGAGTCCACTATCGCCTTTCCCAGGGGCATAATGGGTTGAGGATAGCCGATGCAGCCACGTAGATCGCCGTCCTCGTGCAGGGTTACAAAGACTCCTCGCTTCTCCTCAAATACGGGAGGAAGGTTCTGGGGCGGTATGATCTTCTTCTCCTCCGTGTATCCAGTCAGAGCCTGTCTGGCCAGACGAACGGCCTGGCGGCCCTCTTCCAGTGTCAGCATGAACATTACTGTAGGTATGGAAACTATTAAAGTGTTATGCGGCAAGGGAAAAATAAAATGAGATGAGTAAGGCCGTTGTCAGCTTTCCTGGCTTTTTCATTTCCAGTTAAGCTTATTCCAGTACTCGTACTCGTGCTCCCAGTTGTCTTTGTTCATCTTCACGAGCTTCATGAAGTACTCGCGGGTCTCCTCTTGCATCTTCCTCTGCTCGATATAGTCGCGTTTGCTCCTGATATCCTCTGCCAGAGATTTGCCGAGAGCTAAGGCCTTCTTCTCCGCCTCCTCCAGAGCATTCGGCCCCTGGTTCATGGCCGCTCCCACGCTTCCTGGGACAAAAGCGCCGAAGTTGAGCATCAGGCCGTCCAGGTAGGTTGTGACCTGATCATAGTTGCTGCCTCCGCTGGCCACGCTAACGCAGTACTTGCCCCTGAGAAGCTGGCAGTGAACGGCGTCCGCCATGCGGTCGATGAGCGTCTTCATCTGGGCGGTGACGGTGTGAAAGTAGTTAGGCGAGCCCCAAACCAGTCCGTCCGCTGCCAGGATTTTTTCGTAAATCCCCTGGAAGCCGTCTTTGTGAACGCATTCGCCTTTCTTGAAGCATACCTGGCAGGCGTTGCAAAACTTTATCTCCAGCTCACAGACGTCCACCATTTCTACCTCTGCACCGGAGGCTTTCGCCCCGTCCAGGGCGGCCTGAACCAGCCGCAGGGTCGTGCTCTTGGAGCCGCGCGGACTGGCGCATATTCCTAAGACCTTCATATATTTCCTCCATTAAATTAACATGATAATTGCGATTCAGGTTACTACTGCGTTCTTGAAAACCCGCCTGGCCACCAGGAACATAACCACGGCAAAGCCCGTCAGCGCCAGAAAGGAGAGTATGATGTCGTAGCTGCTATAAACATAATGAATGCCGATGGCGTAAAAGTCCCTTCCTACGGCAAAGTAGCGCACCCCGTTCACCAGATGAGTGAGCGGATTAAACTGGGCGAGCATTCTCATAGCTTCCGGGAAGGCATCAATGGGGTAGAGGGCATTGCTGGCGAAGAACAGGGGCAGGGTGAGAAGGGTGATGACGGCCTGCAGCCCCTCAGGAGTATCCATGCTCATGGATATGGCTGAGGAGAGGAAGAGAAATCCTAAGGAAAAGACGCCCACAAAGAGCAGCACTCCCAAGACCGCCCCCACCGTCTCCAGCAAGGTGTAACCGGGAAAGAAGCGCACTCCTATGACCAGGCCAAATCCCATGATGACCATCACCTGGATGAAGGACTTGGTGACGCCGGACAGGCCGATGCCCAGGATGATGTGGTTGCGAGGCATGGGGCTGGCCAGAAGCTCTCTCATCAGCCCCCAGTTCTTGTCGAAGAGGAGGGTGATGCCTCCAAAGAGGCTGGTAAATAGGGTGGTCAGAGCTATCACTCCTGCTCCCATGAAGGTCAGGTAGGAGACAGCAATCGCGCCCTCGGGCACGGTCATGCCAGAGCTTAACCGCGAGAAGTTGCTGGACATGGCGGCCCCATAAAGCGCCATCCACAGGGCCGGCTGGATAAGTGAGACGACCAATGCAATTCTAAAGCGCACGAATCTGAGCATATCGCGCCAGTAGACGGTTATAAATTCCCAGGACATGTCATCTGCCTCCTTTGAACGAAATCCGGTGTAGCTTCTCGGCCCCCGCCTCTCTGATATCTCTTCCGGTGTAATGCACGAACACGTCATCCAGTGTGGGCTTTTTCAGGTTGACGCTGACGATATCTATGCCCTTTTCCCGCAGCCTGTTCATGATGATGGGAAGGCAGCGTGTGCCGTCCGCGTTTATGGTGACGGCCAGGCCGGCGGCCGCGGCCTTGACATCCCTCACCGCCTTCATGCCTCGTAGCAGGCTCTCAGTTGCTGCGTTGTCGCTGGTGTCCAGGTAGATCATATCATTTCCCAGGGCATCTTTGAGCTTTATCGGATCGCCGGAGGCGATGATCTTGCCGTGGTCCAGAATATCGATCCAGTTGCTCACCTGGTCCGCTTCATCCATGTAGTGAGTGGTAAGAAATATGGTGGTTCCTGAATCGTTTACCCTTTTGATGTAGTCCCACAGACGACGCCTGGTCTGCGTGTCCAGACCGATGGTGGGCTCATCCAGAAAGAGCACCTTGGGGCGGGTCATCAGCCCCCTGCCTATCTCCAGCCGCCGCTTCATGCCGCCGGAGAGAAAGCGGGTGCGCACATTCCTCTTCTCCTCCAGCTCCACCAGCTTAATGATCTCGTCAATTCTCTCTTTTCGTTCCAATTTAGGCATGGAATAGATGCGGCCGTGCAGCTCCAGGGTCTCCCAGACGGTGAGATCGCGGTCAAGCGTCTCATCCTGAAAGACGATGCCGATGGAGCGGCGCACCTCTTGCGGCTCTTTGGCCAGGTCGTATCCAGCAATGGTGACGCTGCCTTTTTGCACGGGCAGAAGCGTGGTCAGAATATTGATGACCGTGCTCTTTCCTGCCCCGTTGGGCCCCAGGAAGGAGAAGATCTCGCCTTCGCGCACGAAGAAGCTGACGCCGTCTACGGCTTTGAAGTCGCCGTATTTGTATTCGAGATCCTTGACCTCGATGATTCTTTCGCTCATTTGCAGGTCCGACCACCTACCTCTGTGGATTTATAGATATCAGATATCATGCAAGGTCGCAAGGTGACAAAAGTCTTAACTTATTTGCCCGCCAAATAAAGCTGGAGAGCATCGACCAAAAAGAGATAATGCCAGGACTGAGGTGAGACCAATTATGACCAAAACTGAAGATTTCTTGATGGAGGCTTTTGCCGGTGAGTCGCAGGCGAACAGGAAGTACACCGTTTTTGCCGCCCAGGCCGATAAGGAAGGCTTTGCTCAGGCGGCGAAGCTCTTTCGGGCGGCTGCCGAGGCAGAGGCGGTGCATGCCGCCAATCACCTGCGCGCCTTAAAAGCCATCAAGACTACCAAGGAGAACCTGCGCGAGGCCATCGTCGGGGAGACGCACGAGTTCAAGGAGATGTACCCGGAGATGATCGCGACAGCCAAGGCAGAGGGTGCCAGGGACGCAGAGCGAAGCTTCAATTATGCCAACGCCGTGGAGGAGTACCACGCTCGGCTCTATCATGATATTCTGGAGGGCCTGGAGACCACGACGGAGAGTTATCCCTACTTCGTCTGCCCGGTCTGCGGCATGACTGTGGAACGCGAGGCCCCGGAGAAGTGCCCAGTCTGCGGCGTGAAGGGAAGCATGTTCAAGAAGGTCGAGTAGACCTCATCCTCTTTTTCTTCGTACTACCTGTCATTGGGATAAATAGCTCGAAGACGTGGCAGAGCCGCCCTGTGGTTTCCTTTTCCTGGGCTATCCCGTTTCACCTTCTTCCGGGCCATTCCTGGATATGACCAGCCATCTGGTCAGCATCTCGGCCAGCTCTTCCAGCTGGACCGGCTTGGCAAGGAAATCGTTCATTCCCGACAGGAGGCATCTCTCCCGGTTGGCCCGCATGGCGGAAGCTGTCATGGCGATGATGGGGATGTTCGAAATTTTCGCCGCGGCCTCCCTTTGCCGGATGGCGCGGGTGGCCTCGAAACCGTCCATCTCGGGCATCAGGCAGTCCATCAGCACAAGGTCGTAGGAAGCGGTCTGCAGAGCATGGATCGCCTCACGGCCATTGACTGCCAAATCGGTTTGGCAGCCCAGCCTTTTCAGCATGGCCAGGGCAACTTTCTGGTTTACAATATTGTCCTCCACCAACAAGATGTGCAAGTTGTCGGGAAGAGATGGCCCCTCGCCTGCTTCCAACGCTTTTTGCGCCTTGCTGTCCAGGAACTCTTCTTCTGCTTGCTTGTCAGACCCCATCTCGAACCTGGCTGTAAACCAGAATGTCGATCCGACTCCTTCTTCGCTCTGTGCCCCTATCTTGCCGTTCATCATCTTGGCCAGTTGTTTGGAGATGGCAAGACCCAGGCCCGTTCCGCCGTATTTGCGTGTGGTGGTGCCATCCCCCTGCGTGAAGGGTGTGAAAAGAGCCTTTAATCGGTTGGCCGGGATGCCTATGCCGGTATCGCTGACCGAAAAGCGAAGCGTGATATTTCTCTCTTCCACCTTCTCCACGCTTACTCGAATCACGATCTTGCCTCTGTCCGTGAACTTCACGGCATTGCCTCCCAGGTTGGCCAGAATCTGACGTAGCCTCCGGGCATCGCCCCGCAGATGCATAGGCACGTCCGGTTCCACCTGGCAGGTCAGCTCCAACATCTTTTCCTGGGCGTTCTTGGCCAGAAGATCGGTTGTATACTTGAGCACGCCGGCCAGGTTGAAGTCCCTCATCTCCATTACCAGCTTTCGGGCCTCAATCTTGGAGAAATCCAAAATGTCGTTGATGAGTGAGAGCAGCACTTCACCGCTGCTTTTAATGGTTTTAGCGTATTCCTGTTGCTCGCCATTCAAATCAGTGTCCAGCAGCAATTCGGTCATGCCTATGACTCCGTTTAACGGCGTGCGAATCTCATGGCTCATGTTGGCTAAAAATTCGCTCTTGGCAACGTTGGCCTTTCTGGCCATTTCTGTCAATTTGTTGGCCTTGGCGATTGATTGCTTTAATTGCTGGTTGGCATTTTGCAGTTCTTCCTCAGCCAACTTGCGTTTGGTTATATCCCTGATTATCCCTACGATGAACTTTTTCCCGGAATTGTCCGTATACAATGTCTTCTTGGTTATTATGGTGCGATCAATCCCCTGGGAATCCGTGATTATTTCCTCATTCACATTCTCTTTTTCCGTCTCGAAGACCAGCTCATCCTTCTCCAAGAAAACGTTAACTTGCTCTGAAGGGAAGAAGTCGTAGTCCGTCTTTCCCAGGAGTTCCTCACGACTGTGGCCCAAAAATGCACAAAAAGCGTTGTTCACCAAGACAAATTGATTCTGTCTATCTTTGACGAATAAGGGGTCGCCTATGGAATTGATTATCTTTTCCAGGTAGTCTTTGGATTCTTGCAGCTCTTCTTTTGCTCTCTTGCTCTCGGTAATGTCGCGGATGGATTCTATGGCACCCAGGCGTCTTCCTTTGGCATCGAAGATCGGCGCTCCCTTCGCCCATACATATGCTCCTCTGCCTCCGAACAACGCCTGGGCAAATATCTCTGTGTAGATAATGTTGCCTTTTCGTTGCACATATTGATAGTTTGGTGCAATTTCTTTCCCGTCCTGATCCAAAATATCCAGCAACTGTCGTCGTCTTTCATCGTAGAACGGGATGGAGTAAGCATGATCTCCTGGCTCGATCATGTCCTCCTTGTTTACTCCGGTCATCTCCTCCATGGCTCTGTTCCAGGCAATTACCTCTCCTTGCAGGTCGATGACAAAGGTTGCATCGGGAAGAAACTCAATAATCGCTGCCAGTTTACTCTCTGATTCCTGTTTGGCATCATCTTTCTGCTTTTGTTCAGTGATGTCTGAAAGCATACCGGTTATTCCCAATATCAGACCATTTTCGTCAATCTCAAGCCGGCTGGATGTTCTTACATAACGGTATTGATTGTGTTTGTTACGTATGCGAAATTCGTAAGGCTCGAGCTTGCCTTGCATCGTATTGCATAAGCTGCCTTTCAAGCCGGGCAGGTCCTCGGGATGAATGAATGCCGCAAAGTTTTCTCCAATTACTTCTTTGGGCTTGTATCCCATCAGTTGTTCCACTACTGGACTAATGTAAATGATGAGCCCGGTGCTGTCCAGGGTAAAGATAACATCATTGAGGTTTTCAACAAGTGTTCTATATTTTTCCTCAGACCTTTTTAATGCCTCTTCCACGGTTTTATGTTCTGTGATATCGATCAGAAATCCCTGGTAAGGTGAAGCCATATCACTTATCGTACTGGCTTGAATAGAAACCCAGACATATCTCCCGTCTTTGCGAAATAACTCCGCCTCGAAGTTCTTGACGCTGCCCGTTTCTTCCAGAAGGCGATGAAACTCCCGGTTTCTGAAAGGATCGACAAAAAGTTGCCTATCGATGTCTGTGATGGAATTTATCAGATCCTCTGGTGAATCATATCCAAGGATTTGAGCAAGAGCGGGGTTGACCATTTCATAGCATCCCGCTGCAGATGTCTGATAGATTCCTAATACCGTATTTTTATAGAGCGATCTGGAAAAATCTCCTGCTCGCATCCAATCGCTTTTCATTTAGATCTTCCTGCCGTCTTTCGATCATAATACAATGGATTATGATATACTTTAAGCTGATGGATCTCTCGATCAGTATGCTATTCGTTATTCCCACTGAGATATGACGCAAGACTGAAAAACAATTTTCTGGAAAAATAGCAAAAATTATTTACCACCATTTCCCCATCAGTCCGACTATGAGATATCATATACTTTTGGCGCTGGCCCTATTGCTTTGCAGCTTTGCAGCTCTCGGCCAGACAAACAACCCCTCACTTGATGAATTCATGACTTCGGCCCTGCAAGCTCTGGTGGTCGATTCTTCTGCCAATCTGGAGTCCTACCGCTTTTGCATGGAGATGGAGCAGAAGATAGATATGATCGACTTCGCCTCGGGCGATGCCCAGCAGCTCCACACGCGCTCTTTCGGCTACGGAATGGCCAACATGAGCGATCGCGCTCTAAAGCTGTCCATGGCCACCCTCGCCTATGCGAAGGGTGACGAAGACAACAGCAGTGCCATTGCTCTGGAGGAGTATCTTGTCAACGACACCCTCTACATGAAGATGGATGGAAACTGGACGTCCCTAAAGATGCCTTCTGTAGCTGATACCTGGTCTCGGCAGAACACAATGGCCCAGCAGGTGGAGATGTTCAACCAGTCCCGTCTCTCCCTGATCGGCTCGGAGATGGTGGAGGGCCAGGACTGCTACAAGGTCCGGGCGGAGATGAATTTGAGCACTATTGCAGATCGGCTCTCCGGAGAGGTGACCTCTCTTGTGCCTATTGAGGGCATGAACTACAGCGAACTCTTCCGCAATATGAGCCTGGATGTCTATTATTGGATCAGCAAAGATACTCATCTTCTCAAGAAGACGGATGTACGAGAGGTCTTCACCGTGCCTGTGCAGTCTTTGGTCCTGCCTGCCAATGAATCCGGGGACAGTGAGATGCGGATAATTTCTGAGGTATCCATGATCTTTGAGGACTTCAATGAATCCGTAAATATCAAGCTTCCTGCCGAGGCCAGCAAGGCCCAACCTTTGCCCCTGGGTCTAATTGTCTCTGCACAGGCAGCTTCCGTAGTCTCGATCGGCAATGAGACGATGGAAAACGAGACAATGCTAAATGAGACAATGCCGGAAAATGATGCGACACAGGCCACCGTGACGGCCTGAGTACACTTTTTTTCTGAAAATCAAAATCCTTTTTTTAATGCCCCAGGTGGCCGCCCGAGCTGCCCTCAATCGGCCCGGCATCCTCGTAGCCCTGTCGCTGGCCCGTGCCTGCCAGGCGGGTGAGCATCTCGGGGTGGTAGAGCAGGCGCACCGCATTCAGAGCATGCTCCTCGGCGCGCCTTTGTGCGAGAAAAGCCAGCGTGCGCTCATCAGGCGCCTCATCCTCGTGCACAAAGACCTCGATGATGTGCCTGTTGGTCATGAGCTGAGCGGCGATCAGGCCGGTGGAGGCTTCGTGGGCGCACATCTTGTCTTTGTCCGCCGGCCCGGGCATGCCCAGGGCCATGACGATATCGCATTTCTCCTCTTCCAGGAGCTTTTTAGAGGCGACGGGCAGGTCCTTGATGCCGGGAACGGTATAGCGGATGATCTGTGCGGAGACCTCTTTCTTGATGACGCTGACGGCCGCGCGGGCCATATCCACGCGGGCAAATGTGGTGTCGGCGATGCCGATGCGTTTCATTCTTTTTACCTCTGATTATCGTTTGGTAGCGAGGATTGTTTCATGTATCAATTGCCTTCCATAATTCTTTTTCTTGCAATTTCAACATATTCTGGCTTTAATTCAATACCAACAAATCTTCGATTTAGCTCAAGACATACAACCCCTACTGTGCCGGAGCCAAAAAATGGGTCCAGCACCATATCATTTTCATTTGCACTTGCCAGGATACACGGCCTCACCAGTTCCTTGGGAAATGAGGCAAAGTGAGCATAATGGAAGGGCTCTGTATTTATGGACCAAACTGTGCGACGGTTACGAAAGCCATTCTTGGACTTGGAAGGTTCAACAAGCTCATCGTAAACATAATTGTATTTCTCTGATTTGGAGAGGAGAAACATATACTCATGGCAGCGCGTAGGCCGGTCTTTGACCGATTCCGGTTGGCAATTGGGCTTATGCCAGATGATATCGGAGCGCAAATACCATCCATCTGATTGCAGGGCAAAAGCCAGTCTCCAGGGGATGCCGATCAGATCTTTTGGTTTCAGTCCCCGTGGGGTCGCAGGCCGATAGCTCATGGCTCTGGCGGGATTCTTTCGGTCTACATCTCGCCAGGCGCGATTGCCGCTGGTGTATGAATCACCAATATTGAGCCACAGGGTACCGTCTTGTGTAAGAGTGCGCTTGACCTCTCTGAATACCTGCACTAAATTGTCAATATATTCCTGCATCTCCGGTTCTGCGCCTATTTGATGAGACTCACCATAGTCTCGAAGACCCCAATAAGGAGGACTTGTAACGCAACATCTAAAATAATCATTTTTAAATTTTTTCAGATTCTCTAACGCATCCCCACAGATAATCAATGAATCAAAATCTTGATCGGAATAATTTGAGGTTAGGGTTACCTTCTGTGATGCGGGAAACCTTGGGCCGATGCGGGGCATTGATTTTATGCATACGTCGTCTTCTATTATCTGGCACATATCTGATCTGTTGCAATCCTCTGGTATCGTGGCATTAGGTGGGATGGTTTATGAGAGTTCTTAGGTTTATCGGTCTGCTCGCTGCGCAAAACCAGCTAGCGCTAAGGTAGCTTCAACCGACACAGTTAATAAGGGGTAATTGGTTTGCTGATGGCTTGTGGCCTGATGCGGCTTTTCGATACAATCTCCCTCCTTTACCTTTTGCCGCCACGGGCCCTTTCCTCCTTTCCATCCAATGGCAATTCTTTGCAGATCAATTTGTCGGATGAGGCCCGCAAAGCTCCTGTACCTTTTCCGCCTGCGCGATCACTTCCGCAAAGTTGGTCGCCGCTCTTCCCCAGGCAGCCGCCTTTTCGGCACTCTTTTCCTCCAGCACGGCCCGGTCAAGCCACCATACCGCTTCCCCATAATTGTATCACCTCTCACTTAACATCAACTATATAATAAAATTATGTTAGTCACCCGCAGCGCTTGCACCCCGCCGCCGTCTCCCCATTGCCCAGATAGAGCACCTGGCTACGACTGCCATAGCGAAAGACGGTCACGCCCTTGCACCCCAGATCATAAGCTAGATTGTAAACCTTCAGGACATCGTCCACCGTGGCGCTTTCGGGAAGGTTTACCGTCTTGGAGACGGAGTTGTCCGTGTACTTCTGGAAGGCCGCCTGAATTTTGATGTGCTGCTCGGGCGGTATATCCAGAGCTGTGACAAATAAGTCCTTCAGATCCTGGGGCAGACCTGCTATATCTGCTGCTGAACCTTTCCTGATCAGCTCCGCTTTTAGCTCCTGAGTATAAATGCCGCGCTTTTCAGCCGCTCTCTCGAAAAGGGGCGAGACCTCCTGGAGCCTTGCGCCCTCCAGCACGTGGCGCACAAAGGCGACGGCAAATAGCGGCTCGATGCCGCTGGAGGTCCCCGCGATGATGCTGATGCTGCCCGTGGGTGCGATCGTAGTCACCGTGGCGTTTCTCATGGCGCCCCAATTCCGGAGTTTTGATTCTTCGAAGAGCGGAAAAGAGCCGCGCTCCTCGCCTAGGCGGGACGATGCCCCTCGCGCCTCCTGGGAGATGAATTTCATGGTCTCTTCCGCCAGGCGCAGGGCCTGCGGGGAGTTGTAGGATATATTCATTAATATCAGCATCTCGGCGAATCCCATCACCCCCAGGCCGATCTTTCGCGACTGCATTGTCGCCCCCTCAATTCGCTTAAGAGGAAAGCGATTGACATCAATGACATCGTCCAAAAAGTGCACGGCCAGCGAGACAAGCTTCGCGAGTCGCTCCCAGTTCATCTCACCTCTCTCTACCAGTCTTGAGAGGTTAATGGACCCCAGGTTGCAGGACTCGAAGGGCAGCAGAGGCTGCTCACCGCAGGGATTGGTGCTCTCAATTAGGCCTGGCAGAGGGTGAGCGGCATTGATCCTGTCGATGAAGATCATTCCCGGATCTCCTCCTCTCCAGGCGGAGGAGGCGACAAGATTCAGGATCTCTCTCGCCTGCAATCGGCCCGTGGCTCTTTCGCTTCGCGGGTTGATCAACTCAATCTCTCCGCCCGTGCGGGCCTTTTGCATGAACTCGTCCGTTGCCGCCACAGAGATATTGAAGTTCTCCAAAAACCCCGGCTTCTCCTTGGCCTTGATGAACTCCAGGATGTCCGGGTGATCAACTCGAAGGACGCCCATGTTCGCACCCCGGCGGCGACCGCCTTGCTTGATCACATCCGTGGCTGTATCGAAGATGCGCATGAAGGATACCGGCCCGGAGGCCACGCCGCCCGTAGTGCGCACCACATCATTCTTGGGCCGCAGCCGGGAGAAGGAGAAGCCCGTGCCTCCTCCGCTCTGGTGGATGAGGGCCATGTTCTTCAGAGCCTCGAAGATTCCTGGCAGCGAATCCTCCACAGGCAGGACAAAGCATGCTGACAACTGGCCGAGCGGCAATCCCGCATTCATAAGTGTGGGGGAGTTGGGCAGAAATTCCAGGTCGAGCATCATCCTCAAAAATTTGGCGCGATAGCGTTTTGCATCGCCGCCATACCTGCTCTCCGCCTGTGAGACATGGGCAGCCACGCGCTTGAACATCTCCTCTGGCGTCTCCGCTACATTTCCCTCTTCGTCGCGACGCAGATATCTTTTCCGGAGAACTTCAGCGGCATTGGCAGAACGATTCAGACTGGTCATGTCTGTGGCAATCATCTCCATTTTCATCATACTGGTGTCTGTGTAATGCCATCATGCAGAATCGATATAAACATGCATGGCCAGAAGAATAAACCAGGATGAAAACGTTTCCGAATAAGACTAATCACTTTCAAGAGGTTCATTAAGATGAAAATTGCCATTTCAGGAAAAGGAGGTGTTGGCAAGACCACCCTGGCCGGTACCCTGGCCAGGCTCTTTGCCCGCGACGGTTACAATGTCCTGGCTGTTGACGTGGATCCGAGCATGAACCTGGGCTCGGCTCTGGGAATTCCGATTTTGCCCAAGCCCGTCACCGAGCATAAAGACTTGGTTGAGGAGCGAGCGGGCATGCCCATGGGCATGTTCAAGATGAATCCCAAGGTTGATGATATAGTGGCCATGTGCGGCTGCACCGGGCCCGACAATGTCAAGCTGGTGGTTATGGGCACCATTGATTCCGGCGGCTCGGGCTGTATGTGTCCTGCCAACTCCTTCGTCAAAGCACTCCTCCGGCATGTCATCACCCGCGAGAAAGACCTCGTGATCCTGGATATGGAGGCGGGCATCGAACACTTGGGCAGGGCCACTGCTCGCGGCGTTGACGCCATGATCGCCGTGGTAGAACCGGGCATGAGATCCATTGAAACCGTGGAGAGGATAATGCATCTGGGCAAGGAGATCGGCATCACTAGATATTTTGCCGTCATAAACAAGGCAGATGATCCCGGGCCCGTGGCCGAGAAGCTGGCCCAGATGGGCATCCCTGTTCTGGGAACCATTCCCTTTGACAAATGCCTGGTAGAAGCGGACCTGGCAGGCAAGCCGCCCATCGATGCCAACTGTCCGGCGGTGGAGTCCATACGGAAGATAAAGAGCAAATTAGAAGAGATGTTCGGCGAAAAAAACAGTAAGCAGGCCTAGAACGTCATGCTGCCTGCTTTTATTCCCTCTTTTACAATCGATCCGATTACCTTTGCGCCCGGCCCCATGATGCGGCAGGCCTTTTGGGACTCATCTTCGGCTACTACGACCACGAAGCCCATGCCCATGTTAAATGTCCTGTACATCTCTTCATCATCCACATTGCCCTGCTCTTGCAAGAAACGGAATATGGGCTGCGGCTCCAGCGGGTCGGTGATCTCAAAACCCAACGCAGAGATTCGGCGCAGCTTGAGAAGGCCCGAGCCGGTGATGTGGGCGAGGCCATGAACATCGCATTCCTGCACGAGTTTCACGATCTCAGGGTAGATCCTGGTAGGGCGTGAGCAGCTCTTCTCCGATGGTATTCTTCCCGCCGGGCATCTGGTCGAAATAGGTGTACTTGGACTCGGCGACGATGCGCCGGGCTAAAGTGTAGCCGTTGCTGTGCAGGCCGCTGCCGGGCACGCCCACCAGCAGATCCCCTTCTCTGATCTTCTCGCCAGTGACCACCTTGTCCTTGTCCACGATTCCTATGGCGGTTCCGGCCAGATCGAAACCCCGAATGATCTCCGGCAGAGAAGCCGTCTCCCCTCCCACTATGGTCATATTGGAGATCTCAGCGCCTTTGCGAAGGCCCACCGCAATCTGCGCCGCTCTCTCTGGATCCACCTTTTCCACGGCCAGATAGTCCACAAAGGCGATAGGCTCGGCCCCTATGGCATAAAGGTCGTTGACATTCATGGCGATGCAGTCGATGCCGATCGTATCCCACTTGGAAATGGCGTTGGCAATGAGGACTTTGGATCCCACGCCATCTGTGGTCATGGCCAGGGCAAAGCTTCCCATATCCAGGAGTCCTGCGTAGTGGCCGATTTCGGTCATAGGCGCTCCGAAGCCCTTTCGTTTTGTCGTCAGCACGGCCTTCATGGCATCAATGGATCTGTTCTCCAGGTGAATATCTACGCCCGCATCAGCGTAGGTCAGTCTCCTCATGCCTCACCTCCCAGCCCAAACTCGCGATGCAGCTCTCTTACTGCCTGCTCGGCATCTTTGGAGGCGACCACGAAGGATATGTTCAGCTGACCCGATGCCTGGCTGATCATGACCACATTTATCTTGGCCGCCCCCATGGCCTTGAAGACGTGCGCGGCAACACCTGGTGTGCCCTCCATCCCCGCACCAACCACAGCCACGGCGCAGACATCATGATCGTGCGAGATCTCCTTGACCAGATCTCTGGGGAACTCTGCTCTCAAGGCATCTTCAGCCTTCTCCACCTGTCGCTCCTCGATGATCATGGAGATATTGGCCTCAGACGATCCCTGGCTGATCATGACGATATTTATGCCTGCCTTGGCCAGGGCGGTAAAAGCGCGGGCGGCCACACCCAGCGTTCCAATCATGCCCGCACCGGAGATGTTGAGCAGGGCCACATTCTTGTGCAGTGTCACCGCTTTTATTACATCCGCTTTGGGCACGTCTTCATGCACTATCAGTGTGCCGGGAATATCCGGATCGAAGGTGCATTTGACGCGCACAGGGATGCCCTTCCTTATGGCGGGCTCAATGGAGCGGGGGTGCAAAACCTTGGCTCCGAAGTTGGATAGCTCCATGGCCTCCCGGTAGGAGATAGAGGGAATGGACCTGGCCTCGGGCACGATCTTGGGATCTGTGGTCATGATGCCATAGGTCTCTTTCCAAAACCAGATCTCATCGGCATCAATAGCAGCTCCGATGAGCGAAGCGGACAAATCCGAGCCGCCCCGTCCCAGAGTCGTAATTGTGCCCTTTTCGTCCTTGGCGATAAAGCCGGTGACCACGGGAACGCCCTTGAGCGGCAAGAGCCTTTGGGGAATCAAATTGTAGGTCTTTTCCAGGGGCCGGCTGTCGCCAAAGTTGCTGTCTGTGATGATTCCTGCCTCTGAACCGGTGTAGTGCGTTGAGGCTATGCCCATATCTCTTAGAACCCCGGCCAGAATGGGTGCCGCCAGTTGTTCGCCATAGCTGGATATGTAATCCAATGATCGCGGCGTAAGCTCACCCAGGTAGCATATACCGATGTAGGCTTTTTCGAGTTCAGACAGCTTATTTGATATCGTCTTTTCAATCTCTTTGGCGATTTGAGGATCTTTTATGGCATCAGTTATGGCCTGATTGTGCCTATCTGTGAGCTTCTCTATGAAATCGATCACATCTGAGACATTTCCCTCATTTGCCGCCTTCGTGGCACAGGCCAGCAGGTCGTCAGTGACGCCTTGCAGGGCGGAGGTTACCAAAACTATCTCATTGTCGCGGCTAAAATGCAAGACCAAATCTCCCACATGCCGCAGCCTGTTTCCGTCAGCAACGGAAACACCACCAAACTTCATTACCAAGCGCGCCATCGTAAAAACCCTTCTTTGCTATCCTCGCCGCGATTTAAGCTTTGCCTACCAGTGGCAATTATCATAAAATAGAAGTCTTTTCTGCATTTAAAATCCATTATCCGGATGAATTATGATAGCATTATTCTAGGGATTCTTCCGGTTGGTGGGAATGGCAGGCTCTTTATCAAATGATATGGAAAACAATTCGATCACTGGGTATATGCAAGCATTTTTCCCGGTACATTTGCTTGTATTCGAATAGGAAAAATGATGGATCACAGAATTTTGCTCCAAATTATAATACAGATCTCCTACCTGCGAACTAAATTTATGAGTATGACACATATATCTAAATCGAAACCGCCCTGAGAAGGCCGAAGGCTTAAATAGATTGAGTCCTAGGATTCTGAGTCCTAGTCGGGATTTAACCTTTATCTTAAACTTCGCGAGGCGTATTATGGGCAAGAGGAAGAAAATAGCAGAACGTGTAACGACTCTGATGGACAAACCTGAGTTTATCCGGAACATCGGAATCGTGGCACATATTGATCACGGCAAGACAACCCTTTCTGATAACCTTCTGGGAGGCGCAGGCATGATCTCCATGGAACTGGCAGGCAGGCAGCTATTCATGGATTTCGATCCCCTGGAGCAGGCCCGCGGAATTACTATCGATGCGGCCAATGTATCCATGGTTCACGAGATAGATGGCAAGGAATATCTCATCAACATGATTGATACTCCCGGCCACGTGGACTTTGGAGGCGACGTCACCCGTGCTATGAGGGCCGTGGACGGCGCAGTGGTCGTAGTGGATGCCGTTGAGGGTGCTATGCCCCAGACGGAGACCGTGCTGCGGCAGGCCCTGAAGGAGGGTGTCAGGCCGGTCCTGTTCGTCAATAAAGTGGACCGCATGATCAATGAGCTGAAGGTTGATCCGAAAGATATGGCCATGCGCCTGGGCAAGGTCATTGACAATGTCAACAAGCTCATCCAAGGAATGGATGAAGAGAAATACAAAGCAGGCTGGAAGCTGGATGCGTCAAAGGGAAATATCGCCTTTGGTTCCGCTCTCTACAACTGGGCCATCAGCGTGCCCCAGATGAAGAAGACCGGCATCGGCTTTGAGCAGGTAGTCGAATACTGCCGGGCCGGCAAGATGAAGGAGCTGGCCGAGAAAGTCCCGCTTTATATAGCAGTAAACGATATGGTCGTCAAATTCCTTCCCAGCCCCATCGCTGCGCAAAGAGAGAGGGTCAAGGTCATCTGGCACGGCGATTGGGATAGTGCCGTCGGAAAAGCCATGGCGACCTGTGATCCCAAGGGTCCCGTTGCTTTCATGATCAACAAGATAAAGGTCGACCCGCATGCAGGCGAAGTGGCCACGGGAAGGCTCTTCTCAGGAACCCTGCATCGCGGCATGGAGCTGTATGTATCCGGCGTGGTCAATACCAACCGCATTCAGCAGACCGGTATCGTCATGGGCGCGGAGAGAGTTGAGGTAGAGGAGATACCTGCAGGAAACATCGCGGCAGTCACAGGCATGCGAGATGCCATTGTAGGATCTACCATCTCATCAGAACAGGGCATGACGCCCTTCGAGCAGATTAAGCACGTCTCAGAACCGGTCATGACCGTAGCCGTCGAGGCCAAGAACACCCGCGACTTACCCAAGGTTGTGGAAGTCTTAAGGCAGATCGCCAAAGAGGATCCAACCTTACAGGTTACCATCAACGAGGAAACCGGCGAGCACCTCTTGGCCGGCATGGGCGAACTACATCTGGATGTCACTGTAACAAGGATGCAACGTGATCGCGGTGTGGAGCTGAAGACCTCACCGCCTATAGTAGTCTACCGTGAATCCGTCGGCGGCAGAGCCGGGCCTGTGGAAGGAAAGTCACCCAACCACCACAATCGCTTCTACATCGAGTTTGAGCCTCTGGAATTAGGCGTGATCGAGGCCCTGAAAGAAGGCAAGGTCAGCATGAAGATGGAGGAGGTCGAGCGTCGGAGGGTTCTCATCGATAACGGCATGGAGAAAGATGAGGCAAAGAGCATTGTCGGATATTTTGGTACCAACGTCCTGCTCAACATGACCAAGGGTATTCAGTACCTGAGGGAGACCATGGAGCTCATCTTGGAGGGCTTTGAGGAGGCGCTGAAGAACGGCCCCATCTGCAGGGAACCGGCGCAGGGCATAAAAGCCAAGATCATGGATGTAAAGCTGCACGAGGACGCCGTGCACCGCGGCCCCGCCCAGGTCATTCCCGCAGTCAGGCAAGCCGTGCAGGCAGGAATACTTATGGCGAATCCGGTTTTATTGGAGCCCTTCCAGAATGTCTATATACAGGTGCCTCAGGATCAAATGGGTGGAGCCATGTCTGAGATTCAGGGAAGAAGAGGCGTTATCTTGAACATGGACAGCCAGGGCGATATGATAATCCTTAAATCCAAGATGCCTGTAGCTCAGATGTTTGGATTCTCCGGGGCTATTAGGTCGGCCACTGAAGGAAGAGCCCTCTGGTCTTCTGAGTTTGCCGGCTTCGAGCCCTTGCCCGCTAACCTGCTGCTAGATGTAGTCAAGCAGATCAGAACCCGAAAGGGCTTGAAACCGGAAATGCCCAAGCCATCCGATTACCTGAAGGTCGTTTGAGCGCGACCTTCGAAAAGATTAAACACTAAGGCAGAAATACTGAAAAGAATGGATAGTGCCAGTTGGAGGAGATAAATTATGGCAGATGCAAAGCCACATCTCAATCTCGCATTCATTGGACACGTCGACCATGGCAAGTCGACGACCGTAGGCAGATTGATGTTCGAGACGGGAGCTGTAGACGCTCACGTCATTGATGAGTATAAGAAAGAAGCCGCATCCAAAGGAAAGGCAACCTTCGAGTTCGCCTGGGTCATGGATAGCCTGAAGGAAGAGCGGGAGAGAGGCGTTACCATTGATATCGCCCATCACCGCTTCGATACCGCCAAGTTCTACTTTACCGTGGTTGATTGCCCCGGTCACAGGGATTTCGTAAAGAACATGATCACCGGCGCCAGCCAGGCTGATGCCGCGGTGCTGATTGTGGCCGTCCCGGACGGCGTCATGGCTCAGACCAAGGAGCACGTCTTCCTTTCCAGAACACTGGGTGTCAGCCAGCTGATCGTTGGCATGAACAAGATCGATGCCACCACACCACCATACGACGAAAAGAGATTCAACGAGGTCAAGGAAGAGGTAGGCAAGCTGCTCAAGATGGTTGGATTTAAGGTGGAGGATATACCCTTCGTGCCAATTTCCGGCCTGATGGGAGACAACCTCTCCAAGCCCAGTGAGAACCTGAAGTGGTACAAGGGCCCATCCCTGCTGGAAGCCTTGAACAACCTCAAGGTGCCCCAGAAGCCGACCAATCTGCCTCTTCGCGTGCCGGTACAGGATGTCTACACCATCTCTGGTGTGGGCACAGTGCCAGTGGGCCGTGTTGAGACCGGCGTCATGAGAAAGAACGACAAGATCATCTTCGAGCCTGCCGGAGCTTCCGGCGAGGTCAAGTCCATTGAGATGCATCATGAGGAAGTCGTTGAGGCATTCCCGGGCGACAACATCGGATGGAACGTGCGCGGTGTCGCTAAGAACGACATTCGTCGCGGCGACGTCTGCGGATCGGTAGCTAAGCCCCCGACCGTGGCCAAGGAGTTCAAGGCCCAGATCGTTGTGTTGCAGCACCCCAGCGCGATATCGGCAGGATACACCCCGGTGTTCCACTGCCATACTGCGCAGATCGCGTGCACTCTCACATCCATTCTGGCCAAGCTGGACCCAAGGTCCGGAGCTGTCAAGGAAGAGAATCCTGCTTTCATCAAGGCAGGAGATGCGGCCATCATCATGGTTACTCCTTCCAAGCCTATGGTCATTGAACCGGTGAAAGAGATCCCTCAACTGGGAAGGTTTGCCATTCGAGATATGGGCACGACCGTCGCGGCCGGCATGTGCATCAGCGTGGTACCACGCTGAAATCAATTTTTTTGGTGTAAAACATGCAGAAGGCAAGAATTCGACTTTCCGGCACAAATCCCCTGATGCTGGACGATATTTGCAGCCAGGTAAGGGGGATTGCTCAGAGAACCGGCGTTCACATGGCGGGTCCCATCCCGCTGCCCACTAAGAGGATGGTGGTTCCCTGCAGGAAGAGTCCTGACGGCGAGGGAACAGCCACCTGGGATCACTGGGAAATGAGAGTACACAAGAGGCTCATCGATCTGGATGCTGATGAGAGGGCGCTTCGCCAGCTCATGAGGATTCAGGTTCCAAAAAATGTAAATATTGAGATTGTGCTGGAAAGCTAAATCATTAGTTAGGGGCTGCTTCCTCGATATGAAGGGGCCCGCTAACCTATATATTCTATAATTTTATTTATATATGGACTCGTAGTATAGTCTGGATAGAATAGAGGCCTCCGGAGCCTCGGACCCGGGTTCGAATCCCGGCGGGTCCGTTACACCATTTTTTATATGATCTTGGGTGCAGCCTGCATTATGTCGAGATCGGACATTTGCGCAGCCGTTATGGTCTCCGGTCTTTCTATCTTCTTGAGGATGATGGTCCCATCTCCCAATTGGTCCACGGCGATTCTGTCACCCGGCAGCAGATGCAGCCCGTATCTGATGGCAAGAGGAAGCAAAATACTGCCGTTGGAATCAATATTAGTAATCAAGTCCATTCACCAGATACCTTTCATCTTGTTCCTGGTTTATAAAAGACTTATTTTGAGGTGAGGTTCATATGAGGGTCAGGGATAAGGGGCCAAGTGAAAATTGTCTGCTAAATTGGTATGACCTCGCGCTATTTAAAAATGGCAAAAGTCGCGGACCCTTAGCAGTCTATGCCGTCACAACCCGGTTGTTTCTTCTCCTCTAAGGGACTTTCTCTGAACTTGATCATCTTCTGCACATCGAATTTGCCAGTGAATGCCTCATGCACCTTGAGATCCTTGCTGAACATTTTGTGCATCCTGGCGTCCGTCTGCCATGTTCCATTGAAGGCATTTTTGGTCTGGATGCCCACAGTGTGCACAGGACTTGTCTTTAGGATCTCTTCGATCTTCTTAGGATCGGTTATGTAAGAGGCGGGATTGGTTGATGCGAAGTAGCTGCTGCCTTCTCTCTCCATCTCAGTGACTGAGAAGGTCTCTGTGATCTCTGCGCCGATGCCGCCCCAGAATGCCTTGGAGTTTATGTATTTCATTCCCACCATAGGCGTCTTTCCGGAGTAGGTGAGCTTGTTGCTTTCCCAGAGATTTAGCGGCACAGCTATACCGTTCTCCATGCCCGGAAGCTTGGCTGCCCTCTGTGCTTCGACGGTTCCTGAATCCATCTCCAGGTCGCCATCTCCGTACATGAAATTGCTGTACTCGAGAGCAAGCTGCCTGTCTTTAACCGAGACGCCCACCTCGAAAGCGCCCGTCCCGGTTACCTTCAGCATGTTGCAGAAATCTCCATCCTGGAGCTGCTCGGTGATGGCTGGTGTGGCAAAAACCGGCTCCAGGGATAAGAGCAACATTAGCAACAAAGCTACTGCAATACCCTTCGTTGTTCTACCCCAATATTATAGACTTATTGGGATCTTCTAGCTAAAAAAGCTATTGTAGCCTGCACGGCAAAAGTTTCATCTCATCCTTCGAACCATCCAGCTACCAAGATGCGCAAGAAACTCGCCGTGGTCATGGATGTGGCAGGAACCATACTCAGGATGTATCGCGTGGCCAAAGATCTCGAAACGTGTACCATTCTGGTGAATGTGGTTACCTGGGAGCTGATTATGGAGAAGCAAGGCAGAGCCCTGGTTGTTCCTCAGGTGGACCACAACCTCTTGTTATCCCGTCCGCCCAATGATGCTCTGGGAACGCTGATCTATGGTCGCGAGCAATTGCTGGAGATAAGTTGTGCCAGCAGCCCCATCTCCAAAGATGAAGTTGTACACATTTTAGGCCGTTCTCAAGCCAAGGTTCGTGATCTCGTGGAGGTGTATCGGGAAGTACTATCCAGGTGTCCTGGTAATTATCATACTGCCGGCATGATTGTCGATGTTGATATGCAGGAAGTTGTCTATGCACTCAGCACGGGTGGTTCTCCTTTTCCCGGATTAAAGCATGTCCTCTTCGATCTGAAAAATCAAGGGGCAGACGTCTATGTGGCCTCCGGGGACAGCATGAGAAGCCTTGCTTCTCTCAAAGAATTTGGTATAGATATGTCGCGAGTTCATCCTACCTCTGGCCCAAGGCGAAAAAAAGAGATAATAGTCGATCTGAAGAACCGATACCATCAAGTGGTAATGGTGGGCGATGGTCTAAACGACCTTTATGCTCTGAGGGCAGCAGACCTGGGCATCTTGACCGTGCAACAGGACACTCGTCCCACCTTGAAACTCCTTCAGGCTGCCGATAAGATAATAACGGATATAAAAGAACTGCCTGAAATAATTAATGATAACATTTAGATTATTTTTGGATAAATTTATTTGTAATTCTCCCCTTTGCTTAATCGTTCTAATTCGAGTAGCGGGTGAATTGACTTGATGATTGGCAAATATTCGCGCAATCGGACAATTCTGGGAAAAGTATATATACTTGGCTAGTCCATTCATATCTGTTAACATTTTAAATTTGCTTCGAAATAAGACCGTACTAGAATATGCTAGGAGTAGCGCACAAATGTTCGAAGAGCTTTTAGAGATATACAAAACAAAGGCTGAAGAGATTGAGAAAAATAGAAAAGAAGCGCAAGCAATGCTTTTGCTGGTTTCATCTATCGAAAGAATCTCACGAGACCTCGACTCCAAACAGAGCGATGTAGAACTTTTAGGCAGGTTGATCGATCAGGTTGATCGCCTATCTAAAGAGGTATCTGATCTGAAGAGCCAGCTTCGCGCTCGACAGGGACGACCTGCGCCCGTTCTGGAGACGAGCAGTGGTGATGGAAAAGCCCTGGATAACCATGCGCGATCTCTTATAGATATCATGGAAGAGAGGCCAAGCAGGTACACAACCAGCGAACTGGTGGACATGCTGGGCTTAAATAAGACTACGGTGATAAGCGTGATGAAACGCGCTCATGAACTGGACCCAAAACACGTCAAGATGACTCAGGGAAAGAGGCGCAAGCTCTACCTGTCTTATGTGTCTGAAGGTGAGACGCAGACGATGCAAGATGCTTCGCCAGGATCTGACGATTCAGACCGGTTGAAGCTAGAGCTTATGGCCATGACCTAAGGTAAGGTAAGCCGGCAGACAATCCATAAATTCATAATCTGTTAAAGGTCGAGCCTCCTGTTGTTCTCCCGGCTGCTTTGGCCCTCTGGCGTTTTTTATGCATGTGAAGCGTGGGAAATATGTCATCCATCTGTCCTGATTTTATCTATATGTATAGTTCGTCAATCTGTGAATACTATGACAACAAAATGAAAGCTTGATTGAAATATTGTTAAATGTGAAAGAAAAAAAGGCAATAGCAGGAGATGATTCCTGTTTTCTTTCATGTCTTATTTTGCTTTCTTCTATACATGTATCCGCCAACCGCTGCTATTATGATGATAATGACAATTGCTGGCATGAGCAGAGATGCGGAGGCGGCCTTAACCACAACGGGTATCTTCATACTCTCCGAGATCACTGAATCGCCATTGACATCAGTATATTTGATCTCGCTGTTTATGCCGTAGTCCTTGGGCGTAGCGTCGGAATCGACGTCAAGTCGGAAAACGGCAGTCTTCTCTTCTCCCGGAGCCAGCGTTCCAATGAATGCCTGATCATCGGTGGAGGAAAACGGCTTGAAGATGGATAGCCTGGCGATGGCATCTTTGACGGTGTCCTCTCCAATATTTTTGTATGTTGCGACGATTTGTGCCTTCTTAACGCCGGCAGAGAGCACGCCCGATGCATTCACGACCATAAAATCCGCTTGTTTCTTAACGGTTATGATGAGGGGGATGGTCTGATTGGCCTTCTGGTAGATGTAGGATACCTGGTAATTTGCTAAAGCAGGCGAGCTTCCGCTGGTAACAAGCTTGGAAGCCTGCACCCGGACGTTATCCTGATAATCATAAGATAGGTTTAAACTGAGTGGATAAGTTCCTGCGGAGGCATGCTCTCCTATCTTAATAGAGAATTTCAAAGGTGACTGGGTCTTATCGCCTGACTTTAAGGATTGAACAACCTGGTCACCTGATTTTATCTCTATCTGAGGATTGTCGGTGAAGAGGTAAGCAGAGATTCCTAGCGCGGTCGGCTTCTTGTACTCTTCTTGCAGCTCGGCACTGGCCAGAGCGAACTCCTTGGGGTCCTGGGGAGTTAAGTCCTCTTTGAATCCCAATATCCTCCCGTAGTTGGTCAGATCCACGTAAATGAAAACGGTATCTCCGCGCTCAAACTCATCCGTTCCGGAAACGCTGGCAGAAATATCCGGGCTGCCATACATGGTGTAATAATTATCTCCGCCCAGCTCATATGGTATGTAGGTGTTTTGAGCCGAGACTGCTGTAATTAGAGTCAACAGGCAAAAGCCAACCAGGGCCATAATAATTCTCATCAATCATCCTCCTCTTGCTATCAGCTTGAGGGCTTTCTTCAACTCGTATTTCGCATTTTCTACCACAGCACGCCGTATCTCCATGCGGTACATGAGCACCACGAAGACCGTAAAGGTCGTGAGCAATGCGAACACTATCGCTAAAACTGTTAGGGTTCCGAAATTGTTGGTAATCAGGAAGGGCGAAGATATCAGGGCCGCAAATCCAAATACAGTGGTAAGACCGGAGGCAATAAGTGCCGAGCCAATGCGCCTTGATGCAATCATGAGCGCTTCAAGTGGCTGCCCTATTCTGGCCAGCTCCTCGTAGAAGCGCTCCATCATCAGTATTGCGTATTCCGATCCCACGCCCAGAATGAGTGCGCCCAGGCATGCCGTAAGGGGCGTGTATTTCATATCGGCCAGGTACATCACTCCACCCATCCAGCCGATTACCACCAGCATGGGCAATACCGGAAGAAGCGCTTTTATCAGATCTCTGTAGATGAGCAGCAGCACGATGAAAATCAGCACCAATCCGAGCAGAGTCATCTCCGTCCTGCCTTGGGTCAGAGCACCTATGACTGTGGTCATCACCACGGCATCACCGGTCTCTCGCACGGACACTCCCGGTGGCGGTGGATGCCAGGCAATATCTTTGTCAATCTCTTTTATTAGTCGGTTGGTGCCCTCTGCACCCAGGTTAGTCAGTTCCTTGCCCACATTTAACTTGATCAGGGCGGTGTCGTGCCCATCCAGGTGCTTAACTCGCATCGCGGCAGGAATGGAATCTATCAGCCTTCTGATCACAGTCTGGTCTTCTGGGATCTCACCGCCATTGGACTGCTTGACCAAAGAGGCTATGCTTTCATATCCGTATATTTGATCTCGGGAATTGGCCAGATAATTGCAAAAATCATCCATCCAGTGCAGGGTATCGGGATTGGTGATATCATCGGCCTGAACGATGAGGTCTACCGTATCCGTGCCACCAAAGATATCGCTCATATGTACGAAGTCGATGAGCGGAGGCAAATCCTGGGGGACATAATTCTTGAAATCGGTATCAACCTGGACCTGAGTATCTGCATAGATGCCCGCCAAAGAGAGAAATAATGCAGCGGCAAGCACAAGATACCATCTTTGAATGCATAAGTTTGAGACCTTCTCGATGATGTTTCCTATTATCAGGTCTTTAGGCACATTGGCCGCCGCGCCTTCCGTCTTCATTGCTCTTCCGGATGCGCTTCTCTTCTCTGCAATATAAAGAAGAGTAACCCCCACAAAAAGGGCGGATAGATAACAAAGGAAGAGCCCTACCAGGCATAACAGACCGAAATCTCTGGTCATGGGCACGGATGAGGTGAGGAGGGAGACGAAACCCATGGCGGTTATAACCAGGGCGATCATGACCGGCTTGGAGACATTGCCAACGGTCTTTATCACGGCCTGTGCCGGTGAGCCGCTGTTAATGAATTCCTCATCTATTCTATTATGAAACTGGATGGCATAGTCTATGCCGATGCCTATCAGCACCGGGAAGGCTGACATGGATACCATGGTAAAAGGTATGTGCAAAAATCCCATGGCTCCGAAGGTCCAGGTTACGCCCAGGAAGACAATGGGTATGGGAAGAAGCGACCATCTCACATGATTGAATGATATCAACAGCGCTACAACCATGAGCAGGCCGGCCAGGGCAAGAATGGGACCATTGCTCGTGGCCATCTCTTCGGTTATCGATTGCATGAGCGCTGGCTTTCCGGTGACGGTGATGCCAACATCCGGCGGAAAGTCGGCCATCTTCACCTGGCCGGATGTCTCTTTATATATCTCCCTAAGCTGTGCTTCTTTTAGTGAGACCGGCAACTCAATGGAGAGAATAGTGTGCTTTTTATCCGGCATCATAGCATTTACTGCCGGAAGATTTGCCGGATCATAGAGAATTTTTTCTATCCGATCCTGGGTGGGAATTGTTCTGATACCGCGGTCAAGTTTCTCTGTGTTAGCTACAATATCGGCAATGCTTGTTACTGCCAGCACATCCGAAGCCTCGCGCATCTTTTGCGAGAGCCTATCCATTGCCCTCAAGATCTCCGGTTTTCTGACATCGTCCGCTTCAATGAGCACAGCTATGGACTCGGTGGCAAACTTTTCCACATAGAGGTGGTCAAAAAGCTGGTAGAGTGGAGAATCCTTGCCCACCATGCTCTCCGTGGTCATTCCTTGCATCTCAATTTGCTGGGCATAGTGCAGAGAGGCAAGAGTTAAGAGCAGCGCGACTACCATGATTATTAAGGAATTGTCTGTGATCCATTGGCCGAGCCATTCTGTGCCTTTCATTCGCTTAAGCCTCTATTCTGTTCGGAAATTACCAAACGTCCGGAACCTGCGAAAAGTACTTAAAATTTGTGGTCTTCTGCATATGGATGGATAGAGATGAGGCAGATATCTTTAAGATATATATGGTTGATGCCTGCGTCAAAGTTGCCAAAAGCTATGGCTGTAGCGATGCTGTAGGTGTCTTGCGGGGCACGCTTTTTCTGGCGGACGGACCCGTTTCCATGGACGAGCTTGTGGCGGAAACAGGCTACAGTAAGTCTACCGTGAGCGCCAACATGAGCACGCTGGAACGAATGGGGCTGGCCAAGAGGGTTATCATCCCGGGCGACAAGAGGCACCACTATATTCCAGTTACCGATCCAGATTCTCTTAAGAAAGAGATGATAATCAATATGAGGCAAGAGATGCAGGTCATAATAGCCGCTATGAACAAGACTGAGGAGGATCTCATGGCCTGTGAGAATGTGTCGGATGCGGCTTTAAGAAAGATCGACAACGCTAGGTGCTTTTATAAGCAAACGGACCGGCTTCTGGATCTGATATCCCGGTACAATACTGAGGAATTGATCGCTCTGTTGCAGCGGGGTTTTCAAGAGAAAAATAGCTTTTGAATGAGTGATCGCCCAATATGATTAAGAATAACGATGTCCGTTTGTTAGATCTGTAGGCAGTGATGATCGTTGGGCAAAGAGAAGCTTGCAAGCTCCGATCCTGAAACGAAGATCGGGCAGATGCTGCGAAAAGTCGCGGATATGCAAGAGAGTAGCGGCAATGCCGGCCAAATGCAGGCGTCGCTTTTACTCCTGAAAGAGGACCTCAAAGATCTGTTGATTTGCTTGCCGCGGCGCAGCTTACCCTCAGATGGGATAATGAGCACAGGCCGAACTGACGGTCCTCTTATGGATTGCCAGTATCTTCAAGGTATGGGTGATGCTACACTCCAGAAGACCTCTGCCATCGATATCTTGAAGATGACCAAAGCGGTAGAGGCAGTTCCCACAGCCATTGTGCTTACTGATCTAAACGGAAATATCGAGTATGCAAACGCCAGCCTTCTGAAAAATTCCAGTTTTCGCGACATATCTGAGGCAAAAGGACGGTCGGTATTCGATTTTACGGACGATGAGGGCAAAGCCAGGCTGCATGAAGAGGTCATACCCGCCCTTCATTCTATTGGAGAGTGGCAAGGTGAGCTTTTTTTAAAGAGGCCGGATGGCAAGTCCTACATGGCGGAGATGATATGTGCACTGGTAAAAGACGACTGCGGCAAACCCATCTATCTGGTGGCCAATTTTTACGACATCACCGACAGAAAACGCGCTGAAGAAGCATTGCTTCTGGATGATTCCCGGCTGGAGGCTTTGCAGAAGTTAAACCAGATGGATGAAGCCTCCATTAAAGAGATTGCCGACTTCGCACTGGAGGCGGGGGTCAAGCTGACCGGCTCGAAGTTCGGCTACCTGGCTTTCGTTGATGAGGATGAGAAGACGCTCGTTATGCATTCCTGGTCCAAGATGGCCATGCAAATGTGCAATATTGAACACAAAAGAGTGGTCTATCATCTGCAGGAGACTGGGCTTTGGAGTGAAGCTGTTCGGCTGAGAAAAGCTGTGATAACCAATGATTATGCCTCCTGCCCCCAGAGAAGAGGCACTCCGGCAGGTCACGTCGATGTCTTCCGTCACATGAATGTGCCCATCATGGACATGGGAAAGATTGTCATTGTGGCGGGTCTTGGCAACAAGGAGGTGGATTACGATGACTCCGATGTGCGCCAGCTTACACTGCTCATGAGCGGCATGCGGAAGATCATCCAGCGACGAGAGGCAGAGGTGGCGTTGCAGAGGCGCGATCTATTGCTGCAAGAGGTTGCCAGGGCCACTAACTACCTATTTACTTCCGATCCTCTGGCCGTGAAGAGAACTTTAGGCATTCTGGGCGAGGCACAAGATGTGGATCGGGTTCACATTCTGGAGAACCGGGAACTGCAGAGCGAAGCGAGGCTGGAGAGTATTCCTTTGCAGTGGTTTCGAGATCCTGCAAAGCCACTTTCCGGGGATTTGTGCTGGGTGAAGCATTTTCCCGGCTGGCTGGATACGCTCTCTCGCAGCAATCCCATCCAGGCCATAACTTCAGAGCTCTTGCATCCTGGTGCGATGGTGCTGGAGGATTTGAGTGTTCGCTCCTTTCTGCTCCTTCCCGTATTCATTGAAGGAAGGTTTTTTGCGGTTATATGCTTTGAAGATTGTCATAATGAGCGGCAGTGGATCGATAGCGAGATAGCTGTCCTTCAGGCAGCGGCGGGAAGCATCGGCGAAGCCATCTTGCGCAAAAGGACGGAAGAAGCCCTGAAAAAGACGCAGGAAGGGCTGGAAAAGAGGGTGTCGGAGAGGACGGCCTGGCTCCTCCGGGCAAATGCGGCATTGCAAGAGGAGATGGTCAAGCATAAAGAGACTGAAATAGAGCTTCGTTCTGCGCAGCAGGAGGCAGATGCAGCTTGCCGGGCGAAGAGCGAATTTTTGGCCAATATGAGCCACGAGATACGCACCCCCATGAATGCGGTCATCGGCCTTGCCGGGCTTTTGCTGGAAACCAGCCTCACAGAAGAGCAGCGTGATTTCGTGGAAACCATTCACAGCAGTGGTGATGCCTTGCTTGCCATTATCAACAATATCCTGGACTTCTCCAAGATAGATGAAGGCAAGATGAAGCTGGAGCATTTGCCTTTCATTTTACACGAATGCATCGAGTCATCGCAAAGTATGGTGGCGGCAAAGGCCGCCGAGAAAGGACTGGATCTGACCTATGTTATTGACGAGGGGATCGCTCCGACCATTCTGGGAGACTCGGTTCGGCTGAATCAGGTCCTGTCCAACCTGCTCAGCAATGCGGTAAAATTTACTGAAAAAGGCAAAATAGCCATTCATGTTCGGCCGGGTGAAAAAGAGGATGAAATTCGGTTTTCGGTTGTCGATACGGGAATAGGCATCAGCTCTGAGGACATGAAAAAGCTCTTCCTCTCCTTTAGTCAGGTTGATACTTCTACCTCCAGAAAATATGGTGGGACTGGTCTGGGTCTGGCCATAAGCAAGAGGCTGGTCGAGCTGATGGGAGGCAGGATCTGGGTGCAAAGCAAGCTACACGAGGGCTCTGCCTTCAGCTTCTACATTTCCGCCCCACCGTTTTCCGGAGAGGCTGCCAAGCAGCATCTGGTCGGCAAGAAGATAATGGCTCTGCTTAGCAGTGAGGACTGCTTAAAGGATCTGTTGGATTATGCCCGTTCCTGGGGAATGCAGATATATCCAGTGGTCTCGGCCTTTGAAGCGCGAGAGATGCTAGAGAGCCGTTTTGATGCCGCAATTTTAGATCTGGATGTTCCGGGTGCAGAAGAGCTGGCCGAGGAGATGGGTGAGGGGCTTCCTACCATCGTTTTTGCAACGCCCAGCCAACATAGCGCAGGCAAAAGAGCTCTGGTCAAGCCTTTTTCGAAGGCCAGCATTCTCTTCGCCCTGCAGGAGGCTTTTGCGTTCCCACGTCATAAGAAGGTGCGCACCTGCAGCAGCGAAACGATGCACCCGGATCTGGACATATTGCTGGCGGAAGATAACCTTGTCAACCAGAAGGTTGCACGTCTTATGCTAAAGAAGCTGGGCTACAGAGCAGATTTGGCCACCAATGGCAGGGAGGTATTGCAGGCGATTTCAAAAAAGAGCTATGATGTGATCCTGATGGACGTGCAGATGCCGGAGATGGACGGGCTGGAGGCTACCCGTGCCATTCTGGATCTCAATCTAAAAAAGAGGCCGAGAATACTGGCCATGACTGCTTATGCGTTAGAAGGGGATAAAGAGAGATGTTTGCGTGCCGGCATGGATGGTTACATATCCAAGCCGGTGCAGCTTGAGGAGCTCCGAAGTGCCCTGCTTTGCCTGAAAAATTTGTCTCACAGCGCCAGTTAAGCCCCGCTAAGGCTGCTTAATAATCACATCCTCTAAAGGCCTTCTCGGGCTGGGGCGCATGGGCTTTGCAAACCCCAGGCTGAAGATAATCTGGGGGTGGCCGCGGTTGACCTGCACCTTGAGCTCCTCCCGGAGAGTGGGCAAGCCGATGGGCTGGCTGAAGAAGGATGCTCTAACATCGTGAGAGGTGGCCCGGAGCAGCAGATTTTCCAGGGCGAAGCCGCACATAGTCCAGGCCAGCTTATCATCCTGGTCGGTGGTAAGCACGGCAAGGGTGGAGCAGTCGCGGATGAGGCCCGAGTCCCGGTAGATGACGGGTAGGGAGAGGTCGAACTCCTTGAAGGCTGCGGGAAATCCCAACGACACGGCATCCGGCACACCGAAGGTGAAAAGAGGCATGCCGTCCGGCTCATTCGTCCAGTTGCTGCGCAGCCAATCTCCGAGATTCTGGCGAAACTCCTTCTTGGCCAGCTGAATCTTATGAGCGCGGGAAACCAGATCCGTTATCCTTTCTTTGGCATCCTTACCGACCAGATAGCTGAGGTGAATGCCTGGAAGATCTGTGTTCGTCTCAATCTCCTTTAAAATGAAAGGATCGATTGTCGCGTTTTCGAATCTGTCTTTGGTGGTGTGTCTTCTTTGTATCTGGGGAAAGAGATCTTCTTGCTTATCCACAGGCCTTTGGCCGGCGGGCAAAAGGTGCACCTCGGCCACGAGATCGCTCTCCTGCCCATCCGGGAAGTAGCTCACGCTCGGAGCAAACCCGAAATGCGCGCCGGTGACGGCCAGGTTGGCGATGGTGCAGCCCACGCTCATGTAGAGAGTGCGGTTGCTGGGATCAACAAACTGCAAGGCACGATTTAGATCGGCGAAGACGGATATGCTGCTGTCGTGAATGGCGAACTTCCAGGGCTGGGTGTTGGGGCCGGAAGGTGCTAAAATAGCATAGCGTAAAAGGAACCTGAGCGTCTCTTCTATTGGACCATCTGCTGGGTAGTCGGACTCTTTGACATCCCATGCCTCATAGTTCTTACCGGTCAATTGCGATCCACTCCAAAAAGATTCTAAGGCGTTATTGGCATTTAGCTTTTCGCCAGGCATCAGATTCTTTTAGTTACGAAGCATAACACATTAGCTATTTGGAGGTGGGCCAAGAATTGAAAAGCGATGTTTATTTTGCTGGTGTCCGGGCGAGAAGTTTTCAAGATAACAAGCAAAACAGGATCCTGGGGCTTTTTGATGCCGCAGGTTTTGATGATATGGTGCAAAAAGGCGACCTCACAGCCATCAAAATTCACTTCGGGGAGAGGGGAAACGACTCTTATGTAAATCCTGTCCTGGTCCGGCCCATCTCCGAAAAGATTCTGGCCCAGGGCGCAAAGCCATTTCTTACCGATACAAATACTCTTTACGGGGGGAGTCGGGCCAATGCCGTCGATCATCTGCAAACGGCAGCAGAGCACGGCTTCGGGCCGGACGTGGCCGGAGCGCCGGTGGTCATTGCCGACGGTCTGCAAGGTGATAATTTCCGGGAAATTCCAATAGATGGGAAGCATTTTCGCCGGGTTATGATCGCCGGAGAGATCGCCTCTGCCAATAGCATGATCGTAGTATCACACTTCAAGGCCCACCTTCCGGCCGGCTTTGGGGGAGCCATAAAAAATCTGGGAATGGGCTGTGCTCCGGCGCTTGGCAAGGCAGAGCAGCATTCGGCGAGGCCCATATTCAATGTTGAGCTGTGCAGCAGCTGCCGCTCCTGCATGGATAATTGCCCGAAACATGCCATCACTGTGGAAAAGAGGATCTCGGCCATCGACCACAATCTATGCACAGGCTGCGGCAAGTGCCTGCGCGTTTGCCCGACTCACGCCCTGGACTTCGACTGGTTTGTAGAGGTGCCGCCCTTCATGGAGAGGATGACGGAGTATGCCTATGGAGCGATAAAGGGAAAGGAGGGTCGGGTGGGGTTCTTCAACTTCTTGCTCAATATCACGCCGGACTGTGACTGTGTGCCCTGGAGCGATGCTCCCGTCGTGCCGGACATCGGCATCCTGGCCTCGCGCGATCCGGTGGCCATAGATCAGGCCAGCTACGATTTGGTGAACCGGCAGATGGGGCTTGCCCACACGCTTTTGCAAAAAAATCATGAGCAGGGAGCAGATAAGTTCCTGGGCGTCTGGGAGAATACCCTTGGAAATATCCAGGTGGATTACGGGGAAAAGATCGGCTTGGGGAATAAAGAATACCGGCTGATCGAGATATGAAAACGGCAACATTGACTTGAAAATAGTTTATGTAAAAGAAATAAGAGAGAATAAGCATGAAAGTTGTTGCATTTAACGGCAGCCCTCGCAAGGACGGCAATACCGCCGCTTTGTTGGGCGTTGTTCTTAAAGAGCTGGAGAGCCTGGGCATAGATACACAGCTTATGCATTTGAAAGGTCCCCTTTCCGGCTGCATTGCCTGCAACAAGTGCTATGAGAAAAAGGACAGGCGCTGTGCTCTGGATAAGGATATGGTAAACGATTGCATCGAGAAGATGGATAGGGCGGATGGGATTATTCTGGGATCGCCTACCTACTTTGCCGATCTCACGCCTGAGCTGAAGGCCCTCATCGACCGGTCAGGATTTGTAGGAAAGGCCAACGGAGATATTTTCAAGCGCAAGGTGGGCGCGGCGGTGGTTGCCGTGCGCCGGGCGGGAGCTATTCATGTCTTCGACTCCATAAACCACTTCTTCCTCATCAACCAGATGATAATTGCCGGCTCAAGCTACTGGAATATAGGCCTGGGTCTGCACGAAAAGGATGTGGATAATGATGGTGAGGGGGTACAGACCATGAGAACTCTGGGGCAGAACATGGCCTGGCTGATGAAGAAGATCAACGAGTAGGAGACCTGATGAGCCTGGATTATCAGACAATGGTAGCATACAACCTCATCTTGCAATTGATCCTTGTCGCAGTTCTCGGCTATGCCGTCTTTCTGGCCAAGAAGAAGAGCATTCAGAGGCACTGCCTGGTCCTCCGGATAGCCGTCATGGCCCAGATTCTAGCGGTCCTGGCGCCGATGTCTCCGGCCATGGCAAAAATAGTGCGAAGAGCTGACAAACAAGGGAGGGATCCAGGAAACTCCAAATCCCTCTTGCTCGGCCTGGCCTACTCCAGCCATTCGTAGCCGGGATATTTTATCTTATTGAAATTGCGAATCAATTCTGCGGCATCCCTTCGGCTGAAGTTTGCCTCCATCATCCTGGTGCAGACAAAGCGCAGGGCAATTTTCTGCGTCTCAATCTCACGGTCGTCATCCGGTTTGGAGGCAAGACCAAAGGTCTCGAATAGATGCTCCTTCTCGTTCATATGGGCGCTTTTGCCCCATTTTCCGAACATCTCTGCGGCGTGATCCAGAAGATCCTGATCAAACGTCTCAGGGAGCATGATGCCCTCGAACTGCTGCAAGAATTCATCTTTTCTCAAAATGATCGACCCCATTCATTATACCATCCGGTGGGATTTATCTCTTTCTGATAAATCGTGAAATTATAAGAAGTGCCCGAGCTAACGAAATTAAATAAGCAATATGAGCAACAATACTTATTGAAATAAGCTACAGGCATCGTAAGATTTTGAAAACAAAAAATGTTGAAAGATTAAATTAGATGTATGCTGCAGTTCCTGGCTCCACATTAATTATCTTCAAAACTCCTCTTTGGAAATATATGCTTCTAGGATAATTGAATTGACCATCGTATACCCTTACGTTGTGGTTTTGGTTGCCTACCACATTGAAGCTGAATTTCCCATCCGGGGCATCGCCGCCGGTCCCTTCCGTGCCGATCAATACCTCATCCAGAAAGACCTGATAGCCCCTCATTCCCTGGGACTGAATGGTCACCGGTGTATCTCCGGTCACGACATCTGTTTGTGGCGGATAGGATGAGCCGTACGTCTGGTAAGAGGTAGATGTACTGGTGGTAGTCTGGCCCATGCCTGTGGCAGTAGTCTGACTGGCGGCAGCCATCTGGTTGTAGGTAGGGGGCATATTTGTGGTGGGCGGCATCGCGATGGGAGTCTGCTGTGCCAGTGGTGCCTGGCTGATCACATCCACAATGATGGAGTTGCTGGGCTGGTTGCTCTGCACGAAGAGCAGAATGTGTCTTCCCACTTTGTCAGCCATATAGTTCAGGCTGTTGTAGCCTGCGTAGAAATTAACACGCTTGCTGGTTATATTCAGAGCATCCGTCTGAATGATCTCATAGTAGTCGGCCTGTCCGCCCACAGGGGCAAAGGCGATGAACTGCATGCCGGTTCCCGCTGGGACAATGGCATACGCAGACCAATCCTGACCCTTCTGAATCCACAGCTCATTGCCTCTTGCGGTGGCTATGGCCGATAGGTACTGAGTATAGGTGACATCCTGTCCGCTGCCGAAGTAGATTCTGGTGGGCATCTTGTGCGTGACATCGAATTTCACCGGGGTGAAGCCGATTACGGGCACGCTGGTATTGATGAAGAACTCCGAGAAGAAGGAAGAAGCACTGCTGGTGTTCTTGAACTCCGGGCCAAACCACCGATTGCTTGTCTGCGTGCCCATGCCGCCGATGTTAAACAGGCTGTTCACGAAGTCTTCGCTAAAAGCTCCAACGTTCATATCAATGGACTGCTGCAGGGAAAAGCCCTGCGTTCCCACCGCACCTGCAGCTCCCGCACCTAGAATCATGGCGAGAATACACGAGCATAAGTATAAGCAATTAGATCTCAATTATTACACCTCACTTGTTGCTGCTTTAGCGATATATTATTTAGCTTTTAGTCTCATCTGAACATCATGGAGAGGCAAAATCAATTAGATTCCCGATTTTTTTGGTAACTGAAAAAATAGGCGAAACGTGGCTACGTACTCGTGGTGCAAGCATCCCGATATTATGATATAAATAAACTAAAAATAAAAATTGTGCCTATTGGGCAAGGCTATCGTCAGTAAGTTGCCTTCAGTCTCCATTTGTTCAGCTTGGCTGTGTCTTCGCTTGCCAAATCCCTGATCCTGAGAGACCATTTGCCCTTTATGGGTTGACCGAGGAAGGCGACTAAAGAGGCCTTTGATTTGGAATCATAAATCTTCTGCAGATCCTTCATGCCGATGCCGGTGCGGTTATGCAAAACGGCTCTCTTGCCGCTTGGAGATATGAGTTCGACTCTCAGGTTGGAGATGTTCTTGTGGCTTATGTCAACTTCCACCATTATCCTCTTCACCTTGCCTTCCTGGTCGAGCAAAATAGTATTGACAAGGCCGGCAGTACTATTTTCGGGGATGATCTCGCCAGATAGTGTCGATCCTTTGGCCTCATGATCGTTCATATCCTGCCCTATCACAAATGTTATGATGCGCCCGGGTTCTCCGATATTTGATATCATCAGGCCTGAATCAGAGCCGTCCCATAAAACAGAGGAAGGTCTTGTGTCGTGGCTGAGGGCAACTCCCACCATCCTGCCGAAGAGATCTCTTTCGTCACCCATGCTGCATCTGGTTTCCATATCCAGGCTGCCGTCTGCCTGCAATAGCCCGCACTGGTAGTGCTTGGACGCAGAGCCGCCCTGCCATTCATTTGAGCCTAATGTGTCGCAATGATAAACGGCCAGGCCGCTGGCGGGAATGGCGGCGTCAAGATCTACCCGGGAGCGGTTCTCTACCAGGAAGTACTCATTTATCTTACCCGTTTCATAAATCATGGCTGTGCCGTAATCCCCGTGATCTGCCTGGTACTTGCCGGGCTTGCTAAGGCGAACCGTTTTGTCGCACCATCCTACCAGTTTACGCAGGTAGGCGCATACCGGTGCGGGGGTTCTTCCATCATCGTTATGATTGCCGGCGCTCATGATGCAGAAGCAACCAAGGCCAGCGCTCTTCTCAAAGTCGCCGTCTCGATTTCCGTAATCGTAGAGGTCAGGCCAGCGGCAGAGCATGTGGCCGCTCTCATGGCAGAAGGTTCCAATTGAGAGGTCCTCCTTGCTTCTGCCCATGCTGGAGAGCATATAAAAATAGGTCTTCGTATTTCTGTACATGAGGTCCATGATGTAGTTATGCGGCCAAAGCTCTCCCAAGTATTGGGTCTGGCCGGCGTAAAGAAAGCTCATGGCATCGACTATTCCCTCTCCACGCGAGTCGAACTTCTCCAGCGCGAGACCGTCTTTGACAGCCAGGTCGAGGGCCTCCTTGACAAGCAGATTTTCCGTATAGTATTGACGATTGCGACTCAGGGTTATAGGACCTACTACCTCGTTGGTGTAGTCCAGCTTGCCGCTAGACATGAGGCGGTAATACTCTCGCACAGAGCAGAAGTTGCCGTTCTCGTGGTAGCCCTGGCCGTTGAGCAGGGCGTTTACGTCCTCCCTTGTGACGCTGCTCTTCACATCACTGAATGCGACCAGCACCGTCAGGCCCTTGATCTTGCCCTCGCTTAGCCGTCTTCCCTCCAAAAGTCCTTTTTCCGCCCCGAAGGTCCTGAGATTGAGGCTGGGCTTGAAAGCGGATGCGGGAGGGTTCATCCTGGCATATCTCGCCTCAAACTTGCGGTTTCTAACTTCTTCTGATTCCTTTAAGTGTCTGCGGACCCCCGCAGGCGGGCTTTGGGAAGTGTCCACCCCACTGGATACAAACTCGCCTAGGATCAGTAAGGCATAGCAGTACAGTCCATGGTCTTTGTCGTAGACCACGGAATAACCGTCCATATTTTCATGCCGGGAATAGAACTCATCGCCGTAGACTCTGAGCTGCAATTCTGGCCCTTTCTCCTGGGGGAAAGTCAGAAACTCTCCAAATATCGAACTCATGGCAGATCAACCTCGGGGACGCGCACCGCAAGATGGCGCTCAATGGTCCATGTTATTCTCAGCTAACTATTTAATGATTTCACTGAAGCCATATATCCTCGGCAAGCAATGGACAAGAGGTTTTCTACGAATGAAAAATGATGGATTGCCTGATGGCCTCATCGTGCCTGTCCTGAATAATAATTCTTTGATCATCACCAATAAATACTTTAGCTCGTTGCTGAATTTTGTGGAGAGGGATGCCACATGAAATCGCGAGGAGCTAAATCGCTTCACTCAGATGCTATCGAAATCCCTTTTCCATGGCCTCTTTCGCCAGCCGGATGGCACATAGCTCCGAGCACATGGTACAGGTGTCCGTCTTCACGCCCCGACGGTGGCGAATCTGCTTCGCCCGGGCCGGATTCATGGCCGCCTGAAACTGTCCTTCCCAGTCCAGATCGGCGCGGGCGCGGGCCATCTGCAAATCCATGGCCCGGGCTCGCACGCGGACTCCGGGACGGGTTAAGTCAGCGGCATGGGCTGCCACCCTTGTGACGTAGGTGCCCTCGATCACATCCTCAACGGTAGGCAGGTCCAGATGCTCGGAGGGCGTGGTGGCGCAGAGAAAGTCTGCTCCCGCCATGCCTGCAATCACTCCGCCCATGGCGGCGGTGATGTGGTCGTAGCCGGGGGCAATGTCTGTGACCAGCGGGCCCAATAGGTAGAGGGGCGCGCCGTCCGTCAAATGCTTCATGGCCTTGACGCTGGTTTCGATCTCATCGGCGGGCACATGTCCCGGGCCTTCCACCATGGTCTGCACTCCAGCGGCGCGCGCTCTCTTCACCATCTCGCCCAGCGTGATGAACTCCATGTACTTGGCCCGGTCGGATGCGTCCTCAATACAGCCGGGCCGCAGGCCGTCGCCCAAAGAGAGTGTCAGATCATACTCTTTGGCTATCTCCAGGAGATAATCGTACTCTGAGTAGTAGGGATTGTCCTCGCCCGTCTCGCTGATGTACTTCATGGTAAGAGAGCCGCCCCGGCTGACCACACCCATGACGCGCGGATCGAGGCGAAGCCTCTCCAGAGAATTCTTGTTGACGCCCACATGGACGGTTACGAAGTCCACGCCGTCTTTAGCATGCTTTTCCAGTGCATTGAATAATCCCTGGCTGGTCAGATCATTTTTGACGGCTGCGTTGTAAATGGGCACCGAGCCCACGGGAATGCTGACCGCATCCAGAATCATCCGCCGCACTGCGTCCAGGTCTCCGCCCGTGGATAGGTCCATCACGGCGTCTGCGCCCGCCGCCGCTGCCGCTAGCGCCTTTTCCACCTCGCTTTGCATAGAGTCCAGGTTCTTCGATGTGCCCACATTCACATTCACTTTGGTGGTGAGCAATTCGCCTATGCCTGTAGGTTGCAGCCCCTCGCGGCGGATGTTTCTCGGTATGACGGCCCGTCCCGCTGCCACCAGAGCGGCCAGCCTTGCCGGTTCTATTCCCTCGCGCTTGGCCACGGCCTCGATCTCAAGGGGCACGTGCCCTCTGCTTGTCTCTTGCATTAACGTCATTAATACCAACTAATATATTCTAAGAGCTAAGGTGTTAATTTCATGGTTGAAGTGCATAAGGTTAGCGGTGCGGCATTCGATGGCAATGTTTACCTGGTCCTGGACAAGAAGCCCATCTTGGTAGATGCAGGCATGATGGCCGGCCCGACCCTAAAAAACATCAAGAAATTTGTTGATCCCACCAAGATTGAGATGATTGTTCTTACTCACTGCCACCACGACCATTCCGGAGCAGCGCCAAAGCTCAAGGAGGCCACAGGTGCAAGGCTCCTCTTAAGCGAGAAGGAGGTGGGCTCGGTGGGCGATGACCTGGCATCCGTTGCTTATCTCTTCGGCCAGCAGGCCCCAGAGTATGTGGTGGATGAGACGCTCAAGGAAGGCATGGTCCTGGATATTGGAGAATGGAAGCTGCGGGTTATGGAGACCCCAGGTCACTCCCAGGGCAGCCTCTGCCTCTACGAAGAGAATGAGAAGGTTCTCTTCTCTGGAGACACCGTCTTTCCGGATGGGAACATTGGTCGGACGGATATGTTCGGAGGCGATACCCCGGAGCTGGTCAAATCTATTGAACGGCTGACCAAGTTGGATGTGCAGACTATGTATCCCGGCCACATGGAGATCACCTCTCGCGACGTCAACCGCCAGATACAGATGAGTCTCCGATTTGCCAAGAGCATTTGAATTTCAGAATCTGGCCAAAATGCAGGACCACATTTATATTTCAAATCGTCATTACTTATCTGCGAGTGAGTGAGGCGCAACGATGAGATGGATGTTTTTCGCGATGATGTTAGCTTTTGCTTTAATCGCGGCCAATATGGCTGCTGCAGACGCAGATGATGCTGCCACGGTCGCATCAACAACGGATAGGTTGGCTCAGAACTTCACTGAGCATTCCTGGATTTTTGTAAACGGCTACCTGGAAGAGTCTAGAATCCTGCAGACCCAGCTCGGCTTTAAAGGGCAGAAGATGGCCCTCACCACGAGTGGAAGCGGAATGGCCACCAGAACCATAGACTCTGAGGTCTACCGGGACTCGAATATGGATGAAGCATCTCTCACCATCTCAGCCAATTATGATTATCGGCCCTACACCCCTCCACTCACGCAAAGCGACCTTAGAAATGCTCTCTGCGCCAAGAATTACGAGGTTGGGTCAGTATTTTCGGAGTCCTACAACATCGATAAGGATCTCATAAAGGATACGAAAATCTACCAGAATGACAGCTTCTCTGTTTATGAGATCAGCTCCGAGATCCAGGGAACTGCCAGGATAGGCCAAAGGGTGCAAAAGAATGCCAGGACTGTGCCCTCTCTCATAATGGGTGGAACATACATGGGCTACGCGCAGATAAGATCGGAAACGATTGTGGGAAATACCTCAGTCTTGACCTTGCCCTGCCCGTGAAGAACGCTTTCACATCATGGCCGCGTTGTGAGCTGATGCGGCCGCCTCTTGCATCTCTTGAAGATCTTGGGAATAGTGCAGGTGGCTAATGCAGCGGCAATCCGTGCAGCCGAAGCGGGGCACGGGCATAAGCCGCTTTCCTATAGCCTGCGCAATGTGACACTCCAGATCCAGGCAGGTCTTGCTGGTGAACACCTCCAGGAAGCTGGTGTGGGGCAAGAGGTAGTCGATGTGCCAGCGTCGTGTCTTTTTAACTCCCTCCAATACCAGGATGTGACGATTCACGCGCTTGAGGCCGCCAGGACCCCTCGCTGAACCGGTGTAAGAGTAGAAGCCTTCGGCAAAGTCCATAACGCCCAGAGATCCGACCTCTATCTTCTGTGCTGCTGGCAGAGAGAGTATGAGTGTATAAATTCCCTGCTCATTTTTTTGCGGCTGCATACCAGTGCTCAGGATGGCGGATATTTGAGCTTGATGCTTTATCGAGATATCATGGAGGAAATATACGAGGGACATATTAAAGGAAGTCTTTTCTAGGATGAAGGAGCAAATGGTATTGGGTGAAAAATAAATGAAGTTATTAATAGCAACAACCATAGTGTTGATGCTGTCTTCCATGGCAATTGCTATGCCGGATAGCCAACAGGTAGGACCTTACACGGTGTCGTTTGATCTAAACGCCAATTATGAGGCTCAAAATGCCCAGCCCGTTGAAACGGAGGCTGCCAACGCCTATCAGATGCGCTTGTTCGTTGACAACTCCACCTTTGCCGTAATCGGCATAACGGAGTATGCTGATCTGACTGATACTACTATACAGGTTCATAAGAGCCTGATGCCAATGAACATGATTATCCGAGAGGGCCTCAATGCCACAAATGTTGAAGATATGACAATTGACGGCAAGGAAGGCTTCTTGGTTACAAGCATGCCTTTCGAGGCGATCGCTGGAGCTCCCAGCATGGTCTATCGTGCCATGTTCTGGTTGGACAGCCAGGGATGTGAATGCGGACCTGTATCCGTAGGCAAGACCAGTGTCATCATTACCTCCACATTCCCACTGGATGTAACTGAGGGCTTGCTTTCCAGCCTGAAAGTAATGAAGGGCGAGGCTGCGGCCCAGGCTCCAGCCTCGGCTCCGGGCGGCCAGATTCTGCCACCAGCTTAAGCGATTGGATAAATTAGAAAAAACAACGGCGGAAAGAGAGGCCTGAAGTGGTCATTTTCCGTCGTTTTCTTTTTCAGGACAAAGCCCGTCAATTAAGAAAATTTAGATCTCTGGCACGTCTTGTATGTTTTGCATCTGGCGAAAAATTCCAGATCTTCCGGCACCTACACCGTTAGCCAGGCTCCGGGTGGGACATGAGCCGCCATGAGGGTGACGGAAGGATTCTAAGAATTAGCTAATGAATTTTCCCCACCAATCGCGCACTCTATCCAACTTTTCCTGTTGAGAAAATGAGCATGTGTTAAAATATCTGTAAGTTCTGCCCGCATCCTGCATTTGAAAAGGTGGGATTGGCGCTGCATCCTGCTAAATCAAAAGCGGTCCTACTCACATTGCAGTCCCTCTAAGCGAGCATTGGGTCCAAAAGAAATCGATATCAATCCTATATGAAAAATAAAGCTTTATCTCTTTTCAATGCATTATTCTTGTATTAAGGTGAAAAAGATGAATAAAGTCCTGACATCGATCTTCCTCATCATATCTTTGATGGGATGTGCGTTCGCCGTGGACGTAAGCGGTGTAGAGCTGCGACCAGGAGAGGCGAGAGCTGAGAAGCTATTTGAGAAAGGCATTGGCCTGCCATGGGTTGGCGGCAATCCGCCGTCTTCCAAAACATATGATTCCATCTATTCTCAATACTACTGGACCTACAAAGGATCGGTCCCCAAGAAGCATATTGATAGCCCAAAGAAGTATGTGATCGTGGACAATACGCCCAGCACAGTTTATTTCAGTTATCAGATGCAAGCTGTGCCGTACTCTCAGTATCAGAGCAATGCCGCCTACACAGGAGGAAACTCCTTGTGGATAATGGGCTCATCCAGCTGGTCGCAGTATGCCAAAGTTCCCCAGGGGTCCGGCCTATCTCTACTGGCGGATTCTTCCGCGGGTGGAAATGGATATCTGTATGAGATAACCCCTGATGGAAAGCTGTCCAAAGAAAACTTCAACTTCTTTTCGGGCAGCAGCCAGATAGACTTCTATGCGGATACTATTGGGCAGCATGTACTGCTCTTCATTATCGGCGGCCAGGTAAGCAATGCCATAGTCATCGATGTTACTGTCTACAATCCACCCACATATCCGCAGACACTTCCAAGCTATCTGCCCACATATCCACAGACGCCTCCAAGCTATCCGTCCACTCAGATTCTTGCGTCCACGACAACAGCTCCACCTGCAACTGGAGACACACCGGTGACGGTAGTCTCTCAGGGAATGAGAGGATATCAGGTATTTCTGGATGGCAATTACATAGGAACGGAGGGAACGAGTGGAGACGCTCTTGATGGAAGGTTCAGCTTCAGAGTGGTTGGCGGTCGCAGCCATGATGTTCGTGTCTATGACGGCCGGTTCAACTATCCGAAGACAATGTTCTTCACAAGAGGCGTCTCGAAGATAATCCTCGTGGAGCCGGGAACGGCGGTCTATGTTTAGGCTGCCATCTTTTTTTTCTTTTGCTATGATCAGCAAATTACGGGCGCAATAAGGGTTTGTCGCATCGGGAAAGTACTTATTCCAGAAGTATACATGCAGATGAGATGAAAGCGGGGTTAGCCAAGCCGGCCAAAGGCGCAGGACTTAAGATCCTGTCTCGCAGGAGTTCGCGGGTTCGAATCCCGTATCCCGCATACAAATCCGCTGTTAGGTGACGATTTTTTGAAGAAATGTTTCCCAGCAATTTTTGCGTGGGCTATTATTGATGATTGATCAGCCTGCATCTGACCGACAGGTATATAGTCTGAAGTGCGCCTCGTTAATAGGCTTCATTTGCATTGATTCAAAAAAATTGTTGAGATGTTTTTGCGAGCACCCAATCGATTCTTTGAAATCGAGAATAGGTAGAATAAATGAGATTTGGAAATGGCAGAGACGGCTTGAATATTGATCCGGAAAAGACGACCGACGTGGTAAGCTTCCTATTTGGAGCGAGATAACGTGGCACCTTTCCCTGAAAAATGGATCCAGGCCTGCATATTCCCAGGAATGCTTGCCAAAAGCACAGGCGAACAGCCTGCTAAGCAATCAAGGCGATATTAAAAGGATTTGATTATAATATTATTGTCATTTCGTTTTAACAAAGTAGCATTCTTCCCCAAGTGCCTCTGCAGCCGGTTGAAGTATCTCTTTGCATTGAAGGACAACGGATACGACTCAACCAGTTTCTTTTCGGATCCGCATCAAAGGACTTCAACCAAATCGAAGATCAGCACTTAATATCATCTAGAGGCAAGAATGTCATTTGCAAATTTAAATATCATAGATCCGCTTTGCCGAGCACTGGCCAAAGAAGGATACACCGCACCGACTCCCATACAGACGCTGGCTATACCCCATCTTCTAAATGGAAAAGACCTGATGGGCATAGCACAGACCGGCACAGGCAAGACCGCGGCTTTTGTGCTGCCCATATTGCAAAAGATATCTGAACAGCACAAGGCCGCCCTCCCCGGAGTTCCGCGCGCTCTGATTATCGCACCTACAAGAGAGCTGGCCGCACAGATTGATCAGAGCTTTGCCACATACGGCCAGTTTCTGCGCTTCCGTCATACCGTCATATTCGGCGGCGTGCGTCAAGGCCCGCAGGTCAAGATGCTCTCTCAAGGCGTCGATGTCCTGGTTGCCACACCCGGCCGGCTGCTCGACCTGATGAATCAGGGATATATTATGCTTAAGGGCGTGGAGTTCTTCGTCCTGGATGAGATCGACAGGATGCTTGACATGGGTTTCGTCAAGGATATGCGCCGGATAGTCTCAGCGCTGCCGCAAAAGCATCAATCGCTCTTCTTCTCGGCTACATTGTCTCGAGAGACGGGCGAGTTTGCGGAAAAGCTTCTCACAGATCCCGTACGAATCGAGGCCACTCCCCAGGCCAGCACTCTCGAGTGCATCAAGCAGAGCGTTTTCTTTGTGGATCAGAACAATAAGTTTCCGCTATTGCAAAAGCTCATCAAGGATGAAGAGATGGAACGCGTCTTGATCTTCTCGCGAACCAAGCACCGGGCGGATAAGATCGCGGAGGCGCTCAACAAGAGCAGGATAAACGCCGATGCCATTCACGGCAACAAGTCGCAAAACCAGCGCACTAAGGCCATGTATGATTTCAAATCGGGCCGCTTGCGGGTGCTCGTGGCAACGGATATTGCCGCGAGGGGAATTGATGTTGATGATATTTCCCATGTGATCAACTTCGATCTGCCCAATGAGCCGGAATGCTATGTGCATCGCATTGGTCGCACGGGGCGTGCCGGGGCAGATGGCAAGGCATACTCGTTTTGTGCTGCAGATGAACGCAATATCCTGCGCAGCATCGAGCGTCTGACACGGATCAAAGCAGGGGTCGTGGATCACCAGTACCACTCCGAAACGGCAAAGATGGCAGTGGGGGCCGCCGCCGAGTCGCTCAATCCCTATAGATCGAGGGGCGCGCCGAGAGGTTCCAGACAGGAGAGCGCGCACAAATCCGGTCCCAGAAAGCCGTATCCCGTCAGACGACGCTAGTTAGGTTGAAAAAGGCAGGAAAATCCGAGGTCGGGCTATTTCATGCCAAAAAATAGCCGACTACTTTTTTATAGATCCGATATACGAACTCGTCTAGATTTTATAAACCGACACCAAAAGCCAAGGTCATTAAGATCGTTCTATTTTTTGATAATATATATTTTTACAATAGAATAGTTTTTTTCATCGGCGAAAGCCAACGATATGATGTTTATTCCACACCAGGCAATACTAAATAGAATATTTTTTTTGAGCCATACGAGGGGATATGTACCGCCAGAATTGGTCGATTCAATAATTAAGCCAATTTTTTTGCATATAATATTCAATTCGAACGTAGTTAATTGATTTATATGACCATAGATAAGGTCCTTTTCCATAAATTGATAGAATCTATTCTTTGAAAAAAAGAGCAATTTAGAAAAGGGGCTCTCAATATTGGGTGTCGTTAAAATTATATGCCCATTAGGTTTAACCAACTCTTTTAGGCCTCTTAAGAAAGACCATGGATTCTCTAAGTGCTCGATTGTCTCCACAGATATTATAATATCATAATGCTCTTTATTTGAAGTAACGAAGTGGTTCCAGGCATTTGAGTCATTTAAATCGATCTCATGAAATGGTATAGTTTTAGAATATTTGAAAGACTGGCCAATTAAGTCTACTGCCTCTACAGTGAAACCGATATCTTGAATTCGTTTAGATAAAGCGCCTTCTCCAGCTGCGATATCCAGAACAAGGATCTCATTATTTGTTCTTGCCTTATCATTTAGCTCAATCAGAAGTGAAGCTACCTGCTCATGGAGACCTGTGTCCGCCATTATCAATAAGTCATCATAATACTCTAGATTTTTATCACCTATTTGGAACCATTTCATTCAACCATCCCATTTAAGTCAATTTATAAATTCGCTCTAAGCTCATAATAGATTGCGCTAAGGTCTTTTCTGAAGGTTATCAAGAATAACGCTGCAAATATGAACGCAGTTGTCCAGCAGGAGTATTTTTCGTAATGACCTACCGCCGTGGCAAAGCCAAATAGGAAAAACGAAAGCAAAATCATGTAACTAAGCTTTCCCAGCTCCATGTCGAAGTATTTTTTAGCGTAAAACAGAGGAACTATTGTACACACGATGGTTCCTATGATGTAACCTGCTGCAGCACCGTCGATCCCAAACTTTGGTATGAAGTAGGGCCAAACAGCTATGCTTACTAAAGTACTGAAAATAGCAGTAAATGCTGGGATTCTAACGTACTTTGTTCCAACTAAAGCGCTGACGGCGGGCAAAACCATGGTAGCTAGACATAAATCCAATATTAGCGTTTGGAGTGAAAAAGCTGCTTCTGAGAAGGCTGGTGTAAATAGTGAGATAAGTATTTCTTTAGATAAAATGATTAATATGCCACCCAAGAAAAATACTGCAATGGTGAGCCATATTGTTGTGATGTCTAGTAATTTCTTGATTGTATGAACATCGTCAGCTCCATACGAAGAAGATATGGTAGGAAGAAGGACACGTCCAAGGATCGTTGGCGCGTACATAAGAATCGTTGTTATAGATATGGCGGCCGAATAAAACCCAACCTGTTCAGGAGACAGATAAATTCCAATTGATATATTTGCTATGTATGCCTTGGATGTGCTGGCTAATGTTCCTATCGTAGCGACGATGCCATATATCCCAATATATCTGCTTAAAGCAAATGGCTTCTTTGAAGGACTAAAATATTCTTTTAAGCTAGCCGCGCCCAATAAGGTGAATAGAAGATAGTATGCCAGAAATGGCCACAGCAAATTCTGTCTCCATATGAATATGGCTGCCCCAAGGACCAGAAAAAAAAGCGCCGTAGAAACGAGTTCTAACTTAAGGTATTTATCGATAGCATTAAGACCGTAAAAGCAGCCTCTATAAAAATGGTGAGCTGATATTAATAATATAAGCGGAAGACTAATTATAAATACGCTATTGTCTATTTTGGTATATTGCAATATATAATTCTGCAACGAATAGGCCGCCACTATTAGAATCAATGATCCAATTAGCAACCACCGCAAAAGCAAAGCAAAAGTGTTTTTCCTATCACTATCTGATGGAAATTCGCTCAGGAATTTTGTAGCAGAGCTTTCCGTTATGATTGAGATGGCCAAAGAAAGCAGCATGGTAATGGAAATGATTAAATTCATTTGACCCAAGATATCTGCATTAAAGCTTTTTGCAACCGCAATGCTGTAAATTACTCGAGTCAGTCCTGTAAAGGCAAGCGCGAATCCTGTGAGAAAAGTATTTTTGATCATTATTTGTTTGCTAAACATAATTTACATCCACTAGGGATTAATAGTTCACATCATATATATTAATGTCATCGCTGGCATATATATTGTTTATGACGATATCGTTGATCTCTTCTGGCAGTTCGCTTTTTAAAATCGGTGCGTGTTTATTCAAAAAAATGTATTTTATATTTATATTATTATGATTTTTTGGTATATTCCATATATTCGAATTAGTTGAATAATAATCAATCAAACTGAATATATTATTTTTGAATGTAAGTCCTGTTCTTGCCGAATATTTGTCCACAAGAATCATTTTGTCATTATTCAAATTCGTAGAGCAAAATTTTATGGCAGAGGACTCAATTCCTGTCTCATTGAATATATTCGGGGTTAAAATTATGGCAAATACACTACCAGGCCGGCGTGCAGGCTGGTGGTCACCACTTCCACCTGGTATGTGCCCACCGGAACATTTTTGAAGATGTAGTTCCCATTGGCATCGGTGATGGTGGTGGCGATCAAATTGGTATGCGTGAATCCCAAAGTTGGATGGTGACGTTGGCGATGCCCAATTCTCCGGCATCCTGGACGCCGTTGCTGTTCTCGTCCAGCCAGCACAATCGCCAGAATGCCAGCAGAAGCCGCAGCGCCAGTTCACCTTGAAGACGCCGCCGGATCCTGTATTGGTAGGATACAGCGCCGGGTTAGCCAGCAGGTTGCTGCCAGATGGCAGCACCTGGATGGTTACGGTATCGGTGCCGGTGCAGCCATAGGCGGTGTCAGCACGCCGTCACCGTTACGATATTGCACCGCCGGTGTGAGGTAGGTGTGCGCATAACTGGAGGCGCTCTGATACTCGATGACGGTGCCATCGCCCCAGTCGAACCTGTAGAAGTACGGCTTGCGGCCGTTCAGCGCATTCTCGTCCACCGAGACGGTCGCGCTCTGGTTGGCCAGGATCATGGACGGCGCGGCAGGCAAAAGGCCGTAGGCTGCCGTAGCTGGCTTGCAGGTTGAAGAGCAGGCCGCTGTGGTCGCGCCAGGGCCGGTAGGAATGGGTGCCCGTCGTGGGTGTTGTTCACGAGCCTGACCGCCAGGATGTTGATGCCCGACTTGGATGCCGGTGCTCCCGTACGAGCGTTGAATAAGCTGCCCGCGCCAGGTACTGGCCCACGCCGACCCCGTTGAGGTACACCGTGGACCGATCGTCGCTGGACAGGCTAAGGCTGCGCCCCAGGTCGCCGGCGTTGAGCGGCATGACAAAACGCCTGGCGGAAGAAGGTATAGTTGGGGTTGTGACGCCCGCCGGGTTCATTGTGGCCCACTTCCGGCGTTGAGGGTACCCGCGGACAGCCAGTAATCCGCGTCTCGATCGACGCTGGCGACGGGCTGCGTCCACCCTGTCTGAAGTCGCCGAAAACGGCGGTGCGTGGATTGTCGGTCCAGCCGGCGGCGCGATGCCGGTGGTGTCCTGGAAGAACCCGCGGAAGGTCAGGCATTCGGGTTAAACGCCGAATCGCACCATGGCAGCGATGAGTAGGCTGTCGTCTGGCTGGCCACCGTCACGCTGCCTGTGCCGGCTCTGTCGAAAGGGTCGGCGCGGCTCTGAAGGCGCCGCCCGCGGCCGGGGTTCACAGTCACCTGGAAACTGACCGTGCCGCTGACGCCGGCTGGGGGGCTGGCTGCCGAGGTCCAGGTGATGGCGCCGCCGCTGTGCGTCCACCGCCCGTGATGCTGCCCGGAACCAGGTCCGTGTTCGCGCGGCAGATTATCCGCGATGACCACGTCATTGGCCGCTGTCGCGGCGCTGTTGTTCTGCCAGTGGATGGTGTACGTGACCTCGCCGGTCCGAATAGGCGGCCCGGAGACGCTCTTCTCGATCACCACATACGGCGCGATACCGCGTCGCTGTCGCTGATGGTGTCGTCCGCCGGGTTCTTGTCGATCCTCCCGCGGTCGGACTCGATGCTCACGCGGTTCAGCACCACCGCGCCCGTGGGCTGGTCGCTGCGCACAGTGACGGTGATCTGAACCGATCCAGAGCCGGCCACGACTGTGCCAGCATTGCAGGTGACCTTGGTGACGGGTGGACCGTCGAGTGCACACGTGATGCTGGGGGAGGATGAGTAGGATTGGTAGGTTACGTTCCCCGGAAGCGTATCCACGATGATGACATTGGTGGCAGGTACGGTGCCAGAGTTGCCGTATTGGATGGTGTAGACCAGCGTGCCGCCAGCCAGCACTTGTGTGACACCGTCGCTCTTCGTCACCGACAGGTCCGGCAGAACCAGGTTCTTGGTGAGGTCGATATCGGAGAATTCGTTGTCCGTGATATCACCTCCACCGCGCTGGTGCTGATGTGCGCCTCATTGATCAGCGAAATATCGTCCCCCAGGGGGCTGGCGACCAGCACGGTGACGGTGCAGCTTGTGCTTTGGCCGGGGGCCAGGTCTGCCAATGCCCAGGTATAGATCGACCCGTTGACCGTGGGGGTGCCGCAGGTGCTGCTTTGATAAGAGAGGTTGGCCCCGATCGTATCCTCCAGCGTCACGCCGGTCAGCGGTGGCTAAGCCGTTGTTCTTGATCGTCAGGGTGTAGACGATGTCGGATCCGGGAACGGCGGTGGTTTTGCCATCCGTCTTGACGATAGACAGGTCGGCGGGGATGATGCGATAATCTTCACCTCGCCGCCCGCTACGAAACCGGTCGGTGCGATGGCCGTGGTGCAGGTGTTGGAGCCGTCGCGCGGGCTGAGGCGGAAACGGAAGTCCTCAAGCGCCGCTGGCCCCATGGCCCCGGGCGGCACGGTGACATTGAGCGTTGTCGTGCCTGTGTTCACCGCCAGGTTCTGGACGATATGCTCCGAGTAGGAAGAGTAGGTATCGTAGCCGCCGGTCTTGGTAAAGTTGCCGTCGGCTGCGGGGGGTGTGGCGCCGCTGTCGTTGGTGAAATCCATCCAGGCATTCAGGCAGCCGGGGCCGTTCGTCACGGTAACGTTGATGTGGCCTTCGCCGCCGCTCTGCCAGGCGGGTTGGGTGCGCAGCCGTCCGACGGGCCAGGCTGCTGCCCCAGATCTGTGTGCCGCCGGGGTTGCCGCTGCTGAACAGGTTGCCGGGGTTGGCTATGTCGAAGTCATCGCCATTCTCCCACTGGTCATAGTAGATGTATGTGCCGGTGACGCCGACAGCGATGGAGAAATAGGTGGTGACGGGCGAAACGGCGGCAGAGTTGATGGCATTCAGCACGGTCAGCGCATCCGCCTCGGGCAGGGTGACGTAAAAGACCTGCACCGGGGCGGGGTTGCCCGCCGCATAGGCTGGGCCTGGGGCAATCACTGAAAAGAGGCCGAACAGAAGCGATAGCCCCAAAATGATCTGGATCCATGCCACGCGGCGTAGTTGATGGAAAAGTTGAGCCGATTTCATCGGATTTCCTCCTGAATGTACCACTATTATGATTGGCGTCGGTGGGGTGGATGGGCGTAGCCAAATGAATGGACAGGCGTTTTGATGAAGCCGACCGCTACTCCGCCGAAGCCCATAAAAACTTACCCTGCGTGGCTCCTATTCGTCGCACGCGCGGCAGCGTACTCATCGAGTTGGGGCAAGTGGAAGAAGGTTTGGAGTTGTTGCGCTCGTCGCTGGAGAAAACGGACACCCCAAAAGAAAAGGCCAGCACCATGTGTTACATCGCCATTGGCGAAGCCCGGCGCCGGCAGTCAGGCCGAAGCGCAGCGCTATGTGCAGGCAGCCTTCGCCTGCTCGACCCTGATGTGCATTTTTAGAGCGCACAATCCAAGAGATTAAATCATACCCGGCCGAGGGAAACAACTTGACCAAATTTAAAAAGTCATTATACTGAATAAGGAGGAGAGAGATGTCAGCGCTTAAGGATTTGGGGAAAATAATCAGCGACCTACCGAATTCCAGCAAAGTACTACTGGGCTTGGTATCCGCCACGATTAACTATTCTGGGTTTTGGGATGGTTCACAAATGGGTAACAAATTACTGAGAACAAAGGCACATTAAGAACTTTACAGGGATCTCAATCTCGAGGATGATATTTGCGCCAACAAAAATCCCCTGCGAGAAAGAGATCCCTATGGCCAATTATCAATTATCACACCTGGATTTGTCAACCCGAATGGAACTGGCTTTTCTGATGCTCAATCCTGAACGGCCCTGGGGCCAAGTGAGCGACCTGTCACGGGAACACGGGCGTGTCGCGCAGACCCTATGGCTCAAAGGCCAGCCAAGTGCTTGCGGAGGCACTTCAGCCGCAGGCGGCGGGACGCAGGTGCACTCGTAGTCAACTGGTGATCGATGATACCTTTGTGCAACGGGCGATCGCGGCGTGTATGAGCATTGTCACCGGGCACCGTCGCACGTGCAGACGTTACTGGATTTGCTCTTCGGTGTGCAGCGTTCGGTCGGGCTACAGAGCCAGAGCGCCCAGGAATTAGCTGCAGGTGCAGCGGCGCTGGCCTACCAGCAAGGATTGAGACTACCCATTTGGCTTTGGCGGAAGCCGACGAGAATATTCCAGGGTCGAAAACCGTGCTTGACGTTGGTAGATGGGCGTTCTTTCCTGGTATTGAGCCTGTCTGTGCAAGCTGGCCCGCGACGAGACAACCTGGGGCAGTATCCTCCTGGACGTGCAAAAGCAGAACGCGTACGCCTGGTCGATGTGGCCAGTGATGGAGCGAAAGGTATTCAGGCGGGCGTGAAAGCCGTTTCACTCCTGATCCCGCTGCGCCAGACCTGTTCCACCTGATCCGGGAAGCCCATCGCGCCACCCAGCGCCTGGAGAGGGCTGCCTATCGAGCCACCAAATGCCAGCAGGCCAGACGAGCTCAAGAAGAGCAAGCACTGCCCAAACGACGCCGGGGTGCTCCGCTCAAAGTGAAGGTGGCTTTGCCTCAAGCCCTTGCTGAAGAGCAGCAAACCATCGCTCCACTTGGATACCTGGGAATGGCTGTTTCACGAAATTCGCCAGGCGCTCGAACCCATTACCAAGAATGGACAGATCGTTTCCACACGACAAGCTCGTCAGACGGTGACGACTGCACTCGCACTGCTCCAGACCCTGGAAAACCCAACCATCCAGGCCTTCACCAGCCAACTCTCCGAAAAGTTGGACGATCTGCTTGCCCCTTTGGATTGGCTGGAGCAAGCCCTGGCTCCCTGGCGGGAAGGCTACGACCCTCACTTGGAAGCCTGGATCACCTGGGCCTGGCAGCATCAGAAGGAGTTGAACCTGACCATTGAGCAGATCTTACCTGCCAGCTACCTCGATTTGGTGACGGCTTTCTGGAACGCCCTATCCCTGTTCCACCGTTCTTCCAGCCTGGCCGAATCCTTACACAGTTGGCTGCGTCCTTACTTGCAGATCCATCGCGGCATGCCGGAATGGTTACTGCCTCTACTTCAACTGGCCTGGAACCACCACATTTTCCAGCGTGGCAAGCGCCAAGGTAGTTCTCCGATGGCGCTCGCCGGTTTGCATAGTGCGCCGTCTTTGTCTGAACTTTTCGACCAACTCGCTTGCTCCAAAAACCCTGTCCCTGTATCAGCCGATTTTTTAAGGTGCAGGAAAAGTGTTACCCTATTTCTGTTGCTTTATGAACCATCCCTGGGTTTTCTCTATTTTATTCGTCAAAACTTATATTTAAGTGTTTCATTTGTAATCGGTGCCACTCTGTTAGCCATAATATATGTCTGTTTACGCGTCATTCTGAATAAAAGGGAAGGCATTATAGTAATTGGTAATTCCGAGCCGCAAAAAAAATTTCAGTTTAGCAAGCGGCAACGCGTTGTAGCAGGGGGGGTGATTGCTCTTGATTTGGCAGTTTGGGTAGTGATTTTTGTATGTAAACCCACATCTTGTTTTGTTAGAGCGGCATTTTATCCGCCGCCAGATGTAGATAAGTTACAGATCGTATCACTGAGAACAACTCATGGAAACAGGTATTGGACGGCTACAAATGGAAATGAAGAATATAACTGGAGAATTCAAGCAGATACACAAACACTAGTACTCTGTCAATCATGCTTTGATAAGTGAGGTTTCTTTAACATTTGCTTCGACTTTTTTGGTATCGTCATTGAAATGGATCACCGGGTACAGTTTCTTGAGTTTGATGCGGGCATCAGCAGTTGTGAAGCGCCATTCAACAGTCGCTTTGCAGGTGTTGCGTTCAGTTTCCCAAGCTTGTACCTCAGATGCCAGGGTTGCAATGTCCGGGATGTAACCAGCCAAACACTGGCGGCTCAGAACGCTGAACTCAATTTCGGCCATATTGAGCCAACTACCATGTTTGGGGGTGAAATGGAATTCCAATCGGTTCAGGATGCGCCGAGCTTCGGCAGGCTCAAACACTTCGTACAAGGCGGCTGGCGAATGTGTGTTCAAGTTGTCTTCGACAACAACACAGCGCTCAGCCTGAGGGAAATACAGATGAACCAAATCTTTCATACACCAGGCCCAATCCGTTTTCGTTCGCCGCTGTGTGGCTTTGACATGACGCCAGTTTTGCAGCGGGGCAAAGAACATGAACAGATTGGCAGTACCTTCTCGGTGATATTCATAATCATAACGCTCTGGATGACCTACCTCTATTGGTATGGGTTGGCGTGTCTCACTGACCAACTGCACTGGGGTTTCATCGAGACACACAAAGGATACTTCGGATCCGCCGGGCGCTGGTAGATATCCAACACATCTTCCATATGATAGACGAATTGGGCGTTGTGCTTAGGCGGTACACCACTCTTTCCGAAGCCATGGCTTCAGTTCGTTTTCGGCCAGCACCTGGCGCACCGTTTCGTGCGAAAGTGCGTCCGCATATTCCAATTGAACCATTTTCTCAGCCAACATCCGCAAGCTCCACTTCCGATGACCCATGGGTGGGGTGCGACATGCCAGCGCAATCAGATAGCCTCCTGAACACCATCCAACAGACGCACATACTTGCGCCGGGTGGGGTGCGGATGCAAGGCTTCATCAAAACTTTGCTCCACAAAGCGCTGCCGTACACGCTGGATCGTGGGCAGGCTCACATCCAACGCCTTCCAAATCTCCTGATCCGTCCAACCTTCATGCGCTTTCAACAAAATGCGGGCATGGTTGATTTTCCGCACTCGTTGGATTCCGGAAGCGATCAGGGTGTTCAGTATTCCTTGTTCCATTTCACTCAAATCGACCATGTATTTCTTGGCCATAGCTGTCTCCTTTGTACGGAGACAGGATAACGCAAATTCACTTATCAAAGCATGCTTGACAAACTACTAGCTGCATGGGAAAAATTTACTATGATTTGCCTTGCGAATGGCAATGTGGCACTACGCACAGCCCATGGTCAATTTGTAAGTGCAAAAAAAGGTAATGATGAAAGTCCTGCAAGTTGGCTGATTGAAACATCTCCATGCCGGTTAAAGTGCCAAGAATTTTCGATAATCAATGCAAACAATGGACAGCAAATGAATTGTGATGAATTGTTCAAAAGGTTACGTGAAACTTCATCAGTTTCCATTGCCTTATCTACTTGCTATGGCAGGTATGTGACTTCTTTCGTCCCAGATCAAGAGGAAGATGAAGATGAATTGAATTGGTGGTACTTTGCAGCACAAACTCTAGACCCACAAAGCTGGGAAACATTTACTGTCACGGTGGTTACCACACAACCATAGCAGAGCAATCTCTTCTCCAACTTTTCTGCTTGGTTACCATTCCTAACCGGGCAAAAATTTCAGTAGCTTAATTAGCATACTGACGCGCCTCGTCCTGGTGCCCAAGAGTGCCCGATAAATTGCCATCCATATCGCCCTGTATTAATGCAATTAAAAGCCGAAAAGCCGCATACCTTTAGGATATATTGCTCACATCATCGCCAGCGGTGCGATAATGCCAGGCGTTTTCATCGAATTGCCCTCATGATAACTCAGTCTCCGCCAACCTTACTTCAATTTCCAGAAAAATGCAGTTCAAATTCAACGCCTCCATCGCCCGCACAAGATTGAAACACGGACGCTCGGTGTGTTTAGGTAGGGGAGGGTAAAAGTCTGTGGTCAATGCAGTAAATAACAGCTTATTTCCTCCCATGCCCTATACTCAAACTCCACTTCCGGGAAGGCTGATGGTGGGCCATCCAAAAATGGAGTAAATTCCCCTTTGAGATGGCGGTCGAAGAAAGCCAGTAGATAGACCCGTTGTATGGCAATCATCCGCTCCGCATGGATAGGGCCGAGATCGTAACCCGTGATTGGTGAAAGTTCACTCAGGTAAGGAGACCAAAGCACCGCATCCATAAAATTGAGGTGCGTGGTGCCCTCAATCGTAACCTGGTAAGCCCAGTTCTCTACGCCTCCGTACACGTGGTCGTTCATTCCCTCACTGTATTCGTTGTAGAAGAACAGGAATGGTATTTGCAGCCCTTCGCTATCAGAATCTACATATCCAAATTGGCTACCATCCAAATTAGCGCCCGCCTTGCAGCGAGTGTCAATCAAGCAAAATTCCATTGACATAGCGCATCCAAACGACATACCAAAAACACCGACCCGCTCCATATCCAGTCGCCCATTGAACTGGCTTTCAATTTCACCACCATTAAGCATTTCCAATTGATCAAGCACAAAACCCGCATCTTCTACCCAGGTGCCCAGGCGATCATCTAGATTGAGTGGGCCATAGTTATGTGTCAGGCTCGAATCAAAGGCCAGTGGTTCTTCCAGCACAACTCGCCCGTCGGGGAATTCCGTGTATAGTGTTTCATAGGTGTGACTGACGCTGGCGATAACGTATCCATGGCTGGCCAGTTCTTCCATAGACGTCGTGACGAGCAAAATCGTCTCCGCCAAACCCGTGCGAGAAAACCAGCACTGGGAATTGGGAGACTGTGCCATACAACGGTGCATCCAGGTAGGAATGCGTGACTGCCAAATCCATGTGATTGGCGATGAAAGTCGGCAGGCCCATACGCTCTAAGATCAACGGTCCCACACGGTCTACTTCTGCCCAATACGGCTGCGGAACGGCCCCTCTGGCTGGATCGGCAGGGTACCAAACGCGCACCATCGTTCGCGCATGTCATTCGGGTCACTGGTGAATTTTTCCAGCCTGGAATCGTCTACCCAATAAAAATCTTGCGTGCCCACTGCATACAAGCCAGTTGATAAGGGAATGCGAAAGACTGGCACCAAAGTTGATACAACCAGAGTGACGATCAGACCTAATCCAGCCAGGTGCAGGCCGATAAGTTTCCACGCCCATTTTGCACATCCTTGCCAAAGCGCATCGGCTTTGTTCGCAAGGAAACCAGCAGGTTGAGTGCAGCCAGGCAGATCACTAAGGCATAGGCAAAGCTCATCTGCCAACGAGTTTTTTTCAGTACAACATGCAAGAGAAGCACCAGCAAGGCCAACCCAGGTAGGGCAAATTTCCAACGTCCGATCCATTTGGCCTCGGGCCAGGTATATTGGAGCAGAATCAACGCTAGAATGATGATCAGCAAAAGCTCAAGTGGTCGCATTTGTAACTTCTCCCGGGTGGGTTGGAGCTAGATGCCTGGCCCGTAACGCTAGATCACCCCAAACTACCTGCTGCAATCGCAACCCGGAAACCGACGCTGGTGTAGAAATTGGAGCGGATGAACCAATTCCGCGAGGTGCAACTAGGCATAGGGGTGACTGCCAGTACCGCGACCCGCTGCGCACAACCCGTGCATCATCGATATTCTCCCAGCGTGCCAGTGTCCATTCCCAGGTGTTGCCACCATATCCCAGGCGCCCACCGGGCTGATGCCCTGGAGGTAGGTGCAAACTGCCGTGGTGGAACGCAGGCCGCTTTCCCTGGGTATTGGCAAAGGCGAGGTTGAACTCTTTGCCCCAGGGATACTGGCGCCCATCCACGCAGCAGGGCAGCACGCTCCCATTCTTGCTCAGAAGGCAGGCGTACCCGGTAACCAGCAGGGATAGACAGCGAGCGCACCTGGCCTTGTAGCCAATTGCAGTAAGCCTGCGCCTCGAACCAGGAAACGCCCACCGCAGGAAAGATTGGATTGTTCAAACTGCTTCTGGCCCAGTAATAAGGCTGGTTGCGCCCCAGCAAGGGCTGTTGGCCAGCGAGTTCATCTTCCAGGATCGGGGTCTTATCATCATACTGGATGCTTTTGCGCCAGGCCCAGCCTGCATCGCTCCACAACTCCTGCCGCTGATACCCGCCATCTTGCATGAAACGGGCAAACTCCGCGTTGGTAACGGGAAATTTCCGAACCCAATAACGTTCTGGCAGGTTGACCACTTGCTTGTTTTCGCCAAATAGGAAGTCGCCCGGTGGGATCTCGATGAAATCGTCCAGGTACCACGGGCAGCCAGCGCAGGCGTCCAGCGCCAGACCCGCCCGCAGGCGCAAGGATGGAGGGATGGCAGCATTTTGCATCACCGGGATCAGTTGGGCGATCACCTGCTTCTTGCTTTCCAGCGGAACCCCGCCGGGGGAGGCATCCAGCACGGCCTCGCCCGCCAGGATGGCAGCTTCGCCCGGTGGGCCGGGCTGTTCATTCGCCAGTGCCTCTACCAACGCACCTGCGGGGCGTTCTAAGTGCTGGATCAGGCCAATGTAGCCCACGCTGAGCAGGATCACTTCGTGCCAGGCCTGGTCGCCGACATGGGCTCGCACCTGCTCCAGGATGATGCTCACATCCCCTTGTCCACTCCAGGCCAGGGCCACTGCAGCCAGGTATTTCCTCAAAGGTGAGGTGGATAAAGCCGTATTCATCCACGCCGCCGCGCTCCAGCAGCAGGGCGGCGTGCTCACCCACATCAGCCAGGAATTGGGCCGCCGCCTGTTCAGGCTCCGGGAGCCGCCGCGGGCATCGAACAGCTCGACCAGTTTACGATGCAGCTCTTCGCGCCACACAGTTCTACCCCGGGGCTGACCTGGTGCATCCACAGCGCCAGGGGCGCCAGGATACGCAGCGTGGTCCACGTCCGGTCCCGGCCTGGGCGAAGCGTAGCTCAGGCTGCGCGCCCGGTTCCATGTGGAGAGCAGGGTGCGCACATACTGCTCATACAGCTCCACACGCCGCTCGGGCAGGGCACACCCTGGCGTTTCATCAGAGTGAGGATCGTCAGCAGCAGCGGGTTGCCAGCCAGGCGGCGCACGCCCGGGTTCTGCTGGATGGCCTGCAGCAGCTCGGTGCGCTCCTGGTGAGCGTCGGCAATTGCCAGGGCGGTATTGCTCTGTGCCTGGCGCTCCAGGGCAGTCGTACAACACTCCAAAAATGAAGCAATCCCAGTATCCGTCAGGTCGGTCAGAGTGCATTCCAGCAGGCCTTCCGCACTGGGACGCACCTGGCGGTAGCCAATGATACGGCTGGTGAGCACAAACTTGTTGCCCGGGCGGCGGTGCAGAGTGTAGAAATCTGCCGCGCTGCGTGACCGTGTTGCGCAGGGCCATATCTTTGACTTCGTCCAGGCCATCCAGCAGGATCAGTGCCGTACCGCTGTGCAGCGCCTCGGTCAGCATCTGCCCGACCGGCAGGTCGGCGCCGATATCGTGGAAGTAACCAGCGATGAGATCATCCAGGCGAACATCCTCTGCGGCCAGGGCCTGTGCATAAGCTGAGGATACAGCACCAGGATCGGCAAACGCGGCCCCAGGCCCAGTTCTTCCTCGCCGCCTCCCGCCAGGCGCAGCGCCAAGTACTTGAGAAAGGTGGTTTTGCCTGCGCCCGGGTCGCCCAGGATGATCAAGCCGGAGTTTTGCTGCCGAGCTTCCAGCAGAGGCCGGTTGGCGATCTGGGAGATATCCTTCTCTTTGAGCGGGGTGATCTTCTTGCCCGAAAGGCGCACTTCTTCGGGAATGGCTTCCGCCTCGGGTTGATCCAGGCAGGCACCCACAGCGGCACATACAGATCCATCAACGGCAGCCGCAGCGGCACACGGTCTGCGACGCCCATACCCTTGAAGTTGAGGTAGCGGTCGCGGGGTACCGAGATCTAGTCGAGATACGCCTGGATGGCCGGGCGCAGATCGGCCTCCGGAAGGCGGGGCTGCAAGGCGCTCCGCCAGTAACGGTCGGCGATCACCACCGTCTGGGCGGTGATCAACGTGCTGTCGGTGATATCCCCGCCTGCCGCCACGGCCTGATCTTTGGCCTTAACCGGTTCCGGCCGGTCACCACGTCGCCGCGCACGTTCCGCGCCCGCACGGCACGCTACCCAGACCACATTCTTGTCGCCCTGCACAATGATGCCGTCGCCCACCACGGTCGCACTCTGCACCTGGGCGCGCGGCACCCGGCTCCGGCTCGATCTGGGGGGCGCTGAAGGGCAGCGCCTTGGGCTGCGCCTCGCCACCGGCGTAATAGGCAATGGTGAAGTTGTCGGCCTGCTCGAAGTGCAGGATGGGGTGCTGGCGGTCTTCGGTGCGTCCCGGCACAACCTGGCGCGTGTGCAGCGCCAGGTCGGCCACGCGCACATAGCCATCCGCTTGGAGGTTCCTTCGCCGCACAGCGCCTCGATTAGCGCCAGGGTGAAGGCAGAGATGGCTTGCCGCCGTCAGATTTCATCTTTTCGCGGGAGGATGCGATCAGCAGGCGCCCCTTGCCCTGGCCGAAGGCTTCCGAGCAGGCCTCGGGCGGCAGGGGTGCCTTGCTCAGTTCCAGGCCGGGGGCTTTCTCCTCGCCCACGCCGCCCGCATGGCAGCAGTCCAGCAGCAGGAGCAGCCGTTGGGCGGGGATAGCGGCCAGTTTTTCGGCCAGTTCCCGGCCGCTGACGGCGGTCTTGGATAGACGTTGCAGATCGTAACTGTGAGGCATCAGGAAGTGCACTCACCGATGGATGTCTCAACACGGTAACCGTGCCCGGAGAAGTACACCATCACCGATGAAGTCGGCATCCGCCTGCTTGCGCAGGGCATCCAGCGCATCCAGGATGGCCTTCCGCGTGGCCTCGGGGCCGGTGAGCAGATGCACCTGTTTGGGCGGGTAGGCACAGCGGCTGGGATCGCGCAGGATCTCGTCCAGGCCGATGGCATCGTCGATCGTGTTGGGCAGGTCCGCGCCTGCGCCGATGAGAAGGGCATGGCCCTGGTTGAACAATGTGGGCATGAGGCA